>NZ_CP058390.1:0-1536024 GCF_049244245.1 Gardnerella sp. DNF01144
CGACACGCCGTAAATTCGGTACAAACGCACTACAAGGCAGGTCGTGTCGTTTGTGCGGGTTAGCTGCAGATTGTTTGGCATTATCTACAAAAATCGCCATTAAATTTTGCACGTTTTGCTATTTATAGATCGGAGTCAAGTATAGTAAATCTTATTTATGTAAAACGAAATGTGTTTATGTGAAAAATCGAAAAACATAAATAATCGAAAAACATAAATAATCGAAAAACATAAATAATCGAAGAACATAAATAAGAATTAAAACTTATTTGAAAGCGAGCTTAAAATGAGCGAAACACTAGTACTAACGCGCAAGGAGTACGTTACAAGAACCATAATTCGAGTTGTTGCAATAGTTTCATCCATTTACGGAATGGCAATGTCTTGGGATTCAATGGCGCTAACGTATTTTACGAATCTTTCTAACTTGATGATTTGCGCGGCGTTGCTCGGCTCGCTAATTTTAGACACGCGAAGTGCGCTTAAGTCTAAAAGCGATGAACAGGGTGAGAAGGATGAGCAAAGTGAGCAAACTGGCGACTGGGTGGATTCAAAGCCAAACGCATGGTACGTTTTTAAGTTTATGATGACGATTTCGATTGCCGTCACGTTTACGCTGTATCTGTGCTTTTTGGCTCCTACAAACAAGCTCGGATTTGTTGGCGCGTACATGAACAATGGGTGCTCAAGCTTATGTGTGCATTTTATAACGCCGTTGCTTGCGATTTTTGACTTTATTCTTTTTGATTACAAGTACAAGTCCAGCCGCGCGCACGTTTATTTTGCTACGATTCCGCCGCTCACTTACGTTGCGTACGCTGTTGCTCTAAGCGAGTTTGCTGGCGTGCGATGGGGAGAGCATGCTATGGCAGCGCCGTACAACTTTTTGAACTACAAAGCGCCTGCAGGATGGTTTGGTTTTGCTCCAAACACGTTTAATTCCACAACTCTTGGAGTTGGTGTTGTTTATTTGCTTGCCATTTTTACGCTGATTTTTATTGGCATTGGAATAGCATTTCTTGCGATTAAAAACGATCGCGCGACGACCTGCCTTCGAGCTTAGAGCGTAGCGCGAGAAGGCAATTCGGAGCGCTGAGCCGCTCAAGGCAGAAGCATTGCTTCTGCGCGGCGAAGACGTGAGCGCGGTTAATCCGCGCGAGCGACCTTCCGCGTTTTGTACCATTTTTGGGTCAAATTTGGTACAAAGTGCGGAATCAAGCGACACGACACGCGCGCGAATCTACTTGCATGGGCGCTTTGACTGAGCTTGAAATTGCATAGCGCATTTCAAGCTCCTTCAAAGCGTGATTTGGCTCAAACGTAAAGTCCAGTGGACTTTACGTGCGAACGACATGACCTGCCTTGTAGTGCGATTGTACTGGATTTTGGTGTTTTTTAATACAAACGCACTACATAAGTAGCACAAGGCAGGTGATCGTTAGCTCAGTCAAAGCGTAAACGCGGGAATAGCTCGCGCCAGTTGATAGAATTGTGTTTATGTGTACGGAAGAATCTGCGCTAACAGACGTTCAGTCGTTGCTAAATGGCACTCTTAAAAACGCGCATGAACGCAACACCAATGTTTTGCTTGTTTTTGGAGCACCAAACGATGGCAAGTCAAGTTTTGCGCTTAGCGCGTTGCTTTTGGGTTTGCGTTTTGATTGGAGCGTGGCATCTGATTCGCCTTGCTCGCTCAATAATCGCGCTGCGCAGCTTTTACTAAAAAACGCTATTCGTGGTGATATAGCTGTTGCTGCTGCTCAAAATCGCTCTACAGCTGCACGAATGTCGGATTACGTGATTCAAAACTTGGGTGTCTCGCATCAATCGCGCCCAGTTGGCACACTTTCCGCGCTTGCGTTTAGTTTGATTTCCGCGCGAAACAAGCTTTTTGGCATGCCTGCACCTAAGTTGCTTAATGGCGCTGAGCAAGATGCTCTTCTTCGCGAAGTTGTGCGCGTACACGTTAATCACGTTTTGCAAGGCGATAGTGGCAATTGCAAAGTTTGCGCTCTTTTTAGCGAGTATTTTGCTAGCGATTATTCCAAAGATTCTTCTAAAGATTCTTCTATTGATTCTTCTAAAAATTCTTGGATTTACACAATTTCTAAATTACAAAACGCGCAAAATAGCGAGGACTCGCATGATTCGCATGATTTTAGTGATTCGCTCGATTCTAATTACATCTCTAACATCTCTGTAAATAGCGCTTTTATTCACCAACTTCGAGATATGCTCGCGCGCTTAGACGAGATGGGCATTGTAAGCGATTTTGCGGAAAAAAATATGCTGAACAGTTTGGACTCGCAGCTTAGTGTTCAGTCGGATTTTGTATCGTCTATTATTGTTAGCCGCATTAGAACTCAATGGAATTTGGCTTTTGCTCTTAGAAGCGAGTATGCGGATTGCGTGCGCAAAAAGTATCCGAACGCTTTTAGGCTTGATTCTTCTAGGCTTTTGGCAAGTGGCGTTCAAATTTTGAACGATATTTTTAATAATTTACATTGCAATAGTGCTAATGAATCTTCGGCGGCTTGCGATTCTTCCCTTGAGTTTTACGCTCTTAAACTCTTCCTTCCGCACATGCTGGTTGTTGACGATTTTCACGATGTAACGCTTGCTGGTTTGGCTTTTCTTGAGTCGCTAGCGCGCTTGGGCGTGAGAATTGTTTTAACGGCAAATCCCGACGAATCCGTGCAATCCTTCCGCGGATCGTACCCAGATTACGTTATTGAATCAGCGCAAAATGGCGTTATGCAAGCTGCTGTTTCTAAAATTTGCGATTATAAGCTCGAAGGATTTGGCGAAGATTTTGCAAAACAGATATCGCAAGATGTAAAGTGCCAAGAATCGCATAATCTCCCTGATTTTCTAAACCATTCTAATCGCTCAATTTCGCTAAATCTCTTTTCTGCACGCGTTTCGCTTTCGATTGCTTCGCTTATGCCAACGCAAACGCCTATGGCTCGCAGAGCTTGGAAAATGGCCAATATTCAAGGTGCTTTTCCTATAGAAAAAATCGAATTAAATTCGCAAAAAACAGAAAATTCTTCGGTTTCTGGCGATTTGTACAGAACTCCTAGCCAAGAGATGGATTGCGTTATTTGGCAAATAAAGCGCGCTCATCTAGACAATAAGATTCCGTGGAAAAACATGGCCTTAATTGCGCACGATAATGCAACAGTTCGCGCGTTTGGCGAGCGTCTTAGAAAAGACGGAGTTCCTGTGCGCTACTCGAGCGTCACGCGCGCGCTTAGAGACGAGCCGTTTATTAAAGCGCTTTTTGCGATTATTGAGTTAGCGCAATTTAGCCAAAAAAGTGTTGACGATTTAGCAAAAAACGTGCATTCGGGCAATTACACGCTTTATTCGATTGCACATTTTGTTCGCTCTAGAATAAAGACCGTTTTGGAAAGTCCGCTTGTGGATTCTGGCGATTACAATTGCGCAGATTTGGCGGCTATTGATTCTCTTATGCGCTCAATTTGTTCGCTTAGCGAAGTGATTTCAAGCGCAAATGCAAATAGTGCTAATGCAAATAGCGCAAATGCAGATGGTGTAAATACAAACGGCACAAATTCGCCGTTGAGTAAGCTTATAGAGCAATGGGAAGTGCTTAGCAATCGCATTTTAAGTGCAAACGAGCCATCTGTAGCTACATCTGCAGTCCAAGGCACAAACGTTACGGTTGACAATCGCGTTTTTAACGCGCAACCAAACGCAAATAGTACGCAATTTAGCATTGAGTCGTGCTACATTTTGATTCTTAAGGCGTTTATTGACGGCTGCTCTTCGGTTGCTGGCGATTCTGGCGATTCTGGCGATTCTGGCAATTCTGACGATTCTGGTGATTTAGAAAACGAAGAGACTCAAGGCGTAAAATCTACAGAAATCTTTTCTGTTTTGCAAAAAATGCGCCCAAACAGTGTTCATACGCGTGCGTTGATGCGCGTGTTTAATATTGTGCTAAGACTTTCTAAAAACCTAAAAAATAACCTTGAAAAAGTTAAAAACAGCGGAGAAAATCAAGTTAGCTACGTTTTGAGTAAAGCTTGGAATCTTTGCAATTGCGCTAAAAAGTGGCAAATTCAAGCGCTTAGCAACAATGATGAAGGTCGCGCTGCAAACGATAGATTAGACGCTGCAATGAGGCTTTTTGAGTACGCGGATTCGTTCTCGTATACGGTTGCGCAAGGCCAGCAGATGCCCAATGGAGTCTCGGCTGGACCAACAATCGCGGAGTTTATTGATCAAGTTCGCCAAATGGAAATCGAAGCGGATTCGCTTGCAAGCGTGGCCCCTCTTCCAGACGCTGTGACTCTTACAACGCCTTCTGGTTCGGTTGGAAGAACGTGGGATTACGTGTGGATTCCAGCGGTTCAGCAGCGAGTTTGGCCAAATACGGCTGCTAGAAGCACTATGTTTGCTTCGGAAACGCTTGTTGATATTGTGCTAAATAGCAGGATTTTAAGTGGCAATGGCAATGGCGATGGCGAAAGTGGCGATAAATCCGATAGCAGCTATATTGACGATATAACGTACTTTTTTGACGCGTATTCTAAAAATCCTAATGGCATTTGCGTAAGCGATAAGCAAGCGATTTTTACTGGCGAACAGCGAAGCTTGCTAATGGCAATTACGCGCGCTCGCAAGCATCTTTGCATTAGCGCGGTGAATAGTGATGATTGCGTTCCTTCGGACTTTTTGTACTACTATTTGCCAGAGATTTATTGGAGAAATCAAGACGGAAGTTGTGACTACACAGATTTTTGTGGCGATTTTGCGGCGGTTGATGCCGATGCAAGAGGTCTTGTTTGCGCGTCTAGAATCACGCTTGCTAAACAGGAGTCTGGCTCTAATAATAGCGATAGTTTGGCGCAAAATCCTACGATTCAAGATGCGTTAAATGCGTTAAATCTGTTGAAAAACAACGGAGTTGATGCAGCAAATCCAGATAATTGGGATTTTATGCGTAAAAATTACGATTCTGAGATTGATTCTGAAACACAAGAATCGCAAGCAACCGCAAAGTTGCAAGAAGAGTTGCAAGAAGAATCGCCACTAAAGTCGCAAGAAAAATCGCAAGAAAAGTCACAAGAAAAATCCTCCACTAATAAAACTCTTGTAACTCTATCTCCTTCAATGGTAGATAAACTTTGGTCTTGCCCAGTTTGTTGCCTTTTGGAGAGTAAATTTGCGGGGCCTGCCGTAGGAAGTACTGCAGCACAATTTGGTACGCTTATTCACGAAACTGCAAGGTGGGCAAGTCAAGATGAGCATTTAGACAACGATTATTTGCGCAAAAACTACCCGCAGCTTCGAGCATTTGTTAGTGGGTTTGTTGGCGCTAGTGCGCAGGAATCTGCGGACTTTGATTTTTCGTTTGATTCGTTTAGCGCTTTGCAAAAAAAGGCGATTGATGACGTTGCAAATAAGATGATTGAGCATTATTATTCGATTTGCCCGAGTGATTCTAGTATTTCTAACGTAAAAGACCGCTACCGTTTTATAAAAAACGATTTGAATGTTCGCCGCGCGCTTTACACGATTGCTCAATATTTTGTAGGCTCGCTAAACGGGCAAAATTACCCGATTCTTGTGCAAAAAGACGAAGATGGTGTTGTAACAAAGATTCTGCCTGCACCAGAAAAGTCAAAAACAGCTAAACCGACTATTGCAGACGTTCCTTTGGGTAGTCTTGAGGAATCTTATTGCGAGTGCCAAATAAACGCCACTTTTGGCTTTGATGATATTCTAAACGCGTATAATCTTGCGACTAAAGCGCAAACAAGCTTGGAAGATCTTTATTCAATAATGGGATTTTTGGTAGGCGGATGGCCTAATGGCGGCTCATGTGATTTGCGCGTTAGAATCCAGGGGCGAATTGACCGCATGGAACTTAGAAAGTTAAACGACAACACGCAACAAATTCGCCTAATCGACTATAAAACAGGAAAAGTTCCTAAAACACAGCAAGTTTTTAATGATTTGCAACTTATTTGCTATCAATTGGGAATTGTTTTTTGCTCCGAAAACAACAAAGATTATGAGCAACTGCTAAAGCTTAAGCACACAAAAATCGCGCGAAGTGCGTTGTTCCACGTTGTGTACAAGGATTCTCCTGCGCAAGATAATGGTGTTGCGGAGAATATTTGTCAGCCTTCGCTGTTTGACGAAGATGGCTCGCTAAGCGCTAGTGAAATCATAAGTCGTTACAGATATTCTAATAATAATCGACTTTACGATCTTCCAAGCATTGATGAGCAAAATCCTGCGCAAGGCGTAAGTCAAAGTGCGTGGGCGGATTTTGTGAAATTGCCAATGCGCGCAAAATGGTCGCTTATGATGATATCTCGCGTATTTTTTGCCGCTGCTGCTGTTAAGTCAACAAGTTTTGCTGTAGAGCCAAAAGCGGATCATAAAAATTATTGTAGATGTTTAGACGTTTGCCCTGCGTGTGCGGAAAAAGTGGACACTGTTTACGAAGTGATTGAAGGTAAAAATGAGCAATAACAACGTTAGCGCCGTAAAATCCACGCCTAATAGTGGTCCAAGCTTAGAGCAAAAAAACGTTATAGAAGCGCCGATTAATCAAGACGTGCTAATAGTTGCTGGAGCTGGCAGCGGCAAAACGTACACTATGACTCGCCGCGTAATACATTTAATTAAAAGCAAAGTTCCGCCAGAGTCCATATTGGGTTTAACCTTTACAAATAAAGCTGCTGCGGAATTGCTAAGTCGCGTTTCGGCGGAGGTTAGTGCAAGCGGTGCAAATGGCGCAAATGGCGCAAAATCATTCTTAAAGCCAGAAGTTATGACGTACGACGCATTCTTTCAATCAATCGTAAGAAGATACGGGCTTTTGGTTGGCTTTAATCAAAACACAATGCCATTAAGCGATGCTGGCGCGATGGAAATCATAAAAAGTATAATCGGAAAATATTTAGATAATCCACAAAATAACGCTAAAAATTTAAGTAAGCTATACAATTTTGACACTTTGTGTGCGGATGTTATTAATCTTTGCGCCGAAATATCGTGCTCGATGATTGGAGTAGATAGTGTAGGCGCAACGTGCTCAAGCGTGCCTCAAGCTGTTCAAAAAATACGCGAGTGGAATAATGAGTTTGCAAAACACTTAAAAAACGTTATTGCAGATAGAAAAGTAGAATCGCCACTAAGCGCAAAAGCTCCAGCAATTCCAAAATACAAAAAAGTCAAAAAAACAGCTGGAATGAGTGAACAAGACGTGGAGAAAGCGTCTGCGGAAAAATTTAAGGATGCGTGTAAAAGTTACGAAAAATATTGGGATGATTCGTGCTTGCAATTTTGCATAAATCTATACAACGCGTGCCTAAAACGAGACATTTTGCTAGATCTTGTTTTGCAATTTGACGCCGAAAAAAAGCGCGTAAACATGGCGCAATTTAGCGATTTTACGATTGCAGCTTACTATTTGGTTACGCATTTTCCTTCGATTTGTGCGCAATACAGGAATCAATATTCGCAAGTTCTTTTAGATGAGTATCAAGATACTTCTACAACGCAAGCAATGCTTATAAATACGCTGTTTTATGGTAATGCTGCTGCAGAGGGGAATCGCACGCATGTTATGGCAGTAGGCGACCCGTTCCAAGCAATCTACTCGTTTAGAGGCGCTTCAACTGGAGCTTTTTGCAAGTTTGAACAAGACTTTAACATAAGCGCGCAAAACAAATATTCGCTAACTGTTACGCGCAGAAATTCGCTGTTTATACTAAAAGTTGCAAACGCGCTAACCGAGCCAATGCGCGTAGAAAATGGCGATACTTCAACGCAAAACGCAAGTCGTAGGTTTAGCAGCATTGACGATCGCGAAGTGCAAGTGGAAACTCTAAAGCCAAAAGAGGATGCGACAAATGGCACTGTTGGTGCGTTATTTATGCCAAATCAAGGCGAAGAAATTGATGCAGTTGTGCGATTCGCTAAGAAAATCGTTGAAAAATATGGCGAAAATCCGCTTGAGCCGCAACTTGCAATTCTTTTTAGAAGTAAAGCAAAAATGCCACAATATGCTCAAAAACTGGAGGATGCTGGGATTCGCACAAGCATAGTTGGCTACTCTTCGATTATTGAAAAGCCTGCTGTTAAAGATGTTTTGAGTTTGCTAAGAGTTGTTCAAGATCATAGCGATTCAAATTCGCTTATGCGTCTTCTTGCCACTCCTCGTTTTGCGCTATCTACCGCGGATTTGAGCACATTGGCATCAATCGCAAATAGTGCGAATACGGAATATCTTTACAACGTGTATGCTGCGGCTGGTCTTGTTGAGGAGGGATTGCCTAGAAGCCAGTGGGATTGTGCTGTTCGCAATCTTAGAAATAAGGCAAATAGTGGGGAAGTATCGGCGCAAGTCATAAATATTTATGGCGGAGTGTATTTAGCTGATTTGATTATGCGCGATTTTGGGGCGAGTGGCGCGAGTGGCGATTCTGGCGATTCTGGTAAGTCTGGTAAGTCTGCGGTTGCTGGCGATTTTTGCGATTATTGGGTTAGCCAAATGCGAGAAAAGCTGAGTGCGCATGCATTTGCTGCAGTAAGTCGACTTAGTAAAATCCTAAATAAAGTTGATCGCGTGCAAAGAAATTCGCTAACAAGCGTTATGCAATTGGCTGTTGAAGCGCTTAATGTAGACATTGATAGCGCTGTTGGAGCGGCCTTAAAATACAAGGATTTTAGCAATCAAACAATGCTTAACGACATGCACAATGTGCTAGATTCGCTAAACGCGATTGTAGAAACGTATGTGCAAGAGATGGGCGAGTGGCAAGATGTTAGTTTGCGCGGACTAATCAATTGGATTGACTCAGCAAAAACGCTTGATTTGCAAGCATCTGGAACAGAGCAAAATAGTGCGCAAGTTGTTTTAATGACAGTTCACCAATCAAAAGGTTTGCAATGGCCTGCAGTTGCTGTAGTTGGGCTAAACGAGGGCGCTTTTCCAAGCAATCAAGGCGATTCGCTAAAAGTTGATGATAATGGGCAAGCCAGCGCTCGCATACCGATTGAGTTTGCTGCAAGCGTGCCTTCTGCGTTGCGCGTGGATGCCAATATTTTGCCGCATTTTCCGCATACAGTAACGCGTGCCGAGGCAATGCACCCAGAAAAAGCAATGCAAGACTTGGATAGTGTGCAAAAGATTTTTGACGAGATTAAGCCAGATAGAATCAAAACTTTGTGTGATTTTGCGCAGGCTGTTCAAGAGGTGGATGCTTGCGATTCTTCGGATTCTGGCGATTTTTTGAGCGAAGAAACTCGCCGTGTGTATAATGCGTATAAATCCCAGCAAAGCGTTGATTTTATGCCATTTACGCAAAGTGAGGAGCGCGGAATCCAGCTTCACATGGACGAGCGCCACCTTATGTACGTTGCTCTTACGCGCGCAAAGTTTGCAGCGCTTTTAACTGGTTCAGCAAATTCTGGAGATTCGGAAGAAAATGGGCGAAAGCGTGCAGCTTCGGTGTTTCTTAAGGAGTCGATGGAAGCTATAAAGTCGCTTAATGGTGTGATTGAAGTTAAAAGATGCGAGGCGGAAAATTCTGGCGATTCCAATGATTCTGGCGATTCCAGCGAAGACGTTTTTGGCCTTATTGCAGGCGATTTTGCGGGTGAGCTTTCTAAAGAGTTTGGAAAAATTAAAGTTCAAAGCGATTCGCGTGCTAAAGAAAGCGTGCTTGAATGGCCTTGTGCTTTGAGTGAAGATGTAGAAAATGCGCTTCAAGAATCTGCAAAGCTTGTTAAGAGTGAAGATTTTAATGGCGATTTTAGTGGCGATGCCGATGGCAAATCTTCCTTAATATCTTCTCAAAAATCTCTTTATTCACGCGCAAAAGCGTTTGTTCAAGATGCCGATTTAACTGCGCAAAATGCTGGCGATTATTCACTAGAAGACTTGGCAAAAAAGGTGGAAAAGATTTCCAACGGATCTAGGCTTAATGTAACATCTTTGCAAAAAATAAGCAAAGTTGCGCCTGATGTAAACGGAGCAAATTCCACAAACGCAAACGCAAACTCTAGCTCGCGCGCAAACGATCGAATTTACAACAATCTATTGGCTTGCATTCGCCCAATTCCGTCCGTTTCGTCGATGGATGCAAATCTCGGTACAAAATTCCACGCGTGGGCGCAGCAATTTGTAGATTCGGCAGTGTCTTCTAGTGCATCCGAGTGCGCTAAGTGGCGTACTATTGTAAAAAATGGCACTTTGTTAGATGAGCAATTTATTCCTCAAGATCGCAAAGATTTGATTTACGAGTTTAATCAAAGTCGCAAGAATGCGTACTTTGCTAATGATTTGGCCAAATCTCAAGACGCTCAACTAGACGAATGGAAGCAACGGCTTATAGAATCGCGTTGGGCAAAACGAGTGCCGCTTGCTGCAGAAATGCCGATTTTAATGCAAGTCGATAATACGGAGTTTGCAAATAGAATTATTAACGGCACTTTGGATGCTGTTTTTGCAGGAGGATTAGACGCTAACGACGAATCAAAACTCTACACAATCGTTGACTGGAAGACGGGTAAGCGGCCAAAAAGCGCGGAAGATATTCGCTTAAAACTCGAGCAGCTTGACTGGTATAGGCTACTGCTTGCGCGCGCAACAAACGTTGATTTAAGATGCATTGACGCCACTCTTTACTACGTTAGCGAGGCGAGTGCGGAAAATCGCGAGATTCACGCGCTGAGCAAAACTCGTGACGAGATTTTGAGCGAGGCGTCTTTTTAGAATCAACATTTTTGATAATCTAAAAGTAGGGCATAAGCCGATTTAAGTTAGTAAAAGTAAAGTTAGTAAAAGTAAAAGAAGGACAAAATGACGGTTGAGTTTCGTCCAGTTAAAATTAACGACATTGACGCAATCGTAGAAGAATACGAGCGCACATGGGGAATTGCGAATGCTGTTGGAGCAGACGCTTCGCGCAATCTTTCTAGGCGATTCGTGCTGCACTATTTGGAGCCTTCTACTTACGGAACTGTTGCAACAATAAACGGCAAATTTATGGGGCTGCTGCTTGCACGCGTGTACGGAGATAAAGTGCTGTTTAAGCAAGTGCAGAAGATGCTAGAAGAGCAAGAAGCAAAGATGTCTAGCAAAGGCGATTCTTCGCACGCAAAAGCGTTGGATTCTGCGATTGGCATGGGCCAGATTGAGCGCAAGTTAGAGGCGATGAGCCATATTAACGACTTGACTCAGGCAGAGTTGGAGCTTTTTATTGTTTCTCCAGACGCTCGCGGGCACGGAGTCGGCGGCGGATTGTGGAAGCGCACAATGCAACATTTGCGCAGCCGCGGAGTGAACCGCTACTTTTTGCACACAGACACGGCTTGCGATGTTAGTTTCTACGATTATCACGGGCTTAGGCGAGATGCTACGTGGGCTAAAAAAGATCACGAAAAGTATGCGGATCGCGTAAAAGACCTTGTTGAGGACTTGTACATATATTCGGGCGAGCCGTTTGTAAACCGCACAAAACGCACGCATCAATCGCGTTGATTAATCGCGCTTGCGCGTTACAATAATCCACCCAATTGACGCGATTGGAATCGCAACAAGCGTAGAAATCCACGGAACCATCATTCCGCCGCGCGAACTCCAAGCGTCAATCGCAAATCCCGCAACCATGGATCCAAGCGATGCGCCAGTAGCCGATGCTGTTGGCAGCCACGATAATCCTTCGGTAAGCGAATGCTCTGGAATCGTATCTTTAACAATAAGGTTTCCAGTTGCAAAAATCGGCGAAACGCATAGTCCACTTAAAAGCTCAAAAATGCTTAGAAGTATAAGCCTATCTATGTTAATGTTCATAAGAATAAATCCAACAGTAAGCAGGCTTAGAAATACGATTAGGTGAGACCAATTAGATCCGCGGAATTTGTGCGAGCCAAAAATAACAGCTCCAACTAAAGACCCGCACGCAAACAGCGCAAGTTGCAAGCCGATCAGTTTGTCTAATCCTTGCGCGCGCATTGCTGCTGTAACGGATACGTCAAAAGCACTAAAGCTCATGTTAAAAACAAGGAACATAATAACAAGCGGTATGATTCCGCGGTAAAGAAGCACGTTTTTTGGCTTGTTTTTGCGATTTGCATTTCTTAGTTGTTTTAGCGAAAGCTTGTCTCTAAGATTTTTTGCGATTATTTTCTTGCCATTTTTTGACGAGTCTTCCGCCGAGTCTTCCGATGTGCGGTAAGGGCCATTTTCCAGCGCGACTCGCACATCTTCATCATTCGCGGGTGCGCTTTCTACTTGCACAATTTTAACAACCGCAGGTTGCGTGTTTTTAAGTGACAAGAACCATGCTCCGCCTAGTCCGCTTGCCAAAACTGGCACAAAAAGCTGCGATACAGGGTGAACGCTAGTGGCAAGCCACGCTGCAAGAATTGGCCCGAATATAAACACAATCTCGTCAATTCCAGATTCCAGCGCGTATGCAACGTTTAGTAGCGTGTCGTCACTTTGATTTTTAAGCGTGTATGCCCAGCGAGTTCTAACAAGCGCGCCGAACGCAAATTGTGTAACTCCCATTAAAATTGCAAGCGCAAACAGTATTGGCAAAGGTATGTGGAAAAGTGCGGCGGTTGCAAACGACAGCATGCAAACAACTTGCGCACTTAGGGCGATTACACCCACTTTTCGCTGGCCGAATCTATCAAAAAGCTTTGCATATAATGGCGTTACGGCTGCTTGCGATAGCACGTATGCGGCGCTCATAGTGCCTGCAATTGTCCAATTATTATAGATGTGGTTTAATGCCAGAACAATTCCTAAGCCCATCATCGAAATAGGCAGCCTTGCTATTGCTCCAGATATGCAAAACGCTCGTGTTCCTTCAAAAGAGAACAATCTTACGTAGTTTGACATAGGCGAAGACTTTGGCTGCGCCGATTTCGATGACATATTCACTTCCCTTAAATTTGTACGCGCTTAACATGTTTAACTTGATTAACATGATTGATTTTTGAGTGTCTTTCTAGTCTACATTATGGCGTCAAAGTTTGCCGATGTTGTTTTGTTTTTTCCCGACTTTGTACGTGATTTGGGTGGAATGTGGTACAAAGTGCGTTAATTGGTTTCGCTTTTTGTACGTGTTTTAGGTCAAATTTGGTACAAAGTGCGTCAATTGGTTCCGCTTTTTGTACGTGATTTAGGTCAAATGTGGTACAAAGTGCGTTAATTGGTTCCGCTTTTTGTACGTGATTTAGGTCAAATGTGGTACAAAATGCGGAAAAGTTTTCCGCAGATTAGTTGCGTTATTGCAATGTGATTGTTTTTACGATTGTTTTTGTGACTATCTTTTGAAGAAAAGTATTGTAGAATTGTGTTATAGATTTCAAACAAACTGGGAAGGCAAGAAATGTTTGGTTCACTTATTTGCTCGGCAGCTGGATTCGCTAACACTCAATCGGGTTCTGCAATACTTGGCTCCATGATTTTTGCAATCGTGGTTGTTCTTGTTGGTATTGGAATTAAGATTTGGAAAAAATACGGCAAGCATTAGAGTATTAGAGTGCTAGAGCACTAGATTTAGCTTAATATTTTTGACTTTCATTTTTCGCGGCATTTTTGTTGGCATTTTAAGACAGCCTTGTAAGGCAGCCTTTTAAGACGGTATTTTTGTGATTGCCATTTTTTGTTGACGCGCGAAGTCGCAGTTTTGTAAATCCGTTGAGGCTTAACGCTACAATAGAGCAGATGAGTGATACAACGACGCAATCGACGGATAAGATTCTTGCAGAGATTGTAGACTCTGTAAAAATTCCTCAATCCCCAGATATAAACAATAAAAAGTCAATAAAAACTGTGAAAAAAGAAAATAAAACTACAAATAAAAATACAAAAACTAAAAAAACTAAAGACTCTGAATCGAATAAGGTGAGTAGGGCATCTAAAGGATTTAAGTCTCCTAAAAGCTCTAAAGCCACTTACAATGCGCTTCCGCCAGTTGTAAACGATCAGCGAGAGGGCGCGCTTGTTGCGCCTCCAAAGTATCGCAAGGGGTCAATGCGAATCGTTCCGCTTGGCGGCTTGGGTGAAATTGGTCGAAATATGAACGTTATTGAATATAACGGCCATATTTTGCTTATAGATTGTGGTGTTTTGTTCCCAGAAGAAGAGCAGCCAGGCGTGGATCTGATTTTGCCAGACTTCCACTACATTCAAAACAGACTAGATAAAGTAGACGCGCTAGTTTTAACTCACGGCCACGAAGACCACATTGGCGGCGTGCCGTATTTGCTTAAAATGCGCCCAGATATTCCGCTAATCGGGTCTAAGCTCACTCTTGCGTTTGTTGAAGCAAAGTGCGAAGAACACAAGATTAAGCCAAAAACAATTCAAGTAGAAGGCCGATCAAAGCTAAAAGTTGGCCCATACAATTTGGAGTTTATTAGCGTAACGCACTCGATTCCAGACGCTCTTGCTGTATGCGTAAAAACTCCTGCTGGAACGATTATAGATACGGGAGATATTAAGCTAGATCAGCTTCCATTAGACCATAGAATCACCGATTTGGTTGAATTTGGAAAGCTTGGCGAGCAAGGAATTGACCTATTGATGGCAGACTCCACAAACGCCGAGGTTCCAGGCTTTGTTAAGCCAGAAACTTCGATTGGCCCAGCTTTGAATCAAGCGTTTGCTAACGCTTCGCGCAAGATAATCGTAGCAAGCTTCTCTAGCCACGTTCATCGCGTTCAGCAAGTGGTAGATGCTGCGCACAAGTATGGCAGAAAAGTGGTGTTTGTTGGGCGATCAATGGTTAGAAATATGTCTATTGCGGCCGATCTTGGCTACTTGCATATTCCAGAAAACACTGTTGTAGATCTAAAGCAAGCAAAAGATATTCAAGACGACAAGCTTGTTTATATGTGCACAGGATCTCAAGGCGAGCCGATGGCAGCACTTGGGCGAATCGCAGACGGAATACACAAAGATATTACAGTTAACGAGTTTGATACCGTTATTCTTGCAAGCTCTTTAATTCCAGGAAACGAGCACGAAGTTTATAAGGTTATTAACAAGCTTGTGCAAATGGGCGCTCGCGTAATCAACAAAGACAATGCTGCAATTCACGTTTCTGGTCATTGCAATGAGGGCGAGTTGCTCTATTTGTACAACATTGTTAAGCCAAAGTGCGCTATGCCAATTCACGGAGAACACAGGCATCTTGTTGCAAACGGTTTGATTGCTGTTAAAACGGGCGTGGACCCTAAGAATGTTGTTTTGGCAGAAGATGGCGATGTTGTGGACTTGTACCACGGAAATGCCGCTGTTGTTGGCTCTGTTCCATGCGGATACGTGTATGTTGACGGCGATTCCGTTGGCGAGCTTACAGACGAGGAGCTGGAAAAGCGCAGAATCCTTGGCGCAGAAGGCTTTGTGTCTAGTTTTGTAGTTGTAAATACAGATAGCGCAGATGTTGTAGCAGGTCCAAAGATTTACTTGAATGCTGTTGCAGAAGACGAGTCTGATTTTGAAAAAGTTCGATCTCAGATTGTTTTCCAGCTTCAAGATGCCATGATGCACGGCGAGAAAGACACGCACAAGTTGCAGCAGATTATGCGCAGAACGCTTGGAAGTTGGATTGCGCGCGCGTTGCGTAGAAAGCCAATGATTGTGCCAGTTGTTGCGGATCTTGCGCAAAAGGATTAGTCAAGTGATTAGTCAAGGACTAGTCAAGCGATAAGAGCCACGTAAAAATCATAAATAAAGTAAAATCACCATAAATACACAAGTAAATACACAATAAACACAAAAGGAAGTTAATATGCCAGGAGCAAATCTGACTCGCGTAGAAGCTGCGGAACGTTTTAGCGCTATCCAAATGCCAATTCACTACACTGTTGCACTTGATTTAGGCAAGGGTGGCAGCGATTTTAAGTCGCACACAAAAATTGAGTTTGGCGCAAAAGTTGGTGGAACAAGCTTCCTTGATTTGATTGCAAACAGCGTTGAATCCGTTGCGCTTAATGGCGTTTCTCTTGACGTTTCTAAGGTTTTTGCAGATAGCCGTATCGAGCTTGCCAATTTGCTTGAGCATAACACCGTAGAAGTCGTAGCAAATTGCCAATATTCCAACACGGGCGAGGGCTTGCACAGAAGCGTTGATCCTTCCGACGGCAACGTTTACCTTTACACGCAATTTGAGGTTCCAGACGCTCGCCGAGTTTATGCAGTGTTTGACCAGCCAGATTTGAAGGCTGTTTTTGACTTTAGTGTAGATGCTCCAGAAAGTTGGATTGTTACTTCCAACATGCCAGTCGCCAGCGAAACTGCGATTGAAGGTCGTGAAACTGAAGACGGCACTTTGGAAAATGGTGTTGTAGAAGGCATGAAGCGCTGGGTATTCGAGTCAACTCCAAAAATGAGCTCCTACTTAACTGCGATTTGCGCAGGCCCTTACGCGCAGTGGCATACGTCTTATAACAACGAGGACGGTCGCGTAGTTCCAATGGCAATGTACTGCCGTCAGGCGCTTAAAGACGCGTTTGCAAAAGACGTTGACTACTTGTTTGATATTACAAAGAAGGGCTTTGCTTTCTACGCTAAGACTTGGGGAGTGCCATATCCGTACGCAAAGTACGATCAGATTTACGTGCCAGAATACAACGCTGGAGCTATGGAAAACATTGGTATGGTTACAATTCGCGACCAATACGTGTTTGAGTCCAAAGTTACAGACGCTTATGCTGAGCGCCGCGTTGTAACAGTTTTGCACGAGCTTGCACACATGTGGTTCGGCGACTACGTAACTATGAAGTGGTGGAACGATCTTTGGCTCAACGAGTCTTTTGCTGAGTTTACGTCTACGCTTGCAACGGCTGAAGCAACCGAATGGCACGACGCTTGGAGCACGTTTAATTCTGGCGAAAAGAGTTGGGCGCTTAATCAAGATCAGCTTCCAACAACGCATCCAATCGTGGCTCCAATCAACGATTTGAACGACACTTCCGTTAACTTCGACGGCATTACTTACGCAAAGGGCGCTTCTGTTTTGAAGCAACTTGTAGCATATGTTGGCCGCGAAAAGTTCTTTGAAGGAATTCACAACTATTTGAGCAAGCACGCTTATAGTAACGCAACTTTGGCTGATTTGTTGCACGAGTTGGAGCTTACAAGCGGACGCGATCTTAAGTCTTGGAGTGCGCAATGGCTTGAAAAGGCTGGAATTAACACGATTTCTACAGAAGTTGAAGAAGCTAGCGACGGCACTATTGCTTCTTTGCGTTTGCGTCAGAGCGCCCCAGTTGAGCATCCTGTTCTTCGCGCACACCGCTTGGCTGTTGGATTCTACAATGTGGACGAAGCAAGTGGCGAAATTGTGCGCACAAAGCGAATCGAACTAGATGTTGATGGCGAAGTGACGGAAGTGGCGGAAGCGCGCGGATTGCAAAGGCCAGCGCTTATTCTTGTAAACGACGACGACTTGACTTACACAAAGCTACGCTTTGACGAAAAGTCGCTTGAATTTGCTGCAGAAAATCTCTACCGCTTTAAGGATTCTTTGACGCGCTCGCTTATTTGGCTCGCATTGTGGGATATGACTCGCGACGCAGAATTCCCAGCAGAGCGCTTTGTGGAACTTAGCCTTAAGGCCTTGGCAACAGAGCACGAATCAACTACTTTCCGCTATGCTCTTGGTCAAGTAAAGGTAACTGCAAGCCACTATGTTGTGCCTGAGCGCCAAGCGCAAGTTGCAAAGCATGTTGCTCACGAACTCTGGCAGTTGGCTTTGGCGGCTAACGCAGGCTCTGACGAACAGTTCCAGTTGCTAAAGGCTTATCTTGGATACGGCGAAGTTGGAGATAGTGAGTTTGTGCAAATCGCTAATGGATTGCTTGACGGTTCTGTGCGCTTAGAAGGCTTGGAAATCGACAACGACTTGCGCTGGAGCATTCTTATTGCGCTCGCAGGCGTAAATGCTTTGGACGAAGCTGGAATTGATGCGGAACTCGCTAAGCGCGATACTACCGAGAATCGTGAATACGCATACCAGGCTCGTGCGGCTCGCTCAACTGCAGAAGCTAAGGATTGGGCTTTTGAACAGGCTTTGCGCAATCTTGATTTGACTAATATGCAAATGGGTGCTGTTGTTGCTGGATTTGCAAGCACTGCTAAAGGTGATTTGGTTAAGCCTTATGTTGAACGCTACTTTGCGGAAGTTGAGTGGATTTGGAAGAATCGCACATTCCACATGGCGGAAACTTTGATTGAAGGCTTGTATCCAAATTATGCGGATGTAGACGAGTTGGTTGAGCGCGGGCAAAGCTGGCTTGATGAGCATAAGGATGCCGACCTTGCTTTGCGTCGTATGGTGCTCGGCAAGCTTGATTCTTCTCGCCGTACGCTTAAAGTGCAGCATTACAACGCTTCGCTCTAGTTTTTTGCAATCAAATAGCAATTTTCAATGTACATTCCTAATAAGAAAATAGGGAAATGTAGATTGAATCTAAGTTGATTAAGATTAAGTTGATTAAGATTAAAATCAAGGAGTCGCAAGATGGCAGAAGATATGCATCAATCAACACCAACAATACATGGAGAGCAACTAAACGCGGATGGCACGCAAAAAGCACAAGACCGCGTAAACAATCGATCTTTGCGACCAAACAGCGATTCCTTTAAAGAGTTTATGACTAGCGGCTGGGATAACCAGGAGCCTCAAATCGAACCGCTTGAATCGTCGAAATACACACCAGCGCGTCTAGAGGCTCTTGGCAAGCGATTCCCAGGCGAGCGCCTTGTTATTCCAGCAGGCCAGCCAAAAGTGCGCAATAACGATTGTGACTACGCTTTTAGGCCAGACACAACTTTCGCATACTACACTGGCTTGGGCCAGGATTACGAGGCAGGCGCTGTTCTTGTGCTTGAGCCAGTGCAAGCAGGAAGCGATGAGGAAGCGGCTGGCAAAACTCACATTCCGCAGCTTTTTGTGGCTCCTCGCGCAGACAATAGCACTGCAGCATTCTACAAAGATCCGCATTACGGCGAATACTGGGTTGGCCCTCGCGCAGGACTTAAAGAGCTTAAGGCTATGACTGGCATTGAAACGCGCGATATTGCCGAGCTTGACGACGCAATTGCAAAAAACGTTAGCGACGATAATAGCGCTGCAGAAAGCGTGCGCGTGCGAATTGTGCGCGAGTCGGATGCTGATTTAACTGCGCGCGTAGATGCTTTAAGAGAAGCGAGCGGATTTAGCGACGAAGATGCAAATATTGCTGCAGACGATAAGTTGCACGAAGTAGCAGCCGAAGCGCGAATGCTTAAAGATGCCTACGAGATTGGCGAAATGCGCAAAGCTGTTGCTGCTACAAAGTTAGGCTTTGACCGCATGCTTACGCGTTTGCCTCAAGCTTTGGGCAAGGAGCATTCTGAACGCATGATTGAAGGCGCTTTTAACTCCGTTGCTCGAGAAGTTGGAAACGAAGTTGGCTACGATACAATTGTTGCTTCTGGCAAGCACGCTCCAATTTTGCACTGGATGCGCAACACGGGCGTGGTTTCTAGCGGCGAACTTTTGCTTATTGACGCAGGCGTGGAAGTCAACAGCCTTTACACAGCAGATATTACGCGAACTTTCCCAACCAATGGCAAGTTTACGGATTTGCAAAAGAAGCTTTACCAGTGCGTTCTCGACGCTCAGCAAGCTGGTTTTGAGGCTGCTAAGCCAGGTGCTACCTACAGCGATATTCACCACGCTTGTATGCGCGTGCTTGCGGAGCATTTGCACGAGTGGGGCATTCTAAAGGTTAGTGTTGAGGAATCGCTTTCGCCGCAAGGTCAGCAGCATCGTCGCTGGCATGCGTGTGGTGTTGCTCACCACTTGGGTCTAGATGTTCACGATTGCGCTCAAGCTCGCTACGAGGCTTATCAGGGTGCGAAGATTACTCCAGGAATGATTTTTACAATCGAACCTGGCTTGTACTTTGCTGCCAATGATCTTATGCTTCCGCCAGAAATGCGCGGAATCGGAATCCGCATTGAGGATGATGTTTTGATGACGGAGAATGGTCCTGAGTGGCTTTCTATCGATATTCCTAAGCAAATCGAAGATGTTGAAGCTTGGATGGCTCAGCGCGCTGCTAAATAGTGTGCTGCTATCTAAACGGATTGTCTAGGATTGTCTAGGATTATCTAGGATTATTTAGAATCATCTAAGACTATCTAAATTAATTATCTAATCTTTACGCAATAATGTTGTTATAGCACTTAGTTGTTATAACAACATTACTTTATTGCGGCTTATGTGGCTTGTGTGCTGCATAAGCTTTATATGTTTCATGCGTTTTATACATTTATGTGTTTTATGCATTTATGTGACTTGTTGCAATAAAGATGTTGATTAACGAGTCGCAGCCAAAATCATCGATACTCTCGAAAGGAATACAATGACTAAGCCAATCGTTCTTTCACTTGGAGAACTACTGTGGGATTTGCTTCCCCAAGGAAAACGAGTTGGAGGTGCTCCAGCGAATTTTGCGTATCACGCGCAATGTAATGGTGCAGAAAGCTACGTTATTAGTGCTGTTGGAGAAGATTCTCTTGGCAATGAACTTGTTGAAGAAGTTGAAAAAGCAGGAATTAAGCACGTTATTCAGCGCAATGCTTGGCCAACTAGTACGGTAGATGTTTCGCTTAGAAATGGCATTCCAGAGTACACGATTGTGCGAAACATTGCGTGGGATCATATTGTTTATACGCGCGAACTTGTGGATCTTGTTAGCAAAGCAGACGCGATTTGCTTTGGAACTCTTAGCTTAAGATCGCAAGAAACGCACGATACTGTTTTGGAGCTTTTAAAGCACGCAAAGCCAAACGCTATGAAGTTCTTCGACATAAACATTCGTAGCGATCATTATTCAAAGGATTTGATTGACGCTCTTCTTAAAGAGGCAACTGTTTTTAAGCTTAACGATTCCGAGCTGCTTCTTCTTAGAGATATGTTCAATATTCGCGAAACTTCCGACAATGAGGCTTGCAAATGGTTCCAGGCTCGCTATGGTTTGGATTATGTGATTTTGACTGGCGGATCTACTTTTAGCGCAATCTTTACTAAGAATGGCGAAAGCTCTACCTACCCAACTCCTCATGTGGAAGTTAACGACACGGTTGGTGCTGGAGACTCATTCTCTGGCACGTTTACTGCAAGGATTTTAGCTGGCGATTCGCTTAAAGACGCGCATCGTGCTGCAATCAACACTGCTGCGTACGTTTGCACTCAAGCAGGAGCGTGGCCAGAGTACCCGAGCGAAATCCCAGACTATCTTTCTAAAGCAGGGCTATAGGCTGCAAAGAATATAAATAAAAGCTCCAACTTGTAAGATTAATTAGTTAATTCCTAGAATCAAACGAGTTGAAGCTTTTTTATACGCCATTAAGGCGATCATTTAGTGGGGCCTCAGGGGCTTGAACCCTGGACCGACGGATTATGAGTCCGTTGCTCTAACCGACTGAGCTAAAGCCCCACGCTAACAAAGTTAGCAACGACTAGATTAGCACACACCCATAAACGTTTAACACGCTGTTTAACACACTACGATTAACGTGTTGTTTAGCACGCAAAGCGCATGGGTGCGCGCAAGACAAGTCGCAAGCAGCTTTAGAGTAAATAGTTATGCTACTACTTCTTGGTCTCTTCCAGAAGCAAAATTGCTCAAAGCTCCAGTCTTACGAACTGCAACGAACAGAAGCCAAGGAACAATGCCTGCAATCACAAAGCCGCTTATAAGTTCGCAAATCATGTGAATTGTAAGATAGTTTGCGCTCTTGCCCTGGTAAACCACAAACATTAAGTAAATACCATATTCAAGAGCGGTAAGCGTGCCAGAAATTACGCTTAAAGTAAGATTGTACTTTTTGTAGCGAGCTATAGCAAAAGGAAGCTCACTAAACACGGCTTGCAAAGCGGCAGAAGCCAAAACCATAAACGCAGAGTATTGCTGGCCAAGAATGTTCTCAAACACGGCGCCAACAACGTTTACGTAAATCGCAGCACCAGGCTTGCGGATTAAAAGAAGAGCAAGTGGGCCAGACATGTACCAAACGCCGTGCAAAATGCTGCCAAATCCAGGCAAAACAGTGCGCAAAATAGGGGAGATTTGGGAGAAGAACACAATGGTAAAGCCCCAGTAGATTATGCCAAACAAGGCGGCTAGAGCGGCGCCGAGCGATATATCTGCAACGCGCCATTTAAGACTTGCGATTGTTGTTGGTGCAGGATTTGCGTTTGCACGAGCCTTATCGGTTATTGGAGTTTCGGATTGTGCGGAGTATTGTGCGTTTTCTTCGCTTTGATTGTTTGCGGATTCGTTGTTTAGAATATCACTCATTAGTGTTCCTAACTATTGATTGCTGCGCATTGTAATTTCTTTGAGCGTTTCTCGACCTACGCAGCCTGGGCAGAAACGCCAACGTGTACTTTACCATTTAATCGCCACTAACACGCCTTTATGCGCTAGTTTTGTGCGATTTGTAACGTTTTTGATTATTGCAGAAATCTATAACGCGCTATAAAACCGATTATTCAACGCAAGCAAACATGTTCGCGCGACGACCTGCCTTTTCGCTTGAGAAGCGTAGCGCGCGAGCGATATCTCCCGAGTTTGTACGTGATTTGGGTGGAATGTGGTACAAAGTGCGGAGTTGTTTTACGCGTTTTGTACCACGACACGCCGTAAATCAGGTACAAAAACACTACAGTTATTAATCTAGATAGTTGGAAAAATGAGCGAAACGTAAATCCGAAAACGTAAATCAAAAATAGGGGAGCACAAAATGTCGATGGAACATCCAAATCGCACCAATGAGCGAATTGTTGACGTTGAGCGAGATATTATGAGCCGCGCTCCAGAGCATAACAAGACAAATCTTGATTTAGATAGAATGCGCTTAATTCTTGATATTTTGGGGCATCCAGAGCAGTCTATGCACGTGATTCACATTACTGGCACCAATGG
The DNA here is from genome assembly GCF_049244245.1 of Gardnerella sp. DNF01144. Taxonomy (NCBI): domain Bacteria; kingdom Bacillati; phylum Actinomycetota; class Actinomycetes; order Bifidobacteriales; family Bifidobacteriaceae; genus Gardnerella; species Gardnerella sp. DNF01144. The sequence goes on from NZ_CP058390.1 coordinate 22,996, forward strand.
CAAAGGCTCCACGGCGCGCATGGCGGAGGCGATTTGCCGCGCGTACGGTTTGCGCACGGGTCTTTATACTTCGCCGCATTTGCAACGCGTAAATGAGCGAATTATGATTGACGGCCAAGAAATTAGCGATGACCAGTTTGTTGACGTGTTTGATCAAATGAAAGACATTATAAACATGGTTGACGCTCGCATGGATGCTGATGGCAAGCCGCGCATGAGCTTTTTTGAAGTGCTTACAGCTATGGCGATTTGGGCTTTTGCTGACGCTCCTGTAGATGTTGCTGTGATGGAAGTTGGCATGGGCGGCGAATGGGACGCCACTAATGTTATGAACGCGGATGCTGCGATTATTGGCCCTGTAGACATGGACCACATGCAATGGCTTGGAAACACGGTTGAAGAGATTGCGCGTACAAAGGCTGGCATTATTAAGCCAAATTGCACTGTGATTTTGGGGCCGCAGCCACACGAATCGCAAGTTTTGCCTATTATTCAAGAGGTGGCAAATCGCAATAATGCCAAGCTTTTACGTGACTTTAGTGACGGCAGCGGCGAGCTAGAGGTTGTTTCGCGCACTCCAGCTGTTGGTGGTCAAGTTGCCACTTTGCGAACTCCAAATGGCACTTATGAAGATGTTCCAATAGATAAGTTTGGTGTACATCAGTCGCATAATGCGTTGGCGGCGCTTGCTGCTGCGGAGGTTGTTCTGCCTGTAAATGGCGCTTTAGACGGCGATTTGGTTGCCGAGGCTTTGAGTCAAGTTAAGGTTCCTGGCCGAATTGAGCAAGTGCGTACTTCTCCAACGATTATTATTGACGGCGGTCACAATGTTAATGCTGCCGAGTCGCTTCGTAAAACAATCGAAGAAAACTATAATTTTGAGCAGCTTATTGGCGTTGTGGCAATGATGGCAGATAAGCAAGTTGAAGAATACTTGGGTGTGCTTGAGCCGATTTTAACTAAGATTATTGTTACGCGTAACTCTTGGCGAGACCGCGTTATGGATCCTAAAGATTTAGAGAAGATTGCGATTGGTGTGTTTGGTAAAGATCGCGTGATTCGCGTTGACGATCTTCCAGACGCTATTCAAACGGCAGTGAATCTTGTTGACGAAGACGATGAACTTGGAGTGGGGTATGGGCACGGAGTGCTGATTTGCGGCAGCTTTGTTACGGCAGGAGATGCGCGCACTATGCTGATTGAGCGCGTTAATCCAGACTTAAAGAAGCCAAAAGATCAACGCGCTAATATTCATCCAAATCTTGCGGAATGACTTTAGCTAAAGAGGTGATTAGCTAAACTAGCTAAATAAGCGTTTAATAATAAACGAATCTCCTTCGTAAGGAACATGTTTGTTGTGCACCTTTATCCAGCGTTCGTCGCCCTTTCCGATAGCAAGTATTATGTTTAGTCTGTTGTTCTCTCTAGCATCTTTTCTTGCTTCTTCAACACTGTACTCAATAGCTTCAGCTCTGTTTATAATAATTCGCGATTCAACGTTTGGATTGGTTACGCAAGATTGCATGTATTTGCAAATGTCCATTTCGTCTTCGACATTTGTGTCTTCTTGAGTGAACACAAATTGGTTGATTCGATCTTGTGCGGCTTGAACTATTTCTTTTCTCCTGTCAACGGCTTTGTCTCCCGTGGATCCTGTTACAAGCGTGATTCTAAGATCATTGTTACCGTATTTGTCGTATACGAAGTCAACAACAGATTTTGTGGAAATGTAGTTGTGTGCGTAATCAACTATGGCAACTGTATTGGATTTTGTGTCTTTAAAGACTTCCATTCGCCCCGATATTTGAACGTTTTCTATAGCATGTAGGGCTTTTTGATCTGTGTTTTCATTTATGCTTAATGCGTTTGCGATTGCGATTGCTGCAGTGGCGTTTTCGTAGTTAAAGTCGCCTGCGATTTTTAGATTGAATTTGTCTATAGCGCTGTAATTAGGCATGTCTTGATTTACGTACTCGTTAGCTTCGCCTTCTAAGATCGCAATACAATGCTCTGACGTATTTTGCGTATTTTGCGAGCTCTGCAATCCTTGCGATTCATCGGATTCTTGCGATTCTTGCAACTCTGGTATCGCTACATATCTTGGCAAAACAAGCTCTGGGTATTTTTCGCTGTTTTCGTAAGGATGAATATCGGAATAATCGCTGCATTCTGTGCAATTACAAGTGTTTCCGTCTAGTTCTTCTTTGTGTATTCTGGAAAAAGTCGTGACTTTTACGCCATTTTGCTTTGCGTCTTGAAGAAGCAAATCCGCATGCGCGCAATCCGCATTAAGCACAAGTGCATCCGTATTTTTTACGATTTGACGCTTGCAATACAAATAATCTTCAAAAGTCGGGTGTTCGATTGGGCTTATGTGATCTGGGCTAATGTTCAAAAATGCCGCAACATTAAAGTGCAATCCATACACGCGGTTGACTTTGTATGCTTGCGACGAAACTTCCATAACAAGGTATTTCATGCCATTTTCTACGGCTTGGCTCATCATTCTAAATGCATCTAGGCTTTCTGGCGTAGTCAAGTCCGACTCAATATATGTTTTACCATCTAAACAATTGTCTACCGAAGAGAATAGCGCCGCTTTGCCATTAGAATGTGCGTTCAAAATAGCATGAGTAAAGTATGCTGTGGTTGTTTTGCCTTTTGTTCCCGTAATGCCAATAGTCGTAAGCTTTTCTTGCGGATTGTTAAAGAATGCTGCCGAAAGTAAGCTCATAGCTTTATGAACATCTGTTACAATCAATCCAACCGCATTAGTGTATTCCGCGTAGCAATCCTGAGCAACGTATGCGTTTAAGCCATTTTTATCTGCGTCTTTAAGGTATTCTGGCTTAAAATTGCCCTTAATAAAAAGCAATGTGTTTGGCTTAATATCGCGCGAATCGTACGTTATGTGGCTGTACGGCTTTGAGTGCGCACTAAAATCGCTAGCATCGATTGACCAAGTTTGGTCGTTTTCGTGCGTTAAATCGTCATGTTTTTGCGCACTTTTATTTTGTATTATTTCTCGCAAAAGATTTTGCTTCAACAAAATATTGCATGCTTCGTCTAAAGATAATTTTTGTAAAGACATTTCGCTTTTCCGTGTTGTTTTTGCTATTTGCGTTTTATTTTAGTTGATTTTATTTTAGTTGTGTTTATTTGATTCGTGCGGCTGCTTGCGATTTTTTCGCGCGCAAATTGCACAATAATCGCCATTAATTACAGCCAACTTCCTTCGCTAACTGGTCTTCCTTTAGACTTAAGCCAGCTATCAAAGCTTAACTTCCACTTTGCGTAAGCGTCTCGCTGCCAAACCATAATCTCGCATAACTTAAGATTTGCAACATTTTCGTGCAACTCGCTTATAGGCTCAATCAAATCAACTGCAGCAACTGTATCTGCTGTAGCATCGTGAAAATTGCCAATTGGCTCTATTCCATAAAACTGCGTTGTGTATGTAAGTGTGCGTTTGCCAGTTCGCTTAGAAATGGCTCTATCTATAACAAGCGGGTCTACAATAAGCATCTCGCCGCCATTAATTGTGCTTTTTGGGCGATTTTGCAAAGAGTCAAGACTCCATCTTTGCAAATCATGGTTTAGCATTTTAACGTCAAAAGGCGCATTGTATGCAAGAAGTGGAATATTCTTGCTTTGTGCAAGGCTAATGGCTTTTCCAAGTAATTCGATTTCTTGAGTTGGATCGCCTCCGTTTTCTTGCAAAAACTCGTTTGTAAAGCCGTTTACTTCGCTTGCTTTAGGGTTGATTTGCTTATGCGGGTTTACAAGCCACGTTGCAATAACGTCATTGTTACGCCCACGCGCTGGGTCTCTAAAAACGAGCGTTGCAGAGCATATTGAATCACTGCCAATAATTGCGCCCGTTGTTTCTGTGTCGAAGCCAAGCAGCATTGATTTGCACAATGTTGTGTTTTTATCTTGCTGCGGTGCTTTTTCTAGTGCTTCTAGCAACTCATCTATGTTCTTTGCCATGCAATAATCCTAGAATGCAGCGAAGACCCTTGCGTGCGTTTTTGAGTCGTTTGGTAGTTTGATTAAAAATCACGTAAACAAAAAACCCACGGTAATAAATCCGTGGGCTTTTAGTTACAAATTTATACGCAAATCAAACGTATTAAGCATTTGCATTAAGCATTTGCATTAAGCATTTGCATTAAGCATTTGGCCTTTTGCCGTGATTTGCTGCCTTTTTGCGGCGAGCCTTGCGCTTGCGTCCACGCATACCCATAATAAACTCCTAACGATTAAAATGAACAACCTTACGGATTATCGCACGTTGCCACGACGTTTGCTAGCTTTAAGCTAGAATATTTGCAACAGTTGCGTTAAGCAAGCTAACCAAATCGTTTGGATTTAGAACAACGTCAAGACCGCGTTTTCCTCCAGAAACAAGAATCTCGTCAAAGTGCATAACGCTAGCGTCCAACACAGTTTCGTGATGAGTGCGCTGACCAAATGGGCTGATTCCTCCAACAACATATCCGCTTTCGCGTTGAGCTACATCTGGGCTTGTCATGCTGGCTTTTTTGGCATTTACTGCGCTCGCAATCGCCTTCATGCTTAATCGAGCGTTTACTGGCACAATGCCGACTACGCGCTTTTCGCCTGTGTCTACCATAAGCGTTTTGCAAACTTGCTCTGCGTTTACGCCTAATTTTTGCGCTGCTTCCATGCCGTAGCCGTCATCCATGTGATCTGCATCGTGCTCGTAGTCAACAACACGGAATGTGATTCCAGCATTTTCTAGCTGTGCGATTGCTGGCGTTGCTTTGCCTGTTGCAGCATGTTTTTTGCCCATTTTTACCCCCGTGTGCAATGCGTTGCGAAAACCCCCTGCGATGAGTCACCGCAAGGGGTTTGTAGTTTTATTTAGCTTTATTTGTTTCGCTAATTTTACTCAGCAATCTCAGCGAAGTAAAGCAATGTGCGAATCATGTTAGCAGTAAAGCCGTATTCGTTGTCGTAGAAGGTAACGGTACGAGCCAAGGTTACGCCGTCAACAGTGTTAACGTCGGTTTGAGTTGGATCGAAAACGCCACCGTGAGTATCGCCAATAATGTCGGAAGACACAATGCTATCGGCGTTGTAGCCAAAGTAATCGCAGTTTTCGAATGCCTTCTTAAAGGCTTCGTTGATTTCTTCGGTGGTTGCTGGCTTCTCGAGAACAGTAGTCAACTCGGTAACGGATCCATCTGGAACCTGAATACGCTGAGCGTGACCCTGAAGCTTGCCGTTAACCTCTGGAACAACCTTGCCGATTGCCTTAGCAGCACCAGTGGAGTGCTCGATTGTGTTGCAAGCAGCAGAACGGTTGTTGCGTGGCTTGGAGCCGCGTGGGCCGTCGAGAATCATCTGGGTGCCAGTGTAAGCGTGGATAGTGGTCATAAAGCCAGACTTAATGCCCCAATTATCTTGCAAAAGCTTAACCATTGCAGCCATGGAGTTGGTGGTGCAAGAGCCAGCAGACACAATGTTATCGGTTGGCTTTAAGATCTCTTGGTTTACACCAAACACAACGGTTGGGGTGGTTTCGTCTTTAGCAGGAGCAGAGATAAGAACCTTCTTAGCTCCAGCGTTCAAGTGAGCCTGGGACTTTTCTGCAGAAGTGTAGAAACCAGTGCACTCGAGCACGAACTCAACACCATCGTTCTTAACCCATGGAATGTTGTTTGCGTCTTTTTCGGCGTAAACCTTGTAAGTCTTGCCATCTACTACGATTGCGTCTTCGGTGGAAGTCACCTCAACTGGGGTGCCATCGTCGTGGCGGAAAGTGCCATGAGTGCTGTCGTACTTAAGCAAGTAAGCAAGCATTGAAGGAGTGGTCAGATCGTTGATGGCTGCGACTTCAATATCGCCAGCTTGACCGCCACGAGCTTGAAGCTCAAAAATACGACGGAATGCCAAACGGCCGATACGTCCAAAGCCGTTAATACCAATCTTGACTGTCATGTGTGATCTCCCTTGAGTGAAACCTTAACGCACGGTTTTTGCGATTTTTCGCGATTTTTAACAATACGTTTTTGGTCTTCGTTATTTAAACTAACATGTTCATTTTAATGTGCGGCATGTACTACGTTAGTGCATCATTTTGTATTACACTTGTGCAACATTTTGCCTTGTTGCGTCGCATATTTGCGATTATTCGCACTACTTTGGCGAAACAGCTAGAGCGCTCGACACACTAGCGTTTACATCTCCCAAATCGCCAACTGGGCGCTTAAACCAGCTAACTTGCGGCAGTGGAGCGTCTATAGGGAATGTGATTACAAGAGTGCCTTCGTGAACGTCAATGTGCGCAGGAGTGTCATTTAGTAATTCGTTGCTTAGGCCTTGAACGGCATCGCCATACATAGTTTCGTGCTGAAGTTGATATTTAAGACCAATCTCATTTACATCGTTAGAAACAGGCGTGTGTGAGAATACAGAAACCATTCGGCCTTCGGGACCGTTGGACGCAGGAAAGTCAAGGGAACCGTTGTGAATTGCTGTAACAATCGTGCCGTCTCCATACAAGAATCCAATTCCGCCTCTAACTGCAAGTCGAACCATAAGCTGAATATTGGAAATCGTGTGATCAACGCGGCCGCCTAAGCCGCCAAAAATATGGAATTCTCTAGAGCCTTTAGACCAACCAACTTTAAGAGCAGAAAGCAAATCAGGGTCATCTTTTTCTGCAGGAAGTCTCGTAATCGCAGCGTCTGTTGGGAGCTTTAATCGCACGGAGTCAAAGTCGCCAATTAGAGCATCAACGTGTAAACCAAGTCTGCATGCATGATCCCAGCCGCCATCGGCTGCAATAGTTAAAGCGCGATCAGGAACGTGTTCGCGCGTATGGTCGTAATAATCTCCAGCTGCTAAAACAACGCAGCGCTTCAAAGGCTCCATAGTCATATAATACCGCGCGCGCGGAATTGCGATTATATCGCGTGTTTTGTTGCGACTGATTTAGTACTGGTTTAGTATTCGTTTAGTGTTTTTGAGCATGTTTGACTATTGTCAAGTCTCCAAGTAGAATAGACATTTGGCTTGAGTAATCAAGAAAGTGGTATATCCCACCTGGAAGCCTAAAGGGTTTCGGGTTCATGACTTCGGTCACGTAGCAATATGCTTGCTATAGCGCTATTCTTAAGCGCATTTGATTGATGTTTGAACTTGAATTTATCTTTGACCTTTTGGTGCGCTGTTCCACTGTTTTAACAAGGATTGGAGTCATCATTAGCGACGAACCACGCATTAACGAAGAGATTCGCGTCTCACAAGTACGCCTTATCGGTCCGAAAGGCGAGCAGGTGGGTGTTATTGCGACCTCGGTAGCGTTGAACCTAGCAAAGGAAGCAAACCTCGATCTTGTAGAGGTTGCGCCTACTGCTAAGCCTCCTGTAGCCAAGCTTATTGACTACGGTAAGTACAAGTACAACGAGAAGATTAAGGCTCGTGAAGCGCGTCGTAATCAAAGTACGGCCGAGATTAAGGAAATTCGTTTCCGACTCAAGATTGACGATCACGATTTCGACGTTAAGAAGGGTCATGTTCTTCGATTCCTAAATGGTGGAGACAAAGTAAAAGTCACCATTATGCTGCGCGGCCGCGAACAGTCGAGGCCTGTAGGCGGAGTTGAGTTATTGCGTAGGCTTGCAGATGAGGTTTCCGAAAGTGGAACCGTGGAGTTTGCCCCTAAGCAAGAGGGTCGTAACATAATAATGACTCTCGCGCCTAAGGGTAAAAAGATTCATACTCAGTCTGAGCAGCGTCGTAGAGGCGCTGAATCGCGCGCAGAGCGTCAAGCTCGTCAAGCAGCACGACTTGCGGCAAAGCAAGGAGCTCAGGCAGCGGCCGATGTGTCCGCAAAAGCTTCTGTAGAATCTGATCAGAATCATAAGGAGGGCAGCAATGCCGAAGATGAAAACTAATTCCGCAGCGTCCAAGCGCGTTCGCCTTACCGGCACTGGTAAGGTAATGCACGATGGTAGCGCAATGCGCCACAACTTGGAGCATAAGTCTGCTCGTAAGCGTCGTGCTTTGTCTGCAGATAAGGTTTTAGCTACAGCACAGAGCAAGAATTTGAAGGGCTTGCTAGCTAAGTAAGTGCAGTAAAACGAAGACGCAATTAAAAATTTTTAAGAAAGCTGAGGAATACTTATGGCACGAGTAAAACGCGCAGTTAATGCTCACAAGAAGCGTCGCGTTGTTCTTGATAGGGCTTCGGGTTATCGCGGTCAGCGTTCCCGCCTTTATCGCAAGGCAAAGGAACAGCTGCTTCACTCATTTACTTATAACTTCCGCGACCGCAAGGCTCGCAAGGGCGACTTCCGCAAGTTGTGGATTCAGCGCATTAACGCTGCTGTTCGCGCAGAAGGAATCACCTACAACCGCTTTATTCAGGGCTTGCGCTTAGCTGGCATCGAATTGGATCGCCGCGCTTTGGCAGAGCTTGCTGTTAGCGATGTTGAAACCTTTAAGGCAATCGTCGAAGCTGCTAAGGCTGCTTTGCCTGCAGATGTTAATGCTCCAGTAGAGGCCTGATTTTAGTTTATTGGCTTTATTTGAGTGATTTAATCACTTTAAGCATTAAATAGCATTAAATATTAAGTCCGTCTTTTTAGGCGGACTTAATTGTTTTTGTGCATATATTAGGTTCATAACCTGGTTTTGTGTTTAATTATTAAGTGCTTAAGTCGTAGCGTGAAACTGTGGCGCGTCTAGCGCATTGCAGAGTAAAATGGAACACAGTGTGTTTTTTGAAATCTAATTGAAAGAGTCTGATTATGCCAAATATGTTCGGTACCGATGGCGTTAGAGGATTAGCGAATCGCGATTTGACTGCACAATTAGCGTTAGATTTAGGCGATGCTGCCGTCCGTGTTTTAGGAGAGGCAACGCATAGCAGCGATTCAAATAGCGAAGATACAGGGAAAAAGATGCACGCTAGGAGAAGGGCGCTGGTTGGTCGCGATACTCGCGTTTCTGGCGATTTCCTAGCATCCGCTTTGGCAGCAGGCATGAGTGCAGGCGGATTTGACGTTATAGACGCTGGCATAATCCCAACTCCTGGCGTGGCCTTTTTAACTTCTGTGCTAAACGTAGAGATGGGTGCAGTAATATCTGCTTCGCATAATCCAATGCCAGATAATGGAATCAAGTTCTTTGCGCGCGGTGGTTTTAAGCTTCCAGACAGTAAAGAAGACGAGATTGAGGCGGTTTTAGGCAAGGATTGGCAGCGTCCTACGGGCAGTGGTGTTGGGCGAATCAGCCACGATACCACTACAGCTACGAATCTTTATATTGATCATCTTGTTTCTTCTGTAGCGCCTTTAAGCAGTGAGTCTTCTACTCGTCCTAAGCCTCTTGCAGGTCTTAGAGTAGTGGCAGATTGCGCAAATGGCGCAACGTCTGTAGTAGCTCCAGAAGCATTGCGCAGGGCTGGCGCAGAAGTGATTGTTATTAACGCTTCTCCAGATGGCTACAACATTAACGATCATGCTGGTTCCACGCATCCCGAGCAGTTGCAAGCTATGGTTAAGGCGTCTAAGGCCGATTTAGGAGTAGCTTTCGACGGAGATGCAGACCGATGCTTGGCTGTAGACGAAAACGGAAACATGGTTAATGGCGACCAAATTATGGGCATTCTTGCGCGTTCTAAGAAGGCCGAAGGCAAGCTGAATCACAATACTCTTGTTGTTACTGTAATGAGCAATCTTGGATTAAAGCTTGCGCTAAAAGACATGGGCATCTCTACTGTTCAAACAAGCGTTGGAGACCGTTACGTTCTAGAAGAGATGCTTAGAGGCGATTATTCTCTTGGCGGCGAGCAGTCGGGGCATGTGATTAATCGCGAGTTTGCAACCACGGGAGATGGCACTCTTACAGCGCTTACGTTGTGTCGAGAAGTTGTGCGAGAGGGCAAGAAGCTTTCACAAATGGCTGCCGACTTCCCACAGCTTCCGCAATGCTTAGTAAATGTGCCAAACGTAGATAAGATGGCTGCTAAAACTAATGCTGATGTTCTTAATGCTGTAGAGAAGGAAAGTGCGCTTTTGGGAGACACGGGTCGCGTTCTTCTTAGACCAAGCGGAACGGAGCCACTTGTGCGCGTTATGTGTGAAGCTGCAACGCAAGAGCAAGCAGATGAGGTTTGCGCGCGACTTGCACAAGTTGTAACGGATAATCTTAAGTTGTAGTTTTACCGACTTTGTACGTGATTTGGGTCAAATTTGGTACAAAGTGCGGAGTTGTTTGACGGGTTTTGTACGTGATTTGGGTCGAATTTGGTACAAAATGCGTCAATTGGTTCCGCTTTTTGTAGCTCAACACGCCGTCTAGAACTACAAAAAGCGGATAATCTTGATATACTAGCTCTTTTGGTATTGTTGTTTATATATGCAATTAGCAATAGTCAAATTTAGATTTATAGAGTTAGAAGTTTTGTAGAATCGCCTTGTAAAGGAGTCCTATGTTTACGCATCACGCAAGTGTCGACACTAAGCTTAGCCGCGCAGTAGAGCGCCTTTTGGATTCTGCTACAGAAGATGGCGTTTTGTCGATTGTTCAAGCAGGGGAGCCTGTTTTAAGGCAGCGCACGGTTGCTTACGATGGTCAGCTTACGCGCGCAACGCTTAACAAGCTTATTTCGCTTATGCACAGCACTATGCTAGACGCTCCAGGAGTTGGTTTGGCCGCTCCGCAAATCGGGCTTGGCTTAGCGATTGCGGTTGTAGAAGATCACGTTAGAGACGACGAAGACGACCCTAGAGATATTGCGGAATTGCCATTTAGGGCGATTATTAACCCGCACTATGAGCCAATTGGCACGCAAACGCGCAGCTTCTATGAGGGCTGCTTAAGTGTTGCAGGGTATCAAGCTGTTCGTCAGCGCTGGCTAGACATTCAAGCCACTTGGCAAGACGAGGATGGAAAGCAACATTCGCAGCGCTTGCACGGTTGGCCAGCGCGAATCTTCCAGCACGAGACGGATCATTTGCGCGGTGAGCTTTACATTGATCGCGCTGAGATGCGCTCGCTTTCTAGCGACGAAAACCTTGAGGATTATTGGGCAGATGAGGCTGTTCCTGTAAACGCTGCTAGAACACTAGGCTTTGCGATTTAAAATAAAAGACGAATGCAAAATAAAATCCCCCACAAGTTTTCTTGCGGGGGATTTTATTAATCACAAATATCAGATGTGGAAGTAAAGCTCGTACTCAAGTGGCGTTGGAGCCAAGCGAGCCATATCCATCTCTTCGTGCTTTAGATTAAGCCAAGTCTCAATCAAGTCGCTAGTAAAAACATCTCCTTGCATAAGGAAGTCGTGATCTTCTTCCAAAGCCTGCAAAGCCTCACCGAGCGAAGAAGGAACTTGCTTAATGCCGTCGTGCTCTTCTGGAGGAAGCTCGTACAAATCCTTATCAACAGGAGCAGGAGGCTCAATGTGGTTCATAATGCCATCCAAGCCTGCCATCAGCTGAGCAGAGAACGCCAAGAACGGGTTGCACGAAGGATCTGGCGCGCGGAACTCAATACGCTTAGCAGCAGGAGCATCTCCAGCAAGAGGAATACGAATAGCTGCAGAACGGTTGCGAGCAGAGTAAACCAAGTTGACTGGAGCCTCATACCCTGGAACAAGGCGGTGGTAAGAGTTAAGCGAAGGATTTGTAAAAGCGAGCACAGAAGACGCGTGCTTAATCAAGCCGCCAATGTACCAACGCGCAATATCGGAAAGCTGAGCATAACCAGTTTCCGCATAGAACAATGGCTTGCCGTCCTTCCAAAGCGACTGATGGCAGTGCATACCAGTGCCGTTATCTCCAGCAATTGGCTTAGGCATAAACGTTGCAGCCTTGCCGGCCAAAGCAGCAGTCTCGTGAACAACGTACTTGTACTTCATTAAGTCGTCGCCAGCGTGAACAAGCGTGTTGTAACGGTAGTTAATCTCCTGCTGGCCTGCGCCGCCAACCTCGTGGTGAGAGCGCTCAAGAATCAAACCAACCTTTTGAAGATTGTAAACCATGTCGTCGCGCAAGTCTTGGTTGTGATCAACAGGTGGCACAGGGAAGTATCCGTGCTTTACGCGATTCTTAAAACCAATGTTGTTGCTGCCATCGTCTTCGGTGTCTATGCCAGAATTCCATGGAGCCTCGTTAGAATCCACCTCGTAGAAGGAACGCTGCATGTCGTTTGCAAAACGAACCTTGTCGAAAATAAAGAACTCTGCTTCTGGAGCAAAGCTTGCGGTATCGGCAATGCCAGTGGCCTTTAAGTAGGCTTCGGCTTTAATTGCAACTTGGCGAGGATCCCTAGAATAAGGCTCGTCTGTTACAGGATCCACAATAGAAAAAGCAACGTTCAAAGTCTTGTGCTTGCGGAATGGGTCAATGTATGCGGTGTCTACGTCTGGAATAAGCTTCATGTCGGATTCGTTAATAGCCTGGAATCCTTGCATAGAAGAGCCGTCGAAGGCCATTCCATCCGTAAATGCGCTGTTTAAGAACTCACTTGCAGGCACAGTAAAATGCTGCTGAACGCCAATCAAATCAGTAAATCGAACAGATACGTACTCAATGCCTTCTTGCTTAATCAAAGCCTCGGCATCTTCTTTAGTTTGCAAAGTGGTCATGCCACGATCCTTTCATAAAAATCTCAGTAAATAGTTTAGATTGTTGTATATGATTTTGGATTTCAGCGACTCGACTATCTGGTTACGATTGTGTTACACGCTTTGTAAAGTACAATGGAATTTATGACAAATAAAGAAAACTACGAAAGCCGTATGGATAGCAACGGCACAAGCGCAAAAATCGACTTAGCTTCGATTTTTCCAGCTAAGGGAGATAATCGCAGGCCTCCTGATTGGCTAAGTCGCGCGCTTATGTATGCGGTAATCGCCGCGTTTGTTGCGATTTTTGTTTGGTTTGCGTGGGGAAGTATAGCTTTTATAGTTTTCGACGTTGTAATCTCCATTTTTATAGCGCTTGCAATAGAGCCACTTGTTGTGCGCCTTATAAAACACGGTTGGAGTAGGGCTTTTGCGTCTTTGGCAAGCTTGGTTGGGCTGCTTGCGGTTATTATTTTGCTGCTTGTTCTTTTCGGCAATCTTTTTGTGCAACAAGCTGTTTCTATGGTTCTTGGTTTGCCTGATTTATACAACCAATTTGCGCATTTTGTGTTAAATTCCACTGGATTTAAGATGCCGAATATTGAGCAGCTTGGAATGGAGATTTTGCGCAACATTCAAACATCGTGGGTTGTGGATTTTGGCGGTTTTGCACTTAACACCACCTGGGGTTTGATGGCCGCTTTGCTTGATTTGCTTACCATTTTGATGGTTACTTATTATATTTCGGCGGCTGGTCCTGCAATGCGTAGAAGTGTTTGCCGTTTGCTAAATCCTAAGTCTCAAAGGCGATTTTTGTTTATATGGTCGGTTGTTCAAGAGCAAATATCGAGCTTCTTGTTCTCGCGCACAATTTTGGCTGCGATTAACGCAACGGGTACTGCGATTTTCCTAATATTTATGAAAGTTCCGTACTGGCTTCCGCTTGCGCTGTTCTGCGGAATAGTTTCGCAATTTGTGCCTACGATTGGTACGTATTTGGGCGGAGCTTTACCAATTGTGTTTGCTTGGAGTTCCAACGGTTTTGCAGCGGCATTGGCTGTTCTTGTTTTTGTTACCATCTATCAGCAGATTGAAAACATGGTGATTTCTCCTAAGATTTCCGAAAAAACAATGGACCTAAATCCTGCTGTAGCATTTTTGTCGGTGTTGGTAATGGGTGCTGTTTTTGGGGCGCTCGGCGCATTTTTGGCGCTTCCTGTTACTGCCAGCTTGCAAGCCATTCTTAAGGTTTGCACAAAGCAATACAAACTTGTTGATTCTCCATTAATGAACGATCCAAAGCCTAATCGCAAGTCTATTATGGTTACAAGTGTTGAAGCGATTGGTAATAGTTTTGTAAAGCCTGTTAAAGACAAGGTTCTTCGAGTTATGAAAGGCTCGTCTTCTAGAGTTTCGATTAATGAAGACATTATGTATTGGTATAAGCAAGCTTATGTTTCTTCTAGTGATTCTGGTGTTTCTTCTAGTGATGCTAGCGAAAGTCAAAATTCTAAAGAAGATTCTGGATACATTGAAACAATGGCGATTTCGCGCGATGTTCTAGATGCAGTTAATCGCGATATTGCTAAGAAGCGTGCGGAAAATGCGGATTTGGATAGTGGGCAAGCGGCTCGCGAATCGCAAGCAGCCGACGGGTTGCATGCAAATGCTAAAGATAAGTCGCAAGATAAGTCGCAAGGTAAGTCGCAAGCAAATAAATCTGCTACAATTCCAAACGAAAGTAAAAACAAAAAATCGAACACAAACACAAATCCACGAAGCGGGTGGAATAAATGATTCTTTTGTCTATTTTCGACGTTTTAGTAATCATAATCGGCGTGAGCAGCGTTATTTACCAAGGCGTTTGCGCAGTGGCGTCGCTTGTTGCAAAGCCAGTGGTATTTCCGAATGCTCCAATGGACAAGCATTACGCGGTTTTAATATCTGCGCGAAACGAGGAAGCTGTAATCGGAAATCTTATAGAGTGCATACAGCATCAAACTTATAACCAACAGCTAATAGATATTTGGCTAGTTGCCGACAATTGCACAGACAGCACGGCGCAAGTTGGGCGAAAGTATGGGTGCAATGTTATAGAGCGATTCGATAAGCAGCATATTGGCAAAGGTTACGCGCTTAGCTACCTTTTGGACCACATAATGGAGCTTGGAAAAGACAAAGATTACGACGCGTACTTTGTTTTTGACGCAGACAATAAGCTAGATTTGCACTATTTTGAAGAGATGAACAAGGGATTCCACGCTGGGTATCAGATTTTAACAAGCTACAGAAATTCCGTGAATTTATCGGATAATTGGGTGTCTTCTGGGTCCGCATTGTGGTTTATACGCGAATCGAGATTTACTAACAATTCGCGCATGCTTTTTGGATCTAGCTGCCACGCAGGCGGAACGGGATTCATGTTTTCGCGCGAAATCATGCACAGAAATCGTGGGTGGAAGTTCCATCTGCTTACCGAAGATCTTGAGTTTACAATGGACTCGATTTTGCACGGCGACAAAGTGGGCTATTGCGGGTCGGCCGTTCTTTACGACGAGCAGCCTGTTTCGTTTAGGCAAAGCTGGAGGCAAAGGCTGCGCTGGAGTAAGGGCTTCTTGCAAGTGTTTCGATATTACGGAGCGGCTCTTATACGCCACGGAATCCGCGAGCGCGATTTTTCGTCGGTTGATTTTACGCTTATGCTTTGCCCGTTTATGGTGCTTGCGATTATTCGCCTTATACTCGGATTTATATTTGCAGCATTTGGAT
The DNA here is from genome assembly GCF_049244245.1 of Gardnerella sp. DNF01144. Lineage (NCBI taxonomy): Bacteria > Bacillati > Actinomycetota > Actinomycetes > Bifidobacteriales > Bifidobacteriaceae > Gardnerella > Gardnerella sp. DNF01144. The sequence goes on from NZ_CP058390.1 coordinate 38,372, forward strand.
TTGTTACGTGGGCAAGTCAGATTGATTCAACGCTTAGCTTTATAACTACTACTGTTACAAGCGTTTTGGGTATGATGGTGTTTGTTTCGCTTACTATTCTTGTAGAACACGATAAGCTTGGAGCTACTAACAAAGAGCTTTTTGCGTACGTGCTTAGCTTCCCGATTTTTATGCTTTCGTATGTGCCGATTGCGTTCCAAGCTGTGTTCTCTAAGAGCGAGTGGAAGCCGATTCATCACACGGGTCGATAGTTTTGCTGCGTTCTGCGCGAATTAACTCCGCTTTTTGTACCAAATTTGGCCTAAATCACGTACAAAGTGCGGAAAATAATACGCGCATATTCCCCTTACTCGGTATTGCGCGAACGACATGACCTGCCTCGTAGTGTGTTTATACGCAATATATGAGATAATGGAAGCCTTGATATAAACGTGCGATTGCGCAATTAATGTGGCGCAATACGTGCGTTTATCTGTATGTTGCGAGGTTTATATGGTGGATTCTGTTCCAGTTTTTGGTGCAAACACTTATTCGAGTGATGCAAGTGATAGCAATTCAGAAGTTCCTGCGGTTTCTATTCGCGGATTTGTTAAGACTTTTGGCAAGAAAGTTGCTGTAGATAATCTTTCGCTAGATATTCCAGCAGGCTCTTTCTATGGATTGGTCGGCCCTAATGGTGCTGGCAAAACTACTACGATTAAAATGCTTACGGGCTTGCTTATGCCAGATGCTGGCTCGGCTTCGATTTTTGGCAACGATGTTTGGAGCGATGTAAATAGCGCTAAGCGCGCAATCGGTTTAATGCCTCAAGCAGATGAGATTTTTAAGACGATTACTGGCCTTCAGCTTTTAACATACGCTGGCATGCTTCGCGATATGAGCCGCGCAGAATCCGTAAAGCGCGCAAACGACTTGCTTTCTGCTTTCGACTTAACAGAAGCTGCAAACACTATGGTTTCGGACTATTCAACTGGTATGACTAAGAAGATTTGCCTTGCAACAGCAATGATTCACAGCCCGCGCGTGCTTGTGTTGGACGAGCCTTTTGAGGCAGTGGACCCTGTTTCTAGCGCAAATTTGAAGGATATTCTCGCCGAGTATGTTTCTACTGGCGGCACGGTGATTATTTCTTCGCACGTTATGGAATTGGTTGAAAAAATGTGCTCGCACGTGGCGATTATTAATGAAGGTCATGTTGCAGCTTCTGGCACTCTTGAAGAAGTTGCTCAAGGCAAAGATCTTGAAGATCGCTTTATGGAGCTTGTTGGTGGACGTCATTCTGCTGCGCGCATTGATTGGCTTAATGGCGGCGAGTCTTATAACGCAACGCCAATCGCAAGCAACCACAACGCGTGAGCGAAAGGCGGTAAGTAATCATGTCTATTATTTTTACAATGGTTCGCCTTCGCTGGGCGCTTACTTTTTCCGTTATGCGAAAGTCGAGTTGGCAAAAAATCGGTTTTGGTATATCAATTGTTTTCGGACTTGCGATTATATGTGCTCTTGGTTTTGCAGGCTGGGAAGCAGGAAAGTATCTTAATCCAGGAATGCTTGCAGACGCTAAAGATTGGCAGGAATTCCAATTGATTCCAATAATGATTGCGTCGATTGTGTCAATTTTTACGCTGTTTATAAACTTGTTTATGTTAGGCAGCGACACAACACTAAAATCGCGTAGTTTTGCGCTTTACGGCATTCCTCACGTAAAGCAGCAAGCTGGTATGCTTCTTGGCTCACTTTTTGGAGCGATTTCTGTAAGCTGCACAATCGCGCTTGCTTTGTGGTCTTTAGCGTACAGAAACTTTGGAATTGTGCCGGTTTTAGTAAGCGTAATTGCGGCTCCGCTTTACGTTGCAACAATCGTGTCTTTAAGCAAAATGCTTATTGAGCTTTTGGACACTATTTTAATAAACAAGCGTTCAAGAAACATTTTTTACTTTGTTATTTTTATAGCGTACATGATTTTTGTTTCATCAATGAATACGCATAGCCCCTCGCAAATTGTAATTTCGCTAGGTACAAGTTTCTGCGCTGTGTCTGCTTTTACTCCATTAAGTGCGGCTATTGCTTTGCCTCTTGACGCCATCAATGGCAATTGGCTTGCGCTTGTTATTCGCTTCCTTATTTGCGTTGTGACGATTGCTGCTTGCTTTGCAATCTCTGTATTTTGCGCAAAATTAGAGCCTAAGCTACTTCGCGGTGAGCAAAAAACAGTTGTTAAAACTAAGGGAATCGGCTTCTTTGCAGCAGTTCCAGACAACATAGTTGGTGCGATTATTGCTCGAATTGTTAGCGTTATGAGAAGAGATATGCGTCAACTGTTTTTGCTTATTGCGCCGCTTTTTATGCTGGTAGTTGCAGGAGGAACTAGTTTTAATGCTAAAGGATTTGGTTCTATAGCACAGGACATAGGTGTTTCTGGCTGGATGATATATGCTGCGACGCTTATGGGAATGGTTGTTGGAAACAATATTGCATACGATGGAACAGCTTTTACTATGCATGCGATTATTGGCGTAAAAGGTTTGCACGATCGTTTAGCGCACGCAATAGTTTGGTCCGTGATTTGCGCTGTGTACTTTGCAATTCTTGGAATAGGGGTTTACGCTTTCCTTTTCTTTGTAGCAAATGTTCAGCAAAATATGAATGCAGTTATGTTCCAAACTCTTTCTCCAATCGGAGTAGCTTTTGCTACCATAGGCATTGGCTTAATTTCTTCGTGCATTGCAATGTACCCTGTAGCGTCAATCGAAAAGCCATTCTCTAGGCCGCAAGGAAGTGCTGGCGGGCGAAGTTTTGCAGCTATCGGCTTTATGCTTCTTTCTGTAGTTTGCATGATTCCTTCGGCTGCGGCTGTGATTGCGTTTATTATTCTTGCGCCGAAACTGCTGTGGATTGCATGCATTCTGTTTGTAGTGAACGGTTTGATTGTGCTGGTTGTTGGCGTAATTATTGGTGGCAAAGTGATGGATAAGCGCATGATTCGTATTGTAGAAAACTTGCGCAGATTTGCCTCGATTACTGCTTGAGTATTAATGCGCACGTAAGATCTGCGATTTATGTGTGCAAGCGTATAGCTTATGTAGGCTTTATGTAGTTCTTATATAGTCTGCACGGCTTGTATAGTTATACAGAGTTGCAATTAATCGGTAAAACAGGCGGCGTGCGCATGCAAGACGATGAAAACGTTAAGAATCCAGATAATATAATCGAGATTCCCGAAGATGCTTTTACGTCTAAAGAATCAAGAGAAAAAGCTGGATTTACGTCTAGCTTAGGCGCGCAAAAGCCGCCAAAGTCACGTAATCGCGCTGTTGTGTGCTTAATCGCAGCTGCAAGCGTTCTATCACTAATGTGCGGATACATTCTGTTCGATAGCAAAGATCTTTTGCAAAATCGCGATTTTATTCAGTCGCGAATGGCAATTAAAAACAATAAATCTTTGCAAGAGCTAAGCAGTCCAAAACCTAAGAAAATAGCGCATTACGCGTCTTTAATAAAGCAATTAGATAAAAACAAGCCAGTTGACAAAGCTGCTGCGGAAAAGGTTTTGCAAACATTCCTTGAAAATCCCGCGCTTGGGCCAAATGCGGCGGCTGTTATAGCGGATGCAAACGGGAAGATTATTGCTGCAAAAAACGAAGATCTTGCTTTGCAACCAGCGTCTACAATGAAAACGCTTACAGCTCTAGCAGCCTCGCATACTTTAGACATGGCTTCAACGCTAGACACGCTGGTCTATGCAAGCTGCGACGAGAGTGGTAGTGCTGCGCGAATTGTTTTGCGCGGCGGCGGAGACATGCTGCTTGGGGCTGGGCAAAGCGACCCGAATCACGTAAACGGTAGAGCAGGTTTAGAAACTCTTGCAAATAAAACGGCTGCAGCTCTTAAAAAGCGGGGCGTTAAGATTGTTCAGTTTGCTGTTGACGATTCGCTGTTTGGTGCAAAAAGATACCCTGAGCTTATTAACGAGAACGACGAAGAAGGTAGATTCTACGCTCCAACTTCGTCTGTTGCGGTAGATGAGGGGCGCAATCGCGATTTTGCGGCGTGGGTTTCGTACGGAAACGACGCGGACGATACCGACGATTATCCGCTTTTAGACAGGCATCCTGCGGTTAGTACGGGTTTGATTTTTGCAAATTTGCTGCAAAAGTCTGGAATTGACGTTCGCGAATGGAAGGGTGATTCTGCAAAAATCACTAAGGCGGCTAAAATTTCTGGCGCAGACTCCATGCATGTTAGCTACAAAAAATCGCTTATTTCCGCCGATTTTAGCCAGATTGCGCGCGTTTGTTCTGCTCCGCTAAGCGAGATAATGGCGTATATGCTTAGGCATTCCGACAATTCCCTTGCAGAAGAGTTCGGGCGTTTAACTGCGCTCGCTATGCGTAAGTCAAATTCTCCAAAGGGTGCAACTTTGGCTGTGCAAGATGTTTTGCGCGATTTAGGTATTGATATAAACGGATTGCACATGTCGGATTGCTCGGGACTTTCGCCTAAATCAGCTGTTCGCGCGGTTACTTTGATTCAGGTTCAAGCGCAAAATCTTAAGGCGGGGCTTGGTGCTGCTGCAGCAGAAGGCTTGGCTTTGCCAGGCGTTTGGTGTACTTCTGCTAGAAAGCGTCTTGTTGATAAGTCGGCAGCTGGATTGATGCGTGTTAAAACTGGATTTTTGGGTGATGTTTCGTCTATGGTTGGCAACGTTTCTAGAAAGTCGGGAGGCGCGCTAACTTTTGCGGTTGTTGTTAATCCTCCTGGAGACGTTAACTACACTTATGTTGGCGTTAATAAGATGATGGCGGAGCTGACCAATCTTTAGTTGCTCGCGTCTTTGCTTGTTGTTGCGCGAGGTTTGAGTATTTCTCTCCTCGCAGGCGCGCCAATCTGCCTTCGAGCTTAGAGCGTAGCGCGAGAAGGCAATTTGGAGCGCTGAGCAGCTCAAGGCAGAAGCACTGCTTCTGCGCTGCGAAGACGTGAGCGCGGCTAATCCGCGCAAGCGAAACGCTTTTACGGATAGTTTATGAACGTTAATATTCTAAGGTTTTAGGTTTTGGGATGGCGCTATTTATTGCTCGTAGAGAAATACATCAAACCTTCTGGATATCTAGGACTTTTGCGTAGCTTTTATCGCCGAGATTCTCGATTTTTCTTCTTCATTCGATGAATCACCATTTCATGCTGAGGTTCATCTCATTCAGTGCGAAAAATCTCGAATCTCTACTTCACTTGGCGGAAAAACTTCCGCATTTTGTACCATTTTTGACCTAAATCACGTACAAAAAGCGGAAATATCGCGCGCGCGACGACCTGCCTTCAAGCTCGGTCAAAGCGCGCGTGCGTAAATCGTTATAGTATGCGATTTTCTGCTTGCTTCATATCCTCCTGGAAGCGCAATCGGCTTTTGACCATGCCAGTTTGTTATTAACTCGTCGATTGATTCTATATGATTTGACGAAAAGCGTATTCCAGCAGCACTTAGCGCGCGAGCTACGATTCGCCGCCTAATCGAGATGTGGCTATTTTCTAGAGTCGCAAGTTTGATTTTGACTTTGCAATCCTCTTTTACAATCGCCTCTTTTTCTACAAGATTTACTTGCGAGTTTATGTAGTCTAGGTCGTCTTGAGCAAATTTCGCTCCTTTTGCAAGCAGCAAAGTCATATCTGAGTCAAAAAATTGCGAAATATACGGCATAAGTGTATGCCTGATTCTAGAGCGCAGCGGGTAGGATTTTGGCAGCTCAACATCGATTGGCGATGAATCGCCGTTCGTTGGATCGTCCCACCATTCAACGCCCAAATCCTTGCAAATCTGCGTGGTTTCAAGCCGCGTAAGATTAATCAGCGGCCGCGCAAATAGCACATTCTCCCTAACCGTAATGTCTTTCATTCCAGCCACGGCCTCCAAGCCAGCAGAATCGCGCAATCCCATTAAAACCGTTTCTGCTTGGTCGTTTGCTGTGTGTGCTAAAAGAACCGCCGCCGCGCGCAAATCTTTTGCAACTTCAATAATCGCAGCGTATCTAGCATCTCTGGCTGCGCTTTCTTCTCCCTCTTCGTTATCTTTAACTTGCACAGATTTAACAAATACGAGTGACTCTTCTACTCCAAGTTTTGCAACAGTTTTAGCAGCATTAAGCGCCACTTTGCTGGAGTCTTTTTGAAGATTATGATTTACGATTATTGCACCGCATTGAATCCCTCTGCTTGCGCAAACTTTTGATGCAAGCGCCGTTAGTGCAAGCGAATCGCGACCGCCAGAGCATGCGACCAACACAATAGGAGCGGATGGCAAAGTTGCATGCTCGCCGTGTTGCAAGAATTGAGGGTCTTGCACGTTTAACCCTATGTTATTAAAGCAACGTTTTACTTGGCCGATTCCTTTGCGCCAACAAGATGAGTACACCATGCTTATAGTCTAAATCCTAATGTGTAAGTTGTAACATGTCCGTCATTCTCTTATGCAATTATAGTTAGCATGCAAGTTGCAGATATAAGAGATGATATTGATTACGAATTAATCAGCCACGAAGAGCTTATGAAGCGCATTCGCGAGGTTGCTGCTCAAGTTAGCAAAGACTACGAAAACCGCGATATTTTGCTTGTTGCAGTGCTTAAAGGCGCTGTAAACACGCTTGCTGTTTTCTCGCAGGAGCTTAGACTTAACGCGCCGATGGACTTTATGAGTCTTTCTAGCTACGGCAGTGGTACTAAGACCAGCGGCCAGATTACGGTTCGCGAGGACTTAACTACTGATGTTCGCGGTCGAGATGTGCTGATTGTTGAGGATATTGTTGATTCTGGCAAGACTTTGGACTGGCTTGTTAGGGAGCTTAAGGGCAGGGGAGCTGCAAGTGTAAAGGTGTTTGCGCTTTTAACAAAGCCAGCTCGCCGAGAAGTGGAAGTAGATATTGCGTACACTGGTTTTGAGATTCCAGACGCGTTTGTAGTCGGTTTTGGCATGGACTACGACGAAAAGTACAGGAATCTTAATTCTATTGCGGTTCTTAAGCCTTCTGTATATGAGTCTTGATTGGTTCTTTATTAGCGGTCTTGATTAGATGGTTGCAATTGAGTAATCTTGATTGATTACATGCTATTTATTTAGCGATTAATTAAAGCGATTAATTACAGGGATTAATTCAAGCGATTAATTCAAGCGATTAATTACAGCGATTACAGCGATTACGCTTTGGTTGCTTGCGATTAGTGATTACGTGTTTAGACGAGTGTTGTTAGTTAGAATCCTGAAAGGAGTCTGATTGTATGGGCGCTTCTCCAATGTCGCCTCGCGGACCTATGGGTGGACCTATGAAAAGTCCTATGGGAGGAAACGGCAACAATCCGTTCTTGCCTCCTAATTTTGGAAACAATTCAAATAAGAATAAGAATAAGAACAATAACGGCAATAAGAATAATGGCAATAAGAATAACGCCAATCCAAAGGATGGCAATAATTCCGATTCCAATCGTAAATTCTTTAAGTCGCCTTGGACTTGGATTGTTATTTTAGTTTTGCTTTCTGTAGCTGCATTCCAATTGTTTGTGCATAATGGTTCGCAAACAATCGACACTCAAGACGGATTAGAGTTGCTCGATAATCGTAGTGCAAATTACGTTGAGGTTATAGACAATAAGCAGCTTGTTAAGCTTACTCTAAACAATAAATACGTTAAGGTAGATAAGCGCGATAAGCAAAAGCACGATTACGGAAAAGACGTTCAGTTCTACTACACGATTGCTCAAAGCAAGACAGTTGTGCAAAAGATTCAAAAGGCTAAGCCAGCAAACGGTTGGACTGTTAGCATACAAACTTCTAGCTTTTTCTCGTACTTGATTACGTCTATGCTGCCGATTTTGATTCTGCTTGGACTTGTTTGGTTTATGTTTGGCAGAATGGCAAGCGCAGGCGGCGGAATGCTTGGCATGGGTGGCGGCCGCGGCCGTGGAAAGCTTTTGGAAGGTCAGACTCCTAAAACTAAGTTTGCGGATGTTGCAGGCGAGCAGTCTGCAGTAGAAGAAGTTGAGGAGATTAAGGAATTCCTTAAAGATCCTTCTCGCTACAAGGCTTTGGGCGCGCGCATTCCGCGTGGCGTGCTGCTTTATGGCCCTCCAGGAACTGGTAAAACTCTTCTTGCGCGTGCTATTGCAGGCGAAGCTGGCGTTCCGTTCTACGCAATGGCTGGATCGGACTTTGTTGAGATGTTTGTTGGTCTTGGCGCGTCTCGCGTGCGCGAGCTGTTTGATGAGGCTAAAAAGAACGCTCCAGCAATCATCTTTATTGACGAGATTGACGCTGTTGGACGCCGCCGCGGAAGTGGCATGACTGGCGGCCACGATGAGCGCGAGCAAACTCTTAATCAGCTGCTTGTAGAGATGGACGGCTTCGATAACGACACTAATTTGATTATTATTGCCGCTACAAACCGACCAGATGTGCTTGATTCTGCGCTTTTGCGACCAGGTCGATTTGATCGCCAAGTGGCTGTGGAAGCTCCAGATTTGGAAGGCCGAGAGGCGATTCTTAAGGTTCACGCTAAAGGCAAGCCTTTTGTTCCAGACGTAGATCTTCATATGGTTGCTGTTAGAACTCCTGGATTTACGGGCGCGGATTTGGCTAATGTGCTTAATGAGGCGGCTTTGCTTTGCGCTCGTTCTGGTGCTCAGCTTATTGACAATCGCGCTATTGATGAGGCGATTGACCGCGTTCAGGCTGGTCCTAGAAAGAAGTCTAAGGGCATGGCTTTGGATGAGTTGCGTAACACGGCTTATCACGAAGGTGGCCACGCGCTTGTTGCTGCGGCCTTGCATCACACGGATCCTGTTACTAAGGTTACGATTTTGCCTCGCGGCCGCGCTCTTGGATACACGGCGGTTATGCCAACTAGCGACCGCTATTCTCAGTCTCGAAACCAGCTGCTTGATCAAATGGCGTATGCTATGGGCGGCCGTACTGCGGAAGAGGTTGTGTTCCACGATCCAACTACTGGCGCTTCCAACGACATTGAAAAGGCTACAGCAATCGCTCGCAAGATGGTTGTTGAATATGGCTTCTCGTCTAAGCTTGGTGCTGTAAAGTGGATGGATGCGGATCAGGATTCTTCTGGTTCTTTGGATTCTTTGCAATCGCGTAAGTTCTCTAATAAGACTGCGGAAGTGATTGACGAAGAAGTTCATAAGCTTATTGAAACGGCTCATACCGAGGCTTGGCAGATTATTAACAATAATCGCGATATTTTGGATGAGCTTGTTAGCAAGCTTCTTGTTAAGGAGACTCTTAACGAGAAGGAACTTGAGCAAATCTTTTCTAAGATTCGTAAGGCGCCAGAGCGCGATTTGTGGCTTTCTAATGCGGATCGCCCAGATTCGCCGCTCCCGCCTGTGGAGATTCCAGAAAGCTTAAAGAGGAATGTTGCAGGTGCGAGTTTAGAGAAGAGCTATAAGGATTCGGATTCTAATGCTTCTAAGGCTGGTGCTGCAGCGGATTCTGAAGCGCAAAAGTCGCAAGCAACCGCAGAAGTGCAAGAATCGCACGAGTCTTCCTATAACTCAAATATCGCAAATACTACAAATGCCCTAAATAGTCCAATGCAAACAACCGCAGTGGTTTCTATGCAAGGCAAAAAGAGCGATTCAACAATGCGCGCAATGCTAAACGTATTAAGTGAACTTGAGCATAAAGATTCGCATAGCGTAACTCAAGTCGAAGGCGTTTCGGCGCTTTACCAGGCAAGCAATGCAAACGGTGAAGATTTTTGCGCGGTTGTAGTGGCGTCTACAACAATGAGCAATCAGGAATTTGCGCAAAGAATCGAGCAAATGCAACGCGATCAAATTGATGGCGATTCTGGAGATTCTGCCGATTCTGCCAGCTCTTTAGATTTGCGCTTAAATATTGTTGGAACAAGAGAATACGGCTTAGATAGCGCGTCTACAAAGTCAATGGATTCAAGCAATCCTTTGCACTTAAGTGCTGCGCAATTGGAGCCGTGGATGCAAGTTGAGCCAGATGCTGCAATTGATGGCGAGCCAGTCTCTTACAAACTTGCGCTTTTGCAAGATGCTTCGCAAGTTGGCGTTTATTCTGAGCGCTGGATTATTGGGGAGTGCTGATGAAAGCTTACCGTACGCCTTGGTGGTATTTTGCGCTTGGACTATTGTTTGGATTCGTATTCGGCGCGTTTTTGGTCTCGATTACAGAATCTAGCGCAATATCGCTTTCGGGAGCTCCGTGGATTGTTTTGGCTGTTATGATAATCGGCGGAATAGTCACGTTTGTTCTTGCTTGGCAAACGCATCAATACGCTACTTCTAAGCCAAAAGAGCGCAAGCCTTTTAACATGCAAATGGCTGTTTCGGCGTTAATGCTTGCAAAATCGCTTGGAATGGCTGGTGCTATTTTAACGGGCTGGTATGCAGGTCAGATTTTTGTTTGCTGGCCGCATGCGGATATTCCGCTTTATTCCAACGTTATTCGCGAATGTGTTATTGCGGGAATCGTGTGCATTATAGACATGATTATTGGCATTGTTGGCGAATGGATGTGTCAGATTCCTCCAGAAGATGGAGCGGATGCTGCTGGCGATTCTTCGGATCGAGCGCAGAAAGCGGCGGCGGTTTAATGGCGTTCAGCTGCGATTAATGTAGAAAATGGCAACTAACGGCAACTAATAGCAACTAAAATAGCGGTTTAACAATTTTAAGAAAGGTATTACTTTGGCTGAATTTATTTACCAAATGATTAAGGCACGCAAGTCTTACGGAGATCGCGTAATTCTAGACGACGTTACCTTAAGCTTCTTGCCGGGCGCAAAAATTGGCGTTGTTGGCCCTAATGGCATGGGTAAATCAACGTTGCTAAAGATTATGGCTGGGTTGGAAAATGTTTCTAACGGCGAAGCTTCGATTACTCCAGGCTACACCGTTGGCATTTTGCAACAGGAGCCGCCGCTGGATGAGACTAAAACCGTTGGCGAAAACATTAAGATGGCTTTTGGTGAGATTGCTCAAAAGGTTGATCGATTCAACAAAATCGGCGAAGAGATGGCAAATCCAGATGCCGACTTTGATGCATTGATGGAAGAGATGGGCAAGCTGCAAACGGAGATTGATGCGGCTAACGGTTGGGATTTGGATTCGCAACTTGAGCAGGCAATGGACGCTTTGCAATGCCCAGACCCAGATTCGCCTGTTTCTGTGTGCTCGGGTGGCGAAAGACGACGAGTTGCATTGTGCAAGCTTTTGCTTGAAGCACCAGATTTGCTGCTGCTTGACGAGCCTACAAACCACTTGGATGCGGAGTCAATTCTTTGGCTGGAACAGTTCTTGCACAAGTACGAAGGCGCTGTTATTGCTGTAACTCACGATCGCTACTTTATGGATAACGTTGCAGAGTGGATTTGCGAGGTGGATCGCGGCCAGCTTTACCCATACAAGGGCAATTACACTACTTACTTGGAAACTAAGGCCAAGCGTATGGAGATTCAGGGCGCTAAAGATGCAAAGCTTGCTAAGCGCTTGAAGAATGAGCTTGACTGGGTGCGCAGCTCGCCAAAGGCTCGCCAGGCCAAGAATAAGGCTCGTTTGGAGCGTTATGACCAGATGGAGCAAGAGGCACGCAATTCCAAGAAGCTTGATTTTTCGGAGATTCAAATTCCAGCAGGTCCACGCTTGGGATCGCAAGTTTTGGAAGCGAAGCATATTCACAAGGCTTTTGGAGATCGCGTGTTAATCGACGACTTGTCGTTTACATTGCCTCGTAACGGCATTGTTGGCGTGATTGGCCCGAATGGTGTTGGTAAGTCTACGCTTTTCAAGACGATTGTGGGATTGGAGCCACTTTCTGGCGGCGAGCTTACTGTTGGAGACACTGTTAAGATTTCGTACGTAGATCAGAATCGCGCAGGCTTGGATCCAAATAAGAATCTGTGGGAAGCTGTTTCGGGAGGCCTTGATTTTATTGAGGTTGCAGGCGTTGAGATTCCTACTCGCGCATACGTTGCAAGCTTTGGTTTTAAGGGGTCGGATCAGCAAAAGCTTACGGGCGTGCTTTCTGGCGGCGAGCGTAACCGCTTGAATTTGGCTTTGACTCTTAAGCAGGGCGGCAACTTGCTTCTGCTTGATGAGCCTACTAACGATTTAGATGTTGAAACTCTTGAAAGCTTAGAGAACGCTTTGCTTGACTTCCCAGGATGCGCTGTGGTTGTTTCGCACGATCGCTGGTTCTTAGACCGCGTTGCAACGCATATTCTTGCTTGGGAAGGCACCGACGAGAATCCTGCAAATTGGTACTGGTTTGAAGGCAACTTCCAGGCGTACGAGGAAAACAAGATTGCGCGCCTTGGTGAGGAAGCTGCTCGTCCGCATCGCTTGCACAGAAAGCTTACGCGCTAATCGCAAGTTGTTGGTGCTGCGGCTGGCGTCTGGCGGCTAATCGCAAGCTGTTGGTGGCAAGTCGCTAATCGTAAGTTGCTAGTCGCAAGTCGCAAGCTTTTAGCAGCAAGACACAGTCTGTTGGCGGCAAATCGCCTTGTAAAACGCTAAAGCAAATATCTTAAACGGTAGTCGCGCTAAAATCGTGTATTGAGCTAAAAAAGGAGTGCAAATGCCAATACTAGATAAAAATGATTCTGCTAAAGTTAAGGAATACGAGGACTTTGTAAAAAATTCTCCGTACACTAATGCAATGCAAGACATGGCATGGGCAAAGGTTAAAAACAACTGGTCTAGCGAATACGTTTATCTGGAAGAAAACGGCAAGATTACTGCTGCAGTGTCTATTCTTGGCATTAAGGCTGTAGACGATAAAACGCTGTTTTACGCTCCTAGAGGCCCAGTTTGCGATTTTTACGACGTTGAAACCACTAAAAAGCTAATCAACGAAGCAAAGCCACTTTTTGAAAAGTACAACGCATTTTTGCTTAGAATGGACCCTTGCGTTCAAACCGACGAGGCTCTTATAGAAAAGTACAGGGCTGCTGGCTACACGTTTAGAGGCCAGGGATTCCACCCTAAGTCTTATTCCAACCCGCTTCACGAGATTATGCTTAAGGTTGAGGGCAAAACCGAAGAAGAGCTTATGGCTGGTTTTAGCACGCTTACAAGAAGGCATATTCGTGCTGGCATTAAGGCTGGTGTTGTAACTCGCTGGAGTAGGTCGGAAGAAGACTTGCAAACCTTCTACGAGCTTACAAAGATTATGGCAAACAGGCATGGCATTAAATATAGGCCATTTGAATACTTTGAGCGCTTGCTTGCTGCGTTCCCGCAGATTGAGATTTGCACTTGCGAGTACGAGGGTGAGCCAGTTGCAAGCATGCTTTCGTTCCCTTACAAAGACACTTTGTGGTACATTTACGGCGCAACGCAGACCATGCATGGAAAGGTTGCTCCAGGCTATACGTGTATTTGGAATTTGATTTTGCGCACTAAGGAGCTTGGCTTAAAGTGGTTCAACATGGGCGGAACTTATTCGCTTAGCATGGATGAAGGCCTTTACTTCTTTAAGAACGGTTTTTGCAGAGCGAATGATCCGTTTACTTGGATTGGCGAGTTAGACGTTGTTATTGACCAAGATGCCTACAAGAAGTTTGTTGGCAGGTGGGATGATTTGCCAGAGGCGAATCGATGATTTTGAGCTGCGTAACGCGCGAAAAATCACCTCGATTCGCTGAGCCGCTTAAACGTAAAGTCCAGTGGACTTTACGTGCGGCGAAGACGTTCGCGCGCTTAGACCGCGCGAACGATATTTCTTACTTAGCGTTGCGCGAGGTTTGAGTATTTCTCTCCTCGCAAGTGACGCGCTCCTTTACGGGGGTCTTATGAACGTTAATATTCCAAGGCCTCAGTATGGCGCTATTTATTGCTCGTAGAGAAATACATCAAACCTTCTGGATATCTAGAACTTTTGTGTGGTTTTCATCGCCGAGATTCTCGATTTTTCTTGCTCTCTCGGCGAGTCACCACCTTCGGCGCTGAGGCTCGCCTCTTTCGCTGCGAAAAATCTCGAATCTCTACCTAGTTAGGCGTAATCTATGTAATCTTGTGTGCGTTAATCACATAAAATTCATCATACGAATTAATCTTAAATTGTATAAAACAATTAGTAGAATATGCCTTGCATAGTTATATGGATTTTGCGGTCTGGTTGGCGCATTAATCCAAAGAAAAAGATAATGGAGTAAGAGTATGTCTAAGAAGATTCGTGTAGTTAAGCACTATTCTGGCGTTTATTCTGGTGTTGGGGCTGATTCTCAGCCAGTTCTTTCAAAGAGCGTTTGCGCTGCAATGCTGGCTGGCGCAATGGTGCTTGGGGGGGGGGTATTCGTTTCCTCGCCTGCCTATGCTGACGGTTATGTAGACGGCACTGGCAACAATGTTTATTACGGTTTCAAAACTGATGCAAAATATGCCGAGGCTCATTTCAACATTGACGTTGAATATTACGATACCTTTGAGCACGCCAAAGAAGGCGGTACTACAGGCATAGACCCTCTTGGTAAATTTGTTCGTGTTCATTATCTTTCTAATTGCCACGACAATGCTACAGCAGACGAATGGAAGTTCCGCCCTATGTGGTGGTTTGGTGTTCCTGCTGGTTTAAAAGATCCTCAAGATATTCAATTTAAGCGTATTGAAAAGTTAACACAAAATGGCAAGCAGCAGGTTAAACCTGCTGGTTCTTCGCAATTTATTACAACCGACGCAAACGGTTATGGTGCAGTTTCGGACAAACATTTTAACAGCCCTAAGCAATGGAATAATATTTCTAATTATTATTTTAGTGACGAAAATATTCTTGCAAGCAAGGGCTGGAAACAGCTTATGGGCTTGGGTACCAAAAACAATAAAGGTTACGATAATACGGGCAATACCGCACAACAATGGGAAGAATACCAAAAGCAAACTCAAGGCCTTAAGGGTATTTTTGTAGACTGGGAATCTGCTGGTCAGCGTTGGTATGATATGACCTACGTTTCCGAGATGGAAGATACTGCCTGGAAAGAGCGCGATAAGAATCCGCTTCGTTTTGCTGCTGGTGTTTATCGCTTTGCAGGTAACTGGCACTATGCTGTTGGTCAAAAGCACAATACTCCAAAGATTGCGGACCATTTGAAGCTTGCGTATCCAGAGGTTACGAAGGTTAAGAAGCTTGACGATGTAAGCCCCGATGAGCAAAAGGCTATTAAAGCAAAAATTGAAAAAGCAAACGAAAGCACCACGTACTATAAAGAATTAGTTGCCAAAGATGGTGTTGTGGTAAATAAGGATGGCTCTGCAACTATCACCTTTAAAGACGGTACCAAGCGCACTATGCCAGCTAGCTTGCTTGTAACAAAAGACGAGTACGATAGCGATAAGTATAAGCCAACTTTGCCTGCTGCAACTCCTGTTGTAAATCCGAGCGCTTTGACGAAGGAAGATAAGGAAGCTGTTATTGCTGCGTTCAAGAAGGCGAACAAGGATAATAGTGATTTTAACAGCCATCTTGCTGAAACTGACGGAATTAAGTTTGATGATAACGGCAAGAACCTTGTTGTGACGTACAAGGATGGCTCCAAGGCTACGATTCCTGCGTCTGAGCTTGTGTTCCAAGGGCCAAAGATCTCCGACTGGGCTCCTTACGTTGTGCCTGATCCAATTGAGGTTGAGAATCTTTCTAGCTTGACGGAACAAGAAAAAACGCAGATTATCAATGAATTTGATACAGCCAACACTGGCATAACGCCGTATGACGAGGCAAAGACTAAAAATGGTAATAAAGCACCTGTTGCGGTAGATGCCAACACTGGAAACGCAACAATCAAATGGGCAGATGGCTCAACAACCACTATCGCAGCGTGGCAGTTCTTAAAGCAGAAGCCAAAGACTACGCCATCTCCAGATCCATCAGTGCCTACTCCTGCAGCCGAAAAAGAGTTCATTGTTGAAGCGCCTCAAAACCAAAAAAACGTCAAATTTGATCCCTTCAATATGAAGGAAGAAGATTTAACAACTTATAATAAAGCACTTGGTGCAGCTAAAGATGCGTTTAAGAAAAAAACTAAAGGTAAGGATGCTAAAGATAATTCAGAGGTAACTATTACCGATGTTTCGTATAACGTGAAAGATGGTAAGGGTTACATTACCTTTAAAGCCGATGGCTATAAAGATGCTACCTACCCAATGAGCGTATTCTTCAAGCAAGAAATTAATACGCAAACACCAACCCCAGATACCACTTTGCACCATCCAGGTCAGATGACTGCATATAAGTATTATGTGGATCCAGTACAAGTAGATAACGTTAATTCCCCTCAACCCGCAGATCAGATTGCTGCGTTTAAGAAGTTCATTCAAAAGAACTATACTAACGTAAACGAAAGTGAGTTGAGTACAGGCTCGTATTCT
Organism: Gardnerella sp. DNF01144; assembly: GCF_049244245.1. Classification (NCBI taxonomy): domain Bacteria; kingdom Bacillati; phylum Actinomycetota; class Actinomycetes; order Bifidobacteriales; family Bifidobacteriaceae; genus Gardnerella; species Gardnerella sp. DNF01144. Next base: position 54,761 of record NZ_CP058390.1, read on the forward strand.
CTTAAAGAGAATAATACGCCTGTATCAGGTGTGACCAATATGCAACGATATGTTCAGGGTGAGCATAATGGCGTAGGCGTAGTAACGTTTAGCCTTAATCAGGACGGAACCATAGCTGTTCAAGGTTTTGAAACTGGTTGGAATAGCTCAGATAAACTATTTGATGTTCCTTTAACAGATTTGTATGTTAAAAAGAACAGCTCTCAACCTCAAAAAGACAATACGATTGACAATCTAAAGCAGCAAGCCAAGGATTTGCTGAAAAAGCGCACGAAAACTGATGGGCTTTCTAACGACGACTTGAAGCGCGCTGGTATCGTGGATCCTGATCAGCTGAATGATAGCAAGATCGATGAAATGGCGAAAGGTCAAACGGCCGAGAAAGACCTGCGCGATCTTATTCGCAAGCTTACCGATGCAAAGAAAGCTGAGCGCAAGTATAACGCACCTGCTGCGATTAAGGTTAAAGATCCGAATAAGCCTACTGAAGATGATTTCAAGAAGGCTGTTAAAGCATTCTTTGACGCTAACTATGATGGACAGAATAATTTCCAAGTTACAACGAATGGCATGACTATTCCGTACCTTCCATCTGCTTCTGATCTTAAGCCAAAGTCTGGCACTGTTGACATGGAGATTGCTGACAATAATATCAAGTCAGTTACATCAAGTGAAACTGGTAACACGAAAGATTATAAGTCAATTGTCTTTAAGGATCAGAGCGGCAAGCAGCTCTTCACGGTTTCCATTACCTATAATAAGGAAGAAACCACGCCAACTCCAAAGCCTGATGATAAGCAACTCCAGCAGATGAAGGATGATGCGAAGAAGATTATTGATAAGAATCCGTATCTGACTCCTAAGCAGAAGGAAGATTTCAAGAAGCAGATTGATGATGCTAAGGATCAGACTGCTATTCAGAAGATTCTGAAAGCTGCAAATGATAAAGGCAATGAGAATAAGAACAACACAACTGATCCTAACGTTCAGCAAATCATCAACAACAATAAGGGCGGCGGCGACGAAAAGAAGCAGCACGAGCTTGATGCTGCTAAAGAAGCTGCTAAGAAAGCAATCGATGCTCTTAAGAATTTGTCTGAACAAGAAAAGAAGGATCTTAAAGGTAAGGTTGATAAAGCAAATGACATTAATGGCGTAAATAGCGTTGTTGATGAATCCAAGAAGCAAAACGAACTTAATGGCGTTAAGAAGGAAGCTAAAGAAGCAACGTTTGTGTTCCTTGACCATGGTAAGGGTGGAAAAGATGATTCGTCTGATCCAAATCACACTGAGGACGCTGCTCTTAACAGCGTGCTTGACTCTACGCCAGAAGAAGATTCTACGCTTAAGACTTTGGCTGAGAAGCTGAAGGAAGGCTCTAAGGCTACTGCAGAAGATATTAAGAATGCTCTTGCCGCAGCCAAGCGCCAGAATGCGATTAACGAAGAAAATGCCAAGAACGCTGGTATTGCGAAGCTTGATGCGCTTTTGCAGCAGCTTGAGGATGCTGAAAATGGCTTGAATGATACTCAGAAAGAAGCTGTTAAGAAGAAGGTAGAAACTGCCAAGACTGCAATCAACGGTGCTAAGACTTCTGTAAAAGATGCTAAGAAGCCTTCTGATATCAAGAATGCTGTTGGTGGAGTAAGCATCAAAGATGCTATGGATGCTATCAACGCGCAGGTGACTAACGCACAGAAGACAAATGCTAGTGATCCAAGTCAAACACAAAATGGAAAACTTGACGAGGAAAAGCAGAAGGCCAAAGAGCGGGTCAATGCTACTAATTTGTCTCAGGAAGAAAAGGACAAGTTCAATAAACAGATTGACGATAGTAAAAAGTCTGGCGACCCAACTGCTATTGCAAACCGTGCAGAAAAGGCCCAGAAGATTGCCGATGCTCTAAAGAAGATTGATGAGTTCAATCATCTTAATGATAAGCAGAAGGAAGCTTTCAAGAAGATTATTGAAGATACTGATGCTGGTAATCACAAAGATGATAATGGCAATGACACTGGTGTTGACGACATTGACGATGCGCTCGCTAACGCTGCAAACACCGATAATGCTATGGCTCGTCTTGAAGACTTGAAGGTTATTGCGGATAAGTTTGCTACGGGCGATAAGTACAAGGCCTTGCAAGACGGAAATAAGCAAAAGAAGGCATTTGATGATGCCTCTACCGCTGCTGGTGCCGTGCTAGACAGAGATAAGGGCGATGCTAAGGGCGCTGCCGAAGTCAACGATATCTACGCGGATCTTCTTAAAGCAATGCAAGCGCTTGACAACACAGTTAAGGGTGCAGGTGTTAAAACCGATGCTCTTGCTGCGGAGATTGGCTCTGATAAGGGCTTGAAGCCAAGTGAAACTGATCCTAAGACTCCAGGCGATTCTGTTTATACCACTGCTTCTGCAGATAAGAAAAAAGCATTTGATGACGCTTTGACTGCCGCTGAGCAAGCTTTGAAGACTGCAAACGACGATAATGCAAATTATAAGAAGGAAGGCACCACGCCGCGAACTCCTAAACAGGAAGCGGATGCTCAAAAGAAGGTTGACGAAGCTCTAGACAAGCTCATTAAGGCTCGCCTTGCTTTGGATGGCGTTAACACCAAGCCTCTTGAGAAACAAATCGCTAAAGATGCAGATATTAAGAAGTCTGTAGAGTACACCAATGCTTCTGCTGATAAGAAGCAGGCGTACGACGAGGCTCTTCAAAAGGCTAAGGATCTTATCGATAAGCTGACCGGTAAGAAGCAGGCTAGCGCAGACGATCATCTTGACACAAAGGATGCTAAGCAGAAGGCTTTGGATGCAGCTCTTAAGGCGTTGAGAGACGCGGCTGCTGCTCTTGATGGCAAGACTACAGATCCAGTTCCGCCAAGCGGTGATGAAAATCCTGGCTCTGGTTCAGGTTCGGATTCTGGTTCAGGTTCGGATTCTGGCTCTGGCACTTCCACAAGCACGAGCGGTGGCGTTAATAAGCAGAATTTGATTAATCAGATTAATACCACCGAAAATCCAGGCGGTGCTAAGCCAGGCTCTGGTGCTGCTGGCACAAATCCAAGCACGCCAGGTGCAGGTGCGCAAGGCGCTGGTATGGGTGCTGTAGCTCCAGGCTCAGGCGCTGGTGCTGCTGGCACTGGCGCTGCGGGCGCAGCCAGTGCAGGTGTTGACAACAAGGCTGTAAACAACGCTGTAGAAAACGCTCCAGAAGTTAAGCAAGCAGATGCTGCTGTTAAGCAGGCTGCTGCTACGCTAGACGAAGCCTTGGCACAAGCTAAGCGTGTTGCTGCAGATCCGCATGCAACGCAAGCGCAAGTCGACGCTGCGGCAGCTAAGCTTGCGGATGCACGTAAGGCGCTTGCGGATGCTCAAGCCAATGCAGCAAAAGTGCGTGCAGCTGTTCGCAGCCGCGTTATAAAGGGCATGCGTTCTCGCGGAAATGCAGGTATTGCGACTGGTGCAGACGTTGCTACTACTGGATTGATGGCAACTATGATTGCAGCAATCGGCGGAGCATTTGCAACTCGTCGCATGCGCACAAAGCACGCTAATCGTGACTAGCGTTTAGTTGTAAGCTATTTAGCTTTACTAGTGTTTTACTGATAGCTGATTAGCTTTACTGGTGCTTATAGCAATACTCATAAGCCTCGTTTGGTCTTTGGCCGAGCGAGGCTTTTGTTTTCCCGAAAATGTTGCTCTAATCTGCGTGTTGGGCAACAAAATGCGGAAATGTCGCTTGCGTGATCAAGAATTACCAATCCCTCTTAAGCACTTGAACAATTGCGTATATCTTAAATACAGGGTTTTTGTGTGGGGTGTGTGCTAATCTCGGTTAGTTCATGACTTTTTATCGATTCGTAAATCGAATTGTTCAATCATAAAATACGAAAGGCTATTGTGCCACATACTCATTATGCTGCGTCTGCTAAAACGCACGGCTCTAAGAAAACTGCTGACAATAGATTTGCTAAGAAAACAACTTCCCAAAAAACGACTTCTCAAAAAAACGATGCTAGAAAATCGAATAGTAAAAAATCCACTGTAAGTCAAAAAGATAATAAGAATTTTTCTAAAAAAGGCCATAAGTCCAAAGAAAATCCATTTGAATATAGAAGAAATCGCAAGAATAACGAATTTAACGCTCGTAAGAACCGCAATCGTAAGGCAGATAAAGCTAGAAGTCGCGCCAGAGAAAAAGCTTTGCAATACGAAGAGATGGCAATTCAAGAAGCTGAGAAGGACTTTGGAGAGAAGAGCTTTACTTCGCAGGACTTTAGCAAGCGCGATTTTGATAAGCGCGACTTTGATAAGCGCGACTTTAAGAATCGTCGTATAAATAATCGTAATCAAAATAAGCAAAATTCAGATAAGCAAAATCAAGAAATCACAAAAAATTCCGTAATGATCCCAGATACAGCTGTGGAATCACGCGAAAACTATAGCGATGACGTGACTTTTGCGCAGCTAGGCGTTCCGCAGCCTTTGGTGGAAGTTTTGCGCGCAGACGGCAAAACCACGGCTTTTCCAATACAGCAAGCAACTTTGCCAGACTCTTTGCAAGGCGCGAACATTCTAGGGCGCGGCCGAACGGGAAGTGGCAAGACGTTAGCGTTTTCTATTCCGCTTGTTGCGCGATTGGCTGAGAACTTTGTTGATTTAATCAACTCGGGTCGCGCTTCTAGAAAAAACAAGAATCGCAAAGAAGACGATATTCCAGCGCCTCACGCAATGATTTTGGCGCCGACTCGCGAGCTGGTGCATCAAATCGACGACGTAATCGCGCCTCTAGCGGCTGCTTACGGCATGAAAACTGTAACGGTTTATGGCGGCGTGCGTTATAAGCAGCAAATGGCGCTTCTTAAGCAGGGAGCGCAAATCGTAGTGGCTTGCCCAGGGCGATTAGAGGATTTGCTGCGTCAAGGCGCGTTAACGCTCGAAAAAGTGATGGTAAGCGTTTTAGATGAGGCGGACGAAATGGCAGATATGGGATTTTTGCCAGCTGTTACGCGCTTGCTTGAGCAGACTGATCCAAACGGTCAGCGCATGCTGTTTTCTGCTACTTTAGATAAGCAAGTTGCGACTATAGTAAATCGCTTCCTGCCAAATGCGCTTGTTCACGCTGTAGATGACGCGGATTCGCAAGTAGACACAATGACACACTACGTTTTTGGCGTTTCTGCGGCAGATAAGTACGAAGTTTTGCGAAAGCTAGCTTCTGGCAAAGCGCGCTCAATATTCTTTACGCGCACAAAGTATCAAGCCAAGAATATGGCAAAGAAGTTTGTGCAACAGGGGATTCCTGCAGTTGACTTGCAAGGAAACTTGTCTCAAAATCAACGCGATAGGCATATGAGCGTTTTTGCTAGTGGAGACGTGCGCGTGCTAGTGGCTACGGACGTTGCTGCGCGAGGCATTGATATTAGCGATGTAGCGCTTGTTGTGCAAACGGAGCCGCCAGAGGATCCAAAGTCGTTCTTGCATAGGTCGGGGCGTACTGCGCGAGCAGGCGAGTCGGGCAATGTTGTGACTCTTGTGTTACCTAATCAAAAGCGCATGGCTCACACTATGTTGAGGCGTGCTGGCATTAATGCTAAAGCGCAAGACGTTAAGCCAGAGTCGCCGATTTTGCAAGAGATTGTTGGCGATTTGGCAGATTTGCAAGAGGGCTGGAGTATGCCAGAGCCAGAGCAGCCAAAGCGCAAAGGCCGGGGTAGAGGCCGAGGCAAAGGTAGAGGACGCGGACGTTCGCGCGCTTAGAGCGCAGCGCGAAAAGGCAATTCGGAGCGCTGAGCCGCTCAAACGTAAAGTCCAGTGGACTTTACGTGCGGCGAAGACGCGAGCGCGCTTAGACCGCGCGAGCGACACAGCGCGCTTAGACCGCGCTAACGATATTTCCGCTTTTTGTTGTTCAACACGCCGTAAATCGCTACAAAAAGCGGAGTTGTTTTCCCGAAAATGTTGTTCAAAATGCCGTTTAGAGCAACAAAAAGCGTCGGCTAACTAACTAACTAACTAACTAACTAAGCGCGACTAAGCGCCTACTATTTGCGCTACTTGCTTTGACCTTTGCCGAATGCGCGCAAGCGAATACCATTCCAATCTTCGCTAACTGTTAAAGGCGTTGCGGCGTTCATTCCAGCAGTCATTGCTGCTGCTTGAACAGTGCTCGAGCTTGGAGAACCAGCACGCCCTGGCTTAGGTGTTAAAACCCACATAGGTGCGTTGCTGTTCAACATGTTTGTTGCATCCATAATGGTGTCTGCTAGCTCGTCTTCATCGTCGCCATCGCGCCACCAAATAATCACTCCGTCAACAGTGGAGTTGTAATCTTCATCAACAAGTTCTTCGCCAGTCAATTCTTCGATATTGCTGCAAATCGCATCGTCAACGTCATCGTCCCACAGCCACTGCTGTACGATGTCTCCAGGTTGGAATCCAAATTCTTCTGCATGTTGAAAAGCTGTCTGTTCCACGTGACTCAATATATCAAAGCGTCAAGAATTTGCGCGACTCGCCCTAGCCGCGCGCACGGCACGCTGAGACACGCCTGGAAAATCGCCAGAAACCACAAAATCACTATATGTAGTTTGTTATTTATGTAAATTACCCTAGATATTGTGCATGCTATGGGCTATAGTAGAGCAAGTTGTTGCGAATCATAAGTAGATTTGCGATTCAAAATACATGTTAGCTTGAGAAAGGTCTGTAGAATGCAGGTCTCTGATATGACTTTAGAAGATGCCACTTTGCAAGATGAAGAAGCCGTCACTTTGGGTGATTTTAATGTAGCTTCAAACGGCTCTTCTAAGAAGTCTCGCGTGCAAGTCGAAAAGCGCGATGGCCGCGTTGTTGACTTTGATCAGATGAACATAATAATGGCCATTAAAGCTGCGTTTAAGGATTTGCGCAAAGAAGTTGGTCCGCAAGAAGAGCAAATGATTCGCGATATTACGGATCATATTGAGGCCGAGATTCAAGACCGTTACAATGGCCCTGCAAAAATCGAAGATATTCAGACTCTTGTTGAGCATGGTCTTATTGAAAATCACCTTTACGAAGTTGCGCGTTGCTACACAAGCTACCGCCTGAACCGAGATATCGACCGCGCTAAGGCAACCGATATTAACGAAGCTGTGAATCGCCTTGTAAACCGAGATGAGTCGCTTGTGCGCGAAAATGCTAACAAGGATTCCAACGTTTACGCTACTCAGCGCGATCTTCTTGCAGGCGCTGTTTCCAAGGCTTCCGCGTTTTCTATGCTTCCACACGCGGTTTCTAACGCGCATATGAAGGGCGATATTCACTTCCACGATGCCGATTATTCGCCATTTACTTGCATGAGCAATTGCTCGCTTCCAGACTTTGGAAACATGCTTGCTAAGGGATTTGCGCTTGGAAACGCAATGATGGATAGCCCAAAGTCGATTGGCACGGCGGCTACTCAAGTTACGCAGATTATTAAGGATATTGCAGGCGCGCAGTACGGCGGACAAACTGTAAACCGCGCAGACGAGATGCTGGAGCCTTACGCTAAGTGCGATTACGACAAGAATCTTGCTATGGCTCAGGCCATGATTCCAGATTCCACGCCAATCGAAGTTGCTAAGGCCATGATTGACGGCTTAAAGGCTCAGGAGCCTAAGAATCTTCATTGTTTAGATAGGGATCCGCTTCCAGAAGACACTCCTTTTGATGAGAATTTGAGTGAGTTGGATCAGCTTCGCGAAGTTTACGCAAAGATTATGACGCGCAAGGCGATTTACGACGCTATGCAAACAATGGAATATCAAATCAATTCCAACCGCGTTTCTAACGGCCAGACTCCGTTTGTAACTGTTGGCTTTGGTCTTGGTACGTCTTGGTTTGCTCGCGAAATTCAGCGCGCTATTTTGCTTAATCGCATTCGCGGACTTGGCAAGGACCGTCATACTGCTATCTTCCCTAAACTTGTGTTTACTATTAAGCACGGCGTTAACGCAGATGCTGGCGACCCTAACTACGATTTGAAGCAGCTTGCGCTTGAGTGCTCTACAAAGCGCATGTACCCAGACGTTGTGTTCTACGAGAATATTGTTAAGATTACAGGCTCCTTTAAGGCACCTATGGGCTGCCGATCCTTCCTTCAGGGCTGGATTGATCCAAAGACTGGCAAAGACGTGGAAGACGGCCGCATGAATCTTGGCGTTGTAACAGTTAACGTGCCTCGCATTGCGCTGGAGTCTCACGGAGACGTAAACCGCTTCTGGAAGCTCTTTAACGAGCGCATGGAAGTGGCTCATCAAGCTTTGCGATTCCGCATTATGCGTTGCAAGCAGGCAACTCCTGTGAATGCTCCAACTCTGTTCCGCTACGGCGCGTTTGGGCGTTTGGGAGCTAACGAGAGCGTGGATCAGCTGTTCCGCAATGAGCGTGCAACTGTGTCTCTTGGCTATATTGGCTTGTATGAAGCTACATCCGTGTTCTTTGGTAAGGATTGGATGCAAGATCACAGCTGGAATGAGGATGGCAAGCAATTTGCGCTTTCTATGGTTCGCCGCATGAATCAGCTTTGCCAGCAGTGGTCGAAGGCAGAGGGATACCACTACTCGGTATATTCCACTCCTGCTGAGTCTTTGACGGATCGCTTTAACCGCATGGATCGCCAGAAGTTTGGCAGCATTGAAGGCGTTACAGATCACGACTTCTACACTAATTCCTTCCATTACCCAGTGTGGTTGCAGCCAACTCCTATGGAGAAGCTCCGCTACGAGGTTGACTTCCCGTACTTTGCTTCCGGCGGATTTATTAACTACTGCGAGTTCCCATGCTTGCAAGCGAATCCTAAGGCTTTGGAGGCTGTTTGGGATTACGCTTACAAGATTGGCATTGGCTACTTGGGTACGAACACTCCGATTGACCATTGCTTTGTTTGCGGATTCCAGGGCGATTTTGAGCCGACTAAGGAAGGCTTCCGCTGCCCAGAGTGCGGCAACAGTGACCCAGATAAGTGCAATGTGACTAAGCGCACTTGCGGCTACTTGGGTAATCCTGTTCAGCGCCCAATGGTTCACGGCCGCCACGAGGAAATCGCTCATCGCGTAAAGCATATGTCGGGCGAAACTGGCCATGTTGTTCTTAACAATGGCGAGTCTCGCGAGTGGTACGAGGAAACTAAGTAGTGCGTAGGATTGCGGCGTAAAATCGCGGAGCGTGTAATTGCGTAAAGTCGCAGCTTAAAGTCGCATAAAGTCGCATAAAATAAGGTAAAAGCTAGGCTAAATTACTAAAAAGGTCGGAACCATGGCTCGTATAAGTTTGCACGATTTTGCACCTGCAGACGTTAACCGCGGGCCTTGGATTCCAACCTCTCTTTCTAATAATCCGCGCGCAGGGCAGTGGTCCAGTGAGCGCATGAGCAAGGGCATGATTGCGGATTATAAGCGTTTTTTGATGACGGATGGCGAAGGAATCCGTTGCTCGCTGTACGTTTCTGGCTGCCCGTTCCATTGCGTTGAATGCTATAACGAGTCGATTTGGGATTTTCGCGCAGGATACCCATACACGCAAAAGCTTGAAGACCAAATTATGGAAGATTTGGCGCTTCCGTACGTGCAAGGATTGACGCTTCTTGGCGGAGAGCCGCTTCTTAACACTGGTATTTTGCTGCCACTTTGCAAGCGTATTCGAAGCGAGTTTGGAAATACAAAAGACATTTGGAGCTGGACTGGTTACACTTGGGAAGAGCTTATGCGCAAAGGCGAGACGCCAGATAAACTTGAGCTTTTGCAATACATTGACATTCTTGTTGACGGGCGATATATGAAGGATCTTCATGATTCGCTGTTGCAATTCCGCGGATCTAGTAATCAGCGGATTATTGACGTGCCAAAGTCGCTGAAAAATCCGATTGATCCGCCTGTAATCTGGGAAAAGCTTCACGATCAAGAGCGTTTTATTCCATCAATCTATGGCAAGGATCGAGCAGCTGGCGAAGCTGACGCGAGTTAGCTAATGGTTGTTAGAAATAGCGATCTACAAGTCAGAAGTGATATGATTAAGCGTATAAATTCTTTTAATAGAGAGGTCGCATGAAAGCAAAATCGCATAAAAAACACAAGGATTACGCGCCTAATGCGTTTCGCACAATAATGCCGCTGTTAAAGCGCTATCGTATGCTTGGTGTAATCACGTCTGCTGCGATTTTTGTAGAAGCATCTATGCAAATTGCGATTCCAACAGTAATGTCTAGTCTTATTGACTTTGGAATTGCCGCAAAATCCCAAAATGCTGTTAAATACTACGGCTTGCAATTACTCGCTTTTGCCGCAATATCAATGATTTTTGGCGTTATTTCTGGCGTTTGTTGCGCGCATTCTAGCGCGGGCTTTGGCAAAAATTTGCGATGCAAGATGTTTAGTCGCTTGCAATCGTTGAGTTTTTGCGATCTTGACCGTTTTTCTACTGGAACGGTTGTTACGCGCCTAACTAGCGACGTTTCTAATATTCAATTTGCGTATCAAATGGTTATTCGCGCAGGCGTTCGCAGCCTTGTGATTATTGTTGCAACATGGTGGTTTACTTTTTGCATAAGCCCTTCGATTTCTTGGGTTTTTCTTAGTCTTATTCCAATTGTTGGCGTTATTTGTGGTATTGGTGCCAAGATTGTTGCATCCACTTTTGCGCAAATTTACGGCACGATTGACAGCATGAACGGCATGGTTAGCGAAAATTTGCGCAATATTCGCATTGTTAAGTCGTATGTTAGAGAAGACTACGAAAACCGCCGTTTTAGGCGCATATCGCATAAAATTTACAGCTATTTTTTAAAAGCGGAGTATATTCTAAATTGTAGTATTCCGCTTTTTAACTTGTGTTTTTATGCGTGTTTGCTTCTTGTTGCGTGGATGGCTTCTAAGCAAATCGTTGCTTCGGGAAATAATCCTGCATTTGGCTTGACTACGGGAAATCTTGCTGCGCTGGTTGTATATGCGTTGCAAATTTTGTTTGCGTTGGCTAATTTGGTTGTAATTTTTGTTATGACGGTTACTGCGCGCACGTCAATGCATCGTGTTGCAAATGTTTTACAATCGCATAACAGTGAGTATGTTCATAAAAACCCGATTACAGAGCTTGCAGATGCTTCGATTCGTTTTAATAATGTTGATTTTGCATATGATTCTGCGCGCGTAAATGGCAATTTGTCTTCGGCTGCTTGCGATTCGTCTAAAGGTAGTCAGGAAATTTTACACAACATAAATCTAAATATTCCTTCTGGCTCTACTGTTGGGATTGTGGGCGCAACGGGTAGTGGAAAGTCAAGTATTATAAATTTGATTGCGCGCATTTACGATGTAACAAAAGGCACTGTTTTTGTAGGCGGATCAGACGTTCGTTTTTATGATTCCAAAAGTTTGCGCAACCAGATAGGAATTGTGTTACAAAAAAATATTCTGTTTAGCGGCACTATTGCGCAAAATCTTCGATGGGGCAATGAGAATGCGACTGACTCCGACTTGCGCGAGGCGTGTAAAATCGCTTGCGCTCAAGAGTTTATAGACGATTTGCCGCATGCATATAACACGAATCTTGAGCAAGGCGGCAAGAATCTTTCGGGCGGTCAAAAACAGCGACTTTGCATTGCGCGCGCGTTGCTAAAGCGGCCAAAAATCTTGATCTTAGACGATTCAATGAGTGCAGTAGATGTTAAGACAGACGCCAAGATTCGCGAGAATTTAAGGCATTTTATGCCCGATTCCACGCAAATCATTGTTGCGCAACGCGTGTCTTCTTGCATGCACGCGGATTTGATTGTTGTTCTTAAAGATGGGCGTGTTGTTGCTAAAGGAAAGCATAGCGAGTTGATGGAATCGTGTGAAACGTATAGGAAAATGGCGATTTCTCAAGGTGTAAAAATAATTGAATCTAAAAACAGCGAAGGCAGTGAAGGCAGTGAAGACAGCGAAGGCAGCGAGGGCGGCAGGATTAACAATGATAAATAAGGAAAAGTCGCAAGAAAAATCTGCGTTAAAATCTTCGCAAGAATCTTCGCAAAAGTCGCAAGGAAACTTAGATCAAAAGTCGCAAGAAAAATTCGCTCTAAATTGGCGCGTTCTAAAGCGCTTAGCGTCTTATATTATGGCTTACAAGATGCAAGTTTTTGTTGTTATTGCGTCAATTATTATAAGCTCCATTGTTCAAGCTGTAAGCGCAATGTTTTTGCAATCGCTTGTAGACGCGTACATTTTGCCTCTAATTGGCAAGCGTAATCCCGATTTTGCGCCACTTTTGCGAATGATTGCAATTATGGCATGCGTGTGCGCTATTGGTGTGTTCTTTAGCTGGCTTTGGAGCAGGCTGGTTGTAAAAATCGCGCAAAGTGTAATGCGAAACCTTAGAAATCAAATGTTTAAGCATCATCAAGAACTTCCGCTTAAGTACCTAGATTCTCACGGATATGGCGATGTTATGAGCCGATACACCAACGATACGGAAGCGCTTCATCAAGCGATTTCTTGGTCTTTTCCAGACTCGTTTAGCTCGCTAATGTCTATTACGGCGGCATTTTGTGCGATTGCTTGGCTTTCGATTCCTGTTGCAATTTTTCTTGTGATTTTTACTGCAATTCTCTTGCTTCTAGTGCGTTTTATGCTTAATCGTTCTGGCAAGCTTTTTGCGCAATTCCAGGCCGCTTTGGGCGATTTGAACGAGTTTGTAGAAGAGGCGGATTCTGGTAGAAAAGTTATTAAGATTTTTAATCACGAACGTGCGGCGGTGGAAAAATTAAGTGATTTGGCGATTCGCGTGCAAAAAATTTCTGCTAGCGCCAATTCTTACGCAAATAATGTTATGCCTGTGATTAGTAACGCGAGCTACCTGTTTTACGTTTTGCTTGCGATTTTTGGAGCGTGGGCGGTAAATGCTGGCGTGTATTCTGCTGGATTGAGCGGCGTTTTTGGTGTGAATTCAAGCACGCTTACAATCGGCACGCTTATATCTCTTCTTACGCTTTCTCGCGCGTTTATAAACCCGATTGGCGAGATAACAATGCAACTAAATTCGCTTATGATGGCGACTGCAGGAGCGAATCGCATCTTTGCGCTTTTAGATGAGCCTGTTGAAAAAGATGATGGAACAGTTAAGCTAGTTAAAATTCGCGCAAAAATCGTTGAGTGCTGTAGTGGAGATGGCGATGATAGTGGCGATAAATCTCAAGTAAATCAAGTAGATTTTACAGACGCTAAACAGTCTTATTTGCAAGTTTTTAACGAAGTAAGCGAAGATTCTTGCGGAAGTAATGTGTATTGGGCGTGGAAAAATTGCTCTAAAAATTTAAGTGGCGGTTCTTCAAATTGTGGTTCTTTAAGCTCCGATTCTTGCGCAGATGCCCAAAAACAAGCGAGTCGCTCTAAAGATGGCGTGTACACGCTTGTTAGGGGAGATGTTCGCTTTGAAAACGTTACGTTTGGTTACGAGCCTTCTAAAACTGTTTTGCACAATATATCTTGGTATGCTCACGCGGGTCAAAAAGTTGCGCTTGTAGGTGCAACTGGAGCTGGCAAAACCACTATCGCCAATCTTCTTACGCGTTTTTATAACATTGCTGATGGTCAAATCCTGTATGACGGAATCGATGTTCGTAATATTTGCAAAAGTGACTTGCGCCATGCTGTTGCAACCGTTTTGCAAGACGTTGGATTGTTTAGTGCAAGCATAATAGACAATATTCGCTACGGACGCCTTAATGCTAGCGATTCCGATTGCATTGCTGCAGCCACTCTTGCTCATGCGGATTCCTTTATTTCCAAGCTGCCAGACGGATACAACACGCATATTAAAAACGGCGGAGCAGACCTTTCTCAAGGCCAAAAGCAGTTGATTGCGATTGCGCGCGCTGCTGTTGCGAATCCGCCTGTTTTGATTTTAGACGAAGCAACTTCTTCGATTGACACGCATACGGAAGCGCTTGTGCAAAGCGCGATGGACGCTTTGATGCAAGATAGAACCGTGTTTGTTATTGCGCACAGGCTTTCTACAGTGCGAAACGCGGATGTGATTATGGTTTTGGACCATGGTCGCATTGTTGAGCGTGGGTCTCATGAAGACTTGATGAAAAAGCGCGGCGAATATTATCAACTTTGCACAGGTGCAATGGAGCTGGAGTAGTCAGCGTCGTGTTTGCTTGATATTCTGCGGCAACACGCCGAATACGCTTTTGAACTTGCATTTTGGCGTGGATTCTGTAAGATAGTAACTCGGCTGTTCAATGGAACAAAGCCACGGCCCCGTAGCTCAGTTGGTTAGAGCGCCGCCCTGTCACGGCGGAGGTCACCGGTTCAAGTCCGGCCGGGGTCGCGATTAGTAAAGGCCCGGTTCGCCGGGTTTTTTATTCATCATGGCTCTGTAGCTCAGTTGGTAGAGCGAGCGACTGAAAATCGCTAGGTCAGCGGATCGATCCCGCTCGGAGCCACAAGTAAATAAACAAAAACTAAATAACAAAACGCGCAGCATTTTTGCCGCGCGTTTTTTGTTTATAAGCTAGTCAACCTGCTTAGTCAACTTGCTTCCACGATTCAACATCAATATGATGGTTTGGATTTGCTTGCCAAGCTTCCCATGCGGATTCCACAATATCCTTAACGTTGTAGCGCGCATGCCACCCCATCTCTTCGTTAATGCGCTTAGTGCTTCCAATCAATTGTGGCGGATCGCCAGCTCTACGCCCTAAAATCGCCTCTCTAAATGGCAATCCAGTAACGCGCCTAACTTCGTCTACAATTTGACGAACAGAAGTGCCTTTGCCCGTTCCAACGTTAAAAGCGTCGTACTTGCGCTCATCGCGATCTAAATAAGTAAGCGCTGCAATGTGTGCGTCTGCAAGATCCGAAACATGAATGTAGTCGCGAATGCAAGTGCCGTCGGCAGTAGGGTAGTCATTACCAAAAATCGCAGGAGCTTTGCCTTGCTGCAACCTATCTAAAAGCATAGGAATCAGGTTCAAAATCGCAGGATCTTCTAGCTCCACAGGCCCGCATCCCGCAACGTTAAAGTAACGAAGTGCGCAAAAACGAATTCCATAAGTGTGTTCGCAAGCGCGTGCCATCCACTCGCCAAAAAGTTTAGTTTGGCCGTACGGATTAATCGGAAGCATTGGCACAACGTCTTCTGGCACAACTTCTACAGGCGGCTCGCCATACGTGGCTGCGCTAGACGAAAAAACAAGCTTTTTAGCACTGCTTTGGCGCATTCCTTCTAAAACGTTAAGCATGCCATTAATGTTCTGCTGGTAGTACCAAAGTGGCTTTTCTACGGACTCTCCAACTTGCTTTCGCGCAGCAAAGTGAATCACAGAATCAACGTTATTTTCCTTCATTATTTGCGCAAGTCGCGCTCCAGCGTCTGGGGAAGCAATGTCCATTCCGTAAAGTCGCGCGCCTTCAATTCTTGTAGGCTTTCCGTAGCTTAAATCGTCTACAACTACAACGTTTTGCTTTGCTTGGTGAAGAGCGTGTACAACGTGTGCGCCAATGTAGCCGCATCCGCCTGTAACTAGAATAGTCATTGTTTACCGTTTACCTTTCTTACTTATGCTGTTTTGCATAATGTTATAGGGAAATTATAGCGCTTGAATCATATTGTGTTTTTGACATTGTTTGTGTTTGTTCCAGTGTTTGTGATTGTTTGTGTTTGTGTTTGTGTTTGTGATTGTTTGTGTTTGTGTTTGTGTTTGTGATTGTGCTGGTATTTGTGCCAGTGTTTTGCGCGTTTGATATTATGCGATGAGTTGTGATTCAATCGCGTATGCAAGAAAATAAGGAAGATTGGCTAAAAATGAACGATTTTAATGTAGATAGTGCAAGTGACGATTTGCATAGTGGCCACTCTTTTGGCGATTTGACTGATGGCGCGTATGATTGCGCGTATGATTGCGCGGTTGCTTGCGACTCTTCCAAACCTCAACAGCCTCACGCATCCGCTAGGGCGATTCTTTCGTTTGTACGAAGATCTGCCAGGCTCGACGCGCGCTTAGAGAAAGCCAAGCAACGCTACTCAGGCGCTTATTTGCTATGCATTGCGGATGGAGATGGGTCTTTGCGCGTAAAAAGCGATTTGTGTGTGGATTCGCAATGGATTGAAGCCAATTGGGGCAATGCTAATCCGCTTATAGTTGAAATAGGATCGGGTCAGGGAGAAAACATTGTGGCAGCTGCTGCAGCAAACCCGAATACGAATTTTCTTGCGCTAGAAGTTTATGACCCAGGCGTAGCGCACACTATGCTTTTGGCTGGTAAGCAGGATTTGCATAATTTGCGAATTGCGCAAGTTAACGCTCCTGATTTTCTTGCAGCGTGCAAAAGTGGTGTTTTGGCAGAGGTTTGGACATTTTTCCCAGATCCTTGGCCTAAAATGCGTCATCACAAGCGCCGAATTGTTCAGCCTTCTTTGGCTAAGTCTGTGCATAATGCGCTTGTTGCAGGTGGAGTTTGGCGAATTGCTACAGATATTGAGGATTACGCATTGCATGTTCACGAAGTTATGGATTCTTTGGCGTGCTTTGAAAACGATGGCGATTTGCGTGTGAGCTTGCCGATTGAGCATGTTGGAAAGGGTAATGCGCAAGATGCTGCGGATTTGCCTCATGCGGATTTTGTGGAGTCGCGTCGCTTTGATGGGCGTGTTTTGACGAATTTTGAGCGCAAGGGATTAGAAGCTGGTCGCGTGATTCACGATTTTGCGTATGTTGTTAAAAAGTGAGTTGTGAATTTGATTGTTGAGCGTGGCGTGTGGCGTGTGGTGTGGCGTTAGAATCGCGTTGACTTCCTTCAACACGCCGTAATTTGCAAGAACTGCTCATGAGTGTTAATATCATATGGTTTGGTTAAAGCCCCCTTCGTCTAACGGTTAGGACACCAGACTTTCAATCTGACAACAAGAGTTCGACTCTCTTAGGGGGTACAAATTTTGCGCCGTTAGTTTTAGCGGCGTTTTTGTTATCTATGATGTTTACCTCTTGTGTGGTTATAGGCCAGAGTTATTAACTCTTGCGCTGTTCTTCGATACTCTTCGTGCGTGATTTGTGCTATAAAAGTCTTATGGTCTTTATGCGCAAAACAAAACACGTTCTTATGCGTGCGATTCGTGCTGTTTTGTGCAAACGTAATTATGTTGTTTCGGCTTTTGCGTCCGCATTGGTGATTTTCTTATTTGCGTCTCTAAGTGCTTGCACTCCTCAGGGCCATGCTGTTGGCGATAGCGGGCATTTGGACGACATTGTTCATGATGGTATTGATGTAGAAGACATAAAATTGTTTGTAGTTGGATCCAGGCAGGCGGCTCTTGATTCTAAGCTTTTGCATATGTGTGAGAAATCTGGTTTGCATGCATCATATATTTCGATTGCAGACGTCAAAAATGCTAATTTTGCTTCGCAAGAGGCAATTACAGACGCTTCAAATCAGCCCGTGTCTATTATTTTTATAAACAACATTAATGTTGATAGAGCAGATCGCGTTGATTCTAGCGTTAAAAGCAATGCTGGCGGTGCGCACGTTGATCTAAAAGCTCGCAAAGCTTGGACTAATGCGCTTGAATATGCGCGCTCTGCTGGGATTCCTGTTGTGCTTGTTAATCCGCAAAATCCACCTAAGGACCGCACTTTGTATGCAGCAAAGCTTTATATTCTTAAGGATTTAGATGGCGAGAATTTGTTTGACGCAAATCTAATTAAGGGTTTCGGTAAAATCCAACATTCTAGTCTTCTAAAAATCGTTCAATCTGTGATTGACAATACGCCTCACAGTAGGGATGTGGTTATAAATGACAAAGATTAGCTCTAACGTTACGAGTTTGCAAAAAATGCATGATTCGCAAAGCTCTGCAAACTCTACAGATTCTGTGAATATCTCAGATTTCCCTGATTTGCCAGAGGTTAGCGAACAAGGCTTAACGCAAAGCGAAGTTTTTGATGCTGTAAATCGCGGATTTGTAAATGTTACAAATAATCGCACATCTAGGTCCGTTCTTTCTATTGTGCGCGCAAACGTGTTTACTCTTTTTAACGCAATTATTTTTGCAGCAATGGTTGTTGTTCTTGCCACTGGTTCTTGGAAAGACGCTGTTTTTGGCTTTGTGATTCTTATTAACACGGGTATTGGTGTTGTTACGGAGTTGCGCGCAAAGCGTACGCTCGACCGTCTTTCGATTCTTGTTGCTTCCAAATCGATTGTTCGGCGCGAAGGCAAAAATGTTTATGTTGATCATAGCGGTATTGTGCTTGGTGATTTGTTGTGGGTTCGTTCTGGCGACCAGGTTCCTGCAGATGCAAATGTTGTTAAATCTTGGGGCTTAGAGATGGACGAGTCCATGCTTACGGGCGAATCTGTTACTGTTCGTAAAGCTGCGGATGACTTTGTTTATTCTGGCTCTACTGCGGTTTCTGGCATTGCTTTAATGCGCGTTACGGCTGTAGGAGATAACAGCTATGCGTCTAAGCTTGCTGCACAAGCAAAGGTTTATACAAAAACAATCTCCGATTTGAGTCGTGGAATTAACACGATTCTAAAGTGGATGACGATTGTTGTTGTTCCTCTTTGCGTTTTGCTTGTTTGGTCGCAAATCAATAAGGTTGGCGGATTTGCTGTAGCTTTACAGACAGGGCAGTGGAAGAGTGCTGTTGTTTCTGCGGTTGCTGGCGTTGTTGGCATGATTCCAGAAGGGCTTGTTCTTTTAACTTCACTTAACTTTGCTGTTGCTGCAATGCGTCTTGCGCGTAAAAAAACGTTGGTTCAGGAGCTTGAATCTGTTGAAACTTTGGCTCGAGTGGATTGCCTTAATCTAGACAAAACTGGCACGATTACGGATGGTGGAATCGCGTTTGTTGGTGTTGACTTGATTGGTGGTGACTCGAATCGTTTGGTGAATCAAGCTTTGTTTGACTTATCTAACGAAGAAAATCCAAATGCTACAGGTTCTGCCATTATGGAAGGCCTTAAAAATCAAGGTGTTTCCTCTGCTTCTAGTGTTAGCGCTCGCTTGCCATTTTCGTCTGCAAGAAAGTGGAGCGCAATACGCTACGCGCTAAAAGACGGTAGATTTGAAACGTGGTATATGGGTGCTCCAGAGGTCTTAGCAACTGCGATTTGTGCACGCAAATCTAGTGTTGTTTCTAGCGATTTGCAAGGTTCTATTGCTCCAGCGGTTGCAGAAGGCGGAATCAGCGATTCTGCGGTTTCTGGCGATTCTCCTTTCGATAATTGCCATTTAACGGATTCGTTTAAGCAAATTTTGAATCGTGTAAACGAATACGCTCAGCAGAGTAATCGTGTTCTTCTTCTAGCTGTTGCTTATAGTGATTCTGGCGATTCTAATAACGCAACGTTCTCCAGTTCTCCAGTAGTGTCCACAAGCGCTCGCCCTGTTGCTTTAGTTCGATGCTCAGAGAAAATACGTGATGATGCTCGTCAAACTCTTGATTGGTTTAGACAGCAAGGTGTTAGGTGCCGAGTTATTTCTGGCGATAATCCAACAACCGTTGCATCTGTTGCCGAAAAAGTTGGTCTAACTGGTGACTCAAAGCCTGTTTCGATGGACGCAAGGCAGTTGCCTAAAGATATAAATCAACTTGCCGAAGTTCTTGAAAACGTTGACGTTCTTGGTCGCGTTTTGCCAGATCAAAAAAAGGCGATTGTTCAAGCTTTGCACTCTAAAGGACATGTTGTAGCTATGACTGGCGATGGTGTAAACGATACACTTGCGCTCAAAGAGGCAGACTTAGGCGTTGCAATGGGTAATGCTGCTCCAGCTGCTAAGGCTGTTGCTCAAGTTGTTCTTGTTGACTCACGTTTCTCGCATCTTCCAGACGTTGTTGCTAGAGGTCGTCAAGTAATGGCAAACATGGAACGTGTTGCAGGACTGTTCCTTGTTAAAACAGTGTATTCTGCGCTGATTTCTGCAGGTGTGGTTTTGCTTGGTCTTAATTTCCCATATTTGCCTCGTCACATAACCTATATCGGTTCGTTAACCATTGGTATTCCAGCGTTTTTGCTTGCTTTGGCTCCTAATACAAGGCGCTATGTTCCTGGATTCTTGCATCGTGTTGTTCGTTTTGCTCTACCAAATGGTATAGCTGTTGCCGTGTCTGTTTTGGTTGTGTCCATTTTTGCTCCTTTAATGCTTGCGCGCGGTCTTGATTCTTCTAACGTTAACGCCTCTAGGCTTATTGTTGAATCCGTGCATGCTGTTGGTGTAACTCGCACTATTTGTGCTGTTACTGTTTTTGTGCTCGGTGTTGCAGTTTTGGCCACAGTTTCTAAGCCACTTATATCTTGGCGTGGAATTATGGTCTTATGTTTTGCGGCTGCTGGCGTTATTGGTGCATTTATACCGTTTGTTGCGCATTTCTTTGATTTGCATGTTCCTGTGAGTGGAAATGCAATGTTTGTTATGATTTGTGCTGTAATTTTTGCCTTTGTTATCTGGTTAGTTTTACATCTTGTTAGTCACTTGATTGAAAACTGGATTGATAATGTAAACGACGGTAGTGTTTTGCACTCTTATGATAGTGATCGTTGACGTAGCGTGTCGTGCCTACTAACAATTGTGCTTACAATAGATATGTGTTCAGTATTTTAGAAATGTTCTCGGTTGGTGTAGGTCCTAGTTCTTCGCACACGGTTGGACCTATGCGCGCAGCGAATGCTTTTGTGACTTCTCTTCAAAAGAATGGAAAGCTTAAAGACGTTTCGCGTGTGCGAGTCACACTGTATGGCTCCTTGTCTCTTACTGGATTGGGGCATGGTACGGATCGTGCATCGGTTGCTGGTCTTGAAGGTAACCTTCCAGACGATGTTGATACGGAACACATGATGACTATTCGCGAAGATTGTAAGAAAAGCGGAACTTTAACACTTGCGCATAGTCATACTATCGAATTTGATTACGATTCCGATGTTGTTTTTGAAAAGTGGCGGCGCATGGCTGCACATCCTAATGGCATGCGGTTTGTTGCTTTGGATTCCTTTGGTAATACTGTTGACGAACAAGTTTGGTATTCGATTGGTGGCGGATTTATTCGCAAAGGCAATGCAAACGATAAGATGATTGGTTTGCATGACCGCGTTGATGAAAATGTGGAAGAAAGTGAAGATAAAACTAAAGATTCTAGTCATAAAGATTCTGAATCTTCTAGTGATTCGCGTGAAGACTCGTCTGTTCCATATCCTTTTACAACGTGCAAAGAACTTATCTCGATTTGCAAAAAAGAGCATAAGAGCATAAGTGACATTGTTTGGCAAAACGAACTTGCTTTGCATAACGGTAATTCCGAATATGTTCGTTCCTATTTGTTGCATGTTTGGGAAGTTATGGAAGAGTGTGTTGAAAATGGATGTAACTCTAAGCAGCAGATTCTTCCAGGCGGACTTGAGGTTCATAGGCGTGCTCCGCGTATGTATGCTCGTCTTGCTGCGAATTCCGATATGCTTAAGCAAAATCGTAGGCGAGCTGATTGCGCTCTGGAAGCTTCTGACTCTGCATGGGTAAATCTTTTTGCTCTTGCAGTGAGTGAAGAAAACGCTGGAGGTGGTCGTATTGTTACAGCTCCGACTAATGGATCCGCTGGTATTATTCCAGCTGTTTTGCAATACTATTGGCGTTTTGTAGACAGTTCTAGCGAGGAGGGAATAATAAAGTTCCTTCTTGCTTCTGGAGCTGTTGGCTATTTGTTTAAGCGCAATGCTTCTATTTCTGGCGCAGAAGTTGGGTGCCAGGGAGAAGTTGGCTCTGCGTGTTCTATGGCTGCTGCAGGCCTGTGCGAAGTTCTTGGCGGAACTCCGCAGCAGGTTGAAAATGCTGCCGAAATTGGTATTGAGCATCATCTTGGTCTCACTTGTGATCCGGTTGGTGGCTTGGTTCAGATTCCTTGTATCGAGCGCAATGCTATGGCTGCCAACACTGCTATTAACGCTGTTAGAATGGCTCTTCTAGGTGATGGCTCTCATATTGTTAGCTTAGATAGTGCTATTAAAACTATGAAGGAAACTGGCCAAGACATGATGTCTAAATATCGCGAAACATCTAAGGGTGGCTTAGCTGTGAACGTAGTTGAGTGCTAGTTATAGTCGTTGCATTTATAGCTATTTTTATTGCATTTTCCTTAAGCATGTTTTGCGTATTTGCTTGCATTGTGTTGCTATATTGTTATGCAAGTTATATGCGTATTGGCATAGGTAGCGGTTGAGTGCTAATCTAAAACACGCTATAAAATTGCAAAAATGTTATAATATTCAAAGTTTTTAATGAATAGTTTGTAAGTGTTAGTGGCTTTTTGCAAGCATTTACACATGTTTGTAAGGGATTATAAGAGGTTATAAAGGAGGCAAAATGGCACAGGATATGCCAGAAGTAGTTGCGGAATTTGGTACTACGCCAACGGTGACGTTCCCAGCGCTTGAGCCGCCAGCAGGGCTTAAGGTTGTTGAATTGGTAGAAGGCAATGGGCCTTTGGTTCGTGCTGGAGACACTGTTACCGTTAATTACCATGGCGTTGTTTGGGGAGCAAGCGAGCCTTTTGACTCTAGTTTTGCTCGTCATACTCCTGCCAGCTTTGGTATTGGTGTTGGCCAGGTTATTCAGGGTTGGGATCGTACTGTTCCAGGACATAATGTTGGTTCTCGCTTACTTGTTTCTATTCCGCCTGAGTATGGTTATGGTTCACGAGGTGTTCCGCAGGCTGGAATTGGTGGTTCGGACACCCTCGTTTTTGTGATTGATATTATTTCTACTCGCTAAACGCGAGTGATTGTTTTGTTGCTTTTATTCTTTATTCTTTGTTAAGGAGATTGCAAAATGGCTGAAGAAAAAGTAATTCTATTGACTAAAGAAGCCTACGATAAGCTTAAGGAAGAATTAGCTCATCGCGAAGGTGAATATCGTGATGAAATCACCGAGCGTATTGCTGCTGCTCGCGCCGAAGGCGATTTGTCTGAAAACGGTGGCTATCAGGCTGCTCGCGAAGAGCAGGGCAAGAACGAGGGTCGTATTAACGAGCTTATTGTTAAGCTACGCAACGCAAAGATTCTTGAGGCTCCAGAGGAAGGCCTTGTTGGCAATGGCTCTGTTGTTACTTTAGATCTTGCTGGTCGAGAGATGACTTATGTTCTTGGCTCTCGTGATATTGCTGTTGCTACCGATTACGATGTTATTAGTCCAGAATCTCCGATTGGTGCTGCAATTATTGGCGCTAAAGCGGGTGATACTGTTAGCTACTCTGCTCCAAATGGTCGCCAAATTTCTGTAACCATTAAGGATTCTCATCCACTCGCTTAAACAATGAATTTGTTTTAATAAGCGAGCACATACTTGTTATCTATCTATTTTCTCTAATCGCTGTGATTTAGAATCTATATGATTTATAGGTCACAGCGATTTTATTTATATGCTTATTTGTATCCGTTTAACAGTATCGCTCTTTAGCTGTTTTAATCTCGTAAATCTTGTAAATCTCTTAAATCATTAAATTTTTCTTAAAATGGTAACAACTTTGCCCATTATCTTTGCGTGAGACCCATCTATAGGGGAATACGCTGGATTGTGAGGCATAAGCCAAACGTGACCATTTTCTTTTCTAAACGTCTTTACAGTTGCTTCGTTATCTAGCAGTGCAGCAACAATATCTCCATTTGTTGCTTCATTCTGTTCTCGCACAACAACATAATCACCGTCGCAAATTGCTGTGTCAATCATTGAATCTCCATGCACTTCTAGCATGAACAGATTTCCGCTTCCAGTAAGTCTTTCTGGCAAACGCATAACATCTTCAACATGTTGTTCAGCTGTTATAGGTGTTCCTGCAGCGATTCTTCCAACAAGAGGAACATCGTGAGAGTTTATCAAAGACTCACTGTTATACATGCTCACATCGATAGCTGATTGTTTTTCAAGCAATGCATGGGCTTTTTCTTTGTTTTTTTGTATAAAATCTCCAATAACTTCAATTGCTCTACCTTTATTTGCACTTATTCGTATTAATCCTTTCATTTCGAGTGCTCGTAATTGATGTTTTACGGAAGAAGGACTTCTTAAGCCTACAGCTTCGCCTATTTCTCTAAATGATGGAGGGAATCCATGTTCTTCGAGGCATTGCTGTATAGCATCCATGATTTTTCTCTGGCGATCTGTTAGTGGCTCAGCGTTGTGCGCCGCAGAATCACTAAGCTCGTTTTGGGTGGTATTCATGGTGTCTCCTTTCGTTGTTTTACATTCTAATACACTTTTCTAAAAAAATCAAACATATGTTCGACACGCCGTTGCATCTTTAGAACAAATGTGTCAAGATTAATACACTTGTTCGATAGAACAAATGTTCATGTCAATTAAAACGTAAGAAAGGATAGTCATGTATAAGAACTTGAACTCTTCTAATGGTATTAGTTATTCAACGCTAAATCGTGCCGCTTTGGCTAATAAGGGTTACAAAAAACGCAAAAATAAATTATTTATTCGTTTTATAGTTTTTTCTGCGTTAGTTTGTTTTGCTTGGATTATTTTTATGCCAAAGCCAGCTGTTTCGGCCGTATCAAAATCCTTTGTAACGTATACTGTTCGACCTGGAGATACCTTATGGAGTTATGCAAAATCCATAACAGATAAAAATGGCAATATTTCTGATTCTGTTGATTACCTTATGCAATTAAATAATCTTGATTCTACAGATTTAGAAGTAGGGCAGTCTATACGAGTACCTTTTATTGACGACTGATTTTGTTACTACAAATATTATTAGAATGGAGTATTTATGAGTTCAGATTATGAATATAATTCGTCAGACTCATATGATTTGTTTGCATTATATTATTGCGATGATTCTGCATGTTGTAGTTGTCATGATTTAAGCGTTAAGCCAATTGTTGAACCACTTGTTGTTATGGATGTATCTATATATCCATCTATTCGAGTGTTTTGCGATAAATTTTATAAAATATACGAGGAAAAATATGAAAAAATCGATTTATTTATATAAAACATTGAAATATATATAACATATTTAATTAATTTTTAGTATGCTGTATATATGCATTGTCCTTTTTGTAAGAATTCCGATACTAAGGTTATTGACACTAGAATCAGCGAGGATGGATATTCAATCCGTCGTAGGCGCGAGTGTCAGATGTGTGGTAATCGTTTTACAACAGTAGAAACTACGCAATTGCTTGTTATGAAGCGTTCTGGTTCTGTGGAACCTTTTGATAGAGCAAAAGTGGTTGCTGGTGTTGGAAAAGCTTGCCAGGGTAGACCAATAGATTCTGAGGAGCTAAAGACTCTTGGAATGGAAGTTGAAGCTGATTTACGTGCTCGTGGATTAGCTCAAATCACATCTGAAGATGTTGGAAAAGCAATATTAAAGCCGTTGCGTGAACTAGACGAGGTGGCGTATCTTCGTTTTGCTAGCGTATATCAGAATTTTACTGGTTTGGAAGATTTTGAACGTGCAATAGATGATCTTAAGAAAAGTAAGTGATTGTGCAATGTTTTACATTGAGTAATCACTTTGTGAATGTTGCTAAAAGTATAAGTTTGAGTATTTGAGTTTGTGTGAATGTTGATTTGCTGTTTGTTAGCGAATCGTTGAGTCTTAGAATAAATATGGTTATAGTGTGAGGGATAACCTGATTTGTTTGACCCAATTAAAGGGTCAAACAAATAACAAGGTTGTTAATAGTTGGGTTTACTCAGTACTTTTACTTCGCGATTATTACTTTGAAAAATTGGCGTCGTCTTGTGTGCGCAAGACAACAAGACGCTGTGTTGGTCTTGTCATTGCAACGTATAGATTTGCCGCTGCGCTAAGTCTGGATGCCGCTTCCTGCTCGATTGCAGAAGGTTGCATTAGAATTACCGCATCGTATTCCAATCCCTTAACATCTTCCGCATTGCAAACGCTAATTTGACTATCGTCAAAGTTTTGCTGAATTATGCGTGCATATTCCTTAGTCGAAAGATTCTTGCTAAGAGTATTTTTAACGATTTTGTTTGCATGCTCTATTAGTTCTTGAGGAACAATAATTGCTACGCGTCCGCTTCCGTCTTCGGAAACAAATTCGTTAAATAAGTCAATGCAATATTTAGCAAGCATATTATTAAGCTCATTTTGATTCTGAACCGTATGTGTAACAAGCGAATCTGGAACAGATCTAACTGCATTAACTGTTGATATATATAAGCCAGAATTATTTGCAACTTTTCCTGCAGCTTCAGAAACTTCTTTAGGATTACGGTAATTAATTGTTAGTTCATAAAGATCCCAGTTTTCGTTTCCAAACAATGAGCTCATGTTTTTTTGCCAACTATGTGTACCACCTAAAGAGGAGGTTTGTGCAACATCGCCAACAATTGTAAATGAGCGTGAAGGGCACCTGCGTATTAGCATACGCCAATCCATTGCAGTAAGCTCTTGCGCTTCATCTACAACAACATGGCCATAAGTCCACTCTCTATCCGACGCGGCAAGATTTGCAACCATACTTGCATCGTTACCTTGAATATTCTCAATAAGCATATCGGCGGTAATAATGCCATTTCCTATGCCATTTTGTGCAAGAGTATCGGAAGCATATTGCTGTTCTTCGAGTTTTTTACGAGCGAGTGCAGCGTTTTGTGCTTCAATCTTTGGATCTGAGCCTAGTAGCTCCATAGCTTCGTCAAGAAGTGGGATGTCGGACTGAGTTAAAGGACTTCCTTTTGGTCTAATTAATGCACGAATATCATTTTCACTTAACCAAGGAGCATATATGCGAAGTTGTTCAGGTTTAGAAAAGAGTTGGTCTATAAGCCAATTGGCATTCATAGGTAGCCAAGCAAGATTTAATGTAATCTTGAGCTTATTTTCCATTCTAAGTTGCGAAGTAATGTCAGATATTTCCGCTTGGGAAGGAACGTAATCAAGTTGTTCTAGATACCTGTTTCTAAGCGAACTTATAACTGACTTTACAAATGTTTTACGCGCCTGGTTATGAGGCTGGTGTGTGCGCTGAGCATCTAATTGCGCAAGCTCTATATCTTCCTTTTTTAATTGCACAGCAAAACCATTTATGCGTAGTGTTGGCAAATCTTTAGGAATACGTATTCTTGCGCAAATAGCGTTTTGAATAACGTTTTTCATGCGGTACATTCCCTTAAGTTTTGCTGCATGAGGAGTGTCTTGCACTGTTGCATGAATATTTGGGATTAGATCCGCTATAGTTCTGCTAACAACACCAGTTTCACCCAAAGATGGCAAAACTTGATCTATGTATCTTAAGAATGCAGAGCTTGGTCCTACAATCAAAACCCCTGATCTTTCAAGCTTTCTGCGATGCGTGTAGAGCAAGTATGCTGCTCTGTGCAAAGCTACTGCAGTTTTGCCTGTACCAGGTCCGCCTTGAACAACAATTGTACGGTCAAGAGGAGCGCGAATAATGCGGTCTTGTTCTGCCTGAATGGTTGCAACAATATCCGTCATTTTTCCAGTTCTGCGAGAGCCTAGAGAAGCAAGCAATGCACCTTCGCCAGTAAGTGTTCCTTGTTGAGACGCTTTGTTGACTTCGTCTGAATGAATATCTAGAATCTCGTCTTCAACTCCTACAACTTCTCGGAATTTAAGAGTTATGTGCCTACGCATAACAATGTCTCCATGATTTGAAGGAGTTGCTTCGTAGAATGGTCTGGCTGCTTCTGCTCTCCAATCAGTTAAGATTGGGTCGTGATTTTCGCTTAGTAAACCGATTCTTCCAATGTAACGTCTTATGCCTTCTAGGCTGTCTAGTCTGCCGAACACGAGTCTATCTTCTACAGCTCTAAGTTGCGTTAAACGATCTTCGTACATTGTTGCAAAAGAATCTCGTTCTGTTCGCTGAGTTGGTGAGCCATGCGAGCCTGCAGCGCGTACAGAATCAAGCCTTGCTCGGATTGTTGAACGCAAGTTATCTAATCGACTGTAAGCGCAATCAACTGCTTGTTGTTCTTCGCTGAGTTGTGAGGAGTACGTAGACATTTGTGTCCGTTCTTCTTAAAAGTTGGGCTAAAACTAGGCGTTTAAGTATACCTCGAGGCTAATACACGTTGCATGTTTCCAATCTAAGTTAAAAAAATATTATTTTTTTACAAAAAAGTGGGGATTTTTGGTGAGAAATGGGGTAAAATGGTGAAAGATGTGCAAGTGGCATATTGCATGTTGAAAAGGAGGTGGATTTATGGCTAGTAATAATGCTGGCGCAAATGCGCAAGATAAAGCCAATTCCTCCTTTAAGCATGCTCAAAATCCATCTGGTTATGATTCTCAAAATACGGCTCAAGCTAATGCCCAAGATGCGCATATGCCAATGCAAAATTCTCAAGCGTACGCTCAGCCTTATTATGTGATGACGCAAATGCCGCAAATGTATCAAGCGCAGCAAATGCCTCAAATGCCTGTTATGCAGCCTGTTATGCAGCCTCAACCTACGTCTTCGGCTTTTACATCCACTCCTTTGCCTCAAGACGCGGTTTTTGGCGCTAATAGTTTGCAAAGTCAGGCTAATAATCACGTAAAGAATCCGATACTTCTTGGAACTTATTCTCCAAAAATAGATGCAAAGGGTCGCGTTGCTTTACCTGCAAAATTCAGATCCCAATTGGGCGATGGTTTTGTTATGGCTCGCGGACAAGAGCGATGCGTTTATGTTCTTCCAATGCAAGAGTTTGAGCGTATTACAACTCAGATTCAGCTCACATCTATGAGTAATAAGTCTGCAAGAGACTACCTTAGAGTCTTCCTTTCTGGCGCTGTTGATCAGGAGCCAGATAAGCAAGGTCGTATAGTAGTGCCTCCAATGCTAAGGGATTATGCAAATCTTGGAGATGAGATTGTTGTAATTGGTGTTGGAACTCGCGCAGAAATATGGAACAAATCTGCTTGGAACAATTATCTTGCAGATAAAGAGCAAGATTATGCAGATATTGCAAATGATGTTCTTCCGGCGGTGGCACAATGAAAGATTTATCTACAATTCATGCGCCAGTTCTGTTGGAAGACTGTGTAAATCTTGTTTCTCCAGCATTAGATCACAAAGATTCTATTGTTGTTGATTGCACTCTTGGGCTTGCAGGTCACGCAACAGCTTTTCTTAAAGCTGCTCCACTTGCAACTCTTATTGGAATAGATAGAGATAGTGAAGCTCTTGGCTTAGCGACAAAAAGAATGCGCGATGAAGGCTTAGAGAATCGTTTTATTCCAGTGCATGCTGCATTTGATGAAGTTGACAAAGTTCTTGAAGATTTAGAAATCGATAAGATTGACGCAGCGTTTATGGACTTGGGTCTTTCTAGTTTGCAAATAGACGAGGAAGATAGAGGATTTTCTTATTCTCATAACACAGTCTTAGATATGCGTATGGATACAACTCAAAGTGTTACTGCTGAAACCATTCTTGCTACTTATAGTGCATCCAGTCTTGCTCAAATATTCCGTGAGTATGGTCAAGAACGTTTTTCTGGGCCAATCGCAAGAAATATAGTGCAAGTTAGACAAGAGAATCCAATAAAAACATCTGGTCAACTTGTTGATTTAGTGGATCATGTTATTCCGCGTGCTCATCGTGCTCCAGGAAATCCAGCTAAACGAGTTTTTCAGGCTCTTAGAATCGAAGTTAATGGAGAGCTGGATAAGCTTTCTAGGACTTTACCAAAGCTTGCTTTGCGCTTAAATAACGGCGGCAGAATTGTTGTTGAGTCTTATCATTCTTTGGAAGATATTACGGTTAAGCGTTTTATGAATAAAGGCTTAGAAGTAGATGTTCCAGCAAATATGCCAATTATTCCGCAAAGTGCAAAACCTTTCTTTAAGTCTTTAACTCGCGGAGCTATTAAAGCATCTAAAGAAGAAATTGCAAATAATACAAGGTCTTCTTCTGTTCGCTTACGCGCAGTGGAGCTTATTAGAGATATTCCAGATAGGTGGATTAAAGACTTTACAGCTATTGCTCAAGGAGAAGATGCGTCTTTGCATCGTTCTTCTTCTAAAGCGAATGGTGTAAATAACAGCAAAGGAGGCAGGTTCTAATGGATAAGCCAAGTAAAAACCGTGCTTCTAGGATTGCTGCGTCTTATGCAAGTTCATCTGCTCCTGCTGGGCGAGTAAATGATAAAGCAGCTGGTAATAATTCAAGGCAAAATCGTGTTTTAAAGTCGATTCCATTAGTGTTTAGTGCCTCTGACCGTAGGTCTTACACAGTAATGAATCACTTACATAGAGTTATAGAGTGGAGTAACACTCGTAAAGCTCCTCTTTTCAACTTGATTATTGTTGTTATTTTCCTTTTTGTTACGCCTACTACGTCTTTGTTGTTGCGAACAAAAATGGCGGAGATATCTTTTGAACAAGCTGCCACTCAATCAAGTATCTCTAGGCTTCGTCAAGATGTGGAAACTGCGCAAACAAAGTTAGATGCGCTAGAAGCGGATCTTCCAGCAAAAGCACAAGATATGGGAATGATTCCACAACAGGGAGCAATAACAGTTGATTTAAGTGCTTATGCAAACAAAAAGAAGGCAGAACAAGCTGCGATTGAAGCTCAAAAAGCTAAGCCAGAGCAAGCAAAGCAAAAACTTAAACAACAACAAACTAAACCAGATAAAACTAAACCAGATAAAACTAAACAACAAACTAAACAACAGCCAGAACAAAAAAATAAGGAGAAACATTGATGAACCGCCTAATCAAGCAACGTTTCGCCAAATACTCAGGCAAAATGAAAACAGTATTGTATTATGCCAAACTTGCTGGTAAAAAGTTGCGCTCTACTACAAGCAGAGTGAGCAAAATCAGCAAGAGCAGATTCAATACGAGTAAGTTGTACAGATCATACGGCAGTAATGCCGCGCGTTCTGGTTCTGGTTATGCTTCTTCTGGAGCTAATGCACGTTATGGCGCTCAAACTAGCGTTATACGAAACACGGTTTTTGCAAAAAAGTGTATTGCTGTTGCAATGATATTCGCGTTTATTGCGTCTATAGCAATAGTAAAGCTTAGCTTTATACAGTTAATCAATGCACGTTCTACTGCTCAGGCGGCGCAGGCAGAACGTAGCAGAACTCGTCCAATACTCGCTCGTAGAGGTCGTATTTTAGACGCAAACGGTACCGTTTTAGCTCAAAGCGTTGAAAGATACAACATAATCGCAGACCCTATGAACGCTCAGTCTTTTAAGCCAACTCCTTGCACAAAGCAAACTGCTGGGAATTGTCATGCAATTAATGGCAAAGATGTTGAAGGAACTGGCGCTGTTGCTGTGGCGCGTCTTTTGGCTCCTATTTTGCATATGAGTTCTGTTGAAATAGGCGGCAAGATTGCAGGCGTAGGACGTTACGCTGTTATTAAAAGAAATGTTAAGCCTTCTGTTAAGCGCGCAATAGACAAGCTTAATCTTTCTGGTTGTGTTTATGCAGAAAACAGTAGCGAACGCGTATACTCGAGTGGCCCTATTCTTGGTGCTTTAATCGGTTCCGTTAAAGACGCTGAAGAAAGCGCTCGCAAGGAAGCAAAGGGCAGAAGAGGAGAAATTGGCGAATCTGGACTAGAGCTTTCTCAAGATAAGGTTCTAACTGGTAAAGATGGTTATCAAAAATATCAGGGAAATAACGTTGGAAATGAGAAAATTCCTGGAACGGTAAGCGAATATAAAGATGCTGTAAACGGTAACGACATAAAGCTAACTATTGATAGCGATGTAGATTGGTACGTTAAGAAGGTTCTTCTAGATGGCATTAACAGGTATAAAGCTGGATGGGGCGTTGCTGTTGTTCAAGATATTCGCACTGGAGAAATCGTTGCTCTAGAAGATAGCGATAGTATTAAAGCTGGTTCTGCCGAAGCTAGAGCATCTGTTTCTAAAGCTGTTAGCCAAGTGTTTGAGCCAGGCTCCATTGGTAAAGTTTTCTCAGTTGCAGGCATGCTTCAGACGGGCGCGCGCTCGTTATCAGATAAGTTTGCTGTTCCAGGAAGCATTGATAAGCAAGGTCAGCTTTTCCACGACGCTCATAATCATGGTGTTATGAGACTCACTTTGGCAGGCATTTTGAAGGAATCTTCTAACGTTGGATTGATTATGGCTGGCGAAAAATATCCAAATAACAAGCGTTATGAGTTTTTGTCTAAGTTTGGAATTGGACAATATACTGGATTAGGCTTGCAAGGAGAATCTCAAGGTTTGCTTCCGAGTGTTCAATCGTGGGATGGTCGTAAGCAAAACACTGTTTTGTTCGGTCAGGGTTATGCAGCAAACGCTTTGCAAATCACTAATGCTATATCAACAATCGCAAATAAAGGCGTAAGACTTAAGCAATCGATTATCAGGTCTGTAATTGATCCTCAAGGTAGAGTTACTGAGCGCAAAAGGCCAGAAGGCACTAGGGTGTTGGATGAGCACGTTGCTGATCAAATGTTAAACGCTATGGAGTCCACTGCAGAATATTACGGTAGCTACATATCTGTTAATGGATATCGAATTGCTGCAAAGAGTGGTACTGCAGAAGTTGCTGGATTTGGCGGAGCGCTTAGCTCTATTGTTGCAGACTGCGCAGCAATATTGCCTGTAGATAATCCACGTTTTGCAATAACTGTAGCATTAAGCAATCCAGAAGGTACATTCGGTGTTTATACTGCGGCGCCTATTATAAAAACAATAGGCGAGTTCCTAATGCAAAAGTACAACGTTCCAGTATCGACGCCTCGCACCAATCCTATTGCTGTACAATGGTAATAGATAGCGAACGAGGGCGAGTGCGAGTATGAATGCTGTTGATGAATTTTCTAGAACAAGAGTAACTCTTGGTTTTGCTGCACAACAATACGGTTTTGAAGTAATACCATCTTTTGCTTCTGGAATAACAATTACGTCTTTAGCGTGTGATGTTAGGAATGTTAAGCCTGGGTGTCTTTTTATTCCTGCAAATCGCGTAGATAAAAGACAATTGGAAGCTGCTAGAGATGCTGGAGCATACGCAGCAATGGTTACTCCAGAGTTTATGTCCGAAGCGATGAGCGTTGGTATTCCACTTTTAGTTTCTTCCAACAATCCAGTAACTTTGGGCAAACTTGCTTGCGATGTTAATAATGACCCATCTTCTTTTATAGCGACTTTTGCGGTTGCTGGCGATGATGATGACGAAGTCTACGCAAATGTTATACGATTAGCTGATTTTCTTCATATGCTTGGCAATCCAATTGGTGTTATAAGCGCTGCGGGGTCTAATTCTCTTCAGCGAGAACTGGATTTAGAATATCCGCTTGGAATCGTGGATATTCAGCACAATTTGTCGGTATGTGTAGAAGATGGTGCTGCAGCTGTTGTTATAGCGCTAAATTCTGCAACTCTTAAAAAAGACGCTTTGCAATCTGTAAACATTGATGTTCTTGGAGTTGAAAGCAATAATGCGCTCGCAATGGCAGGAAGTCTTGATTTGTATAAGTCAGATTCCAGCTCGCAAGTTATTGAACACAGTGGTGGCGATTTGGCATATGATTCAAGCTTGGCAAATTCAAAAGATAAGTCGCAAGCAAGCGGCACATTAGAAGCCAAATCTAAAGTGGATGCTAATTCAGAAGATTCGCAAAATTCGCAAGATTCGCATGAGTCTAAGTCTAAAGAATCATCGGAATCACTTATATATAGTAATAAAAAAGATGATTCTAAGATTGATTACAAGAACGATTCCAAGATTGACGAATCAAGCATAAAATCTGCGCGCCCTGTAATGAGTTTTTATAATTTGCAACAAAGGTATGGATTTATAAGTCACGAAAGATCTTATTGTGTAATGCGTTCTAGGGAATCCGATGAGTTAGCTGCATTAGCAGATCAAATCGGCGGCAAAAGTGTTAGTAAACATCTTTCTCTTTCAATCGCAATGGTTCTTGCTGCTGGTGTTAGAAGAGGAACAATTAAGAGCGCGTTGCGAGTATCTCACGAACTAAAATAGAAACCAATATTTAAGAGCAGAAAATGTTTTCAATAGAGCAAAATAGCAAGCAAAATAGCAAGCAAAATAAAATTACAGACACTGTTTTTACGCAAGATAGCACTCATATGATGCCTATGAGCATTAAAGAGGTGGCAGATGCTGTTAACGCAAGCGAGCTTTTATGTGGTTCGTCTGCATCTTGTGGTTCGTCTGCATCTTGCGATTCTGTAAAAAGCACCGATATTGTTAATTTCGCTACAAGTGATTCGCGTAACGTTGCTTGCGGAGCGGTATTTATTGCTATAAAGGGCGAGCGAGTAGACGGACACGATTTTGTTCAAAAAGCAGCTCAACTTGGAGCCAAAGCTGCGATTGTGGAACATGCTGTTTTGCTAGATGAAAGTGTGCAAAACAAGATTGCTCAAATCGTTGTTAAAAATTCGGTTGAAGCGCTTGGACTTTTAGCAAAACATAATTTAGTTCGCCGCCGCGCGTTAAATACGCCGTTTAGCATTATTGGCATAACTGGTTCCGTTGGAAAAACTACCACAAAAGATATGCTTAATGCTTTGCTTTCAACGCTTGGCAATACAGTTGCGCCCGTTGGGTCTTTTAATAACGAGATTGGATTGCCATTAACGTCTTTGCGCGTAAACGAGAATACGCGATTCCTTATTGCGGAGATGGGTGCAAATCATGTTGGAGAAATTGCAATGCTCACAACTATTGCGCCTCCTGATTTATCGGTTGTATTAAAAGTTGGTGTTGCTCATTTGGGCGAATTTGGATCTGTAGAAAAAATTGCGCAAGCTAAGAGTGAGATTGTTAGGGGACTTTTGCCTCATGGTGTTGCAATTTTGAATGCAGATGATTTTCGCGTTGCGTCTATGAGCAAGCTGGCTGATCAAGATAAAGTTCGCTGGTTTGGCTTAAATGTTGATAATAATGGCAATTTTGATGCGTCGAATAATGGCAATTATCAATTGCGCGCGCAAGATATTTCTTTAGACGAAAGTGGTTGTGCAAAATTTACGATTATCGAAAGCGAAAATAGTGCGACTAGCGAAAATAGAGCAGATAGTGTAAACATCGCGACTAGCGAAAATAGTGCAACACTACATCTTGCGCTTCCTGGCGCGCACAATGTTATGAATGCTCTTGCTGCATCAAATGTTGCACGATATTTTGGAATGAGTCTTAAAAACATTTCTCTAGTTTTGAATAAAGTTTCGCATATTAGCCCGCATCGTATGCAAATTTCTGTTATTTGCAAAGATGATAAAAAGTTTACACTTATTGACGATTCGTTTAATGCAAATCCAGACTCTATGAAAGCAGGAATTGACGGATTATGCTCTTATGAGTCCGATGATTCTTCTAATTCCGCTAACTCTTCTAACTCCGACGATTCTGCAAATTCTGCAGATTCCGCAGATTCTGCCAAATCTTCGTCCACTAAACTTTTTAGAATCGCTGTTTTAGGCTCAATGTTGGAACTTGGAAAAGACGAATATAACATGCATGAGTCTATAGGAAAATATGTTGCACAAAAGAATATTGACGCAATAATTTCCGTTGGATCTTCCACGAGTGAAAAATTAGATGAATTAGCTTCTTGCATAGCTAAAGGTGCTAGAGATAATTGGCAAAATAATAGAAATAACATTGTAAATAAGTATCAAAATAACAATGTTGATGCTAAAAACAACGTGTACTTTGTGCATGATTGTATTGAGGCGAATAATATTGTTTGGAGTCTTGTGGGTGAGCATTCTAGTACTGTTGTGTTGTTAAAGGGGTCTCATGCTTCGGGGCTGAGTGTTTTGGCTGAAAGCTGGGCTAAACTTAGTAAGAGTCTTAACGCTAGCCTTAACAAACATACGGAGGTTAACCTGTGATTGCGCTTATTGTGGGAATAGTGGTTTCGCTAATAGTCACTATTGTTGGCACGCCGCTTTTAATCCGCTTAGTACACCGATTAAATTACGGACAATACATTCGCCAAGACGGTCCGCAATCACATTTAGTTAAGCGAGGCACGCCTACAATGGGCGGTGTTGTTATTAATCTTGCTGTTGTGGTTGGATGGGCTGCATCTGCTTTGTACAGGTATTTTTCTGTTGGCAGAACGCCTTCTTGGTCTGCAGTTCTTGTTCTTTTTGCAATGCTTTCAATGGGCTTTTTAGGTTTTATTGATGATTTTGCAAAGGTTAGAAAAAAGCAAAATCTTGGCCTTTCTGTGCGAGCAAAGTTATTTGGTCAGATTATTTTTGCAAGCATTTATGCGCTTTTAGCTCTTATGTTGCCAACTCAGTCGGGCATTGCAAGCGCGCAGCCTGGCATGAGTTTTATAGAAAAGCCATTCTTTGATTTCTCTATGTTTGGAAAAGCAATAGGAATCGTAATTTTTATTGTTTGGGTAAACTTTTTAATGGCTGCATGGTCTAATGCAGTAAATCTTACAGATGGATTAGATGGTCTTGCTGCTGGATCTTCTATGATTGCCTTTGCAGGATATGCACTTATCGCTTTTTGGGAAAGCTACCATGTTAAAGGCGGCGGCCACTTTGGCTTCTCTTACGCCGTCTCGGATCCGCTTGATTTAACAATTATTTCTGTTTGTGCTGCCGTTGCTTGCTTTGGATTCTTGTGGTACAACTCAAATCCTGCTCAAGTGTTTATGGGAGACACTGGCTCTTTGGCTTTAGGTGGCCTTTTTGCTGCGCTTTCCATTGCTACTCACACAGAGTTTTTGGCTGTTATTTTAGGCGGACTGTTCGTTGCAGAAACTTGCAGTGATGTGATTCAGGTTGGCTGTTTTAAGTTAACGCATAAGCGCGTGTTCAAAATGGCGCCAATTCATCATCATTTTGAGCTTGTTGGATGGGCAGAAGGCAAAGTTGTTGTTCGTTTTTGGATGATTGAGCTTATGTTTGTTCTGTCTGCGTTGATGACGTTCTATGCGGATTGGGCAGGCCGTTCTGGATTGTTGATTTAGGGTGATTATATGAGCAATGTTGCAAATGATTTGTGCAAGGAGTTCTCTTTGCACAATGAGTTCCCATTCCATAACGTTCTTGTAGCAGGATTAGGCGTTTCTGGCATAGGAGCCATGGAAGTGCTTAAAACTGTTGGCGCTAATGCGATTAGCGCAGACGAGCGTAAGGAAGAGGCGCAAATCCACGATTTTTCTAAAATCGATTGGAACACGATTGATGCTGTTGTAACATCGCCAGTTTTTAACCCTAGAACGCCTTTTATTCTAGAGGCTCAAAAGCGCAATATTCCAGTCATCAGCGAAGTGGAGCTTGCGTGGCTTGTGCGCGTAAAGTCGCTTAAAACAAGTCTTCCAGCTGCATGGATTGGAATTACTGGAACAAATGGAAAAACATCTACAACAGAGATGACTTCCGATATGCTTACAGCTTGCGGTCTAGATGCTCCTGCAGTTGGAAACATTGGCAAGTCTGTTTCTTACGCTGCGCTAGAAAAAGAACACGATGCGTTATGTGTTGAATTAAGCTCTTTCCAACTTCATTTTACTAATTCCTTAGAGTTGGATTGCGCTGCGATTACTAATATTGCGGCTGACCATTTGGATTGGCACGGTGGCATTGAAGCTTACGCAAAAGATAAGTCGAAAGTTTTTAATGGCGTTAAAAAAGCGCTTGTGTACAATGCTCAAGATTCACGAGTTAGCGAATTAGCAAAAGTTGCACAAGTAAAAGATGGTTGTAAAAAAATTGGTTTTACACTTTGCGCGCCAAAATGCGGAGAAATAGGCGTTGAAAATGGTTGGATTGTAGACAAAAGTGGCGTTTCTGGTGCAAAAGTTGGTGATCCAGTCAAAATAGTAGCTCTAAAAGAACTAAAACACTTATGCGAGCCAGATGGAAGTGTGTATCCTCATCTTCTTGCAGACGCGCTAACTGCACTAGCTCTAACTCTTGGCTTAAAACAAGACGTTGAAAATGCAGTTAAAGCATTGTGCAACTTTGCTCCAGGAGGGCATAGGATTCAAACTGTTGCAACGTTAAATGCTAAAGATAGTCTTCCAGAACACGCGATTCGTTTTGTGGACGATTCCAAAGCTACTAATGCTCATGCTGCTGCCGCTTCTATTTCTAGTTTTGGCAAAAAATCCGTAATTTTGATTGCCGGAGGCCTTGCAAAAGGTGGCCATTTTGAAGATTTAGTTAATCAAAATCGTAGTATTATTAAGGCTGTTGTTGTTATTGGACTAGATCAAAAGCCGATTGTAGAAGCGCTTAATTCTAAAGGCCAGGGTATTCCTGTAACAATAGTTTCTGCGAATGGCGAAGGTTTCGAATCTTTTGATTCTGTAGATGATCGCGTTCTTAAAGAGGTTGAGAACTCGCCAGTTCTTAGCGCGGATTCTACTTTGGGTCAAAAAGTTATTTCTACAGCTGTTCAAGCTGCTGGAAGGTACGCGCAGCCTGGAGATGTTGTTCTTCTGGCACCAGCATGCGCTTCTATGGATCAATTTGTTTCTTACGCAGATCGTGGCAATCGTTTTGCTAAAGAATCTGAGCGATGGGTTAAGAGCCATGAATGAGAACAATAAAAAAGCTAGCTCATCAAGTTCTAGAAGCCCTAAAAAGCTTAAAAAACGCGGTTTTGGCATTTTTGGCAGTAAAGTGGAGTCTTCAAATAATGCTTTTGGCGTTAAAGAAACATTTAGTGATAATACAAAGGCTTTTAAGCAATACGTTGGTATTCGCAGTATTTTTAACCCATTGTGGTGTCTTTTTGGACTAAGAATATCTGTTGTAATATTAACCGTTTTTGGCTTATTTATGGTGTTTTCAAGCTCGTCGGTAACGATGATTACTTACGGAGCTGGCCCTTGGGGTTCTGGAATGAGCCAACTGTTTTATTGCGTTATTGGTCTTGCTGGATATTTGATTTTTTCGCATCTTCCTGTTGATTTTTATAAAAGCAGGATTATTACCATTTACGCAATATCGGTTTTTATGCAATTTTTGACTTTTGTTCCAGGTATTAGGCACGAGGTTAATGGTAATGCTAGCTGGATTAAAATAGGCCCGCTTACAATGCAACCAGCGGAAATCACCAAACTTGCTATATGCATTTGGCTACCAATGGCACTTATTCTTGCAAAAAAGGCTTATAAGCGTGTTGCTATGCGCGCATATATTCCAACAGTTGTAGCTTTGGGTGTTTCGGTTCTTTTAGTTGTTGCAGGCAAGGATCTTGGTACCGCTCTTATTATTTTGCTTATTGCTGTTGTGGCGTTTTATGTTGGAGGATTCCCTACAAAATGGCTTGTTGTGGCCCTTATAACGGCTTGTGCAGCAGTTTTATTGCTTGTTGTGACTAGCCAAAATCGTATGCGTCGTATTCTTGCTACGATTCATGGATGCGATGCAAAGTCGATTAGAGGCGTTTGTTTTCAGTCGATTCATGCGCAATACGCAATGGCGTCTGGTGGAATAATGGGAGTTGGCATAGGTAATTCTAGAGAAAAGTGGAATTATTTGCCGTATGCTCACAACGATTTTATTTTTGCAATCATTGGCGAAGAGATGGGCTTTATTGTTGCTTCTTGCGTAATCCTTCTTTACATTGTAATTGGATGGTGCTTGCTAACTTCTGCCTTGCAATCAACAAATAAGCTTGTTTCAATATCTCTTATTAGCATTGCTACTTGGATTGTTGGCCAAGGACTAATAAACATTTTGGTTGTTGTTCAGGTTTTGCCAGTTATGGGCGTTCCTATGCCATTTGTTTCCGCAGGTGGATCTTCTCTTGTTATGTGTCTTCTTGCGATGGGTGT
Organism: Gardnerella sp. DNF01144; assembly: GCF_049244245.1. Lineage (NCBI taxonomy): Bacteria > Bacillati > Actinomycetota > Actinomycetes > Bifidobacteriales > Bifidobacteriaceae > Gardnerella > Gardnerella sp. DNF01144. The sequence goes on from NZ_CP058390.1 coordinate 94,533, forward strand.
TGCGGATAGTTTTATTAAGAGCAATCCGAACATAAAATTTGGGAATAAATGGTCATTAAAGCGTGCAAAATCGCGGCAGCAAAGTGGTGATTAATCCGCTCAATAATAAACAAGTGTTAATCAAAAACAAGTGTTAATCAAAATTGGGAAAGTATTATAAAATTATAAAATCCGCTTTTCGTAAAAATTTTGTTTAATTTATATTTAATTGTTAAGTCATATATTAAAGTTTTAAGTAGATTAGTTCTGATTGGGATTTATGATTGGGATTATTAAATAAGCAGATTGAGGTGGCTGAATTGGTGCAAGATCAATATAAAGATAGCAATTCTTTGCATGTTGTTCTAGCAGGTGGGGGCACTGCTGGTCATGTTAATCCTCTTCTTTCTGTAGCGCATGCATTAAAAGATTTAGATGAGTCGGTAGAAATCAGTGTTATTGGCACTAATGCTGGTTTAGAAAAAACGTTGGTTCCTAAAGCGGGGCTGCCATTAGACGTTATTGAAAAAGTCCCATTCCCTAGAAAACCTAATCTTTACATGCTTAAGTTTCCTTTTAAGTGGATTCGCGAAACGCGAAAGGTTGCTAAGATTCTTGAGAAAAGGCATGCGAATATTGTTGTTGGATTTGGCGGTTACGCGTCTGCGCCAGTTTATGCACAAGCGCATAGAATGCATTTGCCTATTGTGATTCATGAGCAAAATGCGCGTGCTGGAATGGCAAATAAGCTTGGAGCGCGTTGGGCAAGCATGATTGGATGTGTTTACGATGGCACTGGTTTAATCGCAAGGGTGGCGTCGAATAGCAAAGCTATAAGAGTTGGTCTTCCTCTTAGAAAATCCATATCCGATTTATGCGCAAAGATTACTCAAGACATTGATTTAGCTAGATTTGAAGGCGCTAAAAATCTTGGACTAGATCCTAGCAGGCCGATTATTCTTGTAACTGGCGGGTCTTTGGGCGCTAAAAGCATTAACGAAGCTGTATCTATTGCTGCTGGCGATTTACTAAAATGCGCGCAAATCGTTCATCTTACAGGTAGCGGAAAATCTAAAGAAGTTAAAGATAATGTTGCGCGCTCGGCTGGTCTTAATCAAATAAATGACATTAAGCCAGAACATGCAGGACTTGGTGATTACCATATTTGCGAATATTTAGAGCGAATTGATTGGGCTTTTGCTTGCGCTGACTTGGTGATTTGCAGATCGGGAGCAGGCACTGTTGCAGAAGTATCTGCGATTGGTGTTCCAGCAGTCTACGTGCCTCTTCCAATTGGAAACGGTGAGCAGCGATTTAACGCACAACCTGTTGCAAACGCAGGGGGAGCGATTATTGTAAACGATTGCGATTTTAGCGATGATTGGATTCGTGCAAACGTGTTGAAATTGCTTAATAACCCAGACGAGCTTTGCAAGATGCGCGAACAAGCTTGGAAATACGGCATTCGTAATGCTGCAAGAGTAATGGCAGAGCATATTCTTAAGATTGCAAAAGAAAGCAAAGAATAATCATGGAAATTAATATGAATCCTATTTGTGCTGCTTTTAGTAAAGATCAAACTGTAAATTCTTTAGGTTCTGTGCATTTTATTGGCATTGGCGGCGCTGGAATGAGCGTTTTAGCAGAGATGTTGCACGAAGAAGGCGTTAGCGTAAGCGGATGTGATAGCAAAGAAAGCGACCACACAAGTCGCCTAGAAGAACTCGGCATAAATGTACAGATTGGTCAAAGTGCAAGCCATGTAAAAAATGCGGATATTCTTGTGTACTCTAGCGCGATTAAGCCAAATAATCCAGAAGTAGTGGCGGCTGCGCAAAATGGCGTAAAACTTGTTCACAGAAGTGACATTTTATCTTTACTTTTAAGCTCTAAAAAAGGTGTGACTGTTGCGGGAGCGCATGGTAAGACTACAACAAGCTCTCTTTTGGCTCATATTTTGAAAGTTTGTGGTAAAGGCGATTTAGCAGACCCGAGTTATGCGATTGGCGGTTCGATTCAAGCGCAGGGCGGCGGCGAAGTTGACGGAGGTCATGCTGGTTGCGGAAGTGTTATGGTTGCGGAGGCGGACGAATCTGACGGCAGCTTTGAAAAATACAATCCATATATTGCAATTGTTACAAACGTAGAAGCGGACCACCTAGACCATTATGGAAATGCGCAAAATTATCGCGCAGCGTTTGTTGAGCATTTAAGCCACGCTCTAGGATTTATTGTGATTTGTGCAGACGATGATGGCGCTCGCGCTGTTTTAGAGGATTTAAGCGATGATTCTCTTAAAAAAACAATCGCATACGCAAGTAGTAAGAATAGTGTTTCTTGCTTAAGTAATAGAGTAAAAGGCCTTGTAAAGTTTGCGTTTATTAATCACGAAAGCGAGCAGACGGGTAGTGGTAGCGAGTCGTTTGTTATTGACTTTAACGGCGATTCTATAAGCGTTAATCTTATGATTCCAGGCTTGCACAATGCTAGAAACGCGTGTGCTGCGATTATTGCAGCAACACTTTTGGGAATGAATCCTAAAGATGCTGCAAATGGAGCTTCGAGCTTCCTTGGTGCTTCTAGAAGATTTGACATTCGCGGATGTGTTGGCGGAGTAACGGTTGTAGACGATTACGCGCATCATCCTACAGAAATCGACGCTCTTTTGCGCGCTGCAAGAAGAAGGTATCCAGATTCTACGATTCGCGTGCTTTTCCAGCCACATCTGTTTTCTAGGACGCGCTCTTTTGCGCGCGAATTTGCTTCTGCTTTATCTCTTGCAGATGACGTAATCGTAACAGGCATTTTCCCAGCTCGAGAAAAGCAGGAAGATTTTCCAAATATTCACGCTTCGACTATTGTTAGCGCAGCTAAAGAATGTGCGCTTAATTGCAATATTGAAGCTGTAGAAGACATGAAAGATGGCGCTTTAATGCTTGCTCGCCGAGCTAATAGTGGAGATGTACTTTTTACGGTTGGTGCTGGAAGCATTACCACTATGACGTCTGTTATGCTAGAAGAGTTGCGCTTAAAGCAATAAGCTAAATGGGCAATAATAGTCGGCAAACAAGCGATAATAAGCAATTTGTAAAGTCGCAAATAAAGTAGTAAATAAAGTAGTAAATAAAGTCGCGTATAGATGCAAGTGGAAGTAGGTGAGTGATAGCTATGGGTCGAATGATTTTTGGCAAGTCTGCAAGCAATGATGAATCCAATGAGCCTAATAATCCTAATGAATCTGCTAGCTCTATTAAGCATACTAGGTCTATTACATCCACTTTTGCTGCAAGCGATACTTTTGCTGCGACTGATAATTTCCCTAAGTCTGATAATTTCCCTAAGTCTGATAATTTCCCTAAGTCTACTAATTTTTCTAAGTCTACTAATCTTGATGCGCATAAAAGGTCAATTCAATCCAATCTAAACTCACAAAATTCTACAAGATTAGCTAAAAATGATTTATCTAATAGCAAAAAAGCGACTACGAGTAGCTCGTTAGAAAATCAATCTTCTAAAAATGCTTTTGTAGATGCAAGAAGACTTTCCGTAGTTGATTTTGTAAAGCAAACGTTAAAGTCTAGTTCTGGTCCTCTTGGAATTGCATCTAGACCTAAAGTAATAGATTTTAGCGCTCGCGAAAAAGAAAAGAATTTTGCTAAAATACGTACCATTTTGCTGCGATTTGCCTACGCTTTTCTTGCGTTTGCGTTAATCGCTTTGCTTTGTTGGATGCTGTTTTTATCTCCATTTTTCCGTCTTGATTCTAAAAATATACGCATTTTTGGCTCTAACGAATGGGTGAGTGAACAGAAAATTGCGTTAATTGCGTCTAATCAGGTAGATAAGTCACTGTTTTTAGTTTCTTCTCAACAAATAATTGAGCAATTAAATAACATACCCGGCGTAACAGAAACAAAGGTTGTAAAGCAATTTCCGCACGGTTTGCAAATAACTGTTCGTGCGCAAAAGCCTGCTGCAATGCTTAAAGCAAAAGATGGCGAAAAACTTACGGCTGTAGATGTTAAGGGTAGAGTCTTAAACGCTGTTCAAAACGTTTCTACTAGCGGAATACCAGTTATAGAAGTTAGCGACGTTACTAAAAGTCTAAACAGTAGAGCTGTTAAGGAAGCGTTGAAAATTGTAAGCTCGCTTTCTCAAGATTTTAGGTCTCACGTTATTCGTGTTAGTGCAAAAACGCAGGATTCTGTTGAAACAGAGGTTTCTTACCCTGGTCCAAGCGGAGACGTTCATAGGATTGTTGTTTGGGGAGATTCTTCGGATTTGGAGCTTAAAAAGGCGATTGTGGAAACGATTATTAGCGATCCAAGTAAAATCGGCAATCGTCAGCTTTTGGATGTTTCTGCTCCTGCAAGGCCGATTCTTAAATAGTTTGCTTGAGTAGCTTGTTTAAGCGGTTTTTTAATTGTCAAGCAAATGTGTATAATAATAGTTTGTGTGTGCCAACGGCGTGCCTTATGTAATAGGCGTGCTGGTTGGGATATCCCAAGTGCCAAAGATAGCGCGCAGTAATGTGCGTCTGGAGGTGCAAGGGCCATCGGGCCGGTGGACTGTGGCTTTTCTCTTTAACCGATTCAGGTTTAAGGTGTGCTGCAGTGCTGCGGTTTCACCAAATAGAAGACATTAATGAATCGGAGAACTTAAGTTGCCTACGATTGAACAACTCGTCCGTAAGGGACGTCAGGCCAAGCCTAAGAAGTCAAAGACTTTGGCCTTGAAAGGTAGCCCGTTGCGTCGTGGCGTGTGCACTCGTGTGTACACAACCACTCCTAAGAAGCCAAACTCTGCGCTTCGTAAGGTTGCTCGTGTGCGCCTCAGCTCGGGTATTGAAGTAACCGCCTATATTCCAGGCGAAGGCCATAACTTGCAGGAGCACTCCATTGTGCTTGTGCGCGGTGGCCGTGTGAAGGATCTCCCAGGTGTGCGTTACCACATCGTGCGTGGCGCTCTCGATACCCAGGGTGTTAAGGACCGCAAGCAGGGTCGTTCCCTGTATGGAGCAAAGAAGGCGAAGTAAAACATGTCACGTAAAGGACCTGCAAAAAAGCATCAGCTGCTTCCTGATCCAATCTACGGCTCGACCGTCGTGGCTCAGTTGATTAACAAAATTCTTCTCGATGGCAAGAAGTCCATTGCAGAAAACATCGTCTACACCGCTCTTGAGCAGGTGAAGGCAAAGACCGAGCAGGAGCCAGTTTCTGTTTTGAAGCGCGCTCTCGATAACATTCGTCCAAGCCTCGAGGTTCGTTCCCGCCGCGTTGGTGGCGCAACCTACCAGGTGCCAGTCGAAGTTAAGCCTGCTCGTGCAAACACTTTGTCGTTGCGCTGGCTTACAGACTTCTCCCGCGTTCGTCGTGAGAAGACTATGGCTGAGCGTTTGGCTAACGAAATTCTCGATGCCTCCAATGGCTTGGGTGCTTCTGTAAAGCGCCGCGAGGATACCCACAAGATGGCAGAAGCAAACAAGGCTTTTGCTCACTATCGCTGGTAATCCACAAGATAATCGGTATCTTAAAGAGCTAAGGATAATAATATGGCACAAGATGTGCTTAACGACCTTAATATGGTTCGTAACATCGGCATCATGGCGCACATCGATGCTGGTAAGACTACTACCACCGAGCGTATTCTTTACTACACTGGTAAGAATTACAAGATTGGTGAAACTCACGATGGCGCTTCTACCATGGACTTTATGGCGCAGGAGCAGGAACGCGGTATTACTATTCAGTCTGCTGCAACCACTTGCTTCTGGCAGCGTCAAACCCATGACACAGATGACCGCTATCAAATCAACATCATCGATACACCAGGACACGTTGACTTTACCGCCGAGGTAGAGCGTTCTTTGCGTGTTCTCGACGGTGCTGTTGCAGTGTTCGACGGTAAGGAAGGCGTGGAGCCTCAGTCCGAAACCGTTTGGCGTCAGGCAGATAAGTATAGCGTTCCACGTATTTGCTTCATCAACAAGATGGATAAGTTGGGCGCAGACTTCTACTATTCTGTTAAGACCATTAAGGAAAAGCTTGGCGCTAAGCCACTCGTTATTCAGCTTCCAATCGGCGCTGAAAACGACTTCCTTGGTGTTGTTGACTTGATTCGTATGAAGGCTTACGTTTGGAATGACGTTAAGGACGATATGGGTGCTCATTACGACACCGTTGACATTCCTGCAGACTTGCAAGAGCGTGCAGAAGAATATCGTGCCGAGCTTATGGATCAGGTTGCAGAAGCCGACGAAGAGTTGCTCGAGAAGTATCTTGAATCGGGAGAGCTTTCCGAAGAAGAAATGCGTGCTGGTATTCGCAAGCTTACTATTGCTCGCGAAGCCTTCCCAGTAACTTGCGGTTCTGCATTTAAGGATAAGGGCGTTCAGCCAATGCTGGATGCTGTTGTTGACTTCCTTCCAAGCCCAGAAGATGTTCCATCTATTAAGGGCTTTGATCCAAGCGACGAATCCGTTGAGATTGATCGTAAGCCAGTAAATACAGATCCATTTGCTGCATTGGTCTTTAAGATCTCCACTCATCCGTTCTACGGCAAGCTTGTGTTCGTGCGCGTGTACTCTGGCGAAGTTAAGCCAGGCGATTCCGTGTACGATTCCACTAAGTCCAAGAAGGAACGCGTTGGTAAGATCTTCCAGATGCACGCAGATAAGGAAAATCCTGTAGATTCTGCAGAAGCTGGAAACATTTACACCTTCGTTGGTTTGAAGAACGTTAGCACGGGCGATACCTTGTGCGACGAGAAGAGCCCAATTTCCTTGGAATCCATGACATTCCCAGATCCTGTTATCGAGGTTGCTGTGGAGCCAAAGACTAAGGCAGATCAGGAAAAGATGAGCTTGGCCTTGGCTAAGCTTTCCGACGAAGATCCTACCTTCCAGGTTAAGACCGACGAAGAATCTGGTCAGACTTTGATTTCTGGTATGGGCGAGCTCCAGCTCGACATTATTGTGGATCGTATGCGCCGCGAGTTCAAGGTTGAAGCGAATGTTGGTAAGCCACAGGTTGCTTATCGCGAAACTATTCGCAAGGCTGTTATGAACCAGGAATACACCCACAAGAAGCAGACTGGTGGTTCTGGTCAGTTCGCAAAGGTTTTGATGAACTTCGAGCCAATCGATCCAGAATCTGGCGAAGTCTATCAGTTTGTTAACGAGGTCACTGGTGGCCACATTACTAAGGAATTCATTCCTTCCATCGACGCAGGTGTGCAGGAAGCTATGGAATCTGGCGTTTTGGCTGGCTTCCCAGTGGTTGGCGTTAAAGCAACCGTTACCGACGGTCAGACTCACGACGTTGATTCTTCGGAAATGGCCTTCAAGATTGCAGGTTCCATGTGCTTCAAGGAAGCTGCTCCTAAGGCTCACCCAGTAATCCTCGAGCCAATTATGGCCGTGGAAGTTCGTACTCCAGAAGAGTACATGGGCGACGTTATGGGCGATTTGAACTCCCGTCGTGGAAACATTCAGTCTATGACCGACGCTACTGGCGTTAAGGTTATTGACGCTAAGGTTCCACTGAGTGAGATGTTCGGCTACATTGGTGATCTTCGTTCCAAGACTCAGGGACGTGCAATGTTCACCATGCAAATGGACTCTTACGCGGAAGTTCCAAAGGCTGTTTCGGACGAGATTATTAAAGCCCAGCGCGGCGAGTAAAAGCGCACGCTACTTCGGTGTTTTGTGTCCCTAGTCAACGCTAAAATTTCGTACGTTGACTGGGTTCTGGCACCGAAGTGGCACCTAACCCAGAAACCCAGTAAATATGTAGCTAGAGGCTTCACATAAGAGTGTGAAGCAAACTACGAGACGTCCAGGAGGACAAACACATGGCAAAGGAAAAGTACGAGCGTACTAAGCCGCATGTTAACATTGGTACCATTGGTCACGTTGATCACGGTAAGACTACCTTGACCGCGGCTATTTCTAAGGTGCTTCATGGCGAATATCCAGATCTGAACCCTCAGTATGACTTCGATCAGATCGACGCCGCTCCAGAAGAGAAGGAGCGCGGCATTACCATTAACATCGCCCACATCGAGTATCAGACGGCTGCACGCCACTATGCTCACGTGGACGCTCCAGGCCACGCTGATTACGTTAAGAACATGATCACTGGTGCCGCTCAGATGGATGGCGCAATCCTCGTGGTTGCTGCTACCGACGGCCCAATGGCTCAGACCCGTGAACACGTCTTGCTTGCTAAGCAGGTCGGCGTTCCAAAAATTCTTGTTGCTTTGAACAAGTGCGATATGGTTGACGACGAAGAGCTTATCGACCTCGTTGAAGAAGAGGTTCGTGACCTCCTCGACGAAAACGGCTTCGATCGCGATTGCCCAGTCATCCGTACTTCCGCTTACGGCGCTTTGCATGATGACGCTCCAGATCACGAAAAGTGGGTAGAGACCGTCAAGGAACTCATGAAGGCTGTTGACGAGTACATCCCAACCCCAACTCACGATCTTGACAAGCCATTCTTGATGCCAATCGAAGATGTGTTCACCATCTCCGGTCGTGGTACCGTTGTCACCGGTCGTGTTGAGCGTGGTAAGCTCCCAATCAACACCCCAGTTGAGATCGTTGGTTTGCGCGATACCCAGACCACCACCGTCACCTCTATCGAGACCTTCCACAAGCAGATGGATGAGGCCGAGGCTGGCGATAACACTGGTCTTCTTCTTCGTGGTATCAACCGTACCGACGTTGAGCGTGGTCAGGTTGTGGCTGCTCCAGGTTCTGTGACACCACACACCAAGTTCGAAGGCGAAGTTTACGTCTTGACCAAGGACGAAGGTGGCCGTCACTCGCCATTCTTCTCCAACTACCGCCCACAGTTCTACTTCCGTACCACTGATGTTACTGGCGTTATCACCTTGCCAGACGGCATCGAAATGGTTCAGCCAGGCGATCACGCAACCTTCACTGTTGAGTTGATCCAGGCTATCGCAATGGAAGAGGGCTTGACCTTCGCAGTTCGTGAAGGTGGCCGTACCGTTGGCTCTGGTCGTGTGACCAAGATTCTTGCCTAGTATTTTCGATTTTCTAGTCTGAAGATATTAGCTAATCTTTAAGAGACCCCGTAAGTTTTCTTGCGGGGTCTCTTTGTTTTCTGTGTTTTTCGTATTTTATTCATTTTTATGTAATTGTTCCAGATGGTTACTAAAATAGTGACTTGCGGCTTGTGGCTGCGTTTACGAGTTAACATTTATTTTTAAGTTGTTAAATAAGAAGGTTGAGTTTATGCCTGGGGTTATTGGCAGGTTGGTTAATCGTATTAAAAGTGGTTTAACGGCTAAAGTTTTTAAGCTGTTTGTTGCTTCGATTATTGCTGTTTGCATGCTTTTTGGCATAATGCCAGCTTGTGAATCTCACGCAGCTTTTGCGCAAAATACGTCTGGGGGGGGTATCCCTAACCAGGCAACTAGCTTAAATGCCAACGGTGCTGCAGATGCAGAAAAAACAGAAGATCCAAACGATTTATTCGCTAATAACCCAACACTTAAACAAGCGTTGTATGACAGTATAAAAGAGTATAAAAACACAGACATTAATGTGCCAGAATCTTATAATGACTGGAAGCTTACTGCGAATGATGCAAAAAAGATTAAAAAGCTTGGATTAAGCAATAAGAGTATTAGTGACATTAGCTTTTTAAAGTATTTTCCAAATCTTGAAGATCTGAATTTGAGTGAGAATAAGATAAGTGATATTTCCCAGTTAGCTAGTTTAACAAATCTTAAAAATTTGAATTTGAGTTGGAATAATATAAGTGATATTACGAAATTATCTGGTTTAACAAATCTTGAATCTTTAGACATAAGTACAAACAAAATTAGTAATGTAGATAGTCTTGTTGGTCTATGTAACGGAAAACTTAAAACAATTAATGCTAAAACAAATAATATTAGCAACGTTTATAATATTTACACTATTGCTTATAAAAAGAATATAAGCTGGAATAATAATGTAGATAGAGATAAATATAACTGTTCTTACGATTTTTCTGACCAACATATTGAAAAAAATATAACTCCTAGTGATGCTATAAATGGGTATAATGTTAATCAAATTGTGAAACCAACAAAAATTAAAGATGCCGATTACATCTTTAATTATCGGTATGCTTATATGAATTTTTTTGACATCTATCACAGTAGATATACTTTTACAAATGAGTTAATTCATATTGATAAAAATGATGGAGTTAAATTAATCGATTTTGATTTAAATAAAAAACTGGGAGAGAATGGTTACAATGGAACCAGTACGGTTCATTATGGTCCAGACTTTAGATTTAATGGAAGGCTTCTTATACGTCAATATGTAATTAAACGTATAAATATAGAAGTTAATTTTGGTCAGTCAATTGATTTTAGGAATGCGCTAAAAAATAGTAAATTATCGGGCTACAGTGGGAAAATAAGCGATTTAGGATTGGAATTTTGTGGATATGATCCCTGGGCAGGTTACACCAATTCTAATTCGCCTGACGATTGGACAGCCTTTTTCCCTGGTAAAGAAACTTTTGAATTTCCTGTATGTTACAAAAATGGTGAGTTTAATAATCATATAGAAGGCTACTTTCCTGCTGATAATTTGACCTTTATAGTTACCGCGAAAACAATGGCTCAAACGTGGCCTGCTAAAAGCAGTGATGTGAAAATTGATAATATTGATTCGTCTAGCAAAAATCCGCCTGCTAAACAGCCAACTGTAGATTCTATTAAAACGGACGTTAAAAAGCAGGTCGAGGGATTATTTACAACAACAAGTAGACTTAACTATCCTTTGATTCCTGAAGGTAAAACTCCTAGTGCATGCGATTTATGTGATCCTAATAAATCTGAAGATGGATGTTCAAGCGCTTGTCAAAATGATGATGATAATCCAGATGATGGATTTAGTTCTGATTCCAGACCTTATTATTATAATGACGATAACGATAGGGTTTATCCAATTAAGATTGGTGATTCCTACTATAAAAGTTGTTATAATGTAGATGATCCAGATGCTTGTACTACACAGTATTATTACAAGGCACCTACGGTTACGGTAGATGATTTTAAAATACCTGAAGCGACTGATAAAGATCAGACTGTTGAAGTTCCTGTTACGGTAAGTTACGTTGATGGGTCTAAGTGTACGTTTAAAGCAAGCTTTACTGTAAAGGCAAAGCCGCAGCTTAATCCGCCAACGCCTAAGCCTCAACCTCAGCCGCAGCCAGTGACGCCTCAACCTCAGCCTCATCCTCAGCCAGTGCCAGAGCCGCAGCCGCATCCAGTGACGCCAACGCCGCAGCCAACGCCAACGCCAGATCCGCAGAATCCGCCTGTCACGCCTGCACCTGCGCCAACTCCAGATCAGCCTGAAACCCCTTCGGGTCAATCACACATGACGGAACCAGAGATATTGCCTAAGCCATATTTGAACATAGACGTAACACCTGATTCAAACATAGGCACAACGCCTAATACTGGTTCAGAAAATAGCAATACGCCTAATCCGTACCTTAATCAAAAGCCAGATGCTTCTAGGAATGGTGCATCTAAAAATGGTGTAGCTTTTGCTAAGTCTGCTAATAGGCACAAAACTGCTGCTGGAATTAACTCCGCATCGCATAAATCGCGTGGAACTATTCCAGCAACTGGCTCTGAGTCGTCTTTAATAGCGATTGTTGCAATGCTTAGCATATTGCTTGGAGTTGTTGCTATTTGTAAATGCAAATTCAAGCAATATATTTTGTAAAAATAGGTGTGTGGGCGCAAGCCTGTAAGTATGCGTAAGCATGTAATTGTGTGTAACCCTGTAAATATGGATGCATAAGTTTTATGCTTGAATCTCCGTATTTACAGGAATAATTAGCAAAGCAGGTAGGCAGTAGGAGATGTGCCTAAATACGAAAAAACCCAAGCCGCAAAGCTTGGGTTTTGTTTGTGCCCCCTCAGGGATTCGAACCCTGGACACGCTGATTAAGAGTCAGCTGCTCTAGCCAACTGAGCTAAAGGGGCGTTGGCGTTTTCTTGAGCCGAGTAATAACTATACTCAGAATCGCTTTATTTGCAAGTTACGGCGTGTCGTGTTTTGTTATTAGTGCTATAACGCTTTTTTGGTTTCACATTTTATATTTCGGAAAAATTTCGATAAGAAGTTTATCTAAAGTAACATATGTTTATAAATATAAGCAATATTTATAGAAAATAGTAACAAAAAACGAGTTTTTCAATCTTTTGTGTGAACAACATGTTAATTTATAGTTGTATAATCAACGCAGTTCTGAAAAATTTTCTCTTTAGAAATGGCTATATTCCGCCGTTCTTTGCGGGTTGATTCGTATTTGTTAACTGTTTATGCATAAAAATTTACATATTTATGTTTTTTTTTATTTTACTCAATGCTAGGCTTGTGAAAAATATTTTATAAGTATTTCATTGAAGGAGAGCGTATTTATGAAGTTCAAAAGAGCATCATATTTAACTCGCTTAGCTGCATTAGGAGTTGCTACAGCAACCCTTATTGCTCCATTTGGTGCAGCAAATGCTGCGGATACTAAGAATTCAGTTAGTAATAACAGTGCTTATGTAAATGATGCAAATGCATCTTCTATTAAAAATCAGTTTAGAATGTATAAAAATAACTCTGTAAGCCATAAGCTTACTAGATATGAGAATTTATACTTAGATTCAAATAAAGCTGCATTGCTTGAAAAATATGCTATAAAGAACAGTGCTAGCGTGCCCAATAAGCCTATTGCTGTTATTGTTACTCTGCGTAAGCAGCCGAGTCGTCCTTCAGTTGCATCGGAAAAATCAAATAAAGATGAGCAAAATCGTTTAATTGATAAATGGCGTAAAAAGTACAATATGAGTGTTCGACGTCAGCTTGGATATTTAATGAATTGCTTTGAAGCAACAATTCCAGCAAACCGTATGCAAGCTTTACGCCATGAGCCAGAAGTTAGATCTGTAGAAAAAGAGCGTTTATATTATCCGCTGGAAAATTTTGCTCGTGAGCTTCAGGGTCTTACGCAGGCTTTCCGAGAAAGTAATAAAAACTTAGATGGTACTGGCATGTTGGTTTCAATAATCGATACTGGAATTGATATTAACAGTAAAGATATGAAGCTGGATTCATCTGCTAAAAGTGCAAAAAAGTTAAATCCACAACCAGGATTTACAGATAAAGTTCCTGCAGGATTTAATTATGCAGATGAAACTAATGAAGTGAAAGATAATCATGCTGAACAGCATGGCATGCATGTTGCTGGAATTGTTGGAGCTAATGGAGATGAAGAAAATGCTCCTGCAGCTAGCAATCATCGTGTTAATGGCATAGCTCCTAATGCGCAGCTGCTTGCTATGAAAGTGTTTTCTAACAACCCAGATATGCCTGGATGCCGTGATGCGGATGTTGTGGCAGCTATAGAAGATTCTGTTAAGCTTGGTGCCGACGTTATAAACATGTCTATTGGCTCCGATAATGGACTTGATTCTACTTCAAGTATTGCTGCGTTAGCGTTAATGAAGGCTAGAAAAGCTGGAGTGTTGCCTGTTGTTTCGGCTGGAAATTCTGGATTGAACTTCTCGAATTCTGGTGGATTAGATGATGTGTTTGGAAAATGGGATGATGGCACTTTGGGGTCTCCATCTTCCTTCCCAGATGCTTTTAGTGTTGCTTCTGTTGAAAATTCAAAAGTTACACAAACCAAGGCGCAATGGTTTGTTAATAATGCATCTGCTACAAACTCTGGTTCTAATGATGCTAAGAAAAATGATTTTCCTTACTCACTTTCTACAGGTGTAGCTGATGGAAAATCACATGAAATTGTTGATATTAACCTTGGTAAAAAAGATGATGTTAAAGACCTTAACTTAAAGGGTAAATATGCATTAGTTAAACGCGGAGATATTGCGTTTACAGAAAAAGTTAATAACGCAAAAGAAAAAGGTGCTGAAGGTGTTGTTGTATACAATGTAAAGGATGATCCTACTCAATTCCTAGATATGGCAGGCGTCGATAAGATTAAAGATGTTTTTGTAACATCAATACGCTATGAAGATGGTGAGGCAATCTATCAAGCAATCAAAAAGAATAATGGAAAAGTGGAAGTAACTTTCACCAATGATTTCGTTGCTATTGCTAACCCAGATTCGTTAAAGCCATCTAGATTTACGTCTTGGGGTCCAACTCCAGATCTTAATTTTAAGCCTCATATTTCTGGTATTGGTGGGAATGTGTGGTCTACTCAGAATGATAATAAGTACAGAAGTATGTCTGGTACTTCTATGGCAGCCCCAAATATATCAGGTCTTTCTGCTCTGCTGATGGAAAATTATAAAAAGCGTTTTAAGGGCAAAGAACTTAAACCTTCTGAATTAGTTGATCGTATTGAGCAAGTGTTGATGAATACAGCTAAGATTCTTACTCGGGATGATGGTAATAAAAAAGTTCCGTATGCTCCTAGACAAATTGGCGCTGGTTTAGCGCAGCTCGACAAAGCCATTAAGACGGATGTTGTTGCAACTACTAAAGATAGTCGCAGCAATGAAAGTAAAGCATATGCTTCTCTTTATGAGTTAAAGCAGGGTGAACGCAAGTTTAATGTAACATTGCACAATTATGGTTCTGAGAATGTTAAATATAGCATACCGAATCAGGTTGTTGTAAACGAGACAAATAAACCTGGTGAAAAAACATCCACATTTGTGAACGATAAAGAAACATTAACTGCAGATAAGTCTTCCGTAATTGTAGAGGCTGGTAAAACAGTTGATATTACTTTCACATTGAATCCTCAATATGGGGAAAACCATTACATTGAAGGATGGGCTTGCTTAAAGTCTAAGACTAAAGGTCAGCCTGATTTGTCTGTTCCATATCTTGGTTTTGTTGGTAATTGGAATGCTGAGCAGATTTTGGTTAAACCTGGTGAAAAGTATAAGAATGCTGATAAACCAGCTAAGCCTGTTAATCCTGCACAAAATCCTTCTCCTGCAGCTCCGAACCAGTCTTCCGATGAAAGTAATGGTGAAATTGATTCAACTACTGCCCTTATGTCTGATTCAGCAGACGGAAGTATGCAAGTTAAGATAAATGGATCTAAACGATTCATGTTCTCACCTAATGATGATGGATGGTATGATTTAATCACACCATATGTGCCATTATTGCGTAGTGCGGCAGATATTCGCTACGAGATTATGGATGAAAATGCAAGCAAGGTATTACGAGTTTTAGGTGAAGACCACAATGTTTCTAGACCTACTTTGCCTTCTGCAGCAGATTCAATGGGCCATGAAGGTGTGAATGGTCGTTTTGATGGTAAGCGTTATGATCCGAAAATCGCGCAGTTTGTGCGGTTTGAGGATGGAAATTACGTGTATCGCATTCAAGCTCGTTTGGGCAAAGGCTTTCAGTGGCAAAACTACGACATGAAGTTTGCTCTAGATACGCATGGTCCTAATGTGAATGTTTCCGACCGTGATTCTAATGGCGTTGTAACAATCACTTTAAGTGATAACTTAAGTGAAGATCCTGGTCTTCCAGTTATTCGCCGTGTTGGTGATGATGATGTATTTAAGTATGATGATGCAACTGGTTGCACTTTAGATAAAGTACATCATAAGCGCGTGTGCAAAATAAATGTTGGTAACACAACGCCATTTATTTCTGTTGTTGCTAAAGACGCAGGAATGAATGGAACTCGTGTAGTTAAAGTGTTTGCTAATAAAGATCATAAAATCTTCATTTCTCGTCGAAAGGAAATGGACGGGAAGATGGTTGGAACATCTGTAGTGCATGACAATAAGTTAAATCTTGAAGGTTATGTTTCTGATGATGTTAAATCCATGAAAGTTCTAGCAAGTTACAAGAAATACGATGGATCAATTGTTAAAACAACAGTTAAAGTGAATTTAAATAAAGCACCAAAGTTTACTGCTAGTAATATAAAAATAGTACGTGGTGAAAACACTGTAAAGGTGCTTGGATTCTCTGATGATAAATGCAAAACGCAAATAGCTAGCGAAGAGTTTACGTTAACATACAATCCAGAGCGTCCGCGTATTAGTGTTACTAATACGGATAGTGGCGATAGTGATGGAAGTTTGCCTGTTTTGAGTGATGGTAGTGTAACTGTAAAAGGCAAAGTAAAAGATAGTTCACAACCTAAGCAAAAGCTTGAGCTAACAATTCGTTACCAAGTGGATAAAGTGAAGCAAGCAGCTGGTTCTACTGATCCTGGTTCTTCTAATTCAAGCAGCGAATCTGCTGATGATGTAGATGACACTGAGACAAAAGAGGATCCAGTAACGATTAATTCGGATGGAACATTTGAAGTAACAGTAAAGCCTTCTGCTAAGGCGTATCAGGTTACTCTCTGCGCAAGTAATGGTCAGAATCTTAAAATTAAGTCTGTTAAGCTTCAAGGCCGTAACGAGCCGAACTTTATGGAAGTAAGCAATGGCGTGTTCTATCCAAGTAATGTAACTCCACTTGGAGCAAATATTTGGATGATTAATCCTATTACTGCAGGACCAAGCTTAGACTCCTTTACTTTGCAAGGTACTGTTGGTCCAGATATAAAGAGTGTAGAATTTACTCCTTCTACGCGTCTTAATAAAGATGGCAAGTATATGTTAGAGTCAGCTATTGCTGCAAAGATAGACAGTCAAGCGCATAGTTTCTCTATTGATTTGCCAATGCATACTGGAATTAATGATTTCCGTGCTGTTGTAAAAACTGCTGATGGTAATAAGCTTATGGATTTTGCAGTTGCTTTCTTGTTTGATAAAGAAGCTCCAAAAGCTACTTTTGTTAATC
This sequence comes from Gardnerella sp. DNF01144, assembly GCF_049244245.1. Taxonomy (NCBI): domain Bacteria; kingdom Bacillati; phylum Actinomycetota; class Actinomycetes; order Bifidobacteriales; family Bifidobacteriaceae; genus Gardnerella; species Gardnerella sp. DNF01144. The sequence goes on from NZ_CP058390.1 coordinate 111,352, forward strand.
CACAATTATATGGTCATACATTGTTTACAAACAAAGATACCGTAAAGTTTAAGGGTAGTGCTCAAGATAACGCTTCTGGATATAGGCTTTCTATCAATCATTCTGTTGTTGCAGAGTTTACTTCTCTGGAAAATGGTGATGGCCCAGAAGCAAACAAAAAAGAATTTGAGCGTGATGTTGATGTAGAAGATGGAGATCATGTTTTTCTTGAGCTTGAAGACAAGGTTAATTCATCTGTTTATGGTTCCATTCCAGTTGTTGTTGATAAAACAAATCCAACTGTAGATGTGAGCATGAAAGACGGTGAATCAGTAGAAGGTGACTATACTGTTGCTGTAAAAGCTAAAGATGCAAATCTTAAATCTGTAGCTGCATATGTTGATGACAAGCCAATCGGTGCTGTTTCTAATACGAATTTAGCTCCTCATCCTGTAGAGAGCACGTTGCTTTCGTTAACTCAAGGATATAGTTCCTATACTGAAGTAGATAAACCTGAAAAGGATCATTTGGAATTAAAGGCAGTCATTCATGCTAAAGATCTGGCAGAAGGTAATCATATTCTTCGCGTAGAAGCTATTGATTATGCTGGAAACTCAGCTGCTGGTGATAATCAGCGAACTTCCATTCCGTTTGTTAAAAAGAAGCATGCTGAACCAGTTAAGCCTGATCATTCTAAGCCAGATGTGCCTGGTCATAATGTGAATCCAAATGTTCCAAAGAAGCAAGAAATTCCTGCTCCTCCAGATGCAAACGCTCATGTTCCAGCAGCTCCTAAGAGTGTTGTTGAATTAACAAAAGCTCTTAAGAGCAATCTTTTAGTTGGTAAATATGAAAACAATGTTGCTCGTGCAGGTGTCGAAAATCCTATGAAGCTTCGACTTAGCCAAAATAGTGACATTATTGAGCAGCTTAAGAAGAATAAAGTTGTATATGCATATGCGTACATTTATTCTCTTCCTGTTTTGTTGCATGGCAAAGATGGTGCTAGCTACGTAAAGGTTGTTTTGGATGATAAAGGTCAGCCTCATTTTTATGCTGAGATTCCAGAAGGATATTCGGGTAAACATACAATTGTTCTTATTGATAACAGAGGATTACAAATTGCTTGGACTAATGTGTGGGTTATTCCAGCTAATGCAACTTCATTCGATGAGACTATTGCAGAATATAACTTGATACATTCTGAAAGTCATTATGGATTTACTTTTGCGTCTAGTGATGAAGATTATGAATCTGTAAGTAATATTGCAGATAATAATGAGGTAAATGGTTCTGAGACTAACTCGGGAGCATATGCAGGTGCTAATGGTAATGCTAATAGCAATGTTAATGGCAATAGTAAGAATGCTAATAATAATGCTAATTCTTCCTTAAGTAACTCATTGTCTTCTTCAAAGAACACTAATACAGAGGGAATGCTTTCAAAGTTAGGTGTGACTGGTGCTGGAATAGTATTCACACTGGCTACATTGGCTTTGTTACTGCTAAGTGGCACTTTTGCACTTTTTGTTCGCAAAATGCGCATGTAAAGTGTTAACTAGTTACCTTTAAGTCTAAATAGTTATATTCCCCATGTGTAACAGCATGGGGAATATTTGGTTAGTGCGCTTTATGTTTTGTATGTTCATTTGTTAAATTGGCGTGTTTGCATGTTTGTCCTTCTTAACAGTCAAGCTGTAAGCATGACATTAAGTATGGTGTTGCAAGAATTGCAAAATGAGCATCAAGGCTCAGAGTTGCAGCCTAAAGCGCAATCTAATCGCACGCTACCTTTGCGTGCAAGCGAAACAAGTGCAGAAAATCCTTGGCCAGTAAGCGTTATAAGCCAAAAGTTCCATGGTGCTGTAGAAAAGTGGCCTGCGGCTTGGGTAGAAGGTCAGATTGTTGAAATCAACATGAGAAGGTCTACGTCTGGCTACGTAACGCTTAGAGACAGCAACGAAGACGTTTCAATCTCCATAATGGGCTTTAGCAAGTTTGTTCAGCAAGCGAAAGATTTGCGGCAGGGCGATAGGGTAGTTGTTCACGGCAAGGCAGATATTTGGGTAAAAGCAACACGATTGAGCTTTGTTGCCGATGAAATTAGGCGTGTTGGTGCTGGCGACTTAAAAGCGCAAATAGACGAGTTGCGCAAAAAGCTTAAAGGCGAAGGCTTGTTCGACGCGGAAAATAAGGTGCCGCTGCCCGAGTTTCCAAAGTGCATTGGACTGGTGTGTGCGCCTCAAGCTCGAGCCGAGGGAGATGTTATTACAAACGTCAATTTGCGATGGCCTGTAACGCGTTTTAAGGTGGTTCACGCGCATGTTCAGGGTGTGCAATGCCCAGCGGACGTTATTGCTGCCATTAAGCAGCTAGACGCAGACCCAGAGGTTGATGTGATTATTGTTGCGCGCGGCGGCGGTAGTTTTGAAGATTTGATTGGATTTTCTGACGAGGGCGTGGTTCGCGCTACGGCTGCTTGCGTAACTCCGATTGTTTCTGCGATTGGTCACGAAGACGATTGGACGCTGATTGATTTGGCGGCAGATATGCGAGCTTCTACGCCTACAGATGCAGCAAAGCGTGTTGTTCCAGATGTTAACGAGCAATGGCAGTTGATTGATAACGCCTTGCAACACGCGCGCATGAGGATTTCTGCGCGAGTTAGCAACGAGATTCAGCTTATTGAAGGCTACGCAAACAGGCCAAGTATTACTCAGCCAACCACTATGTTGGAGCCGCACGAGTTGTTTGTTCAGCAAGCAATTGAACGCATGAGGCATGGTTTGGTGCGGTTGCTGGACGACGCTAGTTTGACTGTTGAAAAGGCACATGCCAGCATTACAGCTCTTAGCCCGCAATCAACGCTTAATCGCGGTTACGCGGTTGTGCAAATTAGCGGCGGGAAAGTGTTGGACGATTCTAGTCGTGTAAAAACTGGCGACGATATAACAGTTACTCTTAAAAGTGGCTTGATCACAGCTAATGTTACTTCTGTAGAAAAGTCGTAAAGTTGTAAAGTCGTAAAATCGTAAAATCGTAAAATCGTAAAATAAAAAAAGTTTTAAATAAAAATTAGAAAAGGATGATTATGAGTGACGAAACTACGCGCGAAAATGGTGCAAAAGTTGATGCGATTAGCACGCTTAGCAGCGAAGAGCGAGCTGCGATTGACGCAATGCCTTACGAAGAGGCGCGCGAAAAGCTTGTGCAAGCTGTTAAAGCGCTTGAGGCTGGCGGTTTGACTTTAGATCAGTCTATGCATCAATGGGAGCTTGGAGAGGCGTTAGCAAAGCGTGCGCAGGGCTTGCTTGCATCGGTTCGCGCTAAGTTGGACGCGGCTCAAGCGGAGCAGTCGGCTACAGCAGCAACTGCTGGAACGCAATCAAATCTTGAATCGTGAATCTTGAGCGCGTTATAGCGCGTAAACCACGCCATGGTGTATAATTGCCATTTGTTGCTTTGCAAGAAGCGTGCGCATGTTTCGTTTTGCGTGTTGTGCGCTGCAATCAACTAAACTGCCTCGGTAGCTCAGTGGATAGAGCACCACTCTCCTAAAGTGGGTGTCGTCAGTTCGATTCTGATTCGGGGCACTTTTTATTACTTATTCGCTGCAAGTGTCATGCGTGTGTATAATAGACGTATATTATACGTAATTATGACAATGAGGGGTGTGTTTATGGTTGTTTCTACGGTAGCAAGAATTAATTTCAGAACAGATGAGAAAACTAAACAAGATGCAGAAGTTTTATTTAATGCTTTAGGTCTTGATATGTCTACTGCGTTAAACATGTTTCTTAAGCAGGCAGTGCGTGAACAAGCTCTACCTATTAGTCCTTCGCTCGTTACGTCTGTTCCCAATGAAGCAACGCTTAAAGCTATGAATCATACTAACAAAATTATCAATGGCAAAATTGCTGAAGATGGCATTGTTTTTAGTAATGCTAATGAAGCTAAAGCATTTTTGGATAATATGTAATGAATATTATTTTTGATACTCAATTTCAAGCAGATTTACGGAAGTTGCTTCGAGATAATCCGTTAATTAAACAAGAATTAGAGGACTTAATCGATAGTATTTATGAATTTGAAGGAGTTCCTGAATCTTACAATCCACACCAATTGAGTCATCCTCGTGGAATGTACAGTGGATATTGGGAATTGCATTTGCAAGAAGGAAAATTTGATGTAATTCTCATTTATAATTATCGATATAATGTTCCTATTATTAGGTTTGTGCGAATAGGATCTCATAATAATTTATTTCATAATGTGCATCAATGATATTTTGAAAGTTGCCAATGTTAGGGGATAGTGTTAGATTATTTCTAACTTAAGCGATGATCCGTTATCGGCGGGGAGTTTTCGGAAGAACGGCGAGGATTCGTAAGGTTCTCGCTTATTAGAACCGACGGGGTTGGCCCGTATAGCCAAACACGAGAGGCTGCAAACGTTGCATAAGCATTTTGCAGCAAGCGAGGTGGTACCGCGGCAATAACTGTCGTCCTCGCAGGGAAATATTAACCCTGTTGAGCGAGGAGAGCACAGTGAGCGAATCCACTAATCCAGCAGCAAACGCGTCCGAAAAGTCATGCGCAAATAACGTATATCCAAAGGCAAGTGTTTCTGTATCAACGCAAGAAAACGCCGCCGCGCAAGTTGCACCGAATCCTTCCTTCCCAAAGCTTGAAGAGTCCGTTCTTCAATACTGGGATGCAAATAACACTTTCCGCAAGTCAATCGAATACCGCCCGTCTGGCAAGGGTAGCCAAAACGAGTTCGTGTTCTTCGATGGCCCTCCATTCGCAAACGGTCTTCCTCACTACGGTCACCTTCTTACAGGTTATGCAAAAGACGTGGTTCCGCGCTATCAGACTATGCGCGGACGCAAAGTAAACCGCGTTTTTGGCTGGGATACTCACGGTCTTCCTGCAGAGTTGGAAGCGCAGAAAGAGCTTGGCATCGAGTCTGTTGATCAAATCGAAAAAATGGGCATCGCAAAGTTCAACGATGCTTGCCGCGCCAGTGTTTTGAAGTACACAAACGAGTGGCAAAACTACGTGCATCGTCAGGCTCGCTGGGTTGATTTCGAGCGCGGTTACAAGACGCTGAACATTCCATACATGGAATCCGTAATGTGGGCGTTTAAGCAGCTTTACGATAAGGGCTTAGCTTATAAGGGTTACCGCGTTCTTCCGTACTGCCCAAAGGACCAGACTCCACTTAGTGCGCACGAGCTTCGCATGGATGCGGATGTGTACCAGAATCGCCAGGATACCACTGTTTCCGTTGCTGTTAAGCTTCGAGACGAAGATGACGCTTACGCAGTATTCTGGACCACCACTCCTTGGACAGTTCCAACAAACTTCGCAATCGTAGTTGGCGCAGACATTGATTACGTGGAAGTTCGTCCAACCGAAGGCAAGTTTGCTGGTAAAAAGTTCTACATTGGCAAGCCTTTGCTTGGATCTTACACTAAGGAACTTGGCGAAAATTACGAGGTTGTGCGCGAGCTTAAGGGCGCTGAAATGGCAGGCTGGCGTTACTACCCAGTGTTCCCATACTTTGCAAGCGAATCTGCGCTCGCCGAAGGTGGTACTCCTGGTCCTAATGCTTTTACGATTTTTACAGCAGATTATGTTGACACTGCAGAAGGTACTGGCCTTGTTCACCAAGCTCCTTACGGCGAGGACGATATGAACACGCTTAACGCGCACGAGATTCGCAGCGTTGACGTGCTCGACGCAGGATGCAAGTTTACAAGCGACTGCCCAGATTACGAAGGCTTGTACGTTTTCGATGCCAACTTGCCAATTTTGCGCAACTTGCGTGCAGGAGACGGCCCGCTTGCCAAGATGCCAGAAGATCAGCGCGCGTTGCTATTCCAAGAAAAAAGCTACGTGCACAGCTATCCTCATTGCTGGCGTTGCGCAACTCCGCTTATTTACAAGCCTGTTTCTAGCTGGTTTGTTTCTGTTACAAAGATTAAGAAGCGCTTGCTTGAGCTTAATCAGCAGATTAATTGGATTCCTGGAAACGTTAAAGACGGCCAGTTCGGTAAGTGGCTTTCTAACGCTCGCGATTGGTCGATTAGCCGTAATCGCTTCTGGGGTTCGCCAATCCCAGTGTGGGTGAGTGACGATCCAAAGTATCCGCGCGTAGACGTGTATGGTTCGTTGGATGAGCTTAAGGCTGATTTTGGCGACTATCCTCGCGACGACGATGGCAATGTTAATATGCATCGCCCGTATATCGATCGCCTTACTCGACCAAACCCAGACGATCCTACTGGAAAGTCGCAAATGCACCGCATTACGGACGTTCTCGATTGCTGGTTTGAGTCTGGTTCTATGCCTTTTGCACAGTTCCATTATCCTTTTGAAAATAAGGACTTCTTCGAAGAGCACTTCCCATGCGATTACATCGTTGAATACATTGGTCAGACTCGTGGATGGTTCTACACACTTCACATTATGGCTACGGCTCTATTTGATCGCCCAGCTTTTAAGAACGTGATTTGCCACGGCATTGTGCTTGGTTCCGACGGTCAGAAGATGAGTAAGCATTTGCGCAACTACCCAGATGTTAATGGCGTTTTCAACGAATACGGTTCGGACGCAATGCGCTGGTTCCTCATGTCTTCGCCAATTTTGCGCGGCGGCAATTTGATTGTGACTGCAGACGGCATTAGGGATACGGTTCGTCAGGTTATGCTTCCAGTTTGGAGCTCTTACTACTTCTTCACTTTGTATGCTAACGCTGCAAATGGTGGTAAGGGCTACGATGCTCGTATGCTTCGCGCAGACGAGGTTGCAGGCCTTTGTAACATGGATCGCTACTTGCTTGCTCGCACGCGTTTGCTTGTTGAGCGCGTAGAAAAGTGCTTGAACGAGTTTGCGATTAGCGATGCTTGCGCGGCAGTTGGCGATTTTATTGACGTGCTTACGAATTGGTATATTCGCGGCAGCCGTGACCGATTCTGGAATGAAGACGAGACTGCTTTCAACACGCTTTACACTGTGTTGGAAGTGTTTATGCGCACGATTTCCCCTCTTGCTCCTATGGAAGCGGAGGCTGTGTGGCGTGGTCTTACTGGCGGCGAATCCGTGCATTTGGCTGATTGGCCTTATTTGGTTGAGCCGCAAATGCTTTCAGATGGCGAGAAGAACCCTAAGGCTGGCGAAGTCACTGAGCTTGGTGCTGTTCTTGCTCACGACGATGCTTTGGTTGCTGCTATGGATAAGGTTCGCGAGGTTGTTTCTTCTACGCTTTCGTTGCGTAAGGCAGAACAGTTGCGCGTGCGTCAGCCGTTGGCAAACTTGACTGTTGTTGCAGAAAATACTGCTGCTGTAGAGCCTTACGAGCAGGTGCTTGAGCGCGAGCTTAACGTTAAGAATGTTACATTCTGCACTTTGGAAGATGCAGGCGACCACGGTTTGAAGATTGTTCACGAGCTTAAGGTGAATGCGCGCGCAGCTGGTCCTCGTTTGGGTAAGCAGGTGCAATTTGCTATTAAGGCTTCGAAGAGTGGTGATTGGCGTGTTGACGGCTCTGGTGTTCCTGTTGTTAATACTCCAAATGGCGAAGTTGCGCTTGAACAAGGCGAATATGAGCTTGTAAATCGCGTTGAGTCTTCGGATGCTCAAGTGGCTGCAAATACTGCTTCTGCTGCAATGCCAACTGGCGGTTTCGTTATGCTTGACACTGCTTTGACTAGCGATTTGCTTGCGGAAGGTTACGCTCGCGACGCTATTCGTGCTGTTCAAGATGCTCGCAAGGAGAACGGTTTAGATATTAGCGATAGAATCTCTTTGACTTTGAGCGTGCCAGCTGTGGACGTTGCTAAAGTTAATCAGTTCCGTGACTTGATTGCGGAAGAAACTTTGGCTACAAGCTTAGAAGTTACAGAGGCTGATCCTAGTGCAACCGAGCTTAGCGTAAGTCTTAAGCGTGCGTAAAAGCTAAGTATTGTATAGTGTGCCTTCGCGTTATGTAGTTAGCGCGGAGGCAATTTTATTTTGGATATATAAGCAATTAGGCATTTATTTGTTTTGTGGCGTGCGTTTTGTTGGTCTTCGGATTTCGCCTAAGTGTAGGCGAAATCGGGGTCGCGCTTGCGTGGAAAGCGTATTAGCTTTCCACTTTGAGCAAGCGCTATCGCATTGAGTCACTTTTTCACGCTACAGATTTGTGTAATGCGTCATATCGTTCGCGCGGTCTACGCGCGCTCACGTCTTCGCCGCGCAGAAGCAGTGCTTCTGCTTTGAGCGGCTCAGCGAATCGAAGTGCATTCGCGCGCTACGCTTTAAGCGCTCATGCAAGTCGATTCGCGCTACGCTTCAAGTGAAAAAGCAAGGTGATGCGACACTCCGATTTCCATACCTTCCTATAGATTCGTTATAACAACAGTACAAATTTACTCATGTTTGTATTTGTCAGTTTTATAAGAAAACATGCAACACTTTGGGCATAAATTCGCCATTGCATTAGTGGGGACGCTCCATATGTGCGCAGCGCAGTGGGCATTGGTAAACCCGTGGTACTTAGCTACTAGGTTTATCTCTGCCACTGCTTGCGTTTCACTAAGAATTTCTACACGCGCAATCTTATTGACTCCGTCTTGTAAAGCTTATGTTTGTGCTAAAAAGTAACATAATAAGAGTCTATTAGGAGGTTTTTATGACTTCATGCGCTCCAATTGGTGTGTTTGACTCAGGGCTTGGTGGCATTTCTGTAGTTCGTCAACTTCACGCATCTATGCCTAATGAGCGCATTGTTTATTTTGGCGACTCTGCAAACGCGCCTTATGGCATAAAAACTCCTCAAGAAGTGCGAGATCTTAGTTTTAAGATTGTTGAGCATTTTGCAAGTCTTAATGTTAAAGCTGTTGTAATTGCTTGCAATACTGCCACTTCTGCTGCTGTAAAAGATTTGCGCGCACATTACAATATGCCGATTATTGGCATGGAGCCTGCTCTTAAGCTTGCTTGCGATTTGGGTGGCGGCAAGCCTCAGCGCGTAATCGTTGCAGCTACGCCTTTAACTCTTAGAGAACGCAAGTTTGCAGAACTTATGAATCGTTTTACGCAAAATCACAAGATTTTTTCTAGACCGTGCCCAGATTTGGTAGAAATTGTGGAAAATGGCGATTTAGGCAATAAAAATATTGTTATGAGCGCTTTGCACAAGTATTTTGATTCTTACGATTTAACGAATATTGATTCAGTTGTTTTAGGATGCACTCATTTTGTGTTTTATAAAAGCTACTTCCGTGAGTTTTTGCCTGATTGCGTGAAGATTGTAGACGGTAATGATGGCACTATTCATCATCTTAAAAGCGTTTTAGAATCTAACGATTTGCTTGCGCCAATCGAAAATAGTGGAAGTGTTCTGCTTACTAACTCCGATTCAAGTAATCGTATTGCTAAGCTATCGCAATCGTTACTTAATGGTGATTTCTGATTGAAAATTAAATTGCGACTTTACTTGCGACTTAAGCAAATATGGCATTGCCGTATTTGCCTAAAATAAGCAATACAAGAGCAAAAATCCAAAGCAAATCCACAATTAAATCGTAATTTAGTCGGTAGTAAGCGCTTAAAATCTTATTTTTTAATCCAATCTCTTGCACACTAAATGTTGCGTGTGTAAGTGACATAAATTGCAAAGTTGTGCAAAACATTAAAACAAGGCACCACGGGCAAAGAATTTGTATAACAAACATAGATTGCGTAAACAGCCAATAAGCGTACAAGAGTGCGCATAATCCACCAATCCAGCTAAAAGTTGCTAGCCATTTTGGAAGTTTTATTTTTGCTATTCCAACTACAGCAAGCGTTACGAAAACGCTTTCTGCTGCAATTCCAAAGAAAGCATTAGGGAAGCTTAGTTCTCCAAATCTTATGAATTCCGCTTGCCAAGATTGAGCCACTTTAGAGCACGAAACAACGGTGTTTACGTCGCATCCAAGCGCTTTGTGCGGTGCGCGTGCAAGAGCTAAAGTTTCGGAAGAAAGTATTAGCGATGTTAAAAGTGCAATTGCGGATGAAATAAGCATAATCATGTAAACCCAAGCGGCAGAATGTCGCCAAGAATTCATGCGATTATTGTGGCTACCCATAAACACTCCTCAAAGCGCTAATGTATTTAGATATTGTTTAGACTTAAAAACGTTACATGCCACAGTTTACGATAATTATATGACTGTAATAGGTAGTAGTGCGAATAACGATTTTAATTTGGATTCTAAATCGCAAGATTTAGGGTGGGATTTGCATTGTCATACTTTATATTCCGATGGCACTAAAACTCCAAAAGAATTAGTAGATGAAGCTAAAAATCTTGGTCTTAGTGGAGTAGCTATTAGCGATCACGATACTACTGCTGGTTGGCATGATTTTGAAGAAGCTGCTAAAAACGCTGATTTTCCAGTTATTTTTGGATCAGAGATAACATCTGTAGAGGGGAATATATCGGTTCACATGCTTGCTTATAACTACAATCCAAATGACGAGTGCATTAATGAAATGTTTGCAACTACAAGAAAACGCCGATTGGAACGCACGCGCAAAATGGTTGACCTTATGTCGCACGATTTTCCGATTACTTGGCAAGATGTTCTTGCTCAAGCAGGACAAGGTGAGCTAACTACGATTGGTCGCCCGCATATTGCAGACGCTCTTGTTGCTGCAGGCGTTTTTGAAACAAGGTCGCAAGCTTTTGCAGGTCCTGTTGCTCCACGCGGCCCATACTACATTCCAACGCCATCTCCAAGTGTTGATGAAGTTATTAAAGTTATTAAACACGCTGGGGGAGTAAGCGTTATTGCACATCCTGCGGATTATAGCAGGAATCTTGTTATTCTTTCGGACTCTCAAATAGAACACTATGCAAGCGTTGGCCTTAATGGATTAGAAGTATATCATCGTGGCAACTCTTTAACGCAAAGACAAAGACTATTGGAGTTAGCAAAAGACTTGAATTTGCTTGTTACTGGCGGCTCCGATTGGCATGGAAGTGGCAAGCCAAATAAAATCGGAGAAGAAACAACAAGTTGCAATGTTGTTTCTAAAATCCTAAATTACCAGATGAATTAAAATTGCGCTGTTAAAACGTTATAAACGTGTTAAGTGTTCTAGCAGTGTTAAAACGCGTTAAAACCAACTGTGTGAGTTGGCGTATCTCCTATAATTGCATATGCAAAAGAGTCTGCCATAATAAAAATTTTTCGATTGTTTTTATCTGTAAGATTAATCGCTTTTGCGTCTTTAATAGCGCTTTCAATAATGTTTTGTATATCTTGCTCGCTTTGATCGCTTTCAAAGCTAATAGTGTCTTTTACGTGCTTAACGCCAATTGTTACCTTCATTTTTGTTCCTTAATTGTTTTCGCTGTTTTCGGTATTGTTTTCTAGTTTGCTTTTTGCATCTTTAATAGCAAGCTCTGCATCTTTTAGCATTGGAATAATAATCGTTGCTGGCTTGTCTAAATCTTCATTTTTATTGCCATTATTTTCATTATTACCATCATCTTCATTATTCTTGCTATTGGCGTCATCACTATTTTCTGCATCAGCATTATTGCTACTGTTGGATTCGTTGTTTGAATTGTTATTTGCATCGTTAGATTTACTAACGCTGCTTATAACTTGCGTTTCTAAGCCGTCTGCAATAGTGGAGGTTTTAGTAGCAGCTTCAGTGGAATTAGTGTTGTCGTTTATAGTTATAGTTTGTTCGTATGTATTATCTTTATAATCTTTTTGATCTTCTTGCTTGAGCGTTACAATAGTTTTTTCGTTAGTAGCGTCCGAAGATATAGTATCGTCTTTAACAACATCATCTTTAATAGAATTATCTTTAACAATATCGTCTTTAACAATATCTCCTACAGTAAGAGAAGACGCTGGATTTGCGCTATTATTGTTTTGATTTGCGCTTGCTGCTCTAGAATTATTTATGCGAGTAAGCTCGTGAGCAAGACGTTCCACTTGCGCTTTAAATCGCATTATTCCAGTTGTATCTGCGCGTTGCAAAGCTTGAATAAAGTCTCCAACTTGCTCCATTTGCAACCAAAGATTTGCTCGAAGCATAATCATGCTGTCTAATCTAGACCCAAGTATTCTTCCATATGCACTTAGCAAAGCGTTTCTATGCTGCTCGTTAAGCTTTGCAAAAATCCACGCTAAATCGCGAGCAGGATCGTTGATTTGCATGCTTTGCCAATTGGTTACAGCTGTAATCGTGGAGCCAGAAAATAGAAAATCACCATCTTTGAATCCGCCGTGAACTGGGCAAGTGTCGAATGACCATAATCCATCAGTTTCTAAAACTCTAGACCAATTGTCTGTTATTTCTGTAGGAATATGGCCTGCTTGGCGCAATCTTTTAATCCAAGATGTTAATTGCGTGCGAATTTGACCAGTAGTAAAGGAAGGATAATCGCTTTTAGTTAAAAATGACGGACTTAGTCTATGAATCGCGCCTATTGCCGTTCCAGCGTTTACGCAATCATCTGTTGTAAGAAGACTTAATTCTCTTGCATTTCCGTTTAGATGATTACAAATAAGTACTGTTGGATTGTTAAAATCAGCTTCTCCTATGGAGCCAAAATGTAATTCGCTTTGACTTTGATTATTAGTAGAATCTTGTTGATTTGCTTGGTTTTGCTGGTTAGTTTGATTTGCCTTATTTGAAAGCGACCCAGGAACAAACTTAAGCATTTCTTCGTGAGCAAATCCAAGAGCTGCAAGCCCCTTAGTTTTTTGCAATACCCATGCTGCTCGTGCTCTGTCGTGCAAACGCTTTTGACCTTTAGTGTTAGAGCTAACAAAAATATCGTAAAGGCTGCCAGAAACGTCTTGAATAACAGCATGAGATATGCCAGCAGCGGCATCGGTGGCGTTTGCCTGCTCGCTTTGGCGCGTTCCGGCGAATTGTACTTCTGGCATGACCGATGAGGCCAGCGCTACCAACTTGAATCTGCTTATCTGTGTCACAGTTCAACATTAATACAAAGCAACGAGATATAGCTAAATAGCCTTTAACCACATTAGCGTTTTATGCTTTTATTTTTCTTTAATTGTTGTAACAATAGAATTATGATTTCTACTCAAGAGTCTTTAGAAAGCAAAAAGCGCGAATCTAACGAAAATCATGGTAAAGATTATGCTCAATCTTTGCTAGAAGGTTTAGATGATTCTCAACGCAAAGCAGCAATGGCGTTACAAGGGCCAGTGCGCATTACTGCATGCGCTGGAGCAGGTAAGACTCGCACTATTACACGAAGAATCGCGTACGCGTGTGCAAAAGGAGAGTGGGACGAAAATCGCGTTTTAGCTGTTACTTTTTCTGTAAAAGCTGCTAAAGAAATGCAAAATCGCCTTAAAAAATTAGGCGTAAATAATGCAACTGTTGCAACTTTTCATTCCGCAGCTTTACAACATTTAAGACGAGTTTGGAATGACGTTTGCGAAGCTCCTTTTCCAAATATAATGGATGATCCAAAAAGCGTTACTGAGCAAGCATTAAGTCATTACACAGATTTTGCAGATATGACTTCTGCGCAAATAAGAGATATTGTTGCGGAAATCAACTGGGCAAAAGTTAGTCTTATTGCGCCAGATGATTACGCGCGCGCATATTCTTGCGTTAGTCGAGATCTTCCTGCAGCTCTAGACGTTAATCAATTTGTTGAAACATATAAAGCTTACGAGTTAGAAAAAAACACAAGGAATCTTATTGATTTTAACGATTTGCTGCTTCTTGCGTGCCACATTTTGCGTGCTTTTCCTAAAGCATGTGAGAAAATACGTAGCAAAATCGGCTGGGTTACTGTTGACGAGTATCAGGATGTTTCTCCTCTTCAACATGAGCTTCTTAAATGTTGGCTTGGCAATAATCGAAATATTTGCGTTGTCGGAGATCCTGCGCAAACGATCTATTCTTTTGCAGGAGCGAGCAGCTACGATTTACTTGAATTTCCTAACGAGTTTGCGCCGCTTTGTGCAGACATTAATCTAAATACGGATTACAGATCTACGGAACGTATTGTAGGGCTTGCTAATCGGGTTCTTTCTAAGTCTGCTTTTAGATGTGATTATTTAAGACTTGTGTCAAAAAATAAGGGTGGCGCTCGCGTTACTAAAACTGTTTACAACACGGATTACGACGAAGCTGTTGATGTTGCTCAACGAATTTATAATGCTGTTAAATCAGGCAAAGCGTGCCCTACAGATTTTGCTATTCTAACTCGCACTAATGCTCAACAGAATATATTTTGCAAAACTTTGGGTGATTTAGGAATACATTTTTCTGTTAGAAAAGATGCTGGTTTGCAGATTGATGTTTTAGAAAACAATTTTGAAGATTCAAACGCTAGCGATTTGAGTGATTCAGAAAAATACGTCGAAAGTGGCGATGCAAAAGACATTGACTTTGCAAAAGAAAGCGAAAGCGAGCGCGAAAAAGTAGATTTAATCAAAAAATCTTTACTTCCTGTAACGATTTCTACGATTCATGCATCTAAAGGCTTGGAATTTAAGCACGTGTTTTTAATCGGCTGCAGCGAAGGCTTACTGCCATTTGGAAGCGTTAATAGAACTCAAGATGCAGACGAAGAAGAGCGCAGACTTATGTATGTTGCAATAACGCGCGCAGAAGCAACCTTGCACATATCTTATGCAATTTGCAAAGACTATGGCAACGGAATGCAAAGGTCTGTAAGCCACTTTTTAGAATAAATGCATTTATGCAATTGTTCTAACGTAAATAGCTTATAAATTAGTTTGTGACTTTATTCGTCGCTTTTTTGTTGATTAGAATCTGTGCCAGAGTCTTCGCCAGAATCCTTGCCAGAGTCTTCTTCGGAGTCTTCTTTAGAGTCCGCATTAGAATCTTGGTTTGAGTCTTGCTTATTGTTCTGGGTGTCGCTGTTATTATCGCTAGATGCCAATAATTTACTTAATTCGTCGTCCCAATTAACGTCTTTAAGTTTTTGCTCTAAATCGTCACTGTTCTTAAAATCTTCTAAATCAAGCATATTCTTGCTTAATTCTTCTAGATTAACGTTTGCTAAATTATTGCTATCTGTTTGTTCAGATTCTTTTTTAGTCGTGTTATCGCTGTTTTGACTACTATCGCTATTTTGACTATTCGTATTGTTTTGACTATTAGTGTTGTTTTCGTTGTTTTCGTTATTTTCATTTACTTTATTAGTATCGTCTTTATTATCTTCTTTATCTTTATTATCCTTATTATCTTCTTTATCTTCGCTAAAATCTGGTAATTCTGGCAAAAGATCTGGGTGGTTCCACATGGCATCGCGTTCCTCAATGCCTTTTTCGTTTGTAATCGCATCCCACATTGCAGCAGCTTCGCGCATTGCTCTAGGACGCAACTTTAATCCAGTTAAAGCTTGGAAAGTCATTTCGGAAGGGCCGCCTGCAGCGCGTTCTCTCCTAGTCATCTCTCTAAGCTGCTCAATGTGTGGAATGTGTGCCATTCCAGCACGCCAAATAACGCAATCAACCCAACCTTCACTAAGTGCAAGAAGTGTTTCTAATCCTTTTAATGCTTGTTTTTGACCTTCTGTATCGTTTCGAGCAATATTACATAAGTCAACAGCTCCCGAAATAGACTCTGGGTTCATTCCTTCAATATCTCTAAGCTGTTCTTCCATAGCGCTTAAGTCAATCGAAATTCCAGCTGCATACTTTATTATTAGTGCTTCAAAACGAGGCATAAGCCAAGGTGCAGATGCAAACAATCGTGCGTGAGCAAGCTCTCGCAATGCTAGATAATTCATAACTTCGTTAATGTCTAATCCCCACTTTTTTGCATAATCTATGCAATTGTAAGGAACAAGACCGCCTGCAGGGTTTTTAAGAAGTGAAATACCTTGATCAAAGCTTCCGCGAATCTCGTGAGATAAATTTCCAGCAGCATATCCTAATTGCATTGCAAAAGACGTGTTAGCAAGAAGGCTCATCATTTGTTCTGGCTTTTTTACGCCATCTGGCATAGGTATTGGCATAACGCCGTCGTATAATCCTTCTACTTCTAAGTCTTGGTCTTCTCCAAATTTTTCGGCAATAACATCCGAAAAAGCGTTACTAACCGATTTGGCAACAGGATTTGCAAACTTAATCCACGAATCTATAGTTCCATTAATCCAGTCTTCTCTTGAAAGAACATCGGGGGTTCCAGATACTGGATTTAGATTGCAATTCGCGTCTAGCCATAAGTTTGCTTCACTTAGCGCTCTTCTTGTTGCATCTGCAACTTGTGCGTTTACTGTACCGCCGTCTCCAGTTGCTTTTTGGCAAGCAAGCAATTGTGCAAGTCTTTTATTGATTGGACCTTCTTTAAGTGTTTCCGTCATCTCAAAAGGCGTGTTTAAGCCGCCATTGGCAAAGGCACTCATTAACGAATGAACTTCTTCTGGAGATGGAAGGCCTCCGTTTGAACATCTTGTAAGAATGTCATCGCGAACTTCAAAAGGAAGATTTTCAAAGTTAGACCAAGCTCTTTCTCCTTCTTCGGGGCCAAAGCAGCTAACAAGCCATTGGTGAATTTCTTCTTCGCTCATATTCAATCCTTATGAAGTTTGTACCTAAGTTAAATATATTTGCGTATATTTTATGTTTGTTTACATAGTTTTTAACTATACAGTTTTAACTACGTATAAAAGATTCTACTCGATACATGGTGATTTTTGCTAATAAATTAATAATGTGTATAACTTTTTCAAATTTTTTCAAAAACCGCATCTTGTGAGGGTTTTTAGAGTGTAGGTTATGCACATTTACATATACTATTAATTTTATGCCTAATAAGATGTCTAATAAGATTACGTACGTGTTTAATAAAATCAATAGAAATATATTCGCTACTCTTAAAAATACTGTTGGGGATCTTATTGAATATTTTTCCGCTAAGTCATTTAGGTATTTTGTTGGGTTATTTATTGTAGTTATGTCGATTATCGCGCTTTTTCTACCAAGTGCATACGTTGTTGAAGAACCTGGGCCAACTCAAGATGTTCTAGGAAAGTCTTTTGGAAAATATGTGATTAATGTTAAAAATGGCGCTGTTAAGAATACTGACTATAAATCTTCGTCAAAAAGTGGAAAGCTTCTTTTAGTAACAGTAAATACGTCTGGAATACCAGGTTACGAGATTCCAAATATATATGCGATTGCATCTTGGTTTGATTCTAAAAAGCAAGTTTTACCTAGAGAAGTTCTTGTTCCAGTAAATCAAAACGCAAGCGATTATAAGAAAGAAACAAATAAGCAAATGGCTTCTTCGCAATCTTCTGCGCAAGTGGCGGCTTTGGATTATGCGAAGAATCATCTTAATGTGAATGTAAAAAACGTAAAAATTAAGTTGCATATAGACGATATTGGTGGACCTTCTGCAGGCATGATGTACGCTTTGGGTATTTTGAACAAGCTTACAAACACAGATTTGGCTGGTGGAAAAATAATCGCTGGAACGGGAACCATTGATAACTCTGGGAAAGTTGGTCCGATTGGCGGTATTCGATTAAAGATGATATCTGCAAAAAGAGACGGAGCTAAATGGTTCTTAGCGCCAAACAGCAATTGCAATGAAGTTGTTGGGAATATTCCGCAAGGCTTAAAAGTTGTAAGCGTAAAAACATTGGATGACGCATACAAAGCGTTAGTAAAAATAAAGGCTGGGAAAAATCTAGATTCTTTAAGAACTTGTAAAGCGGAAAGTGGGCGATGAGGGACTCGAACCCCCGACATCCACCGTGTAAAGGTGGCGCTCTAGCCAGCTGAGCTAATCGCCCGCTTGAAACAAGATACAGTATGGTGTGTACTAGAACGTTGATTTGTGTTTTAGGCGTGTTTTGCGCATATATCATTTGCGTGTTTTGCGTGTTTTTTGTTTATGCGTCTTAACAATCGCGTAAAGTGTATTGAATACGAATCTGTTCAGGAGGTCTATTGTTTATGGCGAGTAAACCTGATACCGCGCGTAATTCTTCGGGTATTGAGCGTGTAGGTAAGCGCAAGAAGGGTTACAGCGTAGAGCAAGTTAATGATTTTCTTGAGCGTGCTCATTCTTTGTATGAATCTAGCGACATTAGTCTTACTCAAAAAGATATTCAAGACGTATCTTTCGATCTAGAAGATGAAGGATATGCCATTCCTCAAGTAGATGCTGCTCTTTCTAGATTAGAGCGTGCAGTTGTAGATAAGACTACGCAGTACGAGATTTCTAATCGCGGCAAGGTTGTTTGGAAGGCGCAAGCAGACGAAGAATATAGAGTTTTGCTTTCTCATTCCCAGCGCGATTATAAAATGCGCTTTGATTCCGCGCAATCGCGTAAGCCTTCTTACGATAAAAAACAAGTAGACAATGTTGTAAATAAGTCGCTAGATAAGATTGCTGTTCTTCTTGGATATAATCCAGTTTGGGGAAGCAGTTTAAGCGATTTAGACAAAATTGACGCAATGTTTGTTTCTAATGTTCTATTTACTCAACGTTCTGGAAAACGAGGATATGACGAGCGTCAGGTGGACTATTATCTAAATGCTTGCGTTCGCTTATTAAGCAGACTTGAGTCTTATGATCGAGTTGCTAAGTATACAGACTTTGATCCTAGTGATTCTGTTGATTCTGCTAATTTTGGCGTTTCTGTTAAGTCTAATAATGATTTACAAGAAAATGTTGTTTCTAAAACATCTTCTGCGCCTAGTGTTGTTGAACCTAGTGTTGTTGCGCCTAGTGCTGTTGAACCTAAGGCAGCTCCAGCTCCCTCTCCATTAATGCCTCCAGCAATTCCTCCATCTATTCCTGTTGAGCATCATGCACAGAAGGCGATTTTTACTCCTCACTCTGTGAGTGTTGAAGCTAGTGGCGATACAGACGACGAAATGTCGCAAGCGTCTACTGTTATGCCTCCAGCATTCCCTCCGTCTTATGCTCCTAATGCTGCTTCCAACAATTTTGCTAATAACAATAATGATTTTGGAAAAGTTAAAGATGCAGAAAAGAAGGAAGATAGCGCGAATGTTGTTAGTGCGAATGCTGATGGTGTAAATAATGCAAATGCTAACAATGCAAGTAATAACAATGTAAATGATTCTAAATCCATTGGAGATTTGAATCTTTCGCTTCTTGCTTCGCCTAAGTTTGAGCCTTCGCAAAGTCTTAATTTAGATATTCCAGATCTTTCGTTCCCTGTTATGAACCATTTTGACACTTCGGTTGAAGATTCTTCTCGCGAAGCAAATAATGATTCATACGATTTTGACGATACTGGCGAATCTAATTTTGGCGGATTTGTAAACCCAAATCATAATTAATAATCTATTTTTCACTTAGATTTAGGGATTATACAAGCTAAGAGTTATTGATTAATGCCGTTATATAACGATGAAGCTGTTGTTCTTAAGACTTTTCCTCTTGGGGAAGCTGATCGAGTTATTGTTATGCTCACTAAAAAGCATGGCAAGGTTCGAGCTGTTGCAAAAGGTGTAAGGCGGTTAAAATCTAGATTTGGTGGGCGCTTAGAGCCATTTATGCGTGTTAATGCACTTTTTGCAACTGGCAAAACTTTTGATGTTATTTCTCAAGCGGTTTTAGTCTCGCCTTATGCTGGTAGCATTTGTGCGGATTACAATCTGTATAGTTGCGCTAGCATGATTGCAGAGATTGCAGACGATTTAGTCTCGTCTTGTTCGCAATATTCGGATTCTTGCTCACAATACAATCTTCTTATAGCTGCTTTGTCTGCTCTTTCTAAAAGTTTGCATAGTGCTGAATCAATCGCGCTTTCGTACGTTTTAAGAGCATTGCAATTAGCTGGATGGTCTCCTAGGTTAAATGAGTGCGTTATTTGTTCAACACGCAATGATTTAGACTATTTTTCGGCAGCTAGTGGTGGAGTTATGTGCTCTAAAGATCATGCTTTAGAGTCTATTAAGTGCAATGATCTAGCGCGTTTTCAAATGATTTCATTAATTAATGGCGATTGGCAAAATTTAGACGGAACAAGTATAGACGATTTAACATCTAAATGTGTTGAACAATGGTGTGAATATTGGTTAGAAAAGCCTATTAGATCTATGCGTTTAAGCGAAAAAAATTCTAATTCGCTGTATTTTGATTAGAGTTTCTATTATCTTAATGAGCGATTTTGTTAATTTTATGTTTGAATTTTATAAAATTTGTCCTCGCTGTCTGATGCAATATGAATGATATCAGGCACGGGTGCTCTTTTAAGAGCTGAGAAGATTACTGTCTAACCGTTTAACGTGAATCGGGTAATGCCGACGTACGGAGTTTTCTGCAGGGTCGCCTTTGTTTGATTGGTTAAAGATGAAAGGAGACCCTAATGGGTACATCTGTTGAAGAAGAGACCGTGCGTCCATCCTTGCGCTGGAACGTGGCTGATGTTACGCTCACGGTTGTTATTGCTGTAGCTTCTGGTATTATCTTCTGGGGCATCGGCTTGATTAGTGAGCCTATTTCTGCTGCTCTTAAGCTTATTCCAGTTCCAGGCGTTAGCGCATTGTACTATGGTTTGTTCTACTTCGCTGGTCCTTTAGCTGCTATTATGGTTCGCAAGCCAGGCGCTGCACTATTCGGCGAGTTTATTGCTGCAATGGTTGAGTTGACTGTTGGTAGCCACTGGGGCGGTATTGGTACCGTTCTTCCTGGTTTTGTTCAGGGCTTGTTCGCTGAGTTTGCATTCTTGTTTGTTATGTATCGCAAGTGGAACGTTGGTTTGACTGCACTTTCTGGCGCGTTAGCTGGTTTGGGTGGAATCGTTTCAACCTATCCGTTCTACTACGCAGGTGTTCCAATCTTTGGCGCATTCATGATGATTCACACACTTTGCAGCATGATTTCTGGTGCTGTAATTGGTGGTGTAGTTATGTGGTACTTGTACAAGGGTATTGCTGCTACTGGCGCATTGAGCCGTTTTGCTTCTGGCAAAGAAGTACGCGCTTAAGTCTTAACTTTTGCTAGTAAGATTTGATTTGTGGGCGGGGATTACCTCGCCCACTTTTGTAAAGTCGCAAATAAAAGTCGCAAGAAAAATCGCAAGTTAGCAGCGCGCAAAAGTCGCAAATAAAAGTCAAAATAAAATCACAAATCACTATAAAACAAAGGAGTTAGTATGCTAAGAGTACGTCTTGAATATGTGCATCCATGGACGAATCACACAGGAATGTACCTTGCAAGAAAGCGCGGATTATATGCGCAATACGGATTAGACGTAGAGTTTACAAGCACAGATACGGAGCGCGGAGATGTTCCAGCATGCTTGGAGCGTGGAGAAGTAGATATAGCTCTTGTTCGCTTAAATCAGCTTTTGGCTCATCAAAATGGTGCAAACAAGCTAACGTCATTTGCTGTAATGAATCAATCTCAAATTGGCGGAATTATAACAAATAAAAACACTGGTATTACGCGATTCAAAGATCTAGAAGGAAAGCGCGTAGTAATCCCTATGGGCGTTAAGCGCTTATACACGGAGCTTCAGCAGGCGGTTGCTGCAGACGGCGGTGACTTTAGTAAGCTGATTACAATTGATCCAGGCCCATGGGAGCCAGATATTCGAGCAGTAGAGCGCGGAATGTGCGACGCTTTTATTAACGTAGCTTGGTGGGAGCCATACCAGGGTTCGCTTCCATTTGACCAAGTTGTTGTTCTTCCATTCGATTCTATTGGCGTAGCTCCGCATCATTCTTACTATGTTTGCGCTCGCCAAGAGATGATTGAGCGAAATCCGCAATTAATACGCAACTTTGCAAGCGCAACAGTTAAGGGCTATGAACTTGCAGGAAAAGACCTGCAGGCTGGCGTTGATGCTTTGCAAAATGCGCTTTGCCATATTAGCCCAGAGGCTTTGCGCGCCTCGCTAGACGAAGTGATTCCGTCTTGGTACGACAAGAATGGTCGTTGGGGTACAGCAGACATGGCTTTGGTGGAAAACTACACTCGTTGGATGGGTGAAAATGGCCACTTAAGCGTGCCTCTTGATTGCGCGCTAAAGAGCCTAGAAAGCGGATGCGTAACAAACGAGTATTTGCCAGAATAGTCGGCCAGCATGTGCTTGAATCGCAAGCAACCGTGCATAAGCTAGTTGGTGTCAAATAATCTGCGAAAAACAATGAGCCTGTAGTAAATAATTTGGAGCGAATATGGAAAACGAAAGCAACGACCCTCAGCTAGATATTGTTGCTCAAAGATGGGCAAATGTTGATTTAGATGAGGCAAATATTGTGTGTTCTCTTTTAGAGAATCCGCTAGAAGCTGATTGCGTTTTAAGCCATAGTTTGCGCCCGATGGCTGCAGGTTCATTGATTCGCGCGCATTACAAAGATGATTCGCCAAAAAAATCGCAAAGTTTAGACGTTTATATTAAAAGATGCAGCACAAAAGTTAGGCAAGCAAGCACAATTAGGCCGTATCATCGTTTTGCTGAGCATCTTTTAAAAAATAAAATAAGCACGCCAAAGTACTTGTATTTTAACAAAAATAGCGAGTTTTTAGGTTTAGAAAAGAATACTGCTGGCGATATTTGTGGCGATACTTCTGGCAATATTTACGTAGACGGCACTCTTCTTGTAATAGGTGATTGCGCTTACGAAGTGACTTTAAAAGCTAGCGGAGAAGATAGATACAAAGACGCGTACACTTGGGATCCGCCTAAAACGTGTGAAGAAGCCAAAAATCTTGGAGTAATGATGGCAAAAATCGCCTTAGCTTCGCAAAGTTTTGACGAGCCAAATCCTAAGGAAATCAACGCTTTTCAATCAAGATTTAGTCTTTGTGCAAGCGAAGATGTGCAAAAAGCTGCAGAAGTTTGGTTAAAAAATAGACCTGATTTAGCAAAATTCTTAAAAGAGCAGAATCGTGATTTTGTAAAAGATTTAAGTGAATTTGCTCCAAAATGCAAAAAAATTTACGATTTGGGGTATGTGAATCTAAAAAAGCAGTGGACTCATGGAGATCCGCATATATCTAATTTTATGTGGAAAGATAGCTCTCCAAGCGCAGTATTTGACTTTGGAATGGCGTATAAAAACACAGCAATCTACGATTTGGCAATGACTTTAGAACGCAACACAATTCAATGGGTAGATATTGCGAATGGCAAAAAAGATTCATTTAGAACGGACTTAGTTAAGTCAATTTTGCAAGGATATGCTAGCGTTCGATCATTAACAGATGTTGAAAAAGAGCTGCTTCCGCTTGTTTTATCTGTAAGTCAAATCGAGCAATGCGTAGAATTTGTAGACTATTACTTAAAGTCAAATGGATCTTACGATTTTAAGATTTGGGGCTACGATACTGGATTCTTAGAGTATGCTAGATGGTACAAATCTTGCTTTGGGAAAAGATATTTGAATTATCTAACAGAAGTTTTGCAAAAAATATAGTGTGCTTTTTAGTGTGCTTTTTAGTCAAGCTTTGCAAAACGCTTTAGCTATTCGTTCAATGGGGTTGTTAGATTTTAACTATGAGTTTTGAAAACGTTGACTACACTTCGTTAAATATTCCAGCGGCTCCATTTAGTGATACTAGCCGTGTGCCAGATTTTCCTAAAGGTAAAGTTCCTCGCCATGTAGGCGTGATTATGGACGGCAATGGCAGATGGGCCAAAGAGCGCGGAATGATTCGCACAGAAGGGCATAAAGCGGCGGAACCAGTGGTTTTTGACACTATTGCAGGAGCAATAGAAGCAGGTGTTCGCTACTTAAGCTTGTACACGTTTTCTACTGAAAATTGGAAGAGATCTCCTCAAGAAGTGCATTTTTTGATGGGATTTTCTAGAGATATTATTCACCGCAGAGTTGCGCAAATGAATGAGTGGGGAGTGCGCGTGCGCTGGGCTGGAAGACGGCCGAAATTGTGGAAGTCTGTTATTGACGAGTTGGAAAAAGCTCAAGAAATCACAAAAAATAACACTACGATTGACGTTGTTTTTTGCTTAAACTATGGTGGTCGCGCGGAAATCGCAGACGCTTGCGCGGCAATTGCTAGGGAAGTTAAAAGCGGCAAAATTAAGGGCGATCGCATTAGCGAGAAGATGATTGCAGAACATTTGTATAATCCAGATATTCCAGATTGTGATCTTGTGATTCGCACTTCGGGAGAGCAGCGCACTAGCAACTTTTTGCCTTGGCAGGCGTCTTATGCGGAGCTTGATTTTGTGCCAGAACTCTTCCCAGATTATGGTCGCGAAGCGTTGTGGAGGTCAATCGACCGTTATGCGCATCGCGACCGCAGATTTGGTGGCGTAAAAACCGCTTAAACTTATCTGTTAGTAGAATTAATTTATTAGTCGCAAGCTAGCCATGCACAAGCTGCAACAACAGCTGATTCAAGTCCACGATTTAGAGTTGGTTGCAAATCTGGAGCAAAAGCTGGATTGTGGTTTCCTGGAGCATTTTTCATGTCTTCAAATCCACCTAATCCCCAGTATGCGTAAGGTGTATTGAAAGCGTTCGCGACTATAGAAAAATCTTCTGAAGCAGAAGCGCGCGAAATATTTACAGAGTCTTCTCCAAAGTATTCATCAAAAGCTTTACGCACGCGCAAAGATGAATTCTGATCATTATTCGTAAGCGGATAGCGGTCATAGTATGTAAATTCTGGTTTCTTAGGACATCTTGCAAGCTCGCACTCTCCGCGCACAATTCGCTCAATAGCAGAGTGAACAAATTTTTGAGTATCTTCGCTGTATGTTCTAGTATTAATCAAAAGTTCCGCATCGTCTGGAATAATGTTTGACTTGCTTCCAGCGTTTATTGCGCCGACTGTAACTATTGCGTAATCTTTAGCTGCAAGTTCGCGAGACACAATCGTTTGCAATTTAAGCACAATTGACGAAGCAACAATCACTGGGTCAACACTCAACTCAGGCATAGAACCATGTGAACCTTTACCAAAAATGTGCACACGAATCGAAGCTGCAGTAGTTAAGAACGCGCCCGATCGAATACCAACTGTTCCTGCAGGAATAGCGCCCAACACATGCTGACCAAGGTAAACGTCAGGCTTTGGAATAATGCGTGTAATGCCATTTTCAACCAAGCTTTTTGCGCCTTGAGCTGTTTCTTCTCCAGGCTGAAAAACGCCAATGTACGTTCCTCTCCAAGCATCTTTATGCTTGTTAAAAGCCTTCAAGGCACCAAGTAGGCTGGAAATATGAAAATCGTGACCGCAAGCGTGTGAAACTCCGACCGTTTTGCCATTTTCGTCTTGCGTGCTAACTGTTGAATTGTAATCTTTTCCTGAATTTTCTTTAATTGGAAGCGCATCAATATCCGCTCTCATAGCAACAACAGGACCTTCGCCGTTTTTAATCTCTGCCACAACGCCTGTTTTGCCAACTCGCTTTGTTTCAATCCCAGCTTTGCTAAGAATATCAATAATTGTTTGAGCTGTATGATCTTCTTTCATTGACAGTTCAGGATGTTGATGAAAGTATTTGTATTGTCTTTCTCGTTCTGCTTGGGTTTTATCTAAATCGGACAATATTTTCTGAACTGCCGTAAGTTGCAGCATAAATTCCTGCTTTCTTTTGTTTTGTTATAACTTTGTTGAGTTTTGAGATTATTTGATTTTAGTTTTATTTTTCTTTATTTCGTTCTTCAAGAATCTTGTCTACAAGAGCAGCTTTTGCGTCGATTTGACCGCTAAAACCAGGGCGAATGTCTAGTTTTAAGATAACGCCTGTGCGGTAGCCTTTTTCAACAAGAACCATAGTTGCGTCTTTTACAACGCGCATAACGTCGTCGAATTCGCCTTCGATGTTTGTAAACATTGCGTTTGTTTCGTTTTTTAATCCAGAATCACGAATCACTTTAACGCAATCTGCTACGTATTCGCTAAGTTCTTCGCCAACTCCGCTAGGAGCAATGCATAATGCTGCAACTGTATTAGTTTTGTGGGAATTTTTGTTATTGCAAGTATCGCAAGTCTTGTTATCGTTAGTCTTTTCAACATTGTTTTCGCTCATTTTAGATCCTTTCAAAATGCAAATGTGTGTTCAAAATTATGCTTACACTTTATTGTATTCGCTTAGCTTATATATGTAGCTTTATACGTTTCTATTAGCGTCACAGGGTTTTTCTATAATAAACACCGTTTCACCCGAATTTTCTAGATTTACGAAAAAGGTGTATTGTGGCTGTTTCAAAACTTGATGAAGTTGTGTCGCTGGCTAAGCGTCGTGGATTTGTGTTCCCAGCTGGAGAGATTTACGGCGGAACTCGCTCCGCGTGGGATTATGGCCCTTTGGGCGTTGCATTAAAAGATAATATTAAGCGCGAATGGTGGCGTTATATGGTCACTACTCGTGGCGATGTTGTTGGCGTAGATACGTCTGTTATTTTGCCTTCTCAAGTTTGGGTTGCGTCTGGTCACGTTTCTGTATTCAACGATCCTCTTATTGAGTGCTTGAATTGCCATAAGCGCCATCGTGCAGATAAGTTGGAAGAGTCTTATGCCGAAAAGCATGGCGACAAGATGCCAGAGAATGGCTTAAAAGACATTGCTTGCCCAGATTGCGGTACTCGCGGAAATTGGACGGAGCCTCGCGATTTTAACATGATGCTTCGCACGCATTTGGGGCCAGTAGAAGACGAAAACAGCTTGCATTACTTGCGACCAGAAACAGCGCAGGGTATTTTCGTTGATTTTAAGAACGTTATGACTTCTACGCGTCAAAAGCCGCCATTCGGCATTGCAAACATTGGTAAGTCTTTCCGTAACGAGATTACGCCTGGAAACTTCATCTTCCGCACTCGCGAGTTTGAGCAGATGGAAATGGAGTTCTTCGTAGAGCCTGGAACCGACGAAGCTTGGCATCAATATTGGATTGACACTCGCGTAAATTGGTATGTTGATTTGGGCGTAAAGCCAGAGAATTTGCGCATGTATGAGCATCCTAAAGAGAAGCTAAGCCATTATTCCAAGCGCACTGTAGATATTGAATACAAATTCGGATTCCAAGGATCTGACTGGGGAGAGCTTGAAGGCATTGCAAACCGTACCGACTACGATTTGTCTGCTCATGCTAAGCATTCTGGCGAGGATTTGAGCTACTTTAACCAGGCAACTGGCGAAAAGTACGTGCCTTACGTTATTGAGCCTGCTGCTGGCCTTACGCGCTCGCTTATGGCGTTCTTGGTTGATGCTTACGACGTTGACGAGGCTCCAAACACTAAGGGTGGAGTGGATAAGCGCACTGTTCTTAGACTTGACCCTCGTTTGGCTCCTGTTAAGGCTGCTGTTTTGCCATTGAGCAAGAAGCCAGAATTGCAATCGGTTGCTCAAGATTTGGCTGCGGATCTTCGACAGCATGATTGGGTTATCGATTACGATGAGGCTGGTGCTATTGGTCGCCGCTATCGCCGCGAAGACGAGATTGGTACTCCTTTGTGTGTAACAGTTGACTTCGATACTTTGGAAGATCACGCTGTTACAATTCGCGAGCGCGACACTATGCAACAAGAGCGTGTTTCCTTAGATAAGGTTGCAGATTACGTAGCAAGCCGCATTAATGAAAAGCGCGTTAAGTATCCGCAAGGTCCTGTAGAGATTGTTGGAACTCGCGCTGCAGATGGCGGTGTGGATGTTTCTAAGGAAGGCGGCGTTGACGAGTCGCAGCCTGTAAAGATTGCTCAAGCTGGCGGATTGTACTAATAAGTATTTAGTAAAAGTCGCTAGTAAAAAATCGCGTAAAATCGCTAGCAAAAATATTAAAGTGAACGGAGTTAAAGCAATATGGATTTTTCTATTAAACCAGTGGATTTAGGGAAAATTCATATTGCAACTCCTGTTGTTTTATCTCCAATGGCTGGTATTACTAACTGGCCTTTTCGCGTGATTTGCCGAGAGTACGGGCCAGATGGCTTGTATGTTGCAGAAATGATTACTGCACGCGCACTAGTCGCAAGAAATCCAAAAGCCTTGCGTTTATGCCGTTTTGCGCCTAGCGAGAAAGTGCGCTCCTTGCAACTTTACGGAGTAGATCCTTTAATTGTGGAGCAAGCTGCTCGAATTGTTGTTGACGAAAATATGGCAGATCACGTTGACTTAAACTTTGGCTGCCCAGTTCCTAAAGTTACAAGGCGCGGCGGCGGTTCTGCTCTTCCTTGGAAAACAGATTTGCTTCAAGAGATTTTACATCGCGTTGTAAGCGTGTGTAATCCAGCGGGAATTCCTGTTACAGCTAAATTCCGTGTTGGAATTGACGAAGCTCACGAGACTTTTATGCAAGCTGGCCATATTGCGCAAGAAGAGGGTTGTGCGGCTGTTACTTTGCATGCGCGTACCACTGCAGAATATTATGGTGGTCATTCCGATTGGAGCCGTATTGGCGAGCTTGTAGAGGCTTTAGATATTCCTGTTTTTGGCAATGGTGATATCTGGGGCGCGGACGACGCTCTTGCAATGTTTAAAGAAACAGGGTGTGCAGGCGTTGCTATTGGTAGAGGCTGCCAGGGGCGTCCTTGGATTTTTGCAGATATTCGCTCTGCCTGCAATGGCAGCGATAATCGCGTTAATCCAAGTCTTGGCGAAGTTTGCAAGGTGATTTTAAGGCATTTGGAGCTTCTTGTTGACTTTTATGATGGCGATGAGCGAATGGCAGTTCATGACTTGCGAAAGCATATTGCTTGGTATTTGAAAGGCTTCCCAGTTGGAGGAGGAACTCGCAAAAGCTTTATGGAATGCGAGTCTATTGATGACGTTCAACGCAATATTGATGCGTTAGATTCGTCACTTAAGCTTCCTGAGCAGATTTTAGACACGCCGCGTGGTCGAGTTCGTTTTGCTAAAAAAGTTCATTTGCCATATGGCTGGTTGGATTCAAGAATTACTACTAGCGAGGAGCGCAAAGAGCTTTTTGGCAATGATCCAATGGATGCTAGCTACTAGCGTTTTTCTAGAGTTTTCTAGGGTTTAGTGGCTGTTAAAAATGGCGTCTAAACTATTGCTTAATGTTCCAAACTTTTGTTGATAAAACGCCTTAAATATTTGCGTATAGCACGGTGTATTATCGAATCGGTGACATTTTTTAAGTTTTTATTTGTAAAACGTCGCCATTATCGAGCGTTTTGCGCTAAAGTATTGCGTAAAACGTGCGTGTGAGTGACAGGAGACAACGGTGAGCGAGATTGCCCAGACTGACAATTTCAACGACAAAACCATAATCAAGGTAGTCGGCGTCGGTGGAGCCGGTGGTAACGCCGTCAACCGAATGATCACCGAGGGTTTGCAGAACGTAGAATTCGTAGCTATCAACACTGATGCTAAGGATTTGTTGCGTTCCGACGCTGATGTAAAGATTTCATTATCTGATGCTTCAAGTCGTGGTCTCGGTGCTGGTGCTGATCCAGAAAAGGGTGCAAAAGCTGCACAAGATCATCAATCCGACATTGAAGAAGCATTAAAGGGCGCCGATATGGTGTTCGTAACTTGCGGCGAGGGCGGTGGAACTGGTACAGGTGCAAGCCCAATAGTTGCGCGAGCTGCACACCAGCAAGGTGCTTTAACAATCGCAGTAGTTACGCGTCCTTTCGGGTTTGAAGGCCCTCAGCGTGCTGCATCAGCAAAACTTGGTATTGAAAATCTTCGTAAAGAAGTCGATGCTTTGATTGTTATTCCAAACGATCGTTTGTTGGAAATTTCAGATCGAACTATCGGAATTATTGAAGCTTTTAAGACGGCAGATACCGCATTGCTTGCAGGCGTGCAAGGTATTACCGATTTGATTACCATGAATTCTTATATTCATGTTGATTTTTCGGATGTTACCGCCGTTTTGCGTGGTGCTGGAACCGCGCTGTTTGGAATTGGCGCTGCAAAGGGAGAAGACAGAGCTACTCAAGCTGCTGAAATTGCTATTAGCTCCCCATTGCTTGAAGAGAGCATTGAAGGCGCTCACGGTGCTTTGATTAATATTGCAGGTCCAAGCGATTTGAAGTTGCAAGAAGCAAGCGCTGCAACAGAACTTGTTCGCAAGGCAATTCATCCAGAAGCCCAGATTATTTGGGGTCTTTCTTTGGACGATTCTTACGGAGACGAAGTTCGCGTTACTGTTATTGCTGCTGGTTTTGATTCCCACCCTAAGGTGGAAGACGATAAGGCTGGTGCTTTTGTAGATATGCAAGCAGGAGTTGATTCTGTTGCCCCAGCTCAGTCAACAACTCCAGTCGCGCCTTCCGCAAAGCCTGTTGTTGCTGAAGAATCTTCGCAGCCTGTTTCTTCTATGTTTGATTCTGTTGCACCAAGCCAGAATTATCAAGCATCGGCTTCTAAAGATAAGCCTCAAGACGAACCAGACGAATTGGATATTCCTGATTTTCTACGTTAAGCATAGCGATAGGAGGGCAGCTTAATGGCTGGCTTTATGAAGAACATGATGTCTTACGTAGGCATGAGTGATGTTCAAGACGACGATGATTTCGTTGATTCTCAAGCGCAAGAAACTTCGTTTGACAACGATCACAACGTTGCTCCTATAAGTCTGCATAATTCAGAATCGCAGTTGGGTAATGGCACTGCTTCTCGTGCTGGAGCA
Source organism: Gardnerella sp. DNF01144 (assembly GCF_049244245.1). NCBI lineage: Bacteria > Bacillati > Actinomycetota > Actinomycetes > Bifidobacteriales > Bifidobacteriaceae > Gardnerella > Gardnerella sp. DNF01144. The sequence continues at coordinate 141,910 of NZ_CP058390.1, forward strand.
GTCCGCATGAGTCGCATTACAACGATTCATCCAAAGTCTTATGACGATGCTCAATTAGTTGGGCGTGCGTTAAGAGATGGAACTCCAGTTGTTTTGAATCTTACTGGTGTTAGTGAATCTGTTGCGTATCGCATTGTTGACTTTTCTGCTGGAGTTGTATTTGGTGTTCGTGGGTCTATTGAGCGAGTAACGCCAAGAGTGTTTCTTCTAAGTCCTTCGCAAGTAAACATAAAGGTTGAAGACGCTCCTAATGGCGGTTCTGCTAGAGAATTGTTCTCGTAAAGATACAAGCTTAGTAACAAAGACCGCTTATAGCATTTGCTTTATGCGTTATTTAGATTTAAGGCAGAGTCTCTTTGAGATTTCTGCCTTAAATTATCTAATATCAATTATCGAATAAAAATTATTTAATAACAAAAATCTTCTTAACTTTTATTGTGATGATTGTTTACTTGTGATTGTTTTAAGAAAGTTTATTTACGGAAGTGAGTTTATGATTTTTAACAGCTTAATATTAATCATTAATCTTTTTCTAAGCGCATACTTAACAGTGCTATTTATTCGCGCAATTTTAGACTGGATTCCAATCGTATTCCATTCATTTAGGCCAAATGCGATTGTTAGAAAATTTGCTCAAATCATATATTATTTAACGGAACCGCTTTTAAGATTTGCGCGTAGATTCATACCATCCGTAAGGCTTGGTAACATAAGTTTAGACGTAAGTTTTATGGTTGTTTACTTTTTGATAATTGTTTTACAAGTGATTTTATCTATGATCTATTAAGATTTTTTTTATTAAGACTTTAAGAATGTTTACTATACGCGCGCAATCGCCACTATTCTTAAATGATATTCGTATTATTATCTATTAATCACATTATTTACTAAACATTTACTAAACGTAAGTCTTCATAATAAAAATAAGTCTGAATAATAAAATATTGGCAGATTTCGTAAAAAATAATTACTTTTTACACAATTTTTTCTATGGACGTGATAGCATCGAAGAGATATATCAAAAGGGCTGCGCGCCCAAAAGTGAGGTGTAATGCATTATGGCTCTGTTAACGCCTAAAGACATTCGCGAGCATACCTTCCAGATCGTTAGATTCAAGGGAGGCTATGACGTTGACGAAGTTGATGACTTTTTAGATCAGGTTACAGAAACAATCGAAGCGCTTGGTCAGCAGGCCGTGCAAGGACTCGGGGCTTCTACGCAGTCTCTTGGCGCTGATGTTGCTAGCTTAAACAATAAGATTGCAGACTTAACAAATCAGGTTGAATCTTTAACTAAAGAAAATAATGATTTGCGAGAAGCATCCAGCAATGCAAGCAAGAGTGATAACGATCTTGCAGCAAAGCTTAAGGAAGCGGAAGAAAACAACCGTGCATTGAGCGAGCAAAATCAGCAGCTTAAGGAGCAACTGGATGGATTGGGTGCTCAAGTAGATCAGCTTACCGCTCAAGCTGCAAATGCAGATAATGCTAAGGCAGACGCTGATAAGAAGATTCAAGAAGAGCTTGAAAACGTTACGCGCGAGCGCGATGACTTCCGTGCAAGCAGCGAAAACTTGGGTCGTGAGCTAGAAGAGGTTCGCCAGCAGCTTGTTGTAACTCAGCAAGAAAATGCTAAGGTTCAAGATCTTAACAAGCAGCTCGAAGAATCGCATAAGCGAGAAGAACAGCTTCGCGAGCAAGTTTCTAAGATGGAACCAAGCACAGAAACTGGTAGCTTGCAAAAGATTGCAGGCGCTGGTGCGGAAGCTCAGGGCTCGGAGCCAGAGCGTGCTACTGCTATGTTGACTCTTGCAATGCAATTGCACGATCAATATGTAGACAAGGGCAAGGCAAAGGCTCAGCAGATTGTTGAAGAAAGCCAGGCACGCTATAACGAGATAATTGCCAAGGCAGACGAATACTCTGGTCGCACGCACAGCGAGGCTGACGAATACAATAAGCAAACTCGCGGGGATGCGGATGATTATTCGGTTCGTACTCGCGGAGATGCCGATGCTTATGCGGCTCGTGCTCACAACGAGGCAGACGCTTACTCGGGCAAGGTTCGTCAAGCTGCGGATGACTACTCCAAGCAAACTCACGATCAAGCTGATCAATACGAAGCAGAAGTTCAGCACAGAGCTGCGGATTACGATTCCACTACTCGCACTTCTGCAGACGCATATGCTCGCCAAGTACGTGAGAATCTCGAGAAGCAAACTAAGGTTATTGAAGGAAACATTCAAAGCCTTAAGCAGTTTGAAACTGAGTATCGTACTCGCTTGACCGACTTCTTGGGTCAGCTTGTTGCTCAAGTTTCCGACGAAAACACGTATACATCTATGGAAAATCAAGATAAGCAGGATAAGTAGTATTTACTAGTATTTAGTAGTATTTACTAAATCCCTTTAGATTGGAAAATACATTGACGCATAGTTATGTGCGTGTAGAACGGCTGCGTAATCGCGCAGCCGTTTTTGCACTGATTGCTTTTATTGGCGTGGTTTTAGACCGAGTAACAAAAGTTTGGGCTTTAGCGGCGCTTAGTGGTGGAAAAAACATTGAGATTCTTCCACACTTGCTCTCTTTTACTCTTGTTAGGAATCCTGGAGCATCTTTTGGCTTAGGCTCTTCTTTTACTTGGGTTATTAGCGTGTTAGCTTGCGCTGCTTGCGGTGCTATGACTGCTGTTATTAAGCACACAAAATCCTTATATTGGACTATTGCGCTTGCTTTAGCTTTTGCTGGAGCTTTTGGAAATCTTATTGATAGAGCGCAATATGCTCAGGGCTTTTTGAACGGAAAAGTCGTAGATTTTATAAACTACGGATGGTCCGTTGGAAATGTTGCAGATATTGAGCTTATGTTTGCAGGAATCGCAGTTATATGCCTTATTTTGATTGGGATTCCTCTTATAGAGCGCGCTGATGAGTGATATTCGTTTTACAGTTACGAGTCAATTTGCAGGATGCAGGTTCGACGTATGTTTGTCGAAGCTTATGGGAGTATCGCGTGCAAACGCAATATCGCTAATCGATAGTGGCAAAGCAAAAATCTTAAATAGAAAGTCGCAAAAATCGTCTATTTTGCAAGAATCAGATGTGATTGTTGTAAATAAAGAAGACGATTGTGCTTGCGATTGTGCTACTGCTCGCGATTCTTCCAGTAATCCTCAAAGCCAGCCTTCTATATGCGATTTAGAAATCGTATACAATGATGACGATGTTGTAGTAATAAATAAGCCTGTTTCTGTGGCGTCTCACGCAGCAAAAGGGTGGAACGGGCCTACTGTTCCAGAATGCCTAGAAGACGCTGGGATTAAAATAAACACAACGCTTTGCGACGAATCACGCAAAGGAATCGTAAGCAGGTTAGACGTTGGAACAAGCGGCCTTATGCTCGTTTGCAAAACGGATTTTGCGTACGAAAAGATGAAGCAGCAATTTGCTAGTCATAGTGTTAAAAAAACTTATACGGCATTAGTGCAAGGAAATTTGGAGCAAAACAAAGCGACTATTGAAGCTCCGATTGGAAGGTCGAAAGTATCTGACTTTAGGTTTACTGTAACTAAAAATGGCAAGCCAGCTGTAACGCATTGGGATGTTTTGGAGCGCTTTGGAATTGCAACTTTAGTTAGCGTAAATTTAGAGACGGGTAGAACTCACCAAATACGCGTGCATTTTTCTTCGATTGGCCATCCATTAGTGGCGGATAAAATGTATGGAGCAAACCCAAAACTCGCAGAAAAACTAGAGTTACAACGCCAATGGCTTCACTCAACTAAGCTAGAATTTAAGCATCCTAGAACAGGAAAATTAGTTAAGCTTGAATCGAAGTATCCGCTAGATTTGCAACACGCTTTACAAGCCGTGCGACAATTATAAAAGCGAGCATATTTAGCAAAACAGGTCATATTGCATCTATAAAATAGCAAGCATGACTAGGCCAGAAACAAACTTTGTACATTTGCATAACCACACGCATTATTCGCTTTTGGATGGTGCTTCAAAGATACCAGACCTAGTAGCGAGTGCAAAAGAATTGGGTATGCCAGCTATTGCTATTACAGACCACGGCAATATGCATGGCGCGTACGAGATGTGGAGCACGGCTGTAAAAGCTGGGATTAAGCCGATTATTGGAATCGAAGCTTATGTGACTCCAGAAACAGCCAGACAAGACAAAAGCCGAGTTCATTGGGGAACGGACGCGCAAAGAAGCGACGATGTTTCTGGCGGTGGTTTGATTACTCACATGACAATGTGGGCCGAAAATGATGAAGGCTTAACAAATTTGCTTAAAGCATCGTCTATAGCCAATTTGGAAGGTCGCGTTATGCGATATCCTCGAATGGATAAAGATGTGCTTTCAACGTATTCTAAAGGCGTTATAGCGTCTTCTGGATGTCCGTCTGGAATTATTCAAACGCGTCTTCGTTTGGGTCAATTTGATGAGGCTTTACGCGCTGCAAGTGAGTTCCAAGATATTTTTGGTCGAGATAATTTCTTTATTGAGCTTATGAATCACGGGCTTTCTATTGAAACACGCGTTACAAAAGATTTGCTTGAGATTGCTAAAAAGTTGAATGCTCCTCTTCTTGCTACTAACGATTTGCACTATGTGCACGAAGAAGATAGAGAAGCGCAAGATGCAATGCTTTGCATTAATTCTGGATCTCGCTTAGATGATCCAGATCGTTTTAAGTTTGACGGTTCTGGCTATTATTTGAAGTCTGCTGAGCAAATGCGTGAGCTTTTTAAGGAGTTTCCAGAAGCTTGCGATAATACGCTTGAGATTGCGCGCCGTTGCAATGTTATGTTTGATGACGGCGAAGATGGCGCTTTTATGCCGCAATTTGATTGTCCTAAAGGGTGGGATGAGACTTCGCTATTCCTTAAAAAAGTTGAAGAGGGTTTGGAACGCAGATACAACAACAATGTTCCAATGGAAGTCTTAAAACAAGCAGACTACGAGTGTGGCGTTATATGCCAAATGCAATTTTGTGGCTACTTTTTAGTTGTTGCAGACTATATTAATTGGGCAAAAGAGCACGGGGTTATGGTTGGCCCTGGACGAGGAAGCGCTGCAGGAGCAATGGTGGCGTATGCAATGGGCATTACAGAGCTTGACCCAATGAAGCATGGTTTGATTTTTGAACGATTCTTAAACCCAGAGCGCGTGTCTTTGCCAGATATTGACGTTGACTTTGATCCAGAAGGTAGAGCCAAAGTTTTGGAATACGTTGGCGAAAAATATGGAAAAGACAAAGTAGCGCAATGCGTGATTTATGGCACGATTAAAACTAAGCAAGCTCTTAAAGATGCTGCTCGAATAATGGGTTATGAGTTTTCTGTTGGAGAAAAAATTACAAAGATTTTGCCTCCTGCAAAAAATGGCAAAGATATGAGCTTGCATGAAATTTTTGACGAAAAGTCAAAGAGATACGCGGAGGCTCGTGAGTTCCGTGAGATGTACAAGGATGACCCAGATACAAAGCTAATTACAGAAGAAGCAAAGGGTATTGAAGGCTTGATTCGCCAAACGGGTGTGCATGCTTGTGCAACGATTATGGGTTCGGAGCCTATTACAGATACGTCTCCTCTTTTGGAGCGCACTGATGGCACAATTACAACAACTTTTGAGTATCACACTTGCGAAACTCTTGGCCTAGTTAAGATGGATTTTTTGGGTCTTTCTAACTTAACGGTTATTAGGGATACTATTCGAAATGTTGAGAATAATCGTCATACAAAAATTGATTATACGAAAATACCTTTAGACGATAAAGAAACTTACAAACTTCTTGCAAGAGGAGATACTTTAGGAGTTTTCCAGCTTGATTCCGACGGTATGCGTGCGCTTCTTCGCACTCTAAAACCAGATAACTTTAACGATATTTCTGCTTTGATTGCGCTTTATAGGCCAGGTCCTATGGATATGGATTCCCATACAAACTACGCTAAGCGCAAGAACGGTTTGCAAAAGATTACGCCTATTCACCCCGAAGTTGCAGAGCCGCTAAAAGATGTTTTAGGCGAAACTTATGGTTTGATTGTGTACCAAGAGCAGGTGCAATCTGCTGCGCGTATTTTAGCAGGGTATAGCCTTGGCAAAGCAGATGTTTTGCGTAGAGCTATGGGTAAAAAGAAGCCAGAAGTGTTGGCTAAAGAGAAAATCCCGTTCTTTAAAGGTATGCAAGAGCATGGGTATTCTAAAGAAGCTGCTCAAGCTGTGTGGGATGTTTTAGTTCCATTCTCTGGTTACGCGTTTAATAAAGCTCATTCTGCTGCATACGGTTTGATTTCATATTGGACTGCTTACTTAAAAACGCATTACCCGGTTGAATTTATGGCTGCGTTACTCCAAAACGAACGTACGAATAAAGATAAGACTGCACTGTATTTGGGTGAAGCAAGGCGCATGGGAATTCGCATTTTACCTCCTGATGTTAATGAATCAGTATTAGAGTATTCTGCTGTAGGCAATGTTGTGCGATTCGGTCTTGGAGCAATTAGAAACGTTGGAGATAAAGCTGTAAAAGATATTATTGCTGAACGTGAATCTTCTAGAGGACGTTTTGTGAATTTCAAAGATTTCGTTAAAAGAGTTTCTTTCGATGCTCTTAACAGAAGGCTTGTTGAATCTTTGATTAAAGCTGGAGCTTTCGATTCTATTGATCCTAATAGGCGTGCTATTTGGGAAATTTGTGGACAAGCGATAGATTCCGTAATACCTATTAAGCGTAGGCAATTGGAAGGTCAGTTTGATTTATTCTCTAGTATTGATGAAGATAATACAGATAATCTGTCGTTAGGCGATGCTGAAATAAATGTTCCTGATGTAGAAGAATGGGATAAAAAAACAAAGCTAAACTTTGAGCGTGAGATGTTAGGACTTTATGTTTCTGATCATCCTTTGAGCGGTCTTTCTGCTGTTTTAAGTAGCTTGAGTGATATGAGTATTGCTGAATTGATTGATAAAGCAAAAACTATGAATGAACGCACTAAAGTGACTTTAGCTGGTCTGATTACTGGTGTAGATAGACGTGTTTCTAAACAAGGTAATGCGTGGGCAATAATCACATTGGAAGATATGGAAAGTTCCATACAATGTATGTTTTTCAGCAAAGCATACGAAGCTGCTGCAAATGATTTTGCGATTGATCAAGTAGCTCAAATTCGAGGTGAAGTTGAGGTTCGCGATGAAACAGTTTCTTTGCGTGGTAAATATTTTGAAATACCTTCTTTGGAATCTATAGATTCAAGACCTCTTAATATTGTTCTTCCTAATATGAGTATCGATAAATCTAAATTAGACAAGTTGAGTTCTATATTATGTGAGCATCCTGGGTGTTGCGAAGTAAGACTTGCTTTGATTGACTCTAAGGGGCGCGCAAAAGTCTTAGCTTTTGGAGATAGATTTAGAGTTAAGCGAGATATGTCACTTTTTGCAGAGCTAAAAATATTGTTTGGCCCAGCTTGTTTGCCAGGCGCCTAAAATGAGCCGATTAAAATAAGCTAATCGCGTAGAATATTCTTAGAGTGTTTTAGAGTGATTTTAAGCGTTTTAAGAAGTGGTAAAGATAAGTAAAGATAAGTAAAAACAAGTAAAAATAAGGCTTTTTGATTTAGAAGGTAAAAAGATATGTGTAAAGATAACGACGATTTGAATAAAAGCAATAACGTTAGTGATAATAATGGAGTTAATGGCAATAATGGCGTTGGCTCCAATGATTCCAACGATGTTCGTACTTCTTTTACCGATAAAGAGCTGGAAGATGCATTGCTTGGTTTTGAAAAAGAGTTTAGCGAAGAGCAAAATCGTGATTCAATCGATGATGCTGTAAAAAAGATTGAGCAAGCAGATTTTGAAGAAGATTTGCAAGGTTTGCTTGGAAAAAAGGCAAAGTGCGCGCTGTTCTTAACAGCTATAGAGCCGGGAGAGCTTCTTGCATCTTTTTGCAAAATGGCTGGAGTTAATGCGGATTGTTTTAACGATGAAAATGGTGGAGTCGCAGTTTTACGTGATTTAGACGAAGATAATCCAGAAAAATCAGTTAAAAAATTTACCGACTATTTTCGTGGAATGCCTGCTGTTCTAATGGTAAATCGCGCTAATAAGATTGATGCAAAAGTTTATGAATACAATCGAGGCGTTTTAGACGTTGTTCCTCCTATGATTCTTGCAATGGCTGCTAGATGTGTTGAAGACCTTATGATTTGTTACTCAAGTGTTAAAGATCTTAAAGAATCTGGGATTGAAGTTACAAGTACAGATGATTTAAGCGATGATCAAGCCAAAGAGATTTTTTATAAATATGGCAAAAAGATGTAATCCACGTTAAGTAGATTGCTATTAGATTGCTACATTAAAAATAAGTAAATTCATGCTCATAAAACTAAATAAAAGTGAAAAGTAAGAGATAATATAAATTAATCTCTTAAATATTAGTTAAAGAGTATGAGAGAAAAACACATAGTTACACACTTAAATTGATTGGACTGTAGATATGGATAGACAGCAAGAATTCGCTTTGCGTACAGTTGAAGAGCGTGACGTTCGTTTTATTCGACTATGGTTCACGGATGTTCTTGGAACTCTTAAATCGGTTGCTATTGCTCCAGCAGAGCTTGAGGCTGCGTTTGAAGAGGGTATTGGCTTCGATGGTTCTGCGATTGAAGGCATGACTCGTGTTTTAGAAGACGACATGATTGTTAAGCCAGATCCTTCGACTTTCCAACTTTTGCCATGGCATGGCGGTCCAGAAGGTACGGCGCGCATGTTTTGTGACGTTTTAACGCCAGATGGGGAGCCGTCTCTTGGAGATCCGCGTCATGTTCTTAAAACTGCGCTCGCAAAAGCTAAAGAAAAAGGCTTTACTTTTTACGTTCATCCAGAAATTGAGTTTTACTTATTTGAAGCGCAAGACGATTGGTCTAAAACACCTGTTCCTATTGATGAAGGTGGGTATTTTGACCACGTTCCAAGAAGTTCGGCAATGGACTTTCGTCGTAGCGCTGTGAGCATGCTTGAACAGATGGGTATTTCTGTTGAGTATTCTCACCACGAAGGCGGTCCTGGTCAAAATGAGATTGACTTAAGATATGCAGACGCTCTTACTACTGCAGATAACATTATGACTTTCCGCACTGTTGTTAAGGAGATTTCTCTTGAGCGCGGAATGTATGCGAGCTTTATGCCTAAGCCGCTAACTGACCAGCCTGGTTCTGGTATGCACACGCATTTAAGCCTGTTTGAAGGAGATTCAAACGCTTTCTATGAGGCTGGGCAAGAGTTTAATATGTCGCTTATTGCTCGCCAATTTGCGGCTGGTATTTTGCATCATGCTGCAGAAATTTGCGCTGTTACAGATCAATACGTTAATTCTTACAAGCGCTTGTGGGGTGGGGCGGAAGCTCCTAGCTATGTTTGCTGGGGTCATAGCAACCGTTCTGCGCTTTTGCGTGTGCCGCAATATAAGCCTGGCAAAGGTAATTCTTGCAGAATGGAGTTTCGCGCGCTCGACCCTGTTGCGAATCCGTATCTTGCATACTCTGTTTTGTTGGCTGCTGGCTTAGATGGCATTGAAAAGCAAATGACTTTGTGCGATCCTACTAGCGACGACGTTTGGGAGCTTACGGATGCTGAGCGTCAAGCTATGGGCATTCAGCCTCTTCCTGAGTCTTTGGATGAAGCTTTGAAGATTATGGAGAAGTCTGATTTTGTAGCTAGCGTTTTAGGTGAGCATGCGTTTGAATACTTCTTGCGCAATAAACATAAAGAGTGGGAAGAGTATCGTCGCCAAGTAACACCTTACGAGCTAGAGAAATACTTGCCTAGACTGTAGGTTTTTGCAACGTATTTGCGAATTTAGTTTGTGTTGACTATTAAAATCGCGCGATGTGCTGTGGCGGCGTGTCGCGCGATTTATTTTTAGGTTTTTCTTTGATTATTTTTTAACATTTTTCGCAAAATTTTTTCATATTGTTATATCTGAATGTTTATGTTTGAATGCTAGTTTCTAAGCATAATTTAAACGTTTGTTTATTTAATTTAACTTTTGTTGGCGATTGAAACATTTTATAACAAAAATCGCAAACTATTGCACAATAAAGAAACAATGATATATCTAAAATTATCCAATTGTAATGTTGATTTTCAAAATTATGATAATAGAATTTTTGCTTGGTTGCATTTGAATAATTTTGAAAATATTCGCGCAATCCATGATTTACAACGACTGTAAAATCATGCCAAATACACAAAGGGAGGTAACTCAAGTGAAGAAGCTGATTCTTGATCTTGATACTGGTGTTGACGATACTCTCGCTATATCTTATGCTCTTGGAAGCCCAGAAATGGAGCTTATTGGCATAACTGGCACGTATGGCAACGTTTTAATGGAGCAAGGTGTTCGTAACGCGCTTGCAATCACAGACTTACTTGGGCATCCCGAAGTAAAAGTTTATAAGGGACTTTCGCACGCAAGCAAAAAAGATTCTTTTGAAGTTCTTCCAATTTCTGCATTTATTCATGGAGATAACGGAATTGGCGATGTTGAGATTCCAGATTCTGCGCGCAAAGCAGAAGATGAATCAGCTGTTGATTTTATTATCGATTCTGTAAAGAAATATGGCAAGGACTTGGTGTATGTTCCAACAGGACCAATGACAAATATCGCTGCTGCGTTGAAGAAAGCTCCAGAAATCAAGGACGAAATCGGAAAGATTGTTCTTATGGGCGGAGCGCTTACCATTCATGGAAACGTAAATGCTTGGACCGAAGCGAATATATCTCAAGACCCAGATGCTGCAGATGTACTATTCCGCTCTGGTGCTCCAGTAACAATGATTGGTTTGGATGTTACTTTACAGACTTTGCTTACCTACAAGGAGACAAAGCAGTGGCGTGACCTTGGTACAAAGGCTGGCAAGTTCCTTGCAGATATGACCGACTTTTACATTAAGGCATATGAGACAACGGCTCCACACCTTGGCGGATGCGGTTTGCATGATCCTTTGGCAGTGGCTGTAGCTGTGGATCCAACGCTTGTTACAACGCTTCCAATCAATATGCAAGTTGATGTTGAAGGTCCAACTCGTGGACGCACAATTGGTGATGTTACGCGCTTGAATGACCCTGTTAAGACAATGCAAGTTGCTGTTGGTGTTGATGTTCCACGATTCTTGAACGAGTTTATGACGCGCATTTCTGGCTTGGCAAAAATCGCTGGCTGAGTGTGGATTTTACGAGTTTTAGTTCCGTTTTAACTCCGCTTTTTGTTGTTCGACACGCCGCAAATCGCAACATTTTCCGCAATATGCGATGTGCCTTATTTGCCAATGTAAAAACTAAAAATATTAATTGATTGGATTATTATGACTGAGATTGCAAAATCTAGTGCGGTAGACCCATACGAGGATCCAAAAACCCGCGACAAAGTGGCGATTTACTCGCTAATTTTACTTCTTATAACCTTTATTCTTGGAACATTGTGTTTGCAAGGATTTAATCTGGTATTTGATCAGATTGGTAAAGCTGTTGGCGCGCCTGATCAAGCTTCTCTTATTACGAGTTTGCCAATTATTGTTTTAGGCATTGTGTGCTTTATTTACGGTTCTTTGGGTGACTTTGTGTCGCTTCGTAGACTCATAACAATCGGACTTGTAACACTGTTTGTTGGATCGTTGTTTGGTTTTATTGCAAACTTCTTCTTCACTCCAAACTTGTGGACTGTTATTATTGCGCGTATTTTACAAACAGCTGGCGAGCAGGTAGCAGGTTCTTCCTTCCTTGTTATTGCAACTAAGTATTTGCGCAACGATCTTAAGGTAATTTTCTTTGGACTCTTTACTGCTGCTTATCAGCTTTCTGCTTCTATTGGCGTTTTTGCTGCTGGTGCTCTTAGCTCTATTGCTTGGCAGTATTTGTTCTTGATTCCTGCAATTACTATTCTGTTCTTGCCAGTTCTTGTTAAGTTCTTGCCTACAAAGAACGGTATTGGTGGAAAGATAGATAAGCTTGGCTTTACAGTGTTTGGTATTGCTGTTGCATTGCTGACTTTGTTCTTCTCGTACAAGGCATGGGGATTGTTGCTTGGATCCATCGTGCTGTTTGTTGTGTTTGCTGGATACATTATGAAGGCAAAGAACCCGTTTGTAACTCCTGCATTCTTTAAGAATAAGCGTTGGCTTTCGGGCATTATTTTGATCTTCATCTTCTACTTTACTAACTATTGCATGCCTCCAATTTACAATGTGATTGGTGGAGCTTTGTATCATATGAGCACTGAGGCAGTTTCTTCCTACCTTGTATGGGCATTCGTTGTAGCAGCAGTGTTTGGAACATGCTCTGGAACAATTATCGGTTTCATTGGACGTAAAGCTGGCATTATTATAGCTGCTGTTCTTATGATTCTTGGATGGGTTGGAGCTGCTGTATTCATCAATTGCGGATTCCTTGTTCTAACTTTGTGCGCATGCGTCTACTACGCTGGTTGCGGACTTATGTATTCGCCAATCGTTTCAACGGTTCTTAGCGCATTGCCTGTTGAAGAATCGGGTCGTGGATGCGGTATGAACGATTTAGTTATGAATGTTACAGCATCAATCGGTATTTCCATTTTCAGCGGATTCTTTGGCGGAAACTTGCTAAAAGGATTCTCTTTTGCTGGAATCCAAGGCTTAGGTGCAGGTTATTCTAACTTGCTTATGATGGGCGCTATTGTAGCCTTTATTGGCTTAGTAGTTTACATTGCTCGTAGCCTTATGGTTAAAGAGTAATTATTATTTACTCAATATGTTAGTGGTCACTATCTTGCAGTCATCTTTGGCTGCGTGGATAGTGACCATTTTTGTATTATTTTGCTTGCGTGCTATCAAATCTTTTTCATACGCTGAATACTAATTGGGTATGCTGTTCCAAGCTCTTGCGCCCAAAGAGAAACGTAGAATTCTTCGCACATCCACTTTAGTTTTTGAGCTTTTTCTTGAGCTTCATCTCTATTAGGCCCAGCAGGCAAGCTTTCTGCTCTCTTTTGAGCTTCTAGTACAAGCTTATGAGCTTCATCTGCCTGCCAAGCCCATTGAACATCTCGATCTTTGTTTGACTTTGCTTTGTTAAGTCGAATCAAATCCGCATGTAAGTAGCGCTCTATTGAACTAAGTGCGCTAGAATCTGCTTTTGCAATAAATCCAGGAAAAACAAGCGAAGATGCGTGTTCTTTAATCGATTGAAGAACACTAAGCATTGGCAAGTCGGCTTTGCCGCTAACAGCGGACTCGACTTTAGCAAATCGCTCCAAAATAGCAATAACACTGTGTGCAACGCTATAAACCGTGTCTTCGTAAACTTCGGCAATATTGCCAACGGCTTCTTTAAGTTCAACATCGTTAGTAATTTTTTGCGTATTTGGTATAAGTCGCTTAATAGCTGCCATTTGCAAATCTTGAGCCAAATCTTTAGAAGACTTATAAGGTGCAGAAGCAAGTAGCAAAGCCTCGCTGCCGAGCCATCTAGATGTAATGCGCTTATCGTCTAAAATAAGCATGTTAAGTGCGCCTTGCCAAACCATTTGAGATCTAGAAAGATTAGTTGCTCCAGACTTGTGTAACAAATCTGCTCTCTCAACAACATTTCCGGCCTCTGCTGCTTTAATCGCCTTGCTGTTAACAACATTTAACGCACACTCTTGAGCTGATTTTGCAAAGCGATGCTGAAGGCTTATTAGCGACTTATCTGTTCCTAAAACAGTAGGCTTAATGCGCTTGTTGCTTTGATTATGCGAATTGTTTTGATTAGGTTTGTTTTTATTAGTTTTCTTTTGCTCAACGCTAAAAGTTACGCGCAAATAAGGAGATAGTCGTTGTAGCTGATCTTCGCTTAAGACTTCTGGGTGGATTTGTGCTACAACAACATTAATCGCAGCTTTAGTAAAGACTTCGCTAAAGTCTTGCCAAATAAAATCTTCTTGCGGATTCTCATTTATTCCTGGAAGATAATCGTAGTTTTCGTCAATCCACTCGCGGATCTTACGCGCAGTATCTGGAGCTGGCACGAATTGCACGCGCAAAGTCTTAGGAAGAGACTTAATCATGCCAATAATAAGCTCGTCTAATAAGCCTGGCACATTCCAAGTAAACTCTTGAGGCTTAAGTCGCAAAAGCGCATGAAGTGGAACGTGTACGGTTACGCCATCTAAAGGATTATGCGGATCGTAAATGTAGCTTAAGCGCAAATTAATTCTCTGGCCGTCTGTTCCAATCGTATGCCAAGTATCGGGGTAGTCTGCTAAATCAGTGTCATTTGCGTATTGCAAGCGCTCAACACAATCTGGGTTAAAATCAAGAAAATGTGGGTCTTGAAGCCTATAATTTTTCCACCATTTAGCCAAATCTGCAATGGTCGTAGCTTCTTGAGGAAGTTTATTATCGTAAAAAGTAAACAAATCCTCGTCGTTTACGGTTTCGCTTGCTTGTCTAGTGCGATTTGTTTGATTATCGGCATCGTTCAAAACGTTAATATTTGAGGAGATAAAATCGTTGAATGGAAAACGCTGTTGAACGTTTCCTTCGACTAAGCCTTGACGAATCATTAACATTCTAGATTCGTAAGGGTTGATTTTAGACCATTGAACAGTGCGATTTTGCACAATAGGCAAGCCGTACAAAAGCACTTTCGATTGAGCAATTGCAGCACCTTTGCTTGCGCTCCAATGAGCATCTAAATATGTTACGCGAGTAAGGTTCTTGGCTAAAGACTCCGCCCAAGCAGGGTCTATTTGCGCGCAATACCTTGCCCAAAGTCTAGAAGTTTCAACTAATTCCGTACACATAATCCAAGAAGGAGTTGTTTTAGAAACAGATGAAGATGGGAAGATTGCAAACCTTGTGCTTCTAGCGCCTTGATAATCGTTTTTTGCCATTTTTTGAGCGCGCTTAATGGCACGAATTTTGGCTGTTCCGCGAAGTCCTGCAAAATCCGAAGCCTTAGGCTCGCGAATAACTTGCATGCCAATCATAGAAAGCAAGCCAGAAAGCATAGAAGCGTGGATTCCTTGATAATCCCAAGTGCAACAAAGACTGTGAGCTGCTTGTTGATTATTTGGCAATTGGCGGATTTGCAAGCTTGCGCGTTTAATCGGCAGCGCTTCGCCAACATTATAATGAAGCTCCTTGCATAAATCTTTAAGCTGATTAACTAAATCTTTCCACTGTTTTAGGCGTAAAAAGTGGAAAAATTCCTCTTTGCAAAGTCGCCTTAGCGCGTTGTTGCTGATTTCGCCATCCGCCTGGAATATGCGATCCCAAATATTCAATGCTGTTAAAAAGTCACTTAACTCGTCTGCATAACGATTGTGTAATCTATCGGCTTCCTCGCGCTTTTCCTCGGGGCGCTCGCGCGGATCTTGCAAACTCAAAAACGCAACAATAACAAGAATCGCAGCTAAAGTATTAGGCGTAGTGTTTCGCGCAGCTTCAATAATCATGCGTCCAAGGCGAATGTCAATTGGAATATGACTAAGCTCGCGGCCAATTCGAGTCAAGCTTATAACACCAGATTTTCTACTTATTGCACCAAGCTCACTAAGCTCGTTAAAACCGTCGCTTACAGCCTTAATATCTGGAGGATCAATAAATCCAAAATTCGTTATATCTTCGCCAGTTTTAGCAACACCAACAGAGAGCATGTGTAAAACAACAGCGCCAAGTGAAGTGCGCAAAATCTCGGGATCGGTAAAGCGCGGGCGAGTATCGTAATCTTCCCTAGAATACAAGCGAATAGCAATGCCATCTGCGATTCGCCCACAACGACCAGAACGCTGATCTGCACTCGCTTGAGAAATAGGTTCTATAGGAAGACGCTGAACTTTGGCAGACTTAGAATATCGCGAAATTCTAGCAAAGCCAGGGTCTACAACGTAGCGGATCGAAGGCACTGTAAGAGAAGTTTCTGCAACATTAGTGGCGATTACAATGCGCTGATGCGTGTGATGCTCAAAAACACGATGCTGGTCTTTAGAAGAAAGACGTGCAAAAAGTGGAACAATCTCAATGGCGTCACTGCGATTCATGTCGCTTGTGCGCGCACCGAAATAAGAACGCAACGATGCTTCAAACTCGCGAATATCGCGCTCGCCAGAAGCAAAAACCATAATATCGCGCGCGCCTTGAGTGTGGTTTGAATGAATCACAAGTTGAGCGCATGCGCGAGTTACAGCAGAAGCAATGTCTTCATCGCAAATATCTCCGCTTTGCGAAAAACTAGAAAGACTTTGGCTTTGCGCAACGCTTTCATCGTCCATAGCAATATCGGCAAAACCTGGAACATGCTTCATAAGCGAAGGCGCGCTTCCAAGCGGCTCGTAAAGTACGCGCACGGGGTATGTTCGCCCGGAAACCTCTATAACAGGAACTTTAATGTGTAAAGCTTGCTCAAAATGGTCTTTGAACTTTGCAGAATCGATTGTTGCAGAAGTAATAATAAGCTTTAAGTCTTTGCGCTTTGGCAAAAGAGTTGTTAAATATCCAAGCAAAAAATCAATGTTTAGGCTGCGCTCGTGAGCTTCGTCAATAATAATCGTGTCGTAGCGCGTAAGAAGTGGATCGCGCTGAATTTGAGCAAGTAGAATACCGTCTGTAACTATGCGAAGCTTTGTTTTAGATGAGCTTTCGTCGTTAAAACGCACTTGGTAGCCGATTTCTTCGCCAAGCTTAACACCCATTTCGCTTGCGATTCGCTCGGCAACTGTGCGCGCAGCAAGCCTGCGAGGTTGCGTGTGAACAATTTGCTTTCCGCGACCGCCTCTGCCAAGTTCCAAAGCCATTTTTGGGATTTGAGTGGTTTTGCCAGAACCAGTTTGACCAGATACGATTATAATCTGCGACTCTTTAATAGCTTCAATAATCTGATCGTGTGCAGAACAAATCGGCAGTTCACTAGGATAGTCAAAGTTCATATTCAATCCTGTTAAATCTTGCTAAATCCTATTTTCTTAAGACTTCTATAATCCTGTATCCCTTAGAACTTGCGTATTTTTCAACGCTAAAATCTTCACCAAGATTTTTAGAAAGCCAAGGGATTAAGGAGTCGGAACCAAGATTTTTTTGAACAACCAAATAAGCAGCTCCACCAACTTTTAATCGAGGAAGCCATGTTAGCAAAATATTGTGCAAAACGTCTTTTCCAACGCGGATTGGAGGATTTGACCAAATAAGATCAATGTTTTTTTGTGCGTCCTCGCTTTGTGTATTTTCCTGTAGCGCATTTTCTTTTAGTTCTTTTAGCGCATCTTCTACAAGATAAGTGTGAATGTTATTTAATCCAGCATTCTTAGCGTTAATATTAGTAAGCTCTAGAGCGCGCTCGTTAACGTCTACAGCGTAAATTTGCGCATTAGGGGATTCAAAACCTAAAGCCAAGCTAATAGCGCCCCAGCCGCAACCGATGTCGAAAAATCGCCCATTTTCTGGGGGTTGTGGAGCGTGTTTAAGAAGAACTGAAGTTCCTAAATCAAGTTTAGAAGAGCTAAAAACTCCGTTAGAAACTTGCACGCTAACTTCTTTGCCTCGCAAATCAACTTGCAAAGTTCGTCTTAAGTCTAAAGAATTTGGATTAGTGGAAAAATACTGTTCGCCGCTAGTCTTAGATTCTTTAGCATTTTTGTTTGTTTTAGTAGCATTAATGCTGCTCGTCTTTTTAGTTTTATTAAAAGTGTTAATAGTCATTTTAGTGTTGGTTAAAAATTATGTCTTCTAGATTCACAATAATAAAACAAACGTTGTAAATCGCGTATTAATAAAGGATTTAACGTAAGTAGTTAAAGAAAAATAGCAAAGGGCATAGTTTTGGTAGATACTTTAGCAAATAGTGATTTGGCAAGTGGTGATAATAATATGCCCGAGCATAAAAATGAGCATAAAGACTTTCTTTCAGGCCATAGTGAAGTTCTGCTAGACGATGCAAACTCTGGATCAAGCATAGAAAGTAACGATGAAGCTTGGCAAGAGCGTGAATCAAGAAACGAGTTAAAACGAGTTGCTGGTCTTGGAGAATTACAAGACGTAACCGAAGTAGAGTATAGAAAACTAAGGCTGGAACGCGTTGTTTTAGTAGGCGTGTGGTCTAGCGCTCGCGGAACTCTAAGCCAAGCAGAAGAGTCTCTTAGAGAATTGGCGGCTCTTGCTAAAACAGCTGGAGCAGTAGTGTGCGATGGCATGTTGCAGCAAAGATATAGGCCAGATGCAGCAACGTATGTTGGTTCTGGAAAAGCGCGTGAACTTGCAGCGGTTGTAGCTCAAAATGATGCGGATACGATTGTTGTAGACGACGATCTTCCACCAAGCCAGAGAAGAGCTTTGGAAGACGCTACTAAAGTCAAGGTTGTAGATAGAACGGCTGTTATTTTAGACATTTTCGCTCAACATGCAACAAGCAGGGAAGGAAAGGCGCAAGTCGAGCTTGCTCAGCTTCAATACATGCTTCCGCGACTTAGAGGTTGGGGTGCTGCTCTTTCTAGGCAGGCTGGCGGACGCGCTGCTGGAGACGCTGGAATAGGCTCTAGAGGCCCTGGCGAAACAAAAATCGAGATGGATAGGCGTGCAATTAGGAATCGAATTTCAAAATTGCGTCACGACATTGCGCTAATGGCACCAACTCGCGAGACAAAGCGTGGATCTAGGCGTCGTCAAGATATTCCAACTGTTGCAGTAGTTGGGTATACAAATGCTGGAAAATCTTCGATTATAAATAGACTTACTGGCTCTAAGGAGCTTGTAGAAAATGCGCTTTTTGCCACTTTGGATACTGCTGTTCGAAAGTCTTTAACTAAAGATGGTCGCGCGTATACGCTTGTAGACACGGTTGGTTTTGTGCGAAGGCTGCCAACTCAGCTAGTAGAAGCGTTTAAGTCCACTTTGGAAGAGGTTGGACAAGCAGACGTTATTTTGCACGTTGTTGACGGTTCTCACCCAGACCCTGTTTCTCAAATTGAGGCAGTTAACGAGGTTTTAGCTCAAATTGACGGAGTAGAAGACATTGCGCAAATTATTGCGTTTAATAAGTCGGATGTTATGCAAGAGCCAATGCGTTTGCGTTTGCAATCGTTGTATCCTGATTCTATTATTGTCTCTGCGCAAAGTGGTGAAAATATTGAGCATCTAAAAGCACGCGTAGAAAATTTGTTACCTTCGCCACATGTTCACGTTAAAGTTAAGCTTCCTTATAGTGATTATTCTGGATCTTTGCTATCTAAAGTTAGAGAAAATGGCATTGTAAAATCAGTGGAATATAAGGATTCTGGCATAGAATTAGATGCTTTTGTTGGAGATTCAATGGCTTCAAAACTTATGCAAATTGCGTTTTAGTCGAAATTCCTTAGGTGTGATTAAAGTAAAAACTGTTCATGCATATATCTCTATTGTTAGAGCAGCCCTTATATTTTGAGTTATTTATTAGCTAGAGGGTTGACTCTGTTTTGTGGAAAAGGGGTTTTCTAATGGTGAATTCTCAGGTTAAGCCAACAAAGCTTGCGATTATTGGTGCTGGCGCAGTAGGTTCTACGCTTGCGTTTGCTGCTGCTCAGCGCGGTGTTGCTCGTGAAATTGTGCTTGAGGATATCGCTAAGGAACGTGTTGAAGCAGAAGTGCTCGATATGCAGCACGGTTCTAGCTTCTACCCAGCTGTTTCTATTGCTGGCTCCGACGATGTTGAAATTTGCCGCGATGCCGATATGGTTGTTATTACTGCTGGCGCTCGTCAAAAGCCTGGTCAGACTCGTTTGGAGCTTGCAGGTGCAACTATCAATATTATGAAGTCGATTATTCCTAATGTTGTTAAGGTTGCTCCAAACGCAATTTACATGCTTATTACAAATCCTGTTGACGTTGTTACGCATGTTTCTATGAAGCTTTCTGGTCTTCCTGCTAATCAAATGTTTGGATCGGGTACAAACCTTGATTCTGCACGTTTGCGCTTCCTTATTGCTCAGCACACTGGTGTGAATGTTAAGAACGTTCACGCTTATATTGCTGGCGAACATGGCGATTCCGAAGTTCCTCTTTGGGCTTCTGCAACTATTGGTGGCGTTCCAATGTGCGAGTGGAATGCTCTTCCAGGTCATGAGCCATTGGATGAAGCTAAGCGCGAAGAGATTCATCAAGAAGTTAAGAACGCAGCATACAAGATTATTAACGGTAAAGGTGCTACAAACTACGCTATTGCAATGTCTGGCGTAGATATTGTTGAGGCTGTTCTTCGAGACACCAACCGCATTTTGCCAGTTTCTTCTTTGCTTGAAGACTTCCATGGAATCTCAGACGTTTGCATGTCGGTTCCAACTTTGTTGAACCGCAACGGCGTAAATTCTCGCTTGAATACTCCAGTTTCGGATCGCGAGCTTGCTGCTTTGAAGCGTTCTGCAGAGACTCTTCGTCAAGCTGCGGCACAATTTGGATTCTAATTAGTTTTTGCTTTATGATTTAAGCTTTTATGCTTTTATGCTTGGCTGTTCGTAAAGCGCTAATTACTAAGATTTAAGTCTTGAAAGTCGCTCCTTCAATCTTTGTTTGGGGGAGCGGCTTTTAAGTTATAAATTTGATTAAAAGGTGATTTGAATGTTTAATCATAAAAATCTTGATACAGACTTTGCGCTAATGCGTGATTTTGAAGATTTAAGGCTCCAATTTCCGATTTTAAGTCGCAAAGTACATTCAAAACCCTTGATTTACTTGGATTCTGCAGCAACTTCTCAAAAGCCGCAAGCTGTAATTAATGCCGAAAGCGAGTTTTACAAAACGATTAATGCTGGTGTGCATAGAGGCGCGCACGAGTTGGCAGCGCTTAGCACAGTTGCGTTTGAACAAGCGCGCGCAAAGGTTGCAAAACTCGTTGGTGCTTGTAGCAAAGAAGGCAGCGAAGAGATTGTTGTTACGCCTGGCGCTACAGGCGCGTTGAATCTTCTTGCTACTTCTATTGGAAACGCCACTATTAACTCTAGGTTAAATCGCCCTGGTTTTGCGGAAGATAACTTAACTTTGCGCCAGCATTTTGTGATTAATGAGGGAGATAATATTGTTGTTTCTCGCGCAGACCATCATTCCGTTTTATTGCCATTCCAAGAGCTTGCGATTCGCTCTGGCGCGGAGCTTCGATGGATCGATGTAAGTGAAGATGGTCGCGTGCGCGCAGACGCGGATTATTTGAGCACTGTTATTGATGAGCGCACGAAAATCGTTGCAGTTACGCATATTAGCAATGTTACGGGCGCAATCACGGATGTTTCGCCGATTTGCAAGCGCGCGCACCAGGTTGGGGCGATTTTTGTTCTTGACGCTTGCCAGTCCGTTCCGCATATTCCAGTTGATTTTCACGCGCTAGATGTTGATTTTGCAGCCTTTAGTGCGCATAAAATGTACGGTCCGACGGGAGTTGGGTTCTTGTATGGTCGCCGCAATCTTTTGAACGCTCTTCCGCCAGCTAATTTTGGGGGATCTATGGTGGAGCTTGCGTGGCTTAACAAGCCAGCGCAATATATGCAAGCGCCTTACCGTTTTGAGGCGGGAACTCAGCCAGTTGCACAAATGGTTGCTGCAGGAGTTGCAGCGGATTGGCTTTGCTCGTTGGGCATGAATCGAGTTGCAAAGCATGAGCAGGAACTTGCTGAAGAATTGCTTAAATTGCAAGATGTTCCAGGAGTTCGCGTGCTTGGCCCGCTTGATTTAAGCAAGCGCATTGCAACGGTTTCTTTTGAAGTTGAAGGAGTGCATCCGCATGACGTTGGCCAGTTTTTGGATGCGCAAGGTATTGCGATTCGCGTTGGGCATCATTGCGCTCAACCGATTCATCGCCATTTTGGCGTGTACGCTTCGAATCGCGTTTCTGTTGGAGTTTATAACACAATCGAAGAAGCTCGCGAATTAATCGAAGCTGTTTCCCAAGTTCGCGCATATTTTGGCGCATAGTCGTAATATTTTAATGCAAGGAGAGCGCATGTTTGATATGAGTTTTGATGATGACGGTAACGGTGCAAGTAGCGGATTAGAAAGCATGTATCAAGAAGTGATTTTAGATGCTGCTAGAAATCCGCACGGAAAGGCGCATTTTTTAAGCACGGAGAGCCTTTCTAAAGCAGAGTCGCAAGCAACCGATGAGCTAAAAAACGATTCTAATATAAAAATTACAAATCATCACGAAAATTGTGCTGTAGAAGCTAGTAAAGACTATGCATTTGGGGAATCTCATCAATTTAATCCAACTTGCGGAGATGAGGTTACTATGCACGTGGAACTCGCTAAAAACGTTGATAATTCAAGCAATGCGCTTATAAAAAGTATTAAGTGGGATGGCCACGGTTGCTCAATTTCGCAAGCGAGTCTTTCGATTATGGTTGATTTGGTTGAGGGAAAAACTGTTGCGGATGCCTTGCGATTAGCCACTCTTTTCCACAAGCTTATGGAATCTAGGGGAGTGGGATTAAAAAACGAGCAAGACGAAGATGAGTTGGAAGATGCAATGGTTTTTCAAGGCGTTTCTAAATATCCAATGCGAATCAAGTGTGCGTTGCTTGCGTGGGAAGGCTTAAAAGACGGTATTGCAAAGGCTATTGAGGATTTATAAAATCGTATGTAGCTTTATAAAATCGCGTTGTAACACTTAAAAATAAGGAACAAGATGGCAGAAAATCAAGCAGAATCAACTCTTAGCGCAAACAATATTGGGCGCGTAAGCGAGGAAGATATTCAAGAGGCTTTGCACAATGTTGTGGACCCAGAGCTTGGTATTGATGTTGTTGACTTGGGCTTAGTTTACGGGATTGAGATTGATGAGCTTGGTCGCGCGATCCTTACGATGACGCTTACAACGCCTGCTTGCCCGCTTACGGATTTGATTGAAGACGAGTGCGCGAGTGCGCTTGTTGGATTAGTGGACGAATTTAGGATTGATTGGACTTGGAAGCCGCGTTGGAGTGTTGAAAATATTACGGAAGATGGGCGCGCGCAGCTTGAGGCGCTTGGCTATAATTTGAACAATTTGCCTGCTAGCTTTGGTGCTGGGGTTGGTGTTGGAGCTGTTGGGTCTGCTGGCGCTTCTGGAATGTCGTCCTATATTGGCGGAATTTCGCCAACTGAATAATTTAGGATTTTTAATGGCTTGCACAGAAGATTTTTCGCCTAATTGCAATGATTTTAAGAATAGTGACGATTGCAAGAATGGCGATAATTTTATTAAGAATAGCGACGATTATTGCGATTTGTGCGCGCAAAAAATTATTGAAAACCGCATAACAGATGTTGTTTTTGACTTGCATCTTCTTGTTGATTGGGATGCGCGCCGCACATTGGAGTCAGATTACCCAGATTATATTGGCGAAGTTCTGTTTAGTTACGAGCCAGAATGGGGTTTTGAGTTTCACGAAGCTTTGCGAGAGGCGGCATGGAGCAGCCAGCGCGCACTGGAATCGTTTAGCGAGCATCACGGTCCTGCTGTAACTTGGCTTTATCGCCTGTATTTTAAGAATTTTTCACGCGGATTTTTAGGGGAGCGAGCGCGTTTTGCGTCTCTTGCTCGCGATTTAATCGCAAAAGGTGTGCGCGTTTGGGCGCTTGGAAACGCTTCGCAAGAGTGGATGGATTGTGCGCGCGAAACTTGCCCAATACTTGGCGAGATAAATGGCGTTAGTGCATCTTGCGAATCTCATTTACGCAAGCCGAATATTATGATTTATCGAGATTTTTTGCACAAAAATGCTTTGAACGCATCTTCTACTGTTTTTGTTGAATCGGATTTGCGTAGCTTAAAAACTGCGCAAAGAATCGACTGTGCATTTGCAAAACTATTCACACTATAGTTGCCTCAACATTTGTCGGCCGCTTCGAGTGAATCGTAGCCATACATGTGCACAGTATTTTCAATAATCATCTGAGTAAGATTTAGATTTTTTGCAAGCAAATCTTCTATAAAAGCCTTATATTTAGCAAAAGTATCATCAGAATACGTGCTTAATTCTCCTCGCAAATACGTTTCAAAAGACGTATTTTCTGCTGTATCTTCGCTTGTTTTTAGAACGCGCATTGCAAGGCCTAAATGAGGGTAGTGATTGCGAAAATCGTCGGCCCATTTAACTTGCGTTAAAATAATCTTCTCTTGCTCGCTTTTTCTAGGCTCTAAAATCGGCTTAATATAAGGCTTAATCGTGCGCTCAAAAATTTCTGGAGCAGTAGACTCCATCATTCTTGCATATTTTTCTGTTATCAAATTTCTGCCATCACTATTTGCGTGCTCAAGATCTTTTTTATAAGACTCTTGTAAATCCAGAGGCCAAGTTAAAAATTGGCTCATTCGCATAATGTGGAATGTTGGCCAGTTTCCTTGACAATTCGCGCGTCCGCCTTCGTTTTGCGTAAGCTGGAATTGCTGCCATTCTAGTTTTGTAATTTCTTCTGCAAGCTTTTGCGTTTTTAGATTTTGCGTTTTTAGATTTGATAATGAATTGCACATCATAAGCTCCTTAAGCACGCAGCGCGCGAATTAATATGCACTTCAACATACGGGCGTTGCCATTCTAAAAATGTTTCATTGCAATTGCTTAAACCTTGATATTTAAGCTCTTGCACTACTTCGTTGCACACGTTTTGAATAATCTCGTTTATTTTAGATTCAGCTTCGCTGCTGCCTTTTGTGCCTTCGCCAAATCCGATTCCGCCAAAGCACGCCGCGCTACTTAGTCGCATAAGCGATTCAAGTTGATTTGCTACGCCAGAAAGCCTAGACGCCATTCGCGCGCTTAGCTTGCGAAGTGCTGCAAATTGCCACTTATAATATGGCAAATATCCTGCGCTTATTGGGTTATTTAGCAAGAATACGATTGAAGCGGTTGCGCGCACAAACTCGTTTATAGAAAGCCACGCTGCAGCTCCGTCTTTTCGCGCTAGCATTCGTGGAACATTGTATTGACCTGCTTGAGCCATCATGCCAAGCCTTCTAGAGATTAGCGAGATTCTCACATCGTCTGGCATAAGCTTAAAACTTTGACGCGTTTTGCTAAATTCTCCAAGTGGGTCTGCAAAAATTTGGCCGTTCGTAGCTGCAGCAAGTGTTGGCTCGCTTAGCGAAAGCCATAAATGCGGCTCGTTTTTGCTTGGTGCGGCGGAAAATCCTGTTATGTTTTCAAAAAATTCGCTTATGCTAAATACTCCGACTCGCTTGCTGCTTTCGCATGATTTAGCGCGCGGCGTTTCTTCGCGAGAGTCAAAACCAGCGAATTCTTGCGGCAAATCGTTGTAAGCGGCTTGCAAATCATCGCCAATTTTCGCATAGTCTTCATCTGTAAGCCACATGCAGAATCCTGGGCCAAAATCGTGGTCGCGCGAAATCTCGTCGTCGAATCCGTAGCATTCCGATCCGTGACCTACTAATCCTGCAGCTATGCGGTTTTTATAGTCCCTAAATTTTGGTAATTCCAGTAGTTGCTTTCCGTAAGTTTGCCAATATTCTTTTGAAAGTTGCATGCCGTTTTTTATTTTTGGATTATCTTCTGCTTTTTTAGTTTTATTTGACTCTGGCTGCAGATCATCGGTTGCTTGCGATTTTTCCGCAGCGCACTGAATCGCATCCGCCATGCCGCTCGCCGTAAATTTTTCTGCTGCCTTCTGCGCTTGCTGCAAATTTTCCAACGTAATCGCGTACGACTCGCTATCTTTTCCGTAGCATTGTGCAATCAAATCAAGCGCTTTACTGTATGTGTCTACAGCGTCGGAATACTCTTTTCGTGCGTATTGAACTTGCGCAAAACCTGCCAAAGCTGATGCATAATGCGGCTGATTTTGGTTGTTTCCTGCAATGTACATGCGAACGCTGGTTGAAGCGTGTTCAAAAGCAGAGTTAAGAGTAGCGGATTTGCTGTTTGTGCTTTCGCTGTTTGTGTTTGCGCTGTTCTGCGAACACTCTTGCAAAATCGCAAGCGCAAGATTCGTGTGAGTTGCTGCTATATCTATGTCTGTTGAAGGATCGATACTCGATTTTTGCAATATTTCAAGCGCAATATTAAGTTCATTAATTGCTTCGGTCGTGTTGCCTGTTTCGCTGTAGAGCATTGAAAGATTGTTGTGAAGGGCAGCGAGTTTTCTATCGTTTGGTTTTAGTGTTTTCGATGATTCTTTAATAGCTTGAGAATATATTTCTGTTGCGCGCTCATAGCTGCCCGCGGCTCGTAGGCTAGTAGCAGCGTTAATCAAAGTGGTTGTTCCAGCTTCGCTGCCTGCTAAATCCATCTTTTTTGCCAAATCTAGCGCATTGTCAATGATTGGCTTGTTTTTTGCGTGTTCTCCTCTAGACCTATAAAATCCCATCAACTCGTTTAATACAGATAGTTGAAATGCTTGAGCGTTTGCTTCTTCTTGGTTTGTTGCTTCTTGGTTTGCTTTTGCTTGCGATTGGTTTAGAGCGTTTAGCAAGTATTTTTCGATTTCTTGCGCGCTTGCGTGATTAGCAAACATACTGTCTAGTTCTTTATACAATTGCGAAACGCTTAACATTTAAGCCACCTTGCTTCTTGCGATTAAATTCCGTTTTGCTCACTACTTAATCATACAAAATTATGCGTTTATACAGAATTATAAGTTTATAAGAGTGTTGCAATATACGTTATTCTTGTTTTTTATGATTTGTAATAATTTTATATTAAATTTTTTTGTTTAAGATTAGTTTTTGTATAAAGAAGAATCATCTTTTAGGGAATTTTACATTTTTTCTTCCATTTTTTTTTTTTAAAGTGCTAGCGTTGATTTATTTAGATTAGTGTTTTTATTTACATAGGACTAGAAGATGAAGAATCAACGTAGACTATATAAAAGCATTGCGATTTGTGCGTCTGTTATTGCTGCTCTGGCAATGCTAGTTCCGACCGTTACTAGTGCTGTTGGCTTGTCTGGTAGTCAGAGATCTACGCAGAAATTAGACCAGCAATCTCCTTCGGATTCTACTCATACTTTATCTAGCAGTTCTTTTTCTGCTTCCCAATCTAGGTCATCAGATGCGGATTCGCAGCCTTTAAACTGGACTACAGATTCTGATCGCAATCTTAAATATGGATTAGGCGGAGAAAGTAATTCAGTTTTGCATTTACAAGCAAATAATTCTAATGATTCTGTTAATGCAAGTAATCTTAAAGATTTGCTTAATAATAATGATAGATACAAAAGTGTTAAAAAGGTTGTTATAGACGGAAATGATTTTAAAATAAATAATGCAGAGAGTATGTTTTTTGATTTTTCTAGTCTTGAGTCTGTAAAAGGCTTAAACAAGATACAGTTCGTCAAAAAAGATAAAAAAGCTGTAAACATTTCTAAAATGTTTTATAGTTGCGGTAATTTGCTAAGCTTAACTGGCATTGAAAACTGGAATATGGAAAATGTTGAAGACGCTAGTTTGATGTTTGCTTATTGCAAAAAATTAGAATCAATTGATTTATCCAAGTGGCAGAAAGTTAATATAAGTAATGCTAGTGGCATGTTTCAAATGTGTTCTAATTTAGAAAGTGTTAAGTTATTTGCTTCCCAAAGTGGAAAGTTAACAAAAATAAATGATATGTTCAACATGGGCTGGAGGGGTCAATCTAAGCTTTCAAGTGTAGAAGGTTTAGAAAAATTGAATACCAAAAATGTGACAACTATGGAGGAAATGTTTTACTTTACTTCAAAACTAAAAGAGATTAATGGCATAAAAGATTGGGATACCTTAAAAGCTGAAGATATGGAAGGAATGTTCCAGGGTAGCGGAGTTGAAGTTTTAGATTTAAGTAAGTGGAAGTTTCAGAATAAAAGTATTCCTGAACAGGGAACTGATGACACAGTGCATCATTCTATAGGTGCTATGTTTAATTCGGTAGGGCTTCGAGATTTATCCCTTCCTGCAAATAAAAAAGAGCAACCAAAAGTATATGATTATACTGATCCAAACACGGCCGGTAATGCTACGTATGATGTTTTAGATAGCAGAGGCAATCTTTCAAAAGCTTTTATATCTGGTCTTGTTCCTGGTATTTGGAGAATATTTGGTGGTAAATCAGGTAAAACTCCTGGTGAAAATCTTATTCAAAATGATGGAAAACAAAATGTTCTTCGCATAGTTCGAGATTATATTAAAGTTACCTTCAATACTACGTATAATAATGATTATCTTGTTTGTTCTGTTGACGCATTGCAAGGTCTTGTGCAGTTTAAAGTAGGTTCAAATACAAGATATAGACTTAAGTCTTATGAATTGCATAGTGGTGATTATGAAGCTAAATTCTTGAATTGTCATCATGAATATAGTAATGATAATTTTGATAAAACAGATACAGATGAACAAAGCGATACAAAAGATTTAAGTATAAAGAAGGAAGAATTAGCAAAGTATGCAGAAAGCATAGGCTTAAGTTATACCGCTAAGATAATTCGTAATTCTAAGAGTAGTTCTATTTCGGCATTAAAGAATCTTCTCAAAGAAGCAGAGTCTTCTAGGTCTGCTCCTATGACTTTTAATCAAGTAAAAGCTGTTCTTGGAATTGATAAGAAGGATACTGTTGTTTGGGATATTAATAAGGTTGCTCCTTATGATTTTATTGCGCAAGATTCTGAAACAGGTGTTTATAGTCCATCAAATAAGAGTAGTAGTAATTCTTTATTCGTTAGATCAAAATTTGAACAGTTTATTCCAGACGATAAAGTTGTAAAAAATACGCGTTTATACGCATGGGTTGATGCAACGTTTACTGCAACGATTAAGAACGCTAAGAAGCCAGATAAGCCTAGACCATGCATTCCGCAGATTATAAACCCTGCTCCAAACCCTGCTCCAGCGCCTCTTCCAGAGCCAAAACAAGAGTTGAAGCCTGATCCTACTCCAGATCTTGGCGGATTTAGTGGTTTTGGCGGAAAGCCTGCAATACCAAATAATACGCCAGGGCAAAGTAAGTGCATATGCCATAATGCTCAAGAAAATAAGCCTAATAAGAGCGATGATTTTTCTAGTGACGGCGCGCGTAGAGGGTATTTAATAACTACTGGAACTGCAGCAATATGTTGGGTTATTTCTTCAATTGCTGCACTGTTTGCTGGATTCTTTGCTGGTCTTGCAATTGCAACTCGTAAATTCGCTGCCAGATAGTTAGCAAGTGGTTAACTAAAACGCTTGCGCTAGTGCAAAAATCAAAAGTCGGGCTGGTGGGATTTGAACCCGCGGCCTCTTCGTCCCGAACGAAGCGCGCTACCAAACTGCGCTACAGCCCGATGTTAAACTCGTACAAAATATTTTCGTACAAAACTTTAACAACGTCCGCAATGTTACAGGCTGGCGCATACAAATATTTTGTTGCGCTTGCTTATCTTGTGTCCTTAGCTGTATTACCTAGTAGCTACAATTAGCGTCTATGAGTGACACGAATACTACAATGCTTGCCGCGCAAAACGCCGCAGCAGAAAATGACGCAACAGATAACGCCAACGAAATCGACACCGTTGAGCATGCCGAAATGCTACTCGCGCAAGACGAGGCAATCGCCAAGCGTGTAAACGAAGGCGCAAGCCTGGATGAAGCAATTGATCCAAGCAATAAAGAGTTTGGTCCTCTTGCTCACCCAGAGCAGGTGCAAATGCGCGTTGCAAAGCGCGCGATGATGCTTAAGGAAGGCGTGCAACCATACCCAGTGCATCTTAACGTTACAGATACTATCGAAAAAGTGCGCGCCGATTTTGATGGCAAACTTCAAGCTGGCGAAGAAACCGATACCGAGGTTGGCATTGCAGGCCGCGTGCTTTTCTTGCGCAATGCTGGTGGCTTGTGCTTCGTTAGGCTTGCTGCTGGTGACGGCACTACGATTCAGGCGATGGTTTCCAAGAAGGAAATTGGCGAAGAATCCATTAAGAGCTTCAAGCAGATGGTTGATTTGGGAGACCATTTGTATGTTCGCGGTCGTGTGATTTCTTCTAAGACTGGCGAGCTTTCCGTATTTGCAACAGAGTGGGCGATTGCTGCTAAGGCTTTGCAGCCGCTTCCAGCTTTGCATAAGGAATTAAGTGACGATACTCGTACTCGCAAGCCATATATTGGCATGATTGCAGACGAGAAGATTCGCGATATGGTTCGTAGGCGTTCGCATGCTGTGGCTTCTCTTCGTCGCACTTTCGACAGCCACGACTTCTTGGAAGTCGAAACTCCAATGTTGCAAACGGTTCACGGCGGTGCTGCTGCTCGTCCGTTTACAACTCATATGAACGCTTTCGACATTGATCTTTACTTGCGTATTGCTCCAGAACTTTTCCTTAAGCGCTGCTTGGTTGGTGGAATTGACCGCGTGTTTGAAATCAACCGTGATTTTAGAAACGAAGGCGTGGATGCAACTCACGCTCCGGAGTTTACAATGCTCGAAGCCTACCAGGCTTACGGCACTTACGATACTATTGGCGCTCTTACTAAAGAGCTGATTCAAAAGGCTGCGCTAGACGCATTTGGCTCCACTAAGGTGACTTTGCTTAACGGCGAAGAATACGATTTTGGCGGCGAATGGAAGCAAATCACTATGTATGGCTCGCTTAGCGAGGCTTTGGGTGAGGAGATTACGCCAGAAACTTCCGTTGAGCATTTGGGCGCAATCGCAGACAAGCTTGGCGTTGAGCGCGACGAAGTGGAGAATCACGGCAAGTTGGTTGAGCACTTGTGGGAGCACTTCTACGAGGATAAGCTTTATGAGCCAACATTTGTGCGCGACTTCCCAGTGGAGACCAGCCCTCTTGTTAAGGGTCACCGCACAAAGCCAGGAATGGTTGAAAAGTGGGATTTGTACGTGCGTGGCTTTGAGCTTGCAACCGGCTACTCCGAGCTTAACGATCCTGTTGTGCAGCGCGAGCGCTTTGTTGCTCAAGCTAAGGATGCTTTGGCTGGAGATGTTGAGGCAATGGATATTGACGAGGACTTTATTGAGGCTCTCGGCGTTGGTATGCCTCCTGCTGGCGGCATGGGAATGGGAATTGATCGCTTGCTAATCGCGCTTACGGGCGCAACCATTCGCGAGACGATTACGTTCCCACTCGTAAAGCCACTTCGCTAGTTGTGATTATCGCTAGTTGTATTAGTTATAATCAGTTGAATTAATCTTAAAAGTCGTTGAATGCTATTCAAGTGTTCGGCGACTTTTTTGATTAAATTTTTCGTGTTTGTTTACTTTTTGTAAGTAGTCGTACGAAACGAATAGACTAGGTAATTATGACATATAAATTAGTATTGCTCCGACATGGTCAGAGCGCATGGAATAAGACCAATCAGTTCACTGGTTGGGTTGATGTACCGCTAACTGAGCAGGGTGTTGAGGAAGCTAAGCATGGTGGCGAGCTTCTTAAAGAGAAGAACGTTCTTCCAGACATCGTGTTCACTTCTTTGCTTCGTCGTGCTATCAACACCGCGAATTACGCGCTTGACGCAGCCGACCGCTTGTGGATTCCAGTTCGTCGCAGCTGGCGTTTGAACGAGCGCCATTACGGTGCTTTGCAAGGTAAGAACAAGTCTGAGATTCGTCAGGAATATGGCGATGAGAAGTTTATGATTTGGCGTCGTTCTTACGCAACTCCACCTCCACAGATTGATCCAAACGACGAGTATTCTCAAACGAATGATCCTCGTTACGCAGGCGACCCAGTTCCAGAAACTGAAGCTTTGGCAAATGTTGTGACTCGCGTAACTCCTTACTGGGAGTCCGATATTGTTCCAGAGCTTAAGTCTGGCAAGACTGTAATGATTGCAGCTCACGGCAACAGCTTGCGCGCAATCGTTAAGATGCTCGACAACTTGAGCGAAGAAGAGATTTCCAAGGTTAATATTCCAACGGCTATTCCTCTTCTTTACGAGTTGGACGAGAACTTTAAGCCAATCAAGCCTCGCGGCGAGTATTTGGATCCAGAAGCTGCTGCTGCTGGTGCTGCTGCCGTGGCTGCTCAAGGTCAAAAGTGAGTTTGATTAGCTTAATTATCTTAAATTAACTTAAATAAAAAGTAGGTTTGCAAAATTAATTGCAAGCCTACTTTTGTTTTACAAGCTACTTTTTTAGGTTTCTATTTAAAAATTATGTTCTACGCCACTTGTGTTTTATGCTACAACTGTGTCTTTATCTGGTTCTGGTTTCTTAGTTGGGTCAAATCCCGAAACAATAAATACAACTTGCCTTGCTGCAGCAACTGAATGATCGCCTATGCGTTCCATGAATCTGCTTAGAAGCACCAAGTCAATCAACTGTTTTCTAGTGCCGTTCCAATCTTCGCCTTCTACAAGAGCAAAAATATCTTCGTGCAACTTATCCATTACGTCGTCGCCGTGAATAATTGCATCTGCTACATTAACGTCTCTATTTGAAAGCATGTCTGTTAATTGACCTGCAAGAACATGCAAAAAGTCAACCATTTTTTCAACAGTTTCTTTTGCTTGACTTGGTATTGCGCAATCAGGCCAATTTCTTCTTGCGATTTGCGCAACGTGACTTGTTAAATCGCCCATGCGCTCAAAAGTTGCAGCAAGCCTCATAGTTGCAACTACTTCTCGCAAATCTGTTGCAACTGGATTTTGACGTGCAAGCAATATTAAGCATTGATCTATAACGTTTGCTTCTAGTGCGTCTAGCTTTGCGTCGTTATCTATAACCGTTTGCGCAGCTTCTAAGTCTGCGTTTACTAGAGCGCTTCCAGCATCGTTCATGGCTCTTGCAACAAACTCTGCCATGCGTTCAATGTTTAATGCAACTGCCTTCATCTCTTCGTTGAAAATCACTCGCATGGTGTGTCCTTTCTTGCGTTCAATCGCGCTAAATTGCATTGGAGCATATTCGCGTTTGTTTAGATTGCCCTAATCAAGTATAGACTACTGTGCGCACGTGCGTTAAACGTATTAGTCGCTTAAATGTGAGCGCGTTAGAGTATTCTTTAAGAGTATGCTTCAAGATTCGCCATATTCGCCTTTAATGGTGTTTGTTGTTTTCGCTTTGATTGCACTTTGTGTTGCAATTGTTGTTGTTATGTTTGCTTTTGACTTTGTTCTATCAACATTTCGTAATGTTTTTGTTCCATTTTTTGATTCTACTTTTAGTCGTATTTTTATGACTTTTAGGCGTGGTTTTAAGCGCATTTTTCGCATCATTTTTCATA
This sequence comes from Gardnerella sp. DNF01144, assembly GCF_049244245.1. Classification (NCBI taxonomy): domain Bacteria; kingdom Bacillati; phylum Actinomycetota; class Actinomycetes; order Bifidobacteriales; family Bifidobacteriaceae; genus Gardnerella; species Gardnerella sp. DNF01144. Next base: position 175,074 of record NZ_CP058390.1, read on the forward strand.
AGAAAATGCAAAAAGTTTTAGGCGATTCCGACTTTGATTCCGATTCCGACTTTGATATAGACGATAGTTCCGAAGACATTAGCTCCGACGCTTGCGCTGTTTTAGCTATGCTTCCAGGAGCTACGATTGTTGTTGATAAAAATAACGACGTTTTGCGCGCAAGTTCACAAAGCTACACTCTTGGAGTTGTTTTAGACGATTCGATTGTTCAGCCGCGCGTTTTGCAAGCTGTAAATAATGTGCGATCTTCTGGAGGCTATGAAAGTTTTGATTTAGTGACTTTTACTCCCAAACAATATGTAACTATTAGTGAAGATAACGATTTTTATGTAGATAATTTAGATAATGTAGATAATTTAGATAAAACTTCGTATTTACAATCTTCGGCTGCTTTCGATTCTTCATCAACACAATCTAACGATTCAGCGCCTAATCCTTCTACAATTTCTAGACCTAATTGGCTTAATATTACAGTTGGAAGTGTTGGAGCAGGAAAAGTTATTGTTATTATAAACGATTCCAGTGCGGAGCATCTTTTTGAGCAAACGCGTAACGATTTTATAAGCAATGTCTCCAATCAACTTATTAGCTCAACACGCATGATTTCCAGCCTTACTAATGTTTTGCAAAGCAAAGATGTTAATGCAAGTCGTATTAAAGATATTGCTGCGTCTGCTCAAAAATCGTCTAAACACTTGGAACATATGTTAGAAGATTTGCTTCTTCTTATGCGAGCGCAAAGTCCTATTGATACTTCAAAAGCTAGTGTTGTAAACGTTTTGAGAGTGTTGGAAGATGTTAAAAATCTTGTTTCTGCTCTTTCGTCTAGTAAAAATGTTCGCGTAATTGTTAAAGCAGATTCTTCACTTAATGTTTTAGCGGATTCTAGTCAAATAAGCAGTGCGATTAGAAAACTTGTTGAAAATGCTATTATCTATTCTAACAAAAATAGTGTTGTTGCTCTTTGCGCTTTAAAGTCAGAAGATAATCGATTTGCTGTGATTCGCGTTGTTGATTCTGGAATTGGTATTCCGCTAAAAGATCAGCCGCGTATTTTTGAACGTTTTTATAGGTCGAGTAATCAAAATGACTTTAGTAAAGACGGCGTTGGATTGGGTCTTGCTATTGCTAAGCACGTGGCTCTTACGCATCACGGTAGCATAACATTGTGGAGCAGGCCTGGGCAGGGAACTACTGTTAATTTTGCTATTCCGCTTGCAAAGTAGTGTGCAAAATAGTTCTCTTAATTGTATTAAGCGTTTTACTTTCCTAGTCTTCTATAATCCCAGCGATCAAAGTGTTCCCAGATTAAAAGCAAAATTCCAATTACAAATCCACTAAGGCAAATTACAGCAAAGAACCACAATAGAAAGTGTAAAATCGCAAGAATAACTGTGATTAATGATGCTATGAGCCAAATAATCGTTCCAGTCATAAATGCTTTGCACAAGTCCACGCGTAATGGCTTTGGTGCTTCTTTGCGTGCATCTGGATTAATAATTGGTGCTAGCTTCATATGATTAACCATACATCTTTGCGTGTTCAATATCAATTTTAAGAATTACATTGCGTATTGTGTTGCGTATTGTGTTGCGTATCCGTACCACATTGTATCCTTTAGATTTGTAAGTGTGAATTTGTGAATACATTTAGAAGATTTTAGGAGCGATTTTATGAAGCATGCTGAGCATGGTGCTAAAGCAAAGGGGCGGTTTAATTCGCCTTTTATGCTTTTTACTTCTGTGCGCGGTTCGCATGCATCTTCTAATAATCGTGCTGCAGCCGTTTTAGAAAATAATGGTGCTGTTGTAAGTCTAAAAGATATAAATCAAGAATTTGCTGTTTCTTTGTCTCGTCGCCAGCTTCGTTTAGCACGCGTTGCTAAAGAGCGTAAGAATCGTATGATTATTTCCGCTTCTTTGTTTGCATTAGTCGGAGCTGCTTTAACTTCTATGACGTTGAACAAGCCTAATAACATGGATTCTTTGGCTTCTAAACCTTATTCTTCTAAGTTGAGTTTTGTAGACGATTCTTCTGATCAAGCAGCATCTCGTTCTAGTATGCGAGAAAGCATTAATCGCGCTAATAAATATTTGAACTTTAGCAGCGCAGTTGCTGGCCTTGAATCTGATTTAAGCGCATTTTCTACTAAGTCTTCTCATAAGTCTAAGTGGGATTTGGGTTCTAATTCCGATTTTAAGGTGTCGGAAATGTCTAAGTCTGCAGCAAATAATCCGAATGTTGCTGTTTTCTTGGATTCAGATGCAAAGATTGTTCCATCTGGTTTTAATCCAAATCACGATTCTGGCGATTCGGGAAATGCTTACGAATTTAGCCAATGCACTTGGTGGGTTTATGTTCGCAGGCATCAGCTTGGCCTTCCAGTTGGCTCCAATATGGGAGACGGATGGATGTGGGGCTGGACTGCTCGCAAGCTCGGTTATTGGGTAGATAATACTCCACGTCATGTTGGAGACATAATGGTGTTTGGCCGCGGTCAGGCTGGAGTTAACCGCGCTTATGGCCACGTTGCTATTGTGGAAAAGATTAATCAAGATGGTTCTATAGAAACATCTGAATCTAGCGCCGAATATCATGGTAGAACCTATTCAAGAGTTGTTAGCGCTAAAGATGCTTCCGCTTTTGAGTTTATTCACTACTAAATCTTTTAAGCATTACTCGCATAATATTAGATTCATCAACTTTTGTTGGTTTACTACGCGTTTTTAGGTGCTTTGTATTGTTAATGTGTTAACATCGCTAGTGATGGTTGAGCAAAAGATTAATCAAAATATTAAACAAAATAAGATTTTTTCTTCTATAGTTGCGGGAGCTGTATGCACAACTCTTCTTGCTACTATGGTTCCTTTTGCTTGTGCTTATGCAGAAGAGTCTGCAGTTACTTCTACGCGTTCCTTCCCGAAAGTCACATCTGTTAAGCGCGATTTATTAACAGAATCTACTTCTACAAGCGTTGATTCTAATTCGCATTGGGGCGGGATTGAGTCTTTAAATGTTCCTCAAACTAAAAGTGCTGCAGAGTTGGCTGCTCAGGCTGCTGCTCAGGCGGCTGCAGAAAATGCTCGTAATGCTGCTCGCAATAATGATGGCGATTACGATTCCGCAGCAAGCCGTTCTGGTGTTAGAGGAACATCTCAAAGCTATTTTGTTGCTCCTCCAGATGGTTCTTCTGCTTCAGCAATGCTTAATTTTGCTGCTCAATTCTTAAACAAAGTTCCGTATCGTTCTGGTGGAACAACTCCTGCTGGTTGGGATTGCTCTGGCTTTGTGCAATACATTTTTGCAAATATGGGTGTTTCTTTGCCTAGAACTTCTGGCGCGCAAGCAACAGTTGGTACAGCTGTTCCAAGTCTTGCTCAAGCAGCTCCAGGAGATATTATTGCAAATGGTACTCACGCTGCGATTTACGTAGGCAATGGAATGGTTATTAATTCGCAATACGGCGGAACAAAATATAGCCCTATTCCTTATGTTTTTACATCTGCTTATTCCATTCGCCGAGTTTTTTAGCATAAGTTTTTGGCGTAAGTCGCAAGTTGTTTAGCGTAAGTTATTTAGCGCAAGTTTTTTTGGCGTAAGTCGCAAGTTTTTAGCGCTAATTTGAAAGTTGTGAGTCATAAGTTACAAATCTTCTGTGTTGCAATAGACTCAAAACAATTAAACGGCTATTGTAGTACTTAAGTAAAGATTGCAAAATTCGCGCAATGCTAGGAGGATCTAGATGACACAGAATGTTATTACACAAGAAAAAGCTGTTCTTGTAGGCGTTGATGGTTCTCATGCAAGCTATAAGGCTGTTTGGTGGGCGTCAAACTACGCTAAGCATGCTGGATTGCAACTTCAAATTGTTTGCGCATACTCTTTGCCAAGTTATGCTGCTGTGTCTTTTGATGCAACTTATACAGCCATTGGAGACGATAATGTTGCTCATCAAGACGCTCAGGAGATTCTTTCTAAAGCCAAAGCTGTAGCTTTAGAGCAGGGTGTGGATGCAACAACTTTGATTGTTACTGGCGACCCGTCTTCTGTGTTTGTGGAGCTTTCTAGAAACTATCAACTTATTGTTATTGGAAACCGTGGTAAAGGCGGATTGGCAGAGCGTTTACTTGGCACAACAAGTTCTTCACTTCCAGCATACGCTTATTGCCCAATTGTTGTTGTTCCATATACAGATGATGATGGTCATAGAATCCACTTGAACAATAAGATTTCTAAGATTGCTGTTGGCTCCGACGAATCTAAATGGGGATTAAAAGCGCTTGAGATTGCTGCAGATTTGGCAGATAGTTGGAATGCTCAATTAGATGTGATTTCTGCTGTTCCTAGCGTTCAAGGAGCTGAGGGAGATACTGCAGTTATGGGATCTTATATGGAAGATCTTGACGAGCGTGTAAAGCCGATTTTGCAACGCTTGCCAAACCTAAAGATTCATCGTTCTGTAGTTCCTGGTTCTGCTGTAAACGCTTTGACTCAAGCTAGCTTAAACAACGATTTGGTTGTTGTTGGATCTAGGGGCAGGGGTGGATTTACTGGTCTGCTTCTTGGTTCTATTAGTCAAGGTTTGCTTCAGCATTCGTCTAGACCAGTGTATGTGGTTCCGCGCAAGTATGTGGAACTAAGCGCTGCGCAAGTAGCTCAGCAGTCTATGGCGAGTAGCAATGCATCGCCTATTGACTCTATTAATGGTGTTCATAAAGTTGATGTTCCAAAGGCTGGTGTTGAAGAAGCTAAGCAAATTGAGCAAACAATCGATCCGCTTCACTAAAGTAGTAACGCTAAGTAAACGCTAAGAGCTAAAACATAAATCGCGTATAAGGCACTAATTGTGTTTTATACGCGATTTTTTCAAACTTGTATTGTTAATATGCTTTTAGTTTTTCTTAAGCAAGAACCGCGCGCGCCTTTCTTCTCGAGCAGCTCGCTTTTTAGCAAGCTCTTGATTGTTAATGCTAATTGCGCGCTCATAAATCTTAATTAACTCTTGAGCTTGCTTTTTAAAGTCATTGTTTTTTGAATATTCAAGAACATTTGCTTTTAGCTGCTCTTGCTCTTCTTTGCTCATATTAAGAACGCGGCTAAATACTTGCTTAAAGTCTTCTTTAGAATCCCATTGGTAACCATTTTTGCCACTAATAATTTGATTTTCATTAGGAGCGTCGTGCTTAACAAGCGCAAACAAGCCAGAGGCCATTGCCTCCAGCATAGAAAGCGAGTGCATCTCCGATAAGGAAGCGGTAGTGTAGTAGTCCATTGCGTGCAAATACTTAGGAATTTGCGTGTGTTCAATAGGGCCTAGAAGGTAAATTCTATCTTCAAATCCTTTGCTTGCTACCTTATTGCGCAAGTCCTCTAAATCAGGGCCTCCGCCAATAACAACAAGTCTAGCTAAATCGCGAGGAAAATCACAATACATAAAGTTGTCAATCAACTCGCTAATGTTCTTTTCGGCTCCGATTCTTCCAACAAAAACAAACAGCTTTGTAGAATCTGCAATGCCGTATTTTTTACGGAATTCTTCTCTAAAAGCAATTCGTTCTGGTGTTGGCAAGAACTTTTTGTATTCAACAGCATTGCTAAGAACAACAACCTTTTTATCAACTTTTTGGCGGTCAATATAAGCTTGAGCCTTAGCAGACATGCTTGTAATAATTGTTGCGTTTTTAGAAAATCGCGTAAAATATTTTGCCGATATATTCCTAGAAAACTCAGTAAAATGCTTTAGACCAATGTAAAACAGGAATTTATCGTATTCGGTGTGTAGCGTGTAAACAACAGGAACATGCTCTTTTTTGGCCACTTCTAGGCCTATTTCTCCAATGCCAAATTCGTTTTGAATGTGAATAACATCTGGCTTAAAGTTAATCGGGAACTTTTTGCGCATGTTTCCAATTGGAATTGCAACCCTATACTTGTAAAGCTTTTTTAAAAGAATGCCTGGAACGTACACAACGCCGTCTACAAGCTTGGTTTTACGTTGTTTTTCGGAGCCAACTGTAACAACAAGAACCTCATGACCAAGTTCCTCGTACATTTTTTTAAGCATGTAGGATTGTGTTGCTACGCCGTTTATGTATGGTGGATACGTTTCTGTAAAAATCGCGATTTTCAAAGTTTCCTCCGATTACATAAATAGCTTACATAAATAGCTCTAACAACGTTAAAAGTGTAGCATTGTGTTTAGCATTGTGCCACAAATTGTTATTTTTTGCCACTTTAGTGGCGTTTTTGAATCATCGGCTAGTGGCCATTTTTCCGCGTGCTAAGAGCGCTGGTGCAAATCTTCCCATTAATGCCGAATATTTACGCTAACTTGTACAAGTGCTCCGCGCTCAAGAGTGTGCTTAACTGTGCAACCCTTGCTAATATGCTTTTCCATACGCTCTTTTAGTGCTTGTGCATCTTCGTTAGTTAGTGCAGGCTTTGCGCTTGTAGCGTCTACTGTTAAGTCTTCTTGGAATCTTAAGTAAGTTCCTTCTTCTGGGTCGTAAGTGCCATTTACAACTACACGCGCGCCTTTTCCTTCTCCAATCGCATGCTCAACAGCGTATTGGCTGCTTAAAGCTGTGCAACCAGCTAGAGCTATTTGCATTAGTTCTACGGGAGAAAATTGCCCTTCGCCTTTGCCAAATTTTAGTGTTGCTCCGTCTTCGCTTTTTGCAATCCAAGAGCCGTCTTCTAAACGCTCAACCCATATTCTTCTAGCCATTCTTGCTCCTTTGCGTTTGTTGTGCTTAGCTAAAACAATTATATAGAGATGCACAGTATAAGTATATTTGCACATGCATTGGTAGTGTTGAATTTAGCTAATGATAGAATAAACGTATGGCTTTAACTCAACAAGAACTTGCAGATTTGCGTGCGCGCGTGCCGCAAAAACCAGTGTCTAATATTCCTACTCCTTACGAGGATTTGGTTAGAAAAATCTTTATGGAAGGCACATTAAAATCAGATCGCACTGGTACGGGAACAATATCTCTTTTTGGTCAGCAAATTCGCTTTGACTTAAGCAAGAGTTTCCCGCTTATAACAACAAAAACTGTGTTCTTTAAGGGGCTTGCGTACGAGCTTCTTTGGTTCCTTAAAGGCTCTAGCAATGTGCGTTGGTTGCAAGAAAACGGTGTGCATATTTGGGATGAGTGGGCAGACGAAAATGGCGATTTAGGGCCTGTTTACGGCGTTCAGTGGCGTAGTTGGCCAGCTCCAACCGAGCAAAATCCAAATCGCACAATCGACCAGATTGCAAACGTTATGGATCTTATTAAGAATCATCCAGATTCTCGTCGAATGATTGTTAGCGCATGGAATCCTGCAGAAGTAGAGAATATGGCTTTGCCTCCGTGCCATTCGCTTTTCCAGTTCTATGTTGCCGATGGCAAGCTTTCTTGCCAGCTTTACCAGCGTTCTTGCGATATGTTCCTTGGCGTGCCATTCAACATTGCTTCTTACTCGCTTTTAACAATGATGATGGCTCAACAAGCAGGATTAGAACCGGGAGAGTTCGTGTGGACTGGTGGCGATTGCCATATTTACGATAATCACGTAGAGCAAGTGCTTGAGCAGCTTTCGCGCGAGCCGTACCCGTATCCGCAGCTTGAGATTCGCAAAGCTGATTCTATTTTTAGCTACGACTATAGCGATTTTAAGGTTGTTGATTATAAGCATCATCCTACGATTAAGGCTCCTGTAGCTGTGTGATTTTACTTTATTTAGTGATTGATTAGTAGGCTTACTTAGGAGTTTTATGACTAACGATATTCCCGTTCGTTTAATTTGGGGGCAAGCATACGATTTTGAAGGCCGTACAGGCGCGATGGGCGTTAATGGCGGTATGCCTTGGCGACTTTCCCCAGATTTGCGCTATTTTAAGGCAATGACAATCTCTTGCCCAGTAATAATGGGCAGAGGAACTTGGGATTCTATGCCAGAAAAATTTAGGCCTCTTCCTGGTCGCGAAAATATTGTTGTTTCTAGGAATCCAGACTTTAATCCAAATGGAGCAAAAAGTTTTACAAATATTGAAGACGCAATATGCTACGCAAAAAAGTGGATTGAAGATAATCCTATTGAGCATGTAGATTCTTTGGATTTGCCAAAAGATGGCAGAGCAATTTGGATTATTGGTGGCGGCGCAATTTTTAGAGAAGTGATTAAGTCACAAATTGTTGACGCATCTTATGTAACTCAAATTGACGCTAGAGTAGAAGCAGATACCTTTGCTCCAAACATTCAAAAACTTGTAGATGATGGATTGTGGAAAGTTGCGCGCGATGGCGATTGGCAGGAATCGCCTATAAAAGTTGGCGAAAAACAATTCAATACAAAATATAAGTTTATGGTTTATGAGCCAGTTAAATCTAAAAAATAAGCTAGATTAAGGATATGTATGGAATCTTTAAGCAAAATTCACGTAGATGCTAAGCATCCGTATGTTGTTATGACAGTTTGCACGGGGAATATTTGCAGATCTCCAATGGCAGAAATTGTTTTGCGTAACGAGTTTAAGCTTAGAGGATTAAGCGATGTTGTTGCTGTAAAATCATGCGGCGTAAGCGACGAAGAATACGGAAATCCGATTGATAGGCGTGCGCAAAAAGAGCTTAAAAGTAGGGGATATTCTTTGCCGTTAAGCCATTTTGCGCATAGGATTGAGCGAGACGAAATAGAAGAGACGAATCTTTTTCTTCCAATGACGGCTTCGCATATGCAATCTTTGCTTAGGATTATTCCGCCGCAAAAGCGTAGTCTTGTACACATGTATAGGTCGTTTGATCCGTCTTTAGAAAAGCCACAAGCTGGTCGTGAAGCTGTTTTAGATTTGGCAGACCCTTGGTATGGTGGTCCTAAAGAGTTTGAGATTGCAATGGATCAAGTGGAGGAGTGCGCTCCGTACATTGTTGATTGGGTTCAGTCGCGTATAACGCGAGAATAGTATTTGCATATAAATCGCAAGTAAAATCGCAAGTAAAATCGCGTATAAATATATTAAAACCAGACGAACCACTTGGAACGTCTGGTTTAATTTTATGAGCTAAAAGCCTAGATTTATTTTCCTCTTAAAGCTCTGCGGCTCACGCGTGGAGTATGAGTTGGGTCAATTCCCTTTGGAATTCCAAACCCTAGCTTTCCTTGCAAAGTGCGTAAACGGTCGTTTAGAATCGCAAGCTCTGTTTTAGTTAGGAAGAATCTGCGATTTGGATGAATTGCAGCAAGAGGAGCAAACTTGTGATTTGTAGGAATCAAAGTTTTAGACTTTAGAACTTTACTCCTTAAATCCTTAAGCTTAATTTGATTTTGGCCATTTCCAACGCAAATGCGGTAAACAGGAATATTGGATCCAGCTGTAACACTTTTAATAGCATGCTCTTGGCGTTCCATAGCATGAGTCAAGCGTTCGTAATTGCCTTCTCCAACAAGAAATATTCCGTTAAAACCAGTTCCACGCCAAATTGCATCTTTGGTGCGAGGATCAACCCATACTGGCTGTTGTGGGAAAGTAAAACCACCTTTATTGATTGCGCTTAAAATTCCAGCTGCAGCTCCAGGTTTACCTTCTAGTTTTGCGTATCCAACTTTATCTGCGCGCTTTGTTAAAACAACAGTAAAAAGCAAAAGACCAAGCATAAGCGCTGTTACAACCATCATAATCCACGTAAAAATGGACCAGCGTAAAATAGCGCCAACTATAACGCATAGCACTACAGGGGCTACGAAAGCCAGGCCAAGCCAAAGCGGAAGCTGCTTATCGTCTGTATGCGTGTACTTGTAAATGCGCACAATTTGTGAAATCATGCCCGATTTCTTAGTGTTCTTTGACTTCTCGTTTGCCATTTTGCGTTTATCCCCTATACGATATTCGCGTTAATTTTGTTTTGTGCTTATTGCAAGGTTTTCTACAACGGGTTTACTACCACATTTGTGCAACTATTACTTAAGTAGCCTTAAGTAGCATGCTACAAACACACATTTCTATAAATCATATCTTTGTTGGTATACTAGCGTTTTACTTTGGCCAATTACCGCGCTTTGGCGTGCTCGGCTTTGGTAGCCTCCATCTGCGCATTTGTATTGCGCGACTGCAAGCATACATTGCAGACCTAGAGCTTTTAGCAACAGCAGCTTGGCCGTACCTTTTAACAAGTTCTTTTCTAAGTTTTCGCCACATTATTAAAACGTCAATAATCGCAGCAAAAAGATATGCGTAAAGAATAATAGCAAGCGCAAAATAAAGAGCAATATACTTAGTAGACAAGAAGTTTTGTGTAAAGAAGATGCAAATCATAATTACGATTGCAAATGGAACAAAAAACTCGCCAATATTAAAGCGCGCGTCTACGTAATCGCGAATATAAACTCTCCAAGGAAGCTGCTCCGACTTTGGCATATGCGCTAAATCGCCATTTTTCATAGCTTCGTATTGTGCGTTTTCTCTTTCGCGCAATCGTGCTCGCGCAGCCTTTGCGCTAGCTTTTCTATCTGTTGGAACTAGCGGTCTAAGATTTTGCGCTGCAGCTTCGGTTTGCTTTGGCGTTGGAGCGTTTTTTGTGCGAGTTTTTGGCTTATTTTCTACTTTATTTTCGCTATTTTTATTGGCTGATGGTTGATCGCCATTTTGTGCGTTATTATCAGCGTCTCTTTTTACGAATGGATTCCATGTCATGTTTGCAGATTACCCAACAGACTAGACGCGTTATTAGCAATTTCGTTGGTTATGAATAGTCTGATAATAGTAATTCAAATATTGTTTTTACTAATCTAGTGTTTTTTGGAGGACTTATGGCTGTTCTAGAGGTTGACGATGTGCGCTCACGTGTGCAAAACGCTTGGGAAGACGTTATTGGCGTATTAAATAAGAAGATTTCTTTAGGAGCTGTTTCTGCTAAAGGCATTACTGGGGATCATATGCGTGCTTCTGCTGAATACGTTGCTAGTGTATTGCGCGAAGTTGGTGTTGATGCTCGTGTTGAGCAGTCGCAAAATCCAGATGGCACTCCAGGTGCATTCGAGGTTGTTGGATCTAGGATTGTAAACCCAAGTGCTCCAACTGTTTTGCTTTACGCTCATCACGATGTTCAGCCTGTTCCAGATGCAAGCGAGTGGAATACGGATCCTTTTAAAGGAACCGAGATAGATGGGCGCTTGTATGGTCGCGGTAGCGCGGACGATGGTGGTGGAATTGCTATTCACTATGGTACTTTGCGCGCTTTAAGTGAAGATTTAGGCGTAAACATTAAAGTGTTCATTGAAGGCGAAGAGGAGATGGGCTCTCCAAGCTTTATTCCTTTTATTGAGTCTCACAAAGATGAGTTTGAATCCGATGTGATTATTGTTGCAGATTCTGGAAATTGGTCTGCCGAAGTTCCAAGTCTTACGACTAGCTTGCGCGGAAACACTACTGTAGACGTTAAGGTTAAGGTTCTTGATCATCAAGTTCACTCTGGTCAATTTGGTGGTCCTATTTTAGACGCATACACGCTTGCTTCAATGCTTGTTGCTTCTCTTTACAACAAAGACGGCGATTTGAATGTTCCTGGAATTGAATCGCAAGAGCCTGTTGGTGGCTTGCAACGCGATTTAGACGAGTCGCAAGTTAGAGCCGATTCTTCGGTAGTGGATTCATACAAGCTTGCAGGAACTGGATCGCTTGCTGCTCGTATGTGGACTAAGCCAAGCTTGACTGTTATTGGAATGGACGCTCATCCAGTAGAGGAAAGCTTTAACGTTATTGCTCACGAGACACGCTTGCGACTTTCGCTTAGAACTGCGCCTTGCCAGCGTCCTGAGGAAGCACAAAAAGCATTGAGTGACTTTTTGGTTAAAAATGCACCGTTTGGCGCGCAAGTAACTGTAGAGCCTTTAGATAATGGCATGGGTTGGGCTATGGATCCAAATGCTGTTGCAACTAAAGATGCGCTCGCATCTATGAAAGACGCTTTTGGTGTGGATCCTATTAATAAGGGCGAAGGTGGTTCGATTCCATTTATTCCAGAATTGCAAAGAATCTTCCCTAAAGCTCAAGTTTTGGTTACAGGTCCAGAAGATCCAAAGTCTAATGCTCATAGCCCAAACGAGTCGATTTCTCTTTCTGGCTTGAAGTCAAATATTGTAACGGAAGCTTTGCTTCTTAGCCGTTTAGCGAAGTAATAAAGCAGTGAAGTAATATTGTAAGTTCTAACTCGCGCATAAAGTACCTAGGTATATGAATTTTGATGGATTTTGTGCGCGAGTCTACACAATGCCGTAAAATTTTCACTCGACACGGGTGCTTTGCGTTAATTCGTAAAGCTGAGAGAAACCGCTTGAACGTGAATCCAGGTAATACTGGCGCACGGAGATCTGTTTTTCCCGTGCCTAAAAGTAAAAAGGCACAATCATGTCAACAAGCGTCTTCTATGCATATAGCAATTAAATGCTGTATGCTGTTTAGATTTTTCTAAGCAAGTAGGCGTTTTGGGATTGTAGGATTTGCTAAGATTCTAAGATTTGTTAAGATTCTAAAAATCTATAGTAAAGTCTAATAATCCTAAAAATAATTTAATAAATAATTAAATAAAAATCATTGCCATAAAGGATTTGCTATGCCCGATGAATCTAAAACGCAGGTTTTGAACAATACTAACCAGTACAAAGCTGAAACTTTCCTTCCATCGGCTTTTAGTGCTGCTCAGTTGCGTTTTGAGAATTGGGGTTATCGTCATGCCTCTCGCAAAGCGTTTGCTGTTCGTGGTTTGAACCTGACTATTGAAGCAGGGCAGAGAGTATTGCTATTAGGAGCATCGGGCATAGGCAAGTCCACTATTCTTGAAGGTGCTGCTGGATTAATCGGCAGCGATATTATTCTTAAAAGTGATTCAAACGATAAAAATAGTAACTCTTCTTCGCATAATGTTTTAGTTGAAGACGAAGATGGCGGAGTGAGTGAAGGCGCAGTATTTGTAGACGATGTACCAGTTCATAAGGCTCGCGGACGCGTTGGTTTAGTTTTACAAGACCCAGAATCTCAAGCGATTTTTCAACGTTTAGGAGATAACGTTGCGTTTGGTCCAGAAAACATGAATGTTCCGCGCAAAGAGATTTGGAATATTGTTGACGAAAGTCTTAAAGAGGTTGGCTTAGATGGCTTGCAACTTCATCGATCTACTGCACATTTAAGTGGTGGTCAAATGCAGCGACTGGCTCTTGCTGGCGCGCTGGCAATGAAGCCTAGTGTTCTTCTTTTAGACGAGCCTACAGCAAATCTGGATCCAGACGGCGTTGAGCAAATTGTTTCAGCAGTTGGAAAAGTGCTCGACGATACTCGCTCAACAATGGTTCTTGTGGAACATCATGCTCAACCGTGGATTGATTTAATTGACCGAGTAATTGTTTTGGGGCTTGAAAATAGCGGTAATAGCGGTAATAGCGAAGATAGCAAAAACTTTGTTCACGATGACGATATTGCAAGAGACGAGAGTGCTAAAACAGTAATCGTAGCTGACGGAACTCCAGACGAGGTGTTTAATCGCAAGGATCTTGACTTTGAAAATCTTGGAATATGGCTCCCAGATAAGTATAAGGATTCAAAAGATAGCAATATAGGTAGGATTCATGTTGAAGGAGAGCCTGATTGCGATCCTTCTGTAGGAGATGGGAAAGTAGTTTTATCTACAAAAAACCTTGCGATTAGTCATACGGATACTCCAATAGCTAAAAACATTAATCTTGAGTTCAATTCTGGCCAAATAACGGCTTTGGTTGGTGCAAATGGTGCTGGAAAGTCAACTTTGTCTTTAACTTTGGCAGGATTAATTCCGTCAATAGAAGGGGAAGTTGTAGCAAGCGAGAATCTTTGTGAAGGCTTAGATTCAAGCAACCCTATAAAGTGGAAGTCAACTGAACTCGCTAAAAGAATATCGTATGTTTTCCAAAATCCAGAACACCAATTTGCTTGCGGAACTGTTCTCGAAGAAGTTATGCTAGGTCCTATTAGAACAGGCATGAGCGAGGAGGATGCTCGAGCAAAAGCTAAAGAATTGCTAGAGCGATTCCGATTAGGCAGATATGCCAACGCCAATCCGTACACGCTTTCTGGAGGAGAAAAGCGCAGGCTTACAGTTGCTGCATCTTTGGCTGCAGCTCCAAGGGTTTTGATTTTAGATGAGCCAACTTTTGGCCAAGATCGAAAAACGTGGATGCAAATTATAAAGCTGATTGCAAGCCTTAGAGCAGACGGCGTTAGCGTTATTGTTGTTACTCACGATAAAGAGCTAGTAGACGCTCTTGGCGCGCGTTTAGTTGAACTTTTGCCTATTAGTGAGCAGACAAGCGAGCCGACTAGTGAGCATACTAGTGAGCATAAAAATAGTGATTCTGACGATTTAACACGCGCTGGCGAGTCGCAAGCAAAAGAAGATTTAGAATCATCGCAAAGCTTGTCTTCTACAACTAATGCAACGAATATTTCTCGAATAAAAGTTAGCGCTGTAAATAAGCGTGATGAGAAAGAAAGAGCTGCAAGTTGCTCCCCATTTTTGGCATCACTAAATCCTGTTTACCGCATGCTTGGAGCTTTTATGCTTTCCATTCCTTTGCTGTTTACTCTTGATTGGCTTTCTTCGACTATTGCGCTTGTTTTAGAGTTTATAATTTTATGGATTGTTGGAATGAATCCTTGGCGTGTTGTTAAGCTTTCTTGGCCTGTTTGGGTTGGTGCGCCTGGATCTGCTCTAGCAGTGTGGTTGTATGGTAAATCTGGCGGAGCAACATTGTTTGATTGGGGAATTATTCACGTAAGCGAGCACTCAACAACTCTTGCAATTGCAACGTTTATTCGTATTTTAGCGATTGGTGTTCCTGCAATTGTTACTGTTATTGGTATTGATGCTACTGATTTAGCAGATGCTTTTAGTCAAGTTATGCACTTGCCAGATAAGTTTGTTTATGGCGGATTAGCAGGAATGAGGCTTTTTAGCGTTTTACAAGACGATTGGGCAGCTCTTAGCGCGTCTAGGCGTTCTCGCGGCCTTGGAGACGATAGTAAGATTCGCGCATTTATGCCTCAAGCTTTTGCTCTTCTTGTTCTTTCGATTCGTAGGTCTAGTACTTTAGCAACAGCAATGCAAGCGCGCGGTTTTGGAGGAGAAAATCCAAGATCTCATGCACGCATAAGTCACGTAAATAAGCGCGACTATGTGTTTATGGTTGTGTGCTTAATTATTCCTGCAATTGCATTAATTGCATCTGTTTACTACGGTACGTTTGCGCTTCTTGGTGGAAATTAATTTTGATGTGTCCCATGCGAGACACATGCTGAAAACGTTGAAATAAAGCCATTTTGGGATATTTTGTGGGCTTGATGGGATTTGAACCCACGGCCTTCTGCTCCGGAGGCAGACGCTCTATCCGCTGAGCTACAAGCCCGCAACTTGTGAAAGTATACACGTTGCTAGGGATTGAGGTTGTTTTATATAAGATTAGACATGCGTTTTATGCGCTTACGGCGTTTTGCCTGGAATTGCGCCGATTTAAGTGTGGATATTTTTACGTGTTTTGTGTGATTTTTTGCTAATTTTATCTTTTTGTTTGCATTTGTACTTTTATAGTGTTAGCATCGAACACAACACAAACGCATATCGTAAATTTTACGGTGTTAGGTTTGTGATTGACCACATAGGCATTTAGCTTTGCAGCTAAAGTATTTAAGGAGGCGGCTATCATGCGTAACATGAATGCTCAAGCTCGCGATACTTTTGATGCTGCTCGTATGTGGTGGTGGCAGACTTCTCTTTGGCGTAGTTTACTCTAAAGTTTTAGAAGCTGCTTGTTTAGGCTTATAAAAGACCTCTAGGGTAAACCTAGGGGTCTTTTTTATATCCTAAAACGCAAAATCTATTTGGTTTTAATCCAAATCTAAAACAATCTAAAACCAATAACAATTTACAAACCAACAACAATCTAAACCAAAATTGTTGAAAAACAAACAACGTAAAAATTTACGTAAAGGAGAAAATCATGAATCAAGAGTCAACTAACGTAGAAGCTACCAACACAGAGCAAGCATCTGCACAGTCCGAAATTAATCAAGCAGCTACTTTGCTAAAAGGCGTAAATGTTAAAAAGCACGCTTTAGATATTACGTCTTTAGTCTTGGTTGCTGTTCTTTTTGCAGCAGGATGCATTCTTGACTTTACAGTTGCAAAGTCGCTTTCGATTGGAAATATTCAGCCAGAGTTTGTTATTGCATCGTTCTGCTTGTCTATTTTGCTTGTTCGACCAAATGTTATTCAGGGTGCGATTATTGGCGCTTTGGCTGCTACTTTGATTCAATTTAACACTTCGATTCCTGGTCTTGAATACGCTTGCGATATTCCAGCAGCAATTATTATGACGTTAGCGCTTATGGGATATCTAAAAGCTTTCCCTAAGGATGCTGCTAGAAAGTTCAGCGTGTTCCCGTTTATATCTACGTTTGTTGCAACTGTTATTTCTGGAATGATTTTTGCAACAATCGCATCCTTATTTATTCTTCACTCTCCAAACACGATTCTTGTTATGCTTCCAATTATTTTGGGAACTGCTGTGTTTAATGCTGTTGTTGTTGAAGTTCTTTACACTCCAATTCGACTCGTTTTGCACAAGTAAGCACAAGTAAATCGCCATTGAAAATGAGAAATAAATTAACTTGAATCAACGTAAGCAAATATAAACAAACATAAATGAATGTAAGTAAACATAAATAAATATCAAAAGTCGATAATTAAAACTTGATTATCGCAACATAAAGGAGAAGATTATGAATCAGGGAATTAACGAACATGCAGGTAGCATGATCAATGCTGTAAGTGTTAAAAAGCACGCTTTAGATGTTACGTCTTTAGTGTTGGTTGCTGTTCTTTTTGCAGCAGGATGTATTCTTGACTTTACAGTTGCAAAAGCACTTTCAATTGGAAACATTAAACCAAACTTCTTAATCGCATCGTTCTGTCTTGCGATTTTGCTGGTTCGCCCAAATGTTATTCAGGGTGCGATTATTGGTGCTTTGGCTGCTACTTTAATGCAATTTAACGCATCTATTCCTGGTCTTAATTATGTTTGCGATATTCCAGCAGCAATTGTTATGACTTTGATGATTATGGCTTATATTCACGTTTTCCCTAAGGATGCTGCTAGAAAGTTCAGTATTTTCCCACTTATAGCAACTTTTATAACTACAGTTGTTTCTGGTTTAATATTTGCATCTACTGCATCTTTCTTTGTTCTTCATTCTCCTAAGACGATTCTTGTTATGCTTCCAATCATTTTTGGAACTGCTGTGTTTAATGCTGTTGTTGTTGAAGTTCTTTACACTCCAATTCGACTCGTTTTGCACAAGTAGCACAGTTTGTGTTTGCAATATGTACTACGCAATATGTGTTAGGAATGTTTGGTAAATTATATAATCGTTAGATAATAATCAATAATTAGTAATCAATTTATTGGTTTTAAGAGTTAGGAATTATTGTGCCTTTGCTTGAGTTAAAAGATGTGTCTTTTAAGTATGTGAATCGGAATAAAGATGATTCTTTAGACTCTTCAAAGGCACAAGATTCCACTTTTGCACTAAAAGATGTGAGTCTTAGCATAGAGTCTGGCGAATTCGTTGGTATTATTGGCCCTTCTGGGTCTGGAAAAACAACGCTTGCTTCGCTTTTTTCTGGCGCGATTCCGCATCATTATTCTGGCGAACTCTTAGGAAGTGTTAAGATTGCTGGTCAAGACACTAAAAATCTTGCTTTAACTAACATTGCTTGCTTAATTGGATCTGTTATTCAAGATATTGATGCGCAAATGGTTGCTGCAAATGTGGAAGATGAGATTCTTT
Organism: Gardnerella sp. DNF01144; assembly: GCF_049244245.1. NCBI lineage: Bacteria > Bacillati > Actinomycetota > Actinomycetes > Bifidobacteriales > Bifidobacteriaceae > Gardnerella > Gardnerella sp. DNF01144. The sequence goes on from NZ_CP058390.1 coordinate 192,931, forward strand.
TTGGCTTAGAAAATTTTGGTGTTGCGCATAGCGAAATACCAAGTCGAATAGATGAAGCTTTGCAAATTGTTGGAATTAGTGACTTGCGTAACCGCGATTTAGACACTCTTTCTGGAGGTCAAAAGCAGAAAGTTGCGATCGCTGCTATTCTTGCGCTAAAGCCTAAAGTTATGGTGTTAGATGAGCCTACGTGCGCTTTAGACCCTGTTTCTTCTAAAATGATTTTTTCGATTCTTAAAGATTTGAACAAGAATTTTGGAATAACGGTTGTTGTAATTGAGCAAAAAGTGGCGCTTTTAAGCGAGTATTGCAAGCGTTTAGTTGTGCTTTCTAATGGCACTTTGTCGCTTGATTTGCCTGTTAGCAAAGCGCTAAAAAACATGGATTTGCTTTATTCTATTGGAATAAATTATCCGCGCACTACGCATTTGGTTAATGATCTACAGCGTGAGAATGTTTGCTCTAAAAGCGATTTGCCTGTGTCTGTAGAAGATACAGTAAATACTATTGTTAATACGATTAATAGTAGAAAATCTTTGACTTCTCATGGTGAATTTGATAATAGCGAATGCGATTTAAACACATCGGCGGTTGCTGGCGATTTTTCCCACGAATCGCAAGTATCAGAACAATCTTCCGCGCAAAATCAATCAAAAAACACTTCTCCATGTCTTTCGCTTAAAAACGTTAGTTTTTCGTACCCAAGTGGCGTTAGTGCGCTAAAAAATGTGTCTTTCGAAGCTTATGCTGGGGAGCTAGTAACTCTTGTTGGAAGAAATGGCGCTGGAAAAACAACCGTTACTAAGCTAATCAACGGTTTGCTTAAGGCGAGCGGCGGCAATATTTTTATTGATGGCAAAGACACTAGCAATATGAAGATTAGCCAAATTGCTCATTATGTTTCTACGCTTTTCCAAAATCCAGATCGTCAACTTTGCAAAGATACTGTTTTAGAAGAAGTAGCGTTTAGTTGCATTCTTTTAGGTGAGTCTGTTAAAGATGCTAATGATCATGCTATGCAAGTTATTGAAAAGCTAAATCTAGACCATAAAGCAAGCCCATTTATGCTTTCTAGAGGCCAGCGTCAAATGGTTGCTTTGGCTGCAACTGTTGTAACTAAACCTAAGATTCTTGTTTTAGACGAGCCAACGTGTGGCTTAGACTACATGGAATGCTTGCGTATTATGCAAGTTGTAGAAGACCTTAGAGACCACGGTTGCTGTGTGATAATGGTTTGCCACGATATGGAAGTGGTTCTTGACTTTGCAACGCGCTTAATCGTAGTAAATGATGGCAAAATTCTAGAAGACGGAAGCATAAGTTGCGTTTTTGAAAACAATGCGATTTGCAAAGAAGCTGCATTATGCGCTCCACTTTTGTGTGCTGTATCTCAAGGCTTAGTCGAAAATGGTTTTGACGCTTGTAAGGGCTTGTATAAAAGGGATATGTTGGTTAATGCTCTTAAAAAGAGTTGCAATTTGTAAAGCAAGGTGTAATTATGCAAACTAAAATCTTAACGTATAACGAAGGCTCAACTTTGCTTCACAAAGCAAATCCTATTGCAAAGCTCATATTAGCTGTAAGCGTTGTTGTGTCTGCTTTTATAGCTCAACAATTCACTGTTCTTATTATTATTGCAGCTCTTATTCTTGCTGGCATGGCTATGGCTGGTATTTTTAAAGCGCTGTTTCCTCTTGTGCGTGCAATGCTTATTCTTGGCGTTGTAATGTTCTTTTTGCAAACAGTTATTGCTCAAGGCGGAAACTACATGTTCTTATGGTTTAGCACAAAGGGAATTTCTGTTGCATTGAGAGCATCTTTAAGACTTTTTTGCTTTGCATTGCCTCTTGTAAGCGTGCTTAGCATTACAAAGCTAAACGATTTAGCTAACGCTGTTGTTCAATACTTACACATTCCATATTGCTATGCTTTTACAATCACTACAGCTGTGCGATTTGTTCCTATTTTTGCGTACGAGATGTCTCAAATTACAGAAGCTCAAATGGCAAGGGGAGTGGAGTTCGATACTAAGAATCCTTTCAAAAAGATTAAGCTTATGATGCCTTTGATTGTGCCTCTTTTAGTTTTGTCTGTTCGTAAAGCAGATAGTTGTGCGCTGGCAGCAGAAGAGCGCGGATTCTATTTGCGCACGCGTAAGTCTTCTTTTAGAAAGTATCCTTTTGGCTGGCGTGGATTTGTTCTTATTATTGTGTCTGCATTAATGATTGCTTTGCCAATACTTGTGTCTATATTTGCTCCACAAATAATCTAAAATAGTCTAAACTAATCTAGAATCAATTAAAAAATTCTAGAATTTAGGCGATTTTAATGACTAATATTAAGTTTTGGCTTAAAGGTGCAAGACTTTATACTCTTCCAATTGGAATCGTGCCAGTTGTTATGGCAATTTCGATTTTTGCAAGGTATTTATTTAGTGGTCAAATACTTGTAAAGACTTACAATGTTGAAAATTTTGCTTTGCAAGCGTTTTTGTGTTTGTGTGTTGCTGTTTTTATGCAAATTTCAGTAAACTATGCAAACGATTATTGTGACGGTTTGCGCGGATTAGATAATCAAAGGTCTAAGCGAGATGTAAGCGCAGAAAACAAAGCATTATGCGATGTGTCTTGGAGACTTGCAAACGCTGGTATTAAGCCAAAATCAGTGTTGTATGCTGCTTGCATATCTGCTCTAATATCGTGCGTTTTTGGACTAGTTATTACGATTAGAAGCGGAATTTGGATGTTTATTCCTCTTGGATTAATTTGCGTTATAGCAGCTTGGTTTTATGCAGGAGGATCACACCCATATGGATATAGGGGTTGGGGAGAGCTTAGCGCATTTTTGTTCTTTGGACCAGTAGCGTTTTTAGGAACATTGTGTGCTCTTTTTTATGCAAGTGGTTTTTCTAAAGATTTAATAACTGCATCAAGCATTGAGCAAATTGTTTTTTGCGTATTATTATCTTTTATTCCAGGCGGATTTTCTGCTTGCCTTATGATGATTAATAATTTAAGAGATATAGAAAGCGATACGCAACATAAAAAGATTACTGCAATGGCTTTGCTTGGCAAACGCAAGGGTAGTGTTGTATTTACTTGTGTTGCTGTTTTAGTGGCGATTTTACAATCATCTTATGTGCTGTTATATGTGTTCGATTCTCGATTTATAGGCGTATTTTTAAGTATTAATAACCCACATAAAACTGTTTTTGCATTAAGCAATATCTTATTTAATAAAGGTGTGTTTATTGTTTCTTGCATTCTGTTACTATTGATTACTTGCGTGTTTATTAAAAAAGCGTGCTCGCTAATATACGCAGTTATTAATGGGAATTATGTTAGTGCTTTTCCGTTGTGCGTACAGTTAGCAATGCTCGGTGCTTTGACTTTTGTATTGTCATTATTTGCATGTGCTTTGCCGCATTAAAAAGCGGTTTAGAGCGTATTTTTATACACGCATGCGAGTAAAATCATTGGCAACGCGCACAGTGTGCTTTTAGTGTTTGTGCATAAAACTTGCATGATGCTAGCCTAAAAAATAAACGCAAAGATGGCGAGTATGAGTATTAAGTGTGCGAATGTATGTGTTAGTTAATGCATAGCGCTGTTGCCTTGTGTTTTGGTAAGGAAATGAGGTTAGAATGTCGGCTGAAAACAGCGATGAAGAGATGGGGAAGGTGTCTGTTGTGCTTACGGATGATGAATTGCGTAATGCATATGAATCGTCGAATGGCGTAGAAAGCAATAATAAAAATAGCGAGCAAAAAGAAAACGGCGTTAAAACTGTTGTTGTTGCAGAAGATGAAGCAGTAAACCGTATGGATCTTGTAGCAATGCTAGAAGATAACGGATATAAGGTTGTTGGCCAGGCTGCTAATGGGCAGGAGGCGATTGATCTTACTCGTGAAAATCGCCCAGACGTTGTTTGCATGGATGTTAAAATGCCTGGCGTGGATGGAATTCAAGCAGCTGCTACTATTTGCGATGAAAATATTGCGCCTGTTGTTATGCTAACAGCTTTTTCGCAAACAGATCTTGTTAAGCGCGCTACTGGCGCTGGAGCAATGGCGTATGTTACAAAGCCTTACGAAGAGTCAAAGCTTTTGCCAGCTCTAGAAGTTGCAATGGGCAGATTTAGCGAGATTAACGATTTGCTCGATAGTGTTGAGCGCACAGAAAACAAGCTTCAAGATGCTCAAGATCAGCTTCGTAAAGCAGAAGAAAAGCTTAAGAAAGCAGAAGATACTCTAGAAGAGCGCAAGCTTGTAGATAGAGCAAAAGGCTTGCTTATGGATAAAGCTGGCTTCTCGGAGCAGGGTGCTTTCCGTTGGATTCAAAAAACTTCTATGGATCAGCGTATTCCAAAGAAGCGTCTTGCGTTGGCTATCATTGCTAAGTATGGCGAAGAAAAGCCATCTGACGAAGCGTAGTAAAGTCAAAATAATTTTGGTAATCGCGGTTTCTTGCGCGAGCTATGCATAAATAATTTCAAAAGTTTATTTTACAAAAACGCAGGTGGGTGTTAAGTGAATACCAGCATCGTTGCAAACGAGGATTCTTTGAATAATGAGGATTATAAGGGAACGTTGTTGGTGGTAGATGGCCACTCACTTGCGTTTCGTGCTTTTTACGCAATATCGGCAGACAATTTTTCCACAAAATCTGGTTTTGCAACTAATGCAATATGGGGTTTTGCTACTATGCTTTCGCAAGTCATAGAAAAAGAGAAACCAGATAAGCTTGCGGTTGCTTTCGACGTTAAAGGTGGAACTTTTAGAAACAAGCTTTTGCCGCAATATAAGGGTACTCGTGAAGCTGCGCCAGAAGAACTTATAGCTCAGCTGCCCGTTATTCAAAAAATGCTTAGTGCGTTAGGTGTTAAGTACATTACAAAGCAGGGCTACGAAGGCGACGATATTATTGCTACTTTGGCAACTATGGGTGCTAATGCTGGTTATAAAACGCTTGTGCTTTCTGGCGACCGCGATGCTTTTCAGCTAATTAATAACACTATTAACGTGCTGTACCCAGGCAGGCATTTTAAGGATCTAAAGCAAATGGATCCTAATGCGATTGTTGAAAAATACAATGTTACGCCTAGTCAGTATTCAGATTTAGCAGCATTGCGTGGAGAAACGTCTGATAATATTCCAGGAGTTCCAGGAGTTGGAGATGGTTATGCTGCTAAGTGGATTAATCAATTTGGCAGCATAGAAGGCATTATTGAAAACGCAAGTAAAATCACAGGTAAAAAAGGCGAGTCTTTACGAGAAAGCATTGATCAGATTCGATTAAACAAAAAAGTTAATACTCTTGTTAAAGATTTAGACCTTGGAGTTAGCGTTAACGATCTTGATTTTGGCAATGTAAACGCTGCGTCTGTTGGAGAGTTGTTTGAAAATCTTGAATTTGGTACGCGTACTAGAAGAAAGATTCTAAAAGAGTTTACTCGCGGAACCAAAGAGCTTTTAGATGAGAATATTAAAACAATGATTTCTGCTGGAAGTGCGCATGCAGAAAATGGTGGTTCTACGGAATCAAATGATTCAGATGATATAGAAGACGTTAAAACTCTGTTAGATAAAATAAACGTGCATAATATTAATTCCGAGTCTGATGCAGATAATTGGATTAGTATTGCAAAATCTTGTGTTGCGGATTCTTGCGACTTTTCCGACTCGTATATAAATAGCGCAAATCTTATAAGAAACGACTTAGAATGCGCAAAAACAATAAAAGAGAATAAAGAATTAGTAGTGTTTGCTGTAGAAGAAAAAAACAACACTAGCCAGTTTGGTATTTTTGCAAAAGCATTAATAATCCTAGCTGGTAACGACGCTGCAATTGTGTATGCAAATGTTCTTAAATCCAATAGCGCAATAGCTTATAAACTAAGAGATTTTATAAAAAAGCATGAGTCTTCAGTAGTTTTGCATGATTATAAAAAGCATATTGCTCTTTTAGCGTCTCTAAAAATTGTAGAAGATAATTACTCTTTTAGCCCGCTAGTCGATACTCGCTTAGCATCTTACTTAGTTGATCCAGATTTTAAGAACGAAAATCTTTGCGATATGGCTGAGCATGTTTTGAATATTCATATAGACTCTTCGCGATTAAACGCTGAGCCAACGCAAGGCAAACTTGATTTTGATATTGATAGCAGCCAAGATTCTAAAGAGCAAGATTCTAAAGATCAAGATTCGCAAAGTCAAGATAACAAAGAATTAGAAAAAAGCATGCTAGAAACAGCTCTGGTTATACGTTTGCTTTCTAAACAATATGCGAAAGAGTTAGATGAGCGCAAGCAAACTGGCTTAATGGTAGACGTTGAAATGCCTGTTTCTAGAGTTTTAAGGAAGATGGAAGATACGGGCGCTGCTGTAGATATGCTACGACTTACGTCTATGAGAGATAATTTTGCAAGCGAAGCTAATTTTGCTCAAAAAATGGCGCTAGACGTTGCAGCTAAGCCAATAAATTTGCAAAGTCCTAAGCAAATTCAGAAATTACTTTTTGAAGACATGGGTCTAAAGCCTACTCGTAGAACAAAAAGTGGCTCGTATACTACTAATGCCGAGGCTTTACAAGAGTTGTATTCAAAAATTGATCCAGATGAGAAGCCAAGTCAATTTTTAGGCGCTTTGCTTAAGTATCGTGAAACTAATAAATTAAAGCAAATCGTTCAAAGCCTTATTGATGCTGCAAGATATAAAGATGGTAGGATTCACACAACTTTTGAGCAAACTATTGCTGCTACTGGCCGACTAAGTTCTTCGGATCCAAACTTGCAAAACATTCCTAATAGAAATGCTGCGGGAAGAGAGATTAGAGCGGCATTTGTTCCAGGAAGTGGCTATGAGCAGCTTATGAGTTGTGATTATTCGCAAGTGGAACTTAGAATTATGGCTCATGCTTCTGCAGATAAAACGCTTATTGATGCTTTCCAGTCTGGAGTTGATTTTCATAAGTTTGTAGCGAGCTTAGTTTATAGGATTCCAGTAGAGCAAGTTAGCGCAGATCAGCGTAGTCATGTTAAAGCAATGAGCTACGGGTTAGCGTACGGACTCAGCACGTACGGTCTTGCAAAGCAACTAGGCATTAGTCCTGCGGCTGCCGAGATGCTTAAAGAAAAGTATTTCAACACTTTTGGTGCAGTACACGACTATTTGGAGTCTTTAGTAGATAAAGCTAGAAAGCTTGGATACACTCAAACAATGTTTGGTAGAAGAAGATATTTCCCAAAGTTAAATTCTACGAACAGAGCATCTAGAGAAGCTGCAGAACGAGCTGCTCTAAACGCTCCTATTCAAGGAAGCGCTGCAGACATTATGAAGCTTGCAATGATTAGAGTAGATGATGATTTGCGAAAAGCTAATGTTAAGAGTCGCGTGATTTTGCAAATCCACGATGAACTTGTTCTTGAGATTGCTCATGGTGAGGCGGATGTTGTAGAAAACATTGTTAAAAATGCTATGGAACATACTGTTGAGCTTTCTGTTCCGCTTAGTGTTTCTACTGGAGTTGGTGCTGATTGGCAGCTTGCTGCGCATTGATGTGTTTGCGAGAATTATTGTAAATACCACTGTAGGCTTGTTGTAAAGGATAGGAATAATGGCAACTTTAGGTGAGATTGTTAATGTTTTAGAAGACTTATATCATTTAAGTCTTGCTGAGTCTTGGGATAGCCCAGGATTAATCGTTGGGAATCCTTCGCATAAAGTTAATAAAATTATTTGCTTATCGGATCCAACTTTAGAAGCTGTTGAAGAATTGTGCAAAATGGGAGCGGATTTGATTGTTTCGCACCATCCTTTGTTTTTTAAGTCGGTTCACGAAGTTTCTGGTTTTTCTGTTCGCGGAAAAATAGTTCAAACGCTTATTGAAAATCGTTGTGGATTATGGGTTGGTCACACTAATGCGGACGCGGCTTTTAGGGGAGTGGCAGATGCTGCGTCTATTGCTTTTGGTCTTAAGGATTTGCATCCTCTTGTTCCAGTAAGCAATAATGACCCTTCTCTTGGTCTTGGCAGAGTTGGAGTGCTTGAGCAAAAAATAACGCTTAAAGAGTTTGCTACGCGCGTTTTTAACGCTTTACCTGCTACTAAGCTAGGCGTTCAAGTGTGCGGAGATGTTGATGCAATGGTTAGTAAAATAGCTGTTCTTCCAGGTTCTGGCGATTCATTATTCGATGAAGTTCGCGCTTGTGGCGCAGACGTGTATGTAACAAGTGATTTAAGACACCATCCTGCAACGGACGCGTACGAGCAAGCTATTTATGAATCGCAACTAACGCACTCTAATATTATTAAGCCTATGCTTATAAACACTCCTCATAGCGCTATTGAATCTTTGTGGTTTAAGTATGCTGTTAAAGATATTCACGATTCTATATATAAGAATTTTGGTGAATCATTAGACGTTTCTTGGATTGGTAGAGCTTTTGACCCTTGGAATTACGTGATTAACTAGCGTGATTAGATACGTGATTAGTTAGTGTGATTAGCTACGAGATTAGTGTTTGCGAATACGAAACAAAAAAGTCTTGCTGATTTCTCAACAAGACTTTATTTTGTGTCCGGAGCGGGACTTGAACCCGCACGCCTGTACAAATAGGCACTAGCACCTCAAGCTAGCGCGTCTACCATTCCGCCACCCGGACGGGTGTTTTAGACAACAGATAGAACTATAACATTTTTTTCAACTCTTTGCTTCGGCGTGTTGCAAATTAATTGATTTTTGTAATAATTTCTTTAATTTCGCTAGCATTTTGCGCGTTAATTGGATGATTTGGGTCAAAATCCACTACTGCAACTGGAATATTTTGCACTTTTCCGCTTAAATCCACTATAGAATGTTGCGGATTTTGGCTGTTGTTATGTTGTGGATAGTCTAATCTTGTAAAAGATCCTCTAGATTCATGCCTTGCTAACGATGCTTGCAAAACTGCTTTTGCAAATGTAATCAAGTTTTTCAATTCCAAAATAGCTGTTAGTTCTTGATTAAAAACAAGATTTTTAGAATGCAAAATAAGCATATTGGCTTTTGGAATAATAAGCGTATCTATTTTTTGCAAAGCTTCTTTAATGCTCTTTTCGCTGCATCTTACTGCAATAGCTGTTTCCATAATCTCTTCTAGAGCATCTAAAAGCACGTATGGATTTTGCTCATCTTTTGAATCATTCTCGCTTTGCATAAGTGATAGTATTTTTTGGATTCGCTTTTTAGCTAATTCGTCTATTTTTTGGATTTTGTTTTGCAAATTATTTTGATTTTGAGTCTCTTCTTGATTTTGCAAGTTTTTTGCAATAGATTTTCCTGCGATTTTTCCAAATAAGCAAGCGTCAAGAAGCGAGTTTCCGCCAAGGCGATTAGCGCCATGTATTCCCGAGCAAGCGCATTCTCCAGCAGCGTATAATCCCTTTATACTTTGTTTTTTCCCTCTATCTAACTTATAGACTTGGCTGTTAAGAGTGATTGGTATTCCACCCATTGTGTAGTGTGCAGTAGGCTTAATAGGTACAAGATCTTTTGAAGGATTTAAATGCGCATATTTTTCAATCGTCTCAACAACTTGCGGAAGAGCCTCCAACATATGCTGTTTTTCTATATGAGTCATGTCTAGCCAAACGCAATCTTTTTTATCAACGTTGCTAGTTGTGTCTTCTACGCCTCGAGCAGCATCAACTTCTGCTATAATCGCCCTGCTAACTACGTCTCTTGGTGCTAAATCCGCGTGCGTATTGTCGTAGTTCTTCATAAAAGCTTCGTTTTTGCAATTCCTAAGCACTCCGCCTTCTCCTCGCGCGGCTTCCGAAAGTAATATTCCAGTGTGTGCTAATCCAGTTGGGTGGAATTGTATAAACTCTATGTCTTCTAATTGCAATCCAGCATTTAGCGCTAAAGCCATTCCGTCTCCAGTTAAATCCCAGGAGTTAGAAGTTGTTGCAAATAGTCTTCCAGCGCCTCCAGTTGCAATAAGAACATTATTTGCGCTTATTTTTTCTACGCTTCCCGTTTTTTCGTTTAGAGCTATAACTCCTTCTACGCTGTTTGTTTCGCTATTTATTGCAATATCTGTAACGTAAATTTCTTCGCTAATTTCAATGTTTTCTTCTAAGCATTTTTGCCACAAGCTGTATAGAATTTGGTGGCCGATTCTATCTGCAGCGTACGCAGCTCGCCTAACTGGCTGTTTTCCAAAGTTTGCAGTATGGCCCCCAAAGAATCTTTGATTAATGTGACCGTCTTTTGTTCTAGAAAAAGCAACTCCAAAGTGTTCAAGTTCAATAACTGTGTCTCTAGCTTCTTTTGCTAGCATTTTTGCTGCGTCTTGATCGCTTAGCCAGTCGCCTCCGTGAACAGTGTCGTAATAGTGCCATTGCCAGCAATCTTTTTCTACGTTTCCTAATGATGCTGCAATTCCGCCTTCGGCAGAGCCTGTATGAGATCTTAACGCTTGAAGCTTGCAAATTACTAGTATTTTAGGCTGTTTTCCGTGCGTTTTTAGCGTTTGGTACTCTTTAGACATTACTAAGCCTAATGCAGCTGAAAGTCCTGCGGCTCCAGCTCCAATAATTAAAACGTTGTAAAACGAGTTATTTATTTTTATTTGCTCGCTTTTTTCTTGACTTTTTGCGTTTGATTCGCTTTGCTCAAAGTTTGATTGCATAACACTTATTTTCTCATATTTTTCGCATTTTATTTAAGACTTTAGGACTTTTATTTAAGACTTAAGTCTTTTTTCGATTTATGCTAAAAACGCCATTTTGACTTTTGATTAATCCATCTAACTCAAGAATCGCAAGCTCTCCTGATATTTGCGATATTGAAAAATCGCCATTTGTTTCTGATTTTGCAATAGCTTCGTGAATATTGTCTATATTTGCACATACTTTGTTGTGCTTGCATTTGTGAATCGCTTTTAATATAAGCTTTTGTAAATCATTGCAAGTGTCTGGAATGCTTTCGTTGTTACTTAGTGAATGTGGTAAATAATGGTGTGAATTAGGGTAGATGTCTTCTATATCTCTGTGTGAGCATATCATCATAGCTTTTCCGTCATGAATAAGCATGTTGCATCCAGCATTATTTGGCAAAGTTACATCTCCAGGAACAGCATACAATTCTCGGTTTAGTTCCAATGCCCAATTTGCTGTGTTTAACGCTCCCGACCTTAATCTAGCTTGAGAAACTATGACTTTGCTGGCAAGTGCTGCAATAAGGCGGTTTCTTAGCAAGAATCTGCGTGCTTCTGGAATAGTTTCGGGGCAAAGCTCGCTTATGCATGCGCCTCCGCTTGCAAGTATTGCGTTAAAAAGTTGAGCATTGCTGCTTGGTCCCATATTGTTTAGTCCTCCAGCAAAAACGACTATTGTTTTACCTACAGGACTTGCGTTTATTGCGTGGCAATCCAATGCGTCTAATGTTCCCCAATGTGCTGCAGCGTCAATTCCGTAAGCTCCGCCAGAAACAATTGTGTGCCCTTTTTTAGCGCACGATTTTGCGAAAGTAAAGCTAAGTTCGTACCCGTAGTCATTGCATCCTCTAGATCCAACGATTGCAAGTGGTTGTTTGCATTGAATAAGAGCGTTTGGGTCTCCAATTCCCCATAAGCAAAGTGGGGGAGCGACCTTGCATTTTGTTGCTAAATCTTGTAATTGTTTAGGCCAATACTTGCTTTTTGGAGATATAATCCATTGCGATCCACTTGAGCTAAACCATTTTTTGAGTTTGTTTGCATCCCAAAAAGGTAGTTTTTTCATTCGTAGGCACCATTTTTTAACAGATTTATGCAATACAGCAAAATTATTTACTTCGTTTTTATTGTTTGCACTTTTACCGCCCCAAATTTTAAGACCTTCCAAAAAGCATTTTTCTAAAACCTTGATTTGTGGGTGATTTTTTATAATGTTTGTAAGCACATTGTCTAAATCGTTTGTGCTTGAATCGGTATTGCATTCTTGCTGTTTATTTTCGCTAGAATCTTTTTGATGACTATTTGTTGTAAAGTCAAGCTCTAATTGTTTATTACTTATTCTGCTTGCGTTTTTAGTGATTGATTCGCAAATAGAATATAGCGCATCTACAATGCTTGCAGCATTAACAGTTCCTATAGTAAGCGTGTACATTATTGCGTCTGCTCCATCTACACAAAACGTTAGTATTGCTCGCGCTAAAGTATCGTCATTTATTGCATAAATATCACTTGTTTGCGTGGTCAAATTGTTTGTGCTGTTTGCATTATTTACATCATTTGTGTTAATCATATTCTTGTCCTTAAGCTAATTGCTTGAGCCATATCGGTTAAATCTGGGCAAGTGTGACCACAAAGATCTGCCAAAGTCCAAGCAAGTCTAAGTGCTCTATCTGCGCCGCGTAAACTCAACTTGTGGTTTTCAAGAGACTTATTTATAAGCTCAATCGCTTTTTGAGATGTGTATTTTCTAAGCCATGTTCCAGAAGCTTGAGCGTTGCAACTCCAACCAAGTTTCTTAAAACGATCTTGTGCAACAAGTCTTGCGTTCTTTACGTTTTCACGCATCATTGCGCTAGTCAAAATCTTTTCCGACATTTGACTTGCGCCGTTTTCCAACATGGCTTTTCTGGTTATGATTTTTTCTACTGGTGGAACATCCATTTGAATATCAATCCTGTCTAAAATTGGTCCAGAAAGTCTAGAAAAATAGCGTATGCGTTCCTTCTCTTTGCAAGTGCATCGCTCTCCGTTTCCGTACGCATATCCGCATGGGCACGGGTTTGCTGCTATAACGAGTTGGAATTTAGCAGGATACAGCGTTGTTCCTTTAGATCTAGAAACAGCAATATGACCAGATTCCAATGGTTCTCTAAGTGTTTGCAAAACTCGTGGCGAAAATTCTGGAGCTTCGTCCATAAATAAAACTCCACAATGCGCGCGAGTTATGATTCCAGGCTTGGCTAAACCTGCGCCGCCTCCTATAAGAGATGCTGCAGAAGAAGTGTGATGAGGTGCTTCAAAAGGCGGAACGTCCGTTATTCCGTAGTAGGGAAGTGTTCCGCAAAGCGACCTAATAGATGCCACTTCTAGCTGCTCTCGCTCGTTAAGAGGGCACATTATGCTCGGCATTCTAGAAGCTAGCATTGTTTTTCCAGACCCAGGAGGGCCTATCATCATAACATGGTGTCCTCCAGCTGCCGCCACTTGCAAAGCCCACTTTGTGTGCTCTTGGCCTAATACTTCCGACATATCACCAATTTCGTTTAATGGTTTATCGTTATTTACAGGCTCAACGCTATCTGCCATATTTTTGCTCGGGAATTTAATTGCGTTGCTATTAGCATTGTGCAAATCGCCAGCTTTTTCTCTTTCTTCTACTCTAATGTGGTCGTACTTGTTAATCGCATTTAGTGCGCGTTCTCTGTTCTTTTCGGCAATCGGCCTAGCTTCGTCTTCTAATTTTCCATTTAGCTCGTCTACTAAATCCAAAATATGCTTAATCCCAATTGCTTCGATCCCATTTACTAGCTTTGCTTCTTCAAGATTTCCGTATGGAATAATCATTTTTGTAATATTTTTTTGCTTAGCGTATAGTGCGATTGGCAGCATTCCTTGAATTGGTAAAACGGATCCGTCTAAATTAAGCTCGCCTAAAATAATAGTGTTTTCTAGCTCATTAAGTGGAATAATTCCTCTGGCGCTTAGTATGCTTGCTGCGATTGCAAGGTCGTAAGATGCTCCACTTTTTGGCATAGAAGCAGGAGAAAGATTTACTGTTAGCCTTGTGTCTGGCCAGTCGCATCGCAAAGACATATATGCCGATTTAACTCGTTCTCTTGCTTCGCTTAAAGAAGTATCGGGAAGTCCAATAATTGAGAATCCAGGCAGTCCGCTAGATATAAATGCTTGCAACTGTATTGTAAAGGCCTTTAACCCAAGTAGTCCTACAGATAATGCGTTGCCAATAATCATTAGAATGCTCCTAAAATGTGGTGTATTTGAATGTTTTTGTTTTTGGAAATAAGGATTGATACAACGTCGAATCGTATTCTTCTATGCTTAAACATTTTGTGATTTTTTAGCCAATTAAATGCAGCTTTATGCGTTTTTATGCGTTTTTCTTCTGTTACTGCTTCTAAAGGGGTACCAAATCTTATGCTTCGTCGTGTTTTTACTTCAATAAATACGATTATTCCTTCTGTATTCATCATTACAACATCAAGCTCTCCAAAACGACTATGCCAATTTCTATCTAGCAAAATCCAATTTTTAAGCATTAGTTTTAGTGACGTGTATTCTTCGCCAAGGCTGCCTATTGTTTTATTTGGTATTGAAAAGTCGCATAGTTGTTCTTCGACTTTTGCTACGCGGCTTAGCAGCTCTTCTTGTTGTATATCTAATATCATGTCTTCTTCGTTTATCATGATGCAATTTCATCAAGCTCAAAATCTTTTTTCTAGCTTTTTAGAGCAATGTGGTTAAAGGCTATACTTCGGCGTGTTGCCTTTAATCTAGGGAAAAATCATACTGTTTAATAAAGGATTTTTTTATTTTCTAAAAAAGCTTGCATTATGCAAAAGTTTAATCTTTTTTAAGAATCGCCTTATGTATTGATGAAAACTATATAAATATATGCAATACTTGAATTATGCAAATTAGACCAGGTTCTATGTATCCGCTTGGAGCTACCTACGATGGCGCGGGCGTAAACTTCGCATTGTTTTCCGAAGTAGCAAAGCATGTTGAGTTGTGCTTGTTTGACGAGCAAGACAACGAAACGCGCATCGATATGACTGAGCAGAATTCTTACGTTTGGCATACTTACATATCTGGTATACAGCCAGGCCAAAGATACGGCTATAGAGTTCACGGTCCGTATGATCCAAATCATGGATTGTGGTGTAATCCAAACAAGTTGCTTTTAGATCCATATGCTAAAGCGATTGAGGGCAATATTGACGGCGACGAGAGCCTGTTTTCTTATTGGTTTGCAAATCCAGATGATTTAGCAGCAATGAACACTTTGGATTCTGCAGATCACACTATGAAAGCTGCTGTTATAAACCCATATTTTGATTGGGGGAACGACCAGCACCCAATGATTCCGTATCACGATAGCGTGATTTACGAAGCTCATGTTAGGGGAATGACGAATCTAAATCGTAATGTTCCTCCAGAAATACGCGGAACGTATGCTGGATTAGCTCATCCAAGCGTAATATCTTACTTAAAAAAGCTTGGAATTACTGCCATTGAGCTTATGCCTATTCATCAATTTGTAAACGATTCTTTCTTGCAAAATAAAGGCTTAAGCAACTATTGGGGATATAACACGATTGGCTTCTTTGCTCCTCAAAACTCGTATTCAAGCTCTGGTCAGCGCGGTGAGCAAGTAAACGAGTTTAAGGCAATGGTTAAGGCATATCATGCTGCAGGAATGGAAGTTATTCTAGACGTTGTTTACAATCACACTGCAGAAGGAAACGATAGAGGTCCAACCTTAAGCTTCCGCGGAATTGACAATCGTGCTTACTATCGCTTAGTAGACAACGATCAGCGTCATTATTTTGACACTACTGGCACAGGAAACTCGCTTCTTATGCGATCTCCTAAAGCCTTGCGATTAATCACAGATAGCTTGCGATATTGGGTTACGGAAATGCACGTAGATGGATTCCGATTCGACTTGGCAGCAACGCTAGCTCGTCAATTCCAAGAAGTAGATAAGCTTTCTGCATTCTTCGACATTATTGAGCAAGACCCTATTATCTCTAGCGTAAAACTTATTGCAGAGCCTTGGGATATTGGCGTTGGCGGATACCAAGTTGGCGGATTCCCTCCAAGCTGGTCCGAGTGGAATGGCCGCTACCGCGATTGTGTACGCGATTTTTGGCGCTCGCAGCCTTCGACTTTGCCAGAGTTTGCAAGCCGACTTATGGGAAGCTCCGATTTATATGAGCAAAATGGTCGTAAGCCTGTAGCTTCCGTAAACTTTATTACTGCTCACGACGGCTTTACTATGAACGATTTGGTGAGCTATAACGAAAAGCATAATGAAGCAAATAAGGAAGGCAATAACGACGGCGCTAACGACAATCGTTCGTGGAATTGCGGGGTAGAAGGCCCTACAAATATTCACGATGTTAACGAGCTTCGTCAGCGCCAAATGCGAAATCTTTTCTCCACTTTGCTAATGAGCCAGGGCATTCCTATGATTTGCGCTGGAGACGAGATTATGCGTACTCAAAATGGAAACAACAACGCATATTGCCAAGATAATGCTATTTCTTGGATTAATTGGGATTTCGATTCCACTCAAAAAGATATGTTTGACTTTGTTTCTAAGCTTATTCATTTAAGGTTGGATCACCCTGTTTTGCATAGGCGTAGGTTCTTTATTGGTCGTATGCCTTCGGATGATGCTTCAGAGATTCCGCAAGTAGAGTGGTTTGATCACACAGGTTCCGTAATGGATATGGAAGCTTGGAGTAATACTCATGCGCTTTCGGTGATGATTTATTTGAACGGTTCAGATATTCCAGAAACCGATTGGTATGGAAGTAGAATGGTCGATAACGACTTTATTCTTATTTTCAACGCGCATTACGAGCCTATAACTTTCACTTTGCCAGATAAGCGTTATGGCGAAAAGTGGACTCTTGTTGTAGACACTCATAATCCAAAAGGTCCGCAATTGCATTACGAATCTGGTTTTAATATTGTTGCTCAATCAAGAAGCTTCCTTCTTCTTATGAGCGAGAAGCAAGAATAATAAGCAAATTAATTAATTGTGACCTACGATTTTGCTGATTTTAGCTGGTTGTAGGTCACATTTTTAATATCTTGATTTAATACTTTGATTTAATGCATTATTTAATACATTGTTTAATTCATTATTTAAGATTTGACTTAAGACCTTAAACGGTCGCTTTGCATAGCTGCGACTTGCCTTGAAAACACTATTATCCACCCTAAAAATAGTAAACAAGACAAAGCTTCTACATTTGTTAAAGTGTTATTACCATGAACCCATTGGTTTCCAACCCAAGCAGTAAGAATAACAGCTAAATCCGAAGCAACGTAGAATGTTTTAGAAAGCCTAGGAGCAAGCCATGGAAGGCATATAAGCATTGTGCAAATAAGACCAGTAACGCCTCTAGCGCATAAATCGTGTATAACAGGATGAGGAGTGTAGCGGAACGTTCCGATTCCAATAAATGCTATTCCCCCAAGAATCAGCAAAGCCGCCATAATGGTTGTTCGAGTCTTAAAATGCTTTGTAGCGTTATTGCCCTTATTTTGCAAGATTTCGTGCTGTGTTGCAACAAACTCGGTTATAGCAAAGTAGCTTGTAATAATAATGCATATTCCAGCTAGAATTAGCGTTGCATTAAACATGCTTGCTGCAAACGTTGTTCTGTCTCCTAGTTGAGAGAAGTTATTGTTGTACCAATACGGGTCGTCGGAAGTTAATCCAGCAGTCGCAGCTCCAGAAATCACAAATAGTGGAAGAAGTGAAGCAACGGTTTTTGCTTCTAAAAGTTCTGCTTGTACAAGAGTTGCGTATCCAACAATTCCGCTTAATGCGCAACAAAGAACAGGAAGATAAGTGTTTACGGCACTTCTTCCAATAATGCTGTTGATTATAGAAAGAAGAGCAAAAGACATAAGTAGCATTGTTGCGCCATAAATTGTAGAAAGAGCGATTATTTCAAAAGCGTGTTTTGCGATTTGCAACCAATTCTTTTTAAGTATTCCTTTGTGTGTTCTTAAATATCCGACTACAAAAGTGCACATGCTACAAGACGCAACCACTCCAGACGCCATTGTAAACAAGCGTTGTGTAACTTGCCATATTGCGGGCATTGTGTTTATGTATATAGACATTACAATCATGCCAAATAATGCGCACGCTAGAAAAGCGATTAATCCAGCTGCTTCTGCACGTTGAAAACGCCCCATATTAACCTCTAAAATCCGTTTCCTATTTTTCAATGCTTGTTCTATTCTATCGCGCGTGTTGCAAATTTGCGTTTGTCTGCAATGTGCGCTATTGTATTTGATTGTGCTTGGAGCTGGTAATCAGCTAGAAAGCATCGGGGTGTAGCGCAGTTTGGTAGCGCGCCTGCTTTGGGAGCAGGATGTCGCAGGTTCGAATCCTGTCACCCCGACTTTTTTATATCTGCTTGTTTTTTGAACATCTACTATACAAAAAAGCACTCTATGTGTATTCTTGTATAGGTGAGTTTTTGGTGCATTATTTGTGTTAGATTCTTACACTGTGATTATAAATATTTGACTCGGGAGCCGTTTTGGCTGAGAGGAAGCGAAAGCTTCGACCGATTGAACGTGTGCTAAGTAATGTTAGCAACGGATGTCGCTCTTTTCCCGTGCCCAAATCTTTCAATATTGAAGAAAGGCACTTATTATGACTAATGTTTCAATGGAACATTCTAATCGCTGGCGTATTCTTGATATCGTCATAGCTGCTATTATCGCTGTTGCATCTGGCGTATTATTCTGGGCTTGGGATATTGTGTGCGCAGCTCCTACTAATCTTTTTGCAAGTTTGTTGCCTGGTGCTGAAGGTTTATCTAATGGTTTTTGGCTTTTTGCTGGACCTTTAGCTGCAATAATCGTGCGTAAGCCTGGTGCTGCATTGTTTGCCGAAACTCTTGCTGCTTTTGTGGAACTTATGTTAGGAAATCAGTGGGGTGTTGGCGGATCGTTAATCGTCGGTATTATTCAAGGCGTTGGCGCTGAACTTGCATTCATTTTCTTTATGTACAAAACATGGAATTTGCTTTCCACTGCAATATCTGGATCGTTAGCAGGCGTAGCTTGCTTTATTTACAATTGGGTTAGTGGCGGTCAAGGCTGGAGCGCTCAATATATTGTTGCAAATCTCATTACTTCTATTATTTCTGGTCTTATTGTTGCAGGCGTTGTAGTGTGGTTTGTTCAAAAGGCATTAGCTGCAACGGGTGTGCTTGATCGTTTTGAATCAGGCCGTCCTCAAGCATTAGTGTGAGTTATATCTAAATACTCATTGCAACTTGTAAACTATCGTGTTTAATGCGCAAAATGCAAAAACACGGTAGTTTACTCGTATGATGCTTATATTTCGTATTTGTTTTACTTTATATTTTTTGAAATTGTGTTATGCAATTTTTATATTTTAGATTTTGCTATGCAATGAAAGTTTTGCTATGCAATGAAAGTTTGTTTGTATGCAATTTGTGAATAAGACTGAATGGACTCCAGCGAGCGTAGTTGCTAAAGACTGGGGTTGGAGACACGCTACTCGCAAAGATTTTGTGTTGAGGAATGTAAATATTGATATTAAGCCTGGTGAGCATGTTTTGCTTTTAGGTGCTTCTGGCGCTGGGAAAAGCACATTTATGGCTGGTTTAGCAGGTGTTTTAGGTGACGAAACAGAAGGTATGGAAGAAGGTAGCCTTCTAGTCGGTGGTGTTCACGCTAGAGATGCTCGCGGAAAAGTTGGACTTGTTATGCAAGACCCAGATTCTCAAATCATTCTTGAAAGAGTAGGCGACGATGTAGCTTTTGGAAGTGAGAATCTTGGAGTTAACAGCGAAGAGACTTGGAATCGCGTAAAGCTTTCGATAAAAGCTGTTGGCTTAGACAATATTACTCAAGGAAGTCAGGGTCTTAGACGCTCAACACAATCTTTATCGGGAGGTCAAAGGCAACGTCTTGCTTTAGCAGGAGTGCTTGCAATGCATCCTGGATTGCTTCTTTTAGATGAGCCTACAGCTAATTTAGATCCTAAAGGCGTTCAGCAAGTTCATGATGCTGTAGCGAATATTCTTAAAAAAACAGGCTCTACAATGATTGTAGTTGAACATCATATTGACGTGTGGCTGGATTTGATTGATAGAGTTATTGTTATTGGAAAAGATGAAAATAATAATGATTCAAATGTAGGATGCGTTATTGCAGACGGTAAGCCTGAGGATGTTTTTGAAAAGTATGGCGATATGCTTGCAAAAGGTGGTGCTTGGGTTCCAGGAAGAACAGTTAAATCTTTTGCTCCTAAACATTGCGATGACGAGATCAAAGATACGGAAGAATCTGTTGCGCTCTATACGAATGATTGCTCTTTTGGAAGAACTCTGCCACTAGCGGAACATGTTAATGTAGCTTTTCGTTTTGGCGAAGTAACGGCTTTAATGGGACCTAATGGTGCTGGTAAAACCACATTAGCGTTAACGCTTGCAGGCTTATTAAAGCCGATTGCTGGCAGTGTGCGCATGATGGAAAAGTATGTGCCAAAACGACGTAAAAATGATCTTTTTACTTGGAAAAGTCAAGAATTACTAGGGCGAGTTGGCATGGTGTTTCAGGAGCCAGAACATCAATTCATAACATCGTCTGTAAGAGACGAAGTTGCTGTAGGGCCTAAAAAGCAAGGAAAAAGCGAAAAGGAATCTTACGATATTGCCGATAGCATGCTTGAACGTATGGATTTGAAGCGTTTTGCTCTTGCTAATCCTTATACATTATCTGGAGGAGAAAAACGTAGACTTTCTGTAGCTACGCTTTTAGCTGCTGCTCCACGCGTTGTTATTATGGATGAGCCTACTTTTGGACAAGATTTTAAAACTTGGACAGCAATGGTGAAACTTATTGCGCAAATACGCGATAGTGGCTCAGCGGTGATTGTTGTTACTCACGATGATGAGCTTGTAAAGTCTTTAGATGCCAGAGTAATAAGAGTTGAGTCACGAAAAATCGCAGGATCCGCTCATAACTATAGTGAAGGGAATGAGTAGAAGTGAATAAAACTAGTAGTGTAGAAGAATCGTCTAGAATCCAAGTTAAAGACTTTGAAAATTTATTAAAAGTTTCGCATATTGATGTAACTGCATCTTCTAAACGTTTAGAAAGTGAACGACTAGTTTCGCCTTCTTGGTTTATTCGTAGGCTCAATCCAATAAGCCGTTTTATTGGAGCGCTGCTACTTTGCTTACCTATGTTTGTTACATTAGATATTGTTTCAGCTTCTATTGCATTCGGTTTAGATATACTGTTATTTGCAATTGCTGGAGTAACTCCTTGGTATGTTTTACGCCATACTTGGCCAGTTTGGATTGCTGCTTCGGGTAGTTTTATATCGGTTCTTTTATATGGTCAAAGTTCTGGAGATGATATATTTAAGTTTGGCTGGATGCATATAAGCCAAGGATCATTGTATTTGGCAATTTGTACGTTTGTTCGTGTTGCATCTGTAGCAGTTCCAGGCGTTATATTAGCTATTGGATTAGATCCAACTGATTTAGCAGACGGCTTAGTGCAGATTTTGCATTTTTCTCCACGATTTGTGTACGGAGCATTAGCTGGATTGAGAATGTTTAGTCTATTGCAAAATGATTGGCGTGCTTTTGGTTTAGCTCGAAGGTCTCGTGGTATATCGGATGGTAAAGCGTTGCAGCGCATGCTTTCGCAATCTTTTGGTTTGCTCGTGTTATCTATTCGCAGAGGTACGAAACTTGCTACAGCTATGGAAGCTAGGGCTTTTGGAAGTAGTATTAAACGTGTTCCAGCGCGAAAATCGAAGTTAACAGCATACGATTGGATATTTTATGCAATTTGCATTGCTGTTCCTACTATTGCTTTATATGCTTCAATACAAACAGGATATTGGCATAATGCGTTTATTCATATGTAAAGCATTGTGAAAATTACAATGCGTACATATTTATAGATAGTATTCATAATATGAGCGGAATAATGAATCCTTATAATCATGATGATGTTTGGCAAGCTCCATCATGCAATACTCCTTTGAATGCAACAGTGAATATTCCTGGAAGCAAATCATTGTCTAATCGATATTTGATTTTGGCAGCTCTTGGTAAAAAGCCAGTTGTTCTAAAGGGATTGCTGAGATCAAGAGATACGGAACTTATGATTAACGCGCTAAGCGTATTTGGAGTTAAATGCGATTCGCTAGGCCGAGACGGCACAACAGTTTGTGTTATTCCGCCCAAAAATGGCGTTTTTAGCGTAGATGATTGTGCGGTTGTTAATTGTGGCTTGGCTGGAACGGTTATGCGTTTTGTAACGGCTTTAGCCTTGTTTGCAAATAATTGTGTGAAATTTGATGGAGATGAGCAAGCGTATGCTCGTCCAATGAAGCCTGTTCTAGATGGATTGGAACAGCTAGGCGCAAAAATCGTATATCACGGAAAAGTCGGATTCTTACCATTTAGCGTTATTCCGCCCAAAAATCTTGAATCATATGGTGTAAATAGTGCGCAAAATTCTTGCAATAATCGCGTTATTCGCATTGACTCTTCTTCATCGTCTCAATTTATATCTGCGCTTCTGCTAATTGCATCTCGAATTCCAGGAGGATTACAAATCGAGCATATTGGAAGCAAATTGCCTAGTATGCCTCATATTCAAATGACAATGGAAGATGTGCGCAAAGCTGGCGGAGTAGTAGATATGCCAGAAAGCGGAGTATGGCGTATTAAAGAGCATGATTTGACTTTGCCAGATGAAGTTGTTGTAGAGCCAGATCTTTCTAATGCAGCGCCTTTTATTGGAGCAGCGTTGATTGCTGGCGGATGCGTTAAAATCCCTAATTGGCCGCTTAAAACAACTCAGCCTGGGGGATTGTTGCCTGGGATTCTAGAGCAAATGGGCGCAGAAATTGTTTTTGAGCATTCGGCTGCGGATTCTTCAACATTGTGCGTAACTGGTAGTGGCAAAATTCACGCAATTAAGTCGCTTGATTTGGCTGCTGCTGGCGAGGTTGCGCCGAGTATTGCTGCGATTCTTGCGCTTGCAGATGGTGTAAGCGAGTTGCACGGTATTGCGCATTTAAGAGGCCACGAAACGAATCGCTTGAGTGCAATAGTTACGGAACTAAATCGCGTTGGAATAGGCGCTGATGAGCTAGATGATGGAATTCGTATTATTCCTAGCAAAAATATGCATGGGGAAGTGATGGAGACTTATGCGGATCACAGAATGGCAACTTTTGCATCAATGTTAGGTCTTCGTATATCTAATATAAGAGTAAAAAATATTGCCACTACGCGCAAAACAATCCCTGATTTTCCTGGTATGTGGAATAAGATGCTTGAATAGTGAGCTTAAATAGTGAGACTAAATAGTGAGCTTAAATAACAAATAATCCCGAGTTTTTTTAACTCGGGATTATTTATGTGTTACGTTTTTACGTTACGTTGTTTTACACTACGATTTAGCGCTCAAACTTGTTGCCGTAAGAATCGACTCCAGCTTCTGCGATTTGTGCAGACTTTCGAGCGATTGCCAACTCTTCGTTAGTTGGGATTACAGCAATAATCACAGAGCTATCTGGAGTGGAAATAATGCGTGGCTCCTTAGAACGAACCAAGTTCTTCTCTTTATCGAGCTTAACGCCGAATGGAGCAAGCTTTTCGCATACGCGAGCGCGAACAATCTCGTCGTTTTCGCCAACGCCAGCGGTGAATGTGATTACGTCCACGCCGCCCATTTGAGCTGTGTAGTTGCCAATGTAGCCAACAATGCGGTGAACGTACACGCCAAGAGCAAGCTTAGCGTCTTCGTCGCCCTCTGCGATGAGCTTATGAATATCGCGCAAATCGCCGTGGCCAGTCATGCCCATCATGCCAGAACGCTTGTTAAAGAGCGTATCAAGCTCGTCTACGTTCATGTGAGCGTTGCGAATAAGGTGGAAGACTACAGCTGGGTCAATATCTCCAGTGCGGCCGCCCATCATTAAACCTTCGAGAGGCGTTAAGCCCATAGAAGTTTCAACTGGCTTGCCAGAAATCTGAGCGGAAGCAGAAGCGCCGTTTCCAATGTGCAAAACAATCTGCTTCAAGCCTTCTGCAGGCTTTCCAACAACGCTTGGAACTACAGAGCCAATGTACTCGTGGGAAGTGCCGTGAGCGCCATAGCGACGAATGTGGTACTGGTTTGCAATATCTTTGTTCAATGCGTAAGTCGCAGCAACCTGTGGCAAATCGTGGAAGAACGAAGAGTCAAACACCATAATCTGTGGAACATCTGGCAAAAGTTCAGTCATGACTTCAGCGCCAACAGCCTCAGGACCGTTGTGAAGTGGAGCCAAAACAGCCAAATCCTTCACCTTATTAATGGTCTTTTTGTTCACTAATGCAGGCTTAGGGAATGTTAAGCCACCCTGAACAACGCGGTGT
The DNA here is from genome assembly GCF_049244245.1 of Gardnerella sp. DNF01144. Classification (NCBI taxonomy): domain Bacteria; kingdom Bacillati; phylum Actinomycetota; class Actinomycetes; order Bifidobacteriales; family Bifidobacteriaceae; genus Gardnerella; species Gardnerella sp. DNF01144. The sequence goes on from NZ_CP058390.1 coordinate 217,110, forward strand.
CCAACAGCTACGATTCCAGACTTAGAAAGATTTGGACCATATTCCTCGAAGAAGCCGAGTACGCGCTTTAAGCCTTGCTCGTGATCGTGCACTGGCTCGTCAAACTCATGCTTTTCGCCATTGAATACGTGCTTGTAGTGTCCGTCAACTGGCTCGCCAATTTTTTCTACAATACCAGATGCAATGCCTTCGCCGCTTTCCAAATCGACGAGCTGGTACTTAATAGAACTAGAACCAGAATTGATAACAAGAACGGTTTTTGCCATGAGGGCATCCTCCATAAAGTGTTGATAAGGCTAGTAAATTGCCACGTTTAAGTGTACATGCAAGTTCCTACAATGAATGCTAATAAATGCTTTTGTATTTACTTATTATTACATTTGCAAATCATTGTAAGAACTTGCGATTATTAAATTATTGCTTGCGATTATTGCTTGCGATTATTAGAACTGCGCTTCCAAAGCTGTAAGAGCAACAGTGTTAATAATATCTTGAACCAATGCGCCTCTAGACAAGTCGTTAACAGGCTTGTTTAGTCCTTGCAGGATTGGTCCAACAGCTAAAGCGCCGCTGGAGCGTTGAACGGCCTTGTATCCAATGTTTCCAGCGCATAAGTCTGGGAACACAAACACATTTACGTGGCCTGCAATATCATTGCCTTTAGCTTTTGATGCAGCAACAGTTTCTGACCACGCAGCGTCAAACTGAATAGATCCAACAACCTTTAAGTCTGGGTCGCTTTCTTTTACAATCTTTGTTGCTTCTTCTACCAGATCAACGTCTGGGCCTTTTCCAGATCCAAGAGTGGAGTAAGATAGCATTCCAACTTTAGGATCTAAGCCAAAAGCTTTAGCAGTTTGTGCGGATTGAAGCGCAATATCTGCAAGTTGCTGAGCGTCTGGATTAAGGTTGATTGCGCAATCTGCAAATACTGCTACATGATCCTTAAAGCACATAATGAATGCGCCAGAAACAAGCTTAGATCCAGGCTTAGTTTTAATAACTTGAAGAGCAGGGCGAACTGTATTTGCCGTTGAGTTAACAGAGCCAGAAACAAGTCCGTCTGCTAATCCAAGTACCACTAGCATTGTGCCAAAGTAGCTTGCGTCTTTAAGTTGTTCTCTAGCTTGCTCTTCTGTCATTCCTTTCTTTGCGCGCAATTCGCAAAGCTTGCTAATCATTTTGCTAAGAATCTCTTCGTCGCTCATAGATTGGAAGCTTGCTTTGCTAAGAGACTTTAATCCAAGCTCTTGTGCTCTTGCAAGAATAGATTCGCGTTCTCCAACAATAACGAGGTTTACAATGTCTCGCTCTAACAAATAATCAGCTGCTTTTAGAATGCGGTCTTCTTCGCCTTCTGGAAGCACAATTGTTTTCTTATTTGCTTTAGCTTTTCCAAGCAGGCTGTATTGGAAGGCGTATGGGGTAGTAGGAGCGGCAAATGGCTGTTTCAAAGCGCTAATGATTTCTTCGTTTTTAACGTAATCGCTGAATTTATTAAACTCTGATTCGCTTATAGAAGGCAAAGTCCAAAGTGGAGTGCCATTATTGCTTTGAGCATAGTCTTCTTTTAATTCTTTTGCTAAGTCTTCTTTGCAATCAGTTACAAATACGCCAAATACTTTTGTGTATTCTTTGCTAACGCTTGCGCATTGCGCTTCGATTGTTTGCAAGATTTGCTTGCTATCTCTGCCTTCTGCGCAAACGCTTAAGAACACTGGGGAAGCTAAGTCTGCTGCAACAGATGCGTCGAATCTAAATAAGTCTGGGTCAAATACGGAAGTGGAATCGCTTGCTACAATAACGCATCCTTGAGCGTTTGTTGCGCTAATCAGCTCGTTGTAGCTAGCTACAATGTCTCCTCTTAGTGTGTCTTTGTTTTTACGAACTGCGCATGGGCATGCTGCGATTACTTGTTCCAGCGTTGGTTTTGTGTTGCTTGCGGCTATCAATTCGCTTGTAAACGCGTCATCATGTTTTGCAGATGGTCTAAAAACAGTTGTTGAATAATGATTAGAGAGAGCTTTTGTAACTCCTAGTGCTACAACATTGCGACTTTGTGCGCAATCTGCGCTAATAATAGTTACGTTAACTAACGACACGACTTTTCTCCTTTGATGCGTCTGTGTTTATTCTATTTTGCTTTGCATTTTTATTTTGCTTTGCATTTTCGTTTTTACTATTCTTCGTATTTCAACGTTGAAAATTGCATATCGAACGAAGAATCCTTAGCTATTTTAAGGCTATTTGCAAAACAACAAGCGGAAATTTTGATTTTTTATGTGTTTTATTATTAATTTTTTTGTGCGACTAATTTTTTTAGGGAGCCAACCTTTCGATTGACTCCCTAAAAATCAGCTAAGCAATTTTAGCGTTGATAGCTTAAAACTACTCGTTATCGCCAGCAGTTGCAGCGGTAGCGGTAACCGCGCCTGGCTTGTCGGTCTTAACGCCTGGCCATACCCAATCGGTGTAGTCTGGGTGATCAAGACCCTTGTCGACTGCATACTGGAAGGCTTCGAGGCGGAAGTCCTCGAGCTTCTTGATTTCGTCGGCATACTTAGCGGCGTCAACCATGCGCAACGCTTCAGCGGTAAGCTCGTAACGATCCATGTCGTTCACGCGAACCATATCGTATGGCGTGGTGGTGGAGCCCTGCTCCTTGTAGCCATGAACGTTGAAGTTGTCGTGGTTTGGACGATCGTAAATCAAGCCGCGAACGTCATGTGCATAGGAGTGATAAGCGAAGAGGACTGGCTTATCGGCAGTGAAGAGATCAGTGAACTCTTCGTCAGTCAAAGCTTCGTTGTTTTCCTTAGCAGACTGCAACTTGAGCAAGTCAACAACGTTAACAACCTTGAACTTAACGCCAAGCTTGTTCAACTTGTCGGCAGCGGCCATCAATTCCTGCTGTGGAACATCGCCAACACCAGCAAGAACAACCTGAACTTCGTCATTGTTCTTAGCGTTGGAAGCCCACTTCCACTCAGCAGCACCCTTCTCGAGCTCTTCACGAGCTTCGTCGAGAGTCAACCAAGTAGCAGCTGGCTGCTTGCCAGCGAAGATGGCGTTAATCATGTTGGTGGACTTGTAAGCCTTTTCAGCAACAGCAAGCAACATGTTGGAATCCACTGGGAAGTAGATGCCGATTACGTGATCGTTGTTGAAGGTCTTGTTCAAGAGCACGGAGGTTACGCCTGGATCCTGGTGCGAGAAGCCGTTGTGATCCTGACGCCATACGTGAGAGGATACAAGCAAGTTCACAGAGGAGATTGGCTTACGCCATGGGATCTCGCGAACGGTAGCCTCAAGCCACTTTGCGTGCTGGTTCAACATGGAGTCGATAACGTGTACAAAGGACTCGTAAGAGCTCCAAATGCCGTGACGACCAGTGAGCAAGTAGCCCTCGAGGAAGCCTTCCATCTGGTGCTCGGAAAGCTGCTCGGTAACCTGGCCAGTAACAGCCATGTGCTCGTCGACTAAGCCAGAAAGGTAGCCTGCGTCCCACTGCTTGTTGGTTACTTCGTAAGCAGCCTGCAAACGGTTGGAAGCGGTCTCATCTGGGCCGAAGATACGGAAGGAATCTGGGTTGTTCTTAATGATGTCGCGAGTGTAAACACCAAGACGACGGGTAGCTTCGAGCTGACCCCAGCCGTGACCGAATTCCTTAACTTCCTTGACTTCGTAATCTTCAAGATTTGGAAGCTTAAGATCTTCACGAATACGACCACCGTTGGCGTTTGGATTTTCGCCAATACGGAGTTCGCCCTTTGGCATGAAGGAAAGAACGTCTTCCTTAACAGCACCCTTTTCGTCGAAGAGCTCTTCAGGCTTGTAGGACTTCATCCAGTTCTTCAAAACCTCGAAGTGAGCTTCGGTATCGCGAGCGGAAGCCAGTGGAACCTGGTGTGCACGCCAAGAACCTTCGGTCTTCTTGCCGTCGATGAACTTCGGGCAAGTCCAACCCTTTGGAGTGCGGAAGATAATCATTGGGTAGTAAGGGCGAGTTACATCGTTAGTCTGAGCCTCGGCCTTAATATCGCAAATCTCATCGAAGATGGTTTCAAACATATCGGCAAAGCGACGGTGAATGGAAAGGTGATCCTCATCATCGAAGCCAGCAACGAACTCATATGGTTCGTAACCCATGCCGTGGAAGAACTCGTGAAGCTCTTCGTCGGAAATGCGGGAAAGAATGGTTGGGTTAGCAATCTTGTAGCCGTTCAAGTGCAAGATTGGAAGCACGATACCATCGGTACGTGGGTTCACGAGCTTGTTGGACTGCCAACCAGTAGCCAAAGGACCAGTTTCAGCTTCGCCATCGCCAACGATTGCTGGAACGAACAAGCTTGGGTTGTTCATAACAGCGCCGTAAGCGTGGGAGAGAGCGTAACCAAGCTCGCCACCTTCGTGGATGGAACCTGGGGTCTCTGGAGCAAAGTGAGAAGGAATGCCGCCTGGGTAAGAGAACTGACGGAAGAACTTCTGCAAACCAGCTTCGTCCTTGGTGATCTTTGGATAGTACTCAGTGTAGGTACCGTCAAGATAAGACTGAGCAGTACCAGCTGGGCCGCCGTGGCCTGGACCCATGATAATCACGGTGTTCTGCTGGTGATCAGCAATAAAGCGGTTGATGTGTCCAATAAGGAAGTTAAGGCCTGGAGTTGTACCCCAGTGGCCGACTAGACGATGCTTAACATCTTCGCGAGTGAATGGCTCCTTCATTAGAGGATTGCTGCGAAGATAAATCTGACCGATAGCGAGGTAATTAGCAACGCGCCAATACTTGTCTACGCCTTCGATGGCCGCCTCGGAAACTGGAGCGTTAAGCTTCTTCCAAGGGGTGCCAATAACAGGACTCGTCATGTGTACTCCTGTACTCAAGCACTTTTCAGTGCGATTTTAATCATTACCATTTGGTTATAGAGGCCAAAAAACAAATGTATTCGCCTCTTTTTCCATCTTTTTCAGTATAGTAACAGCTTTTGACTTTTGTGCGTTTGATTAGTTACTACGTGCGAATTTGTTGAAAAAATGTGTTAAAGTGTTAACAAAAATCACCTTAAAAGTATCAATTATGTTATGTTTGATGTTCACTTTCTTGTTATGTCAAGGTTGTTTATTTTTACAATTTTTATAATTTGTTAAGTTACGGCGTTTCGCACAACGCAACGTCTAAAAGCGCCATTAGTATAAATTGAATCACCTATAAATGTGTTTTTTATATATAAGGAGAATCATGGCAAACGGTCCGGTACTTGTAGTTGACTTCGGTGCCCAATATGCCCAGCTAATCGCTAGAAGAGTGAGGGAAGCAAACGTTTATTCGGAGCTTGTTCCACACTCCATGCCAGTAGAGGAGATGCTGGCAAAAGATCCAAAAGCCATAATTCTTTCTGGCGGACCTGCCTCTGTTTATGAGCCAGGAGCGCCAAAAATTGACACAAAGATTTTTGAAGCAGGCGTTCCAGTGCTTGGAATTTGCTACGGATTCCAAGTTATGGCTCACGAGCTTGGCGGCGTTGTAGACAAAGCTGCATTGGGTGAATATGGAAAAACGCATGCAACTGTTGATGAAGCAGAAGGATTGCTTGCAAATTCTCCATTAGAGCAAAACACTTGGATGAGCCACGGAGTGGCAGTTAAGAGTGCGCCAGAAGGATTTGAGGTGCTTGCGCACACTCAAGGCGCTCCAGTTGCAGCTATGCAAGATAAAAGTCGCAAGCTTTACGGAGTGCAATGGCATCCAGAAGTCAAGCATACGCCTTTAGGCCAAAAGCTTATTTCTACATTCTTGCATGAATGTGCAGGATTGGAAAATGATTGGAATCCTTCGAGCATTATAGAAGATCAGGTTGCAAAGATTCGCGCCGAAGTTGGAGATGCACAAGTTATTTGCGGACTTTCTGGAGGAGTTGATTCCGCTGTTGCTGCGGCTCTTGTGCACAAAGCAATCGGAGATCAGCTTACTTGCGTTTTTGTTGATCATGGTCTTCTTCGTAAAGGCGAAGTCGAACAAGTTAAGCATGATTTCGTTGAGGCAACTGGAATCAAGCTTATTGCAGTAGATGCAGACGATGACTTTTTAGATGCGCTTAAAGGTGTGAGTGAGCCAGAGCGTAAGCGCAAGATTATTGGAGAAAAGTTTATTCGCACATTTGAAAAAGCTCAGCGTCAAGTTATTGAAGAAGCTGGTAAAACTGGAGCAGAAGTTAAGTTCCTTGTACAAGGCACGCTTTACCCAGATGTTGTTGAGTCTGGCGGCGGAGACGGTGCTGCAAATATTAAGTCGCATCACAATGTTGGTGGCTTACCAAAGGACTTAAAGTTTAAGCTTATTGAGCCTTTGCGCACGCTGTTTAAGGATGAGGTTCGCGCAATTGGTACGGAGCTTGGACTTCCAGATGCTATTGTGTGGCGTCAGCCGTTCCCAGGTCCTGGTTTGGGAATTCGCATTGTTGGCGAGATTACTCGCGAGCGTTTAGCTGTGCTTAGAGAGGCAGACGCTATTGCGCGCGAAGAGCTTTCTGCAGCTGGATTAGATCGCGATATTTGGCAATGCCCAGTTGTTCTTTTGGCAGATGTTCACTCTGTTGGAGTTCAAGGAGACGAGCGCACATACGGTTCTCCGATTGTGCTTCGACCAGTAAGCTCTGAGGATGCTATGACCGCTGATTGGTCGCGAGTTCCTTACGATGTATTGGCAAAGATTTCTACTCGAATCACAAACGAATGCCGTCAGATTAATCGCGTTGTGTTAGACGTTACATCTAAGCCGCCTGCAACAATCGAGTGGGAATAATCGCAAAAAAAAATCAAAAAACTTGTAAAATCAATGGTTACAGAAGATTAAAAACTGTAACTGGGATTAAAATGGGAACATTTGTTAAAAAGAATAAATTGAATAATAGTTCCAAGTGGTTTACATGTGGACAAAAAATTAGACCGTAGTTTCAAGCTGCGGTCTTTTTGCGTACATATTATGAGGATTAATTTATTTAGAAATCTCCAATGGCTACTTTCAAATGTAACAAATAACATAAACCAGATTGCAAAAGTAACCAATACAACGGGAGTAATTTATAAGAAAGATATTGATTATATTAGAGAAAAAATAGAAAAATTATCAAAAGAAATATGGCAGATTCATTCCATACTTCTTAATAGATCAAAAGAAAGATCTAGTGATTAGTACAGCAATTACAAAAATACATCCTATAAAATCAACTCTAAATTTGGCAATAGACTATACAACTAAAAGTGAAAAAATTGATTAAAAAATTTTGGTATCTTCATTCAAATGCTACCCATCTACTGCCCAAATTCAATTTATGAAAACACGAGAGGATAATGATACTAAAGTTGCAGTTTTGTCTGGAAATCTAGTACAATATTTTATTTTATGAAAGTTTAATTTCATAAAAGCTTATTTATTATTTTTTAAAGGATGAAAATGGACTTTGTAATAGTCCTATCATAAAAAAGACTAGTAATTAAACTAAGGTTTAGTAGAGATACAACACTTTTTAAATGAAATAAAGATTTTATCTGATATAATAATATGTAATAACTTGAGGTTAATGTTTGATAAAAATGATGGAAAATAATGAAAATAAAAAGAATTTATTCAGAACAACCAGAAGTTGAAATTTGGGAGAATTTATTAAAATATACTTACCCAGAAAATATAAAAAAATATTTCAGTAAAAATCATAATAGCCAGCCATCAGATGATTTAATAAATATAATCTCTGGATCTTTATCACAAGCTTATGAATATTTTAGTCTTTCAAGAAAGTCTAGTTTACAAGTTTCTCCTTTATTAATATATTATGGTTCTACTAATCTGATTCATGGAACTCTGTGTCTAGTATATGGTAAATTATTAAAAATTACAAATCATGGAATGAAGTTAAGAAAACTTTCAGGAATAGATAAAATTGGAGACGTAACATTAAATATCAATGATAATAAAACTGGTGGATTATCAATATTTATAAATGAGTATAATCCTTATAAACAAGAATTCTCATCTAATATCGAATGGTCTTTTGAAGAAATTGCTGGTTCGATTGTTGAGTTATCAAATGACTTTTCAGATCTTTATGGACAAGAGAATATTCATGCGATACCAATAAAAGAAATTATATTAGATAATGAAGTTCAGTATAGAGTTAATCTAGATATTTTTAATGAGACACAAGTAACGACCCTATTAAAATCAATTCCAGACTTTAGTAAAAGTTATTTTCCTTTCGAAAAAAATAGAAATAATGAATTGATTATTAGAAAGAAAATTCATGGTCAGAAGCTACATGAAGTAACAACCATGGGAGAAAGTTTTTTTCTTGCTGGTTATACGAAAGATGGTAAACAAATTTCTTTTCCATATTTTTCATTATTCTTAATGTTGTTATTTATGCTGGGAATGTTATGTAGATATAACCCAGAATTTTGGAATCCATTTGTAGAAAGAGATAATAGTGGAGAAAGAAATTTTGTAGAGAAGCTTATTAGAGTATCTAGACGACAGCTTCCAAATTTAATGCTAGATTTATTAACAGGTGAAAAAAATATGTATAACATGCACTTCGACTTAAATGAGGACAAGTGTAAAAATTTAAGTGAAGAAGATATAAGAGAACTAATTGAAGCGGAATTAAATTTGAGGAGGTTACATTGATGAGTACTTATCTAGAATATATGTTTAAACTATGTCAAGATATTACAAGTCTAAATCTCTCTAAAGATCTTCAAGAACAAATTTCAAAAATGAAGGAGACTGGGGAATATTTTTCGAATCAATCTTTGCTTCTCCAAGGGATACGAAATGAATCTGATTTTTATATTGTATTAATAATGAATGAATTAAGTAAACAAACTGATTCGAAAGATAATTTTCTACGATCTGTTACCCCGTTAAATCAAAAAGAGCTTGAAATATTCAAACAGTTACATAATGTTATGAAATACTTTTATGAGCAAAGTTTAAAATCGATAGGAAATTTACCTGAAAACTTAAAAGTAGCACTAAGTCCAACATCTAAATACAACTTTAAACTTCCATACTCGACTGATTTAGATGTTTCGACCATCATAGACACAGAAATTTTTAAGGACGTCTTCAATTATTGGAAGAGAAGTAATCTTAGACGAATTTATGAGAAAGAAATAATTAAATATGAATCTCTATTAAATGAGATAGGGGTTGAGCAAATAATCCAATTATTATATGCAGTAGGTAACGATATTGATAAATCTGGATATAAAAATGTCCCTAACAGTTTAAAAGATTTACGAGGTTATAATGAACCATATTCTCAGCGAGATAGCAGAGGGGTGTTGAGGTTTTTCTATCTTTTATATTCTATTAAAACTATAATCGATATTAGCACGGACTTTTTAGCTATGGCATTTAAAGGGATAAAGATTGGAGTAGTAGGGGAAGAAAATGTTATCTCTATTAAATCTAATTTTTCTAATATGCTTAGAGAAGGAAGGGAATTTATTATTTACCCAGGTTTGAAGAAAGATCCTGCTGTGAGTAATTTAGTTGTAATTGAGGAAAATTTATATAATAAAAAAGAATTTGGTTATTGTACAGCGGTTCGACATAGTTATATGAATGAAAATGGATCAACTCTAGAGTGTAAAATTAGTGTGATTGATGAAGAAATGAATCCCTATAATTATATAGAATCATTGTATGATAGAGACAAATATGGTAGGTAAGAAAGAATTTATACTATGACATTTGATTGAAGAAAAACTTGGAAGCTACTTGAGAAAAAGAGTGTGGAAAGAAGATGTAGGATTAGCGTAGGAATTACCTTATTTAATTTGCAAAGCTATGTAGTATTAAAGTTGTAAGTACGGATGTTATATAAGAATTTTTGAAAATCTTAATTGTTATATTGGGGATTTGGTTAGTTATTTAAATATAAGGATTTTAAGATTTTTACTAAAGAAACAGATTTTAAACATAGGAGGAAATTTATGATTATAGCAATTGGAGGAGGAGAAGTATATCAAAATCAAACGTACGATATAGATAAATTTATTGTTGAGTCATCAAATAAAGAAAACCCGCATTTTTTATTTATTCCTACAGCGAGTAAAGATGCTGATGCTTATATAGAAACCATAAGTAATTTATATGAGAGCTTGGGATGTAAAACTGATACATTGTATTTATCTAACGCAAAAGTAAACAAGGAAGAGGTTAATCAAAAGATAGAAAATGCAGACATAATTTATGTTGGTGGTGGAAATACTGCTTATATGATGCAAGTTTGGAGAAAATATTCTGTAGATAAGGCACTAATTAAAGCTTATAAAAGCGGAAAGATACTCTCAGGCTTAAGTGCAGGCTCTATATGTTGGTTTATTGCAGGTCATAGTGATAGTGAATTTATAGAAGATGTAGAAAACCCAAAACATAAATGGGTTAAAGGCTTAGGCATTATTCCTTATTTACATTGTCCTCATTATGATGAGCCAGAAAGAGTAGGTTTTGATGAATTCTATTCTGGACAGATAGCAGATGCTATAGCAATAGAGAATCAAGTAGCAGTTATTTGGGATAATTACGAGATCAATGTTATTAAATCTAACCATAATAAGAACGCATATAAACTTTCTTGGAGTGATAAAGGTTTGAGTAAAGAAGTTTTATTTTAAAAAAATTCTCCGATACTGGGACTGAGACGGGACTAAAAATTTGAAAACGTCCTATAATTAGATGGATTTAGTGAGATTAGAAAAAATAGAACATAGTATTTTGAATGGTTTGGGATATATCGTACGTTTGGAAAAGAAGAATGGGAATAGATGAGCCTAATATAGTCCTAATATAGTCCTATATATAAGGAGTGAAGTAAGAACAAAGCAAAGCCGCAATTCTTGCAGAAAGGAACAACGATGATCCACGGCATAGAAGTATTTACGAGCTTCAATAAAAAGGCGCTTGTAAAGTTAAAGTTTGTGTTGGCAAGAGTTGCGGCTATAACATCTTGTGCTGCTACTATTTTGGCGGGAGCAGTAGTCGCAAGCAGCCCAGCGATTGCAAGTGCTGGCGTAAAATCATCTCAAAAAATTACAGAAAAAGGCGTAATCGTAACAGCATTCCAGCAAAATTGGAAAAGCATAGCCAAGGAATGCAAAAAAACGTACGGCCCAGAGGGCGTAAAATACGTGCAAGTTTCACCTCCGCAAGATCATATTAAGGGCGATCAATGGTGGACAAGTTATCAACCTGTAAGCTATAAGCTAAATTCAAAACTCGGCACAGAAGACGAGTTTAAAAAGATGATTACAACTTGCAAAGCTTCGGGTGTTGGAATTATTGCAGATGCAGTAATAAACCACACAACTGGTTTTGCAAACAAAGACACACTTGGCGTTGGTGGAAGCAAATATGATGCTGCAAATCAATCGTTCCCAGATGCAGGGTACACAAAAGATGATTTTCACAAGTCAACAGAAGATATAAACACGTATAGAAAAGCAGAAATCGTTTGGACGCATCGACTTGTTGGTCTGTTGGATTTAGACACTTCTAATCCTCATGTGCAAAAAACTTTGGGAGAGTACTTTACGCATATGCTAAAGCTTGGAGTTGCTGGGTTTAGAGTTGATGCAGCAAAACACATGTCTCCGCAAGATGTAAAAGGCATAAAAGCTGCGGCTGCAGAGGCTGCTGGAACAACGCCAGATAAGATTTGGTGGATGCAAGAAACAATAGGGTTCCCAGAGCAAGACCCTAGAATTCAGCCAGACCAGTATCTGCAAACTGGTGAAGTGAACGAATTTGAGTACTCCTATAGGCTTAGAAACTATTTTTATGGGTCTATTGAGAATCTTAAACATATTACAGATAAGCTGATTCCAAGCAAAAAGGCTGCGATTTTTGTTACAAATTGGGATACTGAGCGAGACAATGCAAGCAGAGTTTTGACGTATAAAGATGGCAAAAAGTATGAGCTTGCAAACGCGTTTATGTTGGCGTACCCGTACGGAACTCCAAATGTGTTTTCGGGTTATGAGTTTACAAAACGAGATGAGGGAGCGCCTGGAGCTACGCAAACTTCGATTCCTGATGTGAGTTGTGCGAAGGATTCTAAGTGGCAATGCACGCAAAGGCTAACTTCGATTCGCGGAATGATTGGATTCTACAACGCTGTTAGAGGCACTAAGGTTACTAATTGGCAAGATGACGACGATAATAACGTTGCATTTAGCAGAGGAAACAAGGGTTTTCTTGCGATTAACAACACGGAAAATCCGCAAAAAGTGAGTTATAAAACTGACTTGCCAGATGGTGAATATTGCAATGTTTATGAGTCTAAAGATTGCACTAAAACTGTGAGCGTTAGTGGCGGCAAAGTAGAGACCACTATTAATGCGGAATCTGCTGTTGCTCTTCATGCTAATGCTGTAAAAAGCCTTGTAAATGCTAGAGCTAGAAACGTTACAATATTTATTTGCGTGTTTGTTGTGTCAATTTGTACGTTTGTTGTTAGTAGAAGATTTGTTGAAAAATCGAAGAAGCTTGCCAAAGGCAATAGTGATGGTGTTAAAACAGGTGAGACTAAAGGTAAGTGATTTATTGGATTAGTCTTTAGATTAGTCTTTAGATTAGTCTGAAATAAATCAATATTTTAAAACAGGTTGACTCTGTTAAAACGTTTATTTATAATGATTATTCTGGCTTTAGCCAGTATTTAATTGATAGTTTGATAAATCAAAAGGGGTCGATCGGTTTCGACGGTGATCTGTTCGCCGCGGGGAAGCGTGCCGAGAATGCGAAAGTCCACTCGTAAACGTCCTTTCGCAAAAGAATAAGTGCTAAATCTAATCGCACTGAGTTCGCTCTCGCTGCCTGAGCTTCGCGCCAGGATTAACCAGTGAGCAGCTGCTCCGTTTACCCACTCATGTCTTCGGAGTGGTGCTAAACGTCATTAGAAGACTTGCTTGAATTGCCGAGCTGCAGGGTAGTTCAGGGACTTTTACTGTAGATATGCTCGCCATGAATTGTCTGCGATAACATGGGGGCAGAAAAACTGCCGAATGGCCAGCAGACTACGCACGTAGAAGACCGAGGGTACGGTTTCCGGACCGGGGTTCAATTCCCCGCGACTCCACAAACGCAATAACGCCACTGCTCAAACAGTGGCGTTTTTTTTTGTTGTTGTTCTATTGTTTAACATATCATGAATTGCTGTAAAGTCGCGCAAAATGCGTTAACTAGCTTCGTTTTTTGCGGACTTTTTGCTGGCTGAAGATTTTCTACTGGATGCAGATTTTTTGCTGGCTTCACTCTTTGCGCTAGTCGCAGGATTCCTGCTAGTTGTAGTGTTCGTTCTGTGTGTAGCCATTCCGCTAGGCGTAGCCTTTGCGTTGTTTGCAGTGTTTCCACTGTTTGTAGTCGTGTTACTAGTTTTACTACTACTTTTACTAGTTGTGTTTTGAGTCGTGTTACTACTAGTGTTGTTTGTGTTGCTGTTTGTACTCGTGTTTTGAGCCGTGTTTTGTTGTTTTACTGCTTCTAGGTTATGTTGAAAGTTTTGGCGTTTAATCTTGTTTTGCTCGTATTCGCATAATTGTTTTCCTATGCTTCTAGCTATCATGCGTGCTCGAGTTTTAATATTATTATCCGACATGTTTTTGAACTCGTTTAGCATGCTGATTTTACGCATGACCATGTTTTCAGCGTCTATGAGTTCTTTACAATGATTATTAACCGCGTGCGCTTGATTTTGTGCTTCTAGTTTTTCTTTTTCTGCTTGCTTGCATTTTTTAAGATGCGCGTCTCTTAGACGGCGTATGGCGTTTTCAACGCTTCTACTTCTTGTATTCGCGCGCCCGTCTGCAATTACAGGGTTTTTCGCGTAATAATCGTGGATGATTTTATGTGATAGTTCAGTATCGCATGCGTTGTTAGTGTTAACGCCTCTTCTAGCGTCAACCCATGGTAGTTCACTGCGTGCTCTGGCGGCTAAGTCTTGTGTAGTGTAATCTTTTAACGCGTCGCAAACAGCGTATACTACGCGTAGTTGGGAGCAGTTAAATGATTTGTATAGTTCGACTGGGCTGAAGATAATATTGTTTTCGCTTACTTCGTCTTGTGTTAGGTAGCATATGTTAAATAGTTCTAGGCATACTGGCCCGTTTTTCCATGCTTGGAATGAGTTAGGGAATAATTGTAGGCTTGTTGTAGATAAGTATTGTGCTTGACAGTAGTATGTGAGTAGTTCTAGTCTCTCGTGGCTCATTTTTCCGTAATTATGTAGTATTGCGTATGCTACGCGTTTGATTGTAGACATTTGAGTATTCCTTTCATCGTTGAAAAGACATGACTATTGGTAGGGTAATGGTTTTTAGTTTGCGAAAACGTTACCATACGAGTCGCGTATGGTACAAACTGGCGGCGTGTCGCGAATCGACTTGCATGAGCGCTTAGAGCGTAGCGCGCGAGTGCACTTCGATTCGCTGAGCCGCTTAAATGTAAAGTCCAGTGGACTTTACATGCGGCGAAGACGTTCGCACGGCTAATCCGTGCGAACGATATTCCTTATTTTCCCATTATTTGTTCCACGACACGCGCGAGTATCTTTTCTTAAAAAAACCTGGGAGAATTCTTCAAAAACCTTGAAATGCGTATTTTTACGGTTTAAGTGTTGTTTATCCACAAATTTTACGGCGAGAGTGGCTTTAATTGTGGATTAGTTTGTGTATAACATCATTTTTTTCGGTTTAGCATGTTTGGTTGGGGCTTGACTTTTTCAAACGGGGGGGGGGTATGTTAATAGCAACATCACACGGTGGATAACCGTTGGTGGAAATGCGCGAACGCGTGTTTGATTATTTTTCCCCGCCGCTTGTGGATTGGCTGCATGCGCGTGGGGGAGAAGAAGAAAGGAAATAAAATGATGAATAAGAAGGCTATCGCCGCTTTCGCTGCTGGCGCAACTTTGCTTGCCGGCTTCGCAATGGCCACCCCAGCATTTGCTGCTGAGACTCCAAACAATGACGCAAAGAAGGTCTTGACTAAGAAAGAAGCTAAGAAGGTTGCTGAAGAAAAGCAGCAGGCTTATCTCAAGCTTGTTCAGGCTCCAGTTGCTGAAGCTGGTAAGGAACCAGCCGAGTCAGCTAGTGCAGATGTTAAGAAGCTTTATACAAAAGACGCTAATGGCAAGCTTACGCTGAAGGCTGATACTGATGCTGACATGAAAGCTGCCACTGTAGAAAACAAGGGTACTGCTTCAAAATATGTCAATGACCACAATGCTTGGCTTAATGCTGGTGCTGCTCACAAGAAGTATGTAGATGACGTTGCTGCTGCTCTTAAGGCCTGGACTGATGCAGAAACTGCTGTTAAGACCGCTGCGGCTGATCCTGTAGAGGAGTCTGACGAACAGCAGAAGGATAATGCTATTGCTCGTGTTCGTACCGCTGCAGCTGATCTTCAGACTAAGATTGAGAAGAAGCAGAAGACTTATGCTGAGTATCTCAAGAAGAAGTCTGCTTACAATGCAGCTAAGGAAAAGGTTTCTGCCTGCAAGGAAGCTGTTAAGGCTGCTGAGGATGCTTTGAATGACTTTATGATGAGCGGTGAAACTGATTCTAAGCGTGAAGACCATCTTAATGATGTTCTTGATCGCGCTAAGGCCAAGCTTACTGCTGCTGAAACCAAGCAGACTAAGGCTGAGGGAGAGTATAAGGAAGCTAAGCAGAAGGCTACGGATGCAAAGTCTCTTTGGAAGGCTGCTGTAAAAGAGTATCACGCTGCTTACGATCATGCTGTGTCTCTTGATGTAGATCCAACCAAGCTTCCAGTTGTTTCTACTGCTGCAGATCCATTGGATAATGACTTCCTTGATCTTCCAAGCACCTCCAATGGTGTTGCTCCAGCTGGTAAGAATGGTGCTCAGGCTGGTGCTAACGGCGCTGCCGCTGGTAAGGCTGGTGCTAATGGCTCTGCTGCTGCTGGTGCTAAGACTGAGGTTGAGAACAAGAACGGCAAGGATAAGCGCGGTAACACCCACACTGGTACTGGTGTTGGCGTAACTTTGACCGCTTTGGCTGCCACCATGCTTGCTGGCATGGGTGCTGCTGTTCGCAAGGCTCGTCACTAAGCATTGCGCGCGCACTTATGCTAAGTGTGTGAGTGCGCGCTTATGCTCTTTTAGAGTTTGCACTTAACGACTGGTGTGGTGTTTTGTAGGGAAATGCCACACTGGTTTTGCTCTTGATTCTTGCACTTTTGTTTTAATTCTGGTTTGCTATTATTTTCTTTTCTTCCCAGAGTTAGGGCGTCTGCTGCGGGGGTTTTGAGTGTTGAGTGTGTTGCTTTCGGTTTTGTTTGCTACTAGGGGCATTCAAAACCGAAAGCTTTTTTGTTTTTCACTTTTTGTTTTTTACTTTTGTCCTATAACTAACCCCTGTTTTTTGTAGTGCGTTCCGACCTGCCTTTTCGCTTAGAGCGTAGCTCGAAAAGGCAATTCGGAGCGCTGAGCCACTCAAGGCAGAAGCACTGCTTCTGCGTGGCGAAGACGTTAGCGCGCTTAGTTCGCGCGAACGGTTTTCCGCTTTTTGTTATTTTGTATTATTATTTGTTGATTTTTCTTGAACAAGAGTATAGTGTTACTAAATTTGTAAAATAAGCTATTGGATTTGTGTAGTTTGTAGTGAATTATTTAAGTTTGATAGTGATTTGCGAGTAGTTATGCATTTGCAGAAGCTTGCATTATGATTTGCGATTTTACAAGAGCTTTAAGGGAGAGTTGGTTGCTGTGAAGTCAATATTTAGTAAGAATAATATTTTTATTCGTATGAGATCTATTAGTCCAGCATTGCGATGGGCTTTAGTCGGCTTCTGTTTTTCTATGCTAGGCAATCAAGCGTATGAAGGCTCGGTTTTGCCTTCGATTATTATTGTGGGCTTGCCGGCTTGGGTGATTGGTTTTCGTAAGACTTTTATGACGGTTGCCGATTTTCTTTCGCCATGCTCTGGTTGGATTGTTGATAAGCTTGGCGGTTTTCGCGCTCTTGCAATGACTGAAGGCGTAGAAGGCGTGCTTAGTTTACTACCGCTTCTTATGCTTGGCTCTCCTGCGTGGAAGTGGTCGCTGGTGGCTCTTTCTTGCGCATTGCTGATTACTGGTCAAGTGATTGATATTGCTAGCGAAGTTTTCGAGGTTGATGCTGCAGGCGGCGATGACGGCATGATTGTAAACTACAGCGGCATTGTGAGCGTTTTGGCAAGTATTACAGGAACCTTGCTCGGCTCTCCGCTTGGTTCGTGGATTGCAAGCTGGTCGATTCCTGCGGTTTTGATTTTCTCGTCCGTCACTTCTTTTGCGGCTTGTGCTACGCGATTTATTATGAAACAAGACATTGCGCAAGCGTCTTGCGATGTAGAGGGAGAGTTGCAAGAAGTAGAGAATGAATCGCAAGCGATTAGTGAAGAAGGAGAAGTATCGCAAGTATCGCAAGAAAATGACGTTGACAACAAATCTGCAGCCAAGCAATCTGCGAATCCATTACTAAAGAGTAAAATCATGCTTCTTGCTGGATCTCTTTTGGTTGCTTTTATTCCTGCATGCTCTGTTTCTTATATTCTTCTAGGTCTTGGTAAGCAATATGGTTCTAACTCTTTGACGATATTGTATATTTTTACTGGTGTAGGAAGCGTGCTTGCATCCGTTTTGTATGCGCACTCGTCTCAAAAACTCGGTTTAAGAAAAGTTGCAATTTTAGGCATTATTGTGAGCGCATTTTCTTATTGCTTTATGTTTATTAATCTTTTGCCAATAATGTGCTTTGCGTTCTTACTTGAGGCAATTGGCGGAATGCTGCTAGTGGAGCCGATTATTGTTGCGCGTCAGATTCTGTTTAAGGGAAGTACTCTCGCTAAGTTTTCTGGTTGGGCGCGCCTTGCGTTTGCGATTGGTGCTACTACTGGTTCTTGGATTGGATTTGCATTCTCGTCTACGTTCCAATGGCAGCTTTTGCCTATACTCGCGCTGATTTTCACAGCAGGATTGTTTGTTGTTTTGCCTCAATTACCAAATACTAGTTATGCAGATTAGGCGATTAATGACGATTAATAAGGATTAATGACGATTAATGACGATTAATAAGGACTAATAAAGACTATTTTTAAGCAAAAGGCATTGTTAAATCGCTAAAACCTAACGATTTGCATATGTATGCATGCATGTGTATAATATGTAAAAATAGAAAATCTTGCGAGTATGAATACAAATAAAAGAGTATAAAATATTCTGCACAAACTAAATTACAGGAGACTCTCATGCACAAGATTCTTCAAAAGTGGAATAGCATTGACCTTATTCTTCGTATTGTTATTGGTCTTTTTCTAGGCGCTGCACTTGGTCTTTTTGTGCCATCTCACGTTTACGTGCTAGATCTTATGGGAAAGCTGTTTGTGAGCGCACTTAAATCCGTTGCGCCGATTTTGGTATTTTGCCTTGTGATTGGCGCGCTTGCAAAAGCAAAAAGTGTTGGAAACATGAATCTTGTAATCGTGTTGTATGCGCTCTCTACGTTTATTGCAAGCCTTATAGCTGTTTGCGCAGCTATGATTTTCCCTGTTGACTTCACTTTTGCGCATGTTGAAGCAGCATCTTCGCCATCTCCTCAAGGAATCGGCGAAGTTCTTAATTCTCTTGTGTTAAATATTGTTGTAAACCCTGTAGATGCTCTTGCAAAGGGAAACTTTATTGGTATTTTATTCTGGGCAATCGCATTTGGCGTAGCACTTCGCTTGGCTGAGCCTTCCACTAAAGCATTCTTTGACAACGTTTCTTCTGCTATTGGAAAAATTGTTCACTGGATTATTAACGCAGCACCTTTTGGCATTATGGGTCTTGTTTATACAACAGTGGCAAGCAATGGTCTTCGTATTTTTAGTGAATACGGTTCCGTTATTGCCTTGTTAGTATGCACTATGGCTGTTGTTGCTTTGATTGTAAATCCTATTTTGGTTTTTGTTCTTACTGGCAAGAATCCGTATCCTCTTGTATTGAGAACATTGCGCGATTCGGGAGTTACAGCGTTCTTTATGCGTTCTTCTGCGGCAAATATTCCTGTAAATATGAATTTGTGCGAAAAACTCGGTTTTAATAAAGACAATTACTCTGTTTCCATACCGCTTGGATCAACCATTAATATGAGTGGTGCTGCTATAACGATTTCGATTATGGCTTTGTGCGCTGCTCACACTCTTGGGATTTATGTTGATATTCCAACAGCTGTGATTCTGTCTGCTCTCTCTGCTGTTAGCGCTGCAGGTGCATCTGGTGTAGCTGGTGGCTCGCTTTTGCTTATACCTCTTGCGTGCTCGTCGTTTGGTATTTCAAATGATATTGCTATGCAAGTAGTTGCAATTGGCCTTATTATTGGCGTGATTCAAGATTCGTGCGAAACTGCGCTTAACTCTTCCACAGATGTTCTCTTTACGGCGGTTGGTGAATATCGCATGTGGCAGCGTGCAGGTCTTAAGTTTAAGATGGGCATGGATCACGAGACTGTGCAACTTAACAAGTAGCTGTTGTAGCTGTTGCAACCGTTGCATCTGTTGTAGCGGTTACTAAGTATTCTTACAAGTACGCGTTCTTACGTTTTTATGTTTTTACATTTTTACGTTTTAGAATCGCGTACTTTTGCTATGTTTTGCGAGGTGTTATTGTAAATGAATTTAACAGACGTGCAAATAAAAGAGTATAAAAAATATAATAGCAAAGATATTTTAAGACTATATGATTCCGTTGGCTGGTCTTCATATACAGATGATTTACCCGCCTTAGAAAATGGCTTTAATAATTCGCTCAAGGTCTTAGCTGCGTATAAAAATGATGAGCTGGTTGGCATTGCTAGAGCTGTTGGTGACGGATATACGGTTGTTCTTATTCAAGATATTCTTGTTTTGCCAGAGTATCAAAGGCAGGGAATAGGCTCTGCTTTGTTAAATGCGATTGTGGATTGTTACCCGAATGTTCGTCAAATTCAATTGACTACGGATTGTACTGAAAAAACTATTGCTTTTTATAAGTCTGCTGGTTTTATTGAGTTAGCAGAAATCGAGTGCTGCGGTTTTATAAAAGACAGAGCATAATAGCGTATTAGGCTTTAGGAAAGTGGTAGGTTGTGTTTGCAGGAATGCTGCGGTTAATCCACGCGTTTGCTGCGATTATGCTTCCGCTGCCGATTGTGGTTTCTCCGCCTAAGATTGTTGCGTTTGCGTAAATTACAACATTATTTCCAATATTTGGATGCCGCTTTCCGCCTTTTACAGGATTTCCATTCTCGTCTAGCGCAAAACTTTTTGCACCCAGAGTTACACCTTGGTAAAGCTTAACATGCTCGCCGATTACAGTTGTTTCGCCGATTACAATACCAGTTCCATGATCTATGCAGAAATATGCGCCAATTTTTGCTCCTGGATGAATGTCGATTCCAGTTTTTCTGTGTGCATATTCGCTCATAAGTCTAGGAATTAGCGGTACGTTAAGTTCGTAGAGTGCGTGAGCTGTGCGGTGAATAAGCATTGCATAAAAACCAGGGTATGCGAGCGTTACTTCTACTTTGCTTGTGCAAGCAGGATCGCCTTCATACATGGCTTGAATATCTGTTAAAAGTAACTTTTTAATTGTAGGAAGAGTATTTATAAATTGATCGCAAGTTTCTCGAATTTTAATTGTGTTGCTTGTGTAGCATTGAAGTTCGTGAAATATAATGCGTTCTATAGTGTCTAATGCGTTTGAAGTAACGGTATTCAAACTAGCGTTATTATTCAAACTAGCGTTGAGTTGTGTAGCATCGTTGATTTCATTGCGCACATGCAACTCAGGCAAAAGTAGAGCCTGAGTCGCATGTATGAGTGCAATAATATTGCGGTAATTAGGTATGAATGTAGCTTGCCTTATGTCTGAATCGTTAATTGAGTTTAGTTGATTTATAAGGTCAAGGCGATCACTCATACATTTCTCCCGTTATTTTGCTATTTTCTTTATTCTACAGTTTTGATCATTATCTAATAATGTTATTTATTATCCATTTATTATCCATATATTATTTAATCAAAACTTGCGTATTTACAGTAGCGCTCCTAAATGTAGTTAGTCTTCAAATAATGCTGTAGACAAGTATCGATCTCCTGAATCTGGCAGTATTGCAACGATGGTTTTTCCCCTGTTTTCTTCTCTTTTTGCTTCTTGGATTGCTGCCCAGATTGCAGCTCCAGAAGAAATACCCACTAGCACACCTTCTTTTTTGCTTATAAGCTTGCCGCTTTCGATTGCGTCTTCATTTGTTACGTGAACAATGCGATTATAAATGTTTTGGTTGAGCACGTCTGGCACGAATCCTGCGCCGATTCCTTGAATCTTGTGCGCTCCTGGCTTGCCACCTGCGAGCACAGGGGAGTCGGCTGGTTCTACTGCGATTACTTCAAGCTGCGGATTTTGCTCCTTTAGGTATGTGCCAGTACCTGTGATTGTGCCTCCTGTTCCAACGCCAGCAATGAGCATATCCACGTTTCCATCAGTGTCTTGCCAAATTTCTGGACCTGTTGTTTTGTAGTGCGCGTGCACATTTGCTTGATTGGTAAACTGCCCTGGGGTCCACGCGTTTGGCGTGTTTTCAACGATTTCCTTCGCTTTGGCAATTGCGCCTTTCATTCCATCTTTAGCTGGGGTGAGTACGAGCTCGGCGCCGTATGCTTTCATAAGTTTTCGGCGTTCAATAGACATGCTTTCTGGCATTACAATAATGCTTTTGTATCCTTTTGTCTGCGCAATCATTGAAAGACCAATGCCAGTATTTCCAGAAGTTGGCTCAACGATTACTGAGCCTGGTTTAAGCGTGCCTTCGGCTTCTGCTTCTTCAATCATCTGCTTTGCAATTCGGTCTTTTACGGAGCCTGCTGGGTTAAAGTATTCGAGTTTTACAAGGATTTTTGCTGCTAGATTGTACTCTTTTTCAATGTGTGTAAGCTCCATAAGTGGAGTGTTTCCTACGAGTTCTTGCACGGACTTGTAAATATTAGACATAATATTTCCCCTTACTTGTTTGTTTTGTTTAATTTGTTTCTGTTTTGTTTTTAATTTTTAAAAAACAATTTTTATTAATAAAGTGATTATTTATTAGTTGTTTCTAAAGATGCCATTATTCGTTTAATATTTATTCGTTTTAACATTAATACGTATTAAATTGTTGTTTTTTGACGTTATATTCGAATTTTGGCATAAAAAAAGAAACAGCGCGCTGTTTCTTGAATCGTAATTTGCTGTGTTTTAACGTAGATGCTTTTAACACAGGCTAGATGATGCATACTTAGTGTTTGCAAACATCATTTCGATTAAGAAATGCGCAACAGCATACGTTACAACAACAATTTGTCATCATATTTGTATGATACATGTGCACTCCTTTACTCGTCGAAATGGTGATAAGTGAAGACTATAGCGAATGGATTTGTGTTTGTCAAATTTGATATGTACTACTTTTTCTGCGTTAATGTTTCTGTTTGGCGCAAGTAGCCATTAAGCACAAAATTGCATTGATTGGCTACTTTGTGATTTGGTTAAATGTGGTTTGGCTATTTGCACTTTACGATTTGCTTGCGCATTTGATACGTTTATGCTGATATAATGTATTAAATCAGCGTAAACGTGTCATTAAGTGGGTGGGCAAATGTTAAAAGATCAATTGCGCAATTACATGGAGAAAAAGCAAGTTTTAAGCATTGGTAGTGTCATCAAAGAACTTGGAATTAGCCCATCTAGTGTTTATCGATTTATTAAAGATGAAAGCTTAGAACGCGTATCAAAAGGTGTTTACGTTAAGAGCAATTTGTGGAATGATGAAATGAATTTATTCTCAAAGCGCACATCTGTTGCTGTTTTTTCACATGAATCTGCCCTTCTTCTACATAATTTGACTGATAGAGAACCTTCTTCTTTAACAGTGACTGTTCCGTCAACTTATAATGCAAGTAGTCTAATTAATACTGGTGTTAGGGTGTTTTATATAAAACCAAATTATTTAGGAATTGGTAAGAAAAATCTTAAGTCACCTGACGGCAATCTTGTACCTTCTTATGATTTAGAGCGCACAATTTGCGATATTTTGCGTTCTCGTTCTCAAATAGATGAACAGATAGTATTTGGTGCATTAAAAGCTTATGTTAAAAGAAGGGATAAGCGACTTGATATACTGAGTGACTACGCTAAAAAATTTAGGGTTTCAAAGTTGATATCACAATATTTGGAGGTGTTACTATGAGAATGAAGGATGCTAACCAGCTTAAAGCAAAAATAAAGAATGTTGCACTCCAAAAGGGTGTAGATCCTCGCGTGCTAATGCGCATATATATGATGGAGCGTTTTTTAGATCGTGTTTCTCACTCGCACTATAAAGACAATTTTGTTCTAAAAGGTGGAATGCTGATTTCTTATCTTGTTGGCGTAAATCTTCGTACGACAATGGATATTGATACAACTATGCAAAATATTTCTCTTAGTGAAGATGATGTGCGTATTTTTATATCAGATGTAATATCTATTAATATTGATGACGGTGTTAAATTTACGCTGCAAACACTTGATTCTATTATGCAAGAATCTGACTATCCAGGGGTTCGAGCTGGCCTAATTGCAGATTTTGATGGTACAAAAACTCCTGTTAAAATCGATATTTCAACTGGGCATGCTATTACTCCATCTGCTATGGAAGCAGAATTGCCTTTAATGTTCTCAGAATCTATCTCTTTGTTGACTTATCCAATTGCAACGATTTTAGCGGAAAAGTTGCAAACAATTCTTGTGAGGGAAGAATTTAACACTAGAATGCGAGACTTTTATGATTTGCATGCTCTTAGAGTGTCTCAAGGAGATAATGCCTTTAAGAAAGAAGAGATTGCTAAAGCTTTTTACGCTACTTCTCAAACGAGGGATACACTTTATTTACTGAGTAACGTGAATGAAATTTTCGATAGGATTAAAGATAGTGAAGTGTTGAGAATAAAGTGGAAGGATTATCAAAGAAAAGCATCTTGGGCTAAAAGTCTTTTGTGGGAAGAAATAATGCAAGATATGAATTTCTTTTTGATGTTCTTTCATAATGAGATTGTAGATTAAGTTTTTTTATTATTTGAATAACTTGTCTAAATCATTGTAAGGCGTGCGCCAGTAGTCATTGGGTGCAAAATTGCATTGATTGGCTACTTTGGTATTGGCTTATTTAGCGATTTTTTCGGTATCTTCTCTATTTTGAAATTCTATTTGATTATATACCCAATTCGGCATAATATTATCCTTTCACTAATATTTTGAAATAGTATGCTTTTTTGAATTTTAAGCATATAATCTCAAAATACCTCCCGCGGCGGCTTGCCGCCGGTGTTCATTTGTATGGGAAAAAATATAGGAGCAAGAACTTTTTACAGTTCAAGCCCCTATATTTTATAGGTTAGTTATCGAACCCACCCTGAACGGTTCCCCTACGGTGTCCCGGAAGGTTAGCATCTGGGATGTATGGTGGAACCTGAGCTTCACCAATAACTTCATAGGTGAATGTATGGGTACGCATGTTGATGATGTAGTAACCATAAAGTGGATGGCAGCAATCATTTATGCCGGCGAGCAGCATTTGACGTCTATATGGCTTTACGACATCTGTATACCACATACGGTTCTTTTCCTGCGTAAATGTTACACTACGATTGCCAGCGTTAATTATACCGTATTTGAAAGGATCGGTTACAAAATCATGTCCATGCCATTCATCTTCTACGCTATAGGTGAACCTGAAGCCAATCATCATCCTTCCAGTCTTAAACACATCGTTCTGTGGCTTAGG
Source organism: Gardnerella sp. DNF01144 (assembly GCF_049244245.1). Classification (NCBI taxonomy): domain Bacteria; kingdom Bacillati; phylum Actinomycetota; class Actinomycetes; order Bifidobacteriales; family Bifidobacteriaceae; genus Gardnerella; species Gardnerella sp. DNF01144. Next base: position 241,995 of record NZ_CP058390.1, read on the forward strand.
AGCTGGTGGAACAGGATGCGGAGCAGGTGGAACTGGGCGCGGTGTTGGAGTCACTGGCTTTGGAGTCACCGGATGCACTGGTTTTGGTGCAGGGTCAACTGGATACACAGGATGATGGTGAGGGTGATGCGGCTTAGGGGTTACAGGTTTTGGTTGCGGCGGTGTTGAAGGGTTTGGCTTAGGAGTTACAGGCTTAGGCTTAGGTTGAGGAACAGCTGGTTTTGGTTGCGGCTTTGGAGTTGGATTGCTTTCATTATGAGTTTGCGCATTACGATGAGGTTGATGCGTGGTTGTGTTTTTGTGTGGATCGCTCGTATTAGTGCTACCAGTATGACCTTGAGGTGTTTTATTTACTGAGAAATTTTCACTAGGAGCTGATATATGACGAATATCGGCAAACGTCTTAATATTCTTAGCAACAGTTTCGGCAATAGCTTTACCGTTTTCGCCAGACAAAGATTCGTCACCGTTCTTTAGAGCAGTCTTAATAAGATTTGCGTAACGGTTTACGCGGGATTCATCGACTATTCGAGCATCAATGTTGTCTGCAAAAAGAACTTCGATTTTATTATTGTTATTCTTATCGATGGTCACTCCGCCGTCGAATCGATCGGAATCTGTTGCGAGTATACTTCCGTTAGACAACATGCAATCAGATACTTCTACCTTATAATGACCAGCCTTCATGTTGATTACGTCTTGCTTATCATTTGCAAGAACAGCATGATAAAAGTCAACGTCCTTATTGTTTTTATCGTCACCAATAAAGTGCATAATAACAGGGGATGCAGCGGAATCCAAGCCTTCGCTAGCGCCAATAAAGAACTCAGTCTTATACTCTTTTACTTTCTTTACCTTTTTGACTTCTGTTTTCGTTGCGCTGCTTTTTACACTATTCGATCCACAAGCGCTTAGCGAGCATGCTAATCCAACTACGCTTAACGAAACAATTACGCCAGATACAATTTTTTTAAATGGCAAAGACATGTTAGAGTGAATGTTTTTACCGTTACCTAAATTTTGTAACATGGTATTCCCCTGATTCATATTGTATTTTGTTGATACAAGAAAGCTTTAACCCCATGTATCAAAGCCGTGTATAGTATACGCTTGCTTATTGCAGCGCGTCAATATGAAAGTCAACTATAAATCTGTAAAGATAAATCTGTAAAGATAAATCTGTAAAAATAAAAGCTAGTATTTGCGATTATTCCGCTTAAAATAATCGTTCACAAATTCTTCAACAGATAGGAACGTATTTTCATAACCCAACTTTTCGCACAGCTTAACAACATCTGGCTTATCTAGTTGTGCGCTAGAAAGTATGTTATCTTGCATAAATGCGTCTCGCGTAGTGCCGTCAAAAAGAACCTTGCCATTGGAAAGCACAACAACGCGATTAAATACTCGAGCAACAAAATTCATATCGTGAAGAACAGCTATAACAGTCTTTCCTTGCAAAACAAGGTGTTTAATAATTGATTCAATACAATTTTTGCCGCAATCGTCCTGAGCAATCGTAGGCTCGTCTAATATAACAACCTGAGTATCCATTGCTAAAATCGACGCAATAGAAACCATTTTTCTTTCGCAAAGACTTAAATCGTAAGGATTTACCTCGCTTTTATCTAAAAGTCCTACAAGTTTTAGACTTTCTTTTGCTTGGATCAATGCTTGACTCTTATCAATTCCAATTTTTAAAAGTCCAAACATTACTTCGCGCATAACAGTTGATTCAAAAATCTGGTCATCTGGATTCTGGAATACGAATCCAATATCTTTAGCAAGAGAGGGAACAGTACATTCTGAAATATCTTTACCATTTAATAAAACGCTTCCAGATTTCGGCGTAAGAAGTCCTCTAAGAATCTTAAGTAAAGTTGTTTTTCCAGTGCCATTTTGACCAACAATAGCGCATGCTCCAGGAGCAAAAGACAAATTTAGATTATTGAATATTTGTGATGTTGGAGTATGAGAAAAAGACACATTTCGTATTTCAATAGTAGGAGTCATTGTAATCGATTCCCTTCGTGCGAGCGTAAAATTTGTGATGTTTGCTCAAGAGTTATTGGATACAAGCCATTATTGTTTTTTAACGAAAGTTTTTTGCAAATTTGAGTATAAACAGGAGGATTTACGCCATATTCTTCCAAGTCTTCGCGAGAAAAGATTTTTTGCGGAGTATCAAAATCAATGAGTTTTCCTTCGCTTAAAAGCATTACGCGGTCGCTATATTGCGCGATTTTTTCCATTTTGTGCTCAACCATAATAATAGTTTGACCCTGATTTTTTAAGGATTCTACAGACTTAAAAACCTCTTCCGAACCTTTAGGATCAAGCTGCGAAGTTGGCTCGTCTAAAATTATTACTTCTGGTTGCATAACTAAAATAGCGGCAATAGACATGCGTTGCATTTGGCCGCCAGATAAATCGTATGGAGAACAATCTTTAAGATGCGCAATGTTGAGCATTTCCATAATTTTCTCTACGCGATTTTGCATCTCGTTTTGCTCAATGCCAATATTTTCCAGCCCAAACGCAATCTCCTCATACACAGTAAGCTTCGAGCCAGTAATTTGATTAAAAGGATTTTGAAAAACTAAGCCAACTTTTTTGCAAAGACTGTCTATTTGCGTAGTTTTTGCGTTAAGACCTTCTACTTCGACTTTTCCGCCGTACGCTCCGTGGTAAAGATTAGGAACAAGACCTAAAATAGCTTGAGATAATGTTGATTTTCCAGCTCCATTAGCACCTATTATTCCAATAAATTCGCCTTTATGAATATCGCAAGAAATGTCATTAAGTGCAAGAGTTTTACTATAAGGATAGCGATATTTTAAGTGCTCTATATGAATAGCTTCCATGCTACATATCCTAAATTATTAAGTAACGCATAAATAATAGATGCGATTATTACGATTAAACAAGCGCATAAAAATAGCGTATTGTATTTACTTGGCTTAAATGGTTTTATGAATGTTTTTTGATTATTGCACGAAAATCCGCGAACTTCTAAAGCTATAGTTCTTTCTTTAGAACTCATAAATGAAGACATTATAATCGGGGATATTAAAGGCAAAAAAGCTTTGAAACGCGTTATTAGGGAACCTTTTGTTTGTAATCCTCTGCTTCTTTGTGCGTCAACAATAGTCGAAGTTTGCTGTGTTATTTGAGGAATGATTTGAAATAGCGAGACAAAAACATAGCCCATTTTAGGTGGTAAGCCAGCTTGTATCATCTCTTGCATCATATTAGAAGGTTTAGTTGTAAGAGTTAAAACACAAAATGCAAACGAAATGTTTAATATATTTAGCACAATCTTCATTGCTACTTCAAAACCTTCCTTGCGAGCAATCAAAGGTCCTAGTTTGAATAAAATCGTGTAGTTTCCCGATCTAAAGAAAGTTTGAACTATAAAAATAGTTACAATAATAAAACCGGTAACTTGTATTACGATTTTTATTTTTGCTAGGACCCTTGATGTTGCAAGTAAGATTAGGCTCAAAATAATAAAGATAGCAAAAGAAGTGTAGCCTCCAAGCAAACTCGGCGTGCTTGTAGCGCATATTACGTATGCAAGCTTGGTTTTTGCAGATAGTCCGTTTAGAAACGAATGCTTATCTTCAAATAGGCTGATGCTTTTCATGCTATCTCGTCTTATTGTGCTTATAAAAACTTGTAGAACTTAACGTTTATGCGATTTATTTGCTTGCGATAAACGTTTATTTATCAAGATCTTCGTCATCGGATTGATAAATAGCTATTAAACTCTTAGGAAGAACTTTATAAATTCCAGCTGCAAGGAACAAAACAACAATCTTGTCTGGTATATCTACAACAAGCTCATCTACGAATGATGCAAAGAAGCCTTTGGATCCCATTGCTGCAAAAACAGCGTCGCCCCAAACGTTTCCAGTGGTTCCGCCCCAATAAATCATGTTTAGAGGTGTAGAGATGATTATTGCGATTGCTGCAACAATAAGACTTGTTATAAAAATGTGTAGGCCTTTGTTCATATATTTTAATCGTGCAGCGATTCCAACGCTTACGCCAATTGCTGCAGCTGTAATGCTATAGACTGTAGAAATCGGATCAATTGTTAAGCCGTAAACAATATTAGTTAAAAATCCAGCAATTCCGCCTACAACTGGTCCTGCTAAGCAAGCTGAAATGCAAGTGCCTAGTGTGCCAAGCCAAAGTGGTAGTTTTAGCATGCTTGCAAATAGTTTTGCAACATAATTTATGCCGATTGCGGCTGGTATCAGTACGAGTGAAGCGGTAGTTAATTTAACGCTCCAAATAGTTTTTAGTTTCTTTACCATTTTTGAACTTCCTATCAGTTAAGGAATAAATTCAAGTTCATTATACGCTTTGAGAAATGTTATTAAAGTAGTTGAAAATTAATGTGTTATAAATTGTTATATTGTTTATTTTGTGTTATTTTGTTCTTTGTTATTTGTTTTGTATTAAGTCTTTATTGAAAATAATAACAGCTATATCACTTTTATATCAAAATCAAAGTTGTTATTATTTCGTTATTTGACTATTTCACTATTCCAAATTTTGCTATCACAAATTTAACTATTCCAAATAATGATTATTTATGATAAAAAAATATAAGAGCCTTTTATGACTTTTATAAAGATGTTGTTATAAAAATATTGGCGATTATAAGAGGGAGATGACGATGAATGTAAAACATAGTAGCGTGTTTACAAATCCCGAAGTTTTAGAAAGACTTAATAAATTAGAAAAATCTCCCCAAATGCAAGGGAAACTAAATGAGTTAAAAGAAGGCATAAAAAATAACGCTTTTGACCCAATGCGTTTAATCCCATTAATACCAGTAGTGCTGATTATTGGTGCTGTTGGCAATTATCTTCCTTCGTTTGACTACTCTACTTATAAATATCCTTTACTCATAATAGTTGCCTTTGTTGTTTGCTTTGCTGGCAAGTTTTTTGTAACAAATAAGGTTGATGTAAGCTCGCTATATGCGAATAATGTTTTAACGCCGATTCTAAATGCGATTCTGCCTGGAACGGTATTAGAAAATTCTGAAGGAATTGACAACAGTATTTTTAATAATCTTCTGCCAATATCGAGTAGGTATTATTCAAATAAACACATAATTTTTGGCGATGAATCTAAAACTGAATTTTCAAACATGCAAGCAATACACTTTTCTAGAACTGAAAGTGGAAAAACTGTTAAAAAAACGGATTTTATTGGGCAAGTCTTATTAATAAACGCAAAAACCAATATAAATGGTCACATTAGAATCGTTCCCGTTACTGGAAAGAACTTTATGGGGCAAAAACTAAGTGGATACTATGGCAAAAAAACAAAAGAGGAGAGTGAAGTTCAAACAGAATCCATTGAGTTTAATAACTCGTATTCAATCTTTTCTACAGACGATTTTTATACAAAGCTTGTATTAGATCCAAGTTTTATAGAAGCATTGAATAATTTGCAAAAAAGAATGAGAGTTTGCATATATCTAGATAGCGAGCATATTATTGCATCTTTTGATTCTGGTCGGTACATATTAGGAAATCCTGGAAAATCTGGAATAGAAGACCTATCTTTAACAAGAGAATATGCAAGATTTAGAGATGTTTTGGCTGAATATTACGAAATAATCAGCGTAATTAGAGAGAAATTGCAAAATTAGAGATAATTAAGACTAGAAAAAGGCTAAAAATAAAGGAGACATTATGGATTATGAAACTATTTTAATAGTTATTGCAGCAGTGCTTGTAGTGGCTATTGGCTGGTTTATTGGTACGTTAAATAGACTAAGAAAATATAGAGTGATTATAGAAGAGTCGCAAAAAAATGTTGACATTGCGCTCGCTAAAAGGTACGACACGATTTGCCAAATGCTTAAAGTTGCGCAGTCGTTTGCAAAATACGAAAAAACAACATTAGTGGATTTGGTGAGTTTAAGAGAAGGATTAAACTCTGCGGATTCTAGTGAAGCAATGAAAAATCAGAATCATGCAATAGGGAAGATTTTTGCTTTGGCAGAAGCTTACCCAGAATTAAAGTCTTCCGAACAATTTTTGAATTTGCAAGAAGAAGTGAACGACGAAAACGAGCAGCTGGCTGCAGCAAAAAGAATCGTAAATAGTAATATCAGCGCTCTTAATCAAAATATTGTTACTTTCCCAGTTTCGCTTATTGCAAGATTAAGCGGAATAAAGCAGATGGCTTTTCTTGATGAAGATGATCTAAGCAATAAGAAGAATATCGATAGCATACTTAGCTAGCGAAAATGTTTAGCTAGACGGTATATCTAATGTAGCCAATCGCCCGCGAATTTACAGCGATTGGCTACTTTGTGATTTTTGTGCGATAATGCGCATACTGGTATATAGGATTGAATGGCTTGTAGAACTAGCTGATTGTGTGAAGGAGCTGATTATATGGCAGAATACGATTTACCGATTTTAGAGTATGATTCCGATAAAAGCGCAGTTTTAATGCCAAATCACGATAATATTTCCGTTCAGCTTCCATCTAAAGCGGTTTTTGCTTTCTTAGGCGATGAAATCGATCAGTATGCTTTAAGCAGGAAAGCTACGATTGTAGCAAATTTTGAGTCTGCAACTAAAAAATATCCGATATATGTTTTGGAAGAGAAAGTAGAGAAAAAAGTAAGAGAAAATACAAACAGCGAAGTAGAAGAAGAAACGCAAAAAATCTGCTTAGTGCAGGCTCCAGTTGGCGCTCCTGCTGCTGTTCAGATCTTAGACTGGCTGATTTCTTACGGTGTTAGCGAAGTTGTTAGTGCTGGTTCTTGCGGATCTCTAGTTGATTATGCGGAAAACGTTTTTCTGGTTCCGTATAAAGCTTTAAGGGATGAGGGGACTTCTTATCATTATTTGCCTCCAAGTCGTTATGTTGATGTTTCAGAGCGCTCGAGACGTGCTATTTTACAAACCTTGCAGGCGCATAATTTGCCTTATCATGAAGTTAAAACGTGGACTACTGATGGGTTTTTCCGTGAGACTAAGACGAAAGTTGCTAGTCGTAAGCAGGAGGGATGCGCGGTTGTTGAGATGGAGTGTTCTGCTTTAGCGGCTTGTGCACAAATGCGTGGGATTGTTTGGGGTGAGATTCTTTACACTGCAGATACTTTGCACGATGTTGAAAATTATGATGAGCGCAATTGGGGTGGAGACTCTAAAGCGTATGCTCTTGAGCTTTGTATTGAAGCAGCGTTGCGCATTTGACACGTTTACACTGATATTACATACGGAATCAGCATTTTAATTTGATTTTTTTTTTAACTCTATGCTTATTATTTCTAGCAAGCATTACGTATAAATGCGTTTAAGTATTACGTTAATGGTTAATAATCGTGATAAGTATGATAGTGTAGCTTTCAATGCTTTGTAGTGAGTGAATAAGCAAATAGCTTATGAAGTGCTGCTTACGAAAATGATATTAGAGAAGAGATAGTAGAGATGGTAGAAATAGAAGAGATGTATAAAGGAAGTGAGAGGTAGCGAGAATGAGTAAAACTGACAATACGGCGAATCAGCGATCATCGGCAAATCAGCAATCATCCACACTGCATCCCGACGTAAAAAATTACGTAAAACTATTTTTCAAAGAAAACAAACTTGTAGCTTTTCTTTCGATGATAGTTTTTATTGCCTTGTCTATGATTTACACTGCTATTTCTTGGATTTTGCAAATTATTTTCGACTATATGTCTGGCAAAGGAGACTTCTCTCTAACTACTATTTTGCTGCTTGTCACTTCCTTTATGCTGGCAATCTCCCTGATTTTCGCGTTGAAGCGCAGCGCGTATCCTCGCTTTCTTGAAAAAGCAATGAATCAGTATAAAGAGTCTGTTATTAAAAAGCTGTTAAAAAAGAGTTATAGTGATTTTTCGCTTGCAAATTCTGGCACGTATCTTTCTGTACTTACTAATGATTGCGAGCGTATTCAAGAAAAGTATTTAAAGAAGATTTTTGACTTTGTTCAAGATGTTCTTATGCTTGTAAGCTCGCTAGCTCTTATGATTTACTACAGTCCGCTGCTCACTGTTATTGCTCTTGTTATTTCTGTGCTTCCAATGGCGTGCTCGATTCTTACAGCTAACGAAATCGCCACTCGAGAGGAGCAGGTTTCTAAATCGAATGAGTCTTATACGGCACTGACGAAGGATGTTTTGAACGGAGTTTCTGTTATTAAGAGTTTTAAGGCGGAGCAGGAGGTTATTAATCGCTACAAAAATCAGTCGATGGAGCTTGAGCATACGAAGAATCTTCGCGAGAAAACAATGACTACTGTTTCTGCTCTTGGCACAATTTCCAGCCTTGGAACTCAGCTTGGAGTGATGCTTGTTGGCGCTTGGATGGTTAACGCTCACGTTGGTGTTATTACTGCTGGAATGGTTTTAGCTTTTACTAATTTGATGAATGGCGTACTTCAGCCTATTTCTAGTCTTCCGCAAATGCTTGGCGAGATGAAGGGCGCTAAGAAGCTTATTAGCAAGATGGCTGATTATATGAGTAACGCTAAGGAAGATTCTGGCGAGATTATTGACGATTCTATTAAAAACGTTGTTTTGCGAGATGTTTCGTATTCTTATGATGCGGATCATAAAGTCTTGAAAAACGTAAATCTAACTTTGCGAGATGGAAAATCTTACGCGATAGTGGGGCCTTCTGGCGCTGGTAAAAGTAGTTTGATTAATCTGCTTATGGGCTATTACAAGGATTATAAGGGTAGCGTGCAGCTGAATAATCACGAACTTAGCAATGTGAGCAAGAGTTCGCTTTACGATAAGACGACTCTTATGCAGCAGTCTGTGTTTATGTTTGATGCTTCGATTTTAGATAATATTACGCTGTTTAAGCCGTTCCCGGACGCAGAGGTAGATCGCGTGATTCACTTGGCTGGTTTGGATGATTTGATTGCTGCTAAAGGCAAGGATTATCAGTGCGGTGAGAACGGTAGCCATCTTTCTGGCGGCGAAAAGCAGCGTATTGCTATTGCGCGAAGCTTGCTTAAAAAGTCCGAGATTCTGCTGGTTGATGAGGCAACGAGTGCGCTAGATAACGAGACGAGCGCGAACGTAACGCAGTCTATTTTGGATTTGCAAGGAATTCTTCGACTTGTTATAACTCACCGCTTGGATGCTAATTCGCTTAAACAATATGATGAGATTCTTGTGATGAAAAGTGGCGAGCTTATTGAGCGCGGAAGCTTTGAGGATCTTATGAATCAGAAGGCTTACTTCTACTCACTTTACACTGTGTCTATGTGAGGATGTTGGCTGGCTTGTTGAAATGTGCTGAGCAATTTTAAGCTCGGTAAAAATATTAACGCAGTACGCTTTCTGCAATAGTAGCCAATCGCCCGCGAATTTGCATTGATTGGCTACTTTGCGGGTGGATGTATGTTAGGTTCGCCTACTTGGCGCGGTGAAGAAAATTGCCGTAAATGGCAAAAATCTTCACCAGCGTTTATTAGATGTGTATTGTTTGTGACTTTCAGCTAAATGCTAAATAAACTGAGATATTACAATGCCTGCAGCCATAAGTGGAATGTTGAAGATAAGGAATGTTGGAATGCAAGTATCCCAAATGTGACTGTGTTGACCATCTGCATTTAAGCCAGAAGTAGGACCAAGCGTTGTATCGGAAGCAGGGGAGCCTGCGTCACCAAGAGCTGCAGCGGAAGACATAAGAAGAATTGTTGCAGGAGTGCTAAAACCAATGCTTTGGCAAAGAGGCACGAACAAAACTGCAAGAATAGGAACCGTGCCAAACGATGTGCCGATGCCCATAGTAACAAGCAAGCCAATAATCGTAATAACGAATGCAGCGATTAGCTTGTTTTGACCCATACAAGCAACGCCAAGGTGTACAAGCTCATTAACTCCGCCTGTAGCTTGAATCACGTTAGCGTAGCCGCCAGCAATGAGCATAATAAATGCAATAAGACCCATAAGCTTAACGCCGCCCATAAGCTGCTTGTCGATGTCTTTCCACTTTATTGCGCCAAAAATAATCATGGTTGCAAGACCTGCAAGAGAAGAAAGCGAAAGATCCTTACTAATAACTTGCACTACTACAACAACAATAATCGCAAGAATGGTTACGTAGTGTGCTTTAGTAAGCGGACCAACAACAGCGTCCGCAGCGCGAGTATCTGCTTCGGTTGTTTTATATTCGCGAGGCTTTCTGTATAGAACAAAAACTGCAAACAGTAAAGCTGCAAGCATTGCAGCACCCAAATACCAGTTCACAGCGCTAACGTCTGAAACGCTAACTTTCATACCATTTTTAGAAAGATTAGTTGCAATAACTGTTTGGAAAATTAAGCCAAAGCCAAATGGAATAGCAATGTATGGCACTTCTAGTCCGAACGCAGTGCAGCATGCGGCAGCGCGGCGATCTAGCTTAAGCTTGTTCATAATGGAAAGAATCGGCGGAATAAGAATAGGAATGTAAGCAATGTGAACAGGCACAATATTTTGAGACATACACGCAATAATTGTTAGAACTGCAAGAAGAATGAATTTGTTAGTGCCAATAATTTTGCTAATTTTTTTAGAAATAATTTGAGCTAGGCCAGTTGCTGTAATTGCCTCTGCAAAAGTACCAAGAAGAATGTAAGCGAGCGCAGTTTGCGCGTTTGTGGAAAAACCATCGCAAAGCAGTGCCATAATAGTGTGGCTTCCATCTCCAAAAAGAGGGAGATGGCCAGCAATGCCACCTGCAACGCATGCAACAATCATTGCGAGTAAAACATTGAGTTTTGCAAGACTTAACGCGCATAACACTACAACCGATACAATTACTGGGTTGCATAGAATGTTTAAAATTTGCATACTCTTTCACCTCTTTTTAAAGTTATCTTCATTTTGATGTTTGTAATAATATGTTTTTTAATTTTGATAATTTTAAATTTTAATAATTAAAGACAATATCATAAAGACGTACGTAGTATTTTTATTGGCAGAATAAAAATATTAAGTATGCTTGAAATTTACATGATTAAATCAAAAATGTGAGATTTTGTTATATATAGCGTGTTTTTAGAGCTAAAATATAGACAAATGAACAAAATGTTCAAAAATAAGTTAGTATTTGTTCACCTTGAAGAGTACCATGAAGGTGTTCGCAAAGAATTAACAAAATAATTAATTCCTTGTTTTACACAATTTTGTTGCAATAACGCAATATAAGTGGCTGCAAAAATCGAGTTTAAGCAGCATCAAATTGAAGATTGAGTCGAAAATCAAAAATAAAAAATCAATAAAAATTAAAAATTGAAACAAAATTAAAAATTGAAAATTAAAAATTGAAAAATATTAGTTAAATACAAAGGAGGAATGCATAGCAATTTCGATAGCAACATTAAAAATGTATACCATTTAAAAATGTATGACATCGCTACTTTGCAGCAAACAAATTATGCAAGAGGAACAAACGCTTATAGAAGCGAAAGAATTAGGATTAAAAAGATTTACAAGAACTCCATTTTGGAATGTGTCATTAAAAGTTGAGCCTCATCAAATCGTTGCAATCTCGGGAGAACACGGCTCTGGAAAGTCTGCTCTACTACTAGCATTGTCTGGCTACATGAAGTTTACGAATGGAACGTTAAAAATCGCAAACTTGAATCTTCCAGCAGACACAAAAGAATCACGTCAATATGTTGGACTCGGATTATTTAGCGGAATCAACGAATTCTATAACACTCAAACAATAGAAGAAGCGCTTATGAGCGAGCTAAAACTCGCGAGTGCATCGCCGCTTTTCCGCGAACAATACAAGAATAATGTTAAAAATCGCGAAGCTCTACATCAATACGCGTATAACGTTCTAGCGTATTGGAAAGTGTTATCTCCTAGAGAAACTGCTATTGGTGATTTAACGCCATGCGAGCGCATGAGATTAGGAATTGCGCTTGCGCTACTAAAAAAGCCGTGGATTCTTTTTGTAGACGGCGTAGAAACTGAGCTTACAAGTGAGCAAAGTGAATGCTTGCTTGCAGACATTCGCGCATACGTTAGCAAACACTTTTGCTCGTGCTGCGTGGGAGTTTTGCAAAGCGAGTTAGAAAAGCAAGCGGATCAAGTTTTAAGGCTAAGTCGTGCAAGTTACAGCGAAGATTCTGAGCTTAACAAAAATGGAGATGGTAAGAATGCGCGTTAATACTATTGTTCTTGCGTTTCGTGAATTAAATAATGCTATAAAAGGTAAAGCTCGAAAGCTTGTTATTGGAACAGTAGCCTTAATACCACTTTTATATGGGTCGCTGTATTTATGGGCGTTTACAAATCCTTATAAGACTTTGGATACTGTGCCTGTGGCTGTTGTTGTGGAAGATAGCGGTGCGATTATAAATGGCAAAATGCGCAATGTTGGCAATGAAATCAAGAATCGCTTGAAGAGTCAAAAAGACGGTAGCGAAGGTTTTCAATGGAACTTTGTAGATAGCGCTAAAGCAAACAAAGGTCTTAAAAATGGCGATTATTTTATGGTAGCAACTATTCCATCGTCTTTTAGTAAGTGCATTGCTTCTGCGCAATACGATACTCCGACTAAAGCAAAGCTACACGTAAAGTATGATCAAGCAAGCAATATGCTGGCTTCACAAATCGGTAAAACTGCTTTCCGCACTATGCGAAGCGAAATTAGCGAGGCGATTGCTCAAGAATATTGTGAGCATATGTTTGAAAAAGTAAATTCTGCTTCTGATTCTCTTAATTCGGCAGTGAGTGGTTCTGGCGATTTAAGCGCTGGAATGCAATCGCTTAATGGCGGAGTAGATAAGCTTGCTGACGGATCAATCAAGCTTACTCAATCTTTGCAAAAACTACAAAACGGATTGGGAGAGCTTCAAAAAGGAGCGCAATCGCTTAAAAATGCAAATGCGCAAAGCAAAGATGGAGCGCAAACATTAGCGCAAAAAACTAACGATTTGGCAAATGGCGCAAATCAGCTAAATAGTGGAGCGCAAACGTTATATAACGCTACAGACGAACTATATAATGGTGCGCAAAAGCTTTCGGATTCTAGTGCGCAGCTTGAAGAACATGTTAAAGCAGGAAACGAGGCTACAAAAAATCAGCTTGCTCAATTGCTTGTTGAAGCGCAAAATCCGCTTGTAACTAAAGAGATTGTGTTAGAAAAATTGCAAGGTCTTGCAGGAGGCTTAAGTGAAAATTCTAAGCTCTTAGAGACGAATCTTTCAGCATTGAGCCAAGGTGCTGGAGCACTTTCTTCTGGGAGCTTGAAGATAAAAGCTGGAGTTGACGCCGTTTCTAAAGGAATATCAAGCGTTCACAATGGCTCGTCGCAGCTTTCCGCTGGAGCAAATAAGCTGGCGGAAGGTCTTAATAAAGTAAGCAATGGCAGTGAAAAGCTCAATAATGGTATTAATTCTGCTGCACTTGGGTCTGCAAAAATAGTAGATGGCTCGAGCAAGCTTAATTCTGGAGTTCAAAAGCTTTCTGAAAATACGCCAAAGCTTGCTGAAGGAGCTAAAAAGTTGCATGAAGGCCTTAAAAGCGCACAAAGCTCTAGCAAAATCAACAATATTAAGCAAAAAAGTAAGATGATGAGTGCTCCAGTTGCGCTTAAAGAGCATAATTATTCGCATGTTGAAAACTACGGAACTGGCTTTGCACCTTACTTTATTTCGATAGGCCTTTGGGTTGGCGCGCTTATGGCAACCTTTGTTTTAAGGGTTATGGATAGGCGAGCAATTCTTAATGGCATGAATCCGCTTAAAAGTGCGCTTATTAGCTTGACTCCGTTTGTGATTATGGGCGTTGTGCAAGCTGTAATTCTTATGGGCGTTGTTCACGGAGCGTTGAAGTTGCAAATCGACAATGTTGGTGCATTCTACGCGCTGGGGATTATAGCGTCAATAGTCTTTATGGCCATAATGCAAATGATTATGACAGTGTTTAAGATTCCAGGAAGAATTGTTGCGATTGTGCTGCTTATGCTGCAAATCACTAGCTCTGCGGGAACTTTCCCAGTGCAAATGACGCCATCGTTCTTTAGGGCGGTTCACCCATACTTGCCTATGACGTACTCAATTCTTGGGCTTCGTCAAGCTATGGCTGGAAGAAACAGTGGTGCAATAACCTCCAGCATTGGAATTCTTGTAATCTTTGGCATTATTGCGATTGCTATAACAAGCATTGTTGCGTGCATGAAGCGCACAGTTACTATGTTTGATTTGCATCCTGTAATAACGCTTGAGCCGTGAGCTTTAAAGTAGGCATGATAATTAAAATCCCCACAGCTTCTGTTAGTTGTGGGGATTATTTTTTAGTGAAATCTTTAGTGAAATATGATTTTAGAAAGTAGATGCGTAGACTTCGGCGATGGCATCTTCGCTCATATGCATGTATGAGTTCTTTAAAAGTCGTTGCTGCTCTTTAACAACGCTTGCAGCCCAGCTTTGAATCATATCTTCGCTCATGCCATACTCGTGAAGCTTGTGCTTAGGGAGAATCGTGTTAAGAACTTCGTCAAGCTTATCTAATACATCTGCCTTTTGGCATTCAAGAATATTTGCCATAAAGTCAAAAAGCTTAGAAAGCTCAGTATTTTCAGCGCTAGTGCTGTTTTCAGAGTTGTGCTTAGAGTAGTAGCGCAAAACGCTTGTAAGAAGAGCAGCGTTCGTCTCGCCATGAGCTACATGGAAAGTGCCGCCAAGTGGATAAGCCATAGCGTGCACGCAACCGCAGCCAGCGTTACCAAACGCAATGCCAGCGTAAAGACTTGCAGAAACCAAGTCGCCTACAACTTGGCTTTTAGCGCTGCTGCCTTCTTTAACAACTCGCATATAGCTTTGCAAAATAAGCCCGCAAGCCTTGTAACTAAACATTTTTGTAAGCTCTGTTGCAATAGGGGAGAGCGCAGACTCAATCGAATGAGTAAGAGCGTCAATAGAGCTGGTTGCAAAAACGTAATCTGGAAGGCTCTTTAACAATTCTGGAATAAGAACCGCGTCTGTAGCGTAGCAAGCATCGTTTGCCAAGCCCTTTTTAGTGTTGCGTTTTGTAAGAGAGAACACGGCAACGTTGGTAACTTCGGAGCCAGTTCCGCAAGTAGTTGGAACAAGAATAAGATCCGCGCCTTTTTGCGCAGGAATCTTGCCGTCAATCAAGTCTTCGAGTGGACTTGTTTGCTTTAACGCGCAAACTTTAGAAATATCCAAAACAGTGCCGCCGCCAATGCCAATCACGCGCTTTGGGGTAGTGTGAATATCTCGAACAATAGCGTCAACCATTTCGTCGCTTGGCTCGCCCTTGCCGTAGTTTTCTTGGAAAATCACATTGCAATCAAGGTTTAAGCTGCCAAAATAAGGTTCCCAAATGTATTGGTTTGTAATAACCAAATCGTCTTTGCCAAGCTTAAATTCTTGCGCAAAATCGCGCGTATTTTCAAATTTGTGAATAGTTGGCTTAATAGATAGCTGCTTCATCCTAGACTCCTTTGTTTTAATTTGTACGTCTTACGCTATATGCGCGTTTTGGTTCGCGATTTGTGCGCGGATGATTAAAAAACCAAGCAACCGCTCCATTATAGAACAAATTGCTTGGTTTAATAAACGCGATTTAAGCTAATTAGCAGAAACTTAATCAGCGGAGATTAATCAGAAGCTAATTGGCGTAGATTAATCAGAAGCTAATCATCCCTTCAACAAAGCCGTGTAAGCTGCCATCGTAATGTAGTTGTATGGCTGGTTGAAGTGAGGCATAAAGAAGATATCGCACAAAGCAAGCTCTTTAATCGTGACTTTCTTTTGAATAGCAAGCGAGAACAGGTGGATTGCGGCAGACATATCGTAGTTAGAAGCCAATTGGCATCCAACAATCACCTTAGAATCCTTCTTGTAAACAATGCGAATCTTAACTTTTGGATTCTCAACTTCCATAAACGCAGGCTTTTGTGTATCTTCAAAATCAACGTAGTCAACGTCCATGCCCTCTTTTTGAGCAGCCGTTAAGCTCAAACCAGTGCAAACAAGCTTGTAATCGTAAATCATCATTGCACTAGAGCCTTGTACGCCCTCAGTTTCTACAGGAGTTCCGCAAACGTTGTGGCCTGCAATTAAACCGCTTCTAACGGCATTAGTAGCGAGCGCAATGTAGTTTACGCGGCTTCGAGCGTTGTCGTAGATTGTAGCGCAATCGCCAATAGCGTACACGTCTGGGTCGGAAGTTTGCTGCTTCTTGTCAACTAGGAAAGCGCCATTTTCGTATTGCTTTAAGTGGTCTTTTCCAAGAGCAACATTTGGGTGGAATCCAATGGCACAAATCACCATGTCGGCATCGTAAGTGCCCTTGTTTGTTTTAACAGCCTTAACTTCAGTATCTCCAACAATCTCTTCAACAGCTTGACCAAGCTCAAACTTAATGCCCTTATCTTCCATAATTCTCTTTAAATTATCGGAAAACTCTGGGTCAAAGTAGCCGTTAAGAATATGGTCTTCCATGTCAATAAGAGTCACGTTTTTGTTCAAACGCTTAAAAGCTTCCGCAAGTTCCACGCCAATGTAGCCGCCGCCAAGAACTACAACGTTATTAAAATCGCGCTCTTGAAGCTTAGCAATAACAGTTTGCGCGTTTTGGAAAAGCTTTACCATTTGCACGTTTTCCAAGTCAATGCCCTTAATGCGTGGCTTGTTTGGAAGGCTGCCAGTAGCTAGAACGAGTTTATCGTAAGAATCGTGAATAACAGATCCGTCTTTAAGCTCGACTGTTACTTCTTTCTTTGCGTAATCAATGTCGAGAACTTTGCTTTCAAGATTTACCTTAGCGCCCTTTTTAACGAAATCTTCTGGCTTCTGGTAGAACAGGCCATCGCTGCTTTGAATCTGCTTGCCAATCCACAAAGCCATACCGCAGCCAAGGAAGGAAATGTTGCTATTCTGATCGTAAATTGTAAGATCGTTTCCTGGGTAGCTCAAAATGGTGTTAGCGCAGGCAGTGCCAGCATGATTTGCGCCAATCTGAATAATCTTGGTCATCGGTAATCTCTTTTCGTCATTGATTTTTGATTTATCTATATTTTCTGTATTTATATGGTTTTATGCGCGCTGTTAACAACATTGTTCGTTAAGCACGCGCTAGTAGCTAATCATATTACACTACGACTAGTCTGGCTAATCGTGAGTCTAGGTGTGTTGTTTTGCGATTATTGTATAAGTTGTAATTACTATTTAATCTTTGCTATAAAAGTGAAATAAGTAATAGAATCATGAATGTTTTATACAAGTGCATTCGTGTATATATAGTTTTCGCAATATATTTTGATAAAGTTTGATAAAGTTTTATAAAGTTTGATAAGTGAGAGTTGTATGAGGGGGTATTGTAATGCGTATTTTGATTACTGGTTTTACGCCGTTTGATAATGAGTCTATAAATCCTTCGTGGGAGATTGCGCAATCAGTGCCTGCGCCTGAGGGTGTGGAACTTGTTCGTTTGCAGATTCCTACGGAATTTAATAAGGGTGCGCAAAAAGTTATTGAGAAAATAGAGGAAGTTCATCCTAATGCTGTGCTTTCGCTAGGGCAATTTGGCGGTTCTGCTTGTTTTAACGTTGAGTATGTTGGCATTAACTGTAGAGCTGCGCGCATACCAGATAATAGTGGATATAAGCCTTGGTATGAGTCTGTTGTGCAGGATGGTGATGTGGCTTATAAAGCGACTTTGCCAGTTGTGAACATAGTTGACGCTTTAAATAAAGCGAAATTGCCTGCGGCTGTGTCTTTTTCTGCGGGTGCGTACGTATGTAATGACGTGCTTTACAGTGTTTGTAATTATTGCCAGACTAAAAAATTGCCAATTAAGAGCGGTTTCATTCACGTTCCGTATTTGCCTGAGCAGGTTCTCAATAAGCCGAGCACGAGTTCTATGAGTTTAGCTGATATGCTTCGAGGTATTGAAGTTGCATTGCGAGTGATTGCAGATGATTGCGAGTGATTGCAGATAAATCGCCAGCAAATCTTTAATTCGTAAGTAATTGCTAATAATCGTAAGTAATTGCTAATAAATAGTATGAAGTATTTATCGTCTATACTTGCTCAAGCGTGAGCCTACTTACCAGGATCTTGCTGGCCTTCGTTAGACCTGCTTGGATCTGGCTGAGAAACAGTCGGCTTTTCGGTAATAGGCTTCTTTTGATCAGCTTCTTGCTTTGCTAAATCTTTACGCATATTAGTCGTAGTTTTGCTAGCATTGTCAATGTCTTCGCAAATCTTCATAACCCATTTTCTTAAATCGGTTGCATATGTTGGCATAAGCTCATTAACCCACATTACAGACGTGTAGCTTCTGCCAGCAGTGCCAGTCAAAATGCTAATATCGTCGCCTTTACGCTGACTATTGCTTATAAGTACGTCGAATTTTCGCTCTTCAATAAGCTTTTGGAATTCATCTATATTAGCTTTGTCTACTTCTTCGCCTTGCGCTACTTGCTGAGCGTATGCCTTAGGCGCAGAATCGCTGATTCCCATATCAGACATAAGCCAGAAAAGAACAGGATTTATTGAAGCGTACTTAAACTTTTTGTGACTTTTAGCAAAGTTTGCAAGATATTCGTCAAGCTTATTTTCTTGCGATTTAACTGCGTCAAGTCTTTTAGCAAAAACCTTCTTTTTTGAAGGAAGGACTTTAGAAAAAGCGTTGCAAATGCTAGAAGCCATCTCGTTTCTAGCATCTTTTGAGAACCAAAGATAAGGGTTATCGCCATTTAGCGCTCCGACTGTGGAAGCTGCGTTTACAATCTCGCTGCTTTTAGACGTATGCTTTGCAACCCAACTATCGTAGCCAGCGCCATTTGACACAACGACTTGCGCAGAATACAGCTTTTGCAAATCTTTGCTAGATGGCTTAAAAGTAGAGATGTCGGTATCTGGATTGCTGATTATAGATTGCACTTCAACATCGTTTCCACCGATTTCTCTAGCCAAACTTGCCCAAGATTCAAGAGTGGAAACAACCTTGATTTGTTTAACTTCTTTTTTGGGTTGTGTTGGAGCTTTAGAAGATTGCGAGCTTGCACCACACCCAGCTATACCAATCAACATTGATGGAACAATTATGCACGCTAAAACAGCTTTGCATATTTTCTTTGCGCGAGTTAAATGAAAAATATTTTCGCACATCTTTGCGCCCCTTCCGTCAGTGTTATTAGCATTAGCACTTGTTAAAACTCGTTGTAGCTTGCTGCAAGGCTCTTTGCAAGTCTTGTTGTAGCTTTCTTATGCAATACAAATACCATTCTATTATAATATTCAGTTATTAACAGTTGTGTCGCGCACTTCGATACCTCACGATAGCCTATCCATGAATTATTTATGCGATTTGTTAGATAAGTTAAAATTGCTATGTGTTAAATTGTGCTGATAGTTGGGAAGTGAATCATGGTTGTTGTATTAGATGGAAAAGCGCTAGCTGCAAGTATTAAAAGCGACTTAAAAAATAGAGTAGAAAAGCTTAAAGAAAAAGGCATTAATCCAGGGCTTGGAACGCTTTTAGTTGGAAGCGACCCTGGCTCGCTGAAGTATGTTGCTGGAAAACACAAGGATTGCGAAGAAGTGGGGATTCGCTCAATCCGCTGCGATTTGCCAGAAGACGCTAGCGAAGACGAAATTCTTAAGGCCGTAAATCAGCTTAATAATGACCCTTCTTGCACAGGTTTTATTGTGCAATTGCCTTTGCCAAAGGGAGTTGATTCCCAAAAGATTATTGAGGCAGTAGACCCTGCAAAAGATTGCGACGGAATGCATCCATATAATTTGGGCGAGCTTGTTATGCATATTTCGGGAGATATTGTTACGCCTTTGCCATGCACGCCGCGAGGAATTTTGGCGCTTTTAGACGCTTATAACATTGATCTTGAAGGCAAAAATGTGTGCGTGCTTGGACGAGGAATCACGGTTGGTCGAACAATCGGGCTGCTTCTTACGCGCAGGGGAGTAGACGCAACCGTAACATTGTGTCACACTCGCACGCGCGATTTGCATGATATTATGATGCGATCCGACGTTATTATTGCGGCAATGGGCAGCGCTGGATTTGTAAAGCCTTGCGATGTTAAGCCTGGAGCCGTGTTGGTTGATGTTGGTGTATCGCGCGTTTTTGATGAAGAAGTGGGCAGGTATCGCGTAAAAGGCGATGTTGATGTTGCTTGTAGAGAAGTCGCGGGAGCGTATTCGCCAAATCCTGGTGGAGTGGGACCAATGACTCGCGCAATGCTATTGGCTAATGTTGTTGATATGGCTGAGCGAGCAGCGAGTGGCAAGTAAGTGGCAAGTAGTAAATATCAAATACTGCGACACGCCCGAAGTAAAACGGCGATTTTGGCTATGCCTATATATAACATTGACAGAGCGCGTGCATAGTGCGCGTGCATAAATCATAATTTAATATCGAGTAATATCCACCCCAAGAAGAAACCACTAATAAGTAATGGCAGAGAATAATAACGAAGTCGCCAAGGTTGCGATTAATGATATTGGCACCGAAGAAGACTTCATCAAGGCAGTCGATTCAACCATCAAGAATTTTGACGATGGTGATTTAGTTGAAGGTACAGTCGTAAAGATTGATCACGACGAAGTATTGTTGGACATCGGCTACAAAACTGAAGGTGTAATCCCTTCCCGTGAACTTTCCATCAAGAAAGACGTTGATCCAGATGATGTTGTTGAAGTTGGCGACACCATCGAAGCCCTTGTTGTAACTAAGGAAGACAAGGAAGGACGTCTTATTCTCTCCAAGAAGCGTGCACAGTATGAGCGCGCTTGGGGTGACATTGAGAAGATCAAGGATGCAGACGGCATTGTTGAAGGTACCGTTATTGAGGCTGTTAAGGGCGGCTTGATTGTAGACATCGGTTTGCGCGGCTTCTTGCCAGCTTCCCTCGTTGAAATGCGTCGCGTTCGCGATCTTTCCCCATACATTGGCCAGAAGATTAAGGCTAAGATTCTTGAGCTCGATAAGAACCGCAACAATGTTGTGCTTTCTCGTCGTCAGTTCCTCGAGGAAACCCAGTCCGAAGTTCGCGAGACCTTCCTCTCGCAGCTTAAGAAGGGTCAGATTCGCGAAGGCGTTGTGTCTTCTATCGTAAACTTCGGCGCGTTTGTTGACCTCGGCGGTGTTGACGGTCTCATTCACGTTTCCGAGCTTTCCTGGAAGCACATCGATCACCCATCCGAGGTTGTTAAGGTTGGCGATAAGGTTACCGTTGAGGTTCTCGACGTTGATCTCGACCGCGAACGCATCTCCCTCTCCCTTAAGGCAACTCAGGAAGATCCATGGCAGCGCTTCGCTCGTACCCATGTTCCTGGACAGGTTGTTAAGGGCAAGGTCACCAAGATTGTTCAGTTCGGTGTGTTCATCTCCGTTGAAGACGGCATCGAAGGCTTGGTTCACATTTCCGAGCTTGCTAACCGTCATGTAGAGAACCCAGAAACTGTTGTTAAGGGTGGCGAAGAAGTATTCGTTAAGGTTATTGACGTAGATCTCGATCGTCGTCGTATCTCGCTCTCCTTGAAGCAGGCTAACGAGGCTGTTGATCCAAATTCTGAAGATTTCGATCCAGCTCTCTACGGCATGCCAGCTGAGTATGACGAAGAAGGAAACTACAAGTACCCAGAAGGCTTCGATCCAAACACTAACGAGTGGATTGCTGGTTACGAGCAGCAGCGCGAAGAGTGGGAAGCACAGTATGCAGCAGCTCACGAATTGTGGGAGCAGCATAAGGTGTTCGCCGCTAAGGAACTCGCAGCTGCAGCAGAATCCGCAGCCGCTGATGGTCAGAGTGAAGAAGCTGAAGAAAAGAAGCCAGCTAAGGAAGAAAAGAAGGAAGAAGTTGCTTCCAACTATTCTTCTGAGGCAGCTAACGAAGGTGCTTTAGCTGATTCCGATCAGCTCGCAGCTTTGCGCGAACAGCTTTTGAGCGAAAAGAAGTAGTTTCTACTTTCTACTAGACGCTTATTAACAATTGCCCTGGTGAGTAATCATCGGGGCAATTTTGTAATTAAATATAGGTACAATTAATTCTCTTTTAAGAATCATGATTATATGATGCTTTTAAACATTAATCATAATTATTAAAAGGATTGGTGAAGATTATGAGCACGTTTGACAACAATCAGCAAAATGCTCAGTTTCCTTCGTACGATGGGAATAGTGAGGAGAACACTGGTGCGACTTTAGAAAGCTCGCGCAATAAAATTGTTGCAGGTTTGCTAGCGATTTTCTTAGGCACATTAGGAATTCACAATTTTTATCTTGGTTTTAAGACTAAGGCGATTGCACAGCTGCTTATTTCTGTTCTTTCTTTTGGTTTCCTGTTGATTATTACGGGAATATGGGCATTGGTTGAGGGTATTTTGATTCTTTGCTCAAAGCCTGGAACTAAGTGGCATCAAGATGCTGATGGTGCTGAGTTAAAAGACTAAAAATAAATATTTAGTATTAAGATTTATAAGTAATTTTACAAATAAAAGATGCGTTTTAGAATTCAATTTCCAAAACGCATCTTTTATTTTTTATGCCTGAAACATTAGAACAAATGAATAATATAGCAAATACACTTATTCTTTAATATTTCATATTTTTTAATTTCATTAATGCTGTAGAGATAGCTATTAATAGAAGCATTAAAGCATAAGGAATAGTTGTGTTGATTCCAGTTTTTTGCATCATTCCTCTATTATTTGCTAACGCATTGCCAGATTTACTATAACGCTTATCATTATTTTCATTATCAATGCTGTAATTATCCTGTTTTGCTTTTGAAGAGTAATGATAATTCGTTCTGGAATCGTCTGTATTAGAATAATCCTTTCTGTAATTTTGAGAATATTCTTTATCTATGTTAAATGTGCTGCTATTCTGTTTATTGTTATTCTTATTTATCTCCTCTTCGGATTGTGTTGTTTCAGGATCTTTTCCTGTTTGTGTATCAGTATGTGATTGATTGTTAGGTAGAGGATCTGTTTGAGTACTAGAATTTTTAGTTTCACTTGCAACATTTAAAGTTATAGTCGTTTCAAATGATAATTCTGTGCTTGAACGATCTTGATTTTTGTTTGCAGACGCAATACGAATTTTTGCAGTAAGTTTATCTCCAACTTTTGCTGTTTTAGGCACTTCAATTTTCAAAGGAATATATGTAGTTTTATTTGCTTCGATTGTTACAGAATCGCTTGATGCAGTAAAATCACTTGTGTTTATAGACGTAACTTTAATATTTTCATATTTAGTACTCGTAGGATTTACCACAGGAAGACTTATCTTTTGGGTGGATAGATTGATTTTAGTTGTGGAACCTAAGGTTATGTTAGGACGTATACTTAACCAGTCAGCAGAAATTCTCGTATACATTATGTCATTATTATCGCCCTCATATAGGAGACCATAACCGCCTCCTGCTTTTTGGCTTAAAGCTTGAATAGTGGAGTAAGCCATTGCACCATTCTTGAATCCCTTTTCTTCTGTCCAACTTTCTCCATCATTATATGAGACACGTATCAAACCATTTGCTCTTCCAGAACCAGAAGAAGATGAATATAAGAGGATTTTAGCTGCATCAGATCCAATTGGAGCATCTGGGAATGCTCTTGTTATTTGAGCGTTATTACCTGGATCTGGCAGTGTCTCATCTTTGTATGCTTTACCATACGTTTCTCCGCCATCATTAGAAAAAGCAATGATTCTATGATTATTTGCACCGCCTTCATGTGGTCTAGAGTTTAACATAATTCTTCCATCAGAAAGCTCTACAACCTTATTTTCATCCATATGGCTTTGTTCTTTACCTAGTCCAACTGGATTTCCAGCTTTCCAAGTTACTCCATGGTCATCAGAGTATACAGATACGGCTTGCCATTTCTCATTGTTTCTTTGCACACTTCCATTGGAACTGTTTACTATTGCATATTGTTGTATTAAACGACCTTTATATTTTCCGTATTTTAGTTGAATGCCATGCCCAGAAGTAGCAAATCTAGCTCGTTCATTTTTTGGATATTTAGTTATGTCTTTAGTTATAACTTTTGGCTCACTCCAAGTTAAACCGTTATCTTTTGAGCAAGTAACAGCAGCGTCTAAAATATGTCTATCACTTTTATCTGTACTAGCTGTAGAATCCCATACGCCACCATCGTATGATTTTACGAAGAATAAGAAAATATTGCCCGTTTCTTGGTCTACAACATATGAAGGGTCAGAGAATCCATATTTATTTGAGAGTCCATCTTTATTTGAGTTTTCTTTTCCTTTTGCTACGATTTGTATTTTTTCAAAAGTTTTTCCACCGTCTTTAGATATTCTTTGAACAATAGAATTTGGATTAGGGGCATCAGCTGCACCATTTGGTCGATAATCCCAAGCTGTAAGAATCCAACCATTGTTAGCTTCAGCTATTGCAGGTATTCTATAATAAGGTTTTCCAGTTAGTCCTTCTACAGTTTGACCTATTGTTGCTAATCTAATAGGATCCCCGTCTTTTCTAGGCCTTGGAACTGGATTAATATTTGTAACTTTTTCGCCAATTAATTTTGGAGTAGATATAACTTCATTACCATTTGCATCTTTGCTAATTTTCCAATCGGTTGACGGAGTGAAACCTTTTTCTTTAATGTCAGAATTCTCTGTTATATGGAATCCTTGCGTGCATGATACAGTTTTTCCTGGTTGTAGATTTCTCCACCTACAGTTACCGTTATTCCCTTCAACAGCCACAGCAGTGAGATTACTGTTAGTTGGCCAAACAGTCACATTGTGATTAGTATTATTTGTGTAAGTCAGCTTATATCTTAGCGTATCCCCAACTCGAACATCATTTTTTAAATCATCCGTACGTGTAATCGTAAATGTTACTGGTTCAGTTTGTTCATGGGGGGGGGGTAGTTGCTGATGCTACACCTATGCTAAGTGACACAATTGTTGCAGATGTAAGAATTGCTGAGAAAATATTTTTGCAAACTTTATGCGCTGTTCCAATCATTATATTCCTTTCTTCATTGAAGGCGTATAAGTAATTACCTATAAATTACATCTTTGTCTTTATAGTTTGCGAGAACAATTACCTCGTATCTGTAGATTCTAAATCATTCATATGACATGTGACGTATGTTGAATTTTATGATAAAAAGAAGAAATTATATTGATTAAGTGAATATAAGCGAAAATATTTCGAAAATAATAATTAGTACTTATATAACGATGGTTATGTAAAATCAAATATGCATATGTCGATTAAATATGTTGTGTTGTAATACGGATAGTAGCTTGTATAAAGGATTTTTATGAAGAACATTGAAATTAAAAAATTAGATTATTCAGAAGCCAAAAATAATATGAATATAATTTTAGACTTATATCTAAAAGCATTCCCTAAAGAACTAGATCGTATAGATAATGTTCGTGAACGCATATTAGATAGTTTGAAATATAACAATAGTGCGCTTTTACTTGTTGCTACAATGAATAATCGTATTATCGGTGTTCTATATGGCATAGAATTATTACAAGATAATTGGTATGCGAATCAAATTAAGCCATTTTTATCAGAAAATTATGATTGGTACAATCAAAGCTTAGAATTAAATGAGTTATTTGTAGACCCCGAGTTTCAGCATATAGGCGTTGGCAGTGCGCTTATGAAGAAAGTCGAAAATCTTAAATTATATAAAACAATAATTTTATCTACAGAAAAAGATAATAATGCTGTTGCTTTAGATTTTTATAATAAGCTTGGATACAGTTTATTAACCGATAATTGGAAATCTTATTACGGGTCTATTTACTGCGTGCTATATAAGAAGTTTTAGTTGGGTCAATTAAAACTTACGTTATTGTGAGAAATGTATCGTTTATAATCAAAATATGACAATGATGCGGATTGCGGTAACTGGCGGAATCGCGGCTGGAAAATCTACTGTAGTAGACCATTTGCGTTCGCTTGGCGCGTTTGTTATAGATTACGATGTTTTAGCGCGTAAAGTGGTGGAGCCAGGAAGCGTAGTCTTGCAGAAAATCGTAAGCATTTTTGGGGAAGATGCTGTTAAGAATGATGGCTCTTTAAATCGCGAGTTTATTGCAAAGTGTGTTTTTGGGAACTCCGACGAGAGTTGTGAAAATCGTAAGAAGCTTGAGTCTCTTATTCATCCTGCTATTTATGATTTAGCGAAGACTTTAGAATGCGAATATAGAAACGAATATAAAAGCGAATATAAAAACGAGTGTGATAGGAAAATTTCTAAAGAAGATTGCTGTGAACGCGCATATTTAAGATCTGTTATTGTGCATGATATTCCGCTGCTTGCGCAAGTAATTGACAGCATTCCATTTAGTTTTGACTATATTATTACGGTTGAAGCGCCTAAAGATGTTCGCATTGCGAGAATGATAAGCGAGCGCAAAATGAGCCAGAATCAGGCGAAGCAGCGCATAAATAATCAAGTTGAAGAGATTGAGCGCAAAAAAATCGCGGATTTTGTGGTTGATTCTACAAAGCCTATGGAAGTTATGCTTAAAAGCGTTGATTCAAAAATTAAAACGTGGATGGGTGAGGAGCATTAGATACCGCGCGGAAAAATCGCAAGCAACCGCGCGATTGTTGGGTTTTAGTAAAATAAATAAAATGCTCTTGGAGAAAAATAATGTCGAATAAAATTCAGCGCACAAACAAGCCGTTTGTAGTAAAAGCGCCATACAAGCCTTCGGGCGACCAGCCGCAAGCAATCGAAGAGTTAGCAAATCGCATTGAAAACGGCGAAAACGACGTTGTTTTAATGGGCGCAACTGGCACTGGTAAAACTGCTACAACCGCTTGGCTGATTGAGCGTTTGCAAAGGCCGACTCTTATTATTGAGCCGAATAAAACATTGGCAGCTCAACTTTGCGCGGAGTTTCGCGAGCTTATGCCAGATAATGCTGTGAGCTATTTTGTGTCTTACTACGATTACTATCAGCCAGAAGCGTACATTCCGCAAACAGACACGTATATTGAAAAAGATTCGAATATTAACGACGATGTTGAGCGCCTTCGTCACGCGGCTACAGCGAATTTGCTTACGCGCAGGGATTGTGTTGTTGTAGCTACTGTTTCTTGCATTTATGGACTCGGTACCCCAGAGGAGTATGCCGAGCGAATGCTTATGCTGAGTGTTGGGGAGACGCTTGAGCGAGACGATTTATTACGTCAATTCGTTAGCATGCAATACAAGCGCAATGACATTGCGTTTACGCGCGGAACTTTTAGAGTGCGCGGAGATACGGTTGAGATTATTCCAGTTTACGAAGAATTAGCTGTGCGAATTGAGTTCTTTGGCGACGAAATCGACAGAATTACAATGTTGCATCCGCTTACTGGGGAAGTGATTCGCCAGGAGAGTAGTGTTCATATTTTCCCAGCATCTCACTATATTGCAGGTCCTGAGCGCATGGAGCGTGCGTTGGAGGCGATTGAGAAAGAGCGTGATGAGAGAGTTGCGCAGCTTAAAAAGCAGAACAAATTGCTGGAAGCTCAGCGTTTGGAAATGCGAACTACGTACGATTTAGAGATGCTTCGACAAGTTGGAGTATGCCCAGGAGTGGAGAATTATTCGAGGCATTTTGACGGTCGCGCGGCAGGTACGCCTCCGCATACGCTTCTTGACTTTTTCCCAGACGACTTTTTGCTTGTTTTAGATGAGTCGCATGTAACCGTGCCACAAATCGGAGCTATGTATGAGGGAGATGCTTCGCGCAAAAGAACGCTTGTAGAGCATGGCTTTAGGCTGCCATCTGCAATGGATAATCGCCCGTTAAAGTGGAACGAATTTTTGGAGCATGTTGGTCAAACTGTGTATCTTTCTGCAACACCTGGAGATTACGAGCTGGGGCTTTCGGATGGCGTAGTTGAGCAGATTATTCGCCCAACTGGCTTGCTGGATCCTAAAATTGAGGTTCGACCTGTGGAAGGTCAAGTTGACGATTTGTTTGCGGAAATCAAGGCGCGTGTTGCAAAAGATGAGCGCGTGCTTGTTACTACGCTTACTAAGAAAATGGCGGAAGACTTAACTGATTACTTTTTGGAGCTTGGTATTAAAGTTGAGTACTTGCATTCGGACGTTGATACTTTGCGCAGAGTGGAGCTTTTGCGCGAGCTTCGCGAAGGGAAAATTGATGTGATTGTTGGCATTAATTTGCTTCGTGAGGGCTTGGATTTGCCAGAAGTTTCGCTTGTTGCGATTTTAGATGCAGATAAGGAAGGCTTCTTAAGATCTTACCGCTCGCTTATTCAGACGATTGGACGCGCTGCTCGTAATGTTTCGGGAACTGTGCTTATGTATGCGGATGCTGTTACGGATGCTATGAGCAAGGCGATTAGCGAGACGGAGCGCCGCCGCGAAAAGCAAATCGCGTACAACAAGGCTCATGGAATTGACCCTAAGCCTTTGCGAAAGAAGATTAGTGACGTTAACGACATGCTTGCTAAAGAGGATGTTGACACTCAAACTTTGCTAGCAGGCGGTTACAGGAATGCTAATAAGGCTGGGAACTCGCATTATGGAGTGCCAAAAGAGCCAAATCTTGGGCAGCAAAGCAAAGAAAAGCGTATGGAGAATATATCCGCCTTGCCGCAAAGCGATATTATGTCTTTGATTAAGAATTTGAGCGAGCAAATGCATGTTGCTGCAGAACAGTTGCAGTTTGAGCTTGCAGCGCGATTGCGTGATGAAATCCGCGATCTAAAGAAAGAATTGCGGCAAATGGATGAGGCTAGCAAGTGATGGTAATGAGTGAGCTAATAAGTGAGCTGGTAAGTGAGCATTGCTAATAAATAAGCTAATGTATGCGTCAAATATTGAGTATTCTAGTTAGATGTGGTTAGTGTGGGATTTGAATATGTTAATAAAAGATTATTTATTGTCTATGATTCACGCGATGTCTTTGCATTGATAGAGAATCGGCCATGGAATATTCTAAATTTTGTTAATGTGAAAAAATAAATTTATTTTATTTTTTTGAAAAATACTTGACAAAGGGATTTAGAGAGAGCATGCTCAGACAGACAGACAGACAGACAGACAGACAGACAGACAGACAGCGTGATTTTGTCTTTTTTGTAACATAATTTTATATTCTAACCACTTTATACATTGTTTATTTTGTATTGAAATAGGTTAGTGGTTTTGCATATTTACATGCATTTTTAGTTTTGTATTTGCGTTATATAAATTTTTGAATTTAATAAAAAATTATTATTACTATAATCATTAATTTGGTGATTTGGTTGGGAATAAAATGAATAATAAAATAATAAAAAAAGTTATTAGTTTAGCAGTTGCTTTTGTAGCTACGATTGGACTTTTTGCTGGAGAAGTGACAGCTCAGGCTGCTGAAGATAATAATGCTAATAAGCATCCTTTACGCATATCTATGAATTATGCAGCAACATTAGGCAAAGGTCATACAACGCCTGGAGCGCTTGGACAGCTTAGTCCTGAAATGGAAAATATGTGGAAAAATCTTCCCATAACAGTTATCGATAGTCAGGGGAAAGAACTTGAAGTTGCGAAACAATTAAATAATAGATGTGAACGTACTGTTGGTAATTTTGCAAATGGTGAAAAAGTAACTATCAAAGTTGATACTTCAAAGCTTCCTGAAGGCTATAATCTTTCGTGGGAGTCTGATTATACGTATCCTAAACCAACTAGGAATTATGCTGAATTTCAAGCAGTTGTTGATAGTAGTATGCCTGTACGTATTTCGCTAGATCAAATGAAAGTTAAATTCGACTTGAAGGGCGGAAGTGTTGACGGTAAATCAGATGCAATCGTCAATACGGTAAAAAAGGATAATACGGTTGATTTTCCAGCTGATCCAACAAAAGATAATTTAGTATTTGGCGGATGGTTTACCGAGTTACCTGATATTGATTCGTATAGACAAAGAAATATTGTAGGCAAACGCTACTACTGGAATAGTCAATCGCCATTTTCTGATTATAGTCGTGATTGGATGCGATGGAATGATACCAATCTAGACCCATTGTATGACGGCATATTTTTACTCCGCGCACAGTGGAATGCAAGATATACATTTAATGCTAATGGCGGCACCTTTAGTGATGGTACAGCCAAGAAAAGTGAAGCAGTACAGCAAGGCGAGAATATTAATATATTGCCTGCGCCTACGCGCGAAGATTATCAGTTCTTAAACTGGGCAGATGCTGCTGATAAAACTTACAATCCAGGTGATACTTATACTTTGAATGCTAATACCGTGTTTATTGCCAAGTGGAAGCAGATTCGCAATACGGTTACATTCAAGAACGGCGATAAGACTCAAACGGTAAAGGTGGAAACTGGTAAGGCTATTGATGCGGATGCCTTGACTGACCAGTCCATGCCGAAGAATCCAACGAAGGATGGCTATACCTTCAAAGAGTGGAATACAAGCTCGGATGGTAAAGGTAAAGCATTTACTGGCACAACGACTGTTGATAGTGATTTGACTGTATATGCCATCTTTACGAAGAATACAGGCAGCGATGACGGTGGCGATAATGACGACAACAATGACAGCGGAAGTGTTGAACCAGATTCAAGCGATAATCCTGAATTAAATGTTGGAGGCGGCAGCGTCAATAACAATAGAACGTTAAACGGTGCTGCGAACGGCTCGGCAGACGGTGCTGCAAATGGTGCAGCTGCCAATGTAAACGGTGTTGAAAACAGAAGTGATTCTGCTAAGTCGCGGACTGCTGGCACGCGCTTTTCTGGAGTGCTGCCAAATAGTGGTGCGGATGCCGCTGGCATAACTTTTGCGTCATTTGGTGCGCTAGTGCTTGGCTTGTTTGTGGCTTCTGGAGCTGTGCTAAATTGCAAGCGTGCTAAGTATTTGCGCTAGTTTGCGCTATTGTGTAAATCATAAATAAATTAAGGCGAGTACTTTGGTAACACGATGTGCTCGCCTTATTGTTTTAGATTGCCTTATTGTTTCTTGCGCTTTGTTGTTTGCGTTTACAATTCTTATTCAGTTATATTACTTTAGTTGGTCTGAATTATATACAATGTAATGATAATATGTTGAATATAAACGAATATTTGCGTATAGTAAAAGAAGATGGAGGTATTGTTGTGCCTACTACGAATTTAAATATCAGAACAGATAAGGGAATTAAAGAACAAGCTGATAGGATTTTTTCAGAACTCGGTCTCAATATGACAACGGCGATTAACATGTTTTTGCGAACAACTATTCGTGAGAACGGGATTCCATTTTCTCTTAAATTAGAGGTTCCCAATGATACAACGATTGCTGCTATTGAGGAGGGTAGACGAATTGCATCTGATCCTAGTGTAAAGGGTTATAGGAATATGGAAGATCTTAAGGCGGCTCTTGATTTATGAAATACGAAGTAAAATTCACGAATTAATTCAAAAAAGATCTTAAATCAGCTAAGAAACAAAATAAAAACACGAATAATCTTTTAAAAGTAATTGATGTGTTAGCTGACGGTGGTGTGCTAGAAGCTAAATATTGTGATCACGCTTTGACTGGAAAATATAGCGGAACAAGAGAATGTCATATTGAACCAGATTGGCTTTTAGTATATGAAATTAAGAATGAAGTTCTTGTTTTGATGTTATATAGGCTTGGTACGCATTCAGAATTGTTTAAGAAATAAAATAACACATTTTTAAATCTACAGCTTTTTTATTGATAAAAGGTTTAGCATGCGGCGATTTTAGGCTGACTTCTTGCTGTTTTGAGTGTGATTTTTGCGCTTTTTAAGATATGACGATTTATTTAATGAGATGACATTTTGGTATTGACAATTGCCAATTTGCAATATATGATTGCATTGAGTACAGGAGGAATTAGTATGAGCTGGCAAGAAAAGGTTAAGAACTTAATGAATGATAGAGGTATTAACCAAAAACAGTTATCGCAATTAAGTGGCATTACAGAAAGTTCGGTGTCTAGGTATCTTCGTTCTGAGCGTAGGCCACGACTTGATATTGTGGTTAATTTTGCTAAAGCATTTGGTGTTGCAACTGACTATCTACTTGATGATGGGGAAGAAAGTAGTGCAAGTGCCTATGAAACAATTTCCACCGCGATTGCCAGAAAGGGTGGAGAATTGACTGCAGAAGAAAAAAATGAGCTTATTTCATTACTTCTTGGGAGTAGAGCGAATGTATAGAAGCGGAAGTGAGTATGACGAATTGGATAAGTTGATTTATTCAATATACGACGATTACAATATTGATAAATTTCCGATTGATGCGAAAGAGCTTTGTTGGAAGATGAAAATTGCTCTTGTTCCCTATTCTGCTTTTTCCGATGAAGCTAAAAAGCTGTTGCAAAAGGAATCAAAGCACGCATTTTTTGTTAAAGAGTCTAAAGAAAACCCTCCAACAATTTATTACAATGATATGTTTGAATCAGAAGGTGCAATCCGTCTTTCTATTTTTCATGAAATTGGGCATTATATTTGCGAAGATAAAGATGATTCTAAAGATGATTTAGCTGATTATTTTGCAAGGCATTTTATGTGTCCAACTGCTTATCTTATGTTGAAGGGCATAGCATCGCCTAATGAGATTGTGGCATTTTGTGGTGTAAGTTTTGAAGCTGCGCGCAACGCAAGCGCGAATATTGCAAGTCGTAAGAAAAAACTCGGATTTAAATTATTTAGTCATGAAGAGGAATTTATAAAAAAGATTGATCCGATAGCACTTCGGTTGTATGAATCGGCGGAAAAAGGGGAGTAAATGTGAATGAATTAATAAATTAAAACGCTTCTAAATTGTTGGAGCAATTCAAAAGCGTTTTTATGTAGGCGTTATAAAACACCGTGCAAGCAACGATTATTTTATCACGCCTGCTAAGTAACTACAAGAAAAATATGTAAATAACACAGTTTTAAGAACAGGTAGGAAGGTGTGATATATGGTGAAATTAAATGAAAATAAAGCTCTTCACCGTACACGTACGGTGGAGGGCGAAGTAAATGGGAACAACTAAAAGCGGAAGAGTTTTAAATACGCGCGGAGCCGCTGGTTCGGCAAGTCAATTTGCTGTTGTCCATTCTAATGAAGGAGCATACACTAGACCACAGAAGGATAATCACATCCGATTAAAGTCTGGTGGTCATGGGCAGACGGGACTTAAAGAATTGGATAAATACGGCATTGAGTATCATATCGTGAAAACATATCCCAATGGTGTGAGGGTTGGATATGTGCCAAAGCATTGGAACAAAAAGAAACGTGATGGTAT
The DNA here is from genome assembly GCF_049244245.1 of Gardnerella sp. DNF01144. Lineage (NCBI taxonomy): Bacteria > Bacillati > Actinomycetota > Actinomycetes > Bifidobacteriales > Bifidobacteriaceae > Gardnerella > Gardnerella sp. DNF01144. The sequence goes on from NZ_CP058390.1 coordinate 275,290, forward strand.
ATATCAGTCTTGGTTTCCGGCTAGCTGGAGCACCAAGGACATTAAACATGCAGGAGAACATGTTGCTAACTTAAAAGGGAACAAGCATGTGAGAGATGGCGTTATTGTATTTGGTACTTGGAAAGGCGTGCGTGTGGGAGTTATACGAACACACGGTCAAATCGGCACAATCTTTCCCGATTCAAATCAACCGTTCAAGAAAAGAGGTAAGAAATAATGGATGTACAAAAGTTTAGAGAAGTACTTAAAAAGCGAGATGAAACGCATGATGAATATGATTATGGACTAGAAATGTGTTGGAAGGAAGAAGTTGAAATATTATCTGAAGATATACCATCAACTATTGAGTACTTGCAAAGCGAATGCACGGCAGATGAATTTGTATGGATTAGTGAAATTATCGAGGATCTAGCAGAAAAGACACGAAGCAGAGAACTTGTAGAGTGTTATAAAAGCTTGATGGCAAAATTTCCTGAAGAGGCTAAGAGATACCACGTAGATTTTTGTATAGAGTGCGCAGAGGATTTTCTTGAGGATACTGATGAATCTTACGATTCAAATCAACCGCTAAATAAAAGAGGTAAAAGATAATGGATGTACAAAGATTTAAAGAGGTAATTAAAAAGCGCAATGAAACGCATGATGAATATGATTATGGCGTAGAAATGTGTGACAAAGAAGAAATTCAAATACTGTCTGAAGATATACCATCAACTATAAAGTACTTGCAAAATCAATGCACGGCAGATGAGTTCTTTTGGATTAGTGAGATTATTGATGACCTAGCTGCTAAAACACAGAGCAGAGAGATTGTGGAATGCTATAAGAATCTAGGGGAAAAATATCCTGACATGGCTAAGACATTTAACTTCGCAGGTTGTGTGAAGTATGCCGAAGCGGCGTTAAGAGAGGATATTGATGCCTAACAAAGAAACGCTTGTAGATGAAGGTTTTAGAGTTTCTTTAATTGAAACAGCATTCTTTGATGGAAAATTTGAAATACCGCATATTGATGCTCCTAAGGAGATTATTGTTCCTAGTGGTCTTGTACCTTTTTCACAAAGACGACGTAGCTGTGATAAGCAAGACTTTGTTTGCTTTTATGAGCATGATGTTAAGTTCAGAGAAATTTTGACACATACGGAAGATTATGTTGAAGAGCTAAAACAATATCCAGGAGTTATATCACCTGATTGTTCCCTCTACATTGATGCTCCACTTTGCGTGCAAATCGCAAGTATCTATTTGAATCGAGCAGTTGGCTATTATTTAAGCAAACAGGGGATTTACGTTATACCTAATATTCGTTGGGGTGATGAGCGAACTTATACCGATGAGTTATTGGGAGAAAAAGTCGCTTTTCAGGGCGTGGATAAACATAGCATCGTTTCAATTGGAACCTACGGGCAAATTAGAACAGCAGAATCTAAAAGGTATTTTAGGGAAGGCTTGATTGCGATGTTAGATGAGCTTGAGCCGCGCGTTGTGCTTGTGTATGGCGTTATGCCAGATACTATATTTAATGGTTTGGAAACTAAAACTGAGTTTGTGCAATATCCTGATTGGACAAGACGCATGAAGCAAAAATGAGTTTAATCTATTATGTTGGAATCGCATTGATGTATTTGAAAAAGACAAGATTGCTTAATCAAAAATGAAAAGAACTGAAAGGCAAATTAGTGGTAATTGCAGTAATACGAGAAACTAAAATATTAAACAAATTTACTAAAATAGTCTAACAGTCCATATTGATAGTGATATCTTGATGTTTAAGATGTAATGTTTAGGTGTGTTGATTGTACAGGTTTGATATAGGGAGATAAAAATGGCAAGTGCAGAAGAAAAAGTTGAAGAATTTTATAAAGCACAACTTGATACGTTGAATATAAGACACTATGGTAAGACCGAAGAAATAAATTCTTCTATTTCTAAAGCGTTAAAAGATGCAGACAGTAAATCTGGCGGATCAGGGAATAATTATCCTGACATTCAACTTTTGCTACAAAATAGTACTCGCCGTGATATCCCTGTAATGATTGAAGCCAAAGGCTCAAAGAATAAATTGGAAAAACTTGATGCAGATAATAATATCGAGCTAAAAAGTAATGGGAAAAATACTCATAGTGTTGTACAGCAATATGCCGTAAATGGAGCTTTACATTATGGACTTGCTATTCTTGATGAAGGTACTTATAGTGAAGTCATCGTTATTGGTATTAACGGATGGGAACTCAAGGATGGGTGGGTATCAAACCCAGAGCTTAAAGCTTATTATGTTTCTAAAAAGAACGGGAAAGTTCCTAAAGAAATTCCTGATTTTGATTTTTCACAAATGAAAAGTGAAAATATAGATTCTCTTTATAACGTGATTGATAGGCTTTTGCTTACTGATAAAGAACTTGAAAGTCTTAAGCGTGATAAAGAGGAGTTGCTGGAGCAAAGTATTAAAAGCATTCATCAAAGAATTTATGATGATTCTGCTATTAAAAATTTGCTTTCTACAAATGATAAACTCTATTTCTTCTGCGGCTTGATTATGGCTGGCCTTACTACAGAAGGTGTAAAGCCGCTTGAAGTAACTGACTTTTATAGTAATGATGATGAGATTGATAATGATGGTAATAAAATCCTTAATCGTACCAATTCATTCCTGCAAAAAAAGAAATGTCCAAGCGACAAGATTGAGATGGTTAATAATTACTTAAAGCCTGTATTTGAAAAGCATGATCTATGGAAGCCTGTGAATGGTGAAAGTGTAATTAAATCGGTTTATAAGCAAGTAAAAGAGGAGATCTTACCACTACTTGAAAGTAACATTCATTTAGACTTTACGGGTAAAATCTTAAACAGTCTTAATGATTGGGTTTCTATCGATAATGATAAAAAGAACGATGTTGTTTTAACGCCGCGCTTTGTAACAAACTTAATGGCACGAATTACAAGAACCAATAAAGACTCTTTTGTGTGGGATACCTGTATGGGCTCTTCTGGGTTCCTTGTATCTGCTATGGAGTTAATGATTGATGATGCAAAGAATGTTATCAAAGATAATACTGTTTTAGAAAGTAAAATTCAAAATATTAAGCAAAATCAACTTTTAGGTATTGAGATTCTTGGGAATATTTATATTTTAGCGGTTTTGAATATGATTCTTATGGGGGATGGTTCGTCGCAAATCATTTGTGGTGACTCACATAAGGAAGCTCCTGATTTCATGAAGTCGCATGACTTTCCAGCTAATGTATTCTTGCTGAATCCTCCTTACTCTGCACCAGGTAAAGGGCTTAACTTTGTAGACGAAGCATTATCGAAAATGGAAACAGGTTATGGTGCCGTTTTAATCCAAGAAAATGCGGGTAGTGGTCAGGGAGATGTGTATGCTAAACAAATATTAGAGAAAAATACGTTGCTTGCAAGCATTCACATGCCAGCTGATTTATTTAATGGAAAGTCTTCTGTTCAAACAGCTATATATTTGTTCAAGGTAAATCGCGCGCATGAAACGGATGATATGGTGACGTTTATTGACTTTAGTGAAGATGGTTATGCAAGGCAAAATCGTAAAAAGTCAACACAAAAAGTTAATTTGCGAAACGTTGACCATGCTTTAGAAAGATACGACGAAATTGTGGCAATTTGCCTTGGTAAAAAGCCAAAAACAGAATATTACACTGAAGCAAATGGGTTGGTGATAAAAGACACTATCACTCTTAATGGTGACGATTGGACGTTTAATCAGCATAAAAAGATTGACACTACACCTACGGAAGATGACTTTAAGAAAACGGTAGCTGATTATTTGGCGTGGAGAGTGAGTGCAATCTTGAAAGGTGAGGTGCAGTGGGATGAATAAGACGTTTTTATATTCTGATTTATTTAAGTTACTTCCTCAGGCTTTTAAGGTATCAAAATTGGAATTTAATGAGCATGGGAAAACACCAGCTTATTCTTCTGATACGAGGAATAATGGTTGTCTTGGTTATGTAGATAGAGAACCATTATATTATGTTACGGAAGATTGTCCTGCATACTTAGTTTTTGGAGATCATACCAAAACAATGAACATTGTTCATAAAAGTTTTTGTGTAATGGACAATGTGAAAGTTCTTTTGCCAATAATTAAAATGTCCGATCAGGTTTTACTTTTTATTACAACAGTATGGAAAAAATCTATTCCTGACTTAGGATACGCACGTCATTGGTCAGTAGCAAAAATTGCAAAAATTTCTCTCCCCGTTATAGAACACGCAGACCCTAACCACGAATACACGGTAGATGACATTGACTGGCAGTATATGGAAGATCGCATCAAGGAGCTGGAGGAAGATCGCATCAAGGAGCTGGAGGCTTATCTAAAAGCAACTAACCTTGATGACTATGAACTAACGGATGAAGATAAAAAAGTACTCTCTCTCTCTAGAAAATCCGCATCTAACGAAAACGGCTCTTTGGAAACTGATTGCCAAAATGGGCAAGTGAGGTTTAAGAAGTTTGTAGTTAGTAGCATGTTTAAGCGTGTGTTTGCAAAATGTAAAAAAGATAATTTTAATAAGCGAGAAGACACATCAACTGTCCCTAATCAGGAATTTTGTGTTCCTTTAGTTAATGCCAAGTTAGGTGATAACGGGATTATGTTTTATGGTCGTAAATCTGAGTGGGACACACAAGAAATGTGTATTGATGTTATTCAGAATGGTGCTGTCGCAACAGGAAAAGTTTATGCACAACCTCATTCAGTAGCTATTTTGTGGGATGCTTATTTAATAAAGCCTCTTCAAGATGTTATCTCGGAGGAAAAGCTTTTGTATTTGACGAAATGTATTGAAAAAATCACAAGAGAGCAGTTTTCTTATGATAAAAAAGCTACGTGGGAACGAGTAAAGACATGTGAGATCACCCTTCCCATAACCCCAGAAGGCGAGCCTGATTTTGACTACATGGAGCGCTATATTCGAGCCATTGAAAAATTGACTATTGCCGATGTAGTTAAGTATAAAGACAAGATTATTGACGCAACAAAAAAGCTGGTAAACAACCAATCCTAAACCTTTTTGCGATATTTTCTATCGTTAAAAAGTGAGCATATACTTGGCTAGGTGCTCAAAAAGTGTAATATACTCGTAAGGCCTATCAATACATGTTTTATGCGAGCGCTACTTAATGCGTAATGCGTATCAATGCGTATAATCGTATAATAATGTGATAAAAAACACCAAAATATGTATAATAATGTGATTAAATGCACTAAATTATGTATAATAATGTGATACACGATAAAAGATAACGCAAAATATAACAGAATAACCGCAGAATTGTTGCAACATAATAACGTAGCAGAACAATCACGCGTAAAAACAGCAACGCACTAATGCGGTTGAAATATCTAATAGCGTAACGTCAAGTGAAAGGTGAGTAAACATGAAAAGGCTGATTATGAGCAAACTTTTAGCATGGAAGAACTCGCCGTACCGTAAACCATTGATATTAAAAGGAGTACGTCAAGTTGGTAAAACTTGGATACTAAAAGAATTTGGTAAGCTTTACTACAAAAATATTGCTTATTTTAACTTCGATGAAAACAAAGAATATAAGCAATTCTTTGAAACCACTAAAAATGTGGAGCGAATTTTACAAAACCTAATGCTTGCAAGTGGCCAAAAAATCGAACCAGAAAACACGCTTATCATATTTGACGAGGTTCAGGACTGCCCAGAAGTAATAAACGCGATGAAATATTTTTGTGAAAACGCTCCGCAATATCATGTTGCTTGCGCTGGATCATTGCTTGGAATAACGCTTGCCAAACCATCTTCATTCCCAGTTGGAAAAGTTAATTTTATGCAAATAAACCCAATGAATTTCACAGAGTTTTTACTTGCTAATGGAGATGAAAATCTAGCGAAGTTTATTGAACAAATCGATAAAATAGAGCCGATTCCAGACGCATTTTTTAATCCGCTATACGAGAAATTAAAAATGTATTATGTTACAGGGGGAATGCCTGAGTCAGTTTTAATGTGGGCTAAAGCACGAGATGTAAACGCAATGCAAGAAACATTGTTTGAGATTATAACAGCTTATGAACGAGATTTTGCGAAACATCCTAATGTTAGCGAGTTTCCTAAAATATCAATGATTTGGAATTCTATTCCATCTCAACTGGCGCGTGAAAACAAAAAATTCTTGTATAAAGTTGTTAAAAATGGTGCGCGAGCAAGAGAATATGAAGACGCTTTGCAATGGTTGGTGTCGGCACAATTGGTGTATAAAATTTATAGAAATACTGCGCCGAATTTACCTATTGCTGCTTATGATGATGTATCTGCTTTTAAGATTTATCTGGCAGATGTTGGTTTGTTAAGGCGATTAGCACAACTTGCTCCTACTGCATTTGCGGAAGGCAATAGGCTATTTACTGAGTTTAAGGGTGCTTTAACAGAAAATTATGTTTTGCAGGCGTTACTTACTCAATTTGAAGTTATGCCTAGATACTGGTCTCAAACGAATCCGCCTTATGAAGTGGATTTTCTTATTCAACGAGAAAATGATATTTTCCCTGTTGAGGTTAAATCTGAAGCAAATATTAACAGTAGAAGTTTGAAAAAGTTTAAAGAACTATTCCCTAATCAAGCGAAATTACGTATACGATTCTCGCTGAATAATCTAAAACTAGACGATGATATGTTGAATATTCCGTTATTTATGGCTGATTACACGGATAAGCTTATAGAACTTGCGCTGAAAGATTGCACTGAAAGAAAATGATTGATAAGTTAGCGTGACTAATCGCAAGATGATCGTGATTAATCAGTGAGCGCATGTAGTCATGTTTAATCGTAGTAAATAAATAAGTGCGAGTTTTGCCTATAGGTCACAATTTGCTGGTACACTATTACTCGGAAAGTGGGTATTTTCCCATTTAAAAATAAACAAAGGAAACAGGCAGGCATTATGAGAAAAGCCAAAATTGTTGATACTATTGGACCAGCTACCGAATCGTTAGAGGGCATTACCAAGCTTGTTGAAGCTGGCATGGATGTTGCTCGCTTAAACCGTTCGCATGGCACTCCTGAAGATCATTTGCGCGTTTACAACAATGTGCGCGAAGCTTCAAAGACCACTGGTCGTAATGTTGCTGCTCTTGTTGATTTGCAAGGTCCAAAGATTCGTTGCGGCTGGTTCAAGAAGAACGCTGACGGCGAAGACAAGGTTTATTTGGAAGAGGGCCAAGAGTTCGTTATTACAACAGACGATATTGAGGGTGATGAGCATCGCACTTCCACAACCTTCAAGGGTTTGCCAGGAGATTGCCACGCAGGCGATCCAATTTTGATCGATGATGGCAAGGTTCGTCTTGAGGTTACCAAGGTAGAAGGCAACGACGTACACACTAAGGTTGTTGTTGCTGGCCCAGTTTCTAGCCACAAGGGCATTAACCTTCCAGGCGTTGCCGTTTCTCTTCCAGCATTGACCGAAAAGGATGAGTCTGATCTTCGTTGGGCTATTCGCACGGGTGCAGACATTATTGCTATGTCGTTCGTGCGTTTTGCTACCGATATTGATCGTGCTCACGAAATCATGGACGAAGAAGGCCGACGCATTCCAATCGTTGCAAAGATTGAGAAGCCACAGGCTGTTGCAAACTTGGAAGAGATTGTTAAGACCTTCGATGGCATTATGGTTGCTCGTGGAGATATGGCAGTGGAGATGCCACTTGAGCAGGTTCCACTCGTTACCAAGCGCTGCATTGAGCTTTCTCGCCAATACGCAAAGCCAGTAATCGTTGCTACTGAAGTTCTTGGATCTATGGTTAACTCTCCAGTTCCAACTCGTGCAGAGGCTTCTGATTGCGCTAACGCTGTTCTTGACGGCGCCGATGCAACTATGACCTCTAACGAGACCGCAGTCGGCAAGTATCCAGCAGTTACCGTTCAGACCATGTCTCGTATTTCTCAATACGCTACTGAAAACGGTTACGATCGCATTCCATCTGTGGAGCTTGACATGTCTAGCACGGGTGCAGTTTCTTCTGCAGCTGTTGACTTGGCAGACAAGCTCAACGCTAAGGCAATTGTTGCTTACACGCAAACTGGTCGTACCGTTCATCGCATTTCTCGCGAGCGCCCAGCTGCTCCAATCTACGGCTTGACCAACAATGAGCACACTTATCACTGGTTGGCTTTGAGCTGGGGCACTGAAGGCTTCTTGATTAGCGAGGACTACCACGATATGAACCGTCACGATCTTATGATCTTTACCGACAAGGTTCTTCGTGAAGCTGGCAAGGTTGAAGATGGCGACAAGATTGTTGTTTTGAGCACTGCTCAGGGTGAGCGCCAGGCCGGTCGTACCGACTCTATTTACGTTCACACCGTTGGTGCTTGCGATTAATCGCTAGTTGATTGCTAGCTGATTGCTAGTTAATCGTCAGCTAATCGTTAGTTTTCTAAACGCGCATCCTTTTGGGTGCGCGTTTTTTATAATCGTGTTATAGGCCAAAATCGCGTGAGAGTGATGGGGAAGATAACAAAAACGCCGCTTAGAATGTAAGCGGCGTTGTGCACGTGCCCCCGGTGAGACTCGAACTCACACTGCACAGATTTTGAGGCTGTTTCCTCTACCAATTGGGATACAGGGGCATCTTAAATTATCCGCGTTTTAACGCGACTTGATGACTATACCACATTTTGCAGAGTAATCAAATATACCGCGTGTTGCGTGTAAGAAAGCTAGTTGCGTGTGTGCGGAAGAATCGCAAGCAACCGCTCGCTAAAAACCCAAAGTAAAATGCAATAAATCAAAACGGAATCAAAACGGAATCAAATATCACAAATAAGAATCAAAACAGAATACAAATCCCACAAATCAGAAATATTAATTTGCAAATTATTTAAGATTGGGTGTGTTGGTGTAAGAATTTTGGTATAATTGCAACTTGCGCCTCTGTAGCTCAATGGATAGAGCAACGGCCTTCTAATCCGTTGGTTGCGCGTTCGAATCGCGTCGGGGGCACTTTGCTTTGCTCTTATGTTTGTGTTGAAAAATCTTTCGGCACGTATTATGCAAATAAGGAGCGCATGTGGAAAATCATAATGTAGCCGCAGCAATAATTCTGGCAGCAGGTGATGGGACGCGCATGCGTTCAGCAACTCCAAAGGTATTGCATAAGTTTGCTGGAAAAACATTCTTAAATCGCGTAATGGACGCAATGGCAGGCGTAAACCCTAAGGAGCTTGTCGTTGTAGTTCATGCTCAAGCGCAACGGGTGTCGCAAGCAGCACAAAGCTACAACAACGCTGTGCGCATTGTAAACCAAGACGATAAGCCTGGAACGGGCAGGACTGTGCAGTGCGCAATGCAAGATCTTAACGAAGCTTCAAAGCAGCAATATGGCAGTGCGCTTAAAGGTTCTGTGGTAATTGCGGCAAGTGATATGCCACTTTTGGATACGCAAACATTGCAATCGTTAATCGATTTTCACAATAATCAAGGAAACGCGGCAACTGTTCTAACTGCTGTTTTAGACGATGCCACTGGCTACGGGCGAATTGTGCGCGGAGAAAATGGCGATGTTCTGCGTATTGTTGAGCACAAAGACGCTAATGCAGAAGAGCTTGCGATTAAGGAAGTGAACACATCTGTGTATGTGTTCGACGCTGCAGTGCTTAGCGATGCTATAGAAAACCTTGATTCAAAGAACGCTCAAGGCGAGTTCTACTTAACAGATGCGCTAGAGCACGCTCGCGCAATGGGGCGTGTTGGAGCAATGGCGGCAGCAGACTCGTTGAGCGTGGAAGGTGTAAATACGCGCGTTCAGTTATCTGCGCTTGCAAAAGCATATAACAAGCGCGTTTGCGAAAAGTGGATGCTTGAAGGCGTGACTATTTTAGATCCAGATACTACATGGATTGAAGACGATGTTGTTTTGAAAGAAGACGTTACGGTTCTTCCAGGCTGCTTCTTGCAAGGGCATACAACTGTTAAAAGCGGCGCTGTTGTAGGACCGTACACTACGCTTATTGATGCGCAAGTAGATGAAGACGCGGTTGTGGAGCGCTCGCGTGTGCAAGAATCGCATATTTGCCGCGCTGCAAACATTGGTCCGTGGACGTATTTGCGACCAGGAAATGTGCTTGGCGAAGAAAGCAAAGCTGGCGCGTTTGTGGAAATGAAGAAAGCGCATATTGGAAACGGCACTAAGGTTCCGCACTTGAGCTATATGGGCGACGCTGATTTGGGAGAGCACACGAACATCGGCGGTGGAACGATTACAGCAAACTACGACGGCGTGCATAAGAATCACACGACTATTGGCTCTAACGCGCATGTTGGTGCAGGAAACCTGTTTGTAGCTCCCGTTACTGTTGGAGATGGAGTTACAACGGGTGCAGGCTCTGTTGTGCGTCACGATGTTCCAGCGGATTCCATGGTGTATTCGGAAAATACTCAGCATGTTGTAGAAGGCTGGAAGCCAGCTTGGGAGCGATAGTTCGCTGGTTCGATAGTTTGCTAGTTTGATACTTAAGGAGAAACAATGGCAGCTTTAGAAAGCTCTGTTAACGCGATTAGGATTGCTGCGGCTGCAGCCGATAGGTTAAAAGCCACTAATTGCCAAGCTTTTGACGTTAGCAATCTGCTTGGAATTACAGACGCTATGCTGGTTGTTTCTGCATCTAATGAACGTCAAGTCTTAGCTGTTAGTGAAGAAATCGAAAAAGATTTGTATTTAAAAGACAACAAGCGCAAGCCAATATCTAGAGAAGGCTTAGAACTAGCACAGTGGATTTTGCTTGATTTTGGCGACTTTGTGGTTCATATTATGCACGAGGAAGCGCGCGAGTTTTATCGCCTTGAGCGTTTGTGGAATGATTGCCCTGCAATTGATTTGCAACTTCCAGAGCATGATGATGATGTGCGTGGCGATGACGATGATGCACAAAATGGCGATTAAGAGTCTGAAAGGTAGCGCAAGATAATGGTGGATTTTGTTGAAAGCGCAACGCAAATTGCGCATAATGCCAATAAAAACAGCGCTCACGAGGGTATTGCGCGTTCTGTAATGCTTGTTCGCCACGGTCAGACGCCTTATAACGCGCAATTTAGACTTCAAGGCATGATTGATATTGCTTTAGATGAGTCTGGAATAGACCAGGTGACTCGCTCTGGTAAGGCTTTGCGAGTGCTTTTTGGAGCTTCCGACTTAGAAGACCCAAAGAATCCAAATAGCCAGGAGCACGTGCGCATTACTCCAGAAGAAGCCGATGCAAGTTTTGTTGCCATTGTTTCGCCGCTTATTCGCGCACAGCAGACGGCTCACGCTTTTGCAGATAAGATTGGTCTTAATGTTCACGTTGAAAATGGCGTGCGCGAGCGCTTTTTTGGCGAGTGGGAAGGCCTTAATCGCCAGCAAATTAGCGAAAAATGGCCTGAAGATTTTAATGCTTGGGTAAAAGGCGAAGGTGGCGAGCTTAATCACGGTGCAGAAACTAAGCAAGAAGTTGGCGAGCGCGCTGCGAAAGCTGTTGAAGATTGGGCGCGCAAAACTGGCTCAGACCGCGATTTACTAGTGTTCTCGCACGGATCTTGCCTTTCTCAAACTGTTCATAAGCTTCTTGGATTAGACAAGGTAGATCCTTCTTATAAGACGATTGGCGGAATGGGAAACGGCCGTTGGGCGCGCTTAATTCCAAGCCTTAATGCGGATGGCTCGATTCATTGGCGTTTGGATGCTTACGATCAAGGTCCTGCAGCAGACCCTACAAGCCAGCGTCTTATTCGCATTTGGGGTGCAGCTTAAGCAGCATAATTTCTCCTTTTTTGCCGCTTATATTCCTAAAACTACCGTTTAGCGGTTTTGTAAAGACAGATTATTTACAGTGCCGTATAGTCAAAATTACAAAACAGAAAGCTGGCAAAAGCTAAGAAAAGTTAGCAAAAGCTAGTAAACGCTAACGGTAGTATACGAAAGGGGGCCTGATGAAAGTAACGATTGCTATTGTGCCGCCAGAAGAAGAGCAGTGCGCTCAATTGTCAGTTCACAATATTGACGATAACCTTAAACGCATTATAGCCAGCTTGCAAAGCATTGATTCTAAAGATGCAAAATCAAGCAATGCTGAAAATAATACTGATATTGCCGAAAATAATACTGCGAATGCGGCAAATAGCAATAATAATTCATTCATATATGGTTATATTAATGATTCGATTATTGTTATGCACGAGCCAGATGTGATTATGATTTGCGTAGAAAATTCGCGCGTAATCATTCACAGTGATAAAGGCGAGTGCGTGTCTTACAAGCGTCTAATGGATTTTGATAATCCGCAATTCGCGTCGTTTGTGCGCATATCTAAATCCGCAATCGTGAACTTAAATCGCATTGTTCGAGTTGATCCAGGATTCGGCGGAAGTATGAGCGTAAAAATGGACGATGGAAGCGTTGAGTGGATTAGTCGCAGATGCTTGAGCTCGTTCAAAAAGCGCTTGGGAATGTAGTTTTAAGCGTATTTTTAATACTAATTTTTAATAGTAATTTTTTAATACTTAAAAAGGAAACGATTATTATGGAAAAGCAAGTTACAACTTTTGGTAAAACAATGGTAAAAAACATTGTTAGAGGCATTGGCATAGGGTGCACTATTTTTACAGTAATGTCTTTTGTTTCAAGCCTGTTAGCACATAGCGCGGTTGGAAACAGAATTGCATCTTATGCTGTAGCCGCGTTTGTTATAGGCATAGGATATGGAGTGTTCGCTATTTTTTGGTCGAATGAACGCATGTCAAATCTTGCAAAGTTCGTTTTTGCGCTAGTTCCTCCAATTGCTATTCAATTTATTGTGTCTGTGATTGTTGGATGGATTTCATTTAAAGATGATCCAGCGGTGATTTGCGGATGGATTGCGTTCACTGTTATTTTACCGATTCCTATTGCTGCAATAATTTATTACTTCGAGAAGAAGAAAGCGAAAGAAATGAACGCTAGATTGCGCGAATTGCGTAAAGAAAGCAAGTAAATTAGTGACAATTAAATAATTTAAGTAAAAATTTAAGTAAATAAAATAATCAAATAAAAATTGAGTGGTGTTCATCTTCGCCTTTGAAGAAGAACGCCACTCGCTATTCTAAAACGCGTCATAGAATGGTCATAATTTATTCGGCGTTTTGCTAGATTTTTGCTAAAAATTAGTATTTTGACTAATCTTTAGCAATTGTCTTTCCAGCATTAGCTCCAGAAGTCAAATCCTGAATCTCATTAATCTCCATAACAGGAACAGCAGCAGGCTTCTTTGTGCCCTTTTCTTCTGCAACGCGAACCTGCTCGTTGTAAATCGCGTCATCCGTGTGAAGTGTAACAGTTCCGCGGAAGCGATAGCCCTTCTTTTCTGCCAAATTTGCAACTGCAACAACAAGCTGGCTGCCGTCTTGCAAGTTCTTAAAATGCTGACCTGCAGTGCGCTCGTGGTAAGCAAGGTGATTATTGTCTAGAACAAACATCGACATCTTTGGGCCAAGATCAAGCTCGCCATCTTTGCTAATCGTTGCAATCCAAGCCAAATTGTTTTCAATAAAAGTCTTCATATCTTCACTAAGAGTTGCCATGTTGAGTCCTTTCTTCAACTGATTATTGTGCAATCGCGCAATTATATGATTATGATTCAATCACTTTTAAGATTACGCGCAATCGTGCATATAAAGGCTTAAAAATCGATGAGTTTTTGTAAAAATGCGTAAACTTGTGACATAAATCACTAATTGCATAATGCTAAGAGTTCCGCTTTGTGTTGCTCAACACAGGGATAATAGTAGTTGCGTTATATTTGTAGTGCGCGTAATACATTTGTTACGTTTTTACAGCTAAAAACGTAACAAATGTCTCATCAATGATGCAAATGTAACGGATTTAAGCCAAAAAACGTAACATTTGTCTCACCAGCGAGACAAATCTAACGAATACGTAGTGCGATTGTACTGAATTTTGGTGTTTTTTGATACAAACGCACTACCTAAATCATGAATCGTAAATATTAAGGCAATAGCGTGCTATCAAGTGCTGATTTCGCAATAAAGTAGTAAATTTTCCGAAGGAACGCCAATGGGTTGTACTTTTCTTGTTTTTGTGGCTATTCTATAAAGTTTATAAGGCAATTTAGCTAACTTAAAGAAAAATTTAATGCTATAGACTTGTTGTTTGCAATAATGAGGGGAGTGACATGAGTGAAATAAATAGCGCTGTTCAACCAAGGCAGAATAATCGAATTACCGTAAACATTGCGCGAATCATGTTGCTCTTATGCGCCGCAATTTGGGGCGGAAGCTACGTATCGTCTAAATACGCTCTAGAGGTATTCACGCCGCAATGGCTTATGGGGGTTCGCATGCTTGGAGCGTGCATAATAATGGGCGTGGTTTTCTTTAAGACGATTCGCAAAAATTTTACTAAAAAGCTAATAATTCCTTCGCTTTTAACGGGCGTTACATACTACGCGTCTTTAGTTACGCAAACAGAAGGATTAAGGTGGATTGACCCAGGCAGAAGCGCTTTTCTTACAGCTGCATATTGCGTTATAGCGCCATTTTCCGCGTGGATGATTATTAAAAAGAAGCCAACGCTTTTAGGAATTATTGCTGCTTTAACATGCGTTGTGGGCGTTGGATTCGTTGCGCTAAAGCCAGGCTTGCTTGTTCTTACGCTTTCTCACGGAGATGTTTTAACTCTTATTTGCGCGGCTGTTTTTGCGTTTAACTTAACATACTTAGCGTATTACTCTAGGCAGTACAATCCCGTTGCTTTAACATTCGGCCAGTTTAGTGTTTCTGGAGTTCTATTTTTGTGCGGAGCTGCAATAAGCGAGCCTTTGCCTAACTTTAATGCCGAAGATAATTGGATTACATTTACAAACATGTTCTATCTTATAGTGATAGTAACTGTTGTTGCTCAAGTTATTCAAAACTACACGCTGATTTATCTTTCTACAGCTAACGCTTCTGTGATTATGTGCACAGAATGCTTGTTTACATTGCTATTTTCTAGCATTCTTTACAATGAGCGAGTAACAAGCATGGCTTTTGTTGGATTTGCGTTGATTTTTGCTGCGATTTTGCTTGCAAGTTTGGCAGAGCATATTGAGCTTATAAAAGCAAGAAAAAAGCAGAGCGCTTATAAATCTAAAGCAAAAGTGGCATCTGCGCCAGCATCTACAATCTAAGTAGTAGTCAATTTGAATACTAATTAGCGAATATTTTGGTGATTACTAATTTGTGCATATTGCTTAGTGAATAGTAGTAGATAACGATTTTTAAGGTGTGCTTGTGAAGAACTTCTTTAAGGGAATATCATTTACGCAAGTTCTAGCTGGCTCTCTTGCAGCTGTGACGGCGTTTTTGCTTTCGTCAAAAATTGGTATTGCGGGGTCTGTTATTGGCGTTGCAATAGGTTCGATTGTCTCTGCTGTAGCATCGCAACTTTATCAAAATGTTATTCACGCGTCTTCTAAAAAGATACAGTCTTCTTCTGCGCTAAAGTCAGGTTCAAGCCGCTATGAAGAAGATGACACTAAAGTGGTAAATAATGCGCGTTTTATTGCATTAGAGGATGATATGCCTAAAGAATACGAAGTTTACAATAATATGATTGATTCGAGCAAAGAAAAACAAGCTAGAAGAGTTGTTGCAATGGCTTCTAATGCAAATGTTGCAAATGTTGCTGGCGATTCTTTACGTGATGTTGATTCTTTAAGTTCGCAAAACGCAAAATCGGGGGAATCGCAAGCACTTAATGCCGAAAGCACGAGTGTTATGGAATTGTCTTCCTTAAGAAAGCTAAAAGAAGAAGATAATGCGCTTTCGGAAGGAGACGAAGACTCGATTCTTACTCTTAACGACGCTAAACGCGCATTAGGCGGCAGAAGTTATTACGCAAATAGTGAAGCGAAGTATAAGAAGCTTACGATTGTTATTGCTATTTTGAGCGCGCTCGCGGCTGTTCTTCTTACTGCTGGCATTGTGCTTCTGTTTACTCAAGGAAAGGGCACAGATAATTTAGTGCCTTCTGGCCAAAATACAGAACAGAATAATGGCCAGAATTCAGACAATAATACGCATCAAAACGGCCAAAATAATGGCGTTCAAAATCAAGATAAGAACTCTCAAGACGCGCAAAAAGACTCTCAAGACGCGCAAGACAGTAAAGACAGCAAAGAAGGCGAAGACGGCAAAGACGGTAAAGAAGGCAAAGAAGGAAAAGATTCTTCGAGCAAGAATCCTAGCGAAAAGCAAGATAAAAAGACTCACGAGGGATCTTCCTCCTCTTCTTTAGATTCAAATGAGTCTAATGCAGGTTCTGGCGAGCAAAGCTCTGGGAATTCTGGTGTTTCTGGAGCGGATTCTGGTGCGCGCGGGTCTAAAGGCGATTCTTCGGTTTCTGGCGACTCTTCGTCTTCGTCGTCGCTTTCATCTAACGGAGCGAGTGGTGGATCTGCTGCACAACAAGGCGAATCTGGCTCGCAGCAATCAGGCGGCGGCGAATAGAAATAGCTGCCAAAAACGCTGTGTACGACACGCCGAGTTTGGTTGGCAGCAAAATCTGTTGTATTCTATCAAAGGTTCGTTTGAGCTATACAACTAAAACGGGGCTATGGCGCAGCTGGTAGCGCATCTCCATGGCATGGAGGGGGTCGGGGGTTCGAATCCCCCTAGCTCCACAATTTGAAACGTCACTTCTAATCGGAGTGGCGTTTTTGTTATATTTCGATACGTATCTTATATACTTGTAAGTCCTAGTGCATGTAACGTATTTTGCACAAGCATTCTAAACTTAAAACTTAACTTAAAACTTATAGGAGATAATTCAGCATGTTAAAGCGCGCGTGGAAAGTGGCATGCAAAATAGCCAATAATGAGCGTACGTCTGGGTTGATTATGCTCGGATTTGCTTTAGCTGGATTAATGCTTGCAAATTTGCCATTTGCGTCGCCTATTTTTGAAGCTGTTTCTCACACGCAAATCGGAATTCCATACACCAACATTCACATGTCGATTAGCCACTGGGTTCAAGACGGCGTGCTAACTATTTTCTTCCTTACAGTTGGTTTAGACTTAAAACACGAGCTTATTGCAGGATCTCTTAGAGACCCGCGCGCTGCAGCAATGCCAATGATTTGCGCTGTTGGCGGCATGGTTGTTCCGCCGATTCTTTTTGTTGGAACTGTTACAATATTCTCGGAGTTGCACGCTGGTCAAGAGATTATGCGACTTACTTCTGGAGCGCTTCCGTCTTTAGAAATGGTTCGCGACGGCTGGGCTATTCCTACGGCAACAGATATAGCATTCTCGCTGGCTGTTCTTGCGCTTTTTGCTAAAACGCTTCCTAAATCATTGCGCGCATTTTTAATGACTCTGGCTACAGTCGACGATCTTCTTGGAATTGCGTTAATCGCAGTGTTCTTCTCTTCGCTTAACGCATGGTATTGGTTTGTAGGCGTTGTTTTATGCGGATTAGTGTGGACTATGCTTGTGCGATTAAAGCGCGTTCCATGGCCTGTTGTGGCGCTTGTTGGCTTGCTTGCGTGGGTTATGATGTATCAGGCTGGCGTTCACCCAACTCTTGCAGGCGTAATGGTTGGTTTGCTAACTCCTGCGCATCTTGTTCACGGCGAAAAGTCGCTTAGAGCCGAAAGGTATCGCCAGAAAATTCAGCCTTTGTCTTCTTTGTTTGCACTTCCAGTTTTTGCGCTTTTTGCAACTGGAGTTCATTTTGAAACATTGACTTGGCAGCTGTTTTTGTCTCCAATACTAATTGCGATTACGATTGCGTTAGTTGTTGGAAAGCCACTTGGAATTATGATTACTGCTTGGTTTGCTAAGAAAGTTATTGGCTTGCGCGTTCCAGACGATTTGCGCGTTCGCGACCTTTTGCCTACAGCATGCGCGTGCGGAATTGGCTTTACTGTGTCTTTGTTAATCGCTTCGCTTGCGTACAGCGACGCGGATCTTTCGGGCGAAGCGCGATTCGGCGTACTAGTGGCGTCTATTATTGCGGCTGCTGTTTCTGGATTCTTGCTTGCAAAGCAATCGAATCATATGGAAGAAGAATTAGACGATATTGAAGAGTGATTTAGAGTGATTTAGAGTGATTTAGTCTGTTTTTAATTGCGATTAGAAGGTTTTAGAGGTGACTTATGGTTTCTAATAATAATTTAGGTAATTTAGATAATTCTGGTAAATCTGATAATCCAGATAATTCTTGCGACTCGCGCTCGCAAAGCGAACAGAACTCACCTTGGAAAGACACTTATTACAGCGGTGCCGTAATGATGCGTGGGCCAATGATTCCTAAGGAAAGCACAACGGAAACACTGTTGCAACACGATTTGCCTAATAGCGATTTGCATAATAATTACGCGTGGCAAGGCCTTGACCCTTGGCGAGTTCTTAGAATACAAGCCGAATTTATTGATGGCTTCGACGCTTTAGCAAAACTTGGATTAGCTGTTAGCGTGTTTGGTTCTGCTCGAATAAAGCCAGACGAGCCAGAATACAATAGCGCTCGCATAATGGGCAAAGAGCTTGTAAAACGCGGTTTTGCGGTGATTACGGGCGGCGGGCCTGGAATTATGGAAGCAGCAAATCGCGGAGCGGCAGAAGCTGGCGGAACAAGCGTGGGGCTAGGAATCGAATTGCCTCACGAGCAGGGCTTAAACAAATGGGTAAATCTTGGAATGCAATTCCGCTACTTTTTTGTTCGCAAAACAATGTTCCTAAAATATTCTTCGGGAATTATTGTGTGCCCAGGCGGTTTTGGCACAATGGACGAGCTTTTTGAGTCGCTTACGCTTGTTCAAACGCATAAGGTTTCTAAAATTCCTGTTGTGCTTTTTGGCAGCGAATATTGGAAAGGCCTTATGAATTGGATTGAAACTACAGTTAAAGAAAGAGGACTTATATCGTCTTTTGACCCTAGTTTGCTTGCGATTACAGACGACCCTCTAGAAGCTGTGCGAATTGCAACTGGAGACAAGTTTATTAACTAGTTTTGGCTAGTTTTGGCTAATTTTCCTTCATTTTGCGCTTGTTTATAAGCGTTGTAAGTTGCCAAATTTCTTCTCCAACGTCGATTCCGCGTGGGCATTGCCTGGAGCATGCTCGCACGGATTGGCACGCGCTTATGCCGTCGCTAGAATCCGCCAAGTCTAATCTTCGATTAGTGGCGTTATCTCTGGAATCATTAATAAATCGCGCAGCATTTATAAGAGCTGCAGGTCCAATAAACGCTTCTCCGCCTGCATAAACTGGGCAAATTCCTTCGCACACGCCGCACATTATGCAATTGCTTAAAAGCTCAAACTTTGCAAGCTGCTCTGGGTGCTGCAAAAACTCAATAATCGCAAGTTTTCCGCTGCTGTTTCTTGTTTGAACATCTTGCGCTTGCAAATATGGCTCAAGTCTTTTAAGTTGAGCAATCATTGGAGAAAGATCGCAAATAAGGTCTCTTTGAACAGCAAAGCCAGAAAGTGGCGCAACCTCAATAATGCCAAAGCTTCCATTTTGGATTAGTGAAGATATCTCTTGAGATTGCACTTGCGGATTGTGATTTTCATCGACTGATGATGTTGTAGTTAGTGTTGCGGTTGATTCTGCGGAAGCTTGCGACTTTACGCTACCAGTTTTTCTAAAACCGCTTGATCGAACGCCTTGATTTTGCGGGTTTTGCGTATTTTGCCTAGCGTTTTGAGCGATTGTGGCTGTGCAAAGTAAAGTGGGTATGCCGTTTACGTTTGCAGCATCCGATCCGCAAACGCCGTGACCGCAAGAGTATCTAAATGCCAAAGTGGGGTCTAGTGTGCGCTTAATTTTAAGCAAGCAGTCTAAAATCGTGTCGTTTTTGCGCGCGCGAATCGTATAATCTTGAATCCAATGTTTTCCGCTTAATGGTTTAGCTTGCAGGTCGCCAGAATTTTGAGCCTGGAATGGGCTGCTTTTACGCTTTTTTGCAAAAGGACTTTCTCTGTGCCTTCTAACTAAACCAGGGGAGTTAGTGGAGGAGATTTGTGTTGAGTTAGTGGTTGGGCCAGTGCTTGAATCGCCAGCAACCGCGGAGTCGCCAGCAACCGCGGAGTCGCAAGAACCGTCATTTGGAGTAAAACGAGATACGCGAAAAGTCACAAAAGCTTCATCGCTTGTAGTGCAATCTTGATTAATGGAATGCGCAAAGTTGCGTCTAAAATCGTCAACCATTTGCGCATACCTCCAATTCGTATAATTCTAGTTTGCCATAATACTTGCACAGAAATACTTGCACAGAAATACTTGAGCGAAAATGCAGAAGTAGAAATACTTGCACAAAATCACAGAAGTAGCAAAAATGTTGGCTGCGCCTAACGTTAGGCTTAAATTATGACAGATGCTTTGTTTTTGCTGGATACAAATAAAGACGACGCGCCCGTTCTTGCAAATGGGATTGAAGAGGGCTGGACTCTTAGCTTGCCTCAACACGTTAAAAGGCACGCAATAAGCGCAATGCGACTTTCGGATGGAGATTCGCTAGACCTTTCGGACGGCAAAGGAGTGCGAATTCACGCAACGATTACAGACAGCGAAAACGGCTTAGTTAAAGTAGATTCGTTTATAAAAGAGCCAGCGCCAACAACCAGATTAGCGTTGATTCAGGCGCTTGCAAAAACGGGTCACGACGAGCAAGCAATAGATATGGCTACGCAAATCGGAGTAGACGAAGTAATTCCTTGGTGCGCAAATAGGTCAATCTCAAAATGGAAGCCAGGGCGCACAGATAAGAGATGGAATCAGGTGCTTGAGGCTGCTACTGAGCAATCGCGAAGAGCGTGGATGCCGCAGCTTTTAGAGCCAGTTACAAGTAAGCAGATTCTAGCAATTTGTAGGCGTGCATGCGTTTATGGAAGTCTTGTAGTTGTTTTGCATCAAGATGCAACGGATTCTTTTAGTCAAATCGAAAACTACGTAAACGACTTAACAGAAAAATGCTTAAAAGATGGCAAAACGCGCACTGTTTACGTAATTGTAGGGCCAGAAGGTGGAATTAGCGAAGAAGAAGTGCAAAGTTTTATAGACGCTGGAGCTAAAAGTTGCGTTTTAGGAAGCAATATTTTACGCGCATCTACAGCAGGGCCAGTATGCTTATCATTGCTTTCTAGAGCGCTTGGCAGGTACGAATAGTAAGCAATTTTGCGAGTAATCTTTGAAAGCAATCTTTGCAAGCTTTGTGCGTGTTTTGTGTAAAATGGTAAATGGTATTTTGCAATAAGAATTGTAATAAGAATTGCGATAAGAATTGCGATAAGAATTATTGAAAAGTGGGCAAAATAATGGATAAAGCATGCAATACATACATAACTGACAAAGATTGCATTTTTTGCAAGATAATTGATGGGCAAATCCCAAGCAGCAAAGTGTATGAAGACGATGCAGTAGTGGCTTTTAACGATATTAATCCGCAAGCCAAGGTGCATGTTTTGATTGTTCCGCGCAATCATTACAAGAATGTTGTTGAGCTTGCGCAAAATGATTGTGATGTTTTGGCGCATATTGCATGCGTTGCGCAAAAAATTGCAAACGACTTTTATAATGGCGATTATCGCCTTGTTTTCAACACTGGTTTGGGAGCTGGTCAAACCGTGTTCCATGTTCACGCTCATGTTTTAACAGGCGAAAAACTTGAAGAAGGTAGTTTATAAATCGTGGCAAATAGTACAACGCGTATTGTTCAAATTCCAAGCGAATTAAGCCCAGTTGCTGTTTTGGGAGCAGCAGATTCAAACTTAAGAGAGTTGGAGAAGGCTTTTCCAAGCGTAGATATTTTCGTTCACGCGGATTGTGTGAAAATCGTATCTAGAAGCGCAAGAAGTGAAGAAGACGCTTGCAAAGCCGAACACGCGTTGCGCAAAATAGTTGATTGCGCTTACGAAGCTCCTGTTGATTCCTATGCTGTAAAACGCATGCTAGAAAGAGATGTGCTTAAAGGCGCTGAACATAATGTGCGAATCGATAGGATTGGTCACAATGGTGGAGTTTTAGGCGGAGCGTTTAGCGGATTAAATTCTTTTGATGCTGGATCTGGCTTTGGTTCTGGCTCTGGTTCAATCGAAAGCGATTTTGCGCGAAATTCTGCCGATTTAATGCCATCTAGTGAAGATGCTAAAAGGCGAGCAATGAGCCGCAAAGCGCGAATGACTAAAGGCGTTATAACGTTTGCAGGCGGAAATCCTGTTCGCGCAAAAACAGCGGGCCAAACGGCTTATGTGCAAGCAATGGAATCAAATACTGTAACGTTTGGAATTGGGCCTGCTGGTACTGGAAAAACGTATTTGGCGGTTGCTAAGGCGGTTAGAGCTTTAGAAGATGGTCGCGTGCGAAGAATAGTGTTGACGCGCCCTGCTGTAGAAGCTGGGGAAAATCTTGGATTCTTGCCTGGAACGCTAAACGACAAAGTAGACCCATATTTAAGGCCGCTTTACGATGCGCTTTCCGACATGTTGGGCGCGCCGCAACTTAAGAGGTATATGGACGAAAACGTTGTGGAAGTGGCTCCGCTTGCATACATGAGAGGTCGCACGCTTAATGATGCTTTTGTTATTTTAGACGAAGCGCAAAATGCTACTGTTCAGCAGCTTAAGATGTTTTTGACGCGTCTTGGATTTAACACAACAATGGTGATTACGGGAGATAGAACGCAAGTCGATTTAGCGGTTCCAAAATCTGGTTTAGCTTCGATTGAGAACGTGCTAAAAGACGTTAAAAGTATTGCGTTTGTTCACTTAAATGCGCAAGATGTTGTTAGGGCCGAGCTTGTTGGGCGAATCGTAGAAGCGTACGAAGCGTGGGAAAAGCGCGAGGCTGGGGATGCGCGTGGAAAGTCGCAAGAAACCGCGCAATCGCAAAAATCGCAAAATTTTGAATCGCAAAATCTTGAGAGGAATATCAAGTAATCATGAGTGTTGAAGTGATGAACGAAACCGTTTGGCAAATCGACCCAAAAATATTCTCCGACCTTGGAATGTGGGTTTTGCAACAAATGCGAGTAAGCGTTCAATCCGATTTGTCGATTACTTTTGTAGACCCAGAGCCAATCGCTAGTCTTCACGAAAAATGGATGAACTTAGAAGGCCCTACAGACGTTATGAGCTTTCCAATGGACGAGCTGACTCCTGGAAGCGACGACAAAGTGAGCGAAGGAATGCTTGGAGACCTTGTGATTTGCCCGTGGGTGGCAGCTCAACAGGCAGCAGCGGCAGGGCATAGCACAATGGAAGAGATGCTATTGCTTACGATTCACGGAATGTTGCATTTGCTTGGATATGATCACACTACGCCTCAAGAAGAAAAGCAAATGTTTGGCTTGCAAAGGCAGCTTTTGCTAACGTTCTTTGCAGCTAGATCTGGCGAGCTTTACGACGCCACTTTGCCAGCAGGTGCCGTAAATGAGCTGGAAGAATACGAGAAAAATCATGCTAAATAACATTACAATTCCGCCGATTCCCGATTTGCCTGCGCATATGTGGGCTTGCTTGGGTGCGATTGCAATAGTCGCAGTTTTGCTTGTGTGGCTTTCGCTTGCAATGGCGGCGGCGGAAGGGGCTGTGCCAAGAGTTACAAGGTCTAGTCTTAATAATCTTATGATTGAAGAACAAACGAACGATAACGAAAGTCAAGTCGTTCGCTTGAGGAAGCTTGCTAGAATTCGCAGAGCAAAGAGGCTTATAGCAGATAGGTACGCAACGAGCGGAGCGTGCGCGTTTGTGCGAATCGTGTGTAATGTGCTGGACGGCGTGGCTTTTGCTGCAATCGCGGCGGCTCTTGGTGCGTCTTTTTGGCTAACGCTATTAATCGGACTAATAGTGGCAATGATTGTTGCAATTGTTTCTATTCTTGTGCGGCCAAGGTCTGTGGGCGCGGCTCAGCCAGTGTTTAAGCTAATGCGCTTGTCTAGAATAGTTTCGATTGCTGTTTTTATGAATCCGTTTGCAAAAATCGCAAGCCGCGGAGATTCGCAAAGTCAAAGCCAAAATCATAAGAAAAATGCTGCTCTTTCCGACGACGAAGAGTTGGAAAATATTCAATTAGATCAAGCTAAAGCGAGTATTGACAGGCTTGTAGAGGCAAATGATTTTGACCCAGAAGTTTCGGAGATGATGCGCAATGTGCTTACACTTTCCGACACGTTAACGCGCGAAATCATGGTTCCGCGAACCGATATGATTTGCGTTAAAAACGACGAAACGCTGGAAAATTTCCTAAAATTATGCTCAAGATCTGGATTTTCTCGCGTGCCTATAATTGGCGAGTCGGTTGACGATTTGGAAGGAATTGCGTATTTAAAGGATGCTGTGCGCGCAACTGTGTTTAATCCTGCTGCATCTGAGCGCGCGGTTTCTACGATTGGCCGAAGCCCGATGCTTGTTCCAGAGTCCAAGCCAGTGGATGATTTGTTCCACGAAATGCAGCGAATCCGCCAGCACGTTGCCGTTGTTGTAGACGAATATGGCGGAATTGCAGGGCTTGTGACGATTGAAGACGCGATTGAGCAAATTGTTGGAGAGCTAGAAGATGAGCACGACCGCACTCAGCACGCGGATCCGCAAGAGGTGAGTAAGGGTGTGTGGAAAATGCCTGCGCGCACGCCGATTGCCGATTTGGAAGATATTTTTGAAGTGCATATAGACGAAGACGATGTGGACACTGTGTTTGGGTTGCTTACTAAGTTGCTTGGAAACGTGCCGATTGTTGGGTCGAGTGCTGTGACTCGCGGCCTTAAGCTAACTGCGGTTGATTCTGCTGGGCGGCGCAAGAAAGTCTCCACAATTCTTGTTGAGCGAGATATTCAAGGCCTTAAAGATATTCAGGGTCTTAAAGAAGAAGACGATAGCGCTGGAAAGAGTGGCGGAAAGAGTGACAGCAGGAGCGAGGGCAAGAATAATGCCAAGAATGGCGATAAAGATAGTGAATCATCGCAAGTTGATGGCGATAAATAGTGTTGAATTATGAATGATATGAAAGATGTTAATGATATGAATGACGATATGGAAGATATGGACGACGAAATGAATGACGATATGAATGACGAAATGTTTGCTAATTTAGATCCTTCTCTAAAAGCGAGCGTAGAAGTGCCTGATTTTAACGGCTATAAATCGGGATTTGTTGCTGTAGTAGGCAGACCAAACGTTGGAAAATCAACGCTTATGAACGCGCTAATCGGAACGCAAATCGCAATAGCGTCTTCTCGCCCAGAAACAACGCGCAAGGCGATTCGCGGAATCTTAACAACTCCAAACGCGCAAATGGTGTTAGTCGATACGCCAGGAATTCACAGGCCGCGCACTTTGCTAGGCCAGCGCTTGAATGACATTGTAGACGAGTCGCTTGCGGATGTTGATGCGATTGCTTTCTTGCTTCCAGCAGATCAAGAGATTGGGCCTGGAGATAGAAGAATCTTAAGCCGACTTCGCTCCGACTTTGCCAAAAAAGATGCGGCTGGAAACTGGGTGTGGAAGGTTCCGCTTATTGGAATCGTCACTAAAATTGATACGCTAAGCCGCGATGAGTTGGTGTCTCATTTGATTGAGATTCAACAGTTTGCCGATTTTACGGATATTGTGCCAGTTAGCGCTTTGGAACGCGACAATGTTGACGAAGTTAAGAAGGTTTTGATTGACAATCTTCCAGAAGGTCCGAAGATGTATCCAGACGATCAGCTTAGCGAGGAGAGTCCTTCTAGCATGATTGCGGAGTTGATTCGTGGGGCTTTTCTTGAGGAGCTTGACGACGAGTTGCCGCATTCGCTGGCGGTTGTTGTAGATAGCATTGTGCGCCCAGGAGATGAGGACTATGCGCAATATAGCGATAATAAAGCGCATGTTATTGTGTCGGTGTATGTTGAGCGCGATTCGCAAAAGCCGATTATTATTGGGCGCGGTGCGGAGCATCTTGTGCGCGTTAAGAAGCGTTTGCGCACTGCGGTGAATCGTATTACAGGCGCTAAAGCTGTGCTCGATTTGCATGTGAAGGTTGCAAAGGGGTGGCAGAGCGACCCTAAGAAGCTTGAGCGCTTGGGGTTCTAATTCGTCGCGCCCGAGAATGTAGCCCTCATTGGTGTGTTGAGCTACAAAGTGCGGAGTTGTGTTCCGCTTTTTGTACGTGATTTAGGCGTAATTTGGTACAAAATGCGCGGGCGCGACGACCTGCCTTCGAGCTTAGAGCGTAGCGCGAGAAGGCAATTTGGAGCGCTGAGCAGCTCAAGGCAGAAGCACTGCTTCTGCGCTGCAAAGCGTGATTTGGCTCAAATGTAAAGTCCAGTGGACTTTACATGCCAAATCAGCCGAGCGGCTACTAATAGCCGCGAGGAATAGCGCGCTGTAACACGCGAGCGATTTGACGGGTTTTGTTGTTGATAGATACAAAAACCGCGGCAGACGAGTTGCTATAAGACCAGTCAACCGCGGTTTTTGTTTTCTTTAGTTTTGATTACGCACGACGATGGCGAGCAAAGTAAGTGCCGCCTCCGATTGCTGCGATTCCTGCAACAACAGCCGCTATAGCTGCAACAACCTTAAACGTAGTGCTGTTGGATGCGCTTTGTGCTGCGTTTTGTGCGTTGCCTGATGCCTGAGCGTTCTTAGATTCACTCTTAGATTCGCTCTTGTAATCATTCTTGGAGTCGTTCTTAGACTTGCTCTTTTCGGAATCCTTTGCATCGTTCTTTGCATTATCCTGCTTAGACTCGTTCTTAGCAGCAGAATCCTTAGCAGCATCTTGTGCTTTAGCAAGATCCTTGGCTTCAGCTTTAGCGCCAGCGGCTGCAAGCGCTGCTGCGATGCGGTTAGCGTGCGCAGCTCCTGCAACATTATTCGCTGCAACGCCATTAGCGTTCTGAGCATTAGCTCCGTTTGCACTCTGCGATTGTGCAGCTGGAATCACAGCGTTAAAGCCAAGTTGCTCGTTTCCGAACAAGTTGTTTGCATATCCTGCAAGATACTGGTTGTAGTAGTTGGAGTTGCTACTAGAAGCATCACTACTGGAGCTGGAGTCAGAATCAGAACCAGAACCAGAACCAGAACCAGGCGTTGTGTCGCTATCTTCGCTTGGAGCTGGCGCAGGCGCAGGTGGCGTTGGAGCTGGAACTGACGGCTCTGGAGCTGGTGGAACCACTGTGTCTTTTACGTTCTTATTAAGCGCGTCTGCGTTATCGTTCAACGTAGTTGTCAACGTTTCAAGCTGCGTGGTGTAGCTCATCAAATCCGTTTGCATATTCTGGAATCGCCCAGTAGCAGCAAGGAACTTGGCCCTGTATGTTTCCCGAGTAGCTTCATTAGGCAGCTTCTTGATTATCTCGTTAAACTTAGCTTCAGCAGCCTTAACAGTCTTTTGTGCTGTTGTAACCTTAGCTTTTGCGGCTTTAAGAGTGGCTTGAGCAGAGGCAACCTTAGCCTTAGCATCTGCAACGGTCTTTTTAGCTGCCTTAACAGCCTCAATCTTTTTGGAAACATCAGCTTTAGTTTCTACAACCTTTTTATTTGCCTCATCTGCTCTTTTACTTAAAGCAGAAAGCTCGTTGTTTACTCGTTCTTGCTGATCATTAGCACTTTTAACAGCCTTTTGCGCATCAGAAACTCTATTATTTGCTTGTTCAATCTTTTTAGTTTCCGCTTCGACTGTTTTCTCTAATTCAGCAATCTTATCAGCTAGCTCATCAGCCTTTTTGTTAGCAGCCGCAAGCGCTTCACTTTCCCTATTCTTGTCGGCTTCTGCAGCTTGAACCGCTTGCTTTGCAGCATCCACCTTGCCTTGAGCAGTATTAACAGCATCACTCAAATCGCCATCAATCGTAGCCTGTTTTGCATTTGCTGCTTTATGAGCTTCTTCTGCAGTATTCTTAGCATTATCAGCATTTTTGTTCAAATCAGTCGAAGCTGCTTGCAACTTTTTAAGTTCTTGCTCAAGTTGCTTCTTTTTGTTATCTCTAGCATTTTCGTCAAGCTGAGCATTAGCATCTGCCTTCTGCTTTTCTTCTTCATAAAGCTTTTTCGCAGCCTCAGCAGATTCTTCCAGAAGGATTTTGCTTTTATTTGCGTCTTTAAACTCTTCTTGAGCTTGCTCAAATTTGCTAACAGCACCATCGAATTTTTCTTCGAGGCCTTTAATAGCGGCACGATCCTGTTCGCTCATGGCGTGCTTTTTCTGCAAAACCTTATATCTGGCGTTAAAAATAGCCATATTTGCAAGGTTTGCGTCCGCATTAAGCTGCTTCAACTTTTCTGCGTTATCTGGTTCCAAGTTATTGTTATTAGGATTAACTTTTTTAACATAAGCATCAAGCAAATCCTTATATTGGCTAACTGTAATCGTCGATTCGTTGCTACCATGCCACATGGCAATATCTTGGTATTTGTTTTTATTGTCATACGAGTTGTCGCCTTCGGCGAAGCCCGCAGCAGTATTTGACCTATCGGCAAAGTTTGTGTAATGGCCAACTGCGTTTATAAACTTCTTAGTAAGCGATTCATCATTGTCGTTTTCAAATAAGATAGTTTTTGTATTGCGAGTAAAATCTGCAAGATCATGTCTATGTTGTTGCAGTATTTCTTTAGCGCCATTTGCGAGTTTATGATTCGCCCATTTGCCGCTGCTAATTGTGTTGTCGTACAAGGTTTTTTCTATTGTGTACCAACCGTCTAGAGCGTTGTGTGAGTCGCCAGAGTTGATTTTGCAAGAAAAATGACCTTCGTCTGTTACCTCGCAGTCATCAAACTTCTGTGGATTTCTTGTATTGTCGTGCCCGTCTAACTTGTTGCTCCACGCAACATTTTCCGCAGATCGATTATATGCATGCGTTTTTAAATCTTCTGCTACACCATCAGGTTCATGAGATGCAGCATGACCTATATACGCGGCTGAGTAGAAGGAATGCACAATGCCCTCGGCAATATGCGTTAAGCGCACGCCGACTTCTGGCAAAGAATCGTCTGCCTTGCGCAGCGTGTTAAGAGCATCGTAGTATGTTGATGCTTCAATCATATTTTGCAGCGAGTCTGCGCTACCAACCCTGCCAAGTCCAGGCTTTACTAAGTCGTTGTACCAAGTTGGAGCATAAACTGTGTATTCTGGAGTAGTGTATGTGACATTTCCAACAGTTTTGTTCTTATCAGGAACCGTATAAGTCTCGCCCTTAAGGACTTTTTGAGCGCGCTCAGCGTCTGCAATAAGCTTGGCGTTGACTGCGTTTTTCTTAGCTTTTTCAGTATCAATCACATATTGCAAGAACTTGTAGAAGTCGGACTTTTCTTCTACTTTTTTGTTTGAATCTTCTGTATCTGCGGTAAGGTCGTATTCGTCACTTTTTTGTTTTGCTGTGCGTTTAGCTTCCTCTACAGCGTTTTTTAAATCATAAAAGTCTTTGTTCTTTGACTTAAGCTCATTTTCTGCTTTTGTAAGATTGTCGCTTGCAGAGTTGACTTCCGAATTCTTTTTAGCAGCATTAGTCTTTGCTGAATCTGCTTTTTCTTGCGCTTCTTGAGCTTCTTTTTCTAGATTTTTAACATTCTCATTTTCGCTAGCAGATTTTGGATTTGTAAGCGCTTCTATCTGGGCCGTAATTTTCTTTTGATTGTTATTGTTTTCTTCAACAAGCTTATCTGCATTTTGTTTAAGTACATCTAACTGATTGGCCTTTTGCAATAATTCTTGATGCTCCTTTTTTGCATTGCTTAGAGCATCCTTGGCTTGTTGCAGATTTTCGTTTTCTTTCTCTTGAGCTTTTTGCTTATCTTTTAAATCTTCATCTGCTTTATCTGCTAGCTCTTTATGCTTTGCAGCGTCACTTTGAGCAGAAGCATTAAGTTCTTCGGCTTCTATTTGTGCATTTGCAGCATCTTTCCTTGCGTCTAAAGCAGCTTTTTCTTTATTTTTTTCTGCTTCTAATATTTTAGTTTTTGCTGTTACTTCGTCTTTTGCTTTAGATGCCTGCAATTGCTTTTCTTGCAATTCTTTATTTGCTTTAGTTTGATTTTCTTCTGCGAGAGTTTTCTCTTTTTGAGCATCCTCTAACTCAGATTGTGCAGTGCTGGCAACATTGTTGGCGTCGGTCGCAGCTTGATTAGCCTGATTATATTCGTCTTGAGCTTTTGTAAATTCTGTATTAGCTTCTTTTTCTAGTCTTTCGGCTTCGTCTGCAAGCTTGTTTGCTTCTTTATTTGCTTCTTCGCTGGATTTTGGTTCGGATTGTGGATTTGCGCTGTTAACTACGCTGTTAGTTTCTTGAGTTATGTTTGGATTCTGTTCAACAGCGTTGGCCACATTTGCCATTGCGAATAATGCCAGTGAACTTGCGCCTAAAGATATAGCGGCTGCGATTTTAGCATTCATAAAACCTCTCCTCATATTTGATAATAGGAAATCGTTAGTTTTCGTGTTTTTGAACAAGATTTTTTAGCAATTGCTTGCCGTTCGTCTTGTTTTGGAAAACATATTTTCTACCGGGGGGGGGGGTATCAAGTTTTCAACGCGATTTTATCAAATACCTATGGATTAAATTTGTGCGAGTGACGTTCTCTGTTTGCTGTTGCGAGATGGCTGGATTCGTTATATATGTCTCGGAGGTGAGACATATATAACGTTTTTTGCCCTAATTTCGTTAGATTTGCATCATTGATGAGACATTTGTAACACTTTTTGGATGATTTTCGTTACATTTGTCTCATCAATGAGGCATTTGTAACGTTTTTCGGCTTAAATTCGTTAGATTTGCATTATCGGTGAGGCATTTGTAACACTAGTGTATAAGTAGATACAAAAAACCGCGGAAGACGAGTCGGTATAAGACTAGCCTTCCGCGGTTTGCTGGCGATTCGCGCATTACGATTTAATCAGCGCTACTTCTTGCGAATCGTGTACATTTGCGTGTTGAGCAATGCAGAATACTTCTTAATAACGCGAGGGCGAATAATCTTCATAGAAGCCGTCATTAAGCCGTTTTCTTGAGTAAACTCTTCTGGCAAAATAATGAACTTTCGCACAGATTCCGCGCGCGATACGCCCTCGTTTGCAAGATCCACAAACTTTTGAACTTCCGCACGCACAACCGCGTTATTTGCTGCGTCTTCCATGCTCATAGTCTCGTCCAGACCCTTGGATTTAAGCCAATTGCGCAAAATCTCCTCGTCTAAAGTAACAAGAGCAGATATAAATGGCCTCTTATCTCCAAGAACAAGAGCTTGAGACACAAGCTCGCAACGCTTAATCACTTCTTCAATAGGGCCAGGAGCCACATTCTTGCCGCCAGCAGTAATGATTAAGTCCTTCTTGCGACCAGTAATGTAAAGCATGCCGTCGTCGTCAATTCTGCCCAAATCGCCAGTAGCATACCATCCGTCTTCTGTAAACGAAGTTTCGGTCGCCTCTTCGTTCTTGTGATATCTCTTAAACACGCAAGTGCCCTTAATTTGAACTTCGCCATCTTTAGCAATTCGCAAAGTGAAAGCTGGGAAAGCAATGCCAACGGAGCCTTCGTGGAATGGAACGCCAATAGGTGTGAACGCACATGGGGCAGTGGTTTCCGTAAGGCCGTAGCCCTCGTAAACTGGCACGCCTGCGCCGCGGAAGAACGCTAGCAGCTCTGGGTCAAGCGGCGCACCGCCAGCAACAATCCAGCGCGCACGCCCACCAAGCGCTTGGCGAATCGGGCGGTAAACCAGTGGATCGTAAGCAGCGCGGCGAGCCTTTGTTAGCGCCTTAGCGTCTCCAGAATCCTGTACTTCCTTCATGTATTGCTGAGCTGTAACAACAGCACCCTGGAAAGCAAGTCCCTTAGCGCCGTGACCTGCCTTTTGCGAAGCCGCGTTATACACTTTTTCGAGCACACGCGGAACAACAATCATAACGGTTGGCTTTGCAACTTGCAGGTCAGATATAAGCGTTGTAATGCCTTGTGCAATGTAGATTCTAAGCGTGCTAGCAACAACAATATAGTTGATTGCGCGCGCAAACGAATGTGCTTGAGGCAAGAACAGAAGCACAGATCCATCAGGCTCGCTAAGCAAGTCTGGCAAATAAATCGGCAAGTTTAATGCCGTTGTGCAATAATGCTCATGCGTCATTTCCACGCCTTTTGGCGCAGCTGTAGAGCCAGAAGTGTACACGATTGAGCACAAGTCGGTTTTTTTAACCGAGTCAATGCGCTCGTCTAGCTCTTCATCGCTAACAGCGTATCCAAAAGCTTGAAGTTCCGCCAATCCGCCAGTTTCTATGCAAATAATGCGCTCAAGGCTTGGGCATTCTTCGATTGCGCCGTCTGCCTTTTCCTTCATGTCGGTTGTTCCAACAATCAAAAAGCGCGAATCGGAGTTGTTTACAATGTTGCGAATTTGCTCGGCAGAATCAGTGTCGTAAATCGTAGCAAGCACGCCTCCGCAAGCCATAACTGCAGCGTCAGCAATATCCCACTCGTACGAGGTTTTGCACATTAACGCAACAGCATCTCCCTTGCGCAAACCGTAGTGCATTAAGCCTTTTGCGGCATCTCGCACTTCTTTAAGGAACTGATTTGCTGTTTTTGTAACCCATTCGTCGTTTTCTTTGTACGTGTAAAGCGGATCGTCTCCCATTCGAGCGGCCCTATCTGCATACAAGTCGTAGATGCTTGTGCCTTCATCTAGCGGAGCGCTTCCCTCGGTTTTTGTAGTCAACAAGCCAGTTTGTGGGTCTAGGAAAGTGGTGGTTGGCATTTCTGCGCCCCACTCTTCTACGCGAGGCAGACGCGATTTTTGCGCAAGTAGCGTGTTTGCTGCTTCTTGTTTTTCTTCGACTTGCGAGTAGTCTTGGCTTCCCGAGCGATCGTCGCTAACTGGATGCGCGAAGTTGCTGCCGATTTGCAAGGCCTTGCGAGCAAGGTTGAAAGCTTGCTGCTGGAGTGTGTTTAGCACGGACACGTCTGCTCCTTAATTGCGCTAATCTTGAGTCATAAATTTGCGTTGCAACATGTAATTTGTGTTGCAACTCGTGTCACAACTTTAGTCACAAAATCAGCTTGTTTTTTAATCGCACAATTTAATGCGCGCTTACTTCTTTTATATATGATAATAGCTTGTATAGCTCAAGTCACTTTTTGCCTTGATATTGCCCTGATTTTGTGTTGATATTTTTTGGATAAGCGCATGTCTAAGTGTTTTTGTAGACTAGACAAGTTGCTTTGGCGAGGGAATAACACTGCGATACTTGCGACGAGCGCTTTGCGATTGCTGCCTGCGATTGTTGTGTAAGTTCCGTTATCGACTGGGCTGATGCCAACTTATGGTGGTTTTCGGCGCGTCGGTGCGCCTGAAGCTGGATTTAAATAAGATTATCCGCATAATCCAGACCATAAGGAGACCGATATGGCTACAAAGATTACACTTGAAGGCAATGTGCGCAATGAGTTCGGTAAGGGTGTTGCTCGCCGTTTGCGTGTTGCCAATTTGATTCCAGCCAGCATTTACGCTGGCGGTGCTGAACCTGTACACGTTACTCTTCCAATGAGGGAGACCACTCTTTCGCTTCGTCACGCAAACGCCTTGTTTACCATTAAGTTTGGTAAGGAATCGCGAATCGCAGTTGTTAAGGATGTTCAGCGCAACCCTGTTAAGCGCATTGTTGAGCACATTGACTTCTACGAAGTTAAGGCTGGCGAGAAGATTGACGTTGAGGTGCCAGTGTTTGTTGAAGGCACTCCAAAGGGTGCTGCTGTTGCATTCGTAGACGTTCAGGAGCTTAAGGTTCGCGCAGACGTTGCCAACTTGCCAGAGCGCTTGGTGGTTAATGTTGACGGCTTAACCGATGGTACCAAGGTGTTTGCTAAAGACGTTAAGCTTCCTGAGGGCGTTGTTCTCGACATGGATGGCGAAGAGTCTGTTGTTAGCGTCACCGTTCCAGAAGATGCTGCTACAGAAGAGCCAGCTGCTGCTCCTGCTGCTGCAGAAGCTCCTGCTGTCGAGTAAGGTTTTGCTTAGAATTTTTGCTTAGAATTTTTTAAGATTTGCTTGGCATTTTTAAGATTTTCTAGGATTTTCTAGGATTTTCTAGGATTTTCTAAGATTTTACAAGCCGCGCATAGTCAAGATTTTCTTGGCTTGCGCGGTTTTTGTATCTCACACGATTCCGCATTTTGTACCAAATTTGACTAAAAAATGGTACAAAAAGCGGAAAAGCAGGTCGTGTCGTTCGCGCGGTCTAAGCGCGCGAACGTCTTCGCCGCGCAGAAGCAGTGCTTCTGCCTTAAGCGGCTCAGCGAATCGAAGTGCATTCGCGCGCTACGCTATTCCTCACGGCTATTAGTAGCCGCTCGGCTGATTTGGCATGTAAAGTCCACTGGACTTTACATTTGAGCCAAATCACGCTTTGAAGGAGCTTGAAATGCGTTATGCAATTTCAAGCTCAGTCAAAGCGCTCATGCAAGTCGATTCGAGCAAAAACCCTTGAAACAAAAATACTTATGGGGGGGGGGTATCCGTGCTGTCTGATAGAATGCAAAGGTTAAGTATTACGAGTTGGGAGTTTCAGTGGATAAAGCAAAAGACGTTGCTAGCAAGGTTAATTCGAGCAGCAAGCAAGTTAAGCATAAAAGCGCTAAAAATAAAGGCGCTAGTAGCTTAAAGAATGTTTCTTCGAAGAATGCGAATAATGCTTCTGGTCGCATTGGCGTTGCTGCTGTAGCTTTAGCATCTACGCTGTCTATGTTGCTTCCTGGTGCAACTGCTTTAGCTAAGACTCCTCTTAACGCTGATTCTTTTGATTCGTCTTATGTAAAGAGTGCTGCTAAGACTTCTGGCAAGGGTGCTGGCAAGGGCAATGGCGACCCAAACGGATTATATAACAATGGTTTGCTTAACACAGGTGCTACTTCTGAGCGCGCTATGCGCCAGATGGTTGGTTCTGCTAAAGAATATTTAGTTAAGCATGCTGATTCTAATGCGGATTCTAACAATAGTGCGGCAGTCGTTGATAATCAGGAAGCGGCTGCTGGCGATTCTTCTGTGGGCGTTAAGGGTTCTGGCGAACGTTCTGGGGCTGGTTCTGAGGCTAGTAATGATGCTGCTTCTGAGACTGGCAATGGCGATAATGATGTCGATGGTGATGGCTCGGTTGCTAGTACCAATAGCAGCAATGATGTTAGCGTGGAATCCAGCAGCAAGCAAATCAAGCCTACAACTGAAGATCAGTCTGCTACTAAAGATGGTTCTAAGGTTGCAACTGACGATGCTACTAAGAGTGAGACTAAGGATGCTACTAAGGGTGAGCAAAATAATTCAGATTTAGCAAAGCCAAAGAGTAAAGCTGTTGAGAAAGAACAGCCTGCAGAAGTAAAGCAAGCTGAGACTCCTGCAGCAAAGACGGAGCCAGCAGATGCAGAGCCTGCCAAGACTGAGTCTGCAAAAACAGAAGTTTTGAATCCAGAGCCTGCATCGAAGCAAGATGATGCATCGAATCCAGAACCTGCAAATTCTGAGCCTGCTGCAAAGACGGGTTTGGCAACAAAGGCGGCTTCGGAAACAAAGACGAATTCTTCTGCCAAGACTGAGCCAGATCAAAAGTCAGCGCAGCCTGCAAGCACAGAAAACGCGCAGTCTGGAAGTGAACAGAATGCAAGTGCACAGAAGGCAAGCTCCGAAGAGACAAATCCTGAAAACACAAATCCTGTTGCAAAGGTAGAGAACGATTCCACTAAGCCAAAAGTTCGTAATCGTAGAGATGTTAATCAAAGTGCCAAAGATTCCAACAAGGGGAGTAGTGTAACTCCTGAAGCTGAAGATTCAGGTGCATCAAGCACAGATAGAAGCGGTGAGAATGCGACTAGCTCCAATAATAATTCTAATGCCAACAGCCAGGTAATTAAGCCGAATACGGATAATCAAGAGGCTAAGACCATAGAGAAGGCCAACGAACAGGTACAAACCGACAAAAAGCCAACAGCTACATATAATTTGCAAATTCGCTATACGATTGGCGGAGCTCCAAATAAGCAGCTTGTGCAGCCGTACGAGCTTACGATTGACGAAAATCAGCTAAATAAGCTTAGTGATCCTAAAAATTATGTGTATGTTAAGCTTCCAAAGTCTGCAGGATATAACCCTGCCGTATATCATAGTGGCAATTACCAGTACTACATTGAAAAAAGTAAAGGCAAGTATGTTATTGATGATGGCATGCATGCGGATGCTGATCGCTACTTGCGTCTAAACAAAGATCTTATTAAAGAATACGCTGTAAAGCAAAGGCAGGTTGTTGGAGGTAACAGCAGCGACCAAACTTCGCAGCCAGGTGCAAAAGATGGAATTCAGTACTATGGCGAGTTGAACATAAACTACGCTCCTAAAACAGCTAAATATTACATTCGCCACATGCTGCAAGATGCTGACAATAGAAATGAATTCAAAGAAGATAAAAATGTATCAGGCGTTAAGACCATTACGGTAGGTGGCGAGCAAATTCACGTTACCGAAGTTACTGGTACAGTCGGCTCTAATGTAAGCGCTGTTTCTGTGTATATTCCAGGCTACGAGCCAGAGCACAATTTGATTAGCTCGCCTCTTTCGGATTCCGAAGACGAAAAAGACAAGCTTGTTTTGAACCTTCGCTACTACCGTAAGGCTTACGACGTTACTTACGATTCTGCTGGCGGCACAGATATTACTGCTCAAAAAGTGTATTACAAGCAAAATGTGCCACCAGTTACAAACCCAACTAAGCGCGGCTACACGTTTAAGGGCTGGCATATTGTTGACCCTGCTGAAAGCACAGCAAATACGCAAAACGTTAATTTTGATGCTAGCTCTCCAATGCCAGATCACGATGTTAAGCTTCGCGCAATTTGGGAAGAGAATAAAACCACCAGCTACCGCGTGAGTGTGTGGGTGCAGAAGGCGGATTTAGTAGACAAAAAGAATCCAGATTCGCGTGCAAACTACGACTTTGTTGGTCTTGTTGAGCGTACGAATGTTAAGACTGGCAGCAGCGTTGATCTTAATAGTATGAACGATGCTGGCGTTGCTAATGATCCTAATAAATTAAGCGGCACTAATAAAGATAATCCTATTTTGGACTCTGAGCTTGGCTTAACTAAAGAAGAGTTGCAAGGCAAAAATTCTGATCACAAAGACGGCTTAATTGCAAAGTTCAATTGGATGAACGATACGCCTGTAACAAGCTTAGATGGGTATGATACTGAGAATCCTGATGATCCAAAAAATTATACTGTAGATTCTAATGGCAAAAGAGTTTACAAGGACATATTCACGCGCTATTTCTATGTGAATAAAAAGCTTACTAGAAAATCTACAAAAGATACTACTAGTACAGACACTACGCTTTCTGCTAACGACTTAGATAATAATTTTGACTTAGTCTACGATCGCAAAGAGTACGAGCTTATTTTTGCTTCTCCTAAGAACAGTAATAATGGTATGGGCGGCAATAATGTTGTTATAAATAAAAAGAACAGCAAAGGTGAGATAATTAGTTATTGCTACGCTGGCGGCGGTGATTGCTCAGATAAATTAGACAATGAGTCTACTTACACGTATGGTAATAGTTTTAATAAAGTAACTAACAAAGTTGATCATAATGGTTACCGTGTAAAGGTTCGTTACGGTCAGAGTCTTACTGATTTTTGGCCTAATTCAGATGAAGTAGACTTTATGGATGATGGTAACACTTCTTCATTAGGTTTTTTGATTGGTGGAAATGTTAGTGGAGGTACTTATGGTACATATCGTGATACTCCTCCATTTCGTTTAACGAAAGAAGAATTTGTTGATCCAAAATTCCATTGGATGTATGGTAAGGGTACGGCTTCGCAGATTAGTGACAACCCTGCAGATAAAAATGCGCCAAAGTATACTGTAAGAGATGATCAGCGCCTACTTATTCTTGATTCCCATGATAATTCTGAAAAACTTCAAGCTAATCCTATACAGGTAATCATTAAAAAACAGAGCATTGCATCTGCAAAAAATGGCGATACTGGCAAAAATATTAAGTATGAGATTTCTACAGATTCCTATAGTAAGGATGATACTAACAGTAGTTCTTATGTGTTTCCTCCGTCTTCTATTGCAGGTTTTGAGTCAAAAATAACTGGTCTTAAACCTGACAACAGTAATCGTGAAGATGGTGTTAAGATTGGGGACGCTCTCGATGCTGATGACTTCTATACAAAAGTACATGAGCTTTATGAAGAAGTAACAGGTGAAGACGCTCCAGACGATGCTCCAGAAGAAGGAAATGATGGCGATTTTCCTGCCCCTGATTATACTTCTGGCGAAGACGATGAGGATGGAGGACTTGCTCTTAAAAAATTAAATGATGAGATTGCTAGAAGACTTAAAACTGATCCAGCATATAAGAAATATTACGAGTTTAAAAAGAAGTATCATCTTGAGTTCCGTCGCTACTTCGCTGGCATTGAAAAAAAGCTTAATTTTGGTGATGAGGTTAAGTGTAGAGAATTTGAGTCTGATAATATAGTAACTCTCGAGTACGACCGCAAGAAGTACGCTGTGCAGTTTTATAATGCGGACGGCAATGCTATAAGTGCTGGTGCTGGTAGTAGCGATGTTGCTAAAGAAGAACTGCCGTATGAGTATAGCTTGTCTAAGCGCGGCAATGCTAAATTGACTGGCGAAGACGAAAAGCTATACTATGACGGTGGCAAAGTTACGTCTTACGATGCTTCTGTAACTAAAGACAATGCTGATACGTCTAAGCAGTTCGATGGCAAGTACACTTTCACGCTTAATGGTACTAAGTACTCCATCGTTCGCCCTGCTGATTTGCCAAAAGACTATGTGTTTAAGGGCTGGGCTGTTGATCAAGCTGGTATTCATCTTATAAATGGTGAGATAAACGACAATAGTGAAAGTACTGAAGGTGACGGCAAAGCTAAAGGCGAAACTAAAGATTATACAATGCCAGTTAACGGCATTAAGCTTTACGCTGCGTGGGGTAAGCCAACTGATATTAAGCACACTGTAACGCTTGATTACAATATGAATCAAATCGGCAATGACGGTAAAGAGAAGCCTGATACTGACGTAAAGGAAACGAGGACAGTTAAGCGTTACGATCCGCTCAACGAAAAGGAAATCAGTATTCCAACTCGCAAAGGCTACGACTTCTACGGCTGGGAGCTTGCTAAAAAGGGCGATGTGGAAGTAAAGGATCATACTCCGTACGCTTTTGGCAACAAGGTAGTAGAAGATATAACGCTTAAGGCCGTGTGGATTAAGGATACTCGCTACAACGGTACTTTTAAGCACATATTCTTAAAGCCAGGCGTAACGTTTAAGCAGTATAACGATGCTAAAACTACTCACACGGAAGCCGCGCTTGTAGATCACATTTCTACTCAAACGGTTTCCGGCTTGCGCGAGCATTTGCGCTATAATGCGGAAGCAGTCTACAGTGACGAAACGCACTTCCCAGATAAGCATTTCACAAGCTTTGAAGCATCGAGCGATGCCTCTAAGAATACTGGCGAGTTTATTTACCAAACGTACAATACGCGCAAGTATAAGGTTCGCTACGTTGATCAAGACGGCAAGGATCTTCTTCCAGAAAACGAAGTCAGCTCTGTAAATAGAGAGTACGACGTAGCATTCTACAAGCATATTGACGGTTTTAAACCTAGAGAATTGCAGCAGAGTATTACGTATATTACTGATAGCGACGGCAAGCAAAAAGCTAACGATATCCCTGAAATCACCTTCACATACGACGACGTTCGCGTGTTTAAGCGCAAGAACGAATCGCAAGCTCGCCCAACCAACTACACGCGCTACGTGTTCAAAGTGGATGATAATCAAAGCTCTATGGGGAGCATTGTTGACTGGCAAGGAAAAACTGTAGCTGACGGCTCTGCTCTTGTTTATGATGCGATTTCTGGCACGAAGGCATACCAAATGCCGCTGCCTCAAGATCCAGTTGCAAAGCCAGGCTACGAGTTTGCAGGCTGGACTTCTAAGATTTATATAGATAATGGACATGGTTCGCAAACGGAAAGCGATGGCTTTAGCCGTCTTCCAATTCTTTCTGAATCGCAATCATATCCAAAAGTTGTTTACATTGCTAACTTCAAGCTTAAAGCTCCTGTTGCAATCGATACTAAGGTCTTGAAGCCAACAGATACTTTGAAACTGGATGAGGAATCAGCTAAGAAGCTTATAGCGAATGCTGATAAGTATCCAACTAGTGCCACGTTCAGCTTTGCACCAAGCGAAAAGTTCGACAACACTCCAGGCTTGCACAAGATTAAAGTGCAAGTAAAGCTTGATGGAAACACTGCTGAAACTGAAGTGCTGTACCGCGTGCTGCCAGATCTGGTGTACGCAAGCGATTGGGATACGTTTAAGGCTACTGACTACGGCAAGAGTGCTGTAAAGAATAACGAATATGTGAAAGTCACTTTTACTGGTGATTTGCAGCAAGGTAGGATTCTTGGTCATGACGGCGAGACTAGCGAGAATAACCCTGCGCTCGTTGCATACGTTTATAAAGGTAAGAAGGATATTTCTGTACGCGTGCCGCAAGCCTTTGGTAAGGAATACGAGGATGATCATTATCACTACGTGTTTAAGGGTTGGACTACTGGCACACAAACCGATCCAGCAAAGATATCTAACTACGATATTAAGTCTGAAGATCGCTACAAAAAAGACACGTTTAGTAATGATGTAACTTACCACGCTGTTTACAAGCGAATCGACTACTTCTCCAGCTCGTCCGATAATGGAACAGTTCCGGAAGATTCTGTAATCGCAATCTTTAAGCCTGCACCAGGTCGAAAGTGGAAGGACGGCACAAGCGGTCCTAAAGTGTTCTACGTAAAGAAGGGCACTGATCTTTCGCATATTCCGTACAGTTCTAGCGACTCTACTAACGCTTTGACGAGGCTTAAAGAAAACCTAACAAATGCTACTGGTACCTGGTCTAGAAGCAGCATGATTAATGGCAAAGAAGAAGTAACGCCTATAACAAATGTTTCGGATTGGCAAGTTAATAAGCCGTTCCAAGAGTTCGTGGCAGATCAAACGCCTTGGACGCAGCCAGAAGTGCAGACTGATTACTTTGTTGCTGTGCAAGATAAGCGTGACACACTTCCGCCGTTAGACAAGTATTTGACAAATCTTGATGCTTTGAAGAAAGAGGCAGAAGCTAAAGGCGAGATAAAAGATGTAAAAGTCGAATACGATTTGCCAGAAGGTAAGCAGCCAGAAGACTTTGAGAATAAAATGCTTGCTAAGCCTTCTTTGTACACTGTACCGCTAAGGATTACAGTCAATTACAAGGATGGTGCAAAGCCTGAAACGTATAAGCGCGTTGCTCGTCTTAAGGTGATTTACCAGTTGATGTACCCAGAAAGCTTGCCGAAGCTTGCAAATGGAGAGATTGACACTAATTCTCCAGAAGCGAAGCAGGTATTGGATAGTAACAATTTTGCTAGAGTGAGCTTTATTAATGCGGACAAAGACCAGTATTCGCAAGACGGCAAAGGAAGCTTTGGCAAAAATGACCGCACGTTGTATTACGCGCGTAAAAATTCTGCTACTGGCGTAAAAGCTCCGCAACCTGTTGGCAAGGATTATGACGCTGATGGATATCATTACGTGTTCAAAGGATGGAGAAAGCTCGACCATTTTGTTGATCCTGCTGCGAATAGCACTGTGCATACGCGTGCAAGGCGTAGCTTGCCTGATTATTCAGCAATTCCTTTCACTACTTTGATGGTAAGTGAACCAGAATTTGTGACTAGCGTTAATGTGCCAGATACAAAGAAGGATCTTTTAACAGACGAGCAGATTCGTAATGAAATACATGATGCGAATACAACGTATCAAGCAGAGTACGATAGAATACCGAATGTAATTGACGCTTCACAGCAAGACGAGATTCCAGATGGATATGTTGCAACCATATTTATGCCAGGATATGGAAGAAAGTGGTCTGATGGTTCACATAGGCCAAAGATTATGTATATTCGACATGGCAAAGATAGGGAAGCAAATATTAAGTTTGCGCAAGAAGTTGCTAATCGTATGAGTAAAGACCTTTCTGGTTTTACTAATTGGCAAATTTATGATGCTAAGAATAATAAGTCAAGTATTTTCCTAAGTGATAGTTGGAATATATCTACTCCTAGAATACTTGTTGCGGAACAAACTGGTACTTCAGATATAAAGATTCCAGAAACAGTTATTGGCGTGGGTGAGAGTATTCCAAACGTTAATAAGCTAGTGCATAACACTGACCCTAAAGTGAGTGTATCTGTAGATAGTAGCTCTACGGTTGATGTTTCAAAGCCTGGAATTTCAACAATTATGGTGAATGTAACTAAGCCTACTGATGAAATTGATACGGCTACAAAAAAACATAAAACTGTTACGACTAAGTTGCCTGTGCGCGTGTACGTTTTGCCTAAAGTTATTGCAGATAACGATTTGCCAGCTGAGGGCACTGCTGCAGCCAAGTTTGTAGAAAAGAACTACACGAAGGTGACGTATGTAGCTGGTGAGGGCGGAGAAATGAAGTCTCCTGTGTTCACATACTGGGTGCGTAAAGGCGCTAAGGATTTGCACATGCCAGTTCCAGATGTGCTTGCAGCTAATGGCTACGTGTTTAAGAATTGGACTTCTATCACGACTGAGACTCCAGTAGCTCCAGCAGATATACGCAAGGCTACAGCAGAGGAACGCGAAGCTTTGGCTCGTTTGGCTAAGATTGACGGAATGCACGATGTTGCAAAGCAGATTAGTGATTCGCGTAAGTTTACGTTTGCTGCTTTGCAAAATCTTCTTAACGAAGCGCGAAAGAGTCGCGCGAAGCAAGAAGCTTACAATGTCTACAATGCTAAACGCGAAGAATTAGCTCAGGTTGCTGAAAGAAAGGGTAACACTGATCTAGCTCAACAAATTCGCGATTCTCATGATTCCTTGCAAGATATTAAGTATAAGCTTGCAGAAACTGGCATTGATGTTGACGAAGTCATTGAGCAACTTCATGAAAAGGCTTTGCTTGTGAAACTTGCAAAAGAAGCTGGAAAGGAATGGCTTGCTAAGCAAATTTCCAATTCCAAGCATTCTTCAATAGAAGCTTTGAAGAATTTGATGCGAGAAGCTGGAATAGACTTGACATTTGCTAATTATGAGGTAACGAATAAGAGTAATGTCAGTGATGAACAGCGAGAATTGCTTGCTGAGATTGCTGACGATGCGAATAAGCCATTTGTTGCAAAGATAATTCGCAGCTCAAAGAAGTCTAGTTTGGAAGTTTTGAAGCAGGTTTTGCGCAATGCTGGTGTGGATTTGTATGCTGTTCCTGCATCTGAGCCAAAGAAAGAAATCACTGTTACTGCAAACTTCGAGCTTATGAAGCCTATGAGGTTTGAGTTTAGAAGTTCTGCGGTTTCGGGTATTCCTGCAACGTTTACGCTTGCAAACTTAACGGAGAATTCGAGTGGGAATACGACTGTTAGTGTAGATGGTGTTAATAGTCCTATTAATGCGTTGACTCCTAATAGTCCTGGCTCTAATGGCCTTCTTCCTTATTGCAATGGCACTACTTGCAAGATTTCTGGCACGCCTAAGATTGTGGATGGCAAGCCTAAAGTGGAAGTTAAGTTTACAACTGTTGACCAGTATGGGCGTCGTGCGGAGATTGTTGTGTATATTGACGTAGTGGATTCGGCAAAGCCTGATCCAACGCCTGACACGACACCAGTGCCTGAGCCTGATTATTCAACGGGTCCTTCGGATTATGTTGTTCCAGCGTATGAGCCTGCACCTGTGCCAGCTCCTGTTCCTGTTGTGCCTTTGCAAGATAAGCAAAAGACGGGAGTTAAGGGTGATTTGCTGCCTCAAACTGGTGTTGATGCTTCGCAATCTGCGTTAATCGCAAGCTTGTTAGCGTCTGTTGGTTTTGCTGGGTTCGCTGCAAAGCATAGGAGAAAGCGCGAAGACGGTAAGAATAACTAAGCGAGTCGAGGGTAGTAACTAAAATAGCGAAGGTTCCGGTTCACGCTTAGCTATTGGGGCTTTGCGACCCGGGTCGCCCGAATTCCATAGGAGACATTATGAAGCAGGGTATTCATCCCGACTATCACGCAGTGCAGGTTACCTGCTCTTGCGGAGACACTTTTGTAACTCGTTCCACCGCTGATGGCGATCATATGACGGTTGACGTGTGCTCAAAGTGCCACCCATTCTATACCGGCAAGCAGAAGATTCTCGATACCGGCGGCCGCGTGGCTCGCTTCGAGAAGCGCTACGGTAAGAAGACTAAGTAGCTTTTTAATCGCCAGCCCTGCTTTCGTGTAACTTCGCGGAATCGGGGCTGGCGTTTTATGTGCTAAACATGTGTGTATCTTACAATATTTAATTTAATATTTTCGATTCAAAATCCGCGTTATGCGCGACTAC
This sequence comes from Gardnerella sp. DNF01144, assembly GCF_049244245.1. Classification (NCBI taxonomy): domain Bacteria; kingdom Bacillati; phylum Actinomycetota; class Actinomycetes; order Bifidobacteriales; family Bifidobacteriaceae; genus Gardnerella; species Gardnerella sp. DNF01144. The sequence continues at coordinate 319,758 of NZ_CP058390.1, forward strand.
AAAGGAACAAAATGGCCGAGTCAATAGATGAGCAATTCCCAGCAGCGGTTACAGCTCTAAACGAATACCGCGATATTGAAAATCGCATGGGGGAGCCAGAAGTAGCGTCTAATCCAGACGCAATACGCAAGCTCGGTCGTAGGCATGCAGAACTCGGGTCAATCGTAAGCGCGTACTTAAATTACAAGCAGCTTTGCGAAGACTACGAAGTAGCTAGCGAGATGGCAAGCGAAGACGAAGACTTAGCAAAAGAAGCAAAACATTTAGAAGAGCAGATTCCAGCAGCAAAAGAAAAGCTTCGCACAGCGCTGATTCCTAGAGACCCAGACGATGCGCGAGACATGATTATGGAAATCAAAGCTGGCACGGGCGGCGAAGAAGCGGCTCTGTTTGCTGGCGATTTATTGCGCATGTACATGCGTTACGCGGAAAAGCGCGGATGGACTACCGTAATCCAAAGCGAAAACGCGACGGAGCTTGGCGGCGTAAAAGACGTGCAGCTTGCGATTCGCGCAAAAGGCACGCCTGCTCCAGAAGACGGCGTGTGGGCAAGCATGAAGTACGAAGGCGGAGTGCATCGCGTGCAGCGAATCCCAGTTACGGAATCGCAAGGGCGTATTCAAACTTCCGCGGCTGGTGTAATCGTGTTCCCAGAAGCAGACGAAGACGACGACGAAATCGAAATCGATCCAAAAGACCTTAAAATCGATATTTTCATGAGCTCTGGCCCTGGCGGACAGTCCGTTAACACTACGTATTCCGCAGTTCGCATGACGCATATTCCAACGGGAATTGTTGTTAGCATGCAAGATGAAAAGTCGCAGATTCAAAACCGTGCGGCGGCTCTTCGCGTGCTAAAGTCGCGTTTGCTTGCCATGAAGCACGAGCAGGAGGCAGCGGAGGCGGCAGATATGCGCCACTCGCAGGTGCGCTCGTTGGACCGTTCTGAGCGAATCCGCACATACAACTTCCCAGAAAATCGTATTGTGGACCATCGTACGAATTACAAGGCATACAATCTTGACCAGGTGCTTAATGGCGATTTGCAAGCGGTTATAGACAGCGATATTCAGGCAGATGAAGCCGATCGCTTAGCTAAAGCCAAGTAAGTAGTAATATCTTTAAACTCGTTGCTTGTGTTGGCTTGTAGAAATTGGCTTGTAGAAATTAAATTGTAGAAATTGGCTTGTAGGAATTAGCATCTAGGAATTGCTTGTATTATGCGCGAACTCTTGCAAAATGCTATTGCGTGTCTTTGTAAAGCAGGCGTAGATTCTCCACAATATGACGCTCGTGTACTTTTAGCGCACGCTTGTGGCATAAGCTTAGCAGACTTAAACAAAGCGCTAATACTTGACGATTTTAAGGATTTTTCGCACGATTATGCTAGCAAATATAGCGATTTTATATCTAGGCGTGCTTCGCGCGAGCCATTGCAGCACATTATTGGATGCGCAACTTTTCGCTACATAGACCTAATAGTAGGTAAAGGCGTTTTTGTGCCAAGGCCCGAGACAGAAGTGGTAGTTCAAGAAGGAATAGATTGGATTTGCGCAAATAATCTAAAAAATCCTATTGTTTTAGACTTGTGTGCAGGCTCGGGAGCAATCGGACTATCGGTTGCAAGCGAAGTTGCAAACGCGCAAGTGTGGGCTGTTGAAAAATCGCCAGAAGCTTTTGAATATTTGCAAAAAAACTACCGCAAAATCGCAGAAAAATATAATATTTTAAACAGATATCACGCAATATTAGGCGATGCTACAAACGTTAATCTGCCTGAAACAGCTGCGATTAAAGAGAAAGTAGACGTAGTAATCACAAACCCACCATACGTGCCAGAAAGCAAGCCACTAGAGCAGATTGAAGCTCGCGACTACGATCCAAAAATGGCGTTATATGGTGGATCTAAAGACGGACTACTAATACCGCAAAAAATTATGAAAGCGAGTTTTGCGTATTTGCGTAGGGGTGGAATAATGGTTATGGAACACGATATTACGCAAGGAGAAGCGCTTGCAGATTATGCAAAAAACGTAGGATTTAGCAGCGCAAAAGTCAAAAACGACTTAACAAACAGAGCAAGATTTGTAGTATGCCAAAAATTGTAGTATGCAAAAAAGAGGCTAAAAATGAGTAAAATTTGCACGATTAACGAAGAATCATTGCAACTTGCAGCGCAAATAATCAACGCAGGCGGAGTAATCGTAGTGCCAACAGACACAGTTTACGGAGTAGCATGCGACCCATTTAACGAGGATGCAGTAGCGAAAATCTACCAACTAAAGCGCAGACCGCGCACAAAAGCCTTGCAAATACTTATGAGCAGTGTAAGTGACTTAGAAAAACTTGGGCTTTACTTGCCAAGCCCACTAGACGTGCTTGCGGAAAAATTCCTGCCAGGCGGATACTCGCCAATCGCGCGCGCAAAAAAAGATTCGGTAGCTACAAGGCTTGCTACGCTTTGTAAAGCAGATGAGGGCAGTGAGCAAAGTAAAGCAACGCAAAGTCAAGCAACGCAAGGCGTGCGCGTGCCAGATTGCCCAGAGCTAATGAAAATCTTGCGCGTTACGGGGCCATTGGCTGCATCTAGCGCAAATCGCAGCGGAAACGAGAGCGCAGACAGCGTGGAAGAAGCGTTTGAGGCTTTTGGAGACGAAATTCCACTGTACTTAAACGCGGGGCCAACGCGCTCGCATGTAGCAAGCACGGTAGTTGGCGCGGACTCAGCAGACGCGGACGGAATTGTGATTTTGCGCGAAGGCGTTATAAGTGAAGAACAGATAAGAGCAGAAAGTCGCAAGAAATGAGGGTATACCTATTTATAGCAGCAATCGCAGGAGGCGCAACGTGGCTAATAATGCCGCTTGTACGTCATCTTGCGATTCGCATAGGAGCCGTTGGAAAAGTGCGCGCTCGCGACGTTCACACAATACCTACGCCCCGTATGGGTGGAGTTGGAATGCTATTCGGCTTTGCTGTATCGATGGCGTTTGCAAGCTCCATGCCTTTTATTTCGGGGCTTTTTGCAGGAACACATCAGCCGTGGGTGGTTTTGGCTGGAGCGGTACTCATATGCCTTTTGGGCGTTTGCGACGACATTTGGGACTTAGATTGGATGCTAAAACTTGCAGGTCAATTGCTAATAGCTGTTTTTGTTGCGTGGGGAGGGCTTCAAATCGTAGCGTTGCCGCTCGGCTCTCTAGTTACAGCGTCTCCAAGTCTTTCAATCGCAATAACCGCAATACTAATCGTGGCTTCAATTAATGCAGTCAACTTTGTAGATGGTCTAGATGGGCTGGCTTCTGGAATTGTAGCAATTGGCGGAATCGCATTCGCAACATACTCTTATATTCTTGCGCGCACATCTCCAAGCTACGCTTCAATGGCAACTCTTATAGACGTTGCAATGGTTGGAATGTGCTTAGGGTTTATTTTGCACAATTGGCATCCAGCAAAGCTTTTTATGGGTGATTCTGGCTCCATGCTAATCGGGTATTTAATAACTTGCGCGTCTATTATAATGACAGGCCACTTAGACCCATCTGCAGTGCACACAAGCATCTATTTGCCAGTATTTATGCCGATTTTGCTTCCGATTTTAGTGCTGTTTTTGCCAGTGTTAGACATGTGTTTAGCAATATGCAGAAGGCTTGCAAAAGGGCAGTCGCCAATGCATCCAGACCGTATGCATTTGCATCACAGAATGTTGCGTATTGGGCACTCGGTGCAAGGAGCAGTGCTTATTTTGTGGGGATGGGCGGCGCTCATATCTTTTGGCTCAATAATGATTCTGTTCTTTAAAGCAGTTTACGTGCTTGTTGGCATGATTATTGCGGCGGCGTTGCTTACGGTTCTTACAATGATGCCATATTTGCGCAGGCGGCTGCCAGAGTTACGAAATTCGTAAAAAGTGGAGTAGTGCTTGAATTGATGCTAATCGCAGTACCCGTCGCATTAGTCGTAGATAGTCGTAGATAATCGCGCTGTAGTGGATTCAGCGCAAAATGGCCACTAAATATTGTGTATGAAACGCGACTTTTGCAAACGTCATAGCAAAAACGTATAGTAACCCTATGGTTACAACTGATATGAACATGCAATCTGCGTATACTCCTGTTCCTCCAATTTTCGAAAAGCTCGGCCTCGCGTACGACGATGTGCTTCTGCTTCCAAACGAAACCGATGTAATTCCATCCGAAGTAGATACAACTACTCATCTAACTCGCGAAATCACTATGAAAGTTCCTGCAATTTCTGCAGCAATGGACACTGTGACCGAGTCGGATATGGCTATTGCAATGGCTAGAAATGGCGGAATTGGCGTACTTCACCGCAATCTTTCCATTGATGATCAGGCTGCGCAAGTAGATATTGTTAAGCGCAGCGAGTCGGGTATGATTACCGACCCTCTTACTGTTCACCCAGATGCAACGCTCGCCGATTTAGATAAATTGTGCGGGCGCTTCCATATTTCGGGCTTGCCAGTAGTAGATGGCGAAAATCGTTTAGTTGGCATTATTACCAATCGCGATATGCGTTTTATTGCTTCCGAGGATTACGATCGCTTGAAAGTTAAAGACGTGATGACTCGCGAAAATCTTGTAACTGGTCCTTCGAATATTTCTAAAGAAGATGCGCATCGTTTGCTTGCGGAAAACAAGGTTGAAAAGTTGCCGCTGGTTGATGCTGAAGGCAAGCTTACAGGTTTGATTACTGTTAAGGACTTTGTTAAGACTGAGCAGTACCCAGATGCCACTAAAGACGACCAGGGTAGACTTCGTGTGGCTGCTGGAATTGGTTTCCTTGGAGATGCTTGGCAACGTGCGTGCGCTCTTATGGAAGCTGGTGTAGACGTTCTTGTTGTTGATACAGCAAACGGTGAAGCTCGCTTGGCATTAGACATGATTCGCCGAATTAAGGCAGATAAGGCTTTTGACGGCGTGCAAATTATTGGCGGAAATATTGCTACTCGCCAAGGTGCGCAGGCGATGATTGACGCTGGCGTTGACGCTGTAAAGGTTGGCGTTGGCCCAGGCTCTATTTGCACTACGCGCGTTGTTGCAGGTGTTGGTGTGCCTCAGCTTACTGCTGTTTATGACGCTGCTCAAGCTTGCAAGGCTGCTGGAATTCCATGCATTGCTGATGGTGGTATTCACTATTCTGGAGATATTGCTAAGGCTTTGGTTGCAGGAGCCAACACCGTTATGCTCGGCGGCACTTTGGCTGGATGTGAGGAAGCTCCAGGCGAGAAGGTTTTGCTTCACGGCAAGCAATACAAGCTTTATCGTGGCATGGGTTCGCTTGGTGCAATGGCGCCTCGCGGTAAGAAGTCTTATTCTAAGGATCGTTACTTCCAGGCAGATGTTACTAGCTCCGATAAGGTGGTTCCAGAAGGCGTGGAAGGCGAAGTGCCATACCGCGGTCCGCTTAACGCTGTGCTTTACCAGTTGCTCGGTGGCTTGCATCAGTCTATGTTCTACGTTGGCGCTCACAATATTGAGGAGCTTCAGGAGCGCGGTCGCTTTATTCGCATTACGGATGCGGGCCTTAGGGAATCGCATCCTCACGATATTGTGATGACTGCAGAAGCGCCAAACTACAGCGGTTTCCACAACTAAGTCGCAAGTTGTGCGCGAGTTGCGTATGTCGCGCGTATAAGTCGCATATAAATCGCAAGTATTTTTGCATTAAACGGCGAAAAGTTAGCTAAGTCTTATTTGCTACTTTCTAACTTTTCGTCGTTTTTAATACGCGCCTCGTCGGTGGGAAGATGTAGGCTGATGGGTTCAAAAAAATATTAGGAAAGGAACGAAAATGGCAGAAGCTAAGGAAGATCTTACGTTTACGCCGAAAGAATCGCGTTTAATTTGGATTGATTGCGAGATGACTGGTCTCGATATTTTCCACGACGAATTATGCGAAGTATCTGTAGTTCCAACTGACTTTAATTTGAAAGTTCTAGATGACGGAATTGATTTAGTGATTAAGCCAAGCGATGCTGCTGTGAGTCATATGAACGATTTTGTGCGCAATATGCACACGTCTTCTGGTCTTGTTGACGAGTGGAATAAAAACGGTTTGCCTCTAGAAGAAGCACAAAAGCAGGTTGTTGAGTACGTAAAGCGATTTTTGCCAGAGCGCGGAAAAGCGCATCTTGCTGGAAACTCCGTTGGCTCAGACAAAAAATTCCTCGACCGCTACATGCCAGATTTAATGGCAAATCTGCATTATCGTGTAATCGACGTAAGCACGTTGAAGGAGATTTCGCGCAGACTTTACCCAGACGTTTACCGCAATAAGCCAGCGAAACACGGAGGCCACCGTGCGCTCGCGGATATTATTGAGTCGATTGACGAGTTGCGCTACTACCGCGATATGATGTTCGTTCCAACTCCAGGGCCAAGCGAAGCACAAGCAAAAGCGGGCGCGCAACACATTGAGAGCACGAGCTTGCTTCGCGACTACGAGCGCAGAGGCGAAGCTCTAGAAGACGTAAATTCCGCAGAAAAGCGCGATTATTAAACAAAGCGTGACTATTAAACGCATTAAACGTAAATGCGCAAATAGCGCAAATAAAAGGTGCTGCCAATGAAGCAATCGGAAGCGTTAGAAATAATAAACGCGGGCGCAAGTGTGTTCTTAACGGGCGCTCCTGGGTCGGGAAAAACGTATGTTTTAAACCGTGCTGTGCGTTCAATGCGCGAAAACGGTTTAAGCGTTGCTGTAACAGCTTCAACGGGCATTGCAGCAACGCATTTGAACGGCCAAACCATTCATTCGTGGAGTGGAACAGGCGTTGCAAACGCGCTTACCGATTCGCTTCTTAAAACCATTAGAGCTCGGCGAGGAAAGCGCATAAAAGCCACAGACGTGCTTGTGTTGGACGAAGTTTCCATGATTCACGCTTGGCTTTTCGACATGGTTGACGAAGTGTGCCGCAAGGTGCGCAAAAATGATTTGCCTTTTGGCGGACTGCAAGTGGTGGTTTCTGGCGATTTCTTCCAGTTGCCGCCAGTTAGCACGTCTACGCGAAATCGCGATGTATTCGAGCCTAGCCCTGAGTTTATTACATCGCGCGAAAAGTATGCTGCTGCTGGCAAAAATCCCGAAGGCTATATTACGGAATCGTTTGCGTGGGATTCTCTAAAACCTGTTGTGTGCTATTTAACAGAGCAACACAGGCAAGATGATGGCAAGCTTCTTAGCGTTTTAACAGATATTCGAAGTGGCATTGTGAGTAATGAAGATAAGCAAGTTCTTGCTAGTCGACTTGGCGAATATCCTCAAGATAGAGAAGTTTCGGTTCATCTTTTTCCAACAAACGCGCAAGCGGACGGCTTAAATAATGTTCAACTTGCTGCGATTGATGCTGAGCCTCACGAATTTGTAGCAACGGAAGCTGGCCCTAAAAATCTTGTAGAGCGCTTAAAAAAGAACATGCTTGCGCCTGAACGTCTTGTATTAAAGGCTGGTGCGGCTGTAATGGCTTTGAGAAATGACCAAGATAAGCAATATGTGAACGGTTCTGTTGGGCGAGTTTTGCGATTTGCACCTGAATCCAAAGGTGGCTGGCCGATTGTTGAGTTTGAAAACGGCAATATTGTTACTCTTAAGCCTGCTGCTTGGGAGATGACAGATGGCGAAACTGTTCTTGCTAGCGTAAATCAAGTGCCACTTAGATGCGCGTGGGGAATTACGATTCATAAATCGCAAGGAATGACGCTTGATAGTGCAGTTATGGATTTGCGCCGTACTTTTGCGCCTGGAATGGGATATGTTGCGCTTTCTAGAGTGGAAAATTTGAGTGGACTTTATTTAGAGGGCATTAATGACCGCGCGTTTAGCGTTTGCGCGGATGCTGTGATTCTTGATAGCTCTTTGCGCGAAGCTTCTGAGAAAGCAAGTAAGCTTCTTACTAACAGTGGTGCTAATTCTTTCGTAAAAAACACGTTAGAAAACGAATTCGTTAATCAGCAGGAACTTGATATTTTTGCAAGTACTAGCAACGATGAGTTTGGATTCAATGACGAGTTTTAGCATTTTGCGCCACGACATGCCTTTTAGCTTAGAGCGTTTTGTGGCTAATCTGCGCGAACGACATAATCTATATTCCGCTTTTTGTACGTGATTTGGGTCAAATTTGGTACAAAGTGCGCGGGCGCGACGACCTGCCTTTTCGCTTAGAGCGTAGCGCGAAAAGGTAATTCGGAGCGCTGAGCCACTCAAGGCAGAAGCACTGCTTCTGCGTGGCGAAGACATTCGCACGGCTAATCCGTGCGAACGATACTTCCGCTTTTTCTAGCTCTAATCGTCGTTTTTAGCTACAAAGCCGGTAAAGTGTTTTTGCTTTTGTTTAGTAGCGTAAACAAGTGTTTATGTCCTCATGCGCAAATAGATTGGAACGCATGGGTTCTAATGTACTTCGTATGTCTAAACTGTTTCTTCGTACGCTGCGCGAAGATCCAGCAGATGCGGACGTGACTTCCGCAAAACTTATGCAGCGCGCAGGCTACATTCGTAAATCCGCTCCAGGCGTGTGGACGTGGTTGCCGCTTGGTCTAAAAGTACTCAATAAAGTTCAAGCGATTATTCGCGAAGAAATCAACGGTATTGGCGCTCAAGAAGTTCACTTCCCAGCGCTTCTTCCACGCGAGCCATACGAGGCTACTAATCGTTGGGAAGAGTACGGCGACAACATATTCCGCCTCAAAGATCGCCATGAGGCTGACTATCTTCTTGCTCCAACGCACGAAGAAGTCTTTACTCTTCTTGTAAAAGATATGTATTCTTCGTACAAGGATTTGCCACTAACTTTGTATCAGATTCAAACGAAGTATCGCGACGAATTCCGTCCGCGCGCAGGTCTTATTCGCGGACGCGAGTTTATTATGCAAGACGCTTACTCGTTCTCGATTGACGAAGATGGTTTGAAGTCTGCTTATGTTGAAGAGCGCGCTGCCTACGCTCGAATTTTCGACCGTTTAGGCATTAAATACGTGATTGTTCACGCTGTTTCTGGCCCTATGGGCGGATCGGATTCCGAGGAGTTCTTGGCTCCAATGGCAATTGGCGAAGATACTTTTGCTCTCGCTCCTTCTGGAAAAGCTTGGAACGTTGAGGCTTTGACAACACCAGAAATGCAAGATGTTGACTGCTCGGCAACTCCTAAAATGGAAGCTCTTGATACTCCAGATGCTAAGACGATTGAAGCTTTGGTTAAAGTTTCTAACGATTTGCATCCACGCAAAGACGGCCGCGAATGGCAAGCAAGCGATACTTTGAAGAACTTGATTATTGCTGTTAAGCACCCTGCAGATGCAGTCGGCGGCGAGCACGAGGAGCCATGGCGCGAAATCGTAGCTATTGGTGTTCCAGGAGATCGCCAGGTAGATATGAAGCGTCTTGAAGCTCAATTTGCTCCTGCAGAAATCGAAGAAGCAACCGAGGATGACTTAAAGTCTCATCCTGAGTTTGTTAAGGGATATATTGGCGCTGGCGTATTAGGTCCTCAAGCTCGCAAAGATGGAAGCAAAATTGCTTGCCCTGTTCGCTACTTGATGGATGCTCACGTTGCAAAGGGCAGCGCCTGGATTACAGGAGCAGACGAAGACGGCAAGCATGTTTACAACGCTGTTTACGGCCGCGATTTTGAGGCTGATGGCGTTGTTGAGGCAGCACAGGTTCGCGATGGAGATATGAGCCCAGATGGTTCTGGTCCGCTTAGCTTTGAGCGCGGTGTGGAAATTGGCCAGGTATTCCAGCTTGGCTTAAAGTATTCTAAGGCTTTGGGCTTAAGCGTTCTTAACGAAAACGGCAAAGCTGTGCCAGTTTGGATGGGCTGCTACGGTATTGGCGTTAGCCGCGTGATTGCGTGCCTTGCAGAAACACATCACGATGAAGCTGGCCTTGCATGGCCTATGGCGATTGCTCCAGCTCAAGTTCACGTTGTTGCTACTGGCAAAGATCAAGTTGCTTTCGACGCTGCTGAGAAAGTTGTTGAAGAGCTTAGCAAGCAGGGAATCGAAGTAATATTCGACGATCGTCCAAAGGTTTCTCCAGGCGTAAAGTTTAAGGACGCGGAGCTTGTTGGCGTGCCGCTGATTGCTGTAGCTGGACGAGACACTGTAAACAATGGCACGATTGAAATCCGCAATCGCAATGGCTCAAATGTTGAAGCAGTTCCAGTTGATGAGGCTGCTAGCCGCATTGTAGAGCGCGTTCGCGAGCAGTTATAATCCAATAACTTGTAACAGCTAATTAGCGATCAGCGATTAAACAATTGAACGATTAAAACAATATTGCCGTTGATATAATGCTTTGCATGTTTTGCATGTGTGCGCATTATTTTCAGCGGCAATATTGCTATGAATAACAGTAGTAAAATTTTAAACAATACTATGCTTAAGTCTAATGTTTAATATTATTAGACTTTTCTAAAAATCATTGGCGCCTCCTTCAATATCGTTGTATTGTTCTTCATCTAATTGGCCTCCAAAATCACTTATTTCTTCATTTTCTTGAGAATTAGAAGAATTTGATTTAGAAGACATTGGATTTTTCATTGCAAAGTTTTGATTTTGACTATTTCCATTTTCGCTATAGTCTTTGTTTTTAGAATCTACGTTTGCAACGCTTTTGTTTCTAGCATACGAAGTCTTAGTAAATTCACTGATTCCGCGATTTAGGTCGTGTCCGATTGATGTTGCTTCTAGAACCACTCGCGATCGGTCTTCTCCATCTTTGTGCCAAGATTCCGTATTTAAATTTCCGCAAACTACGATTGCGTCTCCCTTATGCACGCTTTTTAACACGTTTGACGCTAGAGACTTGTACGCTTTTACAGTCATCCATGTTGTTGGACGCTCCTTCCACGCTTTTTCTTCATTATGATAGTAAGAAGATGTGCTTCCAATTCTTAGTGAGCATGCGGGCGCATTTTCGTTGCGACTAAAGTTTACAGGGTCGCTTCCAACGTATCCGCTGATTGTTAATGTTGCTTGTTGCTGTGCCATATTTTTCAACCTTTCAAGAGTTTGGACTGCGACTAATTTAAGTCTCGAAGTTCATCGCGCAAAACCGTGTTGATTATCGTGGCTTTTGGCAAATTCGCCGCAGTAGAATCAACTATGAATTATGGAAAATAGTTGCGCAATATATTTTTATAAATGTGGTTAAAGCCTATGTTTTATTCACATTGATTAAAAAGTCTTGACAAAATATGCAAAAGCTAGTAGCGGATTAAAAGTCTAAAAAATATATGTAGATTGGTATACTTAAAGGAGCGGTTTTTGTTTTGTTTAGCATAGAGTGAGCCTAGATTTTACTTACTTCTACTTACTGTAATGCTGAACATAAAATTGCTAAGAGATAGTTATGTTCGTATACGAGAGAGGACTACGCTTATGTGGAATAAGTTGCATGTGTTTTCTGTAAAGAAATGCCTAGCTGTTGCAACATCGGCTGTTGCTTGTGTGGCAATGATTGGATCTACTGCAGTATCTGCTAGTGCATTGGTTGATTTGCCTAATAACAGCGTTGCAAATGTTAATACAAATTGGCAGATTAAAGACAATAAAGTCGCAAGCTACATTTTAGGCGAAATACGTAATTTGCGCTTAAAGTATTATCAAGATGGCGTTACACTTATGAACGGCATGCCTCTTGCGGATTATGTTACTTCTAAGGGTCTTACAAAAGAGCAATATATTGATGGTATTCGCTACGATCGCGCAAACGAAGAAGATGCGTATCGTCGCGCAGAAGAGACTGCTAAGCATGGCAAGATTGATCATTTGGGTCCAGATGGCGTAAGCCTTCCAGACTACACTGGTCGTAAGGCTTGGGGCGAAAACCTTGCTTGGGGCGAAGGTCCAGAAGAATCTATGCACGATTGGGCAGAGGAAGAGGAATCCCAATTGCGCCAAGCTAATGGCATGATAAACGGTGATAACGCTCACTTATATCAAATTTTGAACCCAGAAAACATTTCCTTCGGTTATGGCGAGGCTGCTGGCGGTCCTTATGGAAAAGTATCTGCTTTAACTTTGTCAACTCAAGTTGGAGATACCGACTATCAAGATGGCGAGCTCGATAACACTCCTCATCTTGATTTTGCTTGGATTGTTCGAGACAACGACATTGCTGTTGGTGCAAATGCATATAGCAATAAGACTCTTGAGTATCGTTGGCTTTCTTACAATTTGAGTACTCAGCAGTGGGCAACTATTGCTGATTGGAGTACTGGAAACTGGGCTTCTTGGGTTACAAGGCCAGGCGACTATTGGTTGCATTGCGAAGTACGCGATCCTTCTACTAAGAAAGTTATTTTAGAGAAGACAATTGCTTTCCACTACACGGTTCCAAGTCAGACTGTTATTGCTGGAACGTACGCTGCATGGCAGGGTAATAGTGTTCTTCTTGGCGCAACTACTAATAATCCTAATGGTTCTACCAAGATTAAGATCTACGATTACAACGCTAAGCAGTGGGTTGAGGGATTTGATGGTCCTTGGGCTTTGTGGAGCCCACGTCCAGGTATCTATTGGACTCATTTTGAGGCATATGATCAGAACGGCGACTTGTCGGATGTTAAGACATACGCATTTGGCGTGTGAGTTTGATTAGCTGATCTGATTAGCAAGTCACATAAACATAAAAAAATCAATATAAAAGCCTGCTTACGTATTAAACGTTTGCAGGCTTTTTTTGTTTATATTATTTGTTTATATTATTTGCGACTTACAAAATGTTGCGATTTACCAAATGTGTACGCGCTCGCTTGGGTCGAGCCACATCTCGTCGCCTTCTTTAACGTCGAATGCGTTGTAGAACAAGTCAACGTTGCGAGCAATGCCGTTAGTGCGGCACTCTGCAGGGGAGTGTGGGTCGATTTGAAGGTATTGCTCCGCAATCTCGTTACGAGACTTTGAACGCCACACAAGCGCGTAGCTTAAGAAGAATCGTTGCAAAGCAGTGAAGCCATCTACCTTAGGAGCGTTCAGCAAAGTTTCGCGAATCGCATCGTCACTTCCGTCAATCTCTTGCCCATTGCTCTTTTGCAAAGCAAAAGCGTACGCTTTAAGCGCAATAGTTACGCCGCTTAGATCGCCAATATTTTCGCCGATTGTTAAAGCGCCATTTACGTGAGGCATTGCATTGCGCTCTTCTTTGCTCTTTAAGTGAGAGTATTTAACAATAAGCTGCGTTGGTGTAAAAGCATTGTATTGCTCAATAAGCGCTTTAGTGCGCTCAGTGAAGTTGGTTTTGTCTTCTTCAGTCCACCAATTGTTAAGCACGCCGTCGCCATCGTATTCGCAACCTTGATCGTCAAAACCGTGGCCGATTTCGTGGCCAATTACTGCACCAATAGCACCGTAATTTGCTGCGTCTGGAGCACTTGGGCTAAAGAATGGAGGTTGCAAAATCGCAGCTGGGAACACAATTACGTTAAGCAGTGGATCGTAGTAAGCATTTACGGTTTGCGGAGTCATCTGCCACTCTTCACGATCCACAGGTTCTCCAGCTTTTGCAGTATACCTACCAAACACAAATCGAGAAACTTCGCGCATATTCTCAATTAAGCCAGCGTCTTCCTTAATATTTAGCGCAGAGTAGTCAATCCAATGGTTTGTATAACCAATATTTGGCTCAAACTTGCTAAGCTTTTCCAAAGCCTTTGCCTTAGTCTCCTCGCCAAGCCAGCTGCTGTTAGAAATCGATACGCGGTATGCGTTAATAAGATTGCTAACTAAGCCTTCCATATACTTTTTAGAAGACTCAGGGAAGTGCAAACGCACATATTCGCGGCCAACTTCTTCGCCGCAAGCATCGTCAACAACTCCGATTGCGCGCTTCCAGCGGTCGCGAGGCTTTGTGGCACCAGAAAGCACTTTGCCGTAGAAGTCGAATCTAGCTCCAGCAAAGTCCTCGCTTAACATGCTTGCCCAGCACAAAATCACATGAACGCGTGCCCAAAGCTTTAGATCTTCTAAGTCGGCTTCTTGCCAAATCTTATTCAATCCTTCTATAAAGCTTGGCTCGTGAACTACTACTTTGCTAAAAGCTTTGCGAAAATCTATTGGCTGATTCTTTGCTTCTTCCGAGTTATCGTAAGATTTTTGAGCAGCATCTAAGAAGGCGTCAAGATTTAACGCTTCAAGCGTTTTTGCCAAATCCGCATAATCGTAAGGATTATAAGTTTTTTGAGAATCGCGTGTTGCTACATTATCCCAATGGTTGCTTGCGATTTGTGTCTCAACCTTCAAGAAACGTTCCGATTGCTCGCTTGTAGTAGTGGCATCTCCGTAACCAGCTAATCGCAGCAACTTTGCTACCATTTTTACGTATTCAGCGCGAATCGGAGCGTAATTATCTTCGCGATAGTATGCTTCGTCTGGCAAGCCCAATCCAGCCTGCTCAATGTGCATAATATTCGTCTTAGGGTCTTTAGGGTCTCCGCATACGCCAAAAGCAAACATTGCATTTGGACCGCCGTATGGAGTAAGAGAAGCAATAGTGCGAACTAAGTCTTCTTTGCTGCTAGCTGCATCAACAGCGTCTAAATCGCTCTTAATTGGCGTAATTCCAGCTTTTTCAATAGATGCAGTATCTAAATAGTTACGGTATAAGATTCGCGACTTTTTGGCTGGGCAATCTTCACTTTCTAAAATATCTCGAATTTGCGTCTCTGCATCTTCTGCAAGCTTGTAGAAAGCACCAAACATTGGCTTATCTTCTGGAAGAGTGTAAGTGTCAATCCAAGGACCGTTTACGTAACGGAATAAATCGTCTTGTGGTCGAATAACCGAAGAGAAGGAAGCTGGGTCAAAATTTACAGCAGAAATTTCCTTCTGCGATTCTTTATTATTGTTATTATTATTTTCATTGTTATTAGGCATGTGCCTAGATTACAAGTATTAAGCGACATCATTGTCTAGTATTTTCGCCATATTTTGTGCTATTTTCGTGCCTGCGCGTTAGTCTTAAATCATGATTGAACTTAAAACTCCATCCGAGATTGAAGCTATGAAGCCTGCGGGTCGCTTCGTTGGTAGTATTCTTAAAGATTTACAAGCAATGACAAAAGTTGGAACAAATCTTCTTGAGATTGATGACTTTGTTCGCCAACGCATTATGAGCCGTAAAGGTGCGTCTTCTTGCTATGTTGATTACGCTCCTGATTTTGGAACTGGTCCTTTTGCGCACTACATTTGCACTTCTGTAAACGATGCTGTTCTTCATGGTGTTCCTTTTGATTACAACCTTAAAGACGGCGATTTGCTAACGCTTGACTTAGCGATTAACGTTGACGGATGGGTTGGAGATTCTGCTGTTAGCTTTGTTGTTGGAAAGCATGCAGATCCAGAAGATTTGCGCTTGATTAAGTGCACGGAGGAAGCACTCGAGGCTGGCATTAACATGGCTCAGCCTGGCAACCGTCTTGGCGATATTTCTGCAGCTGTTGGATGCGTTGCTCACGAGTATGGTTACAGCGTAAATCTTGAGTTTGGCGGCCACGGAGTTGGCCATATTATGCATGGCGATCCGCACGTTCCTAACGATGGCACAGCGCATCACGGCTACAAGCTTCGCCCAGGCTTGGTTATTGCGATTGAGCCATGGTTCTTAAAGACTACTGACGAGATTTATCAAGATCCAAAAGACGGTTGGACTCTTCGTTCTGCAGATGGTTCGCGCGGTGCTCATAGCGAGCATACGATTGCAATTACAGAGAATGGTCCAGAGATTTTGACTGTTCGTTAAACTTTTAATAGTAAATGTGTAAAGCGTTAAAAAGCTTTAAATAGTGATTGCGTAAAACGAACATAATAAAACATAAAGAGGTACTTTAAGTAAATGGCGGAATTTGATTTTGCTCAAGCGCTAAATGATGTTGAAGCAAAGTATTCTTCGATTTCTAAAGCAATAGATATTGATTCGCTTAAGTCTACGATTGCAGATTTAGAAAAGCAAGCTGCAGAGCCTGGACTTTGGGACGATTCTGAGCACGCTCAGCAAGTTACGAGTAAGCTTTCGGCAGCTCAGTCTCAATTAAAGCGTTTGCAAGCTGTAGATCAGCGCATTGAAGATGCTAAAACTTTGATTGAGCTTGGGCAAGAAGAAGGCGATGCCGATTCTATGAGCGAGGCTCAAGAGGAGCTTGGCGCTATTGCTCACGAGTTGGACGATATGGAAGTGCAGACTCTTCTTGACGGAGAATACGACGCGCGAGCAGCTGTAGTTACTATTAGATCTGGCGCTGGTGGCGTGGATGCTGCTGATTTTGCGCAAATGCTTCTTAGAATGTACTTGCGCTGGGCAGAGCGAAATGGCTACAAAACTAAGATGATGGACACGTCTTATGCGGAAGAAGCTGGTATTAAATCTGCGACTTTCCAAGTGGATGCTCCATACGCGTATGGTCGTCTTTCCGTAGAAGGCGGCACTCACAGAATGGTTCGTATATCTCCATTCGATAATCAAGGCAGGCGTCAAACTGGCTTTAGTGCCGTGGAAGTAATCCCACTTGTTGAAGCTACGGATCATATTGACATTCCAGATTCAGACATTCGCGTAGACACTTTCCAAGCGTCTGGTCCTGGCGGACAAGGCGTAAATACTACGTATTCTGCTGTTCGTATTACCCATTTGCCTACTGGTTTGGTTGTTTCTATGCAAGATGAGCGCAGCCAGATTCAGAACCGTGCCGCTGCAATGGCAGTTTTGCAATCGCGTTTGCTTGTGTTAAAGCATGCAGAAGAAGCTGCTAAAAAGAAGGAGCTTGCTGGAGATATTAAGGCAAGTTGGGGAGACCAAATGCGCTCCTACGTTCTTCACCCGTACCAGATGGTAAAGGATTTGCGCACAGGCTACGAAACTTCGCAAACTCAAGCTGTTTTTGACGGAGATATTGACGGTTTCATTGAAGCTGGCATTCGATGGAGGCACGAGCAGCGAGTTGCTGCAAAGCGCGGATAATTGCGTCTAGGTTGTTTTGACTTAGCGTAAAGCGCCTAAAATCAAAAACAATCTATAAGATAGTAAAAAGTAAAGAATATCGTTCAATAGTTCGTAAAGGAAAATGCAGATATGTCTCTGATTTCGCTAGAACATGTGTCGAAGATTTATCCTAAGGGCACACGCCCCGCTTTGGACGATATTTCTTTAGACGTTAATCGCGGCGACTTTGTGTTTCTTGTGGGCGCTTCTGGGTCTGGTAAGACAACGCTTTTGAGTTTGCTTTTGCGAGAAGAAGAAGCCACAAAAGGCGAGATTCACGTTGCTGGCAACGACTTGAGGCGACTGGTAAATCGCCAGGTTCCGCAGTATAGAAGGTCACTTGGCTTTATTTTTCAGGATTATAAGCTGCTTAATAATAAAACTGTGTATCAAAATGTGGCTTTTGCACTAGAGGTTATTGGCACGAGCCGCTCTACGATTAAGTCGCTTGTTCCGCGAGTTTTGGAAACAGTTGGTTTAACAGGCAAAGAGAATAATTATCCGCACGAGCTTTCGGGTGGTGAGGCTCAGCGAGTTGCCATTGCGCGCGCGTACGTTAATCATCCGCAAATTCTTCTTGCAGACGAGCCTACTGGAAACTTGGATCCTACAACTTCTCTTGGAATTATGGAAGTTTTGGACGCTATTAATCGCACGGGTACTACGATTGTTATGGCTACGCACAATGAGGAAATTGTTAACTCTATGCGAAAGCGCGTTGTGGAGCTTCATTCTGGTCATATTGTGCGAGATGAGCGCGAGGGTTCTTACGATTCTGCGCTTTACTTCCCAGACGCAGATGTTGAGCAAAAGTCGAAAGCTCAACAAGCTGTAGAAGGAGACTCCATTAGTGCGGCTGTTGCTGATTCTAAGGGCGGTTCTAAGAGCGGTTCAAATGGCGAATCAAATGCCGAATCAAATGCAGAATCTAGCTCAAATGCTAATAGTCAATCACCTATAGATGCAAATGGTTTTGACGAGTCGCAAGAAAATTATCGTTTTATGTCTAAACGTGCAAAGCGTGCAGTTCAAGCAAAAAAGGCAATGGATGCTGTTGCTCAAACTTTGCAAAATGGGTCCGAAAATAATGAGGGCATTGCTCGTCTTGCGCAATCTGTTCATTCTGGCAGAACGGGTAGATATGGCGAGGTTTTTCAGCCTTTAGAAACAACTATGACTTGGGGGCGTGGGCTTTCGATTCCGCCTGCTCCGCCTGCAAAAAAATCAGAAGATAATGGTGATGCCAGTAGGGTTGACGAGTCGAATGAAATAAGCTCTAATAGCAAAGCTAGCGATAGCGAAGCGAATAAAACAGAAGCGAATAAAACAGAAGTGAATAATAGCGAAAATCTTAAGAACGAAGGAGACGAGTAATGCGATTGCGATTCATATTCTCCGAAACGTGGATTAGTTTACGCAGAAACGTTTCTATGATTATTTCGGTAATGCTCGTTACCTTCATATCGTTCTTGTTTATAGGCGCATCTGTTCTTATGCAAGCACAAATCACAAAAGCTAAGGGCGATTGGTACGACAAAGTAGAAGTTGTTGCATGGCTTTGCCCAGATGGCACGAGTCAAGCAGCATCTTGCGCTTCTGGAAAAGCTCCAACAAAGAGCGAAATCGTAAAGTTAGAAAACATTATTAACCAAGAACTTGGCTCGGACGTTTCAAACATAACTTACGTTAGCAGAAGCGAATTTTACAAAAACACTTTTCTTAAGCAATATCCTAATGGCTTATATCAAGGCCGCACTTTAACAGCTGCAGATATGCAAGATTCCTTGCGACTAAAGCTTACGAATCCAACAAAATATCAAGTTGTTTCCGAGGTTCTTTCTGGTCGTGAAGGCGTAGAAGAAGTTGTGGACCAAAGGCAGATTTTTGACCCCGTGTTTAGTGTTTTGAATCACGCAACAGCTGTGACTATTGTTCTTGCTGCAGTTATGGTTGTTGTTGCGATTATGCTTACAGGTACTACGATTCGCATGTCTGCGGCTTCTAGAAAGCAAGAGACAGAGATTATGCGACTTGTTGGCGCTTCTAATTGGACAATTCGCATGCCGTTTATTTTAGAAGGAGCGTTTGCCTCTCTTATAGGATCTTTGCTATCTGGGTGCGCGCTAAGCATTGTTGTTAAGGTGTTTATTACAGATTGGCTTGCACAAAATGTTCGTTGGATGCCGTTTGTTAATCAAGCAACTGTTTGGATGACTGTTCCAGCGTTGGTTATTGGAGCTGTTTTGCTTTCAATAATCGCCTCCGCGTTTGCTTTGAGACGATATTTGCAAGCGTAAATCATCTTAAATATAAATATAAGTGATATAAAACTTAAGATTGGTTTGAAACGCTTACGATTAATAACATTTTCAATGTATAATTCGCTTTAGTGCTTGTAAAGGTTGAAAGGAAAGCAAGTTGGGTAGAAAGTTTGAAAGCAAAGGATGCTATTTTTACTATTCTAAACGCGTTGTTACTAGCGTGATTGCGCTAAGCGTTCTTATGCTTTCTGCATTTACTATTCTACTTGCGTATACTCCTTTGCGTGCGAATGCTGTAACAATGCAAGATTACAACAGAAAAGTGCAAAGTAATGCGGCTCTTAAAAAGCAATTGGCTGGAGTTAGTAAGCAGCTTGCAGATAAGATTTTAGAGCTTAATGATCTTAACGAGCATCAAATTCCAAACCAGATTCGAGCAGCTCAACAGGCTCAAGATCAAGCGCAACAAGCAATGAGTCTTGTTGAATCAACAAATCAGCGTTTGCAATCTGCTCAAAAAGATAAGCGCGATTTGGAAGAAAAGATTAAAAAAACTGGCGAAGATTTTGACGATGCAAAGGCTGCTGTGGCTCAGCTTGCGCGAAAAAGTTTCCACGGTTCAAACGCTTCTAACGTAATGGCTATGGTAACCAATTCAACAACTACCGAGCAATTTGTTGGAAAACTTCAATCGGAAGCTGCTGTTGTTCGTAGTGAGGCGAATGCTGCTAACGATGCTGCTGTTACTTTGAATAACTCAATGAATAGGCGTCAGCGTTTGGCTGCTATAGAAGATGAGATTCAAAAATTAAAGCAAAAAGCTCAAGACCAGGCACAAAGCGCGCAAGCTGCTGCAAAAGCTGCTGTAGATAAGCAGCGTTCTTTGCAAAATTTGCGAGACCAGGGAAGTGTTCTTAGAAAGCAGTTGGAAAGTCAAAAGAACAGTCTTACGTCTCGTGCTGCTCGTGAGGCTGCAGAAATCGTTGCGTTAAAGTCTCAAATCGACGCTCAAGCTAGGGCTTTGGCTGCGTCTGCTGCAGCTCGCATGAATCCAAATGCTAATCGCCAACAAATACGTGGTGGCGGCTGGAGTGCGCCTTATTTGCCTGCGTTGCCTCTTTCTAATGGTGCTGCAAGTGGTATGAATTACTCAGTTCCTGGCAATTGCCCTGCTGGTGCTGGTAATTGCTACGGACATAATACTGGTAATACTGCTGGGGGTTCTGCGTACCCTGCTCGCCAGTGCACGCTTTGGGCATATTTGCGTAGGTCGCAGCTTGGTTTGCCTGTTGGATCATTTATGGGAAACGGCGCAGACTGGGCAAATTCTGGGCGCAGACTTGGATATCTTGTAAATCGTACTCCACACGTTGGTGCTGTTATGGTGTTTTCTAGAGGTGCTGCTGGATCCGACCCTACGTATGGTCACGTTGCTGTTGTTGAGCGCGTAAATTCCGATGGCTCCGTGCTTATATCCGAAGGTGGCGTTGGGTTTGCAACGTTCCCGTCTTATAGGACTATCGGCAATGCTGGAAACTATGAGTACGTTCACTATTAATTTTTAATTTTTATGATTTGATTTAGGTATGACTCGATTTAGGTTGGTGTAATTTGGATAAAAAACCTGGTTCAGATGGTACTTTAACTGTTGCAAGAAATAAAAAAGCTAATCACGACTATGCGATTGAAGATTGCTACGAAGCAGGTATTGCGCTTACTGGAACCGAAGTTAAGTCTTTACGAGAAGGTAGAGCTTCTTTAGCTGAAGCGTTTGTAAATATTGATAGACGTGGTGAGATTTGGCTAGAAGGCGCAAATATTCCAGAGTATCTAAATGGAACGTGGAATAATCATGCGCCAAAACGCAAGCGTAAGTTACTTCTTCATGCTGTTCAAATTGCTAAGCTTTCTAGGCAGATTGAAGCTAAAGGTTATACGATTGTGCCTTTGAGGATTTATTTTAAGGGCAGTTACGCTAAAGTTGAGATTGCTTTGGCGCGAGGCAAAAAAGAGTACGATAAGCGACAGGCGTTGCGCGAAGAACAAGATAAGCGCGAGGCTTTGCGCGCTATGCGATACAAGAATATGCAATCTAGGTGATTGATGTTGCGCGGGCGAATCGACTTGCATGAGCGCTTTGACTGAGCTTGAAATTGCATAACGCATTTCAAGCTCCTTCAAAGCGTGATTTGGCTCAAATGTAAAGTCCAGTGGACTTTACATGCCAAATCAGCCGAGCGGCTACTAATAGCCGCGAGGAATAGCGTAGCGCGCGAATGCACTTCGATTCGCTGAGCCGCTCAAACGTAAAGTCCAGTGGACTTTACGTGCGGCGAAGACGTTCGCGCGCTTAGACCGCGCGAACGATGTGACGGGTTTTGTACCAAATTTGACCTAAATTACGTACAAAGTGCGGAAAATAATACTCGCATATTCCACTTACTTGGTGTTGCTCGGGCGCGACGACCTGCCATGTAGTGCGATTGTATAACGACACGCCGTATATTATTCATTTTTACGAATAATATACGGCTTTTTGATTTTGTAATTCGTTATTTTTCGCTATTTTTCAGCATATGCGTGTATGGCAATTTATGAATATTCAGTTTTTGTATTTTAATAATCGCAATTTAGTAGCGATATCGTGTATAGTTATGCATATCACTGTAAATTATAAGTTATTCATTCTTTAAAACTGAAGGATTGAACAGGAGAAGAAAATGCTTAAGTCAAATAAGATTTTTATGTTCGCTAAGCCAGTTGCTGCAATTGCAACTCTTGCATTGATTGGATGCACATGCGCATGCGGCCCTGCTGATTCTAAAGCAGAAGACCCAGATGTGGCACGCAGCTACGATGTAAGCAAAGTTCAAAAAGATGAAGAGATTGCAAAGCTTGTTCCAGAAAGCGTTGCAAAAACTGGCGAACTAACTGTTGGCGTAAATGTTAGCTATGCTCCTGCAGAATTCTTTGCTGCCGATGGCAAAACCCCAGTCGGTTACGAGATTGATTTTTCTAAGGCGTTAGCAAAGCTGATGGGCTTAAAAGCCAAGATTATGCATGCTCAGTTTGATTCCATTATTCCAGCAATCGGAAGCAAGTATAACGTTGGAATCTCTGGCTTTACAGTCAACGCTGAACGTATGAAGTCCGTTGATTTTGTAACGTATGCAAACGCTGGTTTGTCTTTTGAAGTTCGTAAAGGCAATCCAACTAAGGTGGATCCAAAGAATCTTTGCGGCAAAAAAGTTACATTAGAAACTGGCACTGTTGGCGAACCAATCATGGAAGAAGCCAAGAAGCAGTGCGTTGCAAATAACGATAAGCCGCTAGAAATCATGAGCTTTAAGGATCAAACAGATGCCACTACAGCTTTGCTTTCTGGCCGTGCAGATGTTATGTATGCAGACACTCCTGTTGCTGGTTACGCTGCAATAAAGAATAGCGGAAAGCTAGAGATTCTAGAAAGCAGCGATGACGCGGAGCCAATGGGTGCAGCTGTTAAGAAGGGCGATGCTAAGATGCTAAAGCTTATTAAGGCTGCAATCGATAAGCTTATGAAGAATGGCGTTTACAAAGACATTCTTAAAAAGTGGGGCGTTGAAAACGTTGCTATTAAGGAAGTGCAAGTAAACCCAGAAGTATGATTTTAAAGTTGGCGTGCGTTTGTAGATACTGCATAAGTAAAATCGCACGCCAATTTTTTGTATTTAATCTACATTAATTTGCATATGTTGCAACCTAAAGTCTTTATGGAGAAAGTATGTTTAACAGTTTAAATAAAAAGCCTTTGCAAAATTCGCAAGGAAGCGAGCGCATTTTGCCAGTTAAAAATCCTGGACCAATCGTAGCTGGCATAATCGTAGCAATAATCGCATGCTCACTGATTTATTCTATAGTCACTAATCCGCGATTTGAGTGGAATGTTGTTGGAATTTATCTTATAAGCAACAACGTTCTTGCTGGTATTGGTTGGACGCTAATACTCACATTCTTGTCTATGATTATTGCAATCGTTCTTGCTATAGGATTGGCTATGATGCGTAAGAGTGTTAATCCTGTTTTACGTGGTGTGAGCTGGTTCTTTATTTGGTTTTTCCGTGGTACGCCTGTTTATACGCAGCTTGTTTTTTGGGGTATGTTTGCGGTTCTTGTTCCTAAGTTGAGTTTGGGTGTTCCGTTTACGTCTGTTGAGTTTTTCTCGATTGATTCTAATGTTGTTATGACTTCTTTGAATGCTGCTGTTATTGGTTTGTCTCTTAATGAGGCTGCGTATTTGTCGGAGATTGTTCGTGCTGGCTTGGAGGCTGTGGATGCTGGTCAGGTTGAGGCTGCTCAGGCTTTGGGTATGGGTAGGTCTTTGACTATGCGTAGGGTTGTTTTGCCTCAGGCTATGCGTATTATTGTTCCGCCTTTGGGTAATGAGACTATTGGTATGCTTAAGACTACGTCTTTGGTTTTGGCTGTTCCTTTTACTTTGGAGCTTCAGTTTGCTACTAATGCTGTTGCTAATCGTATTTATAAGCCGATTCCGCTTCTTATTGTTGCTAGTGTTTGGTATTTGGTGATTACGTCTGTTTTGATGGTTTTGCAGGTTATGTTAGAAAAGCATTTTGGCAAAGGATTCGAAGCAAAAGACATTGTAAAAAATACGCAAATCAACTCAAATGCTGCAAAGCGTGGAGATAAAGCCATTAAAGCTGCTAGCGATGCTGTAAATGGTCGCAATAATGCAACAATGCTTGGATTTAACGCATAGTTGTATTGATTGCATAATGCAAGCATAAATAAGTGCATTATAAATGATAAAATTCCATTAGTTTTTATTAGATTTGAGGAAAAATGACTGATATTTTAACGGTTGATACACAAAGCCAAAATGTTACTAAAAGTGATACTCCAGCAGTAGTCATAGAGGATTTACACAAGTCCTTCGGCAATTTGCAAGTTCTTAAGGGAATTGATATGACTGTTAAGCCAGGAAGTGTAACAGTTATACTCGGTCCTTCGGGAAGCGGAAAGTCAACTTTGCTGCGATTAGTGAACCAGCTTGAAACAATCACATCTGGAAAAATTACGATTTACGGCGAGCGCATTGGCGTAAAAACTGTTGTTCGTAAGGGTAAAGAGGTTTTGCAAGCGTTAAACGATAAAGAGATTGCAGCGCAGCGCGCAAAGCTTGGAATGGTGTTCCAGCGTTTTAACCTGTTTCCACATATGACTGCTATTGAAAACGTTATGGAAGCGCCAGTTCACGTTTTGCATATGGACAAAATTGCAGCTCACGATTTAGCGGTTAAAGAGCTTGAGCGCGTTGGAATGGCGGACCGCGTAGATCATTATCCTTCTCAACTTTCTGGCGGCCAGCAGCAGCGAGTGGCTATTGCTCGCGCGCTTGCTATGAAGCCAGAAATAATGCTTTTTGATGAGCCTACGTCTGCGCTAGACCCAGAGCTTGTTGGAGAAGTGCTTAATGTTATGCGCGACTTGGCAAACGATGGCATGACAATGATTGTTGTAACTCACGAGATTGGTTTTGCTAGAGAAGTTGCAGATCAAGTTGTGTTTATGGACGGCGGAAAAGTTGTTGAATGTGGAACGTCTGGGATTATTGATAATCCTCAAACTGAAAGGTTCAAGGATTTTCTGCACAACGTTTTGTAAGCCTAACATATAAATGTAAATACGTAAAAATTAAAGTATTTTGTGTAAAATTATGAATAATTTATGGCTGTGGTGTTTGCTGCAGCCTTTTTATTTTGATTAGTATTATTATTCAAACAATTTTACGCAAAGAATATTTTGCGTAGTGTTTGGCGTGTTTGTGTAATAACAAACATAGTGTAAAGTTGTTCATTGTTTGAATATTCCATCCAATTTATTCGGAGATTAGTATGAGTGATGCATGTTCTTCATGCGAATCAAACTCGCATAGTAAGAACGGCGTTCGTGTATCTCGTTGGCTAAGATTTGTTGCTGCGTTTACGTCGCTATCTTTACTAGGATTTTCTAGTGCTTGTGGAACAAGCGATGCTGTTGGGCCAGATCCTCTTTTAGCTCGCATTCTTATTGTTGCTAGTGTTTGGTATTTGGTGATTACGTCTGTTTTGATGGTTTTGCAGGTTATGTTAGAAAAGCATTTTGGTAAAGGATTCGAAGCAAAAGCAGATAGCATTCATAGCAACAGATAGCAGTAATTGCAAAACATAACTGCAAAACATAACTGCAAAACATAATTCAAAACATAATTGCAAAACGAGTAGAAACGCACACGTTTTATAACGTACAATAGAAAATTATGTGTGGAATTGTTGGATACGCAGGTTTTGGCACAGTTTGCGCAAAGCCTTTAGAAGTTTGCTTAAACGGATTAGAACGCTTAGAGTACAGAGGCTATGATTCGTCTGGTGTAGCTCTTGCTGCTCCAGGAATGGATTCTATATGCGTGCGCAAAAAAGCTGGTCGCTTAGCTGTTTTAAGAAAAGATATAGCCGAAAATCCAATGCCAGAAGCGAGCGTTGCAATAGGCCACACGCGTTGGGCTACAAATGGCGCTCCATGCGACTTAAACGCGCATCCTCACGTTAGTGCAGACGGAAAAATCGCACTTATTCACAACGGTATTATTGAAAACGCTATTAGTCTTAAAGAACAAATGCAAAAAGAAGGCATAGAGTTTTCGTCTCAAACAGATACGGAAGTTGCAGCAAAAGCGCTTGGAAAAATCGCGAATCAAATAATTGAAGAAACTGGTAAGCCAGATCTTTTTGAAGCAATAAGACGAGTTGCAAAAATTCTTAAAGGAGCTTTTACTCTACTTGCAGTGGATGTTAGACAGCCTAATATTGTTGCTGCTGTTCGCCACGATTCGCCGCTTGTAGTAGGTGTTTCAAATAACGAGTATTTTCTAGGCTCCGACGTTGCTGCTTTTGTAGAATACACAGATAAGGTTCTTGAAGTTGGTCAAGATCAAGCTGTTTTAATCGGAGATATAGAAGGAAACAAAAAAGCACAGCTTTTACTTACAGATTTTGATGGCAATAAGATTGAAAACCCTAGTTGCTTTACAGTAGACTGGGATGCTTCTGCAGTAGAAAAAGGCGGATGGGATTCCTTTATGGATAAGGAAATCCACGAAGATCCGCATGCTGTAGCTGATACTTTGCGTGGGCGATTCGACGCAAAAGGGAACATTATTCTTGACGAAGTTAGGATTAGTCAAGATATTTTGCGATCAATCGACAAGATAATAGTTGTGGCTTGTGGAACAGCAAGCTACGCTGGATTAGTTGCAAAATATGCGATTGAACATTGGGTACGCGTGCCAGTAGAAGTGGAGTTGGCTCACGAATTTAGGTATAGAGACCCGATTTTAACGCATAGAACGCTTGTTGTTGCAATATCTCAATCTGGCGAAACAATGGACACTCTAATGGCGTTAAGGCACGCGCGTGAGCAGGGTAGCCGCGTGCTTGCAATATGCAACACTCAAGGCTCGAGTATTCCTCGAGAATCGGATGCTGTACTTTACACGCATGCAGGCCCAGAAATCGCAGTTGCTTCCACAAAAGCCTTCGTTGCGCAAATCGTAGCAGCATACATGCTTGGTCTTTATTTGGCTCAAGTCAAGGGAACAATGTACAGGGATGAGATTCAGCAAATCGTGTCTCAGCTTAAAGAAATGCCAGATAAAATTCAAAACGTTTTAGATACGCAAACGGACTCGATTATGCAAGCTGCAAAGCGAACGATGGACGCAAAATCGTTCTTGTTCCTTGGCAGGCACGTTGGCTACCCAGTAGCGCTAGAAGGCGCATTAAAGCTAAAAGAGATTGCGTACACGTTTACAGAAGGCTTTGCTGCAGGAGAGTTAAAGCACGGTCCGATTGCTCTTGTAGATAAGGGAGAGCCGGTTGTTGTGATTGTGCCATCTTCTAGAGGCAGAGACGTTTTACACGCTAAAGTGATATCGGGAATCGAAGAAGTTAAGGCTCGCGGAGCGTTTACGATTGCTGTTGCAGAAGACGGTGATCCAGATGCTGAGCGTTACGCAGATATTGTGTTTTGGCGCCCTAAGTGCCCAACATTGCTAAGCCCTCTTGTAGATGTTGTAGCATTGCAACTTTTTGCTATGAATATGGCAAAGCTTAAGGGCTACGACGTTGATAAGCCTAGGAATCTTGCAAAATCCGTAACTGTGGAATAGCAATACAATGAGTGTTATGAGTGCAAGAAGACCGCACAAAAATCGCAAGCAGATTGCTGACTATTTTGTTAGGCGCATAATAACTGCTGTTTTATGCGTTTTTGCTGTTGTTTTTTGTGCGTCATGCGGATCTGTTGATTCTAGAACTAAAATCACGGTGTGGTCTTGGGAGCCAAGCATGAAGCGGATTGCTGCAGATTTTGAGAAGCAAAATCCAGATATTCGCGTTAGTGTTAAAGACACAAGTGGGTATAGCAATCTTAATAGCGCTATTCAAGATGGCTATGGCATGCCAGATGTTGCTCAGCTTGAGTACTATGCTTTGCCACAATACGCTGTTAGCGGTCAGCTTCTAGACATTACAGATAGGGTACAGGGAACTCAAACATTTTACACGCAAGGATCATGGTCTTCTGTGCAATTAGGAGGCCGAATATACGGTTTACCAATGGATTCAGGGCCTTTAGCGTGGTTTTATAATCAAGATGTGTTTAGCCAAGCAGGCGTGGATGCTACGCAAATTCACACTTGGAAAGACTACATTCACGCAGCAAGAAAGCTAAAAAATATTGGTGTTTATATTGCTGCGGATTCTGGAGATGCTAGCTTTTACAACGCTATGATTTGGCTTTCTGGCGGGCATCCGTTTATAACCTCGCACGACGGAAAAACTGTTACTGTTCGCTTAAGCAAAGATAAAGGAACAAAAGACTTTACAAAATTTTGGCAATTAATGATTGACGAAGACTTAGTGGACACAAGGCTTACAACGTGGACTCCATCTTGGAAGAGCGCTGTTGGTTCTGGAAATGTTGCTTCCGTTTTTGCTGGAGCATGGATGACTTCGCTTTTAATGCACGATATTCCAGGCGGAGCAGGGCTGTGGCGTGTTGCAAGAGTTCCAACAATGGATGGCAAAAATCATAATGCGCAAATGGGCGGATCTGCGCTAAGTGTATTGCAATCTAGCAGGAAGCCAGAAGCTGCAATGCGTTTTGTTGATTTTGTTTGCCACAATCAACAAGGCATCAAAGAACGCGTTAGTTCGGGAGCATTCCCAGCAGACGTTGTAACTCTTAGAGATAGCGCATTTTTGAATAAGACTACTGTTTTGGATTCTAGAGGAATTAAAGTGCCATACTTTGGCGGGCAACACTTTAATAGAGTTTTTGCGGATGCAGCACAACATGTGTATACGGGGTACAAGTATTTGCCATTTGAAGTATATTCGCGTAGTGATTTTCGCTCCACAGTTGGCTTAGCTTATGATTGGAATCGAAAGTCAAAAGCGCGATTAAATACTAAAGCTATGATTGACGCTGGAATTAAGCAAGATGACGGAAAAGATTTTGTTCTTCCAGACGACCCTGGCCCTAAAATTCGTCTTAAAGACGGAATCGCGCTTTGGAAAAAAGACTTAAAAGAATACGGGTATAATCAAGGTTTTGTTGTGCGATAAGATGTTGTGCGCTATAAGTGCGAGCTAAGAGTGTTAGCTAATACTTATGCGCTTTAGGTTTGTACCCCAAAGGAAAAGTCGCTAGCAACCGATTGTTCTTCTATAAATCTCGTACATTCCCTTAAAAATCAAATTTGGATCGTAGTGATCAATCGAATCAACGTCTTTTTCAAAAAGTCGCCCCAAGCCTCCTGTAGCAACAACCTTAAACGGCTCATTTATCTCTATTTTGAATTGCTCAATTGTGCGCTCAATGCCCCCGAGGAAGCTGTAGTAGAGGCCAGCTTGCATAGCAGGACGAGTTGATTTTGCAAGAATGGATTTAGGGCGCGAAATCTCAACTTCTGGAAGCTGAGCAGTATTATCCCATAGAGCTGCCGCAGCCGAGCTGATTCCCGTGCAAATAAGTCCGCAAGTAATTGCTCCGCTTTTATCAACGTAGTTATAAGTTGTAGCTGTGCCAAAATCAATTACCAATGCTGGGCCGCCATATTCGTAAAACGCGCCAACACAATCTGCTAAGCAGTCTGCGCCCAAAGAGCGAGGCTCGTCAATCCTAATATTTACGCCAGTTTTTACTCCAGGACCTACAATCATAGGGTCGATTTGCAAAAACTTAACAATGCTTGCGCGGAACGAGTGCATAACTTTTGGAACAACAGAAGCAACAATAACATCTTCAACATCGTTTACGCTAAAACCGCTTAAATTAAGGAATTGCGTAATCATAATGCCGTATTCGTCGGAAGTGTGATTTGCTTTTGTAGTCATTCTATATGTGCCAACAATCTTGCCGTTATCTAAGAATCCAAGCACAATATTCGTGTTGCCAATGTCTACTGCTAAAAGCATATTCGCCTCCGTTGTGTTTGTGTGTTGCCAAACTTAAGTATGCGCATCTTTAGAGCAATACTACATTAATGCTAAGTCGTTGCGTGCAATTTGATTGTTTGTGCTTGCTGTTTTAGGAAATCACATAAAAGTGTGGCGGTGTGGCACAGTAGGTGATAAAGTCGAAAACAATGGCAGCGAGGCTAGAAAGGAATTGTAAATGATAAATCGTCAAGCAATATTGCATAGGCCACTTTCACAATACGCGTATTCTACGGCAGAATATTGCTTAACAATTCGCTTGCGTGCAGCAAAGAATAATCTTTGTTCATGCGTTTTGCACTACGGGAATCGCGTTGATTTAACTCCGTTAGACAAGTTTTGCACGCTGAAAATGGAAAAGATTGCAAGCGACGATTACTTTGACTACTATGAAGCGAATATAAGCAGCGATTTAGATAGAGTTTGTTATTACTTTGAGATGCAAGATGCGGATGAGCACTTGTATTTGTATGCCGATACTATTGCAGCTGATTTTCCAGAAGATCGTACAGAAGTCTACCAGTTCCCATTTATTCGCCGCGAAGAGATTAGCGACGTTCCACATTGGCTTAAAGAGGCTGTTGTTTACAACATTTTCCCAGATAGTTTTGCAGATTCTAAACGCGGCATAAGTTGCATTGCAAAAGATTATTTTGATGAAAAAACTGGCCAAACTTTACACACTCGTTTGGGCGGAACAATTAGAGGCATAATCGAAAACCTTGATTATATAGAAGATTTGGGCTTTAATTGCTTGTACTTAAATCCTATTTTTACAGCTGCAGAGTACCATCGTTACGATCTTCTTGACTACTACCATGTTTGCCCTAATTTAGGAACGGACGACGATTTTAGGGAGCTTGTTAGCGAGGTTCATAATCGCGGCATGCACATAATTATTGACGGCGTTTTTAATCATTCTAGTTGGTATTTCTTCGCGTTTGACGATGTTGTTAAAAATGGCGAAAATTCGCAATACAAGGATTGGTTCTATGGATTAAAGTTCCCTGTTGTGCGCCCCGAAGATGGCGAGCGCCCAAGCTATACGTGTTTTGCGTATGAGCGTAAAATGCCAAAGCTTAATACTTCTAATCCAAAAGTTCGCGACTATTTTATGGACGTTTGTCGCTATTGGCTTGAAGATTTTGATGTTGACGGTTGGCGTTTAGACGTTGCTAATGAGGTTGATAAAGACTTTTGGCGTGCCTTCCGCGCTGTTGCTAAAAAGACTAAAAAAGATAGTGTGCTAATTGCGGAGATTTGGGAGAATTCTGAGCGTTGGCTGCAAGGAGATATGTTTGACTCCACTATGAACTACGAATTCCGCAAAGTTTGCCGCGATTTCTTTGCTTTTGGTAAGATTAATGCGCGCGAGTTTAATAGTCGATTTGTGGATATGCTTTTAAGATACCCATTCCCGATTGTTCAAGGTCAATTGAATTTGCTTGATAGTCATGACGTTAGTCGCTTTAGGAGCTTGTGTGCGCAAAATTCCGCGGATTCTGGCGATTCTTGCGAGCAAGATAAGCGATTCCGTTTGGCTGAGCTTTGTTTGCTTACGTCTGTTGGAACTCCAAGCGTGTTCTACGGGGACGAGCTTGGCGTAGTTGGTTTTGAAGAGTGTGATTACCGCGCGGCTATGCCTTGGGTAAATCCTGTAAAGGATAATCGCGACTTGTTCCGCGAACTTATAAACTTGCGTAAAAGTAACGATTGCTTTAGTCATGGCAATTTTAGAGTTCTTGACTATGATGAGCGCGGAAAATTTGTGTTTGCGCGAGAAACCGACTCTAAGCGTGTTGTAGTGGCTTTAAATGCGTTTAATGAGTCTAACGATTCGTTTAGTGGCTTGCCAGATTGTAAACCGATTATTAGCTACAATTATGATGCTCAAAATCACTCTCTTGGAGCTTTTGGATACGCGATTTTTGAAGCAAAATAGCGATTTTTGCTGGCGATTTAATCAATAAAAGTGGCACTTAATCAAGTGATTTAAGTGCCACTTTTATTTACAAGCTTAAGATATTTGCAAATCCAACTACAAATCTAAGAAAAGCTGATGGATTCTAGTGTCTTCGTCAAGCTCTGGGTGGAAAGCTGTTCCGATTTGATTTCCCTGGCGAGCAGCTACAACGTTGCCATCTACTGTTGCAAGAGTCTCGGCATTTGAGCCGACTTGCGCAATATAAGGCGCGCGAATAAACGTCATTGGAACAGCTTCAAGACTGCCAAAATCCGATTCGCAATGGAAGCTTCCAAGCTGGCGGCCGTAAGCGTTTCGCTTAACAGTAACGTCTAGAGTGCCAAATCCACTAACTTCGTTACCTTCCACGTTTTTTGCAAGTAAAATCAATCCTGCACAAGTGCCAAGAACTGGCATTCCGCTTGCAATTCTCTCGCGCAAAGGCTCAAGCATATTTTGCTCTTTAAGAAGTTTAGTTTGCACAGTGCTTTCGCCGCCAGGCAAAACAAGGCGGTCAAAAGATTGCTCCAAATCTCGCGCTTGACGAAGCTCAATAACGCGCGCGCCAAGCTTTTCTAGCATTAAACGATGCTCAAGAAAAGCTCCTTGAACAGCTAGAACGGCTACAGTGTGCGCGCAATTATTTGTGTTGATAGGTGAGTTTGCCAAAATAATTCGCCTCAATCACTCGCTTAAATCACTCGCCGCGATTAGCCATTAAAAGCTTGATTTCCTGCTCGTTAATGCCAACCATAGCTTCGCCCAAATTCTCGGAAAGCTTAGCAATCATCTTAGCGTCTTTGTAATTAGTAACAGCCTTAACGATTGCAGCAGCGCGCTTTGCTGGGTCTCCAGACTTAAAGATGCCAGATCCAACGAACACGCCTTCTGCGCCAAGCTGCATCATTAAAGCAGCGTCTGCAGGGGTAGCAACACCGCCGGCTGCAAAGTTTACAACAGGAAGCTTGCCGTTTTGTGCAACGTACTTTACGAGATCGAAAGGCACGCGCAATGTCTTAGCTTCTTCAAAAAGCTCATCCTCGCGCATGCTTGTAAGCTTGCGTATTGCGGAATTCATCATGCGCATGTGGCGCACTGCCTGAATCACATCTCCAGTTCCAGGCTCGCCCTTAGTGCGAATCATGGAAGCACCCTCGTTAATCCTTCGCAAAGCTTCGCCCAAATCCTTAGCTCCGCAAACAAATGGAACTGCAAAATCGCGCTTGTTAATGTGGTACACGTCGTCTGCTGGGCTAAGCACTTCGCTTTCGTCAATGTAATCGATCTCAATAGCCTCAAGTACTTGCGCTTCTACAAAGTGACCAATGCGGCATTTTGCCATAACAGGAATAGACACAGCCTCTTGGATTCCGTGAATCATAGCTGGGTCGCTCATTCTAGATACGCCACCAGCTGCGCGAATATCGGCAGGAATGCGTTCCAACGCCATTACAGCGCAAGCTCCAGAATCTTCAGCAATTCGTGCCTGCTCTGGAGTAGTAACGTCCATAATCACGCCGCCCTTAAGCATTTGTGCAAGCTGGCGATTTAGAGCAGTGCGGTCTTGGCTGCCGTTATTTTGCGGATCTGAGGATTCGTTTACTGTTACTGTAGTATTCAAGTTTTCTGCCATTATTCCTCGCTTTTTATTGGCGTTTTATTGGTGCATTTTGCATGCATGCTGTGTGTAACATCTTTATGCGTCTGTTATACATTTTTGCAAATATGCAAGCTATCGTATTGTTTTTTGCGCACGTTTGCAAGTTTACGTCTGATGGCATTTAACCACATTCATAGGATATGTGATTAGAATAACGTCAAATTTTTATAGAATAGTGTTAAATTTTTTACACAATGATGTCAAATTTTTGTAAAAACGTATAAATATCAATTACTTATTAATGATTTATAACCAAGTTTTTAGACTCGCTCTAGTTTTGATTGACTTGCTAGCAAGCTACGATTATATACGCCGTTGACTTTGTGTTGCAAGTGTTGCAATTAGACAAAGCAACGAGCTTAAACAATTAAATAACAACATAAACAACAATTAAATAAATGTATCTAATTCAATCCAGAAAGGTTTGTTGAATGGATAACAAAGAACCCAAAGATGGCGCATACTCTAAAGATGCGACCGATAAATTCTATGGGCAAGAAAACGCGCAAGAGCGCCAAGAATCGCAAGCTGGCTTTAGTACAGATGCTTCGCTTAACGCTGCGTCTAAAAGTGCGTATAAAACCAATAAGCGTGGTTTGGGAAAATTCTGGCTTGTTTCTGTAGCAATCGTAGTAATCGCAGTAGTTAGCGCGATTGTTGCAACGCTTACAGGTCCACAAAAAAATCCTGCAAGTCAAACATCTTCTGCGCAAGTTTCAAATAAAACTGTGTCAATCGGATTAAAACTTGCTCCTACAAATCTCGATATTCGTAATCAATCTGGCTCATCATTGGAGCAATTGTTAATTGGAAACGTGTATGAAGGTCTTGTAGCTAGAAATACTAAAAATCAGGTTGTTCCATCCCTTGCAAAAAGTTGGAAAATAAGCAAAGATGGCTTAAAGTACACTTTCCACATGCGTAAAGGCGTTGTTTTTTCTAATGGGAATAAGCTTACTGCAAAAGACGCTGAGTGGTCTTTTAACGAGCTTGTTGCTAAGAAGTATCGCGGATCAAACATGGTTGGAAAAGTTGAATCCGCTAAAGCTAAAGATGATTACACGTTTGAAATCAAGCTTAAAGAGCCAAATGCAAAGCTTTTGTGGGCATTGTGCTCTAGAGCTGGCTTAGTTTTCGATAAGCTTGCGAATTATGACGCTAAAACTCAAGCAGTTGGATCTGGTCCATATTTGGTAGAAAAGTTTGTGCCAAACGACCGAGTTGTGTTAAAAGCAAATCCGCGCTATAAGGGCGTTAATAAGGCAAAAACTCAAAAAGTTGTTGTTCGCTATTTTGTAGACGATGTTGCTGCTGTAAATGCGCTTTCTTCGGGATCTGTTCAAGCTTTGGCGCCTATTTCTGGCCAGCTTGCTAAGCCTTTTAAGGCGGATTCAAAACGCTATGTTGTTAAAGCTGGAAACACTACCGATAAATTTGTGCTTGCTATGAATATGAATGGTGAGCGCACTAAAGATAAGCGCGTGCGTCAAGCGATTCGCTATGCGATTGACCATAAGCAAATTATTGCTTCGCGCGGAGGTACGGATGCTTTGCTTGGCGGACCAATTCCTTCTTTGGACCCAGGATATGAGGATTTAACTAAGATTTACGCGCATAATGTTAAGCGCGCTAAGTCGTTAATGAAGGAAGCTGGTTTTAGCGAGTCGAATCCTTTGCATCTTTCGCTTACTTACCCGAATATTTATGGAACGCAACTTGGTGAGCAATTGATGTCTCAATTAAAGCAAATTGGCATTGATCTAAAAGTAAACGTTGTTGAATTTACTACTTGGCTTCACGACGTTTATACAAATAAAAACTACGATTTGTCTATGGTAGATCACAATGAAAGCCATGATTTTGGCCAGTGGGCAGATCCTAAGTATTACTACGGTTACAACAATAAGCAGGTTCAGGATTTGTATGCTAAGGCAATGCTTTGCGCGAATATTAAGGAGTCTAATAAGCTTCTTGCTAAAGCTGCGCGAATCGTTAGCCAAGATGCTCCTGCAGATTGGTTGCTTAATTACAAAGTTGTTACAGCTAAGGTAAAGAACCTTGAAGGCATGCCTTTTGACATTAATCAGGTTCTTTTGCCGCTATACAACTTGCGACTTAAGTGATTTGGTCTAAATTCTCCCGCGTTTGTTTCTTTTTCTTGCTTTTGTTTACGTTTTAGCTCATTTAGTAAACAAAAGCGGGCAAACTTTCACGAGTTTGTTTACCAGTTAAGTAAAAAAGGGAACAAATGCGGGAAAACGATAGATTAAGTAAGGGGTTTGTATGAAGCGCATGATTCTTCGACGCATCGCGTTGTTCTTTGTAGCGCTGCTATTTATTTCTGCAATCGTATTTCTTGCTCTTAGAGTTTTACCTGGAGACGTTGCTCAAGTTATGGCTGGCTTAAATGCGCCAGATGGAAAAGTTGAGCAATTAAGACGCGATTTAGGATTAAACAAGCCCCTTTTCATTCAATATTTAGAGTGGATTTTTGGCGTTTTTAGGGGCGACTTCGGCATATCAATGCTCACTGGTCGCTCCGTTGCGTCCACTATTGCTATGCGTGCTAGCATAACTTTTCCGCTTATTTTTCTAGGGCTTTTAATTGCGCTCGCAATTGGTATTCCGCTTGGATGTTTGCAAGTTTTGCATTCTGGCAAGTCTTTGCAAGTCTTTTTAAGATTTTGCGCTATTGCAGGCGGCTCTGTTCCTGCTCTTTGGGGTGGAATGATTTTAATCATGATTTTTGGCAGGGGCATTGGCTTAGTTGAGATTTTTCCTACTCAAGGTTTTCCAACAGACGGTTGGAGTGATTTTTCTAGCGCATTTTTGTCTTTGATTCTTCCATCGCTAACAGTTGGCATTATTGTTGGATCTGGCTTTATGCGTTACATTGCAGCATCATTAGAGCAGATTTCTAATAGCGACATTGCTTTGCAAGCTATGGCTTGTGGAATGACTAAAAAGCAAATGATTTGGCGAGTTGGCTTGCGATTAGCGTTGCCGCAGCTTGTGTCTGTAATCGGCTTGACTTTTGCGCACATGATTATGGGCGTAATGGTTATTGAAAATCTGTTTTCGCTTCCTGGAATGGGTATGGGTCTTGTGCGCGATGTTGGTTTGCGAGATCTTATATCTGTTCAAGGCAATCTTTTTATGCTTTCTGCATTGTTCTTGCTTGTTGGGTTTGCGATTGACGTGTTGCATCGTTTGTTGGATTCAAGGCTTAGCCAAGATTCGAGTAGTGAATGATTCGAGCTGTGATTCAAGTGGGGAGTGATTCAAGCAATGATTAAGTTTTTAAGACGCATTTGGCGCGGAGTTATTGGAAAATTCGTTTGCATTATTTTGTGCTTGTGGATTTTTGTAGCTGCGCTTTCTTTTGTGTGGACGCCCTACTCTCTTCTAGAAACAAACGGGTACGAGGTATGGCAAAAGCCTTCTCTAAAGCATTGGCTTGGCACAGATGGAACGGGTGCAGATATGCTTAGCTGGCTTATGGCTGGTTCTAGAGTAGAGATTTTGCTTGTTATTTCAACAGTTGCGATTGCAAGCGTTGTTGGGTTTGTGATTTTAAGCTTTACGATTTGCCGCGTTCAAAAAATTCGTTCCGTAAGCATTATGGCAGTAGACGCTTTAATTTCTATTCCAACAGTTTTGATTGCGCTTATGCTTGCTGTACCTCTTGGAGCATCCGTTCTTGTAATCATGCTTGCATGCGGATTTGGATATGGCTTAAATCTTGCTCGTATTTTGCGACCAAGTGCTGTTCTTGTTCTTAAGTCTAATTATGTTGATTGCGCTGTTTCTAATGGTGCTAGCAGAAGTTACGTTTTGCTAAAGCATGTTTTTCCTAATATTTTGCCTATCGCTTCCGTTCAGCTTTCGCTTTCTGCAGGAACTGTTATTTTAGCGGAAAGCGGATTGACTTATTTAGGTGTTGGTGTTCCTTCGGGAGTGCCGAGCTGGGGTCGCGTTCTTTCTACTTCGGTTACTTTGATTCACGTTTATCCGCTTGCGGCTCTATGGCCTGGCCTTGTTGTTACATTAACAGTTTTGTCTCTTAATCTTTTTGGCGATGTTTTAAGAAGTGCTACAAATCCAGCGAATAGGGAGTCTAAGAATGAGTCTTGATATAAAAGGATTATCGCTTAGCATTGGATCTTCGCGCATTTTAAGTGATGTTTCACTTAACGTTAAAGATGGCGAGCGCGTTGGGCTAGTTGGATCTTCTGGCTCTGGTAAATCAATGCTTTTAAGAGCTGCGATTGGCTTAGTTCCGTCTAATTGCAAAATCACTGGCTCTTGCCATGTTGGCAATGCCCAAACTGTTGGCGCTAACGATTCTGCGCTTGCAAACATTCGCGGTAAGTATGTTGGCGTTGTTTTTCAGCAAGCGGATCGTGCTCTTAACCCTATTATGAGTGTTAGCGAGCAAATCGCCTTACCTCTTAGGCTCCACTACAATTTAGACGAAGACGATATTCAAAATCGCGTTAAAGTTATGCTTGAAAAAGTTGGTTTAGGCGCGAATATTTTGAATAAGCGCACTTTTGAGCTTTCGGGTGGGCAAATGCAACGAGTTGGGATTGCTACAGCGCTTATAACTTGCCCTAAGTTGATTCTTGCAGACGAGCCGACTACTGCTCTTGATTCTGTTACGCAAAAAGATGTTGTGAATATGCTCACTTCTTTAGTTGATAATATGGGCGCTTCAATGCTTTTTGTTACTCACGATTTTTCGGTTCTTTCTAGCGCTGCTACTCGTTGCTATGTTTTGGATTCTGGGAGATTAGTCGATAGTGCGCGTGTTGGTGAATTGCTAGAAAATCCTAAGGTTCACTCTACTAAGCAACTTGTTTTTGCAGCGCGCGCTTTAAGTCTTAGTAAAAATGATTTAAGTCTTAGTAATAAAAATGATCTAAGTCTTGATGATAAGAATGATTTAAGTCTTAGTAATAAAAATGATTCTTCCAAAGATGATTGCATTTTTAACGCTAAAAACGTTCATGTTGTTTTAGGAAGTGCAAAGACTCGTGTTGAAGCATTAAAAGGTGTTGACTTTAATCTTAAAGTTGGCGAATCTTTAGCACTAATTGGCGGATCTGGAAGTGGTAAAACAACTTTGATTCGTTCTTTGCTTGGATTGCAAGAAATACGCCAGGGGAGTATAGAATATTGCGGAAAGCTAGTCGAAACCGTTGAAAATGCTAGAAAATCAAGTTTGAAAGATTCTGCTTACGTAAATATGAGAAGACAATGTTCGCTTGTGTTTCAGCATCCTTTTGCAGCTTTAGACCCACGTTGGACAGTTAGAAAAAGCGTTGCTGAGCCGCTTGAAATATGGCGTAAAAACATGAGTTCTGATTCAAATACTGTTGATTCACATGCTGTTGATTCACATGTTATTGATTCTAAAGTAGATGATGTTTTGAATTTAGTTGGATTAGATCCTAGTGTTTTTGGCAAAAGATACCCTTGCCAGCTTTCTGGCGGGCAAGCTCAATGCGTTGCGATTGCGCGCGCGCTAATCAATAATCCTAGAGTTTTGGTTGCAGATGAGCCAATGAGTGCAATCGATGTTGCTGAGCGCACAAGAATCTTAGATGCGTTTAATGTGATTCGCGCAAATCGCCCTAATATGGCGTGCATATTCGTTAGCCACGATCTTGGTATGATTCAACATTTAGCTTCTAGCGTTGTTGTTCTAAAAGATGGCGTTGTTGTTGAATCTGGGCTTGTAAGTCAAATTTTAAATAATCCAAAACATAGCTACACTCGCGAACTTATTGATGCTGCTACTTTGTAAGTCTGTATTGGTAAGTCTTGAAAGTTTGTAAGCAAATAAGTGTTGCAAGTCTAATAAAAAATATTTTTAGATTCGCGTTTATGTGTGTTTGGCAAGAATAGCGTCTAATATTGTTAGTAATCGTTATTTGCGTATGTATTACAAGTTAGGAAAGATAAAATGAGCGAAAATCAAAATAATCAGCCAACACCTCGTCCAGAAAGCTTTGAGCTTGACCACACTAAAGTTAAAGCTCCATACGTTCGCTATATTGACACTCAAAAAGGCCCGAATGGAGATGTTATTTCTAACTACGATATTCGCTTAACTCAGCCTAATCAAGAGGCTATTCCTACGGGCGCTTTGCATACGATTGAGCACACAATTGCTGTTCTTTTGCGTCAGCGCATTGAAGGCTACATTGATTGCTCTCCATTTGGTTGCCGTACAGGATTCCACCTTTTAACTTGGGGCACTCATAGCACGGAAGATGTTGCGCGCGCGTTAAAGGAATCGCTTGAATTTATTGCGTATAAAGCTACTTGGGAAGATGTTCCAGCTACAACTATTGAGTCTTGCGGAAACTACCGCGATCATAGCTTATTTGGAGCGCGTCAATGGTGCAAAGATATTTTAGATAAGGGTATTAGCTCCGATCCTTTTGAGCGCAAGATTGTGTGATTTGTTGCGTTTAATTGTGTGATACTGTAAAATCGCCATATTCTAAGCATAGGGGGGTGTATGTGTGAAATAAGATTGAGGAAAGCAACTCTTAGTGATCTAAAAGATATTGAAAATATTTATGAGAGAGCAAGAGTATTTATGGCAAATAATGGCAATCCTCATCAATGGGGAGATCGTTTTCCTCTAACATCTAGTGTTATAGAAGATATTCGTTTGAACCGTTTTAATCTTCTTGTAGACACGGACCCAGACTTTGGAGAAGAGCGCATTTTGGCACAATTTGCACTGTGCGAAGGGGCTGATGAAGTCTACGCAAAGATTGACGGAGCGTGGCTAGATGACGTTTTGCCATACGTTACAATCCATAGACTTGCCTCTTCGGGAGTCAAGCCAAAAATGGCAAGAGAGTGTTTAAAATGGGCCAAGAGCAACTACTCTAATGTTAGAATTGACACTCATCCCGACAACTTGATTATGCAAAAAGTTATTTTGCGAGAAGGCTTTAGCAAGTGTGGTCTTGTTGTAATTCCAGATCGCGCGCATAGTGCAACTAGAATCGCGTATCAATGGTTGCGCTCGCATAATCATGTAATACGGTATTAGAAGTATTAGCAGTATTGAAATGTAAGTCAAAAAATACTTGCATATATAGTAGATATAAAAGTAAACGTAAAATTAAAACTAAAAGTAAAGGCGCAAGATATGTGTAAAAATTCGAGTATACAAGCGATTTTGCAAGAAAACTATGCTCGCGCCTTAAGCGCATACCCGGGGCAGGTAATCGTTGATTTAAAAGCGCTAAGAGATAATATGCGAGCGCTTGTTGAGCGTGTTTCTAAAGATTTGAAGCCTGGGCAAAAGTCGCCAGCAGTTATGGGAGTTGTTAAAGCAGACGGGTATGGTCACGGGCTTATTCCTAGTGCGCTCGCAGCTCTTGCAGGGGGAGCAACTTGGCTTGGTACAGCTCAACCTTACGAGGCTTTGCGACTTCGTAAATGTGGAATTGACTCAAGTAGATGCCGTATTCTTACGTGGCTTACTAGCGCTCCAACGTCTCTTTTTGCAGATTTAATAAACGCAGATATTGATATTTCTGTTGGCTCGCTGGATTCAATTGACGCTGTTGCGCTCGCTGCTAAATTGGTTGGAGCTACCGCTCGCGTACACGTTAAGGTAGATACAGGATTTGGCAGAAACGGTTTTACGCCTGCAGGCTTTAGTGATGCTTTAGAAAAGCTTAGTGAATATTCTAGCCAGGGATTAATCGAAGTTATTGGGCAATGGAGTCACTTGGCTGTTGCTGATTGCCCAGATGTTCCAGAGTTTGTTGCATCTACAGATAGGCAAATTGAGCAATTCCACGACTTTACTCGAAGAATGCGCGAAGCTGGGTTGGAGCCTAAAATCCGACATTTAGCTAATACAGCTGCAACTCTTAACAGGCCAGAGATACGATTTGAGCTTGTTCGACCAGGAATTGGATTGTACGGATATGAGCCAGATCCTGTTATGGGAGCGCCTCAAGCTTACGACTTGCGTCCAGCTATGACTTTACAAGCGCAATTAGGAACAGTTAAATCTGTAGAAGCAGGGCATGGAATTTCGTACGGGCGCACGTATTTAACGCCAGACAATACAAGCACAGCAATCGTTCCACTCGGCTATGCGGATGGCATTTTGCGCGCGTCTAGCGGATTCGATATGCAAGGCTCTCGTCATGTTAATAAGCCTGGAGGCCCTGTGCGCGTGGAAACCAAGAGCGGCGCTAGGATTTTGCATGTTTCGGGGCGCGTTTGCATGGATCAGTTTATTGTTGACTTAAAAGGCAGTGCTAAAGATCTTGGAGTTAAAGAAGGAGATACAGTAAGGCTTTTTGGACCAGGCAGAGGCTTAGAATATGCGGAGCCGACGGCAGACGATTGGGCGGCGGCTGCAGGAACAATAAGCTACGAGATTATGACTGGGATTGGTCCTAGAGTTCTTCGATTGTATAAGAATGCTTACGAAGTTTTGCCTAAAAAAGACATAAAAATGTTGGATGAAAAAAGCTTAATCTAAATTTTTACGGTTTTAGCGACTTATTGAGTTAGCGACTTTACGCTTTTAGATTTACGCTTTTAGATTTGCTTCTTTTAATTAGTGGAGGAGGTTTTTAATGTGTAACGATGTGATTGCTTCCGATAACGAAGTTGTTGGCGAATACAGCTTGCACGATACAGAGCGTTGGGCTAGCGAGCCTCACCACACGCGCGCTCGCACTCCGTTTGAGCGAGACAGAGCTAGAATAATCCACTCTTCAGCGCTTAGAAGACTTGGCGCTAAAAGTCAAGTGCTTGTAGCTGGATCCGACGATTTTGCTCGCACACGTTTAACGCACACGTTGGAAGTTGCGCAAATTGGTCGCCAGATTGCTGCGATGCTTGGAGCAGATCCAGATGTTGTAGATTGCGCTTGCTTAGCTCACGACTTAGGTCATCCTCCTTTTGGTCACAATGGCGAGCGCGCGCTTGCTCAAATCGCAAGCAATATTGGTGGTTTTGAAGGAAATGCTCAAACTCTTAGACTTTTAACGCGTTTAGAGCCTAAAGTTTTTAGAGAAAATGGCGCTAGTGCAGGCGTAAATCTTACGCGTGCAAGCTTAGATGCTGCTGTTAAATATCCTTGGGGTTTTGATGAAGCAAAAGCGCACGATAAAGGCGAGCGTGACTTAAAATTCTGCGTTTACCCAGACGATAGGGAAGTTTTTGATTGGCTAAAGTCTGGCTCTCCGCGCGAATCGAAGCCTATAGAATGCCAAATTATGGATCTTTCCGACGATATTGCGTACAGTGTTCACGATATTGAAGACGCGATTGTGACTGGAGCTTTTAACACGGAGCTTGTTTGGGATTCAAGCGTTGCAGATCAAGTTGTTCAAGAAGCTCATAATTGGTACGGCAGCCAGTGGGATGCAGATAGTCTTTTGGCAGCTTTTAAGCGTTTGCGCGCTCTTAACATGTTCCCTGATTCTTTTGACGGCTCTAGAAGGTCTCTCGCTCACTTAAAGAATATTACTAGTGCTTTAATCGGCAGGTTTGCAAGTTCTGTTGAGAAAGCAACTAGAGAAAAATATGGGAACGGCGCTTTAATTCGCTATCGCGCAAATGTTGTGATTCCTCCAGAAACATCTTACGAGATAATCGTTCTTAAAAGTTTGGCTGTGCATTTTATAATCCAGCCTAGGGAGCGCGAGTTTTATAAGCGTGAGCAAAAGATTCTAACTGATTTGGTTGAAGTTTTTATGAGCAAATCTCCGCGTGCGCACGATGCTATGGAATCTGTGTTTATAAGCGATTGGAATAAGTGCTCTAGCGAAGACGAACGTTTAAGAGTTGCGATTGATCAAGTTGCAAGTCTTACAGATGGATCGGCTACAGCTCTTCATGCTGCTTTGTGCTAAATCAACGCTTTTACGCTTTTATGAATAGAGTGTCTATAGCCTTCGGCTTGCGATAAGCTAGAGATTATGGCTGGAATGATTGTAAAAGAAGACGTTGAGCGTGTGCGCGCTGCTGCAGATTTGTACGATATTGTATCTGCAACTGTTACGCTTAAGCCTTCTGGAACGGGTACTTTTGTGGGGCTTTGCCCGTTTCACGATGAAAAAACGCCTAGTTTTAGCGTTCGTCCAAGCTTAGGTGTCTGGCATTGCTTTGGTTGCGGTGCTGGCGGCGATGTTTTTAAGTATGTTGAGCAAAAAGAAAACATTGATTTTCGCGAGGCAGTAGAGCTGCTAGCGGATCGCTACCACATTGAAGTGCATTATGATAAATCGCAAGATGCTAAAGATAATTCTCATGCTGGCTCCAAGCGCGCTCGTCTTATAGAAGCAAACGAGGAAGCTCAACGTTTCTTTGCATCTCAAATCAACTCTAAAGAAGCGGCTCCAGCGCGTAGCTTGCTTGCAGGGCGCAATTTTACTCAAGCACAATGCGAGCGTTTTGGTTGCGGATACGCGCCTAACGGATGGGATAATCTTGTTCGCTATTTGTCTAATAAGGGTTTTACTCGTCAAGAATTATTGGATGCAGGATTGGCTCGCCAAGGTCAGCGCGGAATTTACGATTACTTCCGCGGCCGATTAACGTGGCCTATTCGAGATTCTACTGGACGCACTTTGGGTTTTGGTGCCAGAAAGCTTTACGACGACGATTCTATTAGCGCAAAGTACATTAATACTCCAGACACTGTGTTGTACCGAAAAACGCAAGTTCTTTATGGAATTGACATTGCTAAGTCGAATATTGTTAAAAAGCGCCAAGTTGTGATTGTGGAAGGCTATACGGAT
The DNA here is from genome assembly GCF_049244245.1 of Gardnerella sp. DNF01144. Lineage (NCBI taxonomy): Bacteria > Bacillati > Actinomycetota > Actinomycetes > Bifidobacteriales > Bifidobacteriaceae > Gardnerella > Gardnerella sp. DNF01144. Next base: position 363,977 of record NZ_CP058390.1, read on the forward strand.
GTTATGGCTTGCCATTTAGCTGGTGTAGATACTGCTGTTGCAACTTGCGGAACGGCTTTTGGTGCGGAGCACGCGAAGATTATTCGTCGTCTTATTGCAGACGATTCTTTGGGAGCGATTCAGCTTGTTGGCCCTGTAAAAGTAGAAGGTCAAAAAGTTAGTTCGCGTATTGTTTTTACTTTTGATGGAGACGCGGCAGGTCAAAAAGCTGCTCTGCATGCTTTTGGCTTAGATTCAGCGTTTTTAACGCAGACTTTTGTTGCTGTTGCAGATAATAATTTAGACCCTTGCGATTTGCGTATTCAGCGCGGCGACGATGCTGTTCGTTCTTTGATTGCGCGCGCTAATCCTCTTTACGATTTTGTAATCGACACTGTTATTCGTAAGTTTGACACGTCTTTTACTACAGGGCAGATGGGTGCTGTTAAGGCGGTTGCTCCTCTTGTTGCGCAAATTCGAGACAGGTCTTTGCTTGACTTGTACACTAGAAAAGCTGTTAGAAATATTGGTGTTGATTTAGACGTTATGCGTAGGGAAGTGGAGTCCGCTAGAAGGCGATTGCACGTTGTAGACGATGACGCTTATTCTAAAGGCTATTCTTCTAGCGTTTATGCGGATTCTCGCGCATTTGATCAGCGTTCTCAAAGCATGAATGAGGCTGCTGTAAAAACAGCCATGCTTAGAAGTGCGTACAAGAATCAAAGCTATTACAAGGTTGACGATTCCGTGTTTATGTGCGAACAGCAGTTTATGGCTGTTCTTATGCAATCTCCTTTAGCATTTAGCGGCCAACTTTTTGCGCATCTTACTTTGAATAATTTTATTACGCCAGTTTTTAGAACTCTTTTCCAAGCATTTGTTGCTTCTGGAGGCTTGCCTAGCACAAATATTAGCCAAGGTCTTTGGTTGCACACTATTACTAAGGCTGCAGGCCCTATGTTAGAAGGCGTTATTAACGAGCTTTCCGTAATGCCTCTTCCATTGTCTTTAAGCAAGGGCTTAAGTGGAGCTTCTTCTATTAACTCGCTAGCTGCTTACGATTATAGTGGCGAAGGCACTAAAGGCGGGCCATCCAGTCTTTTGCGTGTTCCTAGCGAAGAAGAACAAAAGTATGCAAACGAGCTGCTTATTAAGCTTTTAGACGTTGGTTTTATGCGAAAAATCGGAGCTATTAAGCTTAGAATGAGTAAGTTAGAAGATGGGAGTGAAAAGCTTAATCTTTTAGGTCAGATTACTAGATTAGAATCTGCTCGAAAAGATCTTCAATCACAAATTCTATAAGATTTATCAATTACTTGTTTTGTCTTTATATACAGAGATACGTTATTTATGTATAAATGTGTAGTTGTGTAAGAAAGAAGTGTAGAAACAATGTTTTTATTACCTGAGCAGCAGTTAAGTCGCTGTACAAGAGTTATGCAACAACGCTTATATCCGTATATAAATACTGTTTTATCGCATTGTAAAATTCGAGCGTATGAGATCGCTGGAGAACCTATTTCTTCTGGCGAATTCTTCTCTAAGTTAAAAAGAAACGATATTGCGTTTCGCTCATTTAATGCTCCATGTGTTTGGGGAACAACTTGGGGTACAACGTGGTTTGAAGTTACAGGGTCGATTGATTTTTCAAAGGTAAAAGGGCGCAAAGTTGAGCTAAATGTTGATTTAGGTTGGATTAGCAATCTTTTTCCTGGTTTTCAGGCAGAAGGATTAGTGTATAACGTTGACGGAAGAGTTATAAAAGCTGTAAACCCTTGTAATCATTGGGTTCCGTTGATTGATGAGCATAATAATCGTTCTATTAGTATTGATGAAAATGGTAATTTTACTTTATATTTGGAGGCTGCAGATAATCCATTTGTTGAAGGATCTACTCCATTTTCTCCTACTGATTTAGGAGAGCGTGCTACTGGAAAAACCGAATGCCAATATATGTTGAAGTATATTGACGTTACCGTTTTTAATCGCAATATTTTTGATTATTATATGGATCTTGAGACTGTAAGTTCTTTGATGCGCGAATTAAGTGATGATAATCCGCGTTATTGGAAACTAGCTAAAGCTTTACAGCGATCCTTAAACGCGTATGATGAGCATGATTTTTCTACTGTTCAAAATGCTCGTAAAGAGTTGATTGATGTATTAAGTAGCCCTGCTGCAGCAAGCTCTATAAAGCATACGGCTGTTGGTCATGCTCATATTGATTCTGCTTGGCAATGGCCTGTGCGAGAAACGCACAGAAAGGTTGCGCGCACAATATCTAACGTTTTAGCTCTTATGGATGAGGACCCTGATTTTACTTATGCTATGAGTTCTGCTCAACAATACGAGTGGCTAGAAAACGAGCATCCCGATTTGTTTGAGCGTATGAAAAATAGGATTAAGGAAGGACGTTTTATACCCGTTGGAGGTATGTGGGTTGAGTCTGATGTAATGATGCCATGTGGTGAATCTTTAATTCGCCAAATGACTTTTGGTAAGCGCTATTTTAAGGAGCATCTTGGCGCCGATCCGCATGGCATTTGGCTTCCAGACAGTTTTGGCTATACTGGAGCATTACCTCAAATCGCTCGCCGCGCTGGTTTTGATTGGTTTTTAACTCAAAAGCTTTCTTGGAATGATACCACTAAATTCCCGCATCATTCTTTCCTTTGGGAAGGAATAGACGGTTCTAGGATTTTGGCTCATTTTCCTCCATCTAATACTTATGCTTCGTCTGTTAGCATGCATGAGTTAGTTTATTCTCAACGCTATTTTTTGGATAAAGATTTATCTGATCACGCAATATTGCTATACGGTTTTGGCGATGGCGGTGGCGGGCCTACTCGCGAAATGACTGCTCGTATTAGGCGCGATCGTAATCTAGAGGGTGCTCCTAGAGTTGATTTCGGCACTCCTGATGAGTTGTTTGAAAAAATACGAAAAGATATTGTTGACGATTCAAATGGTGATACACCAGTGTTTAAGGGTGAGCTTTATCTAGAGTTGCATAGAAAAACTCTTACTTCTCAGCAAGATATGAAGCGCTATTGCCGCATGGAGGAATCATTGTTGCGCGTAGCTGAATATCTTGTTGTTTTAGTTCGAGTTTATGCGCCAGAATACCGTTTTAATAACAATGAGCTTACTAGAATTTGGAAGACTTTATTATTGAACCAGTTCCACGATATTCTTCCAGGCTCTGCTATTGCATGGGTTCATAGGCAAGCTAGAGAAGAATATGCTAGAGATATTTCTTGTTTACGTAAGATTATTTCAGATATTGCTAATGCGATTGTAAAAGCTAACAGCACTAATAGCACTATTGGCAGTATTGGCACTAACAGCGCGATTAATATGCGTGAAAATGTAAAGTTATTGACTTATACAGGTAAAAATGATGTTGCTTGGAATTTGTATCGATGCAATGAAAGCAGTAAAAATAGTAAAACAACTGTAAAACACAAAAATGATGGTGGAATAATTCTTAATAATAGTGTTTTAAGTGTGACTATTGAACGCGATGGCACAGTGTCTTCTGTTAAAGATATTAAATTTAATCGCGAGCTAATTCCATCTGGTTATCGCATGGCGCAATACGAGATACTAAAAGATGAGCCATCTCAGTGGGATGCGTGGGATGTTGAGCGAGATGCATTTATGAGGAATCGTAAGATTGATGATTCTTCAATTGTTTGTGTTAAAGAACTTTTATCGGGCGGTGTGTCTGTTGAAATCTTGGCATGTAAAAAAGATATAAAGATTAAAACAAATATAATTTTAGAGCCATGTGTTAAACGACTTGATTTCCGTGCGCAAGTTGATTGGAAAGCTAAAGAGCAATTTTTGAAAGTAGATATGCCAACATCTATATGTTCAAATAATGCGCAATATGAGTGTCAATATGGTTTAGTTGGACGTCCAATAGTAAAAAATACTCGTAGTGACGATGCAAAATTTGAATCATGCACGCATAGGTTTGTTCGCATAGAAGATTCCTCGTATGCTGTTGCTGTTGCGAATTCGTCTACTTATGGCGCTGATGCTTCTCCTATTGGCGATTATTCTTCATCTTATGGAACTATGCTCAGATTATCTTTGCTTTCTGCGCCTCTTTACCCAGATCCAAATACGGATCAAGGTAAGCATGAATTTACTTGGTCATTTATTGCTGATGCAAATATGGACTCAGTTTTAAGTGCGGCTAATCTTTTGAATTCGCCAATCATTGATAAGCTTCCAGATGTAGATCCGCTGTTTACGATTCATAGAAACTCAGGCCTAATTGCATTAGATTGGGTTAAGCTAGCTGACGATTGTTCTGGAGACATAATCTTGCGTATTTACGAGCCATGTGGTGGCTGCGCAAGTGGGCAAATAAAACTCAACAAAATCTTGCGTGCGGCCTCAATCGAAGAAGTAGATCTTATGGAAATGCCATTGTTGCACGGTATGCCTATAGCTTTGCACAAGAATAATGATGAGTTAAATATAGAATTACGTCCTTTTCAGCTATGCTCATTGCGTATTCACGTTGCATCTGAAACTACAGTTTCTATTAATTGATAGGATGTTGAGAGTTTATGGAAAATAAAGGAATTTATTCTAAAAAGAAAATAATAATAGATACAGATTGTGGTTCGGATGATGCTATGGCAATTGCCATGGCTTTAAATGATCCTAGATATGAGATATTAATGTTTTGCACTGTATCAGGAAACGTGTGCATGGAACAAGCGACTATTAATACGCTTACTACTATCGAGCATGCTGGTTCGTATGAGCCACCTGTATATAAAGGAAGCAGAAGCATGCTCTTACGCGATTTGTCTTATGCTCATGAAACTCATGGTAGAGATGGAATGGGTGATATTGGTCTAGTGCCTCATCGTTTGAAAGAAAGTAATGGTAATGCTGTTTTGAAAATGATTGAAACTTTGAGAAACAGTGAAGATGGTGAAATAGACATTATTGCATTAGGGCCATTAACTAACATTGCTCTAGCTATTAAGGTTGATTATGAAGCGATGAAAAAAGTTGGTCGCATAGTTGTTATGGGATCTGCTGGTTTAGGACGTGGAAATGTTTCTCCTGTAGCAGAATTCAATATTTGGCAAGATGCAGAAGCCGCAAAGATATTAGTTGACTCTGGTCTTAAAAATATTATGTTTGTTGGATGGGACGCATGCTTGGGAGAATGTATGCTGAATCCACAAGAAATTGCTAATATTCGCAAAAGTGGAGAACTTGGTAAGTTTGTAATTGATTGTAATAGGGAATTAATGGAAATGAATATTAGCCGTTTTGGAGATGCTTATCTAGATATGGCTGATCCATCTGCCGTTGCCGCTGCGTTATATCCCGAATGTATAAGCGAGTGCACAAAATATTATTGCCAAGTTGATGCAACTCCTGGACCAAGTTATGGCTCAGTTCTTGTTGATGCTAATTTCTTCTCTGGTAAAACTCCGAATGTTGAAATATGTAGTAGGCTTAATCCCGAAAAATATAAAAATTACATTTATCGTACTTTGCATGTTGTAGATTAGCAAAATTTGTTTTTACCAACATGCTTTCTATATTGAAATAATATTTAAATACGACCGAGTTTGTTTATGGCTATTCACAAACTCGGTCGTATTTATATTTAATGCGTATAAATTAATGCATATATTTTCAGTATAAATATACTTTAGTTGCCGAAGTCAATGTCTCCAAGCTTTTCAATAAGCTTCATGTTTTCGCTATAATCCACTGGGCAAGCTATAACGTCAACACCGCTTTCTTGAGCCAAAGCCTCTTTAAGCATGTTGTATAAGTCTTCTGGCTTTTGTACAACGTGGCCTCTTGCGCCAAAGCTTTCCGCCAATTTTGGAACATTTGGATTAGTAAAATCAACGTATTCGTGTTCTCCAGCGTGCAAGTCCATCTTCCACTTAATCAAACCGTACGCGTTATCTTCCCAAACCAAAACCACCATTCTAGAACCAACGCGAACAGCGGTTTCAATCTCTTGAACGTTCATCATAAAGCTGCCGTCGCCCATAACAGCAAGAACAGGCTTTGTGTTGATTTTTCCACTATTATCTTTAATGAACGATGCTCCAACAGCTCCAGGCAAAGTCCAAGCCATTGTAGAAAGACTGTTGTCTATAATGCACGTATTTGGATGCATTGTTGGGTAAAGCCTTGCCATCCACATTTTTAGTGCGCCCGTATCTACAAGAACCTTAGTTCCTTCTGCAACAGCACGACGAGTATCGTAAACAACGCGCTGAGGCTTCATAGGAATGCTGTTATCGTTTTCAAACGAACGCAACTCGTCTGTAATCATTTGACGAATCTTTGGGTGAGTTACGTCAAAAGTAACGTTTCTATCTTTAAGCACACTTGTAAGCGCTTTAAGCGTTTGAGCAATATCTGCCATAATGTTTAGTGCAGTAGGGTAGTGAGCGTCTGTGTCTTCAACAAATGTGTTTATGTGAATAATCGTCTTGTCAATATTTGGATTAATCTTCTTAGGGTCAAATTGCTGAATTGAGAATCCTACAGCAATAATCAAATCTGCTGTGTCGAAAGCAAAATTCTCATAATCTCTATGCATAAATCCAACTACGCCAAGAGCGTTCGGATGATTATCTGGGAACACGCCTTTGCCTTCAAACGTTGTTGCAACTGGAACATTAAGCTGTTCTGCAAAATCTAGAAGCTGTTCTTGAGCGTGGCTTCTTGCAACGCCGTTTCCTGCAAGAATAATCGGCCTTTTTGCTTGGCTAATTATTTTAGCAGCTTCGTAAATTGTGTCTGGAGCTGGAAGAATATGCAACGGCTTTGGAAGCGGAAGTGGCTTTGCATCTTCTGGCACGCTCATTTCGCTAATATCTTCTGGAATAACAAGGCATGTTGCTCCTGGGCGCTTTCTTTGAGCGATTGAGAAAGCTTTGCGAACCATTTCTGGAGCTGTGCTTGGAGCAAGCATCATAGAAGACCATTGAGTGATTGGTTGGAATAGTGCTACTAAATCAATGATTTGGTGAGATTCCTTGTAAAGTCTAGAAACGTTTCCTTGAGCGCATATTGCAACAAGCGGAGTTGTGCTTGCATTTGCTTGAGCTACAGGAAGCGTAAGATTTAGTGCTCCAGGCCCCAGCGTTGCCAAGCATACGCCTGGCTTTCCAGTAATATGTGCATAAGTTGCGGCCATAAAGCCTGCGCCTTGCTCGTGGCGAGTAAGCACAAAGCGTATGTTTCCATTTCGCTCAATTGCCTCTAAAAGCGGAATATTTTCTTCTCCTGGGATTCCAAAAACAACCTCAACGCCTTCGTTTACAAGGCATTCTACGATTAAGTCTGCTGTGTTTCTTTTATGGCTTGCTGTTTTTTGAGCTTGCGATTCTTGATTTGTCATAATTGCGTTTCTCGCTTTGTGCTTAATGTGCTTGTTAGCCTTACGACTTCTTTTCCATTTATAATATAAGACTCTAAGACATGTGCATTTTGCGCGTGTCACAAAAATGGGCGGATTTTTACATATTCGCTTTGTGGCAAAACTAAAGCGCTTTTAGCACCCTGTGCCTTGTTATTTCAACGATTTTGTCGGGAATTTTTGCCTCTTTGGATTGGGTTTCTTATACAATTGAAAGAGTCGTTTATTTTAGTTGCGGAGGAATGATGAGGCGTTGGCTTCTGAATTTGGTCAAATGTGAGACCATCCTTATTGTGGCCGCCGTTTTAGCTGTTATTTCTTGTTTTTTCGTTCCGCCTGATGCGCAATATTTTAGTTACATTCACGTAAACACTATTTCTCAACTTGTTTGCTTAATGATGGTTGTTTGCGGATTCCAACGAATAGGCGTTTTTAGAAGCATTGGCGCGAATCTTCTTAGAAGAGTTAGGACTGAGCGAGGATTAGTTCTTGTTCTTATGTCTCTAACGTTTTTCTCGGCAATGCTTATTACTAACGATGTTGCTCTTGTGACTTTTGTTCCTTTTGCGATTTCTGTTTTAATGATGGCGAATGCCGAAAAGCACGCGATTCTTATTGTTACTTTAATGACGATTGGTGCAAACGTTGGAAGCATGCTAACTCCTATTGGCAATGCGCACAATTTGTATCTTAAAGCGCTTACTGGAATGTCTACTGGCGACTTTCTTTCCATTATGGCTCCGTACACGCTTACTGCTGCGATTCTTATGATTGCGTTTGCGTTTGTGTTCTTTAGTTCTAGAAAAGTCGATCAGTTTGAAGGATTGCACGGAGACGACATTGAGCAAGGTGTTTTAGCTCCGCATTCTAAATCACCTAAGCCAGACGAGATTCGCGTTATGGGCTACGGTGTTGGCTTTACTCAATGGCGAGTTGTTGTTTACAGCCTTTTGTTTATTTTGTGCTTGTGTGGAGTAGCTGGCTGGATTCCAGACTGGATTATGGTTTTGGCAGTTGTTATTGCCTTTATTATTTGCGATTCGCATGTGTTCCGCGCTTTGGATTGGGCTTTGCCTCTTACGTTTATAATGTTCTTCATTTTTATTGGAAACATGCGCAGGGTTCCTGGATTTACCGAGATTGCACAAATGTGGGTTGGCTCTCACCCTATGGAAGTTTCGGTTGTTTCTAGTCAAATGATTAGTAACGTTCCAACAACTATTTTGCTTTCTGGATTCTGCGACCAATGGAAGATGCTTATTATTGGCACTAATCTTGGCGGCATGGGAACGCTTATTGCGTCTATGGCATCTTTGATTTCGTACAAGAGTATTACGCATAAGTATCCTCATAATAAGGGTCGCTATTTGCTTATGTACACAATTGTGAATCTTCTTTTCTTAGCTGTTTTGATTGGTTTGGCCTGGATTATTGAGTAGCGCTTTTTGCGTGATTTTTGCATTGTGGGCGTGTCTTTTGGCGTGTCTTCTGACAGAATTATTGTGATTATTTTCACATATTTTTAGGTTGTTGCTTAATAAAAGACTATTAATTTTCGTATCATATACGATTTTGTTATATTATTTTCTGTTAAATAGTGATTATACGTAATAATTTTCATTTTATTCAAGATATGCCTAAAAGTCACCATAAATTGAATATAACATTATAACAAATTTATGTCTTGGCTTATCCATTATTATGGCTTTTGAATTAAATAAATTCGGGCATTCTGGTTTGGCTTAGTTAATTACACTATCTTGTAATTTTCGTTTCATGCCAAAATGCGCCTAAAAATGTTAACATACAAAATAAGGAGAGAACTGTGAACGGTATTCTTTCTATACTGCTCGATGTTTTCCGTCAACCAGCTGTAATAGTTGCGATGATTTCTTTGATTGGACTTGCAGTTCAAGGCAAAAGTATTTCCAACATTGTACAAGGTTCAATTCGTACAATGGTTGGGTTTTTGGTTTTGGCTGCAGGCTCTGGCGTTGTAACTCAAGCGCTTGATCCATTTGGAAGCATGTTCCAATATGCTTTCCACGTTCAAGGTGTAGTTCCAAACAATGAGGCAATTATTGGAACCGTTCTTTTAAAGTACGGCTCAGAATCTGCTCTCATCTTCTTCTTTGGAATGATTGTAAACATTATTCTTTCTCTAACATCTCGTTTCAAATTCATTTATCTAACTGGTCACGTTGCTTTCTACATGGCTAGTATGATTGCAGTAATCTTCAATGTTGCAGGTTTTAATACTTTAACTCTTATTGTTATTGGTTCTCTTGCACAAGGCTTATTGATTACGATTTCTCCAGCGTTGGTGCAATCGTTTATGCGTAAAGCTTCCGCCAAAGATGACGTAGCTCTTGGTCACCCTGCTAGCAGTGGTGTTCTTATTGGAACTTTAGTTGCAAAGCTTACGCGCTCTAAAAAGCATCCGTCTAAGTCTACCGAAGATATTAAGTTCCCGTCTGCTCTTGGATTCTTAAAAGATACAACTGTTTTGATTGCGCTTTCAATGGCAGTTATTTACGTTGTGGTTGCTCTTTTTGCAGGCCCTGAGTTTATTGAGACTAAGCTTTCTGGCGGCCAGAACTTTATTGTGTTCGTTATTCTTAAAGCAGCAATGTTCTCTGCAGGCGTTTTTGTTATTCTTGCAGGCGTTCAAGTTGTTTTAGACGAAATTGTTCCAGCATTTAAGGGAATATCCGAAAAATTGGTTAAAAATGCTAAGCCAGCATTGGATGCTCCTATGACATTCGGTTTTGCTCCAAACGCCGTTCTTATTGGATTCCTTGCAAGCTTTGCAGGTGGAATTGTTGGAATGGTCATTATGGCCTTGGCTGGCACAACGGTTGTTATTCCAGGAATTGTTGCGCACTTTATGGCAGGTGGCGTTACGGGAGTGTTTAGCAATGGTCAAGCGGGTAGAAGAGGATGCGTTATAGGCGGTTTTGTTAATGGCCTTGTTATTACATTCTTGCCTTTGCTTCTTTTGCCTGTTTTGGGAAATCTTGGCTCTGCAAACTCAACCTATTCCGACGCTGACTATGGTGTAGCAGGAGTAATATTTGGCTACTCAAATGTTGCTGGAGGAAGGATTCTGCTTATTGTTGCAATCGCTATTCTATACGTTCTTTTCTATGCGTCGTCAATAATATTGACTCGTTTAGAAAACAAAAAAGTTAAATCGCTAGCAACAAACAATTCTGCTTCTAGCGCGTCGGATTACATATTGGACTAATAAACTGATACTATTAGTTCTATATGTATTCAAAAGCATTTTTGTAAGAATTGTCGTAGAATCATAAGGCTTAAGAATCGTAGGATTTTAGGCAATTCTTACAATTGTTTTTCTAATCATTCTGTTTGGAGAGTGAATTGTGACTGAAGGTGTGCCTAAATATGTAGCAGTGCGCGATAATCTTAGAAAGCGCATTGATTTAATGAAGCCGCAGGAGCAGCTCCCTCCAGAATTAGAATTATGCAAACAATACAACGTTAGTCGAATAACACTTAGGCATGCAGTAGATAGTTTGATACTAGAAGGCTTGCTTGTTAGAATCCAAGGAAAAGGAACTTTTAGAGCAAAGAATATTGTTCATAGTTCTAATCGAGAAGTTATATCAGATCAAATTCAAGGATTCTATCAAAATTATTCCGAAAACAATACAAACGTGCGAATTAAGGTTATTCAAAACAGCATTGTTAAAGACGAGTCGGCTGCGCATAAGCTTGGTTTAGACGAATCAGAAGATTTGATTTGCATAAAACGACTAAAATACGTTGATAACGTTTTATCAAGTTATATTGTTGTTTATCTTTCGGCATCTAGATTCCCTAAGGTTTTGAATATCGATTTTTCTAAGCAATCAATAGTGAATTTCTTGGAAAGTGATTATGCTGTAAAGCTTTACGAAAATGATTTATTAATTCGCGTTGAACAGTTATGCGACGATATGTCTGAATTCTTACATGTTGAGCCAAAAACTCCAGCGCTTACTGTTGAGTCGATTGTTAAAGATTCTTTTGGCTCTATAATCGCCTTTGGCGTTGGTATACATACGCCTAATTATGGAGATATTCAGTTTAAGATGCACGTTAGCTCGTGAGTTTTTGTGCTATTTTCTTTCTTTAGAATACAAAAATCCCCGTTGCCAAATGAAATCAATGGTAGCGGGGATTTTTCAAACTCTAATCAATTCGCAATATGCGATTATTAAAGAGCGTTGATTGCTACAGCAAGACCAGACTTGCGGTTTGCAGCCTGATTCTTGTGAATCACGCCACGGCCTGCAGCCTTATCGAGCTTCTGAGAAGCTACTGCAAAAGCGGCCTGTGCGGCAGCCTTGTCACCAGCGGAAATGGCTTCGCGAGTAGCGCGGATAGCAGTCTTCAAAGCAGACTTCACTGCCACGTTACGCTTGTGTGCCTTTTCATTGGTGAGCACGCGCTTTTTCTGCGACTTAATGTTTGCCACTATTACTCCAAACGACGTTTACTATACTAAGGACATACAGTGTGCAAGCATAGCATGGTTTATGGATAAGTGTTTCTAGAGTAGTCAAGTGTTTCTAGGGTAGTCAAGTTGCTAACATTAGTTGTTGCAATACTTTTCGCATATTTGATTGCTCGTATAGTCTTAAAAGGAGATATTTGCTTTGATTACACCGCATAACCAGCCAGGATTTACGGATCAATCGCTGATACGCAACTTCTGCATTATTGCGCATATAGATCACGGCAAGTCTACCGTAGCAGATCGCATTTTGCAGCTTTCGGGAATTGTGCCAGAGCGCGAGATGCGAGACCGATTTTTGGACCGCATGGATATTGAGCAAGAGCGCGGAATCACTATTAAATCGCAAGCTGTTCGAGTTCCGTGGACTTTTGACGGCAAAGAGTACTCGCTTGGAATGATTGATACTCCAGGTCACGTTGATTTTACTTACGAAGTTTCGCGTGCGCTTGCAGCTTGCGAAGGTGCAGTTTTGCTTGTGGATGCAACGCAAGGTATTGAAGCGCAGACGCTTTCTAACCTTTATATGGCAATCGAACACGATTTAACGATTATTCCTGTATTAAACAAAATCGATTTGCCTAGTGCGGAGCCAGATAAGCATGCAGAAGAGATTGCTGGCTTAATTGGATGCAAGCCTAGCGATGTTTTGCGCGTTTCTGGCAAAACTGGCGAAGGTGTAAAAGATCTTCTCGACCAAATCGTACTGGAAGTGCCATCTCCTAGTGGAAATCCTAATGGAGCTGCTCGCGCGCTTATTTTTGACTCCGTCTACGATTCGTATCGCGGAATCGTAACATATATTCGTATGGTTGATGGCGAGCTTAAATCGCGTGAAAAGCTTCACATGATGGGCATTGGCATGACGCACGATCCTATTGAAATCGGCGTTATTAGCCCAGATATGACTCCAACAACGGCGCTTGGAGCGGGAGAAGTCGGCTACGTAATTACAGGCGCAAAAGACGTTAGCCAATCTAAAGTTGGCGACACAATTACTAGTGCTGCGCACCCTGCGGCTAAGCCGTTGGAGGGCTACAGAGACCCTAAGCCTATGGTTTACGCAGGTCTTTTCCCAATCGATAACGCGCAATTCCCAGAGCTTAGAGACGCGCTAGATAAGCTAAAACTTAACGATGCTGCTCTTATTTACGAGCCAGAAACGTCTGTTGCATTGGGCTTTGGTTTCCGTTGCGGATTCTTAGGCCTTTTGCACATGGAGATTGTTTCCGAGCGTTTAAGCCGCGAGTTTGGCTTGGATCTTATTTCAACTGCTCCAAACGTAACTTACGACGTTACAAGCGAAGACGGTACCGAGCATCATGTGACTAATCCTAGTGAGTTCCCAGAAGGCAAAATCAAGCGCATTATTGAGCCAATGGTTGCTGCCGATATTATTGCGCCTAAAGATTTTATTGGCGCAATTATGGATTTGTGCCAGGATCATCGCGGAGAAATGGGCACAATGGAATACATTAGTGCCGACAGAGTGGAAATGCACTACAGGATTCCTCTTGCGGAAATTGTTTTTGACTTCTTCGATCAGCTTAAAAGCCGCACAAAAGGCTATGCTTCGCTAGATTACCACGAAGATGGCGAGCAAGCTGCAGATCTTGTTAAGGTAGATATTCTTATTCAGGGAGATAAGGTTGACGCTTTTAGTGCGATTGTTCACCGAGATAAGGCTTATTCTTACGGCGTTATGATGACTAAGAAGCTTCGCGGACTTATTCCTCGCCAGCAGTTTGAGATTCCAATTCAGGCTGCGATTGGCTCGCGTATTATTGCGCGCGAAACGATTAGTGCGCTTAGAAAAGACGTGCTCGCTAAGTGCTACGGCGGCGATATTACGCGTAAGCGCAAGCTTCTAGAAAAGCAGAAGGCTGGTAAGAAGCGCATGAAGATGCTTGGACACGTTGAAGTTCCTCAAGAAGCGTTTGTTGCAGCTTTAGCTACAGACGATAGCGCAAACGACAGAGACACTAAAGATAAGATTCGTGCTGCGCAAAAGTCTGAAGGCTGAGGCTTATATTGAATTTTGAATCGAATAAGTCTAGTGAAGATTCGCGTTCAATCATGCCTTTTGAAGTGTATGTGCACGTGCCATTTTGCTTGCGACGCTGCGGTTACTGCGATTTTAACACGTATACAGCTCGCGATTTAGGGGAGGGCGCAAGTCGAAGCGGGTATGCGGATGTTGCAATTCGCGAGATGCGTCTTGTAAAAAAGTGGCAGGAATTCCACGGGATTTTCGAGCCTAAAGCGCAATCTGTTTTCTTTGGCGGCGGCACTCCGACTGTTCTTAAAGCGCAAGATTTAGTGCGAATTTTGCGCGAAATCAGCGAATTATGGGGCATTATGCCTGGCGCGGAAGTCACTACGGAAGCAAACCCAGATACCGCAGACGAGTCTTATATTGAAACGCTTGCAAAAGGCGGATTTACACGAATATCTTTTGGAATGCAATCTGCTGTGCCGCATGTGCTAAAAACGCTTGACCGCACGCATACTCCAGAAAACGTAGAGCGCGGAGTTAGAGCGGCGAATTCTTGCGGTTTGCGATCTAGTGTTGATTTGATTTATGGCGCTCCAGGGGAGAGCATAGACGATTGGCGAAAGTCAGTAGAAATGGCTTTAAGCCTGGGCATTAACCATGTTTCCGCGTATGCGCTAACGGTGGAGCCGCGCACAAAAATGGGTCGCCAAATTGCTGCTGGCATAATTCAAGCGCCAGATGACGATGATGAAGCAGCAAAATACGAGTTGGCAGATAGTCTTTTTAGTTCTGCTGGCCTAGAGTGGTATGAGATTTCTAACTGGGCGCGCACTGGTTTTGAGTCTCGTCACAATCTTGGATATTGGAAGAACATTGATTGGGCTGGGATTGGCCCTGGAGCTCATTCGCATTACAATTCAGCGAGCGGCATTAGCAAGCAAAGCATGGATGATTGTGCTGTTCTGGCGGATTCAAGCAAGTTTTACAATCTTAGATCTTGGGATATTTTGCATCCAAAACGCTGGGCGCAGGCGATTAATGCAGGAAACGTGCCTTGGCAAAACTACGAGTGCATAAACAGTGAGGACGCGTTAATAGAAGAAGTAATGCTTGGTTTGCGCATTAGGGAAGGGCTTAGCGTTGATGAATTGTGCGCAAAGATGCGTAAAGCCAATTGCGGATTTGACGATTCGTATTTGCAAAAAGTGTTAATCGAAGTGTGTAAAGAAGATTTGGCAGTATTGAACGAGAATCGTATTATTGCAACGCGTAAAGGTAGGCTGCTCAACGATTTATTAATAGAAAGAATTGTTGACGCGTGCCAAAATGGCTTAGTTATGCGTTAAAATGATTCGTATTGTGTGAAAATTCAACGCAGAAAGGAATCAATCATGGCAAACCGCAAGGAGCGTAGAGCAAAAGCCAGGCAGAATCGTAGGGGAATCCCGTCTCAATACGATCAAACAAATGGTCGCGGTCGCGGTGGAATGATTGACGAGTACAATTTGCAAGAACATTCAAGAAGACTTCAAGAAAATGGCGTTGATGGATGGAAGCCATCTTCTAGCGTTACGCAAAGCCAGAGCAAGATGGAGCGCAATATTAAGCGTGCTCAGGCTGGAGACGATACGTGGAATGCTGTTCGCAAGGTTATTGGTGTGTGCTCTTGGGCTGTTCTTTTGCTTTCTGCGTTTGCGTTCTTGGTGATTATGTGGCCGCCAAGCCAGCCAATGGTGCTTGTTATAACTGTTGCAGTGTTGTTTGCTTTAGGCGTATTTGGGCTGTTCTTTAGCTTTAGCAACTCTAAGCAAAATCCGCGCCTAGACGAGCACGGCACAGCGCTTTAAGCGTATTTAGGTTGATTTAAGCGTATTTAGGTCGATTTAGGTGTGTTTATAGATAGATAAAACTGTTTTTAATAAATAAATAAATTAAGGCGGGCACTTTGGTAACACAATGTGCTCGCCTTAGTTATTTGTGTGTATTGTTGTTTTTCTGTGTCTTGTTGTTTGTATCTTGCTTTTCAGCATATTCACCTAATTCGCAAAGTGGTTTTAAAGCTATAAATGTATTGGGGGGGGGGTATGCTATGGAGCTGTTTAGAGTGCATATGCAGAGAGAATTGGTGGTTTTGTATAAGCGCTTTTATTGTTTTTTGTTGAGAGGAATTGTTATGGAAAACGCTAAAAAACGTAGTATTCTTGCGCCTCTAAGTGCCAGTTTTTGCGCAACTGTGTTAGCTGTATCTGGTTGCGTTGCTTCAAACGTTGCTGTTGTTGCACTTTCATCTTCTCAAGCTTTTGCTGCAACGAATAGTAGCAATTCAAATTCAGATCTTCCGCCTGTGCGTGATACTTTAACAAAAGAGGAAGCTGAGAATCTTCCAGGCTGCGAAGCGTATTTTGATAGCGCAAATCAGGAATTTGTTATTCGCCCTAAGAACGGTGCGAGCGAGGGCGTTATTTCCTATTCGATTGCTAACAAAAAAGACGATTTTACAGCAATAAGGCGCGTACTTATCTTTGATGATAGTGGCCATGACTACGTGCCAGTGCGCTTTGATAAGCGTGTATATATCTACGATTCTACGAATCCAAGTGCAAACGATACATTGTTCTATCAAGCATATGTCAAAACAATTAATATTACGGATAATCTGAATATCAAATTTGCAAAGAATTTAGCAACATTCTTTATGCAAAATTATAGTAAAGCTGCTGATCACTTGCACTATATTAAGGGCGTAGAGAATTGGGATACATCTCATGTTGAGAGCATGGAAAAGATGTTTAACTTGGCAAGTCAGCTTGAAGGCAAGCTGGATCTTTCCAAGTGGAACGTTTCCAATGTAGATAAGCTTAATTTGATGTTCTCTGGCGTTGGTAATGAAAACGACAGCTTTGTACTCGACTTTAGCAATAAAAAGTTTAAGAATTCTGCAGATGTTACCAACATGTTCAATTCTTTCCGCGGCGTGCTTGTAGCCAATAATTGGACACTTGCGGATCCGAGTGGTACGGGCAATCCAATTCAAAAGCTGTTGGATAATTCAAGTTGGATGCTCACGCACTATGATGCTAAATTGAAGAAATACACTGGTCCAAGCCTACACCTTTTGATCACCGACAACCCGACAATTCTTGATAAGAATAAGACTGCAAAATACAAGTTCTACAAAAAAGTCAAAGTCATTTACAAAGTGAACGGTACCGAAAAGTCGGTAGAGCTTGAACTTCCTGCTGTTTACGATTCCCGCATCGACGCAAAGGGTAACCCTGATGCAAGCAAAGCTGCTTCTAATGATCCTATGAAGGTTGTTAAGCCGCAGATTGACGAAGCAATTAAAAACGCTGTTAAGGATATGCGTACGAAAAATCCTACCCTTAACTTGCCCGAGAACGTTATTCCTGTGCCTGTGCACGATCTTAAAGATGCTAAATCGCCGATTGAACTCTTCCAGGATTACTACCTTGGTCTTGTAAAAGAGGAAACGACAAAAGCTAAGACGACGTACACCGCAGATCCAAAATTGGAATACAAGAAAGTTGAATACGATACTCAACCTCAAGATGGTAAAAAGCAAACCATCACTGGTGCAATGAAGAACGGCGTTTGGGATCCTGATGCTACATCAGAAAAAGAAATAACAAAAGCTGTGGATGGTAAGGCTCGTGTAGGCAACAAGGAAGTTAAAACTGAGGAGATTCAGCCTGGTACCAAGTATGAGGCAGATAGCTCGCTTGATTACAAGAAAGAGCAGACGACAGAAGGCGCCAAGGGTACTAAGACCACAACTACGATTTATAAAGTTGATGAGAATACGGGCCTGACGAATACTGTTCAGTCAAGCGAAAGCAAAACAACAACAGCTGCTAAAGATAAAGTCATCAAAGTCGGTAACGTAGAGAAAAAGACCAGCGACATTCCTTTCAAGAAAACTTATGAGGGGAATGAGGCTCTTACCTACCAAAAACAGGAAACTAAAACTGCTGGTCAAAACGGTAAAGAAGAAGTTACTTTGACTTACAAGGTAGACGCTAAGACTGGCCTAACGACTGAAGTTGAGGCGAAAAAAGGCTTGTGCACGCAGCCTGTTAACGAAGTTATACAAGTCGGCAACAAAGAAGTTATTCAAAACAATGACGGCTCAACTACCACTAAGACTTACAAAGTCAACCCGAATGACGGCACTTTAAGTGATCCTACAGTAGTAACGTCACGCCCGTGGACCGATATTGCAAGCGGGGCAGCAGTCTCTGAAGTTCTAAAGGGTAAAATGACTTATGTGGCCGATGAATCACTGCCTTATGGCCAAACTCAGAAAGTAAGTGACCCTAAAGATGGGGAGAAGATTACAACTTCAACAGGTAAAGTGGAAAACGGCAAATGGGTTGAAGGTGAACCGAAAGTCGAAATTAAGGCAGCTGTAAACGGTGTAACTAAAGTCGGCAATAAGGAAGTTAAGACTGAGGAGATTCAGCCTGGTACCAAGTATGAGGCAGATAGCTCGCTTGATTACAAGAAAGAGCAGACGACAGAAGGCGCCAAGGGTACTAAGACCACAACTACGATTTATAAAGTTGATGAGAATACGGGCCTGACGAATACTGTTCAGTCAAGCGAAAGCAAAACAACAACAGCTGCTAAAGATAAAGTCATCAAAGTCGGTAACGTTAAAACCGAAACTGAAGTTATTAAATTTAAGACTACCTATATTGCGGATGATACGCTTGCTTATGAAGCAAAAGAAGACAAAACTGCTGGTAAAGACGGTTCCAAGACAGTTACAACCACTTATAAAGTGGATAAAACTACTGGTCTTTCCGCAGACGTTGAAAGCACTCAAGAAAAAAAGGTTGATCCGACAGACCATGTGGTGCGCGTTGGTAATAAGCAGGTTACGCATGAGGGCGATAAGACCATTACTACTACGTACGATGTTGATCCGAATACAGGAAAATTAACCAATCCAAAAAAGCATACATCTATGCCAGCGGGTACTTTGACGCCGCCTGATCAGTTACAAAAGACGGTAACTTTCAAAGATGGTGATAAGCAGGTTGCAAGTGTTAAGGTTGAAAGGGGTAAGGCTATTTCAACTGATGGTTTGACCAGCCAATCTATGCCAGAAAATCCGACAAAGTCTGGCTACACGTTTAAAGGTTGGAATACGCAGCAGGATGGTCAAGGTACAACGTTTACTGGTACAACGCCTGTCAATAGTGATTTGACTGTGTATGCGGTTTATACGAAGAATCCTGTGACTCCGCCGCAGCCGCAGCCGCCAGTGCCAACTCCTAATCCACCAGCGCCTGAGCCGCAGCCGCAGCCGCAACCGCCAACTCCACCAACGCCACCAGCTCCAAACCCAAATCCAGATGACCATGGTACTGGTGGTTCTGGTAACACGAGCGACGGGAATGGTGACGACAATAATAGTGGCAGCGATAATAATGGTGGCAATGATGACCACAACAATGGTGGCGGAAGTGTTGCGCCAGATTCGACTGATAATCCTGAATTGAATATTGGCGGCGGTAACGACGGAAACGGAGGCGACGCCAATAACACCAATAACACTAATAACACCAATGGTAGTGGTGTGGGAGGAAACGCCACCAATGGAGCCACCAATGGATCTGCTAATGGGTCTGCTAACGGAATCTCTAATGGTATGTCTGTTAACGCAAACGTCTCAGCAAGCGGTGTTGCAAACAGAAGCGGTTCTTTTAAGTCGCGAACTGCTGGTACGCGCTCTACTGCCGCTCTGCCAAGTACAGGATTTAGTATTTCTGGTGTGACTTTTGCATCCTTTAGCGCTCTAGTGTTTGGCATGTTTTCTGCAGGAGCTGCGGTAAATCGCAAGCGTGCTAAGCATTTGCGCTAGTTGTTTGGTTAAGCGTTTGCGCTAATCGCAGCGCATAAATCCCATAAATTAAGGCGAGTACTTTGGTAATGCAATGTGCTCGCCTTAGTTGTTTTTGTGTATTGTTGTTTTTCTTATTCGTGCGGTTTTTGTTGTATTTCGTTGCTTTTTGCGCGAATAGTATGTTGTGTTTATGCGTTTGGGTGTAAAATATTAGTGTTTTATGCATAGAGTTTTGTGCTCGCATTTATTTGTACGCATTTTTTGCGTGTAATTTGTGAGCATTTTGTACTGTGGAGAAGGATTATTATGAAGAAGAGTAGTAAGCATATCCGTAGCGTTAGTAATCATAGTGCTCGTAATCGTAGTGTTTTTGTGCCGCTTAGTGCTGGTTTTTGCGCAACCGCGTTGGCTATAACTGGGGGAGTCGTGGCCAACGCTTCTGCTGCTTCTTCTAGTGTTGCTGCTTCTTCTAGTGTTGTTAAATCGTCTGCTGATGGAGTCGCTAAGAAGGCTAAATCTGTTACGGGGGGGGGGTCAGGCTTCTGAGCATTCTGCTGTTCCCACTGCTAAAGCCACTAGTCTCACTAGAGAAGAAGCCATTAACATGGCTGGCTGCGAGGCTGTATTTAATAAAGACGAGAATAAATTCATTATTCGGCCTAAGAACGGTGCCAAAAAAGGTGTTATTTCTTATTCGCTTGAAAATAAAAAAAGTGATTTTGAGGCTATTCGCAATATACTTACAAGCGATAATACTTATGGTGCCACTTTAGAATTTGAAGGCAATGTATATGGCTATGGCAGTATTTCTGGTTTGTTTAGTGAGACTTACATTGCATCTCTTGGGAATATTGATAAATTTGATGTAAGCAACGTTACTGATATGTCGTACATGTTTAGCTGGTGCAAAAGTCTTGAGAGTTTGAACGGCTTGGATAAGTGGAATACGGGCAATGTTACTGATATGTCGCATATGTTTAGTGGGTGCAAGAACATTGATAGTTTAAATAGCTTAGATAAATGGAACACAAGCAATGTCATTAATATGAATTCAATGTTTAGTAGTTGTTTTTTTGATGATTTTGATAGTTATCAGCAAAGTTCAACTTTTTTAAACCCTATTAGTAATTGGGATGTAAGTAACGTTACTGATATGGGAGGAATGTTTTATTTTGGAAAGAATTTAGTAAATATTGATGCTTTGAAAAGCTGGGATACGTCAAATGTAAAAAATATGAAGGGTATGTTTTCTAATTGCAAAAAACTCAAAAATTTGGATGGATTGCAAAACTGGAAAACTAGTAATGTAACTGACATGTCTTACATGTTTGAGGATTGCACATCGTTACTAAATATTAATGGTGTAGCAAACTGGAACACAGGTAGCGTTACTAATATGCAAAGAATGTTTGCTAACTGTTTGCAAAGTGTAAATGTCTTCGATAATATTAGCGCTTTACTTTGTGGCCGCGGTGTAAGCAGTGTATCAAACCTTAATGCTGTTCAAAAGTGGGATGTTAGCAAGGTCTCGAAAATGGGCGGAATGTTTGCAGGAAGCAACACATTAACCGACATTAGCGCGCTTAATAATTGGAAATTTAATAAAGATTTACCTTATATTGATTTAGGGTATTTAGTTACAGGCGATCTTATTAGTGAAAATAGTTACGTAGACTTTTTAAAAAGTCTTATACAAAACTTAAAAGATTTTCAGGGGAGGCTTGAATTAGACGGTTTTGGATTAGATAAATTAAACGAAGATCAAATTAAAGAAATATTTGGAAATCCGTATGATTCAATAATTATTATTCATAAAATGCCTGGTGTAAATATAGATACTAGTCCTGCTATTTTTAAGTTGAAAACCAAGAAGAAGGTAACTTTGACTTTTACTGGTTTTACTAGTCACAGTATTGATATTGATGATCTTCCCGCAGTTTATATTAGTTCCGAAGTTTATGGTAATGATAATGATGAAGAACAAAATAAGAATGATATCGAAGCTGTGAGCTCTGTTGTTAATAAAACTATTAAAAGTAAGATAGAAGAGTTGCAGAAAACTTATCCAGAGCTTACTGGAAATTATTCTGCTTCGAGGAAAATATCGAATGCAAATGATGTTTTTCAAACTTATAATCTTGAAGTAGATAAATCGAAAATTAAGAATCCAGAGCCTGAACCAACTCCAGAACCAACACCAACGCCTGGCGGAGATACTCCAGGCGTTGGATTGAATCCTGGCGACGATAACCCAGACAATGGTTCGGGCGATAATCCTGGAAACAATCCGGATAATAATCCAAACAATAATCCGGACAACGGTTCTGGAAATAACCCAGATAATAATACAAACAATAATCCAGGTAATGGCTCGAATAATGGAAACAATACCAATGGTTCGGGTAATGGCACTGGTAACGATAACACTAAGAACAATGGCACTGGGAACGGTGGTGCTGGGAACACTGGTAATAACACCAATGGTTCGAACACGAATCGCAATCGCAATGGTGGTTTCACTGGTGGCAGTGGCTTAAACTTGGGTGGAAGTGGATCTAATTCAAGCAATTCCGCTAAGTCGAATGACTCTGATTCTGCTAAGGATTCTTCTAAGGATCACTCTGATTCCGATGATTCTGCAAAAGACTCCACTAAAGATTCTGCTAGTGATTCTGCAAAGAGTGCATCAAACTCTTCAAACATTGGTTTGATTGCGTCTATTGTTGGCGCTCTTGCGGCTTTTGTTGCGATTGTTGGTGGACTCTTGTTCTTTATTCTGTTTGGTAAGAAAAAGAAGAAGAACAAAGGCGAAGACGAAAACGAAGGCGAAAACTAAGTCGGAATCAGCCGCGGCTAATCGCAGAGCATAAATCCTAAAAATAAATTGAGGCGGGCACTTTGGTAACGCAATGTGCTCGCCTTAGTTGTTTTCTGTGTCTTGTTGTTTTCTGTGCCTTGTTATTTTGCATTCCGCTTTGTTGCTTCTTAAAATTTACTCGTTGAATACGTCGGAGTGGGTGCCTGTGCGCGAAAGTATAAGCGTCATATTGTCGTTATCTATGCAATACTCAAGAAACCAATCCACGCTTATGTGACTCTCTCGGAATCCTAAATAGTTGCCTGTGAGTGCGTGGTCGCAGTATCTTTCAGCAAGCTTTTCTTGTTGTGCAATCATTCGCACGACGCTATCTAAGAGTTTTATGTCGTAGCCACGCTTTTTCATACGTTTAAGATCTCTTTTGAATGAGTTTAATAATACGACTTTTAAGCTCATTTTAGCGCGTCCTCCAATGCTTCGGTAACATCGTCGTAGCGCTTGTATTCTTCTGGATGCGCTTTCATGTAGTCGGCTTCCTTAAACGCGGCGATTGTTTCTTTATTGTATTTTGGCTGCTTTAAGTCGAACGGGAGCCCTTCTATCATAAGCGATTTGTGCAAGAACATGTTGATTGCATCGCTTAGAGTTATGCCGAAGCTGGCAAATAGTTCTTCTGCTTGTGCTTTAACATCTTTGGTTACGCGTACGTTTATGCTTGCGGTTTTTGCTGCGGCCTTTGCTGGTGTGCTTGCGGTTTTTGTTGCGGTTGCGCTGATTGTCATAATATGCTCCTTGATTTTATGTTTATAGTGCTTTGCTTTACTTAGTCTTACTTACGCGTTATTTAAGCAGCCAGTCCGTAAGGTTAATCGCCTTAATGCCGTCGTAATAGTTTATGTAATCGTGATCCATCGAAATCACAATTTTTTCGTAATTATCTTTGATTGCACGTAGAGGCTTTAGCTCTCGCTCGCGCGTTTCTGGAGATTGCATGCTTTCGGTTACCTGAACGTATATTTTTTCGTTAGGTTTTTCTGCAACAAAATCCACTTCCGCGTTGCCAACTTTCCCAATATAAACGCGATAGTCGCGTCTAAGAAGCTCAAGAAATACAACGTTTTCTATAATGTGACCGCGATCTGTTCCTCTATATCCTAAAAGCATGTTACGGAAGCCTAAGTCAATAACGTAGTTTTTCCCGAGTGTTTTTAGAAGTTCTTTGCCTTGAACATCGTAGCGTTGCACTGGATAAACAATAAAAGCGTTGTTTAACATGCGTATGTAATCACTAACGGTTTTGCTAGCAACGGATACTGTAGTTTTTTCAATATCTCCTTCAGCTCGAAGCGATTTGCTTATGCTGTTGGGTGAAGTTGTGCTGCCAATGGTGGAGCATAAGAAAGTCATAAGTTTTTGTAGAACGATTTGGTCTGCTTTTTCGTTTCTTTGTAAAACGTCTCGTAAAATAACGGTTGAATATATTCCTTCCAAAGCTTGCATGCTACGCGCCTCGTTGAATTTATACTCGCTTAGCACGGGCATTCCGCCAAATTGCAAGTATTTTTGGAACTTTTCATCTGTGGATGCGCTTGTTGGGAAGTTGTAAAAGTCTAGGAATTCTTTGAATGATAATGGCAGCATGCGGATTTCAACATAGCGACCTGCAAGAAGTGTTGAAAATTCGCTAGAAAGTAAGTATGCGTTGGATCCTGTAATGTAAATGTCAACATTAAAATCAATGCGGAAAGACTCCACTGCTTTTTGCCAATCTTCTACGGCTTGAAGCTCGTCAAAAATAAGATAAGTTTTTGTGGATTTGCTGGCATTGCGTGATTCGGTAGCATTTTGTGATGTTACGCATAATTTGCCATCTTCCATGCAGTCTGATGGTATGCGTTTGCTTATATAATCGTACAATTCCGTGTAATTGGTGATATTTCGATATTTAAGAGACTCAAGATTTATGTGAATTATGTGGTCTTCGCTTACTCCGGAATTAAGTAGATGCTTGTGGAAAAGATCGAGTAGGGAAGATTTTCCGCACCTTCGTATGCCAGTTACGATTTTCACTAAGTCTACGTCTTTATGTTCTATAAGCTGGTTTAGGTATTCTGGGCGATTTATGAGCGCATGTGTTGCTGAATTGTATATCACCGTAAACTCCCTTTGAACATTCCTCTACTTTTCCAACTTTTTAACCATACTAGCAAAAACTTGCTTAAAACTCAAAGTTTTTGAATTCTACGTCAAAAACTTTCATATTTTGGCAAGTTTTTGAATCACACGTCAAAAACTTTTATACGTCTTAATTAAAAGAAACCTGCGCAACTTAAGCAAGTTTCTGTTTTTATGTGTATTTTTCGCTAGTTGTTTGGCTAAGCATTTGTGCTAATCGCAGCGCATAAATCCTATAAAACGAGGCGGGCACTTTGGTAACGCAACGTGCTCGCCTTAATTTATATGTATTGTATTTTGCGCACTATGCTTGTAGATTATTTTTGCTTTTTGCAATAAGCGATGTTAATAGCGTTGTTAGCGCAATTGTTGTAATTATAGACGTTATTGCAACTGCGAGAGAATTGTCTACGCCCGTTCTTGGCAGTGTATTTTGTTTGGCAGTGCCAAGTTTATCTACAACGCCTCTTTTATTTGAATTCGATGATTCTAGCGATTTTAATTTATTGTTACGCATATTTTGATTATTAACATTCGGCTTATCGCTAGCGTATTCGTGACTATTGCTTCCATCTTCTGAGCCATTATCTAAGTCGAGAATTGAGCCGTTTCCAGAGTTGTTATCTGGATTATCTGGATTCTGTGGATTGGAATCCTTAGTGTAAATTGCGTATACAGTAATATCGGATGTTACAGCTGTTGTACCTAAGAATTTAGCGCCTGTTCCGTCTACTTTTGTATTCCACTCTTTAAACGTATAGCCCGCTTTAGTAGGATTTGCTGGCATAGACTGATCCTTCAAAGAGTCGCCTTCAATGTTATTTCCAGCTTCTACTTTAACAGTTGCAATAGTGTTTTCTCCATCTTTGAATGTTACTTTTCTAAGTACAGGAATAAACTTCCACATTCCAACTAAAGTAATGTTTTTATCTACATTTTCAATAGTTGTAACAGGCTTGCCCTTTCCGTCAATCTTCCATCCAGCGTTTTTGTCAAAAGTCCACGTACCAGTCATATTAGTTCCATCGCCAACTACTTCTGGATAAGGTTCAAATGTTGAATTGTCTGTTGTATACAAAGTAGAGTTATCGATAGTAATTGACTTTCCTTTATAAACGTTAATTGGCTTTAATTCATACTGCTTATTAATGTAATCAGGCAGCGTTTGGCCAGGAGTTCCACTTTCAAACTTGAAATCAACTTTATATGGAACTTCTACATGAATTTTTACGTCTTCTTCGCCAAATTTAACGTTAAAAGGTATAAGCTTGTTCGAGTCGCATGCTAGATTGTTCGAGTCACATCCTCCAAGACGTCTATACACGTAATTGATTTTTCCAGATAGTTCGCCTTGTGCTGAGCCTTCGATTTTGTAGGTTTTTCCAGCTTCTGCATTGGTGTTAAACCATACAGGAATAAACTTAATATTTATCTCATTAACTAAATTGTTAATCCTACGCTTAATCTCATCGTACGAGTAGGCGTATGGCCTCATTAGCTGATCGCCTCTGTACCAGTCTTTTAGGTATGCAGTTGCTGTAATAGTATTACCATGTTCTTGTACATCTTTGAGTGCAAAATCACCATAATCACCTAAAAGCGATGTTGGGTCGTTTCTCACGCCACCAATTTTAATTGGGTAATGATTTAATGGGTCGTCAGGAAGTTCTCTACTAGGCGATAACGATATTTCTTTAGGCAACTTAAACGTGAGTTTCATTGATACGTTTAAATCAGATACGTACACTCTTGAAACGTCGTTAATCCTTGTTTTTAGCCATTTTTCAACGTTTTCTAAAGAGGATTTGAATGGTTGGCTGCTAATTTTAG
The DNA here is from genome assembly GCF_049244245.1 of Gardnerella sp. DNF01144. Taxonomy (NCBI): domain Bacteria; kingdom Bacillati; phylum Actinomycetota; class Actinomycetes; order Bifidobacteriales; family Bifidobacteriaceae; genus Gardnerella; species Gardnerella sp. DNF01144. The sequence continues at coordinate 390,592 of NZ_CP058390.1, forward strand.
CGTTTATTTCAAGACCATCTCTAGTTATAAGAGGAGAGCTGTAATCTTCGTACGTAACTTTTTGAGCAGTTCCCGAAAAACCGAATTTTCCAATTGATGTAATGTCTTTGTTTCCGTCTGTTAAATCATTGCTGTAAATAGGCTGATTATAGTCTTGTTTTGTTGTATCAAGTGGATCACTTATTGTAGGCTTACCGCCCAAAAGTGGAATGTTCAGCTCGTGAGTAATATAGGTAAACCCGAATCCAGGCACCCACTTTCCACTATCTTTATCTTTTCTGTACAGATTCAAAATGCCTGTACCAGTAATGTTTTTATTTTGAACTTGTTCAAGTGAGCTTTTTTTAAACGAAAAATGAGCAGTTAGCTTTACAGTATTGGAATCACTAGAACTAGATAAATTTTCCCACGTGTTTTCTTTTAAATGAGCAATAAGCGTGATTTTATTTTTATGACTAGGAGAGATTTTTGCGCTCGCTGATGCAACTAGTGAAGAGCTATTCTCAGCTTTAGCGTCTTCTTGCCATTCAATAGGTTCAGGCAAAGATAGCGAGTAGCTAAAATCAAGCTTAGCTTTTTCATTTTTACAAGATTCTTTTAACTTATCAGTGAATTCATTTTCGCAAGATTTCATTTGATCCTTAGTTGCTTTAAGAACCTCATTGAATGGAATGTCTAGCGTAAGAGTGCCTGAATAATTAGTAGCATCATTGCTGTTTACACCTACGGCAGTGCCTGACGCATTTGTTGCAGTTATATTTAGCGAAGCATATTTTCCAACTTCTAACAATGGGCTATTAACGTTTAATCCACCGTAGAATGGCCCAGGAATGTCTTGAGTGTCTTGATTATTTTGAATATTGCTATTGGTGTTTGCAAACGATGCTTTGGAAAATGCAGTTAATGACGATGCGAACAACCCCCCCCCCAAGGCAAAAATTAGGAAAGAGGTTAGAAATTTTCGTTTCAAGAAGAAAATAGTATGCCCGTGTTTCATTGATTGACTTCTCTCCATATAGATGTGCCCAACTACAATACGAACCAATAGTCTATCATCTCAGCGTTTATTTATGCAATAGTTTATAAGTTCTTTATTCTTATATGCCTTGTGTTATATGCCTTGCAATGATTGATATTCTATTAAAAAATGTATTGGGTGGCAAAATGGATGAAACAATAGCTTGGGGAGATAAAAGTACAAAATCTAGCAAAGGCTGATTATACGGATAAACTTATAGAACTTGTGCTGAAAGATTGTGCTGAAAGATTGTGCTGAAAGATTGTGCTGAAAGATTGTGCTGAAAGAGAATGATTGAGAAGTTTGTTGTGATTAATCGCAAGTTAATCGCAGAACATAAATCTCATAAATAAACTAAGGCGGGCACTTTGGTAATGCAATGTGCTCGCCTTAGTTGTTTTTGTGTATTGTTGTTTTTCTTATTCGTGCGGTTTTTGTTGTATTTCGTTGCTTTTTGCGCGAATAGTATGTTGTGTTTATGCGTTTGGGTGTAAAATATTAGTGTTTTATGCATAGAGTTTTGTGCTCGCATTTATTTGTACGCATTTTTTGCGTGTAATTTGTGAGCATTTTGTACTGTGGAGAAGGATTATTATGAAGAAGAGTAGTAAGCATATCCGTAGCGTTAGTAATCATAGTGCTCGTAATCGTAGTGTTTTTGTGCCGCTTAGTGCTGGTTTTTGCGCAACCGCGTTGGCTATAACTGGGGGAGTCGTGGCCAACGCTTCTGCTGCTTCTTCTAGTGTTGCTGCTTCTTCTAGTGTTGTTAAATCGTCTGCTGATGGAGTCGCTAAGAAGGCTGATTCCGTTACGGGGGGGGGGGTGTACAGAATTCTGAGCGTTCTGCTGTTCCGACTGCTCCAGCTCATATTATCGATGAAGATGCAGCCAGAAAGATGAAAGGCTGCGAGGCTAAATTTGAAACAATAGCTGGCGTTGACTACCTTGTCATTAAGCCAAAAGATGGCGCCGAAGGCATTATTAGCGCCGACCTTAAAAAAGATGATTTCGAACAGATTCAAGATATGATACGTCGAAATTATGAATATAAACTAAAATTTGAAGGCACCATACATGGCTACGGCAGTATTGCTGGTTTGTTTAGTGAAACTTACATTGCATCTCTTGGAAATGTTGGCGACTTTGATGTAAGCAACGTTACTAACATGCAAGGCTTGTTTAGTGGTTGCAAATATTTGAAAAGCTTGAATGATTTAGCGAGTTGGGATACCAGCAAAGTTACTGATATGTCGTACATGTTTAGTGGGTGCAAAAACCTCGAAAATTTAGATGGTTTGAAGGGCTGGAATACTGGCAACGTTACCACCATGAAGAACATGTTTGGAGGCAAAGAAAGTGACTTTAATTCTGAAACCATTGAGGGATGTGAAAAATTAACAAGCCTTGAATCTCTATTTAATTGGGATACCAAAAATGTTAAAAACATGTCGTACATGTTTAACGACTGCAAAAGCCTGGAAAATCTAGCTGGTTTAGAGAAGTGGAATACGGAAAATGTTACTACGATGAAGGGAATGTTTGGAGGCAAGGAAGGTAAGAATTATGATGTCATAATTGACGGCTGTGAACAATTAAAAAACCTTAGTGCTCTATCTAGTTGGAATACTGCCAAAGTTACCGATATGTCGTACATGTTTAGTGGTTGCAAGAATTTGCTAGATATTTCGGGTTTGAAAGACTGGAAGACGGGCAACGTTACCACCATGAAGGGAATGTTTGCAGGTAGGATAGATTCTAAAAAACAATATAAAATCGATGGTTGTGAAAAATTAAAAAGTCTTGAGCCATTGTCTAGTTGGAATACTGCCAAAGTTACTGATATGTCGTACATGTTTAGTGGCTGCAAGAATATTGAAAATTTGAATGGCTTATCTAACTGGAATACTGGCAGTGTTACAACTATGCGAGGAATGTTTTCAGGATATTCAGGTACTTATGCATTTAGTGCTGAAGCTGGTTTTATAAGTAGCTGTGAAAAATTAAAAAGTCTTGAGCCATTATCTAACTGGGATACTAAGAATGTTACTGATATGTCTTTCATGTTTAGTGGTTGTAACAACATTAAGAGTTTACAGGGTTTAGCTAACTGGAATACTGGTAACTTAACTAACATGCGTGGTATGTTTGGCTGGTATTGTTCTGGCTACTCTGACGATTCATTTATTTCATCAAAAATATCTGGCTCACAAGGACTCACGGACATTTCGGCGTTGTCAAATTGGAATACACAGAATGTTACCGACATGTCATACCTATTTTTTGGCTGCAAGAATTTATCGGATATTTCCGCGTTGTCAAATTGGAAGACACAGAATGTTACTACCATGCAAGGAATGTTTGCAGGATTTATTGGTACTGAGTATCCGACTCCAACGCGTGTTCCTGGCTGCGAGAGCTTGAAAAATCTTAACGAACTGAAGAACTGGAATACTGGCAGTGTTACGAATATGTCGTACATGTTTAGTGGCTGTACGAGCATTGATAGTTTACAGGCTTTAGCGAAATGGAAAACTAGCAATGCTACCAATATGGATGGCATGTTTGCAGGTGTCAATCGTTTGAAAAATGTTGATGACATAGCTGATTGGAATGTTAGTAACGTAGCCACTATGAGCGGTATGTTTGCCGGTTGCACGAGCCTAGAGAACTTAAATGGGTTTAAAAAGTGGATAACGAATAAAAACCTGGTTATATCATGTATGTTTGCCAGCTGTGAAAATTTAACAGATATTAGCGGAATAAAAGATTGGAATATTAGTGTAAATCCAGCAGACGCACCTCTAAGGTATGTCTTTGTTCGTTGTATGAAACTGACTGATATATCTCCTATACAAAGTTGGGCAGATAAGTTTTATGAAGATAGTTATTATGGTTCGTCTAGTTCTGAAATGTTTGGATACAGAACATTTGAGTATCCTCCAATAACATTCACTAACATAAAGTGGATTAAGCCTTATGTGCTTTCTGATCTCCTTAATGATTCCGAAGGAGCTGCATATATATTCAATGTTGGAAATACAACGGATAAAGAAATAAATGATTATTTTAAGAATATTCAATATGATGACAAGTATGCTGTAGGAAGTGGTCTCAGCAGCAACCTTATAATTACTGATAATGATGCGCTGCTTAATGCAATGAAAGGGCAAAAAGAAAACGGGGATAATGTACCTTTTGTTACCGTGCAATACGGTAATACCAGTGAAAAAACGTATCTTCCATCGGTTCTTGATTCACGTGTTAATGGGAAAGACAGCAAGCCGTTAAAAGATCCTGTTGAGATTGTAAAGCACTACATTCCTGGAGCTGTTGCAGAGGGTGTGTCAAAGCTGCGCACAAACAACACAAGTTTTCCGACCACCTATGTAGCTGTTGCTGATAAGGAGCTTTCCTCAACCTCAAAGCTTTCGGAGCTGTTCCAAACCTATACAATTAAAGAGGCGCATAAAGTAACGTTTAAGAATGGTGATTCTACTGTTTCAACTCTTAGCGTTGAAGCTGGTAAGAGAATTGCCGATCTTAAGGGTGAAACAATCGTAACAAGTGATGCTGTTTTAACAGACGTTACTATGCCAAATGCTCCTGCTAAAGATGGATTCACGTTTAAAGAGTGGAATACTCAGGCAGATGGCAAAGGTACAAAGTTTACTGATCAGACTTCTGTGGATGAGAATACTACTGTGTATGCAATATACACAAAGAATACAGATCCTGCACCAACGCCAACTCCTCAGCCGCCTGCACCGACGCCAGATCCGACGCCAAATCCAGCGTCGCAGCCTGGCGGTGATACTCCAGACGATAACCCAGACAATGGTTCGGGCGATAATCCAGATAATAATCCAAACAATAATCCGGATAATGGTTCTGGAAATACACCAGGTAATAATCCGAATAATAATCCAGGTAATGGCAACAATACCAATGGTTCAGGTAATGGTAATGGAAACGGTGGTAATAACACCAATGGTTCGAATACTAATCGCAATCACAATGGTGGTTCCACTGGTGGCAGTGGCTTAAACGCGGGTGGAAGTGGCTCTAATTCAAGCAATTCCGCTAAGTCGAATGACTCTGATTCTGATTCCACTTCTGCTAAGGATTCTTCTAAGGATCACTCTGACTCTGATGATTCTGAAAAAGACGCTAAGGATTCAAAAGACTCTGCAAAAGATTCTGCTAGCAATTCTGCACAGCATGCATCAAACTCTTCAAACATTGGTTTGATTGCGTCTATTGTTGGCGCTCTTGCTGCTCTTGCTGCGATTGTTGGTGGATTCTTGTTCTTTATTCTGTTTGGTAAGAAAAAGAAGAAGAACAAAGGTGAAGGCGAAAACTAAGGCGAAATCAGCCGTGGCTAATCGCAGCGCATAAATCCCATAAATAAATTAAGGCGGGCACTTGTAACAATCACGTGCTCGCCTTAATTGTTGTTGTATGCGCCTTTATTCACGCAAATCCTACAAAATAGTCATGCAAATTCTAGTTAAATCATGCAAAATAAATTTTTTTGACTGTAAAGTCTCAAGTTGTAAAACTTGCTAATCGATTAATAAATTTTCTTTCATTAACATTTAGTCACATAAATTATTTCAAATGATTATAACAATATGTCATATATTTTTTATTGAAAATCAGTAATTTTCATAAAATTTTCTAAGATTTTTGAAGATAATAAACAGATTATTCACAGTATTTTATAAGGGTAAATAATATAGGCTACGTGATTGTACTTGCTGTGCAGCCGCATGATTTTATACGATTTTGTATGATTCACGCGACTTGTACATATTGTACTGATATTAATGATTGAATAACATACGATTTAACTACAAATGTTCGATGAGGATGGTAGTCAATGACATTTATTTCTCGCGCAATACGCTACGTTTTGAGAAAAAGAGTGAAAACAGCAATCGTGTTTGTAATATTAGCATTGATTTCAACGCTTTTGCTGGCATCTTCTGCAGTTGCGATTGCTGCAGAAAAAGAGGGCAAAAAGGTAGAAGAACAAGCAGAATCTAGTTTTGTTTTAGCAAATAATCCGCAAGTAAATCCTGGAACTCCAAGGGGAGCAGGAACTGTTAAGCCAAGTGATGTTAAAAAAATCGCGTCACTTAAAAACGTTGATTCGTATGTTTTACGTCAAAATGTTACTGCCGATTTAGTTGACGCAAAAGCAGCTAGAATCAAAGGTGTTCAAGACTACGATGCGCGTAGAGAAAAGCAATTTGGCAACGCTGTAAACTTAGAAGGAACAAACTCTTCTAAGGGCTTAAATGCTTTTAAAACAAAGTCAATTCACATGGTTAAAGGTAGAGCTTTGCAAGAATCAGATGAGCATGCTTCCTTAATCCACGAAGATTTAGCAAAACTAAATGGCCTAAAATTAGGGGATTCGTTAACACTTAAAGCAAACCCGTTTGACGCCGATAATCTTAACCACTCTACGGAGCAAGTAAAAACGCGCATAGTTGGAATTTACGGCGGAGCTAATAATCGCCCAGTTGCAACGCGTGCAGAATTAACTGCAAACACTGTGTATACAGATTTGAAAACAACAAGAGAGCTTTACAAATATAAGCCTGGAAAAGAGATATATCAGGACGCAAGTTTTAAGGTTAAAAAAGGAGCGGACGCAGATTCTGTGATTGAAGAAGCGTCTAAGCTTCCGATTGATTTGCAAAGCTATCAGATTACTCGAGATGACCAGTTTGTACAAGGCATGATTGGTGCGGCAAAAGGCGTAAAATCCATGATGAATATAACGGTTATTGCAGTAAGCGCGTTTGCTGTTGTAGCTCTTGGATTGGTTCTTATTCTTTGGATTAATGAGCGTAGAAAAGAAATCGGCGTTCTAACTTCTATTGGTATTAGCAAAGTTTCCCTTGTGTTGCAGCAGCTTTTTGAGCTTGTGTTGCTTGCGATTCCAGCTATTGCAATAGGCTATGGTTTTGCTAGTGCAATATCTCCTTGGTTTAGCGATTGCGCATTAGGTTCGGTAAAAAATTCCGCCGCTCAGCAGCTTAGCTCAATGGGTCAAGCTGGAGGAAACCTGGAATCGAGCATGGCCACTAGAACCTTAGATAAGATTGCTGTTCAAGTTAACCTTGATTGCTTAATTCAATCGTCATTGATGGTTCTAGCGATTATTATTGTTGCGGTTGCGCTGTCTTATCTTCCTATTTTGCGAAGGTCTCCTAGAGATTTGCTTGGCATGCAAAAGTAGTTGGCTGCAAAAGTAGGTGGTAAAATGACTCAAATTATAAAAAGATCTTGGCTTGCTATAGTTAGAAAACCAAGGCGTAGTGCTATTTTAGCTTTGATTATTACGGTTGTTCTTAGCGCGCTTATTTGCCAAGCGAGTGTTATTGCTTGCGTAAAAAATCTAGAGGATCAAATAACTTCCAACATTGGTTTAGGATTTAGTGTTTACGCAAAAACGCAAGGGCAGACTTTGCCAGAGTCTGATTCTGCTGGCGATTCTGCTGGCGATTCAGTCAGCGATTCTGCTAAGCAATCGCAGCAAGATATTCCTCAAGATTTGCAAAAAAACGAGGGAATTCCTGAAAGTCTTATTGCAAAGTTTAAAAAGATTAATGGAATAAAAACCATTGCAGAAGAAAAAGATGTTTTAGCAAATCCTGTTAACGCTAAAATTGTAGCGCCAATAAATGGTCCGCGTTTAGACAATGATGGAATGTTTTCGCTTGTTTCAATAACGGGAACAACTAAATCACAGTTAGCGCAGGGATTCCAAGAAGGATTATATAAGCTTGAGGAAGGCAATCATATTGATTCTTCGGTTGCTGGCGACTTTAAGCGTGCGAAATCTGCAATAATTCACAAGAGCTTTGCTAAACAAAATAATCTTAAACTCGGGTCTGTTTTAACTCTAAAACAAGGCAGCAAAAGCATTAATCTTAAGGTTGTTGGCATTTTTTCTGGCAAGATGCAAACAAAGGGTGCGCTTCCTTCCGACTCTTCCGAAAATCGCGTAATAACTGATTTAGAATCCGCTCTTTACTTGTTTGGAAGTAAAAATCGCAGTTCTATAAAGTGCGTTATGCAGAATTCAAATAATCTAGAAAAAGCTTTAAAAGAAGCCAATAAAATCGCTAAAGACTATGGCAACGGCATGATTTCTGTAGAAAATAATGCGCAAAGATTTGCCTCCGTTCTTCAATCCGTAAAAACAGTTAAGCAATTAGTAACAATGATTTTAATGTGTCTTGCATTAGTCGGAATCATAGTGCTTGGCTTAGTTCTTGTTTTTTGGGTTCGAGGAAGGATTCACGAAGTTGGCGTTCTAATGGCAATTGGTGTAGAAAAACGTGTTATAGCTTTGCAAATGATTATAGAAGTTTTTATAATGTCCGCATTTTGCTCAGTGCTGTCTACTGCGATTAGTGCTGCAATATCGTCTAGCGTTGGATCAATGCTATTGGCAAATGTTGCAAATGGTGCAATTACATACTCGCCAAATCAGTCTTTGCTAACTGGCCAAACAGCGTTTTCTATTCTTTTAGGATTCGCTATAGCGTTTGCGTCTCTATGCATTGCATTTGTGCCAATAATGCTTAAAAAGCCGCGTTCTATACTCAGCTCAATTAGTTAGAGGAGATTAAGGTGGCGTATTTTTATGCACATAACGCTTGCGATTAGTGAGCAGAACAAGTGCATAGGCCGAAGTAAGCATAAAAATAATAGGTAGATTTATAACACAGATTTATAAAAAATATAGATTCATAAAATATAGAGATTAATAGAATATTGGAGTTTATTATGACAACTTTATTAAAACTAAACAACGTTGATTACTCTTATGGAGCGACTCATATTGCGGTTCTTAAAAATGTTAATGCAGATTTTGAAGCTGGGAAAATCTATAGCATAACGGGTCCATCGGGAGCTGGAAAATCAACCATGTTATCTCTTCTTGCTGGTTTAGACTCGCCAACAAGCGGAACAGTATTGTTTAACGGTCAAGATATTTCCAAGAATGGCGGTTATGCTAATCATCGTAAGAATAATGTTTCCTTAGTTTTTCAGAGTTTTAATCTAATCGACTATTTGACTCCTATAGAAAATTTGCGTCTTGTTAATCCAAAGGCGGATTCTGCGATTCTTAAAGAGCTGGGGCTTAGTGAAGACGAGTCCACTAGAAATATAACAAAGCTTTCTGGCGGGCAGCAGCAGCGCGTTGCTATTGCGCGAGCGCTTGTATCTTCTGCGCCTGTTATTCTTGCCGATGAGCCAACAGGTAGCTTGGATCCAAACACAACTAAAGAAGTTATAGCAATCTTAAAAGATGCCGCTCATAAACGCGGAAAATGCGTGATTGTTGTAACGCATTCTAGCGATGTTGCGGCTGCTGCAGACGTAAAATATGTTCTTAAAAATAAGCAGCTAATAAAGAAGCAATAAAGAAGCTAATAAAACACCAGTAAATCACTAATAAAACACTAATTATTAGCCATTTTTCCGTGCTTATGCGTAAAGTAAAACTTGCGTATAAACTTTGCGCATAAGCCGCGTATTTACGCATATACGGGAGGTTGTTGTGGCAGATATTTTAGATTCAAAACCTGTTGTGGCAGTTGTTATGGGCTCTTCTAGCGATTGGGAAACAATGCGCCACGCATGCGAAATCTTAGAAAAATTTAGAGTGCCGTATATGAAGCAAATTATTTCTGCACATCGCACTCCAGAACTTATGGCAGATTTTGCGCATAGTGCTAGAAAAAACGGTTTTCGCGTGATTATTGCTGGCGCTGGTGGAGCTGCACACTTGCCAGGTATGATTGCTGCTCAAACAACGCTTCCAGTTGTTGGTGTTCCTGTAAAATCCCATGCTCTTTCGGGCTGGGATTCTTTGCTTTCTATAGTGCAAATGCCTGGCGGAATTCCAGTTGCAACAACCGCTGTTGGCAATTCTGGCGCTACAAACGCGGGCTTGCTTGCTGTAAGCATGCTTAGCACAACAGATAATCGCCTAGAAGAAGAACTTGAAGAATACCGCAAAGAATTAAAAAAGAAGGTTGAGGAATCTAATGCCGAGCTTATGTGAAGCTACTAATGGTGCTGTAAAGTGCTTAATGCCAGGGGCAACTATTGGAATTATAGGCGGCGGTCAGCTTGGTCGCATGATGGCGATTGCTGCTAGAAGAATGGGCTTTAAAATCGGCGTTTTAGACCCAGCGCATAATTGCCCAGTGTTTCAAGTTGCGGATTTTCAAGTTGAAGCTGAGTATGATGATTTGGAAGCCTTAAAAAAGCTTGCTAAAAGTTGCGATGTGCTTACGTACGAATTTGAAAACGTAAACGCAGATGCTTTAGATAGTGTGCGCGATTTAGTTGCTGTTCCTCAAGGAACCGACTTATTGCGAGTTACGCAAGACCGTGTTTTTGAAAAAAGCTTTATTAACAATCATGGTATTGAAACAGCTAAATGGTGTGAAGTCAACAATTTAGACGATTTAGATAAAGCAATCGAAGAAATCGGGCTTCCTGCAATTCTTAAAACGCGCAGAGGTGGTTACGATGGCCACGGTCAAGACGTTTTGCGCACTCAAGAAGACGTTAATAATGTTCGTAATCGCGTAGAAAATGGCAAAGAGATGCCGCCTTCTATTCTCGAAGGTTTTGTTGACTTTGCTTTTGAAGCATCAATTCTTGTTTCGGGAAATGGCAACGAATTTGTGACTTATCCGCTTGTAAAAAACGTGCATCACAATAGCATTTTGCACATGACCTTGGCTCCTGCAAATGTTGATGCTAAGGTTCAAGAAGCTGCGCATAGCTTAGCGCTTAGATTGGCTCAAGGCTTTAAGCTTGCTGGAACGCTTGGAATTGAGCTGTTTATTACTAAAGATAATCGCGTAGTAGTAAATGAGCTTGCGCCACGCCCGCATAATTCGGGTCATTACACGATTGAGTCTTGCGATATGGATCAGTTTGAAGCTCATGTTAGAGGCATTGTTGGATGGCCACTAAAAGAGCCTAAGCTGCTTTCTGCAGCCGTAATGGTTAATGTTTTAGGCCAGCATGTTGCACCTACTCGCGCGCTTATTGCAGAGCATCCAGAATGGCATGTTCACGATTACGGCAAGGCACAGGTTCGTAAGAATCGCAAAATGGGTCATATTACTGTTCTTTGCAATAATCCTGTTGAGGAAGCCAATGTGTTAGACTCTACAGGTTGTTGGGATGACGAGCTTGATTAAAAGTTTTTTGTGGTGAAAGGTTAAATAATGGTTGGTGAGCCAATACGCAGAAACACTAAGCAAAAGGAAACAGTTCTTGAGCATTTAAGAGCTTCGCGTAATTTTGTTTCTGCTCAAGATTTGCATCGCGCGCTTGTAGAAGATGGGGAAATCATTGGGCTTGCAACCGTTTATCGCCAGCTTAATACGCTTGCACAAAGCGGAGATGTTGATACTGTGCGTTTTAATGGTCAGCAGCTTTTTAGGATTTGTGACGAAAACACGCATCATCATCATCTTGTGTGCGAAAAGTGTGGCAAAACTGTAGACATAGAGCCTCCAGACGATGAAGGTTGGATTCATAAGATTGCTGAATCTCACGGATACACAGTTATAGACCACACTTTGGAAGTGTTTGGGCTGTGCAAAGATTGCAATAGTGAGAAACTAGAGCATTAAGTTAGAGCGCATAAAACACAGTGCATAAAACACAGTGCATAAAACAAAAGAACGAGGAACAAATCCAACATTGGGATGTTCCTCGTTCTTGTAAGTCTACGCTTAAAGGTTCAACCTACTCAGTAACAGCCTTCTTAAGCAAAGAACCAGCAGAGATTCTAACACCGTAAGATGCAGGAATCTTAATGGTTTCGCCAGTACGTGGGTTGCGGCCAGTACGCTCTGCGCGCTTTACGCGCTCAGCGGAGAACAGACCAGTGAGCTTCAATCCTTCGCCAGACTGCAAAGCCTCAACGAACACATCCTGGAATGCGTTGACAGCGGCCTCGGCCTGTGCCTTGGTAAGGTTGGACTTCTGAGCGATCTTCGAAACGAGATCAGACTTGTTGTATGCCATACAAGCATCCTTTGTGTTAGGGGCCTTCTCTTCCAAAGACCACTTTCATTCATAGATATTAGTACATTTTCCCTACAAATGCGCGGTTTTTCAGCGTTTTATTAAGATTTTTTTACGATTTTTTACTTTTTTTAGTAAATAAAGTACATAAAAACCGCAAAAATGCCTTATATAGGCGTATTTATGCGGTTTTTAACTAAATATATTCTTTTTTGATTTGTTAAATTTACACTAATTTGTTGTTAGATTAATCCCTTATTGCTAAGACTTTTCATTGCAAAAGCGCCGATTGGTATTCGTAACCAATAGAACATAAGACGGTAAAGAAGAGTTGCAGATAATGCGATTGTTGGAGGAATACCAACCGAAGTGAATGCAAAAGTCAAAGATGCTTCAACAGCTCCCAATCCGCCAGGTGTTGGAACAGCAGATCCTGCAGTGTTTGCTACTAAGAACAGCAGAACTGTTTCCCAAGGGTTTGCGTAGTATCCAAATGCCAAAAGAGCAACCCAATATCCTAGTCCTGTTGCAAAAACAAGAATCAAACCTCCCAAAGTGCCGTTAAAAAGCTGTTTTGGTTTAGTTACGAGTTCTTTTATCTGTTTGCCATAATCGGAAAGAATAGGAAGATATTTTTTGCGTATAAATTTACGAATAGGAGTAATCGCCATAAACGCGCATAGGATTATAGTAACAATTCCTATTACGGTAATAAGCATATGCGTAGGAATCATTCCAGATAGAAGGTTTTTACCAGTAAAAATTCCAACGCTAAATATAACAAGAGCGGTTACTAGCGATTGCAAAAGCCATACTGCGCTTGTAATCGCTGTTGCTTGAGATGTTGAACTACCGTTTTTCTTTATAAGTTGCATGTTTACAAACGCAGGCCCTACTCCAGCTGGCATAGACACGGCAGTAAAGCCCGAAGCTGCTTGAGATGTAAATAAAACACCAGCATTTGGCTTTGAATCATCCATAAAAGACCCGAGTGTAATAGAAGACCCAACCCAAGCAAGCATGCTGCACACAAAGCAAGCAAAGACCATTATGCTATTTGCTTTTTTAAGCGCAAAAATAAATTCTTGCGGATGCCATTGCGTAACAATAGCCGAAATTGCTGCAATAATAAGGATTAAGCTAACAAAGAATCTAATATTAAAGCGCGCTAAGCGTACAGTGTCGTAGTCTTCTTCGTTGTTAAGCGTGCAAACTTTTTTGCTAATCTCATTTTTAAGATCTTCAAAAAGCTTTTTGTTGCAAGAAGAAAGTGACCTTGTAGACGCTGGAACGGCCGCTTTTTGAATAAATGGAAGTATTTGCGCAACCTTATATTCGCCCCAAACGTTTATTGCTGACTCAACAGCAGTTTTTGCATCAATGCAAGACGCGATTATTGTTAAAAGTTGAACTTTATCTAAAGCAATATTAGTTGAATCACTAGCAACATCGCCATTTTGCCAACCTGCAATTAGGGGAGTCCCATCTTCTAGTCGCGCAAGCGATTCGGGTCCTATTCTTCTGTGTGTAATACCTCTAGAGTTTGCAATATCAAGATATTGCATAAGTCTTTGAGCATCTTTAGCTGTAAGTGTGTTTAGATTGCAAGGAACAAGAACATTGCTAGTATGAAATACCATTATTGATGATTTTTCTAGGTCTGTTACCCCATACACGTTTGCTGTTGCAAGATGCAAGTTTCTAAGAGCAAGTAGCATAGAAAGATGGTGATGTATTGAGTGTCTTGCAGAACGGTCTCGTCTAACTGGAATGTCAATTAGCTTAACCCATTGCCATAGCTGATTTAGATACCCAGGCAAGTGCACTTGATTGTCTAATACAGATATAACGTATCTTGTTCCGTGAATATCAATCGCATCGTATAGCCTTGAATTTTCAATCAAATCGTCGTCAAGACTAGACTTAAGAACTCCACTATGGTCGGTTGTTAGTGTTCTTCTATTAAGCTGAACAAGATGCGTAATGCCAATGTTTTCTAGTGCTTCAACAATATCTTTGCCCCACGCTCCTTTGCTTTGCGTTCCCTTAATAAACCGAATTAGTGTTCCAAAAGAGCGTCCAATGCACCAAGATGTTAATGCACCTGTTAGCGAATGCCAAGAAGTTACGATTAATATTGGAGACGCAATTAGCAGCGCTTGCCAAGAGAGTTTTACGATTTTATTATCTCTTCTAGGACCGCTAACAGTTAGAAAAGCAACCAAAACCGCGTACATGTCTGGCAATAATTCTGCGCCATGACTATTGGAAATCGAATTAAACGATGCGAATATCGAAGGATTGTTTAGCGTTGTAAGAATGTAGGAAATATACCATACAAGCGGATACGTTAAAAGCAAAGTTATTGTTGATATTGCCGTATTAATCCATTTTTTCGAATCGATCATTGATACGATTACGCCAGCAACAATTGCGATTGTAAGCGCTTGCTGAAAAAGAGAAGATGGAAGTCCTTTTACAATCCACTCAATAATCTTTCCAGCATTTTTTGCGTCGTGTTCTACGCCTGCTGTTGTTCCCGAAAAACACGTTGCAAATAGCACTACTGCTGTAGCTACGCCAGCAGATGCAATTGAGTAGATTAAATCTGCCCAATTGCGAACTAGCTTAGGCTCAACGTCGTTAATAACTAAATCATCTTTTACTTGCGATTGCATAGTACACCGTTTATTTATTAATAGTTATTAATGTTTAATAAGTTATTGAACAAAATAGTTATTGAATAAAATCCACCAAACGTGATGCAATTCCAGTATAAGATTCTGGAGTAAGATTTTTTAGCCTATTTGCAGTCTGAGCATCGAAGTTTCTAGAAGATATAAAATCTTCAACATCTTGTCTAGAAATACTATGACCACGCATAAGCTCTTTAACTTGCTCGTACGGCTTTTCCATTCCTTCTACGCCAGCAATTTCTTGAGCGCGCATAGCAGTTTGGATTGGCTCTCCAAGAACTTCCCAATTGTTGTTAAGCTCTTCGCTCATCATTTGCGTGTTTGGATGAATTGACTTTAAGCCGCCAAGAAGATTGTTCAAAGCAAGAAGAGCATAGCCAAATGCGGATCCAACGTTTCTTTGAGTAGTGGAATCTGTTAAATCGCGCTGCCATCGGCTCTCGGTAAGTGTTGCACAAAGAGTGTCGAAAAGTGCGCAAGAAATCTCTAGATTTGCTTCCGCGTTTTCGAATCGAATAGGGTTCACTTTATGAGGCATTGTGGAGGATCCAGTGGCACCTTTAACAGGAACTTGCACAAAAACGCCGCGAGAAATGTACATCCACACGTCTACAGCAAGATTGTGAAGAATGTGATTAATGTGACTTACAGTGCTATAAAGTTCCGCTTGCCAATCGTGGCTTTCGATTTGCGTTGTAAGAGGATTAAAGCAAAGACCCATTCTGTTTTCTACGAATTCTTTAGAAACGCTAAGCCAATCAACATTAGGGAAAGCAGCAAGATGAGCGCCAAAAGTTCCAGTAGCGCCATTTATTTTTCCAAGATACTCTTGGCAGTTAAGGTGTTTTAGCTGGCGATTTAGCCTATAAACAAACACAGCAAGCTCTTTACCTAAAGTTGTAGGAGTTGCAGGCTGGCCGTGAGTAAGCGATAGCATTGGCATATCTCTATACTCTTGCGCTTTTTGAGTTAAGTAATCAACAATAGCTTTCAAATTTGGCCTATACACGTTTTCAACAGCGTTTTTTACGCAACGAGCTATAGAAAGATTGTTTATATCTTCGCTTGTGCAAGCAAAATGAACCAATGTTTTAAGATTGCTAAGCTGGGTTTTATGCCCTAATACTTGTTCTGCTTTGTCTAACTCGTCGTCAATATAGTATTCAACAGCTTTAACGTCGTGATGTGTAACAGCTTCGTGAGATGCATGGCGTTTTATGCCTTCTGCTCCAAAGTTTTCTGGGATTGCGCGCAAATAATCGCATTCCTCGTCTGTTAAAGGCTTTACGCCATCTACAATCGTCTTAAAATCGTTTCCCTTATAACCGTTTGCTAGAAGAATCATCCATTCAACTTCTACACGCATGCGCTCGCGGTTTAATGCTGGTTCGCTTAAATATTCTACAAGGCTTGCGGTTTGGTTGTGGTATCTTCCATCTAGAGGAGTCAAAGCAATAGCAGGGCAAATATCAGTAAGCTTCATACTCTAAAGGTTACAGCATGGCAAAAACTACTAAGTTTTGAGCGTTGCTATTTTACTTTGCATTAGTGTTGCATAACACCTTGCCACAATGTTGTTTCTTCTAATTTTCCGCTTAATATCTTATTAAAATGTGATTCTTGAGTTCTAATTTCTTTAGACGCAAGTTGGTGAGCATCCGCATATGCTGCTTGATGATAGTTCAAATCGTGTGTGAGTGTTCCTTCTTCTGGTACATTTTTTACTAATATTCCGTCTTTTTCAAAGATATTTTTTGTGTTGCGATTTGTGTTGCCAATCTTATTACGATTTTGTTTAGAGACATTTTCCTCATCTTCTTCTTTTCTTTTAATTCGATTAGCACTTTTACTTGCAATTGCGTGAATCGTAACCCAATTATTTCTGCTCGGATTACTTGCTCCGTCTAGTGTTGGAACTAGCTCGTCTTCCATTTCTATACTCGTAACCCAAGTTTTGCTTGGAATTGCGTGGTTTGCTATTGGAGACCCAGCAGTTACAACATGTTTTATGTTGTATTGTTTTGAATAGTCGCTAGCAATTCCTGCAGCAACTATTCCTCCTTGAGAATGTCCAACAAGAACAACATTGTCGTTCGCTTTAATTCCGCTCTTTTTCATAGCTTCTACAACCATTCTTGTGCTGTCTGCGTTCATTCTTACGCTTCTAGAACTGCTCATAACCTCTGCATTTTGAGGCCATCCAAAAGGAGACTTTGGTTTACCGTCGGTCCCAGGTATTGTAACAAGCCAAGACGTGCTACCGTCTTTTTGTCTAAAACGTTGAATTGCGATTGTTGCAGCATCTGGATTTGTTTTTGGAGGATGCACCGAAAGATTTCCGCTAGAAAGGCTGTTAAGATTTTCAATCGCTTGACCAATATTGTTTCCCTTATAGAGAAATATTTTAGATTGTGCGTTTTTAGGCAAAACTAATTTTGTTACTTTAAGATTGTTTCCTTGGTTTGCATCGTTGATTTTTGAGCTAAACATGCTTAATGCGCTTGCAAAAGTGGAAACTGGCGCTTTTGAATGTTTTACATCGTTCTTTTCTTGAATGCTAGAAAAAAGACGAATAGGGATTCCAGTTACGGGGTTTATTAGAAAATGTTTAGAAAAGCCTCTAATAAATCCTTGCTGAATTGGTACTGTTGCATGGCTCCATTTAGAAAAGTTTTTCATACCACTTTTTTGAGTCATGTCTAAAAGTGCGCTGAATCCTACGCTTGCAAAGAATGGCACTGCTGCAATAGGGAAGATTGTAGTTCCAATAGACACAAGGTTATCTAAGGTTTCTCTATTCTTGTATTCTGCTTGAGAATATAAGTTATTTGCTCTGACTATTAGAGTTGCTAATTCACTAAGACTGTTAGACATTGATTCGCATTGGCTTGACTTTATTCTGCATTCGTTAGAATCAGGCAAGTTTTGCAAAGCATGTTGATTAATGTTTTCGCTAAAACAGTTGTTTTGGTTTTGTACAAGAGCTGCTTTTTGGCTTTCGATTTGCATTGCAGTTTGCATCCAACAGGCGCTTAGCGAATGAAAATCGTTTGATAGTTCACTAAGTCTTGCAGCTTTTGTTCTATACGCGTTAGAATCATCAACACTAAGAGGTTCTCCGCCAGTTATTGTAGATTTTACTCTCCAAGGCATTATTTACCCCCAAAGTTTAGCATCGATCTAAAAGTAGAATTAGCGTTAATAAAATCACCGTCAACAAAACTAGTGTTAACGCAGCTGATTTGGCATGCTTCTCTAGCAGTTTTAGCCATCTGTTCGTTAAACGCGTTTGCGGCTCTTCCGTGCCAGTCTTTAAGCGTGTTTGAGTGTGCTTCGCTAAGCACGCTGTTAGAGCATTGTTCTGTTCTTTCTAACAGCCACTGGTAGTCGTTAAATATGTGCATACAAACATTACACACAATGTTTTTCAAATAGTCACGAAAATTCTTGCAATGTGGTTAAAGGCTATAAGCCTTGAAATATAAGGTTTTTTGCGTTTTAAGTCGTTTTTTTTTTAACGAATTTTATCGCAAATTTTAGCGCGACCTACCAAGGCTTATTACTTGAGTCTTCTTTTTTAGAAGACTTAGTTTTTTCATTCTTGTTTGATTCGTCTTTAGTGGAATCATCGCTATTTTGATTTGATTGATTTTGCGAATTTTGGCTAGAATCGCTTTGATTATTTTGCTTTAGCAAGTCTTGAATTTTACTTTTTTGCGAATCGCTTAAGCTGGATTTGTTGGATTTTTCTTGCGCTTTATTAGTCATATTTTTGCGATTATTTTGGCTTGTTTGCGCATTAGAATCCGTATCTTTTTTATCTTGGTTAAGTTGCTTTTGCAAGCTTTTAGTAAGCTCTTTAGATATTATTGCGTTATGATTAATGCTTTTTAATAAGTGCGGCATTAAAATCGTGTAAGGCGATTTTGCTTCGTTAAATTGGTCATCAACCTGTTTTTGAGACACAACCAACGTTTCTTTATCTGCATCAACTTTTTTCGATGCATTTATGTTGTTTATAAGACTTTTTGTAGCAGCGTTATACGTTGATTCTGCTTTAAGATTAGTTGCAATTAAATAGATTGAAACCATGCATAAAAATATAACAATAGAAGATATTGCAATAATAGAAAATCTTAGGAATGACTTAGGTGTGATTTTGCTAATCATATAAGCTTCCTCGATTTTGTAATCCAGCATGCCAATTCCCAAAGAATTAATACACTTGCAAGAATAGCAAACGGCCAAACGATTGGCTCTGGCCTAAGTCTTGGCTTAACAGTGTTGTTTTGTCTCCATTGTTTAGAAAGAATCTGCTTTGCTTCTACGCCAATAGAATGATCTTTACTGGAATCAATATATTTTCCACTAAGCTCGTCTGCAATATTCTTAAGATTTTTTGAATCCATTTTAGAAATTCCAGGCTTTTTTGTAGAAGGGTCAATAACCCATTTTTCAGACTGTTTTATAGAAGAATCAGTTACGTTAATATTGTCTAAATTATCTAACTTAGTGCTTTTATTTGGTATTTTTCCTCCATTTTTAGAGCCAACACCAATTACGTAGGCATGATTTATGTAGCCGCGCAAAGATGAGAATGTTCTGCGCTTTCTGCTAGTAGTTTCTTCGCCATCGCTAATCAAGTACAAAACAGTAACATCTTGCGGATGAGCGTTGTGAATTGCTTGAGCGGCAAGAAGAGTCTTATCTAAAGGCGCGTCTAAGCTCGTTCCGTTTGAAACTCCAACAGGCTCTGTGTTAATGGTGTTAACCCAATTTTCAATGGCATTTGCGTCTGGAGTTAGTGGAACGTCAACACTAGAAGACGCTCCAAATCTTATTGCACTAAAGCTCGCATTTGCGTAATTACTCGTCACTTGCTTTATTATTTGCTTTGCGCTGTTAAACCTAGTAGTGCGATTGTTATTTAAGTCTTTAGAATCATTAACGTTCATAGAGCCAGTAACGTCTAAAACAAATATTACGTTTGTAGCGTTAAGAGAGCGTTGAAAAGTGCTTTTCATAATGCATGGGCATAATGCGCAAATCGCAAGCAAAACGCATATTAAAACTCTGCGAATACGCATATAAATAGTTTCATCTGTGTTATAAGAGTTGCGTTTTAGTGGGAAAATCTCAAATAGTGCTAAAATGGCAAGAATTGCAATTAAGATTAACGAAATCCAACTAAAATATATTCTCATCGTTTTATCCTTCTTGCAAAAATAAGCCAAAGAGACACAAAAATAACCGCTAAAATTGTTGCAATACTAGGGTCATCGCTTAAAGCTGATTGAGATGAATCATTTGGAATACTCGTATGTTGCTGCTCGATTTTACGAACCAAAGCCATTACAGAATCAGCGTTATGTTGCGTTAAGAAAATACCTCCGTTTTGAGTAATTAGATCACGCATTTGCTTAGTGGTTGCCTCGTTTTCGCTTTGAGCAGACCCAGAATACAATCCATCAACTTGAATATTCGCTTGTTTTGTTAAATCCAAAGCTGCTTTAAGCGAATAAGACGGCTTTCCAGAAACAACATTGTCTGTTGCTAAAACAATAGAAGCACTGCGATTAAGGCGATTATGAGGCTTTTTAGAATTGTTAGAAGAGCCGTACACAACTCCAGGAATCATTGCAGCACAACTAACAAGACCATCTCCGATTAAAGATGTTGCTTCTTTTCGATTTTGAGTTCCATCAAGCCATGTAGAAATTTGCTGATATTGCTTTTGTTGCATATTGTCGATTTTGTCTTGCGTTTGAACTCCATCCAAGAGTTTAGAAGCGTATTGCAATTGCTTTTTAACAAGCGAATAATCGTCTGTTAGTGGAAAAACAGTTCTAGATGTTGAGTTAAAAATACTCAAGCCAATGCGCTCGCCTTGAAAATGCTCAACAAATTTTAAGTAAGCGTTAATAACTTCTAAATCGTAGGGAAGAGTGGATCCAGAAACGTCTAAGCAAAGCACAATATCTCTAGAACTCGATTGCTCGTTTGCGTCTAAAACTCTAGAAGGCCTTGCGCTAAGAATTAGCGTGCATAAAAGAGCAAGAGAAAGCATTAAGGCGCATGTTCTTCGCAAAATATTCCATAATCGCCATCTTCTTGAGCATATGCTTCCTTTAAGGTCTTCGTCTAAAGAAAAAGACGTTAAAAAGCTTGTTTCTAATGTTTTGGAAGATTTAATTTTGTAGTTTTTAGAATTACGTTTTTTAATCTCACTTATTGCAAACGCCAATATTGCAACGATTACGCTTATTAAAACGCCAAAAACAAAGATTAGCGGCCATTTTAATCGCATTGAAAATAGTGTTGAAGCAAATATTTTGCTCATTTCTAAATTAGGTATTGCAAAATTAGGTATTGCAAAATTATGTATTGACAAATTATGCATTGCAAAAGTGCATGTGCTTAAAGTGGAGAATGTCATCTTTTATTCTCCTTTGGCTTGTTCTCCTTTGTTTTCCAACTTTCCAGAAGAACAAGAACCCACCTTGCGCCTTGATCAACATCCGTATTTTTAGCTTGATTATTATATTTAGTATCTGCAAATTCAGTAGGGTATAGTGCTGCAATAGTTTGGCGCAATAAGTCTGCTCCATGCGTGTTCTTCCAAGAGTTTCTAAGCGAGCTTATGTCTGAAAGAGTATGTGATTTAATGTTTTCGCCACTGATTATCGAAACATATTGTCTTGCAATTTGAGCTAATTTTGCAAAAGCTTGATCTTTTTTAATCTTTTTTTGATTATAGTCGCTAACAACTTGCTCGATTTTTTTACGCCATTCTTGCTTATTTGCATTTAGAGTATGCGCAGCATTCTTTATATCTTTTTTAGTATTAACTTTAGGATTGATTTTGCATATAGCAAAGTAGAGCGTTGCGCTTGCAAAAAGTGCCACTATTATGCTTAAGCCAATAAAAGCAAGTAGCATTGTTTCGTCGTTTAGAACCTTTTGAACATTAAGAATACTCACTGATTACACCAACCCAAACTACTCTAAGAGTAAATCTTGATTCTTCTTAACATTAAAAACGCTATTTTGCAAAGTTGCGTTGCAAATAAATTTAGCTAAAGAATGGAATATTTGGCTGCTGGAAGATCCTCGTATAAGGCAAGCCTTATAAGTGTTTAAGCAATCATGCAAAGCGTTGTTTACAAATGCTCTATGTGCTTTTACCTCTTTAGTGCATGAATCATCTATTAAAAACGCTGGTATTTTGCGCATAGTTGTTCCATCAACTATTGGAATATTTTTAGACGTGCTAAATGGGTTTACAGGATTTATTGTTACAACTATTAAAGAATGTAAACTTGCGATTTTTTGCAAATCGTTAAAATGTTTTTGCAAAATAGCGTATTCGTCCGTAATTATTACGATCAAACTATGCTTTTGTGTAATAGAATTAGCAAAATCAATAATTGCATTTGTGTTTCTAGTCTTTTTGCGTGCGTTGCATAGTGAAATATCTAAGCTACGTTCAAAATCAGGAAGATTCCTGCAAGATGGGATTCTTAAAATATTATCTCCATCAAATAAAGCGCAATCAAGCGAATCGTTGCGTTTTAAGCTTAAAGACGCAAAAAAGCATGCTGTGTTAGAAGCAATCTCATACAAGTGCTCATTGCTTTTAGATGCGCAAGAAGCATTCATATTTACGCTAGAATCCACAAGAATCCAAGTTTTAGAAGAAGATTCGCGCTGCCTGGAAGAAACCATCGGCTCGCCAACTCTTGCGCTGGCTTTCCAATTAATCATTCTGGCTTCGTCTCCAGGCTGCCACGCGTGAACGTCTACTAAGTCGCCATTGCCAAATTTTTGACTAGAAGGATGTTCTCCTTCGAAAATGCTTAAAGATTTTTTTGCAAGTGGCAAATTTAGGCGATTGTCTAATACTTCGATTTTTCTTCTAACTTTTTTAGACGAATCGGAGCATAGTAAACTTCTTTTAGCATTATTAGTAAAAAAAGTTGGATGAGAATAAGCGTTAAGCAGTTTTGCAAAAATCATGGTGCAGGAACCGTCTTCACTATTGCATCAATAACTTGATCGCTAGTAATCGAATCCGCTAAAGCTTCAAAAGTCAAAAGAATTCTGTGTCTAAGAACTTCGTGAGCAAACTTTTTAACATCTTCTGGAATAACGTAATCTCTTCCAGAAAGCAAAGCTTGAGCTTGACCAATGCGGATCAAAGCAATAGAAGCTCTAGGGCTTGCTCCCATTCTAACTAGCGAAGAAATAGTTTTAAGAGGATGACTTCCTTGGCCTCTAGAAGTTGCAACAATATCTACAGCATACTTCATAACAGCTTCCGAAACATGCACTCGCTTAGCAGCTGCGCGCAAAAAAGTAACGTCTTGCAAACTTATTTTTTGACTATTAAGCGTTTGAGGATTAAAAACGTCGCTTCCTCTGTTTGTTAGAAGCTCCAACATGCTTACTTCTTCGCTAGGCGAAGGATAAGTCATAACTGCCTTAAGCATAAAACGATCCATTTGAGCTTCTGGAAGATTAAAAGTGCCTTCTTCTTCAATAGGATTTTGCGTAGCAATAACCATAAAAGGTTGAGGTAGATTAATGCGTTCTCCGCCGATTGTTGTTGCGCCTTCGGCCATTGCTTCTAGCATAGCGGATTGTGTTTTTGCGTTAGAACGATTGATTTCGTCTAGAAGAATCACGTTTGCGTGAATAGGGCCGATTTGTGTGGTAAATCTTTGAGAAGCAAAGTCAAAAACTTGTGTTCCAACTAAGTCTGCTGGCATTAAATCAGGAGTGCATTGAATTCGCTTAAAACTTCCAGACATGGCTGTTGCAAGAGTCTGCGCAGCAGTTGTTTTTGCAAGTCCTGGAACTGATTCAATAAGAATGTGGCCCCCAGCAATAAGCGTCAAAATAAGTGATTCTCTAAGTGAATCTTGGCCTACAAGTGTTTGCGTGAATCTGGAGCGAAGAATGGCAGCTATTTGCTGTGCTTTTTTAATGCTTTCGTTAGACACGCCTACAGATATTGGCTGATTTACTTCGTCTATTGTGCTAGAAGCAACGCCATTGGAAACGGGCGTGCGAGGTTGAGGTGGAAGAGTGAAAACACCAGTATTCGCGCTATTATTTTGACTATTTGGTTGTGGAGGGAATAATGCCATGCGTTTTATTTTAACCGATATGCGCTACCTTAGATTCTTTTAGTTTCTATTTTTGGCAAGTCTTTACTTGTTTTTTCTATAAACTCCAGTCAATTGGTGTTGTACCTAGAGATATTAATGCTTGATTTGCTCTAGAAAATGGCTTTGACCCAAAAAATCCTCTTGAAGCAGAAAGTGGGCTTGGATGAGGGGATTGAATAATTATTGCATTTGTAAGAAGAGGTGCTAGGCTTTGAGCGTTTCTGCCCCAAAGAATAGCCACAAGTGGAAGTGGTTTGCCATTAGCATCTTTACGATTATTTAATGCTGTTATTGCTGCATCTGTGATTTGTTCCCAACCTTTTCCTTGATGGCTATTAGCTTTTCCAGCTTCTACGCTAAGGCATCTGTTCAAAAGCATTACGCCTTGCTTAGTCCAAGGTGTTAAATCACCATTTTTAGGCATTGGAACATTTAAGTCGCTAACTAATTCTTTGTAAATATTAGTCAGACTTTTAGGTAAAGGTTTAACGCGAGCATCCACACAAAAACTAAGACCAACGGGGTGGCCTGGAGTAGGGTATGGGTCTTGACCAACAATAAGAACTTTTATTTGATTAAATGGAATAGTAAAAGCTCTAAGAATATTATGACTTTCTGGCAAAAATCGTCTTCCGCATGCCATCTCTTCGCGTAAGAAGTCTCCCATTTTGTGGATTTGCGGCTCAACTGGCTCAAGAGCATTTGCCCAATCTGGGTCTATTAGTTCGTGTAAAGATTTTCGCTGCTTAATATTCATGTTTATCAACTCTAAAACAAGGGTGATAAATCCAAAATCAAATATAAAAATAAATAAATTTTTTACGCTTTGTGCGCGGCATTCGCTAATATGGATTCATATTGTTTAGATAGTTTTTAGAAGGGATGCAATTATGGCGCATAAGCAGAACGTGTCGTTTACGCCAGATGCTTTTGATAATCCACCAGAAGGCCCTGTTGGTGTTCATCGCGGAAATCGCGCTTGGTATGCTGTATTGCTCCCATATGTAGTAGTCATAGCTGTAGCTGTTATTTTAGGCGTTTTTGCGTGGGCTATTATGTCTGGAGAAATCAACAATATTCGTTTGCCTTGGAGTGCAAATCAGTCAACAACTGCTAAGTCTTCTAACGTTAAGAGCGGTAAGATTGATGAGCACAAGAGCAAGTCTGATAATGCTAATGACGATTCAGACGAAGATAGAGATCCAGTAAAAGAAGATAAGTCAAACAAAACAGATAAAAATGATAATAGCTCTAAGGATTCTAAAGACAATAATGCAAGCGACTCAAATTCTTCTGAACAACCTATTAACAAGACTGTTCCAGTAAGAGTTGTTAACGCAACAAAGATTCAGGGTCATGCGGCTCAAGAAGCAGCAAAGCTTAAGCAAGCAGGCTATGCAAGCGTAGAAGCTGCAAATCCTTCTGGAAACGTTCCTGCTGATTCCGTTGTTTGGTATAAGGGAGACGAGAATCGATCTGCTGCTGAAGATATTGCTAAGACGCTTGGAATTAGCAATGTTGAGCCTGCAAATCAAATAGCAACCACTATTGTTGTTGTTTTGTGCAAGTAAATGTGCAATTAGATTGCATGTGTGCGATTGCATATGTGCGAGTGCATTAAATAAGTGACGCAACAAGTGATGTAATAAATTTGATTAATAAATAAATACTTAAATAGTCAATTGAAAAACTACAATAAGTGGCTTTTTGATTGGCTATTTTTGATTTTATACTATAGATTTTTTCTATAGATTTTTGATTATAGTTGGCACTCGGGCATGTAGAGTGCTAATCTTCATTTAGCACTCAGTTTAACGGTTTAGTCAACAGCTGACGGTTGATTAGCTAAAAGAAGCATGAGTGAGTGTCCATAGTTAATTTATGTGGAGGAATAATGGCAAAGATTATTGCCTATGAAGAGGATGCCCGCCAGGGTATGCTTGCTGGTCTTGATAAGCTTGCAAATACAGTAAAGGTCACTCTTGGACCAAAGGGTCGTAACGTAGTTCTAGATAAGTCTTACGGCGCTCCAACAATCACTAATGATGGCGTTTCAATCGCTAAAGAGATTGACCTTGAAGACCCATACGAGCGTATTGGTGCTGAATTAGTTAAGGAAGTTGCTAAGAAGACTGATGACGTTGCAGGCGATGGAACTACAACCGCTACCGTTTTGGCTCAGTCTTTAGTTCACGAAGGCTTAAAGAATGTTGTTGCAGGAAGCAATCCAATTGCTCTTCGCCGCGGCATTGAAAAAGCTTCCGAAGCAATTGTTAAGGAATTGCTTGCGTCTGCTAAAGATGTTGAAACAAAGGATCAAATCGCTGCTACTGCTACGATTTCTGCTGCCGACCCAGAAGTTGGCGAAAAGATTGCAGAAGCTCTAGATAAGGTTGGTCAAGACGGCGTTGTTACTGTTGAAGACAACAACAAGTTTGGTCTTGATTTGGACTTTACAGAAGGCATGCGCTTTGATAAGGGTTACATTTCTCCTTACTTTGTAACTAACGCAGAAGATCAGACTGCTGTTTTGGAAGATCCATACATTTTGCTCACTTCTGGCAAGGTTTCTAGCCAGCAAGACATTGTTCATGTTGCAGAACTTGTTATGAAGTCTGGTAAGCCATTGCTTATTATTGCGGAAGATGTTGATGGCGAAGCTTTGCCAACTCTTGTTCTTAACAAGATTCGTGGCACTTTCAACACTGTAGCTGTTAAGGCTCCAGGCTTTGGCGATCGTCGCAAGGCAATGTTGCAAGATATGGCAATTTTGACTGGCGCTCAGGTTGTTTCTGACGACCTTGGCTTAAAGCTTGATTCTATCGATGCATCTGTGTTTGGTCATGCATCTAAGGTGATTGTTTCTAAGGACGAAACAACTATCGTTTCTGGTGCTGGCTCTAAGGAAGACGTTGAGGCTCGTGTTGCTCAGATTCGCGGCGAAATCGAAAATACCGATTCCGATTACGATCGCGAAAAGCTTCAGGAGCGTCTTGCAAAGCTTGCTGGTGGAGTTGCCGTTATTAAGGTTGGCGCTGCTACAGAAGTAGAAGCCAAGGAGCGCAAGCATCGCATTGAAGATGCAGTGCGTAACGCTAAAGCTGCAATCGAAGAGGGCTTGCTCCCAGGTGGTGGCGTTGCTCTTGTTCAAGCTGCTGCAAAGGTTGAGAAGTCTGCCGAAGTCGCAAATCTTAAGGGCGAAGAAGCTACTGGCGCTGCAATCGTGTTCCGCGCTGTAGAAGCTCCAATCAAGCAGATTGCTCAAAATAGCGGTGTTTCTGGAGATGTTGTTCTTAACAAGGTTCGCGAGCTTCCAGAAGGCCAAGGCTTTAACGCTGCAACCAACGCTTACGAAGATTTGATGGCTGCTGGCGTTACCGACCCAGTTAAGGTAACTCGTTCTGCTCTACAGAATGCTGCTTCTATTGCTGGTTTGTTCTTAACAACCGAAGCTGTTGTTGCAAATAAGCCAGAAAAGCCAGCTGCAGCTCCTGCAGGCGGCGCAGAGATGGGCTACTAAATTAAATTAACTCTTTGATTGAGTCTGTTTAGTTATCAATACATGAGCGGTAAAGTTTTGACTTTGCCGCTCATGTTTGTTTTTGTTTTTGTTTTTGTGATTTGTGACTTTTGTTTAGTTCATTGCAAACAAGGAAGTTGCTTGTGTTTCTGTATCCATGTAAATGTTAGAAACATTTTGCATTGCAAGCTGAATTGCCTCTAGAGATTGCTCCATTTGTTGGTGTGCTGCACGCCATTGCCCAGCAGTTGTTGCAAACTGAGTTGCAGCAGGGCCGGTCCACACGCTTTGTAATTGCTGTAGATTTGCGTACATTCCATTTGTTGCATCTCGAATCGCATTAATCGAAGATCCGACTGCTGCGGCAGATTGCTGAATTTGCTCTGAGTCTACTCTAAATTGTGCCATTTTTTACTCCTTAATGCTTGTAAATGGATGTGTTTTCTATGTTTTTTTATTTCCGCGTTCTCTAATGCTTGTATAAAATAATGCTTGTATAAAAAGATGCGTCTAAAACTCAATTTTGCTATTGTTTCTTGTAATCTAAAAACACGGTATTATGAATATATGCCATTAAGCGATTATGACAAAGATTTTTTTACTAATGTGGTTAAAGGCTTATGCACACTTATAATGCTTGCGTTTTTAAGCCAAATTGCTTTATTTGCAAGCACTGCTTTTGCTGAAGATGAATCAAAAAATGGTGATTTAGCAAATAAAAGTTCTAATAATTATGGCATTGTTGCTACTGATTCAATTACAGATACGGAAAATCTTCTAGGGGATTCCGTTGCAAAAGTCTCTGATATGATTGCTAGCACAAAAAAGCAAACAGGCGTATCTGTGCGTCTTCTTTATTTAGCTAATTTTAGCGGCAGCAAAGACCCATCAAAGTGGGCTAGCGATTTATTAACAAGCACGAATCCACCTGCAAACACAGTTCTTCTAGCAGTTGCTACTCATGATGGAAGGCTTGTTGTTGCAGTTTCCCCTAATTCCGACGAATGGCTTAAAAGAAAAACAACAGTTGACTTATTGTCGGATGCAGCTTATAGACCATTAGTTAACGAGCAGGGTGCTGACTGGGCTAAGTCTGCGATTTTGCTTATGAAGCAGATTTCGAGAGCTAAAAAAACGGCTGTTACGCCTTCAACAAGTATTATTGCAACTATTGTTATGATTGTTGTTATTGCTGCATTGTTTGTAATTGTTGCGATTGTACTTTATAGAAGAAATTATGTGCTAAAGCAAGTTAAACTGGGTATTAGAAAAGCTAAGCGCAGGCACGCATCTAATAAATAAAATTATTTTTTCCAGGAAACACTCAGGAAACATTCAGCTTTATAAGTGATGCTAAACAGTATGGGTAAGAATGTAGAAGCATCTATTGTTGTGGTCGATGATGAACCTTCAATTCGTGAACTTTTGGTTGCATCGTTGCATTTTGCTGGATTTGACGTAGAAACCGCTGCTTCGGGATCGGAAGCAATCGAGGTTATAGAGCGCGTTCATCCAGATCTTATTGTTATGGACGTTATGTTGCCAGATATAGACGGTTTTACCGTTACAAGGCGAATCCGCCAAAATGGTGTAGTAGTGCCAGTTCTGTTTCTTACAGCTAGAGATGATACTCAAGATAAGATTATGGGCTTAACAGTTGGCGGAGACGACTACGTTACAAAGCCATTTAGTCTAGAAGAAGTAGTTGCTAGAATCCGAGCAATTTTGCGCAGAACTCAAGAGCCAGAAGAAGACACCCCTGTTGTGCGCGTTGCAGATTTAGAGATTAATGAGGACTCGCACGATGTTTCTAGAGCTGGAGTTCCAATCGAGCTAAGTCCTACGGAATACAAGCTTTTACATTACTTAATGGATAACGAAGGCAGAGTGTTGTCTAAAAGCCAGATTCTTAATCACGTTTGGCAATACGATTGGGGTGGAGACGCAGCAATCGTTGAATCCTATATTTCTTATCTTAGAAAGAAAATCGACGGTATTGAGATTAAGAATGACGACGGCTCTATAGAGAAAGTCGTTCCACTTATTGAAACTAAGCGCGGAATTGGTTACATGATTCGCGTACCAAAGGCAGGTCAAGCCTGATTATGAATAGTGGCAAGTCTGCGGAAGTCGCTATTTATAATCCCGAAGTTGCTAATGCAAATGCGGATTATAAAAGCAAAAACAATAATCCTAATAAAAAGCATAAAGCAGCAAAATGGATACGTAAACATCTAGATGCAATACCGTTAAGCACTCGATTAGTGGCATGTACGCTTGTAGTTTTAACTATTGCAGCATTTTGCATATCTTTGTCGATTAGGCAGCTAGTTGGAAGCTATTTGCTAGATAAAACCGATGCTCAGTTGGCAGATCAGGCTCAGCTTATTTACGACAATATTGATTTGCTTAGAAAAAAGGATTCAAAAGAGCCAACTGTTGGTCCAAACGATTACTTCTTGCAAATTCGAGATACTAATAACAAAATTATTACAACGCCTTTGGTTCCTCCGCTTAAAGGAGACGTTGTTTCTATGCCAACGCTGCCGGAAGATGGCGAAATCAATAGCGTTGTTATAAAAAGAAAGCCGTTTACATCTCCAGCTGTGGTTCATGGAGACATTAAAAGTGTTGATGAAGCAACTGCAAAGGTTGCTCAGTCGCCGTGGCGCGTGTTAGTTCTTACATGGGGTAATCGCAGTGGCTACAACTCCGAAATGCACGTTAGAGGTTACGTTTATATAGCGCTTTCGTTAAGCGATCAAATGGATACGCTAAACACTCTTACGCGCTATTGTTTAATGGTTAGTATAACTGTTATTTTGCTTGGTGCAGTTTTGTCTGCTTTGATCATTCAATCGACTCTTGTTCCGCTAAAAAGAATAGAAAAAACAGCTTCTAAAATTGCTTCTGGAGATTTAAGCAGACGAGTTCCATCTGCTCCAGAAAACACAGAAGTTGGGTCTTTGGCAGCAAGCTTAAATTCAATGCTTTCTAGAATTGAGCAAGGCTTTAACGATCAAGAAGCAATGACAGAAAAAATGAAACGTTTTGTTTCGGATGCAAGTCATGAGCTTAGAACTCCTTTAGCTGCGATTCACGGTTATGCAGAATTGTATTACATGTGGAGAGGTGTTGCTGGTCAGCAAGATAAGGCAGATGATTCAATTGCTCACATTAAGGCTTCTAGCGAGAGAATGACAGAGCTTGTTGAAGATTTGCTTTCGCTAGCGAGATTTGATGAGGGGCGAGGAATCAATGTTTCTCAAACTGTTAATGTGACTCCTATTCTTAAAGATGCTGCTAATGACCTGCGCGCGCTTGATCAAGTTAGAGTTGTTCAGCAAGGAACATTGTATTTAGCAGACGACTTAAAGTTAATGGATTGCTCTAAGCCTACAAATTGCAATCTTGATAGAAAGTTTATTTTTACTCCAGGCTCGCTTCCTAACGTTACTATAAAGGGCGATGGAGCAAGGTTGCGTCAAGTTCTTACTAATATTGTTGGCAACATTCATCGTTATACTCCAAGTGATTCTCCTGTAGAAATCGGAATGGGAATTTTTAAAGCTTCGATTACTCCAGAAGCTTTGCAAAAAATGAGCTCTGTTTCTAAGTCTCTTAAGGATTTTTTGGAGGCTGCAGAAGTTAGCCAATCAACAGGTGCTGGCAGCTCTTACGTTGTTATAAGGGTTGTTGATCACGGTCCTGGAGTTCCAGAAGAATCGTTGCCTCATATTTTTGAGCGTTTCTACATTGCTGATCCTTCTAGAGCCAGGGAAAAGGGCGGTACAGGCTTGGGCATGTCTATTGCGCAATCTGTTGTTAAAGCTCATCGCGGTTTGATTTGCGCAACAACGTCTTGTGCGTATAGAACTAGTGAAGATAATTTTGCTACAGATATTTCTGCAGATATAACATTGAATGGAGATGAATCTTCGGATTCTAAGCCTCATGGTTTAACTCTTACAGTTGTATTACCAAATGTTATTATTGACGATAGTAGTGATAGCAGTGATAGTAGCGATAGTACAAACAAAGAAAATAATGTAGATAAATCAAATAAAATGCTTACAAGTGGCTCTATTAGTGGTGTTGAAAATAACAAGACTGTTTAGACTGTAGGTTATTTAGATTATTTAGGTTGTTCTAGATTCATGCGCTACAATTAGAAAAGTGTGAATCTGTAGAGTTATGTGGATGTAGTAGAATTGATGATTCGCATAAAGTTTAGTGAATTTGAGTGAGGTGTGTTATGCCCAACGGGCGCGTTCGTTGGTATGATTCCCAAAAGGGATATGGCTTTATAGTAGATGAAGACGGCAAAGATGTATTTTTGCCTTCTTCTGCATTGCCATCGTCAATAAAAGAATTGCGTAAAGGTACGCGTGTGGAATTTTCTGTTGTAGAAGGACGCAAAGGCCCGCAAGCAATGGGACTTACACTCGTAGCTTCTGCTCCTTCGCTTGTAAAGGCTACAAGGCCAAAAGCAGAAGATATGGCTGCAATCGTAGAAGACCTTATTAAGCTTTTAGACTCTGCTGGCAACGGCTTGCGTAGACGCCATTATCCATCTAGTGCAGAATCTAAAAAGCTCGCGCACTTGTTGCGTGCTGTGGCAGATAATTTTGACGTACAAGATTAATAGTTAACAGGATTTTTTATGGAAGATGAAGTAATAAATCCGCAGGAGCTTGCTTATGAAGTTGCTGTGGAAACTTCGGAGCGCAAAAACGCTGTAGGCGATTTTGTAGGCAAAATGGATCTTGGTAGCAATGTTACTGATTTCCGTTTTGCTTGCACTATGCTTGGCTATGAAGGCTGGCAATGGTCGGTAACGCTGTATCATGATGAAGATGCTGGTCGTTGGACTGTTAATGAATCTAGTCTTGCTCCAACTGAAGATTCGTTACTTCCTCCTCCTTGGGTTCCTTGGAAAGATAGACTTAGGCCTACGGATCTTTCGGTTATGGATTCAATAGGCACTGCAGAAGATGACTCCAGGCTTGAAGATGGAGTTAAGCTTGATGGTATTCAAGAAAATGATGCATCTGAAGACGGTTCGCAATGCGCTAAAGATAGTGAAAACACTAATAACGATGCAAATAGCGAGAATAGCGAGAATATCGCGGATAGTTCAGATAGTTCGGATAGCAAAAGCGCATATAATACAGATAAAGCGAGTGCAGAAGATGACTCCAGGCTTGAAGATGGAGTTAAGCTTGATGGTATTCAAGAAAATGATGCATCTGAAGACGGTTCGCAATGCGCTAAAGATAGTGAAAACACTAATAACGATGCAAATAGCGAGAATAGCGAGAATATCGCGGATAGTTCAGATAGTTCGGATAGCAAAAGCGCATATAATACAGATAAAGCGAGTGCAGAAGATGATGAAAATCTTGAGAATGGGGAGTCAAAAGAAGATTTTGAAGATGCTGTTGAAACTTTCCGCTTAACTCGAAAAAGAGTTATGACTGCTCAAGCTATAGCTCAAACTGCAAAAAGATGGTATGCGGGTCAACATGGGCCAAAGTCGCTTTCTACTAAGATTGCAGATGGAAAAGCTTGCTCGTCATGTGGATTTATGATTCCTCTTGCGGGAAGTCTTGGAAACATGTTTGGAGTTTGCGCAAATATGTGGAGCCCAGACGATGGGCGAGTAGTTGCGCTTGATCATGGATGCGGAGAACATTCCGAAATAGCGCCTCCTGAGCCATCGCAGCTTTGGGTTCAATCAGAGCCTGCTTATGACGATTATCACATTGAGATTGTTCCTCAAACACCTAGAGAGGAACGTGCAGATGTTGAGCTTATAGAAGAAGCGATTGAAGATAGCAAAGAAAATCGCAAATCAAGGCGTAAGCGCGTTTTGGATGAAAATAATCAAGATAGTAAAGAGCATGATGACGATGGTTTGCGCAACGAGGATGATTTGCACAATGAAGATGTTGCAGAATCAAAAAGCAGTGCACAAATCGTAGATAGTGCAGAATCTGAAGATAATTTTGACTCAAATAATAATCCGCGCTCAAATGATTAGTCCCATGGATTCTATAGAGAGCATTGCTCTAGAGTCATGGCAACTCGTTACCATGGAACAAGGATAAAAACGGAAGGCAATTATGTTTGAACGGTTCACTGACCGCGCTCGGCGTGTTATTGTGCTAGCGCAAGAAGAAGCGCGCGCTCTTCAGCATAACTACATTGGTACTGAGCATATTCTTTTAGGCCTTATTAGAGAAGGTGAAGGAATAGCAGCAAAAGCTTTGAGTGCAAAAGGCGTAGATTTAGACGGTACTCGCAAACAAGTAAAAGAGATGATTGGAACGGGTACTGTTTCGCCTAATGGCCACATACCTTTTACTCCGCATGCTAAGCAAGTGCTTGAGCTTAGTTTGCGTGAAGCTTTGCAACTTGGTCATAGTTATATTGGTACTGAGCATATTCTTTTAGGCCTTATTAGAGAAGGCGAAGGCGTTGGCACACAAGTGCTTATTAAAATGGAGGTTGATTTAGGCGATCTTCGTAGCACGGCAATGGATTTGATTCGTGGCAATTCTGGCATTCCAGCAGACGGTCAAGGCGCAGAACTTGCAAATGCTGGGGGAGTTCAAGATAAACGCAATCAGTCTGGTTCTGCTCTTTTAGATCAGTTTGGAAGAAATCTTACTAACGAAGCTCAACAAGGCAAGCTTGATCCTGTTATTGGACGCTCTAAAGAAATCGAGCGCGTTATGGTTGTGCTTTCTCGTAGAACAAAGAATAATCCTGTTCTTATTGGCGATCCAGGCGTTGGTAAAACAGCTGTTGTAGAAGGTCTTGCGCAAAAGATTGTTGCTGGAGACGTTCCAGAAACATTAAAAGGTAAGCAAGTT
Source organism: Gardnerella sp. DNF01144 (assembly GCF_049244245.1). Classification (NCBI taxonomy): domain Bacteria; kingdom Bacillati; phylum Actinomycetota; class Actinomycetes; order Bifidobacteriales; family Bifidobacteriaceae; genus Gardnerella; species Gardnerella sp. DNF01144. The sequence goes on from NZ_CP058390.1 coordinate 424,956, forward strand.
TATTCCCTAGATCTTGGCTCAATGGTTGCAGGATCTCGTTACCGCGGCGATTTTGAAGAGCGCTTAAAGAAGGTGCTTAAAGAGATTAAGACTCGCGGAGATATTGTTCTGTTTATTGACGAGATTCACACTATTGTTGGAGCGGGCGCTGCTGATGGCGCTTTGGGCGCTTCCGATATGCTTAAGCCTATGCTTGCGCGCGGTGAGATGCAAACGATTGGTGCTACAACTACAGATGAGTATAGAAAGTATATTGAAAAGGATGCGGCTTTGGAACGCAGATTCCAGCCGATTCAGGTTCAAGAGCCTTCTATTGCAGAAACAATCGAAATTCTAAAGGGCTTGCGTGCTCGCTACGAGAATCATCATCATGTAACTATTACGGATGGTGCTTTGCAATCTGCAGCCGAAATGTCTGCTAGATACATTCAAGATCGCAATTTGCCAGATAAGGCAATTGACTTGATTGACGAAGCTGGTGCTCGATTGCGAATTAAGCGCTTAACAGAGCCTTCAGAGCTTAAAGAACTTGATTCTAAGATTTCTAAGCTTTCCGATAAAAAAGACGAAGCTATTAAGAATCAAGATTTTGAAAAAGCTGCCGACTTGCGAGATGAGCAAGAGAAGCTTGAAGAAGATCGCAAGACTAAAGAGCAAGCTTGGCGCGAAGGCGAATCCAATGTGAATATGGTTGTAGACGAAGATGTGATTGCATCTGTTGTTTCTAATACAACTGGTATTCCTGTTGTTAAGCTTACTCAAGCAGAGTCTAAAAAGCTTCTTGGCATGGAAGCAGAACTTCATAAGCGCATTATTGGTCAAGATGAGGCTGTTTGTGCGCTTTCTCGCTCGATTCGTCGTGCTCGAGTGGGTTTGAAGGATCCAAAGCGTCCTGCTGGCTCGTTTATTTTTGCTGGCCCTACTGGTGTTGGTAAAACGGAGCTTGCTAAGACTTTGGCTCAGTTCCTGTTTGACGACGACGATGCGCTTATTCGCGTAGATATGTCGGAGTTTGCAGAAAAGTATGCAGCTTCGCGTCTTTTTGGTGCTCCTCCAGGCTATGTTGGCTACGAGGAAGGTGGCGAGCTTACAGAGAAGGTTCGTAGAAAGCCATTCTCTGTGGTTTTGTTCGACGAGATTGAGAAGGCACATCCAGATATTTTCAACACATTGTTGCAAGTTTTGGATGATGGCCACTTAACAGATGGTCAAGGGCGAAAAGTCGATTTTAAGAACACGATTATTATCTTGACTACGAATCTTGGTACTCGAGATATTGCTAAGGCAGCAAACACAGGATTTAGCCTTGGCAATAACGCGGATGCGTCTTATCAGCGTATGAAGGATCAAGTTAATTCCGAGCTTAAGCGTCAATTCCGCCCAGAGTTCCTTAACCGCTTAGACGATACTATTGTGTTCCGTCAGCTTACTGAGCCAGAGGTTCGTCAAATTGTTGACTTAGATGTTAAGCGTTTGAACGACCGCTTGTTTGAGCGTCATATGGCTTTGGAGCTTACAGATGAAGCTAAGAATCTTCTTGCGCAAAAGGGCTTTGACCCACTTCTTGGAGCAAGGCCATTGCGTAGAGTTATTCAGCGAGACATCGAGGATGCTATTAGCGAGAAGATTTTGCTTGGCGATTTAACAGACGGCGAATGCGTTGAGGTGGATGCCGAAGGCGAAGGGTTGCTTGGAGAATTTATTTTCCGCGGTAAGAAGTTTGATTCCGCATGCAGCGACTCTAAGTCGGCAGAATCCACTGATTCCAATGATTCTTCCGAATCAACCGAGTCAGCTAAATCAGACGAATCTGATTCCGCTTCAAAAGTTGAATCGGAGTCTTAGTTGCACAATTAAGATTTCTATTAAAACTATTAATGAACTTAATCTCCGTTAATATGCAAGCTATAGCACGCAAATTAACGGAGATTTTTTTTGATTTGCGTCTTTCTTAAGTGTTTTTAGCATTTCTAAAATTTGCTTAGGATTAGTTTCTGGCAAATAGGAGCTTGTAACAGCTAGCGATATTTGCGCAAGCTTTGCAGAATCCAGATAGCATATGTACACAGGACTATTGGTTGGTTGGAACTTTTTCTTAAAGAAGTACAACGACTTAAATCCGTATGCTGGTTCCAAAATGTCGGACATCATCTCTAGAGCATGAACAATAATCTCGTTGGACTCATGGTGGTTTACGCTATTTTGCGCATGTTCTACGCCATCATTATCATTATTTTCTATATCGTCCTTGTTATTAACAGTGTTCGCTTCACTTTGCAAAGAAGTTGAAGTACTAGAATCGTTTGAGTCGCAAATATCTGTTATTCCAGCAAGAGGAGCAGCAGAAAGACTCATAAATTCCACAGCAGATTCTGGATTCTCAAGTCCTTCATCTCTTAAGCGTTCCGCCATTCTTGCAATAAGCAATTCCATAATTCCATTAGGACTATCCGTACGGTGCCTCATAAAATCAAGAGTCCACCCTATTACGCGATTGTTGCTATAAGTAGGCATCCAGCTCGTAACGCCAAGAACCTTGCCATTATTGTCAATTGCATACAAAATTTTTACTCGAGGATCGTGCAATTCTTCTAATCCGCCAAGAGTGAACTTCATCTCTGGAAGAGATTTAAGCTCTGCCCACTCTTCCGAAATCTCAATAATCTGTTGTTGAATTTCCCACGGAGCATCATTGTATGTGCTAAGAACATCTATTATTCCATCGCGTTTTGCTTTGTTTATAGCGGTACGAATATCTTGCCACTTTTTGCCACGAGTTTGCCACTCTTTAGGGTAAACAAGCATATCGCTTCCAACTTTAATAGACATAAAACCAAGAGATTCCAGGTTTTTGCGGTCTTCCTCGTGCACGGCATAGAAAGCTGGAGACCAAGAGTTTTGCTCGCAAAGTTGAATAAACACTTTCAAATCATTCTTATATTCTGTTTTATCTCCAAAAGGCCCTGTTAATGTTAAAGCAATTCCGTACTTAAGCCTATATGCTATTGCGGAGCGTTCCGTGTTGGAGAACCAATAGTGATTGTCTGGCCAAGTAGTCATAAAGCTCATTGTGTCTCCGCCAAAATGAACTAATTGACTTGCTTTTTTACGATCTTCTTCGTTAATAGTGACTTTGTTCTTAAACCACATAAGGCAAACAACAAAAAGAACAATCCAAAGAAGAACTCCAACGCATTGAGCAATAGCAGAAGCAAGTGTAGTTAATGGCATAAGCATTGCGTTAGATCTTGTTCCAAATCCCATAGGCATCCAACGTCCTGGAAGGTCACGGAGTAAATGATGCAAGTCTGCTGCAGGCTTAAACTCATTTGGAGCAATTAATCCAAAGCAAACATATCCTATTCCAGTAGAAAATAGTGCAAGAACAATTGCAACTAAGCCAATTCTGCGTTCAAACTTATCGCTATGATTTGGAAAATGCTTTATGTTTATAAACAATAGAATTGCGATTAATAGTGGAGGCAGAGCAGTGAGCATAAACGCTATAGAAGTTGCATTATTCTTGTGGAAAATCATAGCTTGCTTAGCTGCTATTAATGGCAAAATCGCAAAATACATAGTTGCATAAACTGCAGTAAGTCCATTAATTGTTATAGCGGCATAAGCTGCAAGTCTTCTTCCGCGTAAAAGTCCCCAAGATATAATCATTAAAGTAACAATAGGCAAAAGAATACGAATCCAAAGACCGCCAATTGTTGCGTGTTGCAATCCAGAATGAAGCAAACAGCTGCTAGAACTATAATTCGATATGCATCTTGCAAGCCAAGGTTTTGTGCCCATTTGTGGAGACATAAACAAGCCAAGAGTTGTTAGTATTCCAGCGTGAGATCTTGAAGACAATGCAAGAACAGGGCCTAACGCCATAATAAGTTGCGCTATTGAAAAAAGACGCCTAATTTCGTAGTCTGTTCCATGCCACCAGCTTGCGCTTTTAGCAGTATTAGTTTTGTTGTTCTTGTTCATTGCATTGCCAATAATATGGCCACAAATCGCTGCAAAAATCGTGCAATAATCCCCAGGATTTCCACTATAAAGAAGCATTGCAGATGTTATTGAATAGCCCAAAACAAGCATTCGTCTACGCCACAAGATTGATTCGCATGTTGCTGCAGACATAAACGCGCCAACAAAAAGAGTAAAAGGCGAAAGCCTAATTGGTATTCTAGTAATCCAATGCATATTGCGAATAATCGCAGAAAGATTGCCAATTAGTGTTAGCCCTAGCAAAGTTCCAATAAGCGTGCTAGATACAGAAACAAAAAGCAAACGCATTTTTCCAATTCTTGTTTCTGCTAATCCGATTAAAACCAAAGAAAGAATAGCGTTAACAGCTAAAGACGGAAAACTGTTTACAAAGAAAAGCGAGTGGAACAGTTTAAGCAAAAGTTGAGGAACGTTTCTATGGCCAAAAAGGAATGGGGAGCCAATTTTTGGCTTATGGTACGAGAAAAACTGTGCAAGAGTAGCGTTTGTACCGTAAGTGTAAATGTGCATTACGGTACGGAAAATCCAATGTACAAGGTTTATAAGCAAAAATACAAGCGTGATTTTTACTGCAAGAACTCGTTGAGACAGCCAGATTCTAACATCATTACTTAGTATAGATAAATGATGTTTTGCTGTTGACTTGTGATTTTTTGATAAAAAGTTTGGCATGTTTATCGCCTCACCTTCTGATTAACAACCACTTGAATATTACTATAAGAGCTTAAATCTGGATCATGCTTTGCTATTCCAGCGTCTTTACAAAGATGATCAATAGCAACCTTTAATCCGCTTTGAACCGTATGCCAATCGTGTCCTGAGCCTTTAGAAATCATTGTTATAACGCTTATTCCAGCTTTATGTGCTGCAATAGCAATAGTGGATTGATTTATTTGTGATTTTGGATCCCATGCTCCTGCTATTGAATAATAATTTTGATTTAATGGAGCGTTTTTTCTCATTATGTTTGTTGGAATATGTTTTTCGTATTCCTTGCGATTTCCGTTAAAATAGCGGTTTATTGTTTCGTTTTTATTCTTGTAAGTTGGCTCTAATTCTCCGCCAGCAGAATACATGTTTCCAAACAACTTTGGGTACGCTGGAACTATTTGAGTTGCACAAGTTCCACCTTGAGAAAATCCTCCCATAAGCCAAAGTGCTGGATTTGTGCTTGCAGGAAGATTTTTGCGAATCCAGCTAACAACATCTTTAGTCAGGTACGTTTGAGCATTTCCATAAACTTTTGTGTTTGCACAAAGTGAATTGTGCGTTGAAGTGCCATTCTGGTCTGGGGAAACAACAATCGGAGCTAAACCATTGTGCTTTTTAGCGTAAGCGTCTAAAGTATTCACTATTTCGCTTGCAGCAAATAGTCTATTAGGGCTTCCTGGCTGTCCAGAAAGAAGAACCATTACAGGAAGTTTTGGAGCAAATTTTGTTAGCGCAGCTGGAGGAAGATACACGTTTGCGATTCTAGCTCGGAAGTTTGATTGCGTTGCTGGAATTCTAACAGAGCGGCTAATGCCTTTAGACGGCATTTTAGGCAGTTTTTTCTGATCTGCTAGTAAGTTCCAATCTTTAATCTCCATAACTGCATTGTGTTTATTATGCTCTTCTAGCTTTGGGTAATTTCCTAATCCAAAAACAGATCCAATAGTCGTGTATTCTCCGTAAATCATGTTTACGCGAATCATTGTTGCTAAAACAAATAAGATAATCGAAAAAATAGCTAGAGCTCTTCTGTATCCCTTAGAAATTATTGCAGCGCTTAGAGCAAAGCCTACGGCAGCAAATCCTCCTGCAATCGAAAAAATCACGAGCCAGCCAAGACTTACGCCAAACACAAGAAAAACGTCGGATATTAGCCAAGTTATGAATCCAAAAATAATGGCGAATAAAAATGCTGAGCCTAGTTGAGTTAATAGTTTTGGAAAATACTTTGACTTTTTAGGTTTTGTAATTAAAAGAACAGCTAAGCATAATGCAGATATTGCGAATATGCTTATAGGTAGAGTGCCGTGCATTAAGTTAATTGTGGCAATAAATTGCTTCATTCTTACTGTTCCTTAAAACCTCGCTAGATTGAAGATAACAAACACAACCTTTGCAAATATAGTATATAATCCTTAAAATTTTCTATATTTTGTCATCTATTATAATGATAAATGCTATAGAACACCTTACAATACGTCAAAAGTATGAATATGCATAGTTTTATACGGTTGTTTGGTATGACGATAGTGATACTTAAGATGTATGTGTAGACTAATACGTACACGATATGCGTTAAGAACGTAATAAATGTAATATGCATTAAATATTGGGCATTAAACATGGGCATGAATCAGAAGGGTGCAAAATTGCCATTAAGCAATTCTCTTACAATTTTTAAGCAATTTGATCGTTTTAAGATTAGGTTTGCTCGTTGGGCGTATTGCGCTCTGTTTGTTGCTTTTTGCGCAATAATGGTTATGATTGTGCAGCTTTCTGTACAGCGTTCTGGTCGAGTGGAAATGACTTCATCACTTTCTGCAAGCGCTTGGAACATAATCTCAAAAATGTGGCTTAAGCTTAATTTTGTTTTTGTGCTTAATCTTCTTATTCTTGCGTTGATTTATGGTATTTTGCTAATAATCATAAACCGTTTTTGGATTACGTCTGCTATTTTGATTAGCGCATCTATAATTGTTTCTGTTATTGAATATATGAAAGTGAATGTTCGATACGAAACGATTCTTCCAGCTGACTTAAACTTTTTAAAAAGTAATACTGGAAATATCGCATCTTTTCTTCCAGACAACGCAAATGCCGTTATTTTTAGCTCTATTGTTGCTGTTCTAATAACTTGGGTTATTGCGCTTTTGTTGCATGTTTTAGATGTTAATCATGGAAAAATTGTTATTATTTCAAATTTAAGAACTTCGATTTTGGTTCGTGTTGTAACTTTAATAGCATTATTAGCGACTTTTGGATGGTATATTTGCACAGTTGGAACTGTTGATTCTAGCGCAAACAATTTTGCTAAGTTTATGGGAGATACGCCATCAATGTGGGACTCCGTTTACGACGCTCAAAGAAACGGCGCATTAGTGGCATTTTTAAGGCAAGTAAACCCAAAGGTTATGGATAAGCCTGCGGATTACAATGAGCGAACTATGAGCGCTTTGCTAGAAAAATACAATAATGAAGCAAAGAAAATAAACGCTTCTAGAAAGTCAAAAATCTCCGATAATACTGTTGTTTATGTGCTTTCGGAATCATTCTCTAATCCAATAAGAGTTCCTGGATTGCAACTAAATAAGAATCCAATGCCATTTATAAGCTCTTTGAAAGAGAAAACAGATAGCGGTTTAATGCTTTCTTCTGGCTACGGCGGAGGAACTGCAAATCTTGAATATATGTCTCTTACGGGATTGAGCATGGTGAACTTTAACTCATCTCTTACAAGCCCGTATCAGCAGCTTGTTCCAAATTCTTCTTGGACTCCTACGATTAATAGGTATTGGGGGAGTGAATCTAATTCCATAGCATTCCACCCGTATGAGCCTAGCATGTACTTGCGCTCAACAAACTATAAGAAGTTTGGTTTTAGTAAGTTCTACTCGCTAGAATCTCCTAATGTTATTGCTCACAAAAATATGCTTGATAAATCGCCTTATGTTTGCGACGAGTCTGCGTATAAAAGTGCGTTTGAAAAAATCGCATCTAGTAAAAATAATCAATTTGTGCAAATAGTCACAATGCAAAATCATATGCCATTTAGGAATTGGTATAAGAACAATGATTTTAAGGCTAGTTCAAAGCCTAGCTCGCCAAAGCTTGGAAGCTCGGAAATATCTTCGATTGAAACATACGCTAAGGGAGTGAGTTACACAGATAAAGCAACTCAAGAGTTCTTAAATGACTTGGATTCTATAGATAAGCCAGTGACTGTTGTATTCTATGGAGATCATCTTCCTGGAATATATAGTACTGCCAGCGATGATGAGAATAATTCTCTTGATTTGCATCTAACTGATTACTTTATTTGGTCAAATAAAAAAGCTAGAGAAAATAATAAAGCTCCAAACAAAATTAGTGACTATTATTCTTCTCCAAACTTCTTTATATCGCAAGTGGCGTCTCACACAAATTCTAAAGTTTCGCCATATCTTGCATTCCTTACAAAATTGCACGAAAAGATTAGTGCAATGGAGCCTCCTGTAGTAAATAAGATTCAGGGGTGGGATAGAATTCCGCAAGGCCAGCCAATTTACTTGAATCCAAGCGGAAAGCCAATGATTGCTAGTAGTATGAACAAAGAAACTAAACAATTATTGCATGATTACCGTTTGATTCAATATGATATTACGGCTGGAAAGCATTATCTTAAAAACACAAACTTTCTTGGTTTTTAATTTTTCAATGCTTTAAGTGCTTTAGTTGCAATGTCGTGCCTATAAAACATGTTAGAAAGATTAAGATTGTCTAATATGCTATAGGCTTTTGATTGAGCATCTTTAACATCTTTGCCATTTACTTGCAAAAGTGCCACTCTTCCAGAAGACGTTACAAGATTATTGTTTTCGTCTAATTTAACACCAGAATAGTAAACATTTTGATCTGCGCTATTAAGAGTGATTTGTGGCAGAGGTGTTCCTGTAACAAGCTTTCCTGGGTATCCTTTGCTTGCTAACACAACGCCAAGAGTTACGCCATTTTTAATCCAAGTAAATGTTGGTTCTTTGCCATGCAAAATGTTAAAAATAGCTTCGCCAAAGTCGCTAGTAAGTCTTGGAAGAACAACCTCTGTTTCTGGGTCTCCAAAGCGAGCGTTAAATTCTATGACTTTTGCGCCTTGCTCTGTGTTAATCAATCCAGCGTACAAAACTCCTGTAAAAGGCATGCCTTCGCTTGCAAGAGCTTGCAAAGTTGGGCGTACGATTTTATCAATCGCTTGTTTTACAACTTCATCGCTGATTTGCGGAACAGGGCTATAAGCTCCCATGCCGCCTGTGTTTGGGCCAGTATCGCCATCATGAGCGCGCTTGTGATCTTGAGAAATTGGCATAACCCAAAAATCTGTTCCGTTAGCAAAACTCATTAATGAGAATTCTTCGCCTTCTAAAAACTCTTCTATAACTACTTTTGCTCCAGCTTTGCCAAAACGATGGTCTACAAAAATATCGTCTAAAGCTGCGAGCGCCTCATCAACGCTAGTGGCAACTGTTACGCCTTTCCCAGCAGCCAAGCCGTCTGCTTTAATAACAATAGGAGCGCCTTGATTTTTAACGTACTCAATCGCTGGTTCTAGCTCGCTAAATGTTTGGTAGGCGGCTGTTGGAATATTATGCCTTTGCATAAGTTGCTTTGCAAAATCCTTAGATCCTTCAATTTGAGCAGCCGCTTTGTTTGGGCCAAATGCTGGGATTCCATTAGCTTCAAAATCGTCAACAATGCCATTCATAAGAGGCACTTCGGGGCCAATAAAAGCAAAGTCGTAGTTGTTGCTCTTAACAAATTCGATTAAAGCGTTGTGATCCGATTCGCTAATGTTTTCAGTTTTGATTCCGCTTTTAATCATGCCTGGGTTTCCAGGAGCAACTGTGACTTCGCTAACGCTTTTACTTGCTAAAAATGCAACTGCGATTGCGTGTTCTCGTGCGCCTGAGCCTACAACTAAAACTTTCATCTTTAATCCTTTATTACTTTAAGATTTTGTGAATTATAACAACTCAACTGCAACGTTTTCGCGTTTAATCATTTTGCCAATAACATACGCTTGTTCATTATTGTTTTTAAGGATTTGCATAGCTTCATCTGCTTTATTTGCATCAATTGCTAATACCATTCCGATTCCCATGTTAAAAACGTTGAACATTTCTGAGTGGTCTACTTTACCCGACTTTTCAATAAGGTTGAAAATTGCAGGAACTTGCCACTTTTTTGTGTCGATTTGTGCTGCAAGATTATTTGCAAACATTCTTGGAATGTTTTCTATAAATCCGCCGCCTGTAATATGAGCTACGCCTTTAATAAGATGATTAGCAAAAAGCGGTTTTAATGCTTTAACGTAGATTTTTGTAGGCTCTAAAAGAACTTCGCCAATAGATTTGCCACACAATTCTTCTGGTTTACTATTTACGTTGTAATTAGCTACATCAAAAAGTGCTTTTCTAACAAGTGAGAATCCGTTTGAGTGTACTCCCGAAGATGCAAGTCCTATAAGAGTGTCTCCAGGCGTGATTTTAGAGCCATCAACAATGTTTTCTCTTTCTGCAACTCCTACAGCAAACCCTGCAAGATCGTACTCGCTTTGATCGTACATTCCTGGCATTTCTGCAGTCTCTCCGCCAATTAATGCTGCTTCTGATTGCACGCATCCGTCTGCAACGCCAGAAACAACTTGCTCAAGTATTTCTGGATTGTTTCTTCCGCAAGCAATGTAATCAAGGAAGAACAGAGGCTGTGCTCCTTGAGCTGCAATATCGTTTACACACATAGCAACGCAATCAATGCCAATCGTATTATGCTTTTGCATCATTTGCGCAATCATAAGCTTTGTGCCAACTCCGTCTGTTCCAGAAATTAGCACTGGGTCTTTGTATCCAAGGCTTGCTAAATCAAACAGGCCGCCAAAACCGCCAATTCCGCCCATAACGCCTGGTCTTTTTGTGCGATTTACGTGGGATTTTATTCTTCGCACAACCTCGTAGCCAGCTTCTACGCTAACGCCAGCTTGTTCATATGCGTTTGGCATTTAAGAATCCTTTCGTGTTTGTTTTAAGTGTTTTAAGTGTTTAGTCGAAGTTTAGTCGTAGTTTAATCGCAGTTTTTAGTCGCAAAATTGTATTTACTATTCTTTTTAATATTCTCTAAAACTTCCTTGTCTTCTTTAGAAAGCGAAGCTAAGAATTCATCTCGGTAGTCGTCTAAAGCGGTAGGGTAGTCGCCATTAAAATACGCTACGCATAATCCTCCGTACGGAGCAGGCTTATTTAACCCAATAGATTCAACAAGACCGTCTAAAGATAAAAACGCTAAAGAGTCAGCGCCAATATATTCGCGAATTTGCTCAACAGAATGTTTAGCTGCAATAAGCTCTTTAGTTGTTTGAATATCGATTCCGTAGAAGCACGGGTATTTAAGAGGAGGCGAAGAGATTCGCATATGAACCTCTTTAGCGCCAGCTTCTCTAAGAAGACGAACAATCCTCTTAGACGTTGTTCCGCGAACGATTGAATCGTCAATAACAATTACGCGCTTTCCTTTAACAACACCTCTAACAGCCGAAAGCTTCATGCGAACGCCTTGTTCTCTAAGCTCTTGCGTTGGCTGAATAAAAGTGCGCGCAACGTATTGATTTTTAATCAAACCCATCTCGTTAGGGATTCCGCTTGTTTCGGCGTATCCAGCAGCTGCAGAAAGCGAAGAATTAGGAACTCCAATCACCATATCTGCGTCTACAGGAGACTCTTTAGCTAAGCGTGCTCCCATGCGCTTTCGCGCAGAATGAACATTAATGCCGTAAATATTAGAATCTGGGCGAGCAAAATAGATAAACTCCATTGAGCAAACAGCGTGCTGAATATTTTTTGCATAACGCTCAATCTTGTATCCATCATTATTAATAACGATTATTTCGCCAGGCTCAATGTCTCTAATAAACTCCGCGCTAACAATATCTAAAGCGCAAGTTTCCGATGCAAGAACGTAAGCACCATTACTCATTCTTCCTAGACTAAGAGGCCTAAAACCATTAGGATCCGTTGCTCCAACAAGCGCGTCTTCTGTAAGAAGTAAGTATGCAAAACCGCCATGAACAGTTAACAGCGCTTCTTTAAGCTTATCCATAAACGAAGTTTTATTCGACCTTCTAATAAGGTGCATCAAAACTTCTGTGTCGGAGTTAGAGTGGAAAATCGCTCCGCAATCTTCTAGCTTATTTCTAAGAGTTGTGCAATTAGTAAGATTGCCATTATGTCCTAAAGCAACATCTCCATCGTGGAAAGAAAACAGAAAAGGTTGAATGTTCTCAACGCTTCCAGATCCAGCAGTCGCGTAACGAACGTGGCCAATCGCGCTGTTTCCAGTAAGATGCTTCATAATGTCTTCGTTTGCAAAAACTTGAGTTAAAAGACCTAAGTTTCTGTATCCTTTAAGATGGCCATTATCGTTTGCAACTATTCCAGCACCTTCTTGGCCTCTATGTTGCAATGCGTGCAAGCCAAAGTAGGTAAGCCTTGCGGCATCGGAATGACCCCACACTCCAAAAACGCCACATTCTTCGTGAACTCCTTCAAGTTCAGCAGACATTCGCACCCCCTATTGTTTTAAAGTTGTAAGTCGTAAGTTGTAAATCGTAAGTTGTAAGTCGTAAATCACAAATTGTGAATCCCCAATCATGACGTAAAGTATTCAACGCCAGAGCTAAAAATGTTTTGTGTTCTAAAATCTGGAATATTTACGTACAAACCGTTGCCGCTGCGCTCGCAATGACCCATTTTTCCAAACACTCTTCCATCTGGGCTAGTGATTCCTTCTACAGCCATAAGCGAACCGTTTGGATTTACTTTAAGATTCATGCTTGGAACGCCATTGCTATCAACGTATTGCGTTGCAATTTGGCCGTTTTGTATAAGAGTATCCATAACTTCTGGCAATGCTACGAATCGACCTTCTCCATGAGATATTGCAACACTATGAACATCGCCAACTTTGCAATTTGAAAGCCATGGAGAAAGATTAGAAGCAACGCGAGTTCTAACAATCTTGCTTTGATGCCTTCCAATAGTGTTAAACGTTAAAGTCGGGCATTCTGCATCCATTGGAACAATATCTCCGAATGGAACAAGACCGAGCTTAATAAGAGCTTGGAAGCCGTTGCAAATACCAAGCATTAAGCCATCGCGATTGTTTAGCAAATCTCGAACAGAGTCGCTAACTGCAGGGTTTCTAAAGAATGCAGCTATAAACTTTGCAGAACCGTCTGGCTCGTCGCCTCCAGAGAAGCCGCCAGGAATCATAACAATTTGGCTTTTATTAATCTCTTTAACAAGCTCTTTTGCGGATTCTACAACATCATCAGCGCTTAAATTATTGATTATAAGCGTTTTGCATTCTGCTCCAGCTTTTTCAAACGCTGCTTGAGTGTCGTATTCGCAATTGTTTCCAGGGAAAACTGGAATGATTACGCGCGGCTTGCTCAATGGAGTTCTTCTGCTAGATTTCATATGATTTCTAACAGGCTTGCGATTAGTGGAATTTATTTCGCGAACTGCGCTTCCTTTACCTCTATATGGGAAAATGCCCTCTAGAGGACTTTCCCAATCTTCCTGTAAATCATCTAAACTAATAATTTCGTTGCAAGCATAAAGCTTAAATTCATTGCACGTTTGTCCAATAACTTCAACGTTTACAAGATTTTCGCTAACCTTGTTTGCAAAATCATCAACGTTAAAATCTTCATCCACTTCTACAAAGAAAGTTCCATATCTAGACTTAAACAAGTCGTCTGTTTTAACAGAGTCGTTAAGTTTTAATCCAATATGGTTGCCCAAAGTCATCTTAAACAGGCTTTCTGCACTAGCTCCAAAACCTGGAGTGCTAATTGCTAGCGCGCGCTTGCTTGAAGTAAGATTTTCAACAATCCTAATCGCCTCTAAGAAGCTTTGAGCGTTAGGCGTGATTCCGTCTTCTTTATACGTAGGTAGTATTCTTAGGATTTTACTATTGGTTTTTTTGAATTCTGGAGAAACAACATTTCGCGCGTCTCCTGTAGAAACAGCAAACGATATAAGAGTTGGAGGAACGTCAAGATTTTCAAAGCTTCCGCTCATAGAGTCTTTGCCGCCGATCGCGCCAACGCCAAAATCAATTTGCGCGCTTAAAGCGCCAAGAACTGCTGCAGTAGGTTTTCCCCATCTTTCTGGAACATTTTGCGGTTTGCCAAAATATTCTTGAAGGCTTAAATAAGCGTTTTCGATTGTAAAACCGCTTGCTACAAGTTTTGCTAAAGATTCTACAACCGATATGTACGCTCCCGTAAATTGGTTCTTTTCCATAATGTATGGGTTAAATCCCCAAGACATTGCAGAAGCGGTGTTTGTTTCGCCAAATACTGGGAATTTTGCGACCATTGCTTGTGCTGGAGTGAGCTGGCGGCGGCCGCCAAATGGCATAAGAACGGTTGCGGCTCCAATAGTGGAGTCAAACATTTCGCTAAGGCCTTTGTTTGAGCAAACGTTTATGTTAGAAACAAGATTTTTAATGCGCTCAGCTAAAGACTTGCCAGAGTAAACTCCACTTTCGTCTTGCCACTTTGTAGCATATTTTTTGCCATTTTCAACGTAAATATCTTGCGTTTTTGGAGCGCCATTAGAAGCTAGGAATTCGCGGCTTAGATCAACAATTGTTTTTCCTCGCCAAGTCATTTTCATTCGAGCTTCTTTTGTAACTGTAGCTACAATTTGCGCTTCCAAATTTTCTTGACGCGCGTAGCTCAAAAATTCGTCTGCATCGCTTGCAGAAACATCAACTGCCATTCGCTCTTGAGATTCAGAAATCGCAAGCTCCGTGCCATCAAGGCCTTCGTATTTTTTAGACACCTTGTCTAAGTTAATAATCAAGCCATCTGCGATTTCTCCAGTTGCAACGCTTACGCCACCAGCGCCAAAATCGTTGCAACGCTTAATAAGACGGCATGCGTCTTTGCGTCTAAAAAGTCTTTGCAACTTGCGTTCAATAGGTGCATTTCCTTTTTGAACTTCTGCTCCGCACTCTTCAATGCTGTCTGCATCTTGCGCTTTAGAAGCACCTGTTGCTCCGCCAATTCCGTCTCTTCCGGTTCTGCCGCCTAGAAGAATAATCACATCTCCTGCTTCAGGTGTTTCTCTTCTAACGTGGTCTGCTGGGGTAGCTGCTACAACCGCGCCAACTTCCATTCGTTTTGCAACATATCCTGGGTGGTAAATCTCGTGTACTTCGCCTGTTGCTAATCCAATTTGATTTCCGTAAGACGAGTAGCCTGCAGCTGCCGACGTTACAATTTTTCGTTGAGATAGTTTTCCTTCTAAAGTTTCGCTAATAGGAGTTCTAGGGTCGGCTGCTCCAGTTACGCGCATTGCTTGATATACGTAGGAGCGTCCCGAAAGAGGATCTCGAATGCAACCGCCAATGCAAGTTGCAGCGCCGCCAAAGGGTTCGATTTCTGTAGGATGATTATGCGTTTCGTTTTTGAACAAAAACAGCCAGTCTTCATCGTGCCCATTAACGTCAACTTTTACTTTTACTGTGCACGCGTTGATTTCTTCGGATTCGTCTAAGTTTTTAAGCTTTCCTGTATGCTTCAAATATTTTGCGCCAATAGTGGCCATGTCCATCAGGCAAATCGGCTTATTTGTGCGCTTAAGCTCTTCGCGTAGTTTAAGATAACGATTAAATGCATCTTTTACTTGCTCGTCATCTATTTGAACGTTTTCAAAATGCGTTCCAAAAGTAGTATGGCGGCAATGGTCGGACCAATACGTGTCTATTACTTTTATTTCTGTAATAGTTGGATTGCGATTTTCGCTTCTAAAATAGTCTTGGCAGAATTTAGCATCAGCCAAGTCCATTGCTAGCGCGCGATCTTCAATGAATTTTTGCAATCCGTTGGAATCTAAATCGTTAAAACCATCTAATACTTCTACGTTTGCTGGAACAATTGCCTCACTTTTAAGCGTATCGACACTATCTAGCGATGCTTCGCGAGCTTCTACTGGATTAATAACGTAGTGTTTAATTGAGTCAATGTCTTCTTTAGACAAATTGCCATTAAAAGCAAGAATTTGAGCAGTTCTAACTTTAGGGCATTCTCCCTGACTAATCATTTGTACGCATTCGCTTGCGGATTGCGCGCGCTGATCAAATTGGCCAGGAAGGAATTCTATAGCAACAACATGCTCATTTGTGCTAATAGGCAAGTAGTCGTAAGTGTTGTCTACTGTAGGCTCGCTAAGAACTGTTTTAACAGCAGTGTTAAAAAGATCTTTAGATATTCCTTCTACATCATACCTGTTGATTATGCGCGTGGATTTTAGAGAATCAATACCAAGAATTTCTTTAAGCTCGTGATTAAGATGTTGGGCTTTTATATCGAAACCAGATCGTTTTTCAACATAAACGCGAAATACCACGGTGAACCTGCCTTGCAATTGTAGTTTTGGCTATTTGTGTTTGGCTATTTTTGTTTGCTTGTTTGTTTATTTATTTGTTTAAGAACGCGCGTGGCTCGCACCTAAAAGATGCGAGCCACATTAAAATTATTGTTCAGCGCAATCGTTTGGATTGACTTCGTCGAAGTTTACTCCTTCGCTTTGCGCAAGAGATTTAAGCCTCGAGAATATTTCTTCGTAGGCTGGAATTATGTCTCCTAAATCGCGTCTGAACAAGTCTTTATCTAAATGACTTACTTCAGAGCCATTCGTATTGCGCTTATCCCAAAGTCGGCATGTATCTGGCGTTATCTCGTCTGCAAGAAGAATGTTTCCTTGTGCGTCTACGCCTTCTTCAATCTTAAAGTCAACGAGTTGAACGTCGATTTTGTTGAAAATATCCAAAAGTGCATTGTTTACAGCGTGAGCTTTCTTTGTAATTTCTGCCATTTCGCTTTCGCTAGCAAGACCTAAAGCTACAACGCCTTCTGGGTTAATAAAAGGATCGCCAAGATCGTCTGACTTTACGCAAAACTCCAAAAGAGGCTTTTTTAGTGCAGTTCCTTCTTTAACGGCATATCGTTTTGCAAAAGAACCAGCAGCTGTGTTTCGCATTATTATTTCTAGCGGAAACATCTTCATGCGCTTTACAAGCTGTTCGGTATCTGAAATTCTGCCAAGAAAATGGCTTTTAACTCCACGAGCTTTAAGAAGATTGAACAGTAGAGAAGTGATTTGATTATTTAAGCTTCCTTTTCCAGCAATTTGAGCCTTTTTAAGACCATTGCCAGCTGTAGCTTGATTCATGTATTGAACCCACAGAACGTTATCGTTACTCGTGGCATACAATTTCTTTGCTTTACCTTCATACAACTTGTCAAGTTTTTCCATTGACGTGCCTCTCCGTTGTATCCATGGCTGAGTGTTGCAAACCATCATTATTTGAAGGTTTATTCAACCGCCAGCAAGATTAGACTAACAATTGTTACCTACATTTTGTTTGTATTATTTTTTGATTTTTTGTCTAATAAAAGTAGTAAAAACCTTGACTTTTCAGCGTTCTACGATGGCAGTTCTACTGTGTGTATTTTGCTTGCAATGCGTGTCGCACAAGATTTTGCATCATTTACGCTGTTCGATACTGTCAAAATAACACCCATTCGTCTTGAGCCGTGGACTTCTGGCTTTCCAAAAATTCGTATATCGCATCTTGTGCAATCTTCTTCGTCTAATGCTTGTGCAAGATTTGTAAATCCTACAGCTCCGTTTCCTTGCACAACAAGTGCGTGACTTAATGCAACTTCGTTATCTTTTAAGCAAAGAGCAGTGTGCTTTTGTGTGATTGGAACACCTAATATTGCTAAAACATGCAAAGCAAACTCGCTGTAGTATTGCGAAATCATTGTTACCATGCCAGTGTCGTGTGGTCTAGGGGATAGTTCGCTAAAAAGTAAATCTCCATTCTTAAGAACAAAAAGTTCTACGCCGTAAATGCCCCAGCCTGTTTCTCCGTTTTCTTTTGCTATTTTGCTTAAACCTTCTACTGCTTGTTTTGCAATATTTTGAGCTGATTTTCTAACATTTTCTGGTATGTTTGCTGGTTGCCATGATTGCCTGTAGTCGCCGTTTTCTTGGCATTGTGCAATAGGTTCGCATGTTGTTATTCCAGCGCTTGAGCACACTGTTAAAACCGTTAATTCGTAGTCTAAAGGAGCAAGTGCTTCTACGATTACGCGAGATATATCTTCATTATTTTCATTATCTTCACTCTGCAAGCTTTGCGTTTTATGCTTAGATCTTCTTCCATTTTGTGCTTCTATCCAAGCATCTTCAAGATTTTTAGGATCTTTTACAATAGATTGACCATGACCAGAAGAACTCATAATTGGTTTCACTACGCATGGATATCCTACGATTTTTGCTCCTTCTTCTAATTCTTTGTAGCTTGAAGCAAAACAATATGGTGTAGTAGGCAGACCAATTTTTTCGTGGGCGATTTTTCGCAAAGCTTCGCGATCCATTGCAATCGAAGTGATACTAGAGCTTGGAACAACTTGAATTTTTTTGTTTTTAACAACGTCTTTTAATACTTCGGTCGATATTGCTTCAACTTCTGGGATTATTATGTTCGGGTTTATTTTGTTTATTAGTTCTTGCAATTTTTTAGAATCGCTCATATCTAAAACGCGATTTTCTTGCGCAACTTGCATTGCTGGAGCATTTGCATAGCTATCTGCAGCACATACTTTAATACCAAGTCTTATAAGCTCTATAGCGATTTCTTTTCCAAGCTCTCCAGATCCTAAAAGAAGTGCTGTAGTTGTGTGTGATGTTGAATTTAGAATGCCAAAAGTGCGATTGTTTTCAACGCTTTTCCAATGTTCTGCTTGCTCATTGAGCATGCTGGTTGCATTTGATTTTTGCAAAAAACTCATAGTCTTATTGTGTCATTAAGTAACGTCGTATTTTGTGCGACGCGCCGAAAATCGCAAGGGTAGCGCAAATTAGAAAAATCGTGTATAGTATTCCTCTGTTGTGCGATTCCCGAAGGGTTTCGCGCTGTAATGGTGGCTATAGCTCAGTCGGTAGAGCATCTGATTGTGGTTCAGAAGGTCGCGCGTTCAAGCCGCGTTAGCCACCCCACTTAATCGGCTGCTTCCCAGCCGATTTTTTTTTACTCTGTATGGCTTTCTGTTTTGTCTTGTTTTTGTGTTCAAACATGTTTATTTTGTTAGCACGCTTTGGAGTAGAATAAGTAAAGCTATTAATTTGATAATATTGATTGGATAATTTTAAGTAATTCGGTTGGTGTTTGTACTTAATGTGAATGATTGCTGGCGATTAGCTTGCTAGTTGTTAGCGGTTTTTGTACGCGCATTTTATGGAGGAGCGATTTATATGCCAAACAATGGTGGTAAGCAGTCTAAAGCGCAGACTAATGAGCCATTTTGGGAGTCTGCTCTGCTTTTTGTTCCGCGTGTTATTGGCAAAGCAGTTCGCTCGCTTTTTGGAGTTGGGCAATACGATGAGGCATACCGTAGAGATGGATTGTGCTTTGTAATGCTTATTCTTGCTGTTCTTTTTTGCGCATCTGAATGGTTTAGAGTTAGCGGATTCTTAGGTGTTGCGTTGCATTCTTTATCTTCCGCGATTTTTGGCATTATGAGCGTTGTTTTGCCAGTGTGGCTTAGTGCGGTTGCTATTAGGCTTATGCGAAATAGTGGTGCTAAATCTGGAAATCCTCGTGTTATAGGTGGTTTTGTTCTTCTTTTATGGTCAATTTGCTCAATTTTAGACATTTTGATTGCAAGCAAAAATCAAGAATTTAATATAGATGATTTGCAAAAATCTGGCGGATTATTAGGATTCTTCTTAGGTTCTCCTTTGGCCTGGGGATTATCTAGGATTTTTGCTCTTACAATTTTTGTTATTATTGCCATTTTTGCTATTTTAATGATTCTTAAATTACATGTTGAAGATGTGACTCAATTTGTTTCATCTATTTTCTCTAAAAAGTCAAAGAATAATCAAGACTTAGAGAATACAGATGATGAAAATTCGAGTAATAGCAGCGATAATCTTGAGTTTGCAGAAGGTGTTCCAACTCACGACTCTTCAGATGGCGAAAAGTCGCGTAAAGATTTGCACAATTCAATAATCTCTAAAATTTTTAATTCTATGTTCGGCTCTAAAAAGAAGGATAGTAATAGCGAACTTTTAGATGCGTATGCTGGAGATGATGCTTTTCTTAGCGCTTCTTCTAAGCCAAGTCAAGATGGTTACTCTATTGAAGACTACGGCTCTAAATCGGATCCGCAAGAAGATCAGAATCAAAGTAATCATCCGCGTGTTGTTGCTTCTAATGGTGTTTCTAATGGCACTTATGGCGCTAATTCTTTGCCGTCTTCTGGTCAAATGTATATTGACGAATTTCCAAAAGCGCCAATTAGTGGCGAATCGCAATATAGCAATGATCCATGGAGTAAAATGCCTGGTCAGCAGTTGGATCAATATAGGTCATCGCAAGAAAATGATGAAGATAGTGTGAGCAACGCCAATAATTCAAACGATTCTAGCGATTCTTCAAGTGAGTACAGCGAAGAGCCGTACAGATTGCCAGATTTGAATATTCTTGTTCACGGAAAACCGCACGCAACTAGAACTCCTGCAAATGATCGCGTAATTCGTGCGCTAACTTCTACGTTTGAACAGTTTGAAGTAGATGCAAAGGTTATTGGCTTTTTAAGAGGGCCTTCTGTTACTCAATACGAAGTTGAGCTGGGGCCTGGTGTAAAAGTTGAAAAAGTCACAAATCTTCAAAAAAATATTGCGTACGCTGTAGCAAGCACAGATGTGCGTATTTTGTCTCCAATTCCAGGCAAGTCTGCGATTGGTATAGAGATTCCAAACGTAGATCGAGAGATTGTAAACCTTGGAGATGTTTTAAGGTCAGATAAAGCTCGCCAGGATTCAAATCCTATGCTCACTGGTGTTGGTAAAGACGTTGAGGGTCATTTTGTAACTGCTGCTCTAGATAAAATGCCGCATTTGCTTGTTGCTGGTGCTACTGGCTCTGGAAAGTCAAGCTTTATAAACTCTATGCTAACTTCGATTATTATGCGTTCTACTCCAGAGCAGGTTCGCATGATTTTGGTAGATCCAAAGCGAGTAGAGCTTTCTGCATATGCTGGGATTCCGCATTTGTTAACTCCGATTATTACAGACCCTAAGAAGGCTGCTCAAGCTCTTGAATGGGTTGTTAAAGAGATGGACTCGCGCTATGACGACTTGCAATTCTTTGGTTTCCGTCATGTTAAAGACTTTAACAAGGCTGTGCGCGAAGGCAAGGTTCATGCTCCAAAAGGCTCCGAGAGAAAAGTTGCGCCATACCCGTATTTGCTTGTTGTTGTAGACGAGATGGCTGATTTGATGATGGTTGCAAAAAACGATGTTGAAAGTTCTATTCAGCGAATCACGCAGCTTGCTCGTGCTGCAGGTGTGCATCTGGTTCTTGCAACTCAACGCCCTTCTGTTGATGTTGTAACTGGCTTGATTAAGGCAAATATTCCGTCTCGACTGGCTTTTGCTACGTCTTCTGCTACGGATTCTAGGGTTATTTTAGACACTGTTGGTGCGGAAACTTTGATTGGTCAAGGAGATGCTTTGTTCCTTCCAATGGGTGCCGCTAAGCCTCAGCGAGTTCAGGGATCTTGGGTTAGCGAATCAGAGATTCGTAAAGCTGTAGAATATGTTAGAACTCAGCGAAAACCAAAATACAGGGAAGACATTGAGCAAATGGCTGCAAAAGCAGATGAACAGGCTCAAGCGCAAGCTAAAACAACAGATATTGGCGACGATATGGATGAGCTTCTTCAAGCTGCTGAGCTTGTTGTTGGTGCACAATTTGGATCTACGTCTATGCTTCAACGAAAGCTTCGTGTTGGATTCTCTAAGGCAGGTAGACTTATGGATTTGCTTGAGTCGCGTGGCGTTGTTGGTCCTTCGGAAGGCTCTAAAGCGCGTGAGGTTCTTGTTCAGCCGCAAGATTTGCCTAAAGTCTTAGCTTTTATTAAAGGTGAGTCTGATTCTTTGAATTAAGAATAATTAAGTATTGTAAAAGCATTGCTAAAGCATTGTTTTTAATTAAGTTTTGCGTTTGCTATACCATGTTTGTGTAGCGGTTATGGAGGTATTAACGATGTTGCAAAATGGTAAGTCTAAGTTGCTAGAAGGTTGGAATTGTGCTCCAAACATTGTGACTTACATAAGAATAGCTCTTTCTGTTGTATTCATCGTTTTGTATCTTATCTCTGGACCTTGGGGCTATGCTTCTACTTCGGTTCGCTGGGCTGCATTTGCAATGTTTATAATCGCAGCTTCAACAGATAAATTAGACGGTTGGATGGCTAGAAAATATAATCAAGTTACAGAGCTTGGAAAACTCTTAGATCCTATTGCCGATAAGCTTTTAATACTTTCTGCTCTTATTATTGCTTCTGCTTTTGGCGAGCTTTATTGGTGGATTACTCTACTGTTTATTCTTAGAGAAATAGGCATTACTGTTTTGCGTTTTTACGTTATAGATAAAGGCGGAAAAGTTATTGCAGCATCTTGGGCTGGAAAATATAAGACGCTTTCTCAATCTGTTGGAATTTCAATGTTGCTTGCGCCTATTGTTCCAATATTTTGCGCTTACAATGTTTCTGTTTGGGTTGTGTGCTATTACTCGCTTTGCTACGGATTTATAGGCATTGCTCTTGGTTTTGCGCTTTATTCTGGATTCCTTTACGTGCGCGGTGCGTTTAAGCGATAGTAAAATGTGTGACGATTTGGTAAGCGATTTTACAAGCGATTCCACAGACTTTTTTGCAAGCAAAATTCTCGATTTTTGTGTGAATAATTCTTTGCATATTTCTTGTGCAGAATCTTTAACAGGAGGACTTCTTGCGGATTCGTTTGTAAATATTCCTGGAGCCTCAAAGGTTTTTCTTGGATCGGCTGTTACTTACGATATTCGCGAAAAATCTAAGATTCTTGGCGTGGATTGCGATTTGCTTAAAACTTGCGGTGCTGTAGAGCCTAGCGTTGCAAAGCAAATGGCGTTTGGTTGCGCAAGATTGTATAGCGGCGCAAAGTGGCAATATGATTGCACGGATTCTAGTAAAGATGTTGATAGCGCAGATTTTCCTGTTATTGGATTGTCTACTACTGGCGTTGCAGGGCCTGGTCCCGATGGCTTAAAACCGCAAGGATTGGCTTACGTTGGAATTTTTATTCCAAATGCTGCTTCAAAGCGCTGTTCTTCGCTTGATTTTGATTTAGTTTCGCTAAAAATTAACAATATTAAAGATCGTGTTTTTGAGTGTGAATGTGGCAAAATAAGCAATCTTTCTTTAAGTAGATGTTCTACTTATTCAGTTGACCACGGTTTTACGCTTTGCGCTCAACTAAATATTTCTGGAGATAGAAAAGACGTTCGTATTGGTGTTGTTAGCGCGCTAATTAAGATTTTCTATGCTCTTATTTTTGAAGATTGGATTTTTTATGCGCGAACGTGAATTTTGGGAGCTTCTTGAAGAAGTTTTCGGTAGAGAATTTGGTAGGAGTATTGCTAAAGACCAAGAGTTGCAAAAGCTTGATGGTATGAGTGCGCGCGAGGCGATTGATGCTGGCGTGGAGCCTAGAATTGTTTGGAATGTTTTATGTGATCACATGAATATTCCAGATAGCAAGCGTTGGGGTAAAGACCATAATGCTCCGCCACTTCCAGCAAAATAAGGGTTATTTTATTTTTTATTTTGATTGCGTGTATGTGTTTTTGTTGGAATTTCAAGCCAACACGCATATCGAACAAATGTTCGTTTATGGTGTATAATATTTAATTGTTGGTCTTCTTGCAGCGTGTAAGTGCCTATTGGTTATTGGAAAATAGCCTTTAACCACATTGCTCTAAAACGCTTGCACGGGCATCATGTATTGAGTATGGTCATCAATACATCGGCATGCGAAAGGAGTAATAATATGGCACAACAAACAAAAAAGGGTGCTGTGGATCGTCTTATTGATGCCGACAAGGCAGATCCACGTAGAAAAGCAGCGCTAGAGATGGCTCTTGCAAATGTTGAAAAACAATATGGCAAGGGTTCTGCAATGCGATTAGGAGATAAGCCACTGCAAGACGTTGAGGTTATTCCTACTGGTTCTTTAGCTCTAGACATGGCTTTGGGAATTGGTGGCGTTCCTCGTGGGCGTATTGTAGAGGTTTATGGTCCTGAATCTTCTGGTAAAACAACGTTAGCTTTGCACATTGTTGCTAATGCTCAAAAGAATGGCGGAGTTGCAGCGTTTATTGATGCTGAGCATGCGTTGGATCCAGTTTATGCGCGTAAATTAGGTGTAGATACAGATTCTCTTATTGTTTCTCAGCCAGATAATGGTGAGCAAGCTTTAGAGATTGCGGATATGCTTATTCGATCTGGCGCTTTAGATGTTATAGTTGTTGATTCTGTAGCAGCGCTTGTTCCAAAAGCCGAAATTGACGGAGACATGGGAGATAGCCATGTTGGTTTGCAAGCTCGCTTAATGAGTCAGGCTTTAAGAAAGATGACAGGAGCTTTGTCTCAAGCTGGAACAACCGCAATCTTTATTAATCAGCTTCGAGAAAAAATCGGTGTGTTCTTTGGTAGTCCAGAAACAACTACAGGTGGTAAAGCTCTTAAATTCTATTCGTCTGTTCGAATGGATATTAGGCGTGTTTCTACTATTAAAAACGGGGAAGAAGCTGTTGGAAATCGAACTAAAGTAAAGATTGTTAAGAATAAAATGGCTCCTCCTTTCAAAACAGCTGAATTTGATGTTCTTTATGGAGAAGGAATATCTACTGAAGGCTCTGTAATTGATATGGCTGTACAGTGTGACGTTATTAAAAAGTCTGGTTCTTGGTTTACGTATGAGGGCGAACAGCTTGGTCAAGGTAGAGAAAACGTGCGTCAATTCCTTAAAGATAATCCTGCTATTACGGAAGAAATTAGCGATAAAGTAAAAGTTGCTTTTGGGCTAATGAAGCCAGAAGATCAATTTGTTGAAGTAGAAGATGAAGACGATAGCGAAAAAGCAAAGTCGAATTCTAATGCAGCAAATAAGTCAGATGCTTCTAGTAAAGATTCCAAGAATGAAGACTAATAGATTAGAAGACTAATAGATGATTAGTGTTGAGAGTTTTCTTCGCAATCATAAGCCAGTAGATGCTTCTGTTTTTAACAAAAATGATGTTAAAAACAAGAATGTGTATGCAGAAGATGATTGTAGTTTAGAAGTTGTTAATTCGCATTATTCAGAGAATAGTATTGAAATAGGTGATTGCGAAGAAGACTCATGCCATTCGTCTTATAGATTGCAAAAGTATAACTCTTTTAATAATAAAGCTGTTAAAAAAGTAGACTCTAAAAAAGCATGCGACTTTGATAGTTGCAAAGAGTGTGCTTTAAGAATGTTAGATTATGCTGCAAGATCTTCAAACGACTTAAAAAATAGGCTTATAGATAAGGGCTACAGAGAGAATATTGTTGAATCTGTAATAATTCGTTTAGAAGATTTGCACTTGATTAACGATGAACAATATGCTCAATCTGTTATACGCTCATGCTCAAGTAGAACATTAGGAGAACGTGCAACTCGCATGGAGTTGCAAAAAAAGGGAGTTGCTTCTGCAATAATAACCTCATCTTTGCAAGATGCTAGAGAAAACGGTGTTTTTGAACAAAGCGCATGGAGTTTAGGCAAAAAGGTAGCACAGCGAACAAAAAATCTAGAACCAGATGTTAGAAGGAGAAGATTCTTCTCTGCAGGAGCTAGAAAAGGTCACGATTTAAACACGTTAAACGAAGTATATTATGCTCTGTTTAAGTCTTAAACTATTAGGACTTAGCAGATTTCGTTAGCGCACTTAAGAACGTAATCTGGCATATCTTCAACATTAATAACATCGTTGAATCTAGCTGTTTTATTCTTAAGTTCGCTAAGCATTTTAGGAGCGTTTGTAGAAGTTTTTCTTTCTAGCAAATCCATGCAAGCAAAATCATCTAATCCTTCAACATTTAAGCCTAAAGATTCGCAAACAACTCTAGGGAACTTATACGGGCTTGCAGTGCTTAAAAGAACGCGAGGAACACTAGAATCATGAGGAATATGGCTCATAACAAAGTATCCGCAAGCAGTATGTGGGTCAATAACATAATTATGCTTATTCCAGCATTCTTTTATGGAATCGCGAATTTGATCCTCGTTTGCCCATCCGCATCCAAAAAGTTCTCGAATTTTAGAAAGCACGTCTTCTGGTACTTCAAAAGCGCCCCATTGTTGCAAATCATTCATAAGCATTTGCAAAAGTCGCGTATCTTTATTGCACATGTAGTAAAGCATGCGTTCCAAATTAGAAGAAACAAGAATATCCATAGAAGGCGCAACCGTTTGATGGAAAGGTCGAATCTTGTTATATGTTCCGCTAACCAAAAAGTCAAACAAAACATTGTTGCTATTGCTTGCAACAATCAAGTGCTTTACAGGAAGACCAAGCATTTTTGCATAATATCCAGCAAGAATATTGCCAAAATTGCCACTTGGAACGCAAAATTCCACTTCGTCTCCAAGCTTTATAGATCCGCGTTCAACAAGCTTAGAATAAGCGTAAAAGTAGTAAACAACTTGAGGAATAAGCCTGCCTATATTAATCGAATTAGCAGAAGAAAGCAAAGCATTATTGTTGTTCTTAATCGATTCATTAATTGAGTCGTTAGTAAAGATTTGCTTAACGCTGCTTTGAGTGTCGTCAAAATTACCTCTAACAGCGCAAACTTTTACGTTACTTCCGCTTTGAGTTGTCATTTGCAATTCTTGAACTTTACTTACTTTGCCTTCTGGGTAAAAAGTGACCATAGAAGTGCCTTCAACATTTGCAAAGCCAGCTAGCGCAGCTTTGCCTGTATCTCCCGAAGTAGCTGTAAGAATCATAACGTTTTGGCTAGAGTCAGAAGCATTTTTTGAGCAACGAATAAATTGTGGCAAAATTTGCAAAGCAACATCTTTAAAAGCGCAAGTAGGACCGTGGAAAAGCTCTAAAACAAAATCATTGTTAGTGCCAAGCTGCTTTAATGGAGTAATTTCGCAATCTTCCCATTGATCTCCATAAGCATTTTCAACGCACTCATCAAGCTCGCTAGAAGTAAAATCTGGAAGGAGGATTTGAAGAACATCTTTAGCGATTTGCTTATAAGATTTTCCAACAATATTAGAAATATTGTAGCGAGTTTCACCAAGGCAATCCGTAACAAACAGGCCACCATCTTCTGCTATGCCTCTACGAATAGCTTGCTTCGAAGTGTAGGTTTTAGAGTTAGACCTAGTGCTGTGAAACATAACTGCATTCGTAGTGTTTTCTGCCATGATTCCTCCATTTGTGTCAATTGTTATACATAATACCCGAAGCGTTGGAGCCTAAGCACTGCTATTGCTAATATGTTCAATATGATTAATCTCAATACAAAGTTTGACGAAACGCATAATAGTGAGCAAGTCAATAGTTCTAAAGAGCATGGGGACTCTACAGATTCTATTGTTTTTTCTAGAGCAGATGATGCGCGAATCGCACAAAGAGAATTTGCTAAAGCTAATGCCACTTTTAAGAACAATCTTTTAAATGCTATTGCTGATTCTCTTGAAAATAACGCAGAATTTATTGAAAAAGCAAACAAGCAAGACTTAGAAAAAGCGCAAAAAAATGGTATGGATGCTGGAAAACTAGACAGACTTGTGTTTAATAAAGAAAGAATAGTTAAATCAGCTCAAAGCGTTAGAAAAATAGCACAATTGCAAGATCCTGTTGGTCAAATTGTTCGAGGATACACGCTGGAAAATGGTATTAGACTTTCTCAAGTAAGAGTACCAATTGGCGTAATGGGAATGATTTACGAAGCTAGACCAAATGTAACTGTTGACGTTGCGTCTTTGTGCGTAAAATCTTCAAATGCTGTAATTTTAAGAGGCGGAAGTGCAGCAGAATGCACAAATCGCGCAACTATTAGTGTGTTAAAGCAAGTCTTAAAAGATTTTGGTGTAAGTGAAAATCTTATAGAATCCGTTGATGATTTAGGCAGAAGCGGCGCAACGTCAATGATGCACGCTCATGGTCATATTGATGTTCTTGTTCCTAGAGGAAGCGCAAATCTAATCGCGGCAGTTGTTAAGGAATCAACAGTCCCAGTCATAGAAACTGGTGCTGGAAACGTTCATATTTATGTAGATAAAACAGCAAACTTTAGTCAAGCAATTCCGATTATTATAAACGCAAAAACGCAACGAGTCGGAGTTTGTAACGCTGCAGAAAAATTACTTGTAGATAAAAGCATTGCTAAAGATTTTCTTCCAAAAGTCGCAAGTGAATTAGCGAATCGTAATGTTTTGATTCATGCTGATGAAGAATCATACAATATTTTATCATCCGCAAATATAAGTGGCATTAAACTAGAGCATGCAAATAATGAAGATTGGTCTACGGAATACTTGTCTTTGCAAATCGGAGTAAAAGTTGTAGATGGTGTTAAGGATGCCATTAATCATATTTCAAAATATTCAACGGGTCACACGGAAACGATTATTGCGCAAGACTACTTAACGATTAATGAGTTTGTTTCGTCAATAGACAGCGCGGTTGTTATGGTAAATGCTTCAACAAGGTTTACAGACGGCGGCGAATTTGGTTTTGGAGCGGAGCTTGGAATTTCCACTCAAAAGTTGCATGCAAGAGGGCCAATGGGCTTAGTAGAGATGACAACTACAAAGTGGATCGGCTACGGGCAAGGACAAATAAGGGCTTAAGAGTAAGGTTAAGAATATGCCTGATACATCACAATCACAATCGTCTAAAATTGCTAAAAATCAATCAAACGAGGATCTAAGCTTATCTAACGGTGTAGGTGCTTCTAATGTGCTTGATGCTTTAGATGTTGCAGCAGAAAGATTGTCTATTGTTCGTTACGTGTTTTTAGTTCAAATAGAAGATGGGATTGCTTCTGCAAGTCAAAGGTCTTCTCTTGAGTATGCTGACGCTGTTTTAATGGGTTGGCCAGATAGAGATAATCGAGATGTTGTTACGCCAGAAAATAGCGAAACAATAGATGAAGTTAATAAGAATTTGCAAAAAATGGAAAGCAATATAGCTGAATTTAGTAAGCTTGAGCGCGCTAGTCTTATAGACAATATGAGCGAAGTTCTTGTAGAGATTACGGAGTGTGTTGCAAACATTAGAGGTGTTTTCCAGCCTGATTTTGCTCTTCCAACGTTTGAAGAAATTAAGCGCGTTGTTCAAGATGAGTGGAATGAAGAAATGGGGAACATTAATCCAGATAAAGCAAATGTTGCTTCCAGCGTAATTGATGAAGTTAAAGCAGATGATGCGGCAGATGCAGCTAACGCATAATGTATCTAATGCATAAAATGCGACTAATTTAAAATAAAATGGGATTTTGTTTAAATGAGTGATTCATCTACAGAACGCAGAATGTCGGATTTGTTCCAAGGTTCTTTTGACCAAAGTCAAGCTAGTGTGCCAGTTTCGGCAAATTCTTCTAGGCTTAAGCACTCTGCAAGAGGAAATGTTCATCAACATCCGCGCATAGGAATTATGGGTGGCACTTTTGATCCGATTCATAATGGCCACTTGGTAGCAGCTTCCGAAGTTGCGTGGGTTTATGATTTAGACGAAGTTATTTTTGTTCCTACTGGAAAGCCTGTTTTTAAGCTAGACAAAAAAGTCACAAATGCAGAAGACAGATATTTGATGACTGTAATCGCAACAGCTTCAAATCCAAAATTTACAGTTTCTAGAGTGGATATTGATAGGCCTGGCGTTACTTACACAATCGATACGCTTCGAGACATTCGCGCACAACACCCAGACGCGGAGCTTTTCTTTATTACTGGAGCAGACGCTATTGCAGAGATTATGCAATGGAAAAATGCTAGAGAATTATGGAGTTTGGCTAGATTTGTTGCAGTTACACGTCCAGGGTATGCAAGTCCAGAAAAGTTTACACAAATTGAGGCTCGTTCCGCGTCTTACGATTCTTGCGACGATATGATTAATTGTCACAATCATCGTTTTCCAGTTGACATATTGGAGATTCCAGCGTTGGCAATTTCTTCAACAGATGTTCGCAAGCGTGCAGAGCATGGGGAGCCAGTTTGGTATTTGGTTCCAGACGGCGTTGTTCAATACATTGTTAAACACGGTTTATACATACGCGATTTGTAATGATTTGTAATGTTTTTTGTAAGGATTTGCAACTGTTTGCAAGCATTTGTTATGTATGAAACGGCTTAATTGTTATAGTCTGCGCAAATAGATAGTATTGAACTCAGTCCGATTTTTGTGGACTGTTAGCGAACTAGCGTTTGGAGATATGGTGAGCATCGTCCTTGAAGGAAAGCCAGATAAAAACCTTGTTCTCGTAACTGGTCGCGCGCATCCTAAGCTTGCTAAAGATGTTGCGAATCAGCTTGGTATAGAAGTATTGGAAACAACGGCATACGATTTTGCTAATGGCGAGATGTATGTTCGTTACACTCAGTCTGTGCGAGGAACAGACGTGTTTGTGTTGCAAAGTCATAGTGACCCTGTTAATAAGTCCATTATGGAACAGTTAATTATGATTGATGCATTAAAGCGCGCGTCTGCTCGTTCTATTACCGCTGTGTGCCCGTTGCTTGGATATTCTAGACAAGATAAAAAGCATCGCGGTCGTGAGCCTATCTCTTGCCGCTTGATGTTTGATTTACTTAAAACAGCAGGCGCAGATCGCATTATGAGCGTTGATTTGCATGCTGCGCAATCGCAAGGATTCTTTGATGGTCCTGTAGATCATTTGATTGCTATGCCAGTTTTGGTGGACTATGTAAGGGATCGCTTTAGCGAAGATTTAGGCAATGTTACCGTTGTTTCGCCAGATGCAGGGCGAATTCGTGTTGCAGAACAGTGGGCGCAAAGATTGGGCGGAGGCCCATTGGCTTTTGTTCATAAGACTAGAGATATTACGCGTCCAAATCAAGCTGTTGCAAATCGTGTAGTTGGTGATGTTGCTGGTCGCGATTGCGTTATGGTAGACGATTTAATCGATACTGCTGGAACGATCGCAGGTGCTTGCAATGTTCTTAAAGATGCTGGCGCTAAGTCTGTAACTGTTGTTGCAACGCACGGAGTTCTTTCTGGACCTGCAGTTGAGCGATTAAAGAATTGCGGAGCTAGAGAAGTTGTGTTAACAGATACTGTTCCAATTCCACAAGAAAAGCGTTGGGATGGGTTGACGGTTCTTTCTATTGCTCCACTTTTGGCAAGCGCTATTAAAGCTGTGTTTGAAGATGGGTCTGTTGCAAAGCTGTTTGACACATACCCAGAGCACCACGGAAAAGGGTTTTTGTTTGCATAAATTTGCATAAATCCTATTTCGCCACGCCAAGCTTGACGATTTTGATTGTTGTGGCATAATAGTGACTTGGCGGTTTTTTCCGCCGTTCCCTCATGGTGTAATGGCAGCACACGGGTCTTTGGAACCCTTTGTCTTGGTTCGAATCCAGGTGAGGGAGCTAGAATTAGCGCCGCTTAGTTTTAAGCGGCGTTTTTGTTAACGCGGTGATGAGTTTAGAAGTGATTTGTGTTTGAATACTCGTGTTTGAATACTCGTGTTTGAGCGCTGTGTTTGAATGATTATATTTGAATCAAAGAAAGGCTTAATATGTTGGAATCTTTAAGAAGTGGATTCAAACGTGTTATTTTGCCAATCGCAAAGCTTCTTGTTAAATTTGGATGTAGCGCTAACAGTGTTACGATTTTTGGCACCATTGCACTTGTTGCAACTTCTGTTTTTATTTCTATAAGCGGCCAGCTTTTTATTGGCACTATTTTGCTTACGATTTTTGTTCTTGCAGACGCTTTAGATGGCTCTGTTGCTGCTTTAACAAACAAGAATGGTGGCACTAAATTTGGCGCATTTTTAGATTCAACTCTAGATAGAATTGCAGATTGGTCGCTTTTTGCTTGTGTTTGCATTTGTTTATATCGCGCAAATAATCTAAACATTTGCTTATATTTGCCATTTTACGTGAATAATTTTTTGAGATATTGCGGATTAGTGTGCTCGCTAGTATCTATGATGTTTGCTTTTGTAACGTCATATGCGAGAGCAAGAGGCGAGTCTGTTGGAGTAGACGCTAAAAAAGGATTGATTACTCGCGCCGATAGAGTTGCAATAATTCTAGTTTCAATGGGATTAAGCGGATTAACGGGTTGGTTATTGTGGCTTTGCTTAGCAATGATTATTCTTTGCATTGGTGGAGCTATAACTGTTTTTCAGCGCATTTTTGAAGTTAAAAATTTGCTTAAATAAATTCAATTTGGTGATTTGTCGCTAAAGCGCATTAAAATCATCACGTTTACGTAACCGTACACTTTTTAGGAGTATCATGTCAGGTCATTCCAAGTGGGCGACCACAAAGCACAAGAAGGCCGCTATCGACGCAAAGCGCGGCAAGCTTTTCGCCAAGCTTATTAAGAATATTGAAATCGCAGCTCGTCTTGGTGGTGGAGACCCAGATGGTAACCCAACTTTGTACGATGCAATCGTTAAAGCCAAGAAAGCTTCTATGCCAGCAGACAACATTAAGCGTGCTGTTAAGCGTGGCTCTGGAGAAGAAGCAGGCGGCGCAAACTACGAAGAGATTGTTTACGAAGGCTATGCTCCTGCAGGCGTTGGCTTGATTATTGAGTGCCTTACAGATAATCGCAATCGCGCTGCAGCAGATGTTCGTTCCACTCTTACAAAGGGCAATGGCTCTTTGGCTACAAGTGGTTCTGTGAGCTTTAACTTTGAGCGCAAGGGCTTGATTGAAGTTCCTAGCGAAGGTGTTGACTATAGCAAGCTTTTTGATATTGCTGCAGAAGCAGGTGCTGAAGACGTTGCAGACGATGGAGACGTGTACTCCGTATACACGGATTCTAGCGATTTGGTAACTGTTCGTAAGGCTTTGCAAGATGCTGGTTTTGACTACGATTCTGCAGAAATCGTTATGCATCCAAATAACGAGGTTGAGTTGAGCTTTGAAGATGCTCAAAAGGTGTCTCGCTTGATTGACAATCTCGATGATTTGGACGATGTTCAAAATATTTATAGCAACTGGACTGCTTCGGATGAAGTTATGGCTCAGCTTGAGGAAGCAGAATAGTTTCCAATGATGATTTTGGGCGTTGACCCCGGGCTTACTCGCTGCGGGGTCGGCGTGATTGAAGCCGGCGTTTCTCGTCGGCTTTCTTTTATTCACGTCGATGTTTTAAGAAGCAATCCAAAAACTTCTCAAGATTTAAGATTGCTAGAAATTTACAATGGTCTTGTGGAGAAAATCGAGAGGTTTTCGCCAGATGTTGTTTCGATTGAGCGCGTGTTTGCTCAAGAAAATCGAAATACGGTGCTTGGAACTGCTCAAGTTGCAGGAATCGCTATGCTTGTTGCAGCTCAAAGGGGTATTCCTGTTGCTTTACACACTCCAACGGAGGTTAAACTTGCTGTTGCAGGCAGTGGTAGTGCTGGCAAAGAGCAAGTAGAGCGCATGGTTGCGCGTCTTTTGAATCTTAATGTTTTACCAACTCCTGCAGATGCTGCCGATG
Organism: Gardnerella sp. DNF01144; assembly: GCF_049244245.1. NCBI lineage: Bacteria > Bacillati > Actinomycetota > Actinomycetes > Bifidobacteriales > Bifidobacteriaceae > Gardnerella > Gardnerella sp. DNF01144. Next base: position 458,343 of record NZ_CP058390.1, read on the forward strand.
CTTTAGCTCAAGCTATTTGCCATGCTCTTAGGCCTGCAGGCGCATTGCAAGGAGGAGAGCGAGAGCAGCATTTAACAGATGCTCAAAGAAAGTGGGCCGAGTCTTTGCGTGCGGCGCGCGGATCAAGTTCTGTCGGGCGAGGTATGTAGGATGTTTATAGAACAGATGTTCTATAGGTTGTAGGGATTTATTCAGAAAGGTGAGCGCTGATGATCGGTATGCTTAATGGCGTAGTGGAATCTATCGATTCGCGTTGTGCGCTTGTCTGTGTTTGTGGCGTTGGCTACGAGGTATATATGCCTTCGTCAGATTTATCATCTCTGCGCGAAGGTCAAGAAGTTAGAGTTTATACGTCTTTGCAAGTTAGTCAAGATGCTATTACGCTCTATGGTTTTACGAGTATGGCTGCAAAGCGTATTTTTCTTCAAATTCAACAAAAAGTTAGTGGAGTAGGTCCTAAAGTCGCTCTTTCTTTGCTTTCAACATTAAGCGTAGATCGTTTGATTAAGGCTATTGCGGATTCAGATGTTTCTGCGCTTTCTTCCGCTCCTGGGCTGGGAAAAAAGGGTGCACAAAAAATTATCCTCGAGCTTAAAGGCTCTATTGACGTGTCTTTATTAGCACAAGATAGCGTGGATAAAAATGTAAACAAGAATATAAGCGATTTTATTGATTCTTCTATGCAAAAAGTTGTTGTTGGATTGATGTCTTTAGGCTGGAAGCAGTTTGATGCTCAAAAAGCAGTGGAAAGCGTTTGTAAACAAGAGCATATTTCTTTGCCAATTAGAGATGAAGATATGCCAACAGTTTTGCGCATGGCTTTGTCTTCGCTGGATAGAGGCAGGTGACGATTATGAGTTTTGGCGAGAAAATCAACAGCGAGAAAATCAACAACGTGCAATCTGTTAATACTGGCGTATCAGAAGATTCATTAAGAATAGTATCTTCTAGTGCTATAGAAAACGAGCAAATTAGTGATGAGGAGTTACGTCCTCATGCTCTGGATGGTTTTATTGGTCAGCCTTTATTAAAAGCGCAATTGCAACTTTTTTTGGATGCTGCAAGATTGCGTAATGTTCCTCCCGATCATATGCTTCTTGCGGGTCCTCCTGGTCTTGGAAAAACAACTTTAGCAATGATTGTTGCTAACGAATTAGGCGTTTCTATTCGAGTTACTTCTGGCCCTGCTATTCAACATGCTGGGGATTTAGCATCAATTTTAAGCTCTCTAGATACAGGTGAAGTGTTGTTTATTGATGAGATTCATCGACTTCCTCGCGCTGCAGAAGAGTTGCTTTATATCGCTATGGAAGATTTTCGAGTAGACGTTATGGTTGGAAAAGGGCCTGGAGCGTCTTCTATACCGCTTACTTTGCCTCATTTTACGGTTGTTGGCGCAACTACTAGAGAAGGCATGCTTCCTTCTCCTCTTAGAGCGCGTTTTGGTTTTACTGCTCACTTGGATTTTTATCCTCACGAAGAGCTAGAGAAGCTTATTGAGCGTTCTTCCGCACTTTTAGGCGTAAATCTTGCATGCCAAGCGGCAAAAGAGCTTGCTTTGCGTTCTAGGGGAACTCCTAGGATTGCAAACAGACTTTTGAGGCGTGTTAGAGATTGGGCAGTAGTCCATAATCTTAAAGAAGTAAATCGCGAGTCTGTAATCGAGGCTTTATCTTTGTATCAAATAGATACTCAAGGCCTTGATCGTTTAGATATTGCTGTTCTAAAAGCTATTGTGGTTCAATTTAATGGTGGTCCTGTAGGGCTTAATAACTTGGCTGCAATGGTTGGAGAAGAGTCGGAAACTGTGGAAACTGTTTGTGAACCATATTTGGTTCGAGAAGGCTTTCTTGTTAGAACACCTAAAGGCAGAGTTGCAACTGAAAAAGCTTGGCAACATTTAGGTCTTAAAGCACCCGATAATGTCAGATAGATAACATAAAATAGTTGATTTGGACGGTGTTTTGCCGTCTTAGGGTTGGATAACTTAAGGAGTTTATTGTGCCCCAATTCTTTCAACAGTATGGCATGCTTATTGTTCTTGTAATTGCCATGGTTGGTATCATGTGGTTCCAATCTCGTAACATGAAAAAGCGCCAAACTGAATTGCGTTCTTTCCATGATTCGTTAAAGCCTGGTGTTGAGGTTATAACCATTGGCGGAATTATTGGTAAAGTTGTTAGCGTTGATGCAGATCACGAAGAGATTGTTTTAGATTCAGAAGGTAGTCTGCTTCGCGTATCTTTCCGTGCTGTTAACAGGGTTTACGTTCGCGTAGATTTTAATAGCTACGATAAAGAAGATAGTGCCGAAGGCGCTAATAATGCAGATAGCGCAGAAGATAACGAATCGCAAGAATCGCAAGAATCCAATGAATCTAACGAGGTTCAAGAATCTAGCGAATCTAATGAAAATAAAGAAAACTAGAATAGAACGCTAGGATTATGACAACAACTGATATTACGGTAAATCCTCTAAAGAATGTTAGTAGTGAAGATGCTAATTATTTAGTATCTCTTGTTCGCACAATTCCAGGATTCCCTAATCCAAAGATTGTTTTTCGCGATTTTCTACCAGTATTTGCAGATGCTCGTGGTATGAACATTCTTATTGAGTCACTTGTTGATTCTTTGCCAGTTTCTAAAGATTCTTTTGATTTAGTTGCAGGTCTTGAAGCTCGTGGATTCTTATTTGGCCCAGTATTAGCTGCACGCTTAAATAAGGGTTTTGTTGCCGTAAGAAAAGCAGGGAAGTTGCCGCCAGAAGTTATTAGTGAATCGTATTCTCTTGAATATGGAGAAGCTAAAATCGAGATTGAAAAAGACTCGATTAAACCTGGCCAGCGTGTTCTTATTGTTGATGATTTGATTGCAACAGGAGGAACCGCAAAAGCTGCTGCAAGGCTTGTTGAAAGATCCGAAGGTGTTGTTGCTGGATTCTGTTTTGTAATGGAGCTAACGGGCATTAACGGAATGAGCGACTTGCAATCCTATAAGTGCTCTAGCTTAATGAACATGCCGGCTTAAACACAGCAAATAATAGTTTTAGGAAAAGCGTTAAATACGTAGATAATCCAAAATAATCCAAGTCTAAACTTTAAGAACGTAGGGGAGGAACAATTTTGAAAAAACTAAAATCTTCTCTTATTAGCGTTTTGAAGGGTTTAGCTATTCCAGCAATAGCTATTTTTGTTTTTGCTCTTATTGTTGGGTTGTTTATGTCTTTAACGCTTTTAGTAATTTCGATTGAAGAAGGAACTGGTAATCTTTCTGATTCATCAATGTCTTTAACATGGGCCGTACTTCTTTTTGCACAAGGTGTTGGTCTTGGTTTTGACGATTTTGTTCTTACGATTATTCCTCTTGGATTAACAATTCTTTTAGTTTCATCTCTTGCAATTGCAATGAGAAAGCTAAAAGGCGGTCAATTAGCCAATTCAATAGGATTATTTGTTTGGGTTTTTGCAAATTATGTAATATCCCAAAATACTAATATTGAGTTGTTGGATTCTTTGCCAATAATATTGCTAAAAAGTGTTTGTGTGTATATTTTGGCTATGATGATTGCTGTTTTTCCATATTCTTCTACGTTTGCACAAATAAAACAAAAGTTGGCAAAGCATTTTTCTGAGCGAATAATTAAATGTGCAAAAATCTGTTTTTATTGCTCTGTAAGTGTTTTAGTTATTTACGCAATTGTTGCACTTTTAACAATCATCTTTTGGTGTGTAGTTGGTTCAAGCAACGTTGAGATTGCATTTTCTAAGCTAGGAATGCAAATCGGTTCTAGGATTTTAACATCTATTGCCTGTTTAGTGTGGTTGCCGAATATTGCACTATGGGCATTATCTTGGATTTCTGGAGCAGGATTCAACATTGGAGATATTGCAAGCTTTAGTATTTTTTCTGTTAGCAAAAAATCGTTACCACCTATTCCACTTTTTGCAATATTTCCAGACGCTATAAAAGATTCATTCTATAGAACAGCTTCGGTTAGTATATTGTTTGTTTTGTGCGCTATTTTGGCATCGTTTATAATTTTGTACTCAAAGTTGTGCAACCTTAGAATCATATTTGATAACAATAAAGTAGACTGGAAGAAAACAGCTTTTGCATTTGTTCAATCTGCAATAGTTCTAGTAGCGTCTTGCATGGCAATAATACTTGTTATGAGTGTATTGCTTCTATTTGCGAATGGTAGTTTGGGAAGATTTAGATTAGCACATGTTGGAGTTAATGTAAGTAGAAGTCTTCGTTCCTTAGGCCATTTAACAATATACGGTTTTGGCTTTGCTTGGCTTGTTATTCTTTTTGTTTGCGCAATAATAGTTGGTATTCGACTTTTAAGCAATAAAATTTTATCCGAAAATCAACCTTTGCTTGAGAGCAAAACTGAAACTAGTAATCTTGAGTCAACTAGAACAGTCAGCTCAAAAGCTAATAAAAAATAAATCCTCATCCAACACAAGGAGGAAGACCGGTGCAACAGATACATGAGCAAGAACAAAATGCAGATGTGCTGATAACCACAGGTAAAAGGTCAATAAAGCGAGTACTGGTTTCAGTATTTTGCAAAGAAGGACTAGAAACGCTGGCAGATGCTTTTAGAAAGTGTGGAACTCAAGTTGTTTCAACTGGTTCAACTGCTTCAAAGCTTCAAGAATTGGGTGTAAGCGTTACGCAAGTGTCGGATGTAACAGGATTCCCAGAAAGTTTAGATGGTAGAGTTAAAACTCTCGATCCGCATATTCACGCTGGAATCCTAGCAGATATGAGCAATTCGGATCACGTAAAGCAGCTTAAAGATTTGAATATTGAGCCATTTGATGCTGTAGTTGTAAACTTGTATCCTTTTGTGAACACAGTTATGAGCGGCGCTAAAAACAACGCCATTATTGAAAAAATCGATATTGGTGGACCTTCAATGATTCGAGCAGCTGCTAAAAATCATAAGTCTGTAGCTGTTATTACAGATCCTGCAGATTACAAATTGCTTGCTAATCGAATTGCTTCTGGCGAAGGCTTTAGTTTGCAAGAGCGCGAATACTTAGCGCATAAAGCATTCGAGCATACAGCCGCTTACGATGCTGCAATATGCCAATGGACTAATAGTGCTTGGCCAATGCCACAGAGCATGATAGAAAACACAGAAAACAGCGATGATTCGCTTGATAAAACAAGCAAAGATTCGTTACTTCCATGTGACTATACGCGAACATGGACTCTTGAACGTAAGCTTAGGTACGGAGAGAATCCACATCAATATGCGGGGCTTTATCTTGATCCGTTGCATAATGGCGGTTTAGCTCAAGCTGAGCTTCTTGGCGGAAAGCCAATGAGTTACAACAATTATGTTGATGCGGATGCAGCATGGCGTGCAGTTTGGGATTTTGCTCCGCAAATTGCTGTTGCTGTTTGCAAACACAATAATCCTTGCGGCTTAGCAATAGGTGCAACAGCTGCAGTGGCTCATGCGAAGGCTCACGCTTGCGATCCTGTAAGCGCATACGGTGGAGTGATTGCTTGCAATTCAACTGTTACTCTAGAAATGGCACAAAGTGTGCGTCCAATTTTTACAGAAGTAATTATTGCTCCAGACTACGAGCCTGAGGCTTTGGAATTATTGCGCACTAAGAAGAAGAATTTGCGAATACTAAAGGTTGCAAATCCTCCTGTTTTAGGTTTGCAAGTGCATCCTATTGACGGCGGAGCGTTGGTGCAAAGTGCAGATAAGATTGATGATTTTGGAGATAATCCACAAAATTGGACTCTTGTTTCTGGAAACCCAGCGAACGAAGAAACCTTAAAAGACTTAGAGTTTGCATGGCGTTCTCTTAGGTGTGTAAAGTCTAATGCCATTTTGCTTGCGCATGATTTAGCAACTGTTGGAATCGGAATGGGTCAAGTTAATCGCGTGGATTCTTGCCATCTTGCAGTTGAAAGAGCAAATACTTTGGCTGATGGCGTTGAGCGTGCTAAAGGATCTGTTGCAGCATCTGACGCATTCTTCCCGTTTGCTGATGGTCCTCAAATCTTGATAGAAGCAGGTGTAAGCGCAATAGTTCAACCTGGAGGGTCTATTAGAGATGAGGAAGTGTTTGAAGCTGCGCGCGCGGCTGGCGTAACAATGTACACTACTGGAACGAGGCACTTCTTCCACTAAAAATCAATCGCTATTTGCAAATTAGTATTTCTGTAAATAGCTGATTAGTCAGTTAGATTAGCTCGATTAATCATATTAACGTAAAAAGCCTTGGATTGTATTTAATATACTTTCCAAGGCTTTTTATGTATTATACAAGTATGACAATTAGCCAGAAGAATCAAGATAGCGAATTAAAATTTGATCATAAAGATGAATTAATGCACGATGCGAATAGCAATGCGAATAGCAACTCAAACAATCATATCTACGTTTCGGAAGTAAAAGAAGGTAAGCCATACGCGCAATGGATTGTAGCAATAATCGTATGCATGTGCGCTGTATTAGCTTTTATAGGAAAAATAATGGCTGCTACAGTTATTATTTCTGCAACAGCCATCATTCTTGGAATAATACGCTTAATTTTTTCTCAACGAAGCCCTTGGAAAGTTAGATCCGTTGCTTTTGACTCTTTTCTAAGCATTGCACTAGGACTTGGTTTGCTAATAACGTATTTTTCTATTTTTGTTTTTATGTAACCTATTTTGTTTTAACTATTTGTCTTCGTTATAAAATGGGTTAACTTCTTTATTCTCGCTATTTTCTGATTCTTCGTTAGATGCTGAAGTGTTTTTGGAAGAATCATCCAAGCTTAAATCGCAAGAATTATTAGATTCTTTAGCACTGATTGAGTCTTTTGAAGAAGAACGAACAAGCTTGCTAATAAGCATAATGAATCCAACAAGAGCTGCTGCAAAAACAGGAGCAATCCAAAATACCCAAAGTTGGCTTAATGGCGAAGCAGCTAATTTCTTAGACTGTGCAAGAATGGCAATACCCGTAGAGCGAGCAGGATTAAGACCCGATCCAGTAATTTGGTATGTAATAAAAGCTCCAACAGAGTATGCAATACCCATGTGCGCTGCATACGTGCATTTAGCACTACCATCTTCGCGCGTATATGTCATTGCTGTTGCAACAATAATAAGAACTGCAATAATCTCAACGATTAATGCGGAGATAACGCCAAAAGAAGCATTAACGCTTTTTAGCTGATTTGCAGAGATTGAAGCGCTTTCAAAACCGTTTACAACAGGAGCAAACCATGTTTTTTCTGGAACCATTTTAGTTTGAGGAAGAATAAAAACAGTTATTGAAGCAGCAACGAGTGCGCCAAGAACTTGCGCAATAATGTATAAAATTCCAGAGATATAAGAAGTTCTTCCAGTAAGCATAGAAGCGATTGTTACTGCTGGATTAACGTGGCCTCCAGAAACCTTAGCTGCTATACTGATTGCTGCTGCGTAAGCTAAGCCTGTTCCTGCAGCAATCAAAAGAACGTTCACGCCGTACATTGCTGTTACAACAGAAGAGAACGTGTAAATAGTAAATATTGCAAAAACGCTTGCAATAAATTCAGCAAAAATCCTAAAAATAAGAGGTGCAGGAGCAGATGCTTTTTGCTCATCATTTGAACATTTATTTTGCAAAGTGTTGTTCATAACAATTCCTTACGTTAATGTGTACGTGTTGTGTTGTTTTTATGTTGTTTTGTTATTCGCAACACAACCAAACGTTTGCTATAGTATCACGGCTATGCCATACGCTAGTATAGAAAAACGTGGCAATTTGCTGTGAGTATTAAAAAATGATTAAAAAATTATTAAAAATACGCAAAAATGGCCATAAATAAAACATCAATAAGATTAAATTAATACAATAGGTCACGTTGGGAGAACGATGCCAAACGCATATTCCCGCGCCAATCAGGCGCATTCAAATGACAAAAATGCCGTTCGACTGCAAAAGCTACTTGCTGAAGCGGGATTTGGTTCAAGACGCAAATGTGAGGAGATTATTCTCGATGGGCGTGTTGAAGTAGATGATGAGCTTGTAACAACACTCGGAACTAGAGTAGATCCAAGTAAGCAAAAAATTCGCGTAGACGGATCCAGAGTAAAGTTCAATCACAAGCTTGTAACGCTTGCGCTTAATAAGCCAAAGCGAGTTTTGAGCGCAATGGATGATCCAAAAGGTCGCTTTACTTTAAGAGATATTGTTGGAGACAAATACGAGCGAATTTTCCACATGGGTCGCTTGGACTACGATTCGGAAGGTCTTATTTTAATGACCAACGATGGCGAGCTAAGCCAGCATGTTATGCACCCAAAGTACGAAGTTGAAAAAACGTATATTGCAACTGTTGAAGGCAAAATCAACGGAATGGTTTGCCGCAGGCTAGTTTCGCAAGGAGTAAATCTGGAAGACGGCTGGATCAAGCTAGACAGATGCGCAATAATCGACCAGAATCACGATGCAACAATCGTAAAAGTTGTTTTGCACTCTGGCAAAAATCGCATTGTGCGTAGGATTTTTGGAGCTGTTGGCTTCCCAGTAAAGCGTCTTGTTCGTACGCAAATCGGCCCTATTAAGTTGGGCGACTTAAAAGCTGGGTCTTATCGCGTGCTTTCGCAAGTAGAAGTGCGCTCGCTTTCTAAGGAGGTTGGCCTGTGATTTGTGTAGCAATTGATGGACCAGCAGGAGTTGGCAAGTCTTCTACTTCTCGCGCTTTAGCACAATACTACGGTTTTGCGTATTTAGATACGGGTGCAATGTATAGAGCTGCCGCATGGTGGTGCTTAAAGCAAGGAATTGATTTAAGCAAGCAGCTTGAGTTGGACGAAGAAGGAAATCCAACAAATTCTGCAGATGCAGAACGCTTTAATCAAATTGTTGAAGCTGTTGGAGCATTGTTTACGGAAGATCATGCTGAATTTAGTGTTGATCCAAAAAATCCTGTAGTCGTAATTGATGGTGAAGATATTAGCGAAGAATTGCGTTCTGTTGAAGTTTCTTCGCACGTGTCTACTGTTTCTTCGATTCCTGCAGTTCGACGCATGCTTATTGCTGCTCAACGCGCATATATTGCTTCAGAGTCTGCTGAGGATTCTTTCTCTGGCGGAGAAGGCATAGTTGCAGAAGGCCGCGATATTACTACTGTTGTGGCTCCTAATGCGCAAGTTCGAGTGCTTCTTACTGCGCGCGAAGAAGTGCGCCAAGCTCGCAGAAACAAGCAAGATATTGCGCAAGAAAATTCGCAAAATAATCAATCTAAGAATAATGAATCTTTAGAAGAAGACGATATTCGCGCTCGCGACGCTAAAGATGCTAAAGTTACGCATTTTCTTAAAGCAGCAGACGGTGTTACAACTTTAGATAATTCTGATTTGACTTTTGAGCAGACTCTTGACGCGCTTGTAGAGATGGTTGACGATGCAATTGAGCAGGATGAGTACGACCGTTATGCTGCAAATCTTGAAGGCTACGATCTTGACGATGAAGACCGTGCGCTTCTTAGCGGAGATTTAGCAGGCGAAGATGAGTCGAAAGATACAAAAGCTGTTGGAGTAATTGCCGTTATTGGCCGACCAAACGTTGGAAAATCAACGCTTGTAAACCGTATCTTGGGTCACAGAGTTGCTGTTGTAGAAGATACTCCAGGCGTTACTAGAGATCGCGTAAGCTACGATGCTGAGTGGGCTGGAACCAACTTCAAGCTTGTTGATACTGGCGGCTGGGAAGCAGATGTTGAAGGCATTGATTCTTCGATTGCTCAACAGGCGCAAGTAGCAGTGCGTTTAAGCGATGCTGTGATTTTTCTAGTAGATGGTCAAGTTGGTTTAACAGCTACCGACGAGCGTATTGTTTCAATGCTTCGCGCTGCTGGTAAGCCTATTACTTTGGCAGTTAACAAGGTTGACGACGCTAGAAGCGAGTATTTAACTGCAGAGTTTTGGAAGCTTGGAATGGGCGAGCCTTATGGAATTTCCGCAATGCACGGCAGAGGCGTTGGAGATTTGCTTGACGCGGCTCTTACGTCTTTGAAGAAAGCGAATAAGACTTCTGGATTCTTAACTCCGCAAGGTCTTCGCAGAGTTGCTTTGGTAGGTCGTCCAAACGTTGGTAAGTCTTCGCTTTTGAACCATTTGGCTCACGAAGAACGCTCTGTTGTAAACGACTTGGCTGGAACTACTCGAGATCCTGTTGATGAGGTTGTGCGCGTAGACGGCGAGGATTGGCTGTTTATTGACACTGCTGGTATTAAGCGCAGACAGCACAAGCTTACGGGCGCCGAATACTATTCTTCACTACGTACGCAAGCTGCGATTGAACGTTCGGAACTTGCTTTGATTCTTTTTGATTCTTCTCAGCCTATTGCAGAGCAGGATCTAAAAGTTATGAGCCAGGCAGTAGATGCAGGTCGCGCAATCGTACTTGTGTTTAACAAGTGGGATTTGATGGACGAATTTTCCAGGCAGCGCATGGAACGCTTGTGGAAAACTGAGTTTGAGCGCGTTACTTGGGCTGAACGCGTTAATCTTTCTGCAAAAACGGGATGGCATACTAACCGTCTTGCGCGCGCTATGCGAACAGCCTTAGAAAACTGGGATAAGCGCATTCCTACAGGCAAGCTTAACGCTTTCTTAGGCCGTATTCAGTCTGCTCATCCACATCCTTTGCGAGGTGGAAAGCAAGCGCGAATCTTATTTGCAACGCAAGCTTCTACGCGCCCTCCGCGTTTTGTAATATTTGCAACTGGCTTCTTAGAGCACGGCTACCGTCGATTTATTGAGCGTTCTCTTCGAGAAGAGTTTGGATTTGAGGGAACTCCTATTCAAATCTCTGTAAAAGTACGAGATAAAAAGAAGCGCAAGTAAAGTCGCAGGTTAATCGCAAATAAATCACAAATAAATCTGCGATTAAAGTTGCGATTAAAGCGTAAGTAAAGTAGGAGCGGAATATGGCTGGATTAGGCGAGTTAGCTCTTGATTTGCATCATGCTAGCGAAGACGAAATTTTTCAAGCATTTGTTGATTGGGTTAAGACTAACAAGCATGTAGATTTGTGGCCGCATCAAGAAGAGTCGGTTATGGATTTGCTTGCAGGAGACCACGTAGTCTTAAACACTCCAACAGGTTCTGGAAAATCGCTAGTAGCGCTCGGCATGCATTTTGCAGCACTTGCCACTGGCAGACGCTCCTACTACACTGCGCCAATCAAAGCACTTGTATCCGAAAAATTCTTCGATTTAGTTGCGATTTTTGGGCGAGACAACGTAGGTATGATTACTGGCGACTCGCATATTAACGCGGACGCTCCAATAATCTGCTGCACGGCGGAAATCTTAGCAAATCAAGCTCTGCGCGAAGGAGCAAACGCAAAAGTCGATTGCGTTGCAATGGACGAATTCCACTACTATGGAGACCCAGAGCGCGGTTGGGCTTGGCAGGTTCCGCTACTTACTCTTGCAAACACGCAATTTTTGCTTATGAGTGCAACTCTTGGAGACGTAACGGATATTGCGGAACGCTTAGAAAGATCAACAAATCGTAGTGTTGATATTATTGCTAACGCTCCAAGACCAATTCCACTAGAATACGAGTACACAGATAAGCCGCTTGCAACAACTGTAGAACTATTATTTAACAAGGGTTTAACGCCAATCTACGTAGTTCATTTTTCGCAAGACGCAGCTCTAGAAACAGCTCAAGCGCTTGCAAGCACGGGGGTTTCTAGCAAAGATCAGCGAGATAAAATTGCGCAAGCAATTAAAGGCACTAAATTTACTACAGGATTCGGCAAAATCTTGCAAAGGCTGCTGCGCACAGGAGTTGGCGTACATCATGCTGGTATGCTTCCGCGCTACCGCAGGCTTGTTGAACAGCTTGCACAACAGGGGTTGCTGCCAGTTATTTGCGGAACAGACACTCTTGGCGTTGGTATTAACGTGCCGATTCACTCTGTTGTGCTTACAGCTCTTACAAAATTTGACGGGAACCGTAGTCGAAAGCTTCGCGCTCGCGAGTTTCACCAAATTGCAGGTCGCGCAGGCAGAATGGGGTTTGATACCGAAGGCTTAGTGGTTAGCGAGGCTCCAGAGTTCGAGATTGAGAATGCGCGCGCTGTTGCAAAAGCTGGAAACGATCCTAAAAAGCTTAAAAAAGTTAAGCGTAAGAAGGCTCCAGAAGGATTTGTTGTTTGGAGTGAGCAAACGTTTACTAAGCTTATTGAAAGCGCTCCCGAAACTTTGAATCCGCACATGGTTGTAACTCACTCAATGATTTTGAACGAAGTTACGCAAGGCGGGGATGCTAGAGCACGCGTTGAAAAACTTATTGGAGATAGTGCGCAAAAGCCGCAAGATAAAGAAAAATTGCTTGAGCGTTGCAACGATATTTTCCAAACTTTGCTTGACACTCAAGTTATTGAATGTAGAGAGCTTTCGGACGGTTCTTGCGATTATGATCTTGATGTTGCTATGCCAGAGGGTTTTGCGCTAGATCAGCCACTTTCGCCGTTCTTGCTTGCTGCTTTGGAACTTCTAGACCCAGAATCTGAAAGTTACGCGCTTGACGTAATTTCTATGGTTGAGTCAACTTTAGATGACCCGAAGCCTGTTCTTCGTGCTCAAGAGCGTAAAGCTCGCGACGCTGCAATGGCTGGCATGAAAGATGATGGCATTGATTACGAGGAGCGCATGGAACGCTTAGCTGAAGTTAGCTACCCTAAGCCTCTTGAAGATTTGCTTGAGCCTGCTTTTGCGCAATATCGCAAAGATGTTCCGTGGGCAAACGACTACTGGATTAAGCCTAAATCTGTGCTTCGAGACATGGTTGAAACAGCATCCGATTTTACTGGCTATATTTCGCGCTATGGCATTGCTAGAAGTGAAGGAACGCTTCTTCGTTACCTTTCGGACGCTTATCGTTCGCTTGCTCGCACTGTGCCAGAAGACATGCTTAACGAAGAATTGCGCGATATTATTTCGTGGCTTCGTCTTGTTGTGCGCTCTATTGATTCTAGTTTGGTTGACGAGTGGGAGAGTGCTGGAGGGTCGGACGCTGAAGCTAGTGCAGTAACTACGGCTGCGCCTTCAACTGCTGAGTCTGTTGTTGCGGATCGAAGAGGACTTATTGTGTTGATTAGAAACGCAATGTTCCGCCGCGTGCAACTTATGGATTTGGAAGATGCGGATACTTTGGGAGAGCTTGACAAAGCTTGGGGCTACGGTGTTCACGAGTGGAATGATGTGCTCGACGACTATTACGACGAACATGAGTATGTTGGGATAGATGCCAAAGCTCGTGGCGGAGACTTGTTTATTTTGGATGATTCTCTAGAAAAAAGTGAGCATTCGTGGAAAGTTCGGCAGATTATTGACGATTCGGACGGAGACCATAATTGGGCTATTACTGGAATTGTTGATTTGGATTCCACACAAGATACAGGCGAAGTTGTGTTCTTTGACTACAGCGTGTCGCATGTTTAGTGTTGTTCTACTTAAGTTTTATTTGCGTTTTGCTTATATTTTACTTATGTTTTATGCAAAATCTAAAATATAGTCGAACGTTTGTTCTATGGATTGAGTATACTTAGATTATGGTTCAGGATTTATTTACAGCAAGTAGTGCGCCTAGTGATGTAACACGTCCTTTGGCTGTGCGTATGCGACCGAGCGTTATCGAAGACGTTCTTGGGCAGACTCATGCGCTAAAAGATGGTTCGCCTTTGCACAGACTTGCAAATCCTCAATCTAAAGGTTCTCTTACATCTCCAAGTTCTGTTGTGTTGTTTGGGCCTCCAGGTGTTGGTAAAACTACGCTTGCTTATATTGTGGCTCAACAGTCTGGTCGCGTGTTTGAAGAGCTTTCTGCTGTAACTTCTGGAGTCAAAGATGTTAGAGCGGTGCTAGATCGCGCGCATGAGCGTTTAGTTAGTAAAGGTCAAGAAACAGTTCTGTTTATTGACGAAGTTCATCGTTTTTCTAAATCACAGCAAGATGCTTTGCTTCCAAGCGTAGAAAATCGCGATGTAACTTTTATTGGAGCTACTACCGAAAATCCAAGTTTTTCAATTATTAAGCCACTACTTAGTAGATCAGTAGTTGTTAAACTTGAGTCTCTTAGCGTAGAAGATTTGCGCACGCTTATAGAACGCGCAATTTCAAGCGAAAATGGTCTTAATAATCAGCTTAAAATCGACGAAGACGCAATAGATTCAATTATTCGTTTAAGTGGGGGAGATGCTCGCAAAACTCTTACTATTTTAGAGGCTGCAGCAGGTGCGGTAACTGGAGATGTTGCGTTGCAACATGGCAAAAAGAAGCCTGTTATTACTGCTGATATTGTTTCTAACGTAATGGATACTACTACAGTTCGTTACGACAAAGATGGCGACGACCACTACGATGTGATTTCTGCTTTTATTAAGTCAATGCGTGGAAGTGATGTTGACGCTTCTTTGCATTATTTAGCGCGAATGCTTAGAGCTGGGGAAGATCCGCGTTTTATTGCAAGGCGAATTATGATTGCTGCTGCGGAAGAAGTTGGCATGGCAGCTCCACAAATTTTGCAAGTAACTGTTGCAGCAGCTCAAGCGGTTGCTCTAATTGGCATGCCAGAAGCGCGGATTATTCTTTCGGAAGCTGTGATTGCTGTAGCAACTGCTCCAAAATCAAACGCAAGTTACAATGCGATTAATAAGGCTTTGCAAGATGTTGATGCTGGAAATATTGGTCAAGTTCCTCTTCATTTGCGAAATGCTCCAACTGCTTTGATGAAAAGTTGGGGAAATCACGAAGGCTACAAGTATGCTCACGACTATCCAGGAGCTGTAGCTTCTCAACAATATATGCCAGATGAGCTAGTTGGCCGCGAATATTATCACCCAAATAATCGCGGCTACGAGCACGAGATTTCACAACGTTTATCTCAAATCCGCAATATTCTCCACAATCCCGATGACAATAAATAAAGTCGATAATTAAAAGGCTCCTTAGAATTTTAAGAAGCCTTTTAATGCAGTATTACTATTTTTTAAGAGAGTTTTAGTCACGAACAAGCATAATGTGGTCAATATCTTCGCGATTTGAAACGCGGAACAGCACAAAGCGGTTGCCAATTACTTGCACAACTTCTGCACCAAGATGCTCTGCAAGTTCTTGTGCAGCTTCTTTAGCACTTAAGCCAGAGCCATCTTGTACAGCACACTTCATAAGCTCATGAGATTGCATTGTCTCGTCTGCTTGCTTAACAGCAGCGTCGCTAATATCGTTTTTTCCAACATAAAGCAATGGGCTTAAAGTGTTAGCGAGCGCGCGCAATTGCTTAATCTGCTTTTTAGTTAATGCCATTATTTTCCTTCCAAATCGAGTTCAATATGCATAAAACACTAAAACGTCAATTTTCAAAACATTAAAACACTAAAACGTCAAAACGCTATATTGTCAAACGCAATTATCAACAACCAACTATCGACCATCTATTTATAACGCTTAAATTTTCAATGCTTATCGGATTATACATTAACCGTAAGAATCTGCGCTCAATGCGCTCAATACGTTCAATACAATAAATCCGCTCAATGCGTTCAATCCGCTCGATTATAAATATTCAGGCTATAAATATTCCAGCAAAAATTATTCCGCACACAATAGCTAATGTAACGCTTAAAAGCGCAAAGTCTTTTATGCGAATTTTCTCTGTATGTAAGTGCGTGCGCTTTGCTCCAGGAACGTAACATCTAGAATCTAGTGCAAGCCCTAGTGTGTTTGCGTGTCGAATCACGCTTGCAAATCCTGGAACAATAAGAGATGTTATTGCTCGCAATCGCTTTTTTATAGATCCGTCTTTTATATTTCCGCCTCTTGCGATTTGAGCTAAGGCTACAGATTCTGCTTCTTTTGAAAGAGTTGGCAAAAAGCGCAAAGCAAGGCTCATAATAAGAGCAATTTCTTGACTTGGCAATCCTACGCTTTTAAGAGGTGAAATAATAGACGCGCATGCTTCAGTCAATCGCGTTTGGCTTATTGTTAGTACAATTATTGACCCAATTAGTATAACAAGCGAAAATCTTGAAGCGAAAAGTATTGCAAACTTTATTCCATCATCTGTTATTAATAGCGGCCCGATTCTAAAAAGTTCTCTTCCAGAATGCACAACTAGAAGATTAAACATTCCAGAAAATACGAATATTGCAATAAACATGTGCAATGACAACAATAATTTTATAGGCGATATTCTAGCGAGAAATATTAGAGCAAGCGTTGACAGTGCAAGAATTCCTAGTTGATAGAAGTTTGTAATGCTAAACGCACTAAACATAAGAATTAAGCAAGATATTAGTATTATTCGCGTATTGAATAAGCTTAGCAATGACTTATTTTTGTTTTCGTTTTTGTTTTCGCTACCATTCTCGCTAGCATTTTCAAGCTTTTCGTCTTGTGCGTGTTCTTGAATTTCCTTCTTTTTGCGCGAATCTAACGTAACTATGCGCGCACCAAGCGATTTTGCTTCATTTAAATCGTGCGTAATAACAATAATTGTTACGCCTTTATTGTGCAAATCGCTTAAAATTTTTAGCACGATTTTTGCATACTCAAAATCCAATCCTGCTGTAGGCTCGTCTAAAACCAAAATTTTTGGATTGCAAGCTAAAATTCCTGCGATTGCTGCTAGTCGTTGCTGGCCTCCAGAAAGTTCGAATGGGGATTTCTGCGCTAAGTGCTCAATATGCAATGATTTTAGTGCGTTCAATACTCTGGAATGTAATTCACGTCCTTCTAATCCAAAGTTTTTTGGCCCGTATGCTACGTCTTCAAAAACAGTTTGCGCAAAAAGTTGCTGTTCTGGCAATTGCATAACGTAACCAATGTTTTTGCGAATTTCACGCATTTGCGATTTGCTTGTTTTTTCGCTAATTTTTATTCCGTTTACGCAAATAGAGCCAGAATCATATTTAATAAGTGCGCATATTGCTTTTGCGAGCGTTGATTTTCCGCATCCATTTTTTCCCATTATTGCAACGATTTCGCCTGATTTTACGCTTAGAGAATAGTCTCTTATTATTGGACTTTGACTATTTGTATAGCTCACATTTAAATTCGATATTTCAATTGCCGTATTTGAATTTTCTACATTTTCCGTCATGCTTTTTGATTCAATAACAGTTGGCGATTTTTCCGTGAAAAATTCATCTAATTTCAATAAACTTACATCACGCAATTTTCCGTTTTCTAGCATTAATATTCGATCAGCATTTTTGCATTCGCTAATCTTATGCGTTACTTGCACGATTGTTGTGCCGCTCGTTTGCAACTTGTCAAAAAGTTTATTCACATCTTCTTTTGCGCAAGAATCAAGCATGCTTGTAGGCTCATCTAATACAAGAAGTTTTGATTTTGTAGCAATCGATGACGCAATAGCAACACGCTGCTGCTGACCTCCACTCATATTGCTCGGGTCGCTAAAACGGTGATTTTCCATGTTTACAGCGCGTAAAGCGTTGCTTATATTTTGCTTCATAAATTCTTTAGAGGCGCACAAGTTTTCAAGCCCAAAAGCAACATCGTCTTCTACAACTGTTGTAACGATTTGGTCTTCTGGGCTTTGAAACAATGCTCCAATAGATTCTCGTGCTTTTTGGTACGCTTTTGAATCAACATTGTTTGCTTCAAAAACTTTTATTCCGCATAGCGTAACAATTCCAGAATCTGGGGAAGAAAGTCCTGCAATAATTTTAGCTAGCGTGGACTTTCCGCTACCATTTTTGCCTATTATTGCAATTCTTTGACCATATGCAATTTCAAGATCTATTCCGTCTAGAATCCAAGTTTTTCCGCCATCATAGCTAAAGCGAACTTTTTGCAAAGAAACAGCATTATCTTTTTTAGCACAATAATCCGTATTGCTTTTTTCGTCTTTGCAACTTGTTCTATATTGAATAACTCTATTGCTTTGCATAATCAGCTTGCTTTTTACTTAATTGACTAATGCTATTTTGGCTAATGCTATTTGTTTACTACTTGTTGTAGTTAAGAAGTTTTGAAACAGGCTTATAAACAAGCATAGTTACTACGCAATGAATCGCAAGCTTAATCACATTAAACGGTAGCAGAGCTGGAACTATAAGAGCAGCAACTTGCTCAACGCTAATATGAGCATAAAGCGGCGTAATAATAAGATTTCCGACTATTGCAAGAGCAATCGCAACTACAGAGCCAACTACAAGCGAAATAATAGCGCCTTCTTTGGTTCTAATTTTTTTGTAGACGATTGCAGCGCTAACAGAAGCGCCCATTGAAACCAATATTGCCATTATTGCGCCAAACGGGTTAGTGAAGAAGTGTGGAGCAAATCCTAGCACGCTTACGATTGCAGCAGCGAATGGTCCGTATGCAAATCCTGCAATCAAACACACAATTCCCGAAGGATCGTATTTAAGGTAGTTTACGTCTGGAATAAGTGGAAATTCTATAAAGCTTACAGCAATAGAGAGCGCAACGAATAGCGCGTATTTAGCAATTTTTTCGCTTGACCAATAGTTTGTGCCAGAGTAAGTTGCGTGATTATTTGCTGTGTGATTGCTTGTTTTATGATTATTTTCGCGTGAAATGCTCATTAGAGCCTCCGTTTCTTTCATCCGGACTTTAACCGTTGGCTTCGGATTTTAACCGAATCAGCAGCGCAATGCCGCTCGCGGGCTTCGAGACAATTCACTAATTCAAGAATTACCTCGTTACCGCCAGTAAGGATTTTCACCTTCCCTGAAACTACACTTTATTTTTATCTTATGCTAAGAACATTTATCGAACATTTATAGCCAAGAACATTTAGCACGTTTGGGTAACTTTTGACTTGTAACGCTTTTTGATGGCAATGCTAAGTGTAAGATTAAGAGCATGAGTGAAATTACGAATACTTCTGTTAATACTATAGACAAGCTTGCGATTATTGTTGTTACTTATAAACGCCAGGAGCTTCTTGCAAATCTTTTTAAATCTTTTGAGTGCCTGAATCAATGCCCTTGGCGAATTATTATTGTAGACAACGAAAGTAGCGAAAAAACGCGCAAAATGGTGAATGATTTAGGCGATATTCTTTCGCGCAGATGGGGCGCTTCTAGCGCGGACGATTCTGGCGATTCAAATCGCGTTGTTTACGCGCCACAAAGTAGCAATCTTGGGGGAGCTGGCGGTTTTAGTGCTGGCGTTAAAAAAGCGTACGATCTTGGTGCACAATGGTTCTGGGTTATGGACGATGACGTTGAAACTGTTCCAGAATCTATTGAGCGTCTTTGCAAGTGGACTAAGAGCCACGATGTGATTCAAGGCAGCCGATTAGACTACGACGGTGGCGATTTTTATTGGCAATATAACTTTATTGTTTCTCTTGGAATCCCTAATCCAATCGCTCCAGCAGCATTTGGGCCATCGGGCTACCGCGTTATGAACACAATGTGCTTTGAAGGTGGGTTGTTTAAGCGCAATATTGTAGAGAAAATTGGACTTCCAGATTCGCGCTATTTTATTTATTGGGATGACACTACTTATGGCTATCTTGCTAGCAAGGTTACGAATCCGATTGTTGTAAGTGACATTATTCTTCGCAGAACTCGTAATATTCCTAATTGGGATATTGCTGGCGTTCGTCAACTAAATTCCACTTCCGATATGAATCGTTACCATATTATGCGAAATCGTGGTTTTATGGCGCGCTACTTTATGATCCACGGCGATTTTAGGCCATTTATGTTTGCTCTTGGAACTGCTTTGACTGCTGCAAAAGAGCTTATTAGACTTGTTGCTGTAGATCGCGAGCATATTTTAAGTGGCGTTAAAAAGCTTTTTACTGGTTGGATTGCAAGCAGAAAAATCTTGCATGATTCCAACTGGAAGCCAATGCCTCCGTTAAAATAGCAGATTTTTTAAGACTTAAGGCTGAATACTGAGATTTAAGATTAATGCTTAAGTCTTAAAAATTAAAGCACAAACATAAACTAGAAGCCACCTAGCGTTTACTAAGTGGCTTCTAATTTTTTATTTTATCTCTTTTTTCAGTGGGAGAGGTCAATTACCATTCGACCGCGAATCTTACCGCTGAGCATCTCATCGAAGATGTCGTTAATGTCTTCCATCTTGCGCATATGGCATTTTGGAACAACCTTGCCTTCAGCACCAAACTGGAATGCTTCTTCCAAATCTTTACGAGTTCCAACAAGGGATCCAACCAAGCGGATTCCGTCGAGAACAAGGCGAGGGATGCTGAGTTCCATATCTTCTGGTGGAAGACCAACAGCTGCAACAGTGCCGCCTGCTCGCACAGAGTCAACTGCGCTGTTAAAAGCATCCTTGCTTACGGCGGTTACAACAGCGCCATGAGCGCCGCCTACCTTCTTCATAGCAAATTCAGGAACATTTTCCTTAAGTGGGTTCACGCACAAATCTGCGCCATATTCCTTAGCAAATTCAAGCTGAGCATCGTTAACATCTACTGCGATTACGTGCGCACCAAATACGTTCTTTGCATATTGCAACGCAAGATTACCAAGACCGCCAAGACCGAATAAAATAAGCCATTCGCCTGGATGTACGCCAGATTCCTTAATAGCCTTGTAGGTTGTAACGCCAGCGCAAGTGATGGAGCTTGCAGGAGCTGGATCCAAGCCTTCTGGGACCTTTACTGCGTAGTCTGCTGCGACGATGCACTCTTGAGACATGCCACCATCGGCAGTGTATCCTGCGTTCAAAACGCTACGGCAAAGTGTTTCTCTGCCCGTGGTGCAATATTCGCAATGTCCGCAACCCTTAAAGAACCATGCTACAGATGCACGGTCGCCTGGCTTTAATGTTGTAACACCAGGGCCAACTTCCTTAACAATACCAATGCCTTCGTGGCCAAGAATAACGCCAGTTTTATCGCCAAAATCTTGGTTCTTAACGTGAAGATCGGTGTGACATACGCCGCAGCACTCCATATCGAGTAAAGCTTCACCAAATTCCAATGGACGAAGTTCCTTCTCTACAACCTGAGCCTTCTTATCTTTGGTTGCAACAATAGCCTTCATAGAAACCTCCTTGTTCTATGCTTCATCTTTGAAAAACATTGCTTTTTCGGTTTTCTTTTACCTGTTTGGTAAAAGCTATCTTTTATTCTACATTATTTTTACGATTTTTCATGATAAAAATCACATTTTAATAAAAATTTTTATAAAAATTTATGACTTAATGATAATAATTATCGTATTCAATATTTTTCTTATCGTTTTCTTATCTTTTTCTTCTGCTCAACACTCCGTAAAATTGCTTGAATACAGCAGAAAATCACTATACATTTTTTATTTTTGATTATAACTTGCATTAAACAATAAATCAGGCTACTATGGCATCTTGTTTGCGGATATAGCTTAGTTGGTAAAGCGCAACCTTGCCAAGGTTGAGACCGCGGGTTCGAGTCCCGCTGTCCGCTCCATTTTTTTTTATGTCTCAGCAGATGTTCCATAATGTTCCGCTGAGATTTTTTTTATTTTCTGTCACATGTCTCCGCACATATATTGGGTTATTGGGTTATAGTCCGAAAAATGGGGGTAAGCGCCAAAAGTGGGTTATAGGCCAAAACTGTGTAAAGCTAAGCTGATGAATATTCTGAAAATGGGTTATAGGCCAAAAAGTGTGTAAAGCTAAGCTGATGAATATTCTGAAAATGGGTTATAGGCCAAAAAGTGTGTAAAGCTAAGCTGATGAGTATTCTTAAAATAGAAGCAGTCAGCTTAGCTTTGGACTATAAAGCAATTCTTTTTATTCAATGTGTATAACTTTTGTTAGATAATCCTTGATTTTTCGGTGAAAATTCAAGCGTTATGAATGTTTTATCCACATATTAAATTAACTCTTTTATTTTTTGCAATAAGCTGTATGCTTTACTTAAACATTAGAAAATAATGTGAAAACAAAATTAACAAATAAGGAATTAAAAAATAAATGACTTGACAAAATTTTAGGAAAGAAGGAGAGAATGAGAAATTTTTCTAACACTCTGTTATACGCAAACGACGATGATAATGAGACATTTTGGGAGGTTATTAATAGTAACTTCCCAGATCAAGTAGATCCGTCGCGGTTCCAGACTAAAGATAGAAGACCTTTTCCAGTTTATGAAGGTTTAATACCAGTTGGGTCTTCTCGCTCAATGGCAAGTTATCACGTATCATCGTGTTTCAATAATACGCATGGTAAAAAGATGTACCTATATCTTGCAATGCAAATATGCAAAGTAGCGTGCATAGTAGGTGATATTTCTCACGGCAGGCCAATATCGCCAGAGATGAAAAGAGCATTAACAAAAGAGTGTATATACAAACTCGAGAATATGTGGTACTTGATTAATGAATGCTACAAAGATAAGCATAATGAGGCAGAAGTTTCTAAGCTAAGAAGCAATCCAACAATACCTAAGATGATAAATGGAATACTGGTTTCTCCATCACAATTAGAGGCAGTTGTTTTGCTTCATATTGGAGATACAGAATATTGGACATCTTTAACACTTAGATTCATAATGGGAAAATGGGTTTGCACGTTAGCAGATATAGGTTAGGTTTTACCTAATCGTAGTTTGCATAATATGAATTTTAAGTAGTTATTGATTTAATTAAGTATGTACATGCATAAACATGTTGGATTATGTAGCTTATTTGCGTAACGCCCCTAGAATATAATTTGCATTTGCTGTTTTACTCAAGGGGTTTTCTAAATCGTTATTTGTTAAATTGTTATTTTGTAAAAAACGCCAATTTTCTGTGCATGTTTTTGTATCTTCATAGTTTTGTGTTGGCATGCTTATACCGTACAATTAAGAATATGCTGCGAGAATTTTCTGTAGAAGACATTCACCCAACTAACGATGGTGACACAATTTATTCATTGCTTGCCAATAGGGCAATGCGAGACCCGCAAGGCGTGATTGCACAATGGCAAGATGACAATACTCGTCAATGGCACGATGTTAGCGCATCACAGATGCTATCCAAAGTTCGTTCTACTGCAAGAGGCTTAATCGCTCTTGGTGTTAAGCAAGGAGACAAAATCGTTATTTACTCTCCAACTTGTTACGAATGGGGTGTTGTTGACTTTGCGTGCGCTTGTATTGGTGCTGTAAGCATACCTATTTACGAAACTGACTCCGCTCTTCAAGCTGCAGATATTATTTCGGAAGTAAAGCCTGTTATCGCTTTTGCAGGAGACGATGAGCATGCGCAATGCTTGGAAAGAGTTCGTCAAGACAATAAGCGAATTTCGTTAAAAACGGTTTTTAACTTTAAGGCCAATGGTATTGATGCTGTTATTGATTTTGGAAAATCAATAAGCGACGATGAGCTAAATAATGCTATTAATCAAATAAAAGCAGATGATTTAGCAACTATTGTTTACACTTCTGGCTCTACTGGCAAGCCAAAGGGAGCAATGCTTACTAATAGAAACTTTACGCACATTGTTTACGCAGCATACGATGTTCTAAACGACATGTTGTATAAGCCAAGTAGAATACTTCTATTCCTTCCTCTTGCACATTGCTTTGCAAGGTATATTCAATATGTTGCAGTTGGAGCGAACGGCGTTATTGGTTATGTTCCAAACGCTAAGCATTTGTTGGCAGATTTGCGTAGTTTTAAGCCTACGTATTTGCTTGGCGTTCCTCGAGTGTTTGAAAAAGTTTATAACGCAGCATCTCAAAAAGCTGGCGCTGGAATCCGCGGTAGAATCTTTGCTAAGGCTGTTCAGCATTTTGCTGAGTGGTCTAAAGACGAAGTCGAAGGAAAATCGCATTCTATTTATGCAAAATTGCAGCACGATTTTTATATGAAGACTGTTGGTTCTTCTATAAGATCTGCACTTGGTCCTAATTTAGCGTGGCTAGCTTGTGGTGGTGCTCCAATAAATGCAGAGCTTGCTCACTTCTTTAATGGATTAGATGGAATAACTTTTATTCAAGGTTATGGAATGACGGAAACAGCTGCTCCATGCGTTGTTAACTTTGAGCATGCTAATCAAGTTGGTTCTGTTGGAAAGCCTGGTCCTGGAATCACA
Organism: Gardnerella sp. DNF01144; assembly: GCF_049244245.1. Lineage (NCBI taxonomy): Bacteria > Bacillati > Actinomycetota > Actinomycetes > Bifidobacteriales > Bifidobacteriaceae > Gardnerella > Gardnerella sp. DNF01144. Next base: position 482,407 of record NZ_CP058390.1, read on the forward strand.
ATTCGCATTGCAAATGATGGAGAAGTTCTTGTAAAAGGTCCTAATGTTTTTGTTGGATATTACGGAAAGCCAGAGCTTACTGCAGGAGTTATTGACCAAGATGGATGGCTTCATTCTGGCGATTTAGGCGAGATTGATGATGATGGCTTCTTAACAATTACTGGCAGAAAAAAAGACATTATTATCACTGCTGGTGGAAAGAACATAAGTCCTGCTCCTCTTGAAACCATTATTGCAAAGTGTCCTATTGTTTCGCATGCAGTGGTTGTTGGAGATGGAAAGCCATTTGTTTCTGCTCTTATTGAGCTTGAGCCAGATATGGTTCGTTCTTGGCTTAATAATCAAGGAATGGATGAGACTATTCCAATGAAAGATATTGCACAAAATGATGCAATCCGATCTGTTGTTCAGCAATTTATTGATCAAGCTAATAGCACAGTTTCTAGAGCGGAGTCTATTCGTAAATTTGTTATTTTAGACGAAGAATTCTCTCAAGATGCTGGTACGTTAACGCCAAGCATGAAGGTTGTGCGTCCAAAGGTTTTGAAGAAATATAGCGATATTATTGAAACGCAGCTTTATGCTCCAAAACCTAATAGTAGGCCACTTCCTGCAACGGTTAAGATTTTAGATAAAACAACCGAAACTGTTAAGCAGGCTCAAGAAACTGTTAAGCAAGCTCAAGAGGTTGTTACGCCTAAAGTTAAGCAAGCTATTGATCAAGCTGCAACGCATTTGAAGCGTTTTGGAGAAGATTTGCCTGTGCAATCCGATTCTAAGGAATCTTATTCAAATAATGAAGATGGAGTAAACCAAACCGTTAGTGAATAAGATTATAAAATAAGATACTAATAGGCTAATTAACAATTGCAAATATAGATTTACGTCTGGTATTACGATAAAGCTTGTATAATTATAGATTGCGATTTTAATTAGCCTTTTGTTTTAAGGAGTGCCGTGACTATTAGACAAATCCGCGTTGTTCCAGACCCTGTTCTTAGAACACCTTGTGATGAAATTCGCGAGATTACACCATCTGTTAGAAGTCTTGTAGAAGATTTATTAGAAACTGTAAACGACCCAGGTCGTGCAGGTCTTAGCGCAAACCAAATTGGTGTTAATCTTAGAGCATTTTCTTATAACATTGATGGAACAATAGGCTATATTCTAAATCCTGTTATAGAAGAGCTTAATGGTGAACAATACGGAGATGAGGGCTGCTTATCGGTTCCAGGATTGTGGTACAAGACCCGCAGAGCTGATTATGCTAGAGCAAGAGGAATAGATCTAGACGGTAAAACTGTTGTTTTAGAAGGTAAAGGCTTAATGGCCCGCATGATTCAACATGAATGTGACCATCTTGATGGTCATGTGTATATTGACCGTTTAGAAAAAGATGTTAGAAAGCAAGCTTTACGCCAATTGCGCAATAGCTCTTCTAAGTAGCTAATTTAATAAATTATCGCGATTTTTTATATAGATTGATTACAAAGTTAGTATAAAGCTTCTGTTATAATTTGGATTTGCGTGTTCGCTTTGAGCATGAGTGTTGTCGCGTTATACGATTGCTCGTTTTTTATTGTCTATCAGAATGCGCATATACGCGCCATGTACGCGTCCGTTCGTGTCGGTCGGCTTGGATTTAGTTATATGCTAGCCAAGTTGCATGCGAACAGACATGGCCAGGCAAGAACCGACAAGAAAGGTATATAGATATGGCACAGATTACCATGAGCGAAATGCTGAAGGCTGGTTTGCACTTCGGTCACCAAACTCGTCGCTGGAATCCAAAGATGAAGCAGTTCATTCTTACTCAGCGCAATGGTATTCATATCATCAATTTGTTCAAGTCGCTCGACATGATCGACAAGGCTTATGACTTTATTAAGCAGACTGTTGCTCACAATGGCACTGTTTTGTTTGTGGGTACTAAAAAGCAGGCTCAAGAAGCTGTGCAAAATCAGGCTACTCGCGTAAACATGCCTTACGTAAGTGAGCGCTGGCTCGGCGGTATGTTGACTAACTTCCAAACTGTTTCTACTCGCGTAAAGCGTTTGAAGGAACTCGAGGAAATGGACTTTACCGACGTTCGTGGATCTGGTTTAACCAAGAAGGAACTTTTGCTTCTTGAGCGCGAAAAGGATAAGCTTTCCAAGCAGCTCGGCGGTATTCGCAATATGAACCGTACTCCTTCTGCAATGTTTGTTGTAGACGTTAACAAGGAAGCTTTGGCTGTTGAAGAAGCACACAAGCTCGGTATTCCAGTTGTGGCAATCGTTGACACCAACACCGATCCAGAATCCGTTGAGTATCCAATTCCAGCAAACGACGATGCAATTCGTGGTGTAGAGCTTCTTACAAGCTTGATGGCCGATGCTGTTGCAGAAGGTTTGCTTGATCACGCTGGCAAGGGTGCAAAGGCTGAAGATGCCAATGCTCAGCCAATGGCAGCATGGGAAAAGGAACTGCTCACTAAGGAATCTGAACAGTCCGACAATGAAGCCAAGGCTGAATAAGCCTGTTGGCAGTTAATGAGGAGAACAAAATGGCAGCAATTACTGCAGCGTTGATTAAGCAGGTGCGCGAAGAAACTGGCGCAGGCATGATGGACGTTAAGAAGGCTCTTACTGAAGCCGAAGGCGATGTAGCTCGCGCTAAGGAAATCATCCGCGCTAAGGGCATTCAGGCCGCTGGCAAGCGTGAAGGTCGCAAGGCTCAAGAAGGAACCGTTGCTTCTAAGGTTGTTAAGACTGCAGAAGGCGAAACTGGTTATGCAGTTGAGTTGAATTCCGAAACTGACTTTGTTGCTAAGACACCAAAGTTTGTTGAATTCTCCGAAACTGTGTTGAACAATGCTATTGAAGCCAATGCTTCTAATGCAGAAGAGCTTCTTGCCGCTAAGGCTGGAGATGCTACTGTTAAGGAAGAAGTTGAAGAAGCAGCAGCATTGTTTGGCGAGCACGTTAAGGTTGGCCAGATTGCCAAGGTTAACGGTCCTCACGTTGAGGTTTACGCTCACAAGAAGTCCGTTGAATTGCCTCCAAGCATTGTTTCTATGATTGCTACCGACGAAGCAGGCGCTAAGGTTGCTCACGAAGCTGCTTTGCAAATTTCCGCTATGGGTGCTCAGTGGCTCCGCCGCGAAGACGTTCCAGCAGATGTGTTGGAGTCCGAGCGTCGCATTGCTACCGAAAAGTCCTTGGCAGAAGGCAAGCCAGAAAAGATCGTTCCAAAGATTGTTGAAGGCCGTTTGAACGCCTTCTTCAAGGAAACTGTTCTTCTTGAGCAAGCTTATGTTAAGGATCCTTCCAAGACTATTGGCGACTTGTTCAAGGAAGTTGGCGGCTCTGCTTTAGCTTTCGCTCGTGTTGAGGTTGGCAAAGGCTCTGCTGAATAGTTTTTGCTAAGTTTCAAATAATTTTCTTTTACTGAAAACTATTTGAAATGTAAAAATGGACTTGCGTGTTTAACGCGTGAGTCCATTTTTGTTTGCAACATATTGTTTGAGCAGATAAACTATTAATCACAATGCATACAGGGAGGCTGCGTTAAATGGACAACACTTTTGAATTGTCCGCTGCAAAGATGCGCGAACACGGTATGAGCGAAGTTGCTATTAGCCAATTTGAACGTCTTTATAAAGTGTGGAATGAAGATAAAACTGGCGGATTTATTCGCGAAAACGCAGTAGAACCTATTAAGACTGTGCCAAATTTTCATGAGATTTATGAAACAATTGATCACAATAAAGCAGTTAACGCGTTTTCAAAAACAGCATTTATTAAGCTAAATGGTGGTCTTGGAACGTCAATGGGATTGTCTTGTGCAAAGTCGCTATTGCCAGTTAGAAGACATAAAGCTCGTCAAATGAGATTTATTGATATTATAATTGGCCAAGTTCTTACAGCGCGCCAACGTTTAGGCGTTGATTTGCCCTTGATTTTTATGAACTCTTTTAGAACGTCTAAAGATACGTTACAAGTATTAAAGCGTACAAAAAAGTTTTCTCAAGAAAATATTCCTGTTGAAATTATTCAGCATCAAGAGCCAAAGCTTCTAGAAGAAACGGGGGAGCCTGTTTCTTGTTCTAAAGATAGCAGTTTAGAATGGTGTCCTCCAGGCCACGGCGACATTTTCTCTACTATTTGGGAATCTGGATTGCTGGATATTCTAAAGAAAAATGGCATTAAATACTTGTTTATTTCTAACTCCGACAATTTAGGTGCAAGACCCTCTAGAACTCTTGCTCAGCATTTTGAAAATACTGGTGCTTCAATCATGATTGAGGTTGCTAAGCGTACTCAAGCAGACCGTAAAGGCGGTCATATTGTTAGAAGTCTTGAAACTGGCAGAATGATGCTTCGAGAAATGACTCAGGTTGCCGCAGAAGATAGGCGAAGTGCGCAAAGCATTAATAAACATCCTTATTTTAATACTAATAATATTTGGATTCGCGTTGATGCTTTGCAAAAGATTCTTAAAAAATATAAAGGTGTGCTTCCTCTTCCAGTTATTTGCAATCACAAGACTGTTGACCCAACTGATGATTCAAGCGAAAAAGTGATTCAGCTTGAAACTGCTATGGGTTCCGCTGTTTCGCTTTTTGACGATGCGATTTGCGTTGAGGTTGATAGAATGCGATTTTTGCCTGTAAAGACTACTAACGATTTGTTTATAATGCGTTCTGACCGCTTCCATCTTACAGATTCTTACGAGATGGAAGATGGCAATTACATATTTCCAGATGTGGATTTAGATCCACGATTCTACAAAACTATTGATGATTTTAACGAAAGATTCCCGTATTCTGTTCCAGCTTTGGCTGCTGCAAAATCCGTTACAATCCGAGGCGATTGGACTTTTGGAAGCCAAGTTTCTATGTTTGCGGATGCTATTTTAGAAGATACAGGGGAGCCAAGTTACGTTCCAAATGGTGAATTTGTGGGTCCGCAGGGCATTGAGCCAGACGAGTGGGTGTAGTCACAAAATAAATTCATTCGGGCGTGTCGTGTGGAAAATGGCCTTATTTCAACGTTTTTATAGTGTTGATTATTGTATTTTCAAGAAATTTGATGACTTTTTTTGAAAATGTCCACACGTATGGCAAAACACCATTAAAATAGTTAAGGTGTGTGTTGAGAATTTAGCGTTTTTCGCATGTTTTTAACACAAAGTGAAATTACAAAGAAACGATACGTGAGGACAAATGGCAGAAGGAAGTAACGGAAGACGTCGTTTTTCCGATAAGTGGGGCAAACACGAGCTTGATGTACTGGCTGTGTTGTCTTCCGCATTTCCACAATGGCTGACTTCGCGTCAGATTGCGCAACGAGTTAAGGCTTATGCCGATTCTTATGGAGAACTTGCAGATCAAGCTGCAAAGGCTGCGTTTGCAAAGCAATTCCAAAGAGATCGCGCAAAGCTTGCAGCTATGGGTATTGCGATTGAATCTCGCCAGCCTGAATATTCTTCAAAGTCTGAAGGCCAAGATTTTGCATCCTACAGGTTGCAACTTGGTGACGAACCACGCGTGCGTATTCGTTTTGAACAAGAAGAGCTTCCTGTTCTTGCGGCTGCTAATTATTTAGCTCGTTCTATGTCGATTTCTTCTTCTGAATCACGCAAAGTAGATCAGCAACATTCTTCTGCGTCTCGTACTGCTCCGCGCGTTCCTCAAACGCCTATTCCTGGTTTGGGCTTAGATTCGATTGCTCCAGGGCTTGGAACTCAAACAATTCCAGACGCATTGGTTAAGGTTATCGATTCTAGAAGATTTGCAGCAACTGTTGACGTTGATGGTGAACATTTGAACGTTGCATACACTGATTCCGACGATTTAGCAATGTTTGTTCTTGAGCATCCAGGTTCTTGCGTTGTAAGCCCTCAAGAAGCGGTTGATGCTTTCCATAGAAGACTTAATGCTGCTACGCAATTCGTTGAATGCGACGAGAATTACGCTGATCAAAGCGTTGATTCTGCACGTTCTAATGCGGAAGATAATCAAGACCTTTCGGAAAACGAGCCAGACAAGTCTCGTCAAAAAAAGACGTCTTTCCAAACGGGAAGTGAAGTAGATCGCAGACTTCGACTAATGCTCTTCCTATCTGCTCATCTTGGAGAAGAATTCCCACTAAATGAGCTTGCTGTAAGATTTATTGGCAAACCTAAGAATGACGATGAGCTTCGTAGATTTGTTGCGATTTTGCATAAAGACATTAATACGCTTACTACCGTTTCCGACGATGGAGAGATGGCAGGTAGCCAATTCTTCGATATTGATTGGTCGCTTTTAGAAACGGAAGGTATTGTTTCCGCAACTAACTCACTGGGTCTTGAGCGTTTAGCAGGAGTTTCTCAACAATATATGAGCATGCTTACTGCTTCTATCAATTACCTTGCGCATTCTCCTCTTTTGCCTGTTGAACAAAGAGATCAAGCCAAAGCGCTTTACATGCGTTTACGTAGGCATGTTAGCCCTGGTGAGACTCCTTGGCTTAGCCTTACCGGTTACGAGGTGGAGCCTAGAAATTGTTCCGTTGTTCGCAGTGCGATTAGCGCTAATGCATTAATCGACATGGAGTACACGGACGGTGCTGGTAGAACTCGCAGAAAGATTGTTGCTCCTTCTAAGATTTTTGTTGACGAAGGCGTTTACTACGTTGCTGTTTGGACAGATGTTGAGAATCAAACTCCACAAGATAAGCGTAGTTTTGTTGCAAAAGACACTTCGATTAATAAAGCGAACGGTTTGCCTAGAATTTGGCAGGTTTTGCGCGTTGCAAGAATTGAGCGCGCAGAAGTTGTTAAGCCTATTTGCCCTGTAGAAATTCCAGATGTTCCAGTTAGTGAACTTAGAAAATGGAGTTTTGACAATGGTACTCAAACATGCTTTATTACAGATGAGCCAGATTTGAACTTCTTAAAGAGTCTTTCTGGAGCTACCATCGAGCCTTGTGGAGCTGGTGTTAAGGTTCACTTAACGGTTTCTTCCGACTCCTGGTTTGTTGCATTTTGCATTGCTCACGCTCGTCATATTAAAGCTGTTTCTCCAGAGACCTTGCGCACTATGATTATTGCTCGAGCACAGCGAGAATTAAGCGTTAATAATAGCGATTTCCAAAACGTGGAGAATTAAAATGCCATGGTGGATTTGGCTTTTATTAACTCTTTTTATGCTATGCATGATTGGTGCAGGGCTTGCGTACGCGCTTAAATGCGCGTATAAGATTTTAACGAATTGCACTAGTTTTTCCACTAAGGTTTATTCTTGTTTTGAAAAGTTGCAAAACGGTGATGATTCGTTGAAAAAGAATTCATATCCATTTTTTACGCGTCCGATTAGCGATGCTGCGCAATGTGTAGAAGAGGCTCGCATTCGAGTTTTAAAGCGCCAAGAAAAAGTAGGGGATTCTCATAGGACTGTTTGGCAGCATTGGAATAATGTGTCTTTGCGTAAGGAAGATATTGACAATCCAATTTTTAAGGAATCTAAAGAAACTAAAGGAAACTAACGAATAGTTTATGACTACGCTCCCATTATCTCCGTCGCAACGATTTAGTGCGTTTCGCAAGACTTTGCAGCATTCTAAATCAATGGCTGCAAAATTTGAAAGCTCTTTAAGTTTTGACTTGGATGATTTTCAACTTGAAGCAATTGATGCTCTAGAAAATGGAGATAATGTTCTTGTTGCTGCTCCTACAGGCGCTGGTAAAACGGTTGTAGCAGATTTTGCTGTTTTTTTGGGCGTTAATCGTGGTGTTAAAACCTTCTATACAACTCCAATCAAGGCTCTTAGTAACCAAAAATATCATGATTTTTGTGAAGTTTATGGATCTAATAAAGTTGGTCTTTTAACAGGAGACACGTCTGTTAACAGTGAAGCAGATATTGTTGTTATGACAACAGAAGTCTTACGCAATATGCTTTATGAGCGTTCAATAACACTTAATTCTCTTGGATTTGTTGTTTTAGACGAGGTGCATTATTTAGCAGATAAATTCCGAGGAGCAGTTTGGGAAGAAGTTATTATTCATCTTCCGCAAAGCGTTAAAATTATTGGACTTTCGGCAACTGTTTCTAATGTTGAAGATTTTAGCGCATGGATTTCTTCTGTTCGCGGAAACACTCATTTAATCGTAGATGAGCATAGGCCTGTTCCTCTTGAACGTCATGTTATTATTCAAAAAGATGGCCAAACAGAGCCAGAGCTTCTTAATCTTTACGATACAGACAAAAATGGTAATGCAACGAATCGTGTAAATCTTGCTTTAACTAGAAAGTTAAGCCAGTGGGAAAACGCTGCTTTGCGCAAAAAATCTTCTTATTTAAGTAAAGATAAGAGATTCTCTAAAGGGCGATTTTCTAGAAGAAAATTGCGAGATCGTTCTAGTGATTTACAAAAAAATTCCAAGTCGTCTTTAACTGTTCGTCATACTCCTAAAAGATGGGCTGTTATTGACGAGCTTGATTATCTTAATATGCTTCCTGGGATTTACTTTATTTTCTCACGTTCTGGTTGTGATCAAGCTGTTCAGCAATGCTTAAACGCTGGTCTAGCCCTTACAAGCGATGAAGAGATGTACGAGATTCGTAGAATTGTTGATTCAATGATCTCGCAAAATAAGCTTTCTAAAAGTGACTTAAAAGCGCTTAGATTTGAACGCTTTAGATATGCTTTGGAACAAGGATTCGCGGCTCATCACGCAGGCATGATTGCGATTTTTAGGCATATTGTTGAAACTCTTTTTGAGCGTGGTCTTATTAAGATTATTTTTGCTACAGAAACGCTTGCTTTAGGCTTAAATATGCCAGCTAGGAGCGTTGTTGTAGAAAAGCTAGTTAAGTATGATGGCACAGGTCATGTTCCTCTTACTCCTGGAGAGTTTACTCAACTTACTGGCCGAGCTGGCAGGCGTGGAATTGACGATATTGGTCATGCTGTTTTAATAGACAATCCTGATTTTGACCCAGCTAAAGCGGCTTCTCTTTCTAGCAAGCGTGTTTATCCTCTTCACTCTAGCTTTGTTCCAACTTTTAACATGGCTGTTAATCTTCTTAATAATAGCGATGCAAAAACAGCTCGAGTAACACTTAGCAGCTCGTTTGCGCAATGGGAAGCAAATGCTTCTGCAACGCGCCTTTTGAGTCGTATTGAAGAGCTTCAAGAGGCGATTAGTGGCTATGAGCAAGCTTTCCATTGTTCTAATGGCGATTTTGCTGAGTTTATGACTCTTAGAATGCGCCTTAAAGACGCTCAACATGATCAGCGTAGAAAACTTAAGCATACTCTGTTTTCTAGCGATTTAGAGCGTTCAAATGCTTTCAAAGAGTTAGATAACAAAATTGCTAGCTTGCGCATTCAAGAAAGAAACCATCCTTGTGCAAATTGCCCAGATATTCAAAACCATTTACATTGGGGATATTATTGGGCTAGAGAAACAAAAGAGCTAAATCAAGTTAAAGAACGTTATAATTCTAGAACTGGTTCTGTTGCAAGATGTTTTGACAACATTTGTAATGTTTTATGTAGTTTGGATTACTTAAAACAAACAGGTAATACGTTTGTTTTGACTAATAAGGGTCAGCTTCTTAGACGACTTTATAACGAGCTTGATGTTGTTTTTGCGCAAGCTATTTGCGAAGGTATTTTTAACGATTTAACTCCTATTGAGCTGTTGAGTTGTGTATCTTCTTTGGTTTATGAGTCTAGAGGGCCAGTGGGATCAGAGCCAAGAAGATATCCTGGTGGATTAGACGGTGCTGTATTCAATACTGTTTCTAGATTAAAAGAATTGTTTATGCGCATAAGCAATATGTGCTTAAACAATCATCTTGATGCGTTGAAATCGCTGGATTTTGGCGCAGTAGACCTTATATACGATTGGGCACAAGGCGCTGACTTGCTTGATATTTTGCAAAATACGGATATTACGGGTGGAGATTTTGTGCGCTTTGCTAAAAGACTTATAGACTTGCTTAATCAGCTTGCTGTTCTTAGCGATTATTTAAGAATTTTGCCTAATGTAGACGATTCTTTAGCACACAAAGCATATGAAGCAGTTCAAATAATTAATCGTGGGGTAGTAGCCTATTGTGATGTTTAGTCTTTATAGTCCGTGCAATTCGCTAGCTTTATAATGGAAACTAAAAGGAGAATATAATATGGCAGAACGCAGTTTACGTGGTATGAGCATTGGTGCAAAGTCGCTAGAATCCGACGATAATGTTGATTTTGCAGCTCGTAATGATGTTACATATGTTTGTCCTAAAGGGCATAGGACTATTCTCCCTCTTGCTCAAGGTGCAGAAGTTCCAGAAGAATGGGAATGCCGTTGCGGCGCTTTAGCGCATAAAGAAGGCGACGCAGATAGGCCAGATGATGATTTTAATAAGCCAACTCGAACTCATTGGGATATGCTTTTAGAGCGTAGAAGCGAAGAAGAGCTAAAAGCTTTGCTTGATAAGCGCTTGAAAATGCATCACGAAGGTTGGATTCCTGATTACGAGTAGTCTTTGATGTGTAGTTTTACTTTAATTTTGTGATTAATCACTAATATTAATTATTTAATTTAGGATTTTAGGGAAAACTCCATGAAAGTTGTTTTGCTTGATTTAGATGGCACTTTGACTCAATCTCATATGGGAATTATTGCGTGTGCTAAAAGAGCTATGAGCGATTTAGGAATGCAAATTCCAGACGATGAAGAGATGATGCGATTTGTAGGACCGTCTATTCTTGAATCTTTTCAACGAAATGGCATGCCAGAAGATTTGCAATTAGAAGGCGTAAAGTTATATCGAAAGTATTATTCCGAAGTTGCAACTTTTACAGATCCGAAAAATCCTAGTGGTAGTAAAATCACTGGAAGTCTTTTGAATAAGGTTTACGAAGGTATTCCAGAACAATTAAAGAAACTACGTGAATCTGGATATTATCTTGCTACAGCATCTTGCAAGCCAGAATATCAAGTTAAGCCTATTTGTGATTATTTTGGTTTAACAGATTTGATTGATGGAATTTACGGCGCAAGTGCCGATATGTCTAGAATTAAAAAAGACCAAGTTATTCGCTATGTTTTGAAAAATATTGGTTTTGACTATTCGCTAGACAAGGCATTAATGGTTGGCGACCGATGGACGGACGCAGATGGCGCATCAGCATGCTACATTGATTGTCTTGGTTGCGCTTGGGGCTACGCAGAGTCTGGTGAGCTTAAAAAGCACGGTGCTTATAGAATTATTGACAATGTTTGTGATTTGAGCATTGCTATTGATGAATATTTTGATAATACTTTGCGCAAATAATATTTCTATATAAAAATAATTCTATATAAGTATCCGATAATGTACGTTATGTCAGATTTGTGATAAATCACGAATACAACACACTACATAAGAAATTAGAATCAGCACACCACTTTCATTTTTTATTATTCATTATTTTTTTATTCTTAATATTTCAATATTTTCAATATGATATAAATTTTATGTTTTAAGATTCTTTAGTTTTAAGATTCTTTAGATAAATCAGCTCGTACTTGCTTAACAATGCATCCAACTGCGATTGCAAAAACAGCTGAGCCGCCTTCGAGCATGCTAAACATGTTTTCTTGATTATTGTTACATTCCATAACAGATTGACCATCGCAAATTATTGTCATGCTCTCAAGATGATTAACACTATAACAATTCAAAAAAACTATAGCTGTTGTAACGTTTGTAAGATTTACGCCAGCGTCTAAAAGTCGCTTAGCAACCGCCATAATAGAAATATCTTTGAAAGAATATAAACGTCTGGATCCAGACCCGTGTGAAGGATTAATCGAAGGCACAATAATGTTTTTTCTAGCCCAATAATCAAGTTGCCTATAGGTTATTCCAGCAATCTTCATTGCAACGCTTCCGCGATATCCTACGGACTCTTCTCCATCGCTAGAAAAAGAAAACAACTCCCCCTGCACTGGCTGATTATTAGATTCATCAAAATCGGCCAGCGCATTCTTTTTAGAAGAGTTTTTCAATACCATTATTGTTTATTGTGTTTATTGTGTTTATCGCTATCGTTTACTAACAGCACTTTGCGTAAAGAACATTAAGCGATATTTGCCAATCATAATCTCATCGCCATTATTAAGAACTGCTTCATCAACTCGATTACGATTAACATATGTTCCGTTTAAGCTGCCCGCATCTGCAATGCTAAAAACGTTCCCATTCCTTCTAAAAACAGCATGCGCTCTAGAAACAGTAGAATCGTCAAGCATAATATCTGCTCTAGAATCACGCCCAACCGATACAACATCTTCGTCTAACAAATAACGAGACCCAGAAACTGCTCCACGCGTAGAAATAAGCAAAGCGGTGCCTGGCAGCAGTTTTGCTATTGTGTCTAAATCATCCTGTTTTAGTGGACGGTCTGCGTTCGAGTTTATTGGAATAGTTATTGCTGGCATGCCAATAATGGTTGTTTCACCAGCTGTAGGAATAGGTTCAGTCATAATTGCTATTTTACCTTCTTATTCGACCGGTTTTGCGTATTGGTACTGTTTTGGTTCGCGTGTTGAACGAATCTCAACCTCTTCAGGCGTTGAAACGTATACGGAAGCGCCAAATTTAACTTTTAATCTAGATCCAACTCCCCCTGCAATATTTACGGCGTTTTGCAAATTTTGCGCATCGCCAATCGCCTTAACTATGTAAGGAGGATTTATCTCAATTCCATCGCACAGCAATCCATGCTTAGTGTCGGAAATATAAGTAGAAGTAACAATGCGAATATCATTAATAGACATAACTTCCACGCCAGCGTTGCGAAGCTCCTCTATAAGTTGAAACATGGTTGCAGCATCTACACGCTCTTTTTCTCCAGCTGTAATATGAATAATTACACCTTTTCCGATTGCTGGAAGTCTACCAGAAATCAAGCCGCTTGTTTGCGAATTTTGCTTAGCAATTCTAGCAGCTTCTTCTTGCTTATTAACAGATGCTTTTAGAGAATTAAGCTGACTTGTTAATTCAAACTTTCGCTGCTCAAGATTTTGTATTTGAGAATTAGTTTCCGTGATCAATCGCGTAAGCTCATCTTCGCTCATAGTTTGATACACAAGAGCACTTCGATTTACTTGAATCATATATGCAAAGCTAAGAAGAGCGCAAAGAAGCATAACAAGCAAGCCTGTTATAATGCGCGTTCTAGTAACATGACCTTGCAAAGATGGCTTATTTTTGCGCTTAACGATTGGGAAGGAACCCGTTTGCGTGCGGTCGCTTTCTCGATCTTTAGCATGCTGGCGATGAAGCCGTTTAACAATATTGTCTACATTTTTATCAATATTATTATCGCTTAATTCATTGTTTTTTACGCTGTTTTTTGAAGTATTCGCAAGTGGATGTTTCATATTATCCCCTGAATCTATCCCCTAAATATAAAACGACGAATTGCAGAAACGTTAGAGAAGATTCGTATTCCTAAAACAACAATAACAGCTGTTTGCAATTGTGCACCAACTCCAAGCTGGTTGCCAAGCAAAACTAAAAGCGTTGCAGCAATAACATTTGAGAAGAACGAAATAACAAACACTTTGTCGGAAAAGCTGCGCTCGAAATAAGCTCTAGCAGCGCCAAGAAGAGCATCTAGTGCAGCAAGCACCATGATTGGCAAATACGGTTGAATAACCACTGGAATATCTGGATGCACAACAATGCCAATAAGTGCTCCTAAAATCAATCCAAGAATAGCTGTCATAACCTATTTCCTATCTTTCCTATCTTCTACTAGTCAACTCTTTTGCAAAATTGACTTCTCCAGTTCCAGCTGCCGACAACTTTAAGTTATTAGTAGTTGAAACTTGTGGATTAATACCAGCATTTGTAAGAGAAGTAAACCATTCAGAATGCTTTTGAGAATTTAACTTTTCAATAAGGCTAGAGCTGTCTCCTATTGCCTCAATCGTATACGGGCTTTGAGTTTGATTAACACCAACAAGAATTGTGGATCCTGCAGTACGAATTGATGTTTGAGAGCCAATCCTGTATCCGTTAACTGATATTGCTTCCGCTCCAGCATCCCAAAGAATGGAAACAAAGATTTGAATATCCCTATCGCTAACAACCTTGATTCTAGCTCCTTTAGACATTTCTCTAGGAATAGAGCCATTAGAAACATCGTTACTTGCAGAAATAGGATTTGCAATAGTTAAAACAACACCAGGCCCATATACAGCGTGAGTACCATTAGTCATGTTGTCGGATTTATCAACTTGATTTTCGTACGGAGTGTTAATTCTTTTAGACTCTTTGTCTACACTAGCGTGAAGCTTTGCAACTTCTTTAACAAGATTATCGAATCTGCTTGCGTGAGTCGTAAGCTCGTTCGCTAAAGATACGCGTATAGCTTTACGCGAATCAGCGTGTAGTTTACGTACAAATTGGCTACCAACAGTACCAACAGCAATGCAAATTAAAAAAACAATTATTCTTGTAATCCAAATACTAATCTTGCTAACATTTTGCTTATTTAGTCTAGAATCCATAAAAAGCGGATCCACTGGCCTGTTGCTTAAATCATCTATTAGTCTAAGAGAATAATCTTCAAGCCTACGACGCCTATCTCGATGCGACGAAAAAGTATACGATGAATTTGTAACGTGATGAGCGCCTAAATTAAACACGGATTTAGAAAATACTGCTCTGCGCTTAGAAAACAAAACAACAGTTGGAGCAGGAAAAGACTCTGGAGCTTTGCCACTAGAGGCATAATCTCCGCTTTGATTTAGATTAGAAGTCTTTTCCACCATGATTCATCCGTTGTTATTGATTAGTTTTCAAAAATCGTAAGAATTATTTAGCCTTTTTTATTAGTAGCTTATAAGCTTGTATGCAATATAATATTCCCGCAAACCAATAAAGCGTTATTCCCCAAATCGCACATGCAATTGCAGCAGCATATAGAATAAGCATTGGCTCTGTTGCAATCGCGAAAACAATCATAAATAGAACAATAGTTACCATTAGCAATGCTGTTCCAGTTTTGCCCATAAAATTAACAGGCAAAGGGCCATAGTCGTATTGTGCAAGAATCACAATTAAAATTGCCATTATTGCGTCTCGCAAAACAACTAAAGCTAATGCCCACCAAGGTATAATCTTTGCAAATGCTAAAGCTAATGTGCTGCAAACTATAAGAAGCCTATCTGCAATTGGGTCTAGAATCTGACCTAATTTGCTAACTTGATTAAAAGTTCTTGCAATATAACCGTCAATACAATCAGAAAGTGCAGCAATTGCAAGAACAATTAAAGCAGGCCACATTTTGTGTTGCGCAATTAAAACAGCAAGATAAGGTATTGAGCATATTCTTAAAAAGCTAATAACATTAGGCACAGTAAGAACTCGATTAAGCGCTTCAGGACTGTATTCCTGACTATAAACGAATTTGACCATACCTAATTTCCTTAAAACTTGCTAAAAATAAAATTTCAATACTAATACTATTGCGAATAATAAAATATTGGGGCACTCTTATGCCCCAATATTTCTACGCACGCCAAGCTTCTTGAGCAATATTACGAATAGAATCAATTGCTTGAGCTGGGCTACTTGCTCCGTAAACTGCAGAGCCAGCAACAAGAACATCTGCTCCAGCTTGCGCAACAGTTGCAGCAGTAGATGGGCTAACTCCGCCGTCAACCTGAATATGCGTGCTTAGTCCGCGGCGCGTAATCTCATCGCGTAAGCGGCGAACCTTGTTCATTTGATTGCTTAAGAACTTTTGACCACCAAAACCAGGCTCTACAGTCATAATAAGAACCATGTCGAACTCATCTAAAATATCGAAAATAGGCTCAACTGGCTCAGCTGGGCGAACCGCAAAGCAAGCTTTGCAACCCATATCTCTAAGCTGACGAGCAAGGCGCACAGGAGCGTGAGTTGCACCCATGTGGAAGCTAACAGAATCAGCCCCGAGCTTAGCGTATTCTGGTGCCCAACGGTCTGGATCCTCAATCATCAAATGAACATCTACAGGAAGATTAGTAACTTCGCAAATGCGCTTTACAATCGGCTCCCCCAAAGTCAAATTTGGTACAAAATGATGATCCATAACATCAACATGAACAAGATCAGCGTTGGAAATTGCTATAAGATCTCTTTCAAGATTGCAAAAATCTGCAGAAAGAATGCTAGGTGCTATTTGTATATTCATGTGTTCCATTCTAAGAAAAGCAAGCGACTAGAAAAGCAAAATCTAACTAAATCTAACTATTTAACTTAGATTCCTCTTTCGCTTCGTTTTTGGAAACCATTTTTACTTTGGATTGAAGTTCACGCTCACGCTCGTATGCTGTAATGTCAATCAAACGGTTCACAAGATTTGCCCGCGATTTTTTACTATTTTGCAAAATAACAAAAACAATAATCGAAGCAATAAAAATTGCAATCGACACCCAAACGTTAATTCTTACTCCAAGGAAAGTGTGTGAAAAATCAATACGTAAAGCTTCAATCCACATTCTTCCAGCTGTATACCACATTACGTAAAGAACAAACTCTGAACCAGACTTAAGCTTGCTTTTAAGCGCTTTGCTAAAGCATATAAGCAAAGCAGCGCCTGCAAAATTCCAAAGCATCTCGTACAAGAACGTTGGATGGAAAAGTGTGCCTTCTGGGCATGTAAGACCGTCGTAGCATCTTTCAGCGTGACCAATTGCATTTGATGCCGAATAATTAAGTTTTAATCCCCATGGAAGTTTTGTAGGAGCGCCATAAAGTTCTTGATTAAACCAATTGCCTAAACGCCCTATTCCTTGAGCTACAAGCAATGCAGGAGCTGCACAATCAGCAAGTAGGCTTATAGGATATTTTCTGTACGTGCAAAATGCACTAGCAGCCAAAGATCCGAGTATCACTCCGCCCCAGATTCCAAGTCCACCATTCCAAATCCTAAAAATTTCTAGAAAATCGCCATTTGCGCCAAAAAACTTCTCTGGAGTTGTAATAACGTGATATAGACGCGCGCCAACAATTCCCATAGGAAGGCTTACAAGAGCTATATCTAAAATTTGGTTAAAATCTCCACCTTCTCGCTTCCATCTGCGATTTGCAATCCAAATTGCGACTAGTGCTCCAGCAAGAATCGAAAGCGCATAAAATCTTAATGTAATAGGTCCGAATGTAATTTGAGAAATACTTGGACTAGGAATAGCACAAATCGTCATATTCTTTACTTTCCTTTATTTTCTTTTACTTTCAACAAAACATAAGGACTTTTGTTAAAACGTTTAATTGGTAAAAATTAATATTAGAATCCAACTGCTTTGATTAAGGCCATTAAAACTGGCGCGCACAGCAAGATTGAGTCCACTCTATCTAGAACACCGCCATGACCTTTAAGCAAATGACCCATGTCTTTAATGCCAATATCTCGTTTAAGCATAGATGCGCACAAATCACCAAAAGTTCCAACAATTCCAGACAAAATGCCCATAACAGCAGGCATCCACCAGAATTTAATCCAAGATGTTCCATAGAATCCAGCAACAATCGCGTAAGCTCCGATTAGTGCAAGAAGCATAGATCCTATAAGTCCTTCAACAGACTTTTTTGGAGATATTCGTGGAGAAAGCTTATGTTTACCTAACCATGCTCCAGCAAAAAGTCCGCCCGTATCGCTTAAAGCAGGTAAAAATATAAGTAGCATTGCGTGCGCTACAGCTTGTTTAGAATCAGCTATAGATAAAATAATGCAAGAAGCAAGAAGAGGAATATACAACACTACAAACAACGAAACAGCTGTATTAGTAAAAGTACTAGCTTTTGGGCTTTTAGAAGTTGCATGCTGTAGTTTCTTTTCTACAGCACGCATAGTTCTTTTAGATACAGTGCTATTTAGAGTTGCAAAAATAACAGTTAAAATAAGCGAGGCTGTTATTCCACTTGCCATTGCAACTGCATGCCACTTTGCGTAGAAGGTTGAAAAAATCGTAATAACCGAGCAAATAGACAGTATAGCAAAAGGAATCCTAAACCCCGCTGTAGCAAAGTCAACGTGCAATTCCCACAATGCAAGAAGCATAAAAACAGTTAAAAGAACAACAAAAGCATCTATACTTACAAGAAGACATGCCACAATTACAGCAATCAGCAGCACTGCAGTTGCAATAGCTTGTGGCATGTTCCTGCCAGTTCGCTTGTTTATATCTGTTAAAGCTTCATAAGCATCGTTTGTAGCATTTGAATCCAAAGAATCAAACCTCCATGATTTCCTTCTGCTTGCCTTCTAGCAAAGCATCTAAGGAATCGGTAACTTGCTTAGTTACTTTATCTAGTTCTTTTTGCAAGCGATCGCCTTCATCTTCGCCAATTTCGCCATCTTTAACAGACTTATCAATGCTTTCTTTAGTCTTGCGACGAATATTTCTAACAGCAACCTTGCCTTCTTCTGCCTTGGTCTTAGCAAGCTTTACGTATTCCTTACGTCTATCTTCAGTAAGCTCTGGCATTGTAACGCGAATAACATTGCCATCTCTGTTAGGGCTAACACCCAAATCTGAATCGCGAATAGCTTTTTCAACAGCATTTGCTTGCGATGCGTCAAAAGGAGTAACAGAAAGAGTTCTTGGCTCTGGAACGCCAATAGAAGCTACAGCCTTAATAGGAGTTGGAGCACCATAATAGTCAACCATAATGCCATTAAGAAGAGCAGGATTAGCTCGACCAGTCCTAATGCCCATAAAGTTTTCTTTTGTAGCTTCAACAGACTTGTTCATTTGTTCAAGAGCCTGATCAATAATCGCTGGCATGTGTTCTCCTTTATTGGTATTAGTTGTGCCAATTAAAATTCTATTTATAAATTTTGTGATTGTTAAATTTTACGTTGTTAAATTATTTCCTAATTTGCATGTTTTATTTATTGATGATTTATTTATTGGTGATTATTCACTAATATTTCATCTATTAAGCAAACGTAGGCTCGTCGTTAGAAACCAAAGTTCCAATTTGATCTCCGACTAATGCACGAGTAACGTTTCCTTCTCCTTCTAAGCCAAACACGCGAATCTTTTGGTTGTTGTCTCTAGCCATAGAAAGCGCAGAAGCGTCCATAACAGCAAGACCATCAACAAGCGCGCGATGGTAATTAAGAGTGAGGAATTTTTTAGCATTAGGATCTTTACGAGGATCTGCACTATAAACTCCGTCAACGCCATTCTTACCCATTAGAACTTCATCGCAATGAATCTCTAAAGAACGCTGAATAGAAACGGTATCGGTTGAAAAATAAGGCATGCCAGCGCCTGCACCAAAAATCACAACTCGGCCTTTTTCTAAGTGTCGAATTGCTTTAAGTGGAATATAAGGCTCAGCAACTTGACCCATTGTTATAGCAGTTTGAACGCGAGTTGCCTGCCCTGCTTGTTCAAGAAAATCTTGCAAAGCTAAGCAATTCATAACAGTTCCAAGCATACCCATGTAATCGCCGCGACTACGATCGATGCCAGCTTGTTGAAGCTCTGCACCGCGGAAGAAGTTTCCGCCGCCAACAACAATTGCAACTTGCACGCCTTCATGCACTGCTTTTACAATCTCGCCAGCAATTCTACGAATAACATGAGTATCTATACCAACGGCGCCACCGCCAAATGCTTCTCCCGAGAGTTTCAATAAAACTCTACGAGACTTGCTTTCCCCCGCTTGTGCGATAGTCATAAAACTTTCCTCCAGTCATAACGGCGAACGCAAGCATATCTTTGCTATGATATCTTTCAATAACGACACATCACAACACGATTTTTAACATGATTGTGTAGATTTTTATCGATTTTTATTTTGAACATGTTTAGCAGTGTTTTTTGTAAATGCTAAAAGCGTTTTGTTCAAATTAATAAAATCAAACGAATAAAAATAGCGCAATAGGCGGAATCAAACCCATTGCGCTATCAATCCATGATTAATCTAAAAGTTAAGATTAATCATGCTTTTTATTATTTTTATCTTGGTTAGTATTTTGACTATCTTCTAGATTCTCGTCACCTGTTTCTAGATGATGCTCATCGTAGCCTTGCAAGTAACGCGTACGACGCCAATGGTGAATAGAAGCGTTTGTGCCGCGGTGATGCACGTGGTACTTTCTAGGAGTTCCACCATGTGGCAGCTCTTTAACTTCCTTAGCAACAGCAATCTGATTCACGTTAGAAGGATCCATAATTGCGATTGGTGCAACAGGTTCAGGCTCTGTTGGAGCTGCAGTTCTGCTACTAAGCTTTGATGGAAGCCATTCAGCAAACCAAGAAAGCGCCCAGCAAATCAAGAAGTATACAACTGCAGCAACAGTCAAAGTTTGCAAAATGTTAAAGTACATTGATCCAAGTCGTCTAGATTCCTGAAGCAAATCAGTGTACATAATTATGGAACCCAATGCAGTATCTTTTAACACAACAACAAGCTGAGTTACAGCTGCTGGAAGCATTGCGATTATTGCTTGCGGCATTTCGATTTGTGTTAAAGATTGATATTGCGAAAGTCCAAGAGCTAAAGATGCTTCGCGCTGACCGTTAGGAAGATTTCCAACGCCAGATCGAACTAACTCTGCAACAACAGAACCGTTGTACAAAATCAAAGACAAAACAACAGCCCAATAAGACGCTCCACTTATTCCAGCAAATGCAAATCCTCGCCAAAGGAAGATCATAAGCAAAAGCACTGGTACAGCTCGGCAAAACTCAACGACAACTGCAGAAATGCTACGAAGAATCAAGCTAGGCAATAGTCTTAAAAGACCAAATAAGAGTCCAAAAACTATTGAGCCTACAACAGCAAGAAGTGAAGCTTTAAGAGTCATCCACAATCCTGGAAGATAAAAATCGCTCCAAGCTTCCGATTCTACAGCTGGATTCCACAATGCCCACGAAAGCTGGTTCTCGCCTTCTGGAGGATTGCTAAGTCTTAAAAGCAAAGCAATAACAAAAAGCGCAAACACAACGCATGCAATAATATTTGCAATACGAATCTTCTTTAGAGCCTTAGGTCCAGGCGCATCAAATAACAGAGATTTTTCTTGTTCTTTTGCCATTTTTATCACCTTCTAACCGCAAGCTTATTAGACAAATAAGTTGTGAGAATACCGATTGGAATAATCAAAACAATGTATCCGCACGCAAAAATCAAAAAGATTGGAACAATCAAATCTGCGTGCCTTTCAATCATCTCGCTCATAAGAGTAGATGTTTCTGTAGCAACAGATGCAGCAGCGGCAACAGTGGAATTTTTAAGCAACGCAATAAACGTGTTTCCAAGTGGTGCTACAGATCCGCAGAAAGTTTGAGGCAAAATAACACTAGAAGCAGATTGGAAGAAGTTAAGTCCAAGCGCCCTACATGCTTCTGCCTGACCCAAAGGTACAGTGTTTAAGCCAGATCTTAAAGATTCGCAAACAAATGCTGCAGTGTAAAAACTCAAGCCAGCAATTGCAAGCCAGAAGAAGTTTACGCTAAAAACAGTGGAAAAACCGAGCTTTAGCTGTGCGTACACGCCAAGAACCATAAAAACCATGATTATAGTTAGAGGCATATTCTTAAAGAACTCAACGTATGCGCCTGCAATAAGACGAAGCGAATGGATTGGGCAAATCCTCATCATAACTAGAATCACGCCAAGAATCGTGGAAAAAAGCACGCTCCACAATGTGATTTCAATATTCACTAAGAATGCTCCTGGAATATTGTATGAGGTAAATAATTGCACAAAGTCTTGCATTTTACTCCTCCCCCTCTTCTGGTACTGGCGGATTATACTTTGCGTTTGGCTTAAAACCAGTTCCGCGCATGTTATCGTCTAAAGCTCTTTTCCATGAACCATTTTTAATCATGTCTTTAAGAGCAGCATTAATGCGCTTAGCTAGCTTAGTGTTTCCTTTTTTAATGCCAATTCCGTAGTGTTCTTCGGTAAATGGCTTACCAACAAGCTTTAGTCTGCCTCTAGATGCTGTAGCAAGACCAGCGAGAATAATATCGTCTGTTGTAACAGCGTCTACGATTCCAGAGAATAATGCTGTTGCGCACTCTGCATATCCAGGCTGTTGCATAAGTTGAACTTTTGAAGAGTATTTCTCTTTAATAACTATTGCAGACGTTGAGCCAGTTACGGAGCATAAGCGCTTTCCATCTAAATCGTCTGGACCGCTTACTTTATGCTCGTCTTTACGAACCAATAAATCTTGACCAGCAATAAAATATGGTCCTGCAAAAGAAACAGCGTTTTTTCTGGCATCTGTTATGGAATATGTTGCAACAATCATATCTACATCGCCATTTTGAAGCATTGCTTCGCGCTGTTTTGAAGGCGATTCCTTCCAAACAATTCTATCTTCGGAGTAACCCAACTTTTTGGCAACATACTTTGCAACGTCTACATCAAAACCAACGTAGGTTCCAGACTTTTTGAAACCAAGACCAGGCTGATCAAACTTAATACCAATGCGTATTACATTGCTTCGATTATCGCTACTGCAAGCGCTAAGCGGGAAAACGCAGCACAATACGCAAACCATAGATAAAATTGCGCGATATGTATGCCTGAATCCCAGTCTGCAACGCTTACACTTAAGAGCAATATTGTGTAAATATTTCATAGCTACCTCTTAAAGACTTAAAAATCGATATTAATGATTTCAATTAAGAATCAAATTAATGAGTCAAAATCTTTGAAAGGAAGTCTTTTGCTCTATCTGTCTTTGGATTCTCAAAGAACTCTTCTGGCGTATTTTGCTCAAGAATACGACCATCTGCCATAAACACGATTTTGTCTGCAGCTTTACGCGCAAAGCCCATCTCGTGAGTAACGCAAATCATTGTCATACCTTCTTTTGCAAGCTCAACCATAACATCAAGAACTTCGTTAACCATTTCTGGATCAAGCGCGGATGTAGGCTCATCAAAAAGCATAACCTTTGGGTGCATTGCAAGCGCGCGAGCAATTGCCACTCGCTGCTGCTGACCTCCAGAAAGCTGAGAAGGCATCTTGTTTGCTTGATTATCTACACCAACTCTTGCAAGAAGATCCATTGCTAAACTTTCCGCTTCTTGCTGTTCCATATGGCGAACCTTAATAGGAGCAAGCGTAACGTTTTCTAGAATCGTCTTGTTTGCAAAAAGATTAAAAGATTGGAACACCATTCCAACTTCTGCGCGCAATGCAGCAAGTTCTTTTCCTTCTTGAGGAAGAGGCTTACCATCAATGCGAATATCTCCCGAGTCGATTGTTTCAAGACGATTAATCGTCCTGCACATTGTTGACTTGCCAGAACCAGAAGGTCCAATAATAACAAGCACTTCGCCTTTATTAACTGTTAAGTTAATATCTTTCAAAACGTGAAGCTTGCCATAATGTTTTTCAACATGGCTAAGTTCCACCAATGGCTGTGCTACTTTTTTTGTGTTGTTTAATTTAGTATCCATAAAAAGGATTTTAATGTTCTTGTGTTACATGCGTTTATCGTAATAGTTACTTTTAACCACCTATAAAGTTACGAAAAACATTAAAAATGATACAAAAATGTTAATTTTACTTAAAAAAATGCCGTTAAGCCTTGATTTTGGTTTAGTTAACCAAACGACTTAACGGCATATACGAATATTAATTCTTGTTTAACGCTTGCGACTACTCGTCTTCTTCTGGATCGTAGTCAACGCCAGTTTCTGCACGCTGTTCGGCAGAGATTGGAGCAGGAGCGCCAGTTAGAGGATCGCGACCGCCACCAGCCTTAGGGAAGGCGATTACGTCGCGAATCGAGCTTGCGCCTGCCAAAATCGCAGCAGTACGATCCCAGCCCAAAGCAATACCAGCGTGAGGTGGAGCACCATACTTAAACGCTTCAAGCAAGAATCCAAACTTTTCTTCTGCCTCTGCTTTGTCGATTCCAAGAACGTCAAGCACACGGTCTTGAATATCATCGCGATGAATACGAACAGAGCCGCCGCCCATCTCGTTTCCGTTGCAAACAATGTCGTAAGAATCGCTCATTGCATGCTCTGGGTCTTTATCGAACTTGTCAATCCAATCAGCAGATGGCATTGTAAATGGATGATGCATAGAAGTCCACTTTGAGTGGCCAACTGCAACATCGTCATCGTCTGGATCATCTGTGCGCTTAAACAGTGGGAAGTCAACAACCCAAGTGAAAGCAAACTCGTCTGGGTGAAGCAATCCTGCGCGGCTAGCAAGCTCTACACGAACTGCACCAAGCAAAAGCTGAGAAGATTCACGGCTTCCTGCTGCAAAGAACACAGCATCGCCATCCTGCGCACCAACAGCTTCCTTAAGTCCTGCGCGTTCTTCTTCGCTAAGATTCTTAGCAACAGGGCCCTTGAGCTCACCATCTTCACCAAAGATTATATAAGCCAAACCCTTAGCACCGCGCTGCTTAGCCCAATCCTGCCAAGCGTCAAACTGACGACGAGGTGTTTCGGCACCGCCCTTAAAGAGCACAGCGCCAACATAAGGAGCTTGGAACACGCGGAATGGAGTGTTCTTAAAGAAGTCAGTCAACTCAATAAGTGGGTTTCCAAAACGCAAATCTGGCTTATCGGAACCGTACTTATCCATTGCTTCTTGCCAAGTGATTCGAGGCAAAGGAAAAGTGATTTCGTGGCCTGCTTCCTTCCAAATAGCAGCGATAACGCGCTCTGCCATAGCCATAACATCTTCTTGGCTTGCAAAGCTCATTTCCATATCGAGCTGAGTGAACTCAGGCTGACGATCTGCACGGAAGTCTTCATCGCGATAGCAACGAGCAAGCTGATAGTAGCGCTCAACACCAGAAACCATAAGCAACTGCTTTAAAAGCTGAGGAGACTGTGGAAGAGCGTACCAAGAGCCTGGAACCAAGCGTGCTGGAACAACAAAGTCGCGAGCGCCTTCTGGAGTGGACTTAATAAATGTTGGTGTTTCTACTTCTGTAAAGTCCATATCTTCCAAAGCATGACGAGCTGCCTTAGCCATATCAGAGCGGAGCTTTAGATTACGCTGCATAGATGGACGGCGTAAATCAAGATAACGGTACTTCAAACGTACGTCTTCGCTAGGAAGCTTGTTTTCGGACTCGTTTTCCAAAGCTGTAGAAACTTGGAATGGTAACGCATCGGACTTAGCGAGAATTGTTACTTTATTTGCAACGATTTCGATTTTTCCTGTTGCTAAATGGTCATTTTCATTGCCATCTGGACGCAAGCGAACTTCGCCAGTAACTTGCACAACAAACTCGCTACGCAATGGTCGCGCAGTTTCTTCATCGTAAATAACAACTTGCACTAAGCCAGTGTTGTCTCGAACGTCTACAAAGGCAACGCCACCGTGGTCGCGGCGACGATCAACCCAACCAGCAATGGTTACGTTTTGTCCAACTAATGTCTCAGTCACTTCAACGGCATGGTGTGTGCGATACGCCGTCTGGCTCATAAGTCCACTTCCTTGTTTGAATAATTTTGTTAATTTTTGTTTTGACTTTAATAGTTTACCGCATGAATCGCGCTTTCAAATATTAAAATCTTAAAAAGCAAATTGCAAATCTTAAATCTTAAATCTTAAAAAGCAAATTACAATTATTGAGCGCAAGAAACAGTTTGATGAGCATATGCGTCATCTGGCTGCCAAGACATAACGTCTGCGCAAACTTGCTCTCCCGTAATAATGTTTTTTACTTCATCTTTGCTGGATTCAGAATCTGTGCTATCTTCTGGGAACCAAACGTATGGAATACCCAACTTATCTGCATACTTGATTTGTTTACCAAGCTTTGCAGCACTTGGAGATACGTCTGTTGCGATTCCTCTAGAGCGAAGCTTTTGAGCAATCTCGTTACAAGCTGGCCTATCTTCTTCGTTCCAAACTGCAACCAAAACTGCAGCAGGAGAAACGCGTGAAACTGTAGCTCCAGATGTGTGAAGCATGTAAGAAAGCAAGCGCGAAAGTCCTATAGAAAGACCTACTCCTGGATACTTTTTGTTTCCTTGAGAAACAAGATTGTCGTATCTTCCGCCAGAGCAGATTGACCCCAGGGATTCAGCGCCTTCTAGGAACGTCTCGTAGACTGAGCCAGTGTAGTAATCCAAGCCGCGCGCAATCTTCAAATCTGCAACAACGGATCCTGGACGAATTTTTGACGCATCGTCTACAATCATCGCAAGCGTTTCTACACCTTCAATCGCTAATGCGTAAGATTCATTGCTAGAATCCCTAGAAATATTGTGTTTATCGCATAAAGCGTTGAATTTAGTCTTTAATTCTTCTCCGCTATTTGCGTTAAGCTCTGCAAGCTCTAAGCATGCTGCAGCTTGAGAATCCGTAGCTTTGCATTCTTTTACAAGAAGATTTGCAACTTCTTTTGCGCCAATCTTATCTAGCTTATCGATTTCTCGAAGAACACCTTCAATATCGCTTAAGCCAATTCCTCTATAAAAGCCTTCGGAAAGCTTGCGATTATTTGCGTGAACAGTGGCTTTTGGCAAGCCAAACTCGCGCAAACGCTCCAAAGCTTCGACCATAACAAGTGGAAGCTCCACTTCGTAGTGAGATGGCAAGTCGCCATTGCCTACAACGTCAATATCTGCTTGAACGAACTCACGGAAACGTCCTTCTTGTGGACGCTCTCCACGCCAAACTTTTTGCATTTGCCAACGCTTAAATGGGAATGCTAAATCGCCAGTGTGTTCAACAACATATCTACTAAGAGGAACTGTTAAATCAAAGTGCAATCCAATGCGGTTTTCAACTGGAGTGTCGCTTTCGTGACCCACTTCTTGCAATCTAGATAAAAGATATATTTCTTTGCTAGTTTCACCCTTTTTTAACAAGCTTGAACCCTGCTCAACAGCACGAGTTTCAATGCCTATAAAACCATTTAATTCAAATACTTCCCGCAATGTGTCCATAACACGCTGCTCAACAGCGCGCTCGCTTGGAAGCCACTCCGGAAAACCAGATATTGATGAGCCTTGTACCATGTCCACTATAATAGGTTATGTTACGGAAAAATCATGGCTTACCGTCATACTTATTCGTAACACTATTACCGTGCATATGCTCTAAGGAGTCGTCCCGTGACCGAACAGACTAAACCTATAGAAACTACTAAACAAGCTACCCCAAAGCCGCATGCTCCTTCGCCTGCAAGCTTAGCAAATAAAGCTCGCGTTGTTGCTGCTGTTCCAGCTATCTCGTATAGCGAAGAAGACGTTAAAGGCGCAAAAACCTTTGGGCGTGTTGATGAAAATGGAAATGTGTATGTTCGAGAAGCTGGTGGAGAACGCGAAGTAGGGCAATACTCTACTGGCACTCCAGAAGACGCTTTGACTTTCTACGTACACCGTTATCTTGACTTAAAAATCAAGCTTGATCTTTTTGAAAAAAGACTTGAATCTTCTAACGTAAGGCCAAAGGAAATTGACGAAACCTTAGCTACTTTAGATGCGGAGCTTAAGGAGCCATCTGTTGTTGGAGATCTTGCCGCTTTAAGCGCGCGACACGCCGAGCTAAAAACTAAAGCTGCATCTAAAAAAGAAGAACTTGCTAAAGCTCGCAAAGCAGAATTAGAAAAAGCTCTTAAAGATCGCACAGCAATTGTTGAACAGGCAGAAGCGCTTGTTCAACAAATGGGCGAGTCTACAAACTGGCGCTCGCTTTCCGATAAGCTCCGTTCGCTGTTCGATAAGTGGCAGCAGCATCAGCGCACTACAATTCACTTAAACAAGGCGGATGCGGATGCTCTTTGGCAGCGTTTTTCCAAGGCTCGTTCCGCATTCTCTCAAGCTCGCTCTGCTTGGGTTAAAGAGCGAGACAATGAGCGCAATAGTGCTAAGGAGATTAAGGAAGCAATCATAAAAGAAGCAGAAAGCCTAAAGGACTCCACTCAATGGCGTGAAACTTCAATGAAGTTTAATGCTTTGATGGACCGCTGGAAGAAGGCTGGAAATGCTGGACGTCAACACGACGACGAATTGTGGACTAAGTTCCGCGAAGCTGCAGATGCTTTCTACCATGCTCGTCAAGAAGATAGAGAAAAGATGAGTGCTGGCGAAAAAGAAAATCTTAGCAAGAAGGAAGCATTACTAGTTAAAGCAGAAGCTCTTGTTCCTGTTAAAGACGAAGAAGCCGCTAAAGCTGCTCGCAAAGCATTGTCTGAGATTCAAGAAGAATGGGACAAGATTGGCTTTGTTCCACGCGAAGATATGCGCAGAATTGAATCTCGCTTGAACGATGTAGACAAGAAGATTAAGGCTGTTGAAGACGCTGCTTGGAAAGATGCAGACCCAGAAGCAGATGCTCGCAAATCTAGTTTTGCTGCTCAATTAAAGGCTCAACTCGAAGAGCTTGAGTCTAAGATTGCAAGCGAAAAAGATGCAAAGCGTAAATCTAAGCTACAAGCAGAAAAAGCAACTAAAGAACAGTGGCTTAACGCTATTAAGTAGTTTGGCTTATAAAGCAAAGCATTAATCAAAGCATATTGCAAAAATAAGGCTGCTTGACGAAAAGTCAAGTGGCCTCATTTTTTATCGATTAATCGATTAATGATTTTGCAAGACTAACAAACGTATTCGCTAATTGAGTGTTTGCTAGTTTGCCATCTTTTGTAAGAACAGCAGGTCTGCCCGATTCTCCAATTTCTCTAATACTTGTGTCTAACGGAATTTGAGCAAGAAGAGGAACACTCTTACCAAGAGCTTTGCAAAGCTGATAGCTCACGCGCTTTCCGCCTCCCGAGCCAAAGATTTCTAGTCGCGCTCCATTGTTATCGAACCAACTCATATTTTCTACAACACCGCGCACATTAACCGGAATTTGCAAAGCCATAAGCCCCGCTCTAACCGCAACATCCGAAGCACTAGGTTGAGGTGTTGTAACAACAACAAGCTCCACATTCGGCAATGATTGTGCAACGGCTAAAGCCATATCTCCCGTTCCAGGAGCCAAATCTAAAAGAAGCACGTCTGGATCTGCCCACCAAACATCGCATAGAAATTGCTCAAGAGAACGTTGCAAACGAGGTCCTCGCCACAAAATCGCGCGATCTGTTCCAGCAAACATTCCAATAGAAATCAGCTTAACTCCCCAAGCTTCAACTGGCATAAGCATGCCGTTCAGATTAGTGGGTTGAGTTGTAACTCCAAACATGCGAGGTAGTGAAAAACCATAAACGTCTGCATCTATTGCTGCTGTTTTGTAGCCAAGAGATGCAAAAGTGGCAGCTAAATTGGCTGTTATAGAAGACTTACCAACTCCGCCTTTTCCAGATGCAATAGCAAAAATCCTTGTTCTAACGCCATTTTTATTGAACGGATTTTCTTTACGCTCCTCTTTTAAATCCGAAACAAGCTTTGCAAGCTTATCTTTGCTCATAGCGCTTACGTTTACTGTTGGAATAAGCGTTGCATTTGGGTACTTTGCTACAACTGATTGAACTCTTTGCGTAATAACTTGAGCTAATGGGCAGTCTGGAACAGTAAGCTCAATATCTATAGAAACGCTATAAGTTGGCTTATGATTATTTGATTCGCATGATTTTTCGCATGATTTTTCGCTTACGCGAACGCCCGTAACCATGTTTAATTCGGTAACAGAACGCCCTAATTCTGGATCAATCACACTACCTAATAAGTCGTAAATACGCGTTTCTAATTCAACAAGATTATCACTCATGTTTTTACAATTCACTTTGCGAATCAAGTGTAATATCGTTTTTTAGTGCAGATTCAACACTACCTGTTTTAAGTAAAATCTTAAATTGATTCTCGTTCAACATTGATATGCCAAGTTCTTCTGCTTTAGCTTCTTTAGATCCAGCATTTGCTCCAACAATCACACAATACGTTTTTTTACTAACAGAAGATGCAGCTTTTCCACCTCTAGATACAATAGCTTCTTTAGCAGAATCTCGTGTGAAATCTTCTAAAGACCCTGTAACAACAACAGTTTTGCCACTAAGCGTTTGCTCAAGATTATTGGATTGTGCAGAATCGTTTCCAACAACTCCAGCTTCTTTCCATTTTCTTAAAACTTCACTACGCCAATCGTTAGAATCTTTTGATTTTTCAAACCAATCGTAAACAGCTTGAGCAATTTCTGGGCCAACGCCATCAATTTGAGTTAAATCCTCAATAGTCGCATTTGCAATATTTTCGATTGAGCCAAATCTTGCAGCTATAAGGCGAGCTGTTGGCGGACCAAGCCTGCGAATAGAAAGTGCCACTAGCACACGCCAAAGAGGCGCAGACTTGCCTTTTTGAGCTATTTCTTCTAGCATTGCTCTTGTTGTTTCGCTAGGACGAGTGTATTCTGGCACTTCAACTGTTTTAAGAACATTATTTACGCGAATTTTCTTTTCAACTAGCTTTGTTACGTAAGCATCTATAGGAACTTCAAACATTGGGTAGTTTGGGTTAAAAGATTCGTTAGACTCATCACTACTAAAGTCGTTAGAATTACTAGAGTCGTTAGAATCTTTAGAATCATCATTCGACTTTCTTCTAGTAGCTTCTAGAGGCCTAGTCCAAAAAGCTGAGACTTGCCTCCATAATCCACTTCCGCCAATCTTTTTAGATCGTTTTTTAAGTTTTCCGTCTTTTCCTACTTCTTCCCATTCTTCAACAAGCGGAATTTCCTTCCAAACTTTAACATTTCTTAAATCGTTAGCACTAAGGTTAAAAATATCGGCTTCGCTAGTAAGAACAGGAGTTTGAGGAGCAGGAAGATCGCAATTCGACTCTGGTAGAATCGGCGGATTAGAAGATCCACGCTCAACAACTATTTTGCTTATGCTTTTATCTTCAATATAAACTTTTGACGTTATTGGCCTAGAATCTTCTGGATTAGTTAGAGCAAGAGCGGATGCTTCGCCAAGATTTTCAATATCAAAAGCTTGTCTTGAAGCCAAGTTGATTATGCGCTCAGTAAGCTGAGCTGGGCAATTTTCTACATTAGGGCAGCGAATATCTTTGTCGCCTTCTTTTGTAGGAGCAAGCTTTGTTCCGCAAGATGGGCAATACTCTGGCATAACGAATTTTTTCAATTCATTTTCTCTGCCATTTCTATATTTGAGCACAGGTCCAACTAATTCTGGAATAACATCTCCAGCTTTACGCACAACAACAGTATCTCCAATAAGTACACCTTTATGTTCAACTTCGTATGGATTGTGCAAAGTTGTACGAGATATAGTGGAGCCTGCAACAGTTACTGGCTCTAAAACAGCTACTGGGGTTACTCTTCCTGTTCTTCCAACTTGAACAACAATATCTTTTAAGCGCGTGTTAACTTCTTCTGGAGGATACTTGTAAGCAATCGCCCAACGCGGCGCTCTAGAAGTTGCACCAAGCTTTTTTTGCAATGCGCGATCGTCTACTTTTACTACAATTCCATCTAGAGCATGAATAATAGTGTTTCTATGCTCGCCATAGTAGTCAATCATGTCTTCTATTTGTTCAAAAGACGTAACCTTGCGCGTATATGGAGAAACAGGAATACCCCATTTTTTGTACAATTCGTAAGCGTCCGATTGGTTGAAGGATGTTTGAGCATGAGCATTAGATTCGCCACCGCTTTGCGCTAAGTCCTTCCACTTTAGATTTCCTAATCCGTGTGCTATAAAACTCAAGCGTCTTGTGGCTGTAATTCTAGGATCTTTTTGTCTTAAAGAGCCTGCAGCTGCGTTTCTTGGATTTGCAAAAGGAGCTTTGCCTAAATCTTCTTGCTCAATATTCAGTTTTCTAAAATCCGCCCACTTCATAAATACTTCACCGCGGATTTCCACAAATTCTGGAATATCGTCTGGATTTTCACCATGCAATTGCGTAGGAATTTCTTCGATTGTTCTTACGTTTAGCGATATGTCTTCTCCAGTAACACCGTCTCCTCGGGTTAGCCCTTGTTCCAAAGTTCCATTTCGATAAATAAGATTTAGCGCAAGACCATCGATTTTTACTTCGCATGTCATTGGCAGCGGCTTATTTTCGGGCCATTGCAAGTCTCGAATAATGCTGTTATACCAGGATTTTAATTCATCAATCGAAAAAACATCATCCAAGCTCATCATTCTTGAAGGATGACGAACTGGCGCAAAATCGTTAGAAAAAGTTCCGCCAACTCTATGCGTTGGCGATTGCGGCGTGTCTAGAATCGGAAAAGTAGACTCAAGCGCGCTTAAAACACGCATTCTTGCGTCGTAAGCTGCGTCGGAGCTTGTTGGAGAATCGTCAACATAGTATGCGATTTGATCTGCTTGCGCCCATGCAGCCAATTTTGCCCATAATCTTGCGCCTTGTTCTGTTGTTAAAAGCGAAGGATCAAGCTTAGCTAATTGCATTGCGTCCGAATCTGACGGCTCTAGCTTAGCAATCCAACTGTCAAAATCTGCGATTGAACTAAAAGTGTTAGACTCACTTAAATCGCTTGTTACATCATGTGATTGTTCTGCTCTTTGAATCGTTGATGCAAATTTGCCATTAACGCTTGGCTCATTATTATTTTGTATATTTTCAACATTATTAACACTATCTAAGTCATCAAAAAGTGACAATTGAGCACCACTCGAATGTTGCGTCGAATCACCATTAGATGCAGCCATGAGTCTTCCCTTCAAAGCGTTTTAGTCTATTTTATAGCCCATTTAACAAGAATTTATTAAGCGTTAAGAGATCGCAAGAATTGCATTTGAACAATACTTTCAGAAGAATCGTTTCTAAATAGCATTCTAGATCTAGCAACAGAAAGAGTTCGCGCAATAACAAACATACCTTCATTAACAGTGACTTTTGCAGCTTCGTCAATAATCTCATATGCATTAACATCTGGCCAATTCACAACATTATTGATTTCTAGCATTTCTTTTGCCTGATTCAAGCTTCTAGGAACGGCAATGCATTGAGATTCAACTCTACTTAAGAGTTCTGCAAGCTCTACTTCTAGAGATTCATTTTTTTCGCTAAACAAGTCATCTGCAACCATATATGCAGCAACAGCGAGCGGGAAGTTATCTTGCATCCACTCTGCGTATGCTAGCCTGTAGTAAATAAACGCAGCATCTTCTCTATCGAAACATACTTGTAAAGCGTTTAAGCATACTGCTTCTACAGAAGGCCAATCTTCTTGACGAGATAATTGCGAAGCTAACTTTAAGTGAGATATAACATACGTTGGAGCGTAAGAAACCATTGTATTTAGATGTTTTAGCGCCTCTTTACTCCTTCCAAGCTGGCCGAGTAAATCCGCAATCTCCATATGCGCGTAGAAAAGTCCGTCTGGTATAAGCCTCATTTGCTCGTTTTGCGTTGCAAACATGCGATTATAAACAACGCGCTCAGCATACGAGTTGAAGTATCTTGGAACAACATCCCCAGAAGCAAACATATCGTCAAAATGCTTTATATTGTTTTCATACTCTTCGATTGCGCTTTCTAAATCTCCACTCATAAATTGTTCGTGAGCATGCACTCGCATATTGTAAATATCTTTTGAAGCGTTAAACGATATTTCTGGTATTTCTTTTTCGTCTATTAATGCACTTATTACATGGTTTGCTTGATCGTTTAGCTCTGGATCGTTAATGCTTTCAACAATATCCATTGCCATACGAGCTTTTTCTGCGTTCGTCATAATTGCTTTAGACGCTATGTGATTAAAATCAGCAACCGCTTGTTGCAAAACGTCTTCGCGCTGAATTGAAAGGCCTTTTGCGTCTTGAGTTGCTAACAATTCTTGCGACTTTGCGTCAAAAATTATGTCGGAAAACTCTGGTTCTTCTTGAGCACCATGCGGCGCAAAGCAGCTGTCTCGTAAGTCAAACGTTGGCTCAATTTGGTTTAATGAGCCGTTTTCGTCGACATGCAAAGTTGCATTAAACTTTTTATACGTTTCAAGAGGATTATTTAATCCGTTTGCGCGTATGTGCTTTAAAAACGACTTTCTAGTAAAAGTAACAGTTAGCAACGGTATAATCGAAGGAGATTTGCTAAACGCTGCCATTGGGTCTTCGTTTTTTGCGCTATTATTGCTATCGCTATTACTACTATTACTACTATTGCTATTATCGCTACGATTACCGTTAGCGCTATTATCACTGTTGCTTGCGCTTGTATCTTCAAGATTTTCTACAATGCTTTCAACAAGACTATCTGAAGCACTGTCTGCACTACTATCCGCGCTAGACCCTAAATTAGCAAAACCACTACTAACGTCTCCATGAATATCCCCATCTTTTGGATCGCCTTTTGCTCTTGCAGCATTTTTATTCATGTGATTAAGAGCATTAATCGTTTGGCTTAAAATTTTATTCATAGCAACGTCTTGAGCTGCAACCATCTCTTCTAAGCCGATTGAATCTAATCGTATTGAAACGTTTTGCACTTCTTCGCTAGCACCAAAAGCAAGAGTAGCCAGCATTAATCCAAGACGAAGATTGTAGTTAGTTGTCATTTTGGATCTGTTTTGTTCGCTTATTGGAACAAAATCTTTTTTAGCACAATCGTATGTTAGATTAGGCATCATTGAATTGCCTGTTGCCATAAACGCTAATGCAACATTCCCACTATCTAAATTAGATCTAAAATCAGCATCGAATCTAAAAGGCAAATAAAGGCTTCTGATTAGTTCCGAGAGTCTTTGCCTGTACGACCATTCACAATTAGAAGATCCGTCAGCTTTATAAATATACAAATCATTAGATTTTCTTGCACGGTTAAGTAAATGCAATAATGGCCTAATATTGTTGTCTTGCAACGGGTCGCCAAAAGAATTCATGTCAATCTCGCCACTTGCGCAAAAAGCAGGATCGTTTATAAAAGCCATATCCATTGCACAAACTTGATTATAAGTTGCGTTATTTTCTGTTAAATCACCGCCATTAGAGCAGTTTTCTTCTAAGCAATTGCTAATAGACTGGAATCTATTTATTGCTCCTTCTATACGCAAAGCTCTTAACGCGGATTTTGCCTCCAAAGAATCATCCCAAACTAAAAAGTTTGCATCTGAACATTTAGATTTTTGCAAATGCAATCTTTCAGCGGCATGTTCAGCCTCTAATGCTCCAGCGTCCTCTAACGCTCCAGCATCTGCCATTAAGTACGTAAAATATTTCTCCATTGCAGATACGCGTAGACCAGCTCTCTCTGCCGTGTTTGCATCGCAAACGCTTCGCCTAATAGCCCTCAAAGGTGCTTCTTTTGTAAGATGCCTAAATATGTTTCCAGACCCAAATCCGCTAAAAGCTAACAACATATCTGGTACAAAGAATGATGCAAAGTAAGATATAGCGATTGCGTCAAAATAACTAAGATTGCAACGCAAATTATTAGGCAAATCTACACGCGTTTCTTCTAGCGTATAAGTTTCTTTTTTAGTATTTGCTTTGCGAATCCAAGACGACACCCATTGAATTCCGCCATCTTTAGAAGTTTGAACAACAACATCTCCCTTAATAACAACTAAATCATTATTTGACTTATTCTTAAAACAACTTTTTTTGATATGGCTTGCGCTATGGCTCGCTTTATGACTTGTTTTATGACTTGCTCGAGTAGTTTTTTTATCAATGCAACCGTAGAATCTATCTGAGTTAGAAAGAGTCATAGAGTTTTGCTCAACAAAAGACAATTCGGGTATATTTTCCGTTGTATCTTCAATTGTTACAGTGTGTCCTTCGTAAACTCTTCCTTCTAAATCAGCAACAGCAACTTGGTAAAAACGTTTGCAATCTTTGCTAAACAATCCAATTGAAATACCTTGTTTTTTGCCGTAAATCTTAATCCAACCCAGTTTTGTTGAGCTAGGCATAAAAGGAAAATCGTTAAAAATATGTTTTTTTGAAAATAGCTTAACAGAAATTGAGTTTTTGCTCTCCCAAAGCGTATCAATTGTACGTAACACAATCTGCATGCTTCTATCTGCGTTATAATTGCAATTTTTTACATCATGGCAGATTGAATCAGCGTTATTGCTAGATTGCACTTGGTTTTGCATAATCCCCATTCTTTCTTATTGCACAACTTTAACGTAAGACAATAAAATTCTACACAATTGATTTATACGCATCTTATTGATTCTTACTGAACATTCTAAGTATAGCGAACATTCTAAATATAAATGATTGTTGAATCGCAAGCATGTAATCAAATTTTATAGAAAATCTTACTAAGATTCTGCTAAATCATGTTAAATATGCAAATATATGATCGCAACTATTTTTTATGCAAATTCGCGCAAGTTCCACAAATAATCGTGCATAATCCTTCCATAATCTTGTCTACTGGAGAAGCAGCTCGCCAATTTAAGTACAGTGAACGATACGGCTTTGGACTATTAAACTCGCGAATTGTTAAACCAGCTGGCTGAACAATAGGAGGGAGAGTTGCAAGACGTGGCAGCAATGTTACATCTTTGCTTCCAACAACCATGTATCGTAAGGTTTCCAAAGATGTTGCACAAAATTCGGACTGTTTTGCTCCAACCTTTTGACAAACATCAATCATACTTCGTCTCATACAATGTCCATCTTCCAAAAGAAGTATTTTTTGACTAGATAATTGAGACAAATCGATTGGAGATTTTTGGTTTCCTAATTGCGAATTTGTTGACGCTGCTAAAACAAAATCTTCATCAAAAATATGATTAACCTTTATTGACGATTCGTCTAACTTTTCACTCAATATTGCTGCATCGATTTGACCATTATTTAGCAATTCGATTAAAGTTGCGGACTTTTCTTCAACAAAACGAATAGTAAAATTCGGCTTAATCTTACGCAGAACAGGTATTATTCTAGGCAAAAGATATGGGCATAATGTTGGGAAAATGCCTAAAACTATTGTAGAAGACCAAGGATCTTCTAAGCGCCTTGCTGCTTGATAAATGTTAGAAACATCCGAATGAATACGCTTTGCATAATACACTACTTCCCTTCCTGCAGGAGTTAGAATCTGCTTTCCTGGAGTTCGCTCTATAAGACAAACTCCAAGCGTGTCTTCTAGCTTTTTAATCTGCGTAGATAAAGTTGGCTGAGAAACGTGCATGCGCTCGGCAGCTTTTGTAAAGCTTTCTTCTTTCGCAAAAGCAATTAAGTATTCAAGCGATTTAATGTTCAAGTATTTATCTTTCTGTGCGTGTTATAGGTGCGTTCTATGCATATTCTATGAATGTTCCATGCATGATTTTAATTATGTGGGTCTCGGATTAAATAGTCGAAAGCGCTAAGAGCTGCATTTGCGCCAGACCCGTATGCTGTAACAATCTGCTTATAAGGCTCATCCGAGCAATCGCCAGCAGCAAAAATGCCAGGAATACTTGTGCATCCTTTTCTGTCTGTTACGATTTCTGCTCGATTATTTAAGCTTAGTTTATTTGCCACCCACTTTGTATTTGGCATTAGTCCAATTTGAACAAACACTCCGTCTGTGTGCAAAATTTTCTCACGATTTTCCGCATTATTATCATTGCGATCCATATAATGCACTGCGCTAACTTTTTTGCTATCTCCTTCTATTTTGCTAAGAGATGCACTTGTTATTACATTCGCATTAGAAAGAGAATGCAAAGTGTTTAGCAATATTTGATCCGCTTTAAGAGAATCCATAAACTCTATAACAGTAACGTGATTTGCAATTCCTGCTAAGTCTATTGCAGCTTCGACTCCAGAATTTCCTCCGCCAACAACTACAACATTCTTGTTCTTAAACAAAGGGCCATCGCAATGCGGGCAGAACGACACTCCCCTGTTTCTGTATTCATCTTCTCCAGGAACACCAAGCGTTCTCCACGTAGCGCCTGTTGCAATAATCACCGCTTTAGCTTTTAGACTTCCGCCAGATTTAGTTTTAATTGTATGTAATCCGTAAGGCTTTTCTGCAACGTCTAAAGACGTAGCCCAATCAGGAGTAAATACGTCAATATTGTATTGAGCAATGTGGTTTGTTAAATCGTTAGCCAGCTTTGCGCCTGTTGTATGTGTTTGAGAAATGTGGTTTTCAATGCTTTCTGTTTCAACAACCTGACCGCCTCTGTGGTCCATAATCATTGCTGTTTTAAGACCTTTTCTAGCTGTGTAAATCGCAGCAGCGCTCGCAGCAGGACCTCCGCCTACAATAAGAACGTCGTATGGGTTTTTAGCGTTCATTTTTTGCGCTAGTGAAGAATCGCTAGCCTCCGTAGAATCACTAGAATCGCTAGAATCCCCATTTTCTTCTTGTCTTAAAAGCATCGCAACTAATTCGTCTATAGATGACCTTCCAGAAGAAATCATCTTTCCGTTTTCAAAAACAGCAGGAACACTCATTACACCAAGAGCATCTACCTCGTCTTTGAAAGCGCTTCCTTCTACAGCAATATGCTTTACTTTTGGATTGATAATCGAAATTGTATTAAGTGACTGAACAACCTCTGGGCAATTAATGCAAGTAACAGACATGTATGTAGTAATATCATGACTTCCAAGTTGCAAAATTGCTTTGCGCTGCTCGTCGCTTATTTTTGGAGCATAACCACTTACTTGTAAAATAGCCAAAACTAAAGAGCTAAACTCGTGACCAAGTGGCAAACCTGCAAAACTTACAGAAACGTTATTTTGCGGATTAGTAATTGAAAAACTTGGGATTCGCTTCGTGCTACTTTTATCATCTTTTATAACAGTGATTTTGTTGCTTTGATTTGCTACTTCTTGCAAAAGCTCAATAACTTTTTGAGAATTTTCACTACTATCAACGTACGCAACAAGATTAATCGGATTAACCATTTTTTCTAGCAATCCAGCAAGTTGAGTAGTTAAATTTGAATCTAATAAAGTCATTATTTTCACTTTCTGTAGCAATCAAAGCAACATGTAAATTGTGTTAAAATTTGTCGATAAAATCAGCAGTTAAAATCAGATTTTTCCAACTAAGTCAATAGATGGAGCAAGTGTTTCTTCTCCCTGCTCCCACTTTGCTGGGCATACTTCTCCTGGGTGAGATGCAATAAATTGTGCAGCTTTAACTTTGCGAAGCATCTCGTCGGCGTTTCTGCCGATTCCATCTGCTGTCATCTCGTAGAATTGAATATTGCCTTGAGGATCCACCAAAAAAGTTGCGCGATGAGCTAAACCAGATTCCTCATTTAGCGCATTAAAGTTTCTAGAAAGCGCGCCGTTTGGGTCTCCAAGCATTGTGTATTGAACTTTTGCAATAGCTTTAGAATCATCGTGCCAAGCTTTGTGAACAAAGTGTGTGTCTGTTGAAACAGAATAAACTTCTACGCCTAACTTTTGAAGCTCTTCATAGTGGTTTGCAAGATCTTCAAGCTCTGTTGGGCACACGAATGAAAAGTCTGCTGGATAGAAGAAGAAAATAGCCCATTTTCCAAGAACGTCACTGTCGCTTACTTCTACAAAATTGCCATTCTTGTATCCATTTACCTTAAATGGAAGAATATGCGTACCAATAAGGCTCATAACAACTCCAATCTTTACTTGTTTGCTAAAATCTTTTATTGCTTTTTGCAATATTTTTAGTTAAACGTGTTAAATAGCTTGCTTAAGAATCTAGATTTAACCGTATTTTTATAATAGATTATTTATATTAATAATCCTATATGTATAGATAATCTCTATAGACTTACATGTGTTATGTCAATAATGATTTTGAAAACTAACTTAACTTTGTAAAATTCTGGGACAAAAGTCGATGCGCAAAAACAAAACTATCAAAAACGGGATTATGAGCCAAAAGCTAACTGACTAATCGTATTTCACTAACATTAATCAACTTAGCTTTAAACATTTTTTGGCCTATACACAAGAATTGCGCACTCAAAATTGAATTGAGCGCGCAATCTTGTTCATCCCTATAAAATGATTATAAGATTTTTATTATTTATCTTATGTCTTGATGGAATGGGTTGAAAACAACACTACAGCGTTGGAAGCTCTTAACATCAACATACCCAGTAGATGCCATTGTTCGTCTTAAAGCTCCAACATAATTTGTTTTTCCGTCTGCCATATGGCTTGGCCCAAACAAAATATTCTCAAGCGGAGCAACAGTTCCAACATTCGTGCGCATACCGCGCGGCAAAGAAGGATGACGAGCTTCTGCTCCCCAATGCATTCCGCGACCTGGAGCCTCAGTTGCACGCGCCAAAGGAGTGCCAAGCATTACTGCATCTGCTCCCATGGCAAGCGCCTTAATAAAGTTGCCAGACGTTCCCATTCCACCATCTGCAATAATCTGAACGTATCGACCGCCAGACTCGTCCATATAATCTCTGCGAGCTTCTGCAACGTCTGCAATGGCAGTTGCCATAGGCGCTTGCACTCCGAGCGTATTCATTGTTGCAGAAACTGCTCCACCGCCAAAACCAACAAGGATTCCAGCAGCACCAGTTCTCATAAGATGTAATGCGGAAGTGTAGTCTGCACAACCTCCAACAATAACTGGAACATCTAAATCGTAAATAAACTTCTTTAAATCAAGAGGCTCATGGTCTTTAGAAACATGTTCTGCACTAACAGCAGTTCCACGAATAACAAATAAATCAACGCCTGCTTCTAGAACAGTAGAATAAAATTCTTGAGTGCGTTGCGGAGAAAGAGCACCTGCAACCGTAACACCAGCATCGCGAATTGTGTGCAAACGCTTAACAATAAGTTCTGGCTTGATTGGCTCCGAATAAATCTCTTGTATGCGCTTAGTTGCAACTTCGTCTTTAAGTTCTGAGATTTCTTTAAGAAGTGGTTCTGGATTCTCGTAACGAGTCCACAATCCTTCCAAATCAAGCACGCCCAATGCTCCCATTTGACCCATTGCAATAGCCGTATCTGGGCTTGTAACAGAATCCATTGGCGCAGCAATCACTGGTACGTCAAAACTATAAGCGTCGACTTGCCATGATGTAGATACAGCCTTTGGGTCGCGAGAACGACGAGAAGGAAGTATAGCAATATCGTCTAGTGAGTAAGCAACTCGGGCTTTTTTACCCAAACCTATTTCGATTTCTTGAGACATACTTATAAGGCTAGTTGCTTATCATGACTAATCAACATGCCATAGAATTGTTTAGATTTATTGAGAGTGCAAAAACTCATAAATAGTTTTAGCCTTTAACAAACCGATTCCAGGAACTTTTTGTAACTCTTCTACGCTTGCTTCTTTTAGATTTTTAACGCTGCCAAATTTTGAAAGCAAACGTTTTTTATAAGATTCGCCAATTCCAGGAATTGAGTCAATAGATGAATACAACATTGCCTTTGCACGTTTTTTTCTATGATAAGCAATAGCAAAGCGATGAGATTCGTCTCTAGCTCTTTGAAGCAAATACAATCCTTCGGAGCTTCTTTTTAGAATAATTGGGTATTGACTATTAGGCAGCCAAACTTCTTCTAATTTTTTAGATAATCCACATACTGTTATGCCTTTAACATTGCAATCAATCATTGCTTTCTGAGCTGCTTTTGCTTGCTCAATACCACCATCAACGATTACAAGATTTGGCGTATATGCAAATTTTTTTGAGGATGATTGTGAGCGATTTTCTATGCAATCATCATCTTCATTGTTGCAACTATCGCTTTCATGCTTAAAACGTCTAGAAATAGTTTCATATAATGCGCTTAAATCGTCTAATTGACCAATACCATTGGGGCCTTTTATAGAAAATCTTCTATATTCACTAGGTTTAGCAATTCCATCTTCAAAAACAACCATTGATGCAACTTGATATCTTCCATCAGCTGAGTTTGAAATATCGTAGCATTCAATTCGCAATGGAGCTTCACTCATTGAAAGAGCTGCAGCAACTTGATTCATAGCATTAGTTCTAGATTCTAAAGTAGAAATCCTACTTGTTTTCATCTGTTTAAGAGACTGCTCAGCATTCAAGTTTGCTTTATCCATGAGCGAGCGCTTATCTCCACGTTCTGCAACTTTAATAGTTACTTTCGCGCCTCTTAACCCACTAAGCCATCTTTCAAGATTTTCTTTATGGGATTCTTCTAATTCAATAGGAATAATAATCTCTCTAGGAACTGGGCAAATTGGGTCAAGCAAATCCCCTCTTCCAGTTGTTTCTTGACGCTTTTTGCGTTCCTTTGTTTCTTTAGCTCTGTACGACGAATCCATATTTGCATTGCTAGAGTAATCGATTTGTAACGCATTCCTGGATTGCTCTATTTTTAACGAGTTTGCATATTGCAAATCATTATTTGATTCATATTCACAATAAACTCGTATAAGCAAGTTTGCGATCATATCTTCATCACTAATGTCTTCGCTTCTTTCGACTTGCCAATTTTTTTCTCCGCGAAGTAGCCCTTCTCTAACAAAGAATGCGTGAACACATGCTTCAAGCGAATCTGCACTAAAACCAAAAACATCAGCTTCTACATTATCGTTAAAAACAACGGAATTTTGTTGAATAACAGTTCTAAAAATGTTGATTTTGTCTCTTATTTTTGCAGCATTTTCAAAATCTAAGTTATTGCTTAACTCCTTCATTTTTCTTGTTAAATCGCTAATGTAGGAATCTCCAATAGCACCACTTAGAATGCCAACTAATTGTTCAACATTGTTCCTATGCGTTTTTTTGTCTACTTTTTGAACGCAAGGTGCAGAGCATTTTCCAATAGATGCAAGAAGACAAGGTCTTCCTGTTTTTTGTGCTTTATTGAAAACAGACTGTCGGCATGTTCTAACTGGAAAAGTTTTTAGCAAAGAATCCAAACTGTGCTTTAATTGCCAAACTTTTGCATACGGTCCAAAATATTGCGTTGACTTTGAGTTTCGATTTCTAGTAATCCAAACTCTTGGAAAATCATCATTTACAGATACTGCAATATATGGGTATGTTTTATCGTCTTTAAAAACAATGTTGAACCTTGGATTAAACTCTTTAATCCAAGTATATTCAAGCGTTAGAGCCTCAAGTTCTGTGTTTACAACAGTCCATTCTAAGCTTCTAGCTGTTAATACCATTGATTGCGTTCTAGGATGAAGCTGGTTTAAGGGCTGAAAATAATTCGATAGCCTGTTTCTTAAACTTTTTGCTTTTCCAACGTATATTACTTTTCCACGCTCATCTCTCCACTTGTATACTCCAGGCTGATTTGGAATATCGGAAGTTTTTGGCCTAAATAAATCACGACTATCTCCTAAAAGAGGAGCACCAAAATCGTTTTTAGATGAATTATCAAAGTAGCTTGCATAGCTTTCATCATATTTAGATTGGTGAGTTTTCTTCCATTCTC
Source organism: Gardnerella sp. DNF01144 (assembly GCF_049244245.1). NCBI lineage: Bacteria > Bacillati > Actinomycetota > Actinomycetes > Bifidobacteriales > Bifidobacteriaceae > Gardnerella > Gardnerella sp. DNF01144. The sequence goes on from NZ_CP058390.1 coordinate 525,648, forward strand.
CCCTACTGATTTCTATATTTTTTCCAGCTTCTCTAGTCTCCATATTTTCTTCATCATTTCTAATATTTGATTCTTTAGAATTTAGAACATTCATGATCTCACCTCCTTTCATAAGATATTCATAAAATTATTCATAAATTTTTACTTAAATACTGCTGATTTTGCTCTATTCAAGCATTGACTTTAAGAATTTACCAGTCCAGCTTTCTGGCTGCTTTGCAACATCTTCTGGAGTACCAGTTGCCACGATTTCGCCGCCCTTATCTCCTCCTTCTGGGCCTAAATCTATAATCCAATCCGCGCATTTTACAACATCAAGATTGTGCTCAATAACTATTACACTATTGCCTTTATCTACTAAAGATTGAAGAACACTTAAAAGCTTGCGAACATCTTCAAAATGCAAGCCCGTAGTAGGTTCATCTAGAATATAAACGGTTTTTCCAGTAGAACGTTTTTGTAGTTCCGTAGCAAGCTTTACTCTTTGCGACTCTCCACCAGAAAGTGTTGGCGCGCTTTGACCAAGCCTAATATAACCTAATCCAACTTTAACTAAAGTCTCTAAGTATCTAGAAATAGACGGATATGCTTTAAAGAACACAGCAGCTTGCGATATTGGCATATCTAGCACGTCTGAAATAGTTTTACCATTGTACTTTACTTCTAGAGTGTCTCGATTATATCTTTTTCCATGGCATTCTTCGCATTGCACGTATACGTCTGGCAAAAAATTCATCTCGATTTTAAGCGTTCCGTCTCCGCTACAAGCCTCGCATCTTCCGCCTTTTACGTTAAACGAGAATCTTCCAGGACCATACCCTCTAACTTTCGCTTCTGGAGTTTGAGCAAAAAGCGAGCGAATTTTATCCCAAACTCCAGTGTAGGTTGCAGGATTTGATCTTGGTGTTCTGCCAATAGGATTTTGATCTACGTGAACAACCTTATCGCAATTTTCTATTCCATCAACGCGCTTATGCAATCCTGGAACAATGCGAGCGCCGTTTAGCTTATCTGCCAAAACTGGGTAAAGTATTGAGTTTATTAAACTTGACTTTCCAGATCCAGATACTCCTGTTATGCAAGTAAATACGCCTAAAGGTATTTCTACATCTATGTTTTTAAGATTGTGCTCTTTTGCGCCAACAATAGTTAGCTTACGACTTTTGTTGATTTTGCGGCGCTTTTTAGGAACATCTATTGCGCGTCTTTTTGCAATATAGTCTCCTGTAATTGATCGCTTCGCCTCTGTTATGTGTTTTGCAGGGCCGCAATAGACAACTTCTCCGCCATTTTCTCCAGCTTCTGGGCCAATGTCTACAAGCCAGTCTGACTTTCGTATTGTATCTTCGTCGTGTTCTACAACTATAAGCGTATTTCCAAGATCTCTAAGATTGTGCAACGTTGATATAAGCTTTTCATTGTCTCTTTGATGAAGACCAATAGAGGGTTCGTCAAGAACGTACATAACACCAACTAAACCAGACCCTATTTGCGTTGCAAGTCTTATTCTTTGAGCTTCTCCGCCAGAAAGAGTTTTTGCTGCTCTAGAAAGCGTTAAGTAGTTTAAGCCAACGTCGTTTAAGAAGCCTAGTCTTGCTTTGATCTCTTTTACAATCTCTTTAGCAATTATCTTTTTTGAGCCTTCTAGATTTAATGAATTAATCCATTCAAGACTTTTTTCAATAGGCATATCGCATACGTCTGCGATTGAGCACGAGCCAACTTTAATAGACAAGACTTCTGGATTAAGTCTTTTTCCTTTGCATGTTAAGCATGGCACTTCTCGCATGTATGACTCGTAGTATTGACGCATTTGATCTGAGTCTGTTTCGTCATGTTTGCGCATAAGAGTACGCACTACGCCTTCAAATCCTGTTGAATACTCTCTCTGCCTACCCCATCGATTTTTATACGATACTTTTACTTCAAAATCATGACCATAGAGTATTGAATCTTGCACATCTTTTGGAAGATTTTCCCACGGAGTATCCATACTAAAGCCAAGCTCTACACTTAATCCTTTTAACACATGCCTGTAGTATTCTCCAGCTGCTTTATTCAATGCCCAAGGTTCTATAGCGCCTTCGTTAAGTGACTTTTCTGTATTTGGAACAACAAGAGCAGGGTCAATCTCTAGATTGTAACCAATTCCAGAGCAATCATGGCACGCTCCATACGGAGCATTGAATGAGAACGTTCTTGGCTCTATCTCTAATAGGTTAAATTGATGACTATTCGGGCACGCCATATTCTCGGAAAAACTTTGACGCCTGTTTTTAGAAGAAGCATCTTCGTCTACAAAATCAGCAACAACAATACCTTTAGAAAGCTTTAGCGCTGTTTCTATAGAATCTGTAAGGCGTGTACGTATGCCATCTTTTATAACTAGCCTATCTACAATAACTTCGATTGTGTGTTTCTTTTGCTTTTCTAAAGTAATATCTTCCGAAAGCTCTCGCATTTGCCCGTCTACAAGCGCTCTAGAATATCCGTCTGACCTAAGAAGAGTAATAGTATCTTTAAACTCACCTTTTCTGCCGTTAACAATAGGAGCTAGCAATTGCAACCTTGTTTTTTGCGGCAAAGAAAGCAATGCGTTAGCTATTTGTTGAGGAGTTTGCGCACTAACGATTTCACCACATTTAGGGCAATGTGGAATACCTACGCGGGCAAAAAGAAGCCTTAAATAGTCATAAATCTCTGTAATTGTGCCAACAGTAGAACGAGGATTGCGATTAGTTGTTTTTTGGTCAATCGAAACTGCTGGGCTTAATCCCTCAATAAAATCTACGTCTGGCTTATCCATTCTTCCAAGGAATTGCCTTGCATATGCGCTTAAGGATTCCACATAACGCCTTTGACCTTCTGCAAAAAGAGTGTCGAAAGCAAGAGAAGATTTGCCAGAACCAGATAGGCCAGTAAAAACAATCATCCTATTTCTAGGCAATTGCAAATTAACGTTCTTTAGATTATGCTCTCTTGCACCTTGAACAGTTATTTTTAAGTCGGAAGGAACATCACCTAAGTCGTATATTAAATTACCATTATTTTTTATAATTGGCGCAGAATCAATAAACGATTGAAGTACATTGTTTTTTTGACGACTATTTCCATCTTTAACATTCATGTTTGTAGCATTCATGTTTGCATCTTTTATTGAAAGTGACTGCTTACTTTGTAAAGAATCCAAGTGTTTTTGCATTCTACCTCCTTAAGATGCTTTAGCGTATATGAATCAAAATTGCAAAACTAAATCTTGATTACGTGCCCGTTTTGTAATATCATTCATTATAGAACACATGTTCGAAATATGTTGCTTACTGCGTGTTGCTAATCCTATGCAAGCCTAACGGTATAATCGGGAGTTTGGTTAACATATTTCAATTAATATTTTAATTACGATTTTACAAGAATAAAACTTAAGGGGTGGGTAAAAAATGGCCATTGACGCACAAGGACTTACTATACAAATTGGTGCGCGCACGCTATTAAACCCAACAGATTTTCATGTTACAAAAGGCGACAAAATAGGCTTAGTCGGAAGGAATGGCGCTGGAAAAACAACACTTACGCGCGTAATTACTGCAGAAACACTTCCAGCTGGAGGAAGCGTAAAAGTAAGCGGCTCGTTAGGATATCTTCCACAAGACACGCATGCAGCAGATCCAGAGCAAAGCGCGTTAGATAGAATTATGAGCGCTCGCGATATTTCGTCAATCGTATCTCGTATACGAAAAGCAGAAAAAGACATGACGAATCCAGATCCAGATATTATGACAAAAGCCATGAATCGCTACGATAAAGCGATTAATGATTTTGAAAAAGCTGGTGGGTACGCTGTTCAATCGGAAGCAATATCAATGGCAAATAGCCTTGGACTCCCACAAGAAGTTATGAAACAAGCTCTTGGAACACTTTCTGGTGGACAACGCAGACGAATCGAACTCGCGCGAATACTTTTTTCTAATGCAGATACGCTGATTTTAGACGAACCTACAAACCACTTAGACGCAGATTCCATAGTCTGGTTGCGCAATTACTTAAAACGCTTTGAAGGTGGATTCCTTGTTATATCGCACTCAACAGAGTTACTAGACGAAGTTGTTAATAAAGTTTGGCATTTAGATGCACAACTTGCGCAAATAGACATGTATTCAATGGGCTGGAAAGCATACTTGCATCAGCGCGTTGTAGACGAAGAGAGAAGACGAAGAGAGCGCGAAGTTGCAGAAAAGAAGGCGGAGCGACTTATGAAGCAAGGAATCCGACTTCACGCAAAAGCAACTAAAGCGGTAGCAGCTCAAAACATGATGCGTAGAGCTGAACGCTTATTGAACGAAACAAGCGAAGCTCAAAGCCGCGAAAAAGTAGCAGACATTCGATTCCCAGAGCCTGCTCCTTGCGGCAGAACTCCTATTATGGCTAAAGATATTTCAAAAGCTTATGGTTCAAACATTGTATTTGCTGGCATAAATTTGGCTATAGATAAAGGCTCGAGAGTTGTTATTTTGGGATACAATGGCGCTGGAAAAACTACCACTTTGCGCATTCTTGCTGGCGAAGAAAGCGCAGATACTGGCGTTGTTGAATATGGACACGGATGCAAAATAGGCTATTTTGCGCAAGAGCACGATACTTTAGACTTAGATGCAACTGTTTTAGAAAATCTTCAACACGTTGCGCCAGAATTAAACGACACTCAAGCAAGATCAATGCTTGGAAGCTTCCTGTTTTCGGGAGACGACGCCATGAAACCCGCTAAAGTGCTTTCTGGCGGAGAAAAAACTCGCCTAGCATTGGCAACTCTTGTAACTTCTAAAGCAAACGTTCTTTTGCTTGATGAGCCTACTAATAACTTAGACCCAGCTTCTCGCGAAGAAATTCTTAAAGCTATTTCTAAATACGAAGGCGCAATTGTGTTGGTTACTCACGACGAAGGAGCAGTTCTTGCGCTAAACCCAGAAAGAGTTCTTCTTATGCCAGACGGTGACGAAGACTTGTGGAGCGACGACTATCTTGATTTGGTAGCAGAAGAATAGGATTTTAGATTTCTATGAAAAAAACAGCTAATTTTGCAAATTGCGCGCTACACAACATTTTTCGCGTTCTTCGCGCGCCTTTAGCAATCTTGCTGTTAATAGCATTGTTTGAATGCACTGTTGGAAACATTCCATTTTGGAATAGTGTTACTGGCAGCACGGATAGCATGTTTTCTCACAATCTTACTGGCCCTGGAATTAAAAGACTTTCTTCTGGAGGACTTTTAATTACAGACCCTTCGGAATCTTATTTAGAAGTTAATTCCGACGGATCTTCACCGTACATTCAGCTTAAGCCTTCACTAATTACGCCTAAAAAAATTGGCAAAAGTCCCGTTAAAACAGACGTGCATGTACGCATTGATGTTAATAAAATCGCTGGAAAGCCTTTAAGCACAAACCCTAGAGCTATTAGTTTTGCTATGCTTCCTGTTCCAGATCAAGCAGTTGGAGTTAAAAGCACGCTTCGATTATGGATACAGCACCCTAAAGGAGACGTTGTAGACGTTGAGGACGCAAAAGCAAATGTTAGAGCACCTTTTAGTTGGAATTGGGGTCGCGTTCTTTTTCTTATAGTCGTTTCAATTTTGATTGCATTGTGGAATCCTTGGTCTAAATTGTGGAAAATAAAACTTAATACAAAAAGTTTTAATCAAAGACTTTTACTAGTTTTATCTTGGACTCCATTTATTGCTATAGCTGTTGTTGCAATTGTTTGGAATGTTTTTAACGCTATTCCAATGCATTTTGACGTTGCTGGAAACTACACGTACGATTTTGATCAATATGCGCACACAGCAGACGCTCTTATTAAAGGAAAAACATATCTTGACTTGCCTGTTCCTAAGCAAATGCAAAATCTTACTAATCCGTACGATCCAATTGCAAGAAACAAGCTTCTTTCTAATTTAGTGCACAATATTTATTGGGATCACGCATATTACAACGGCCATTGGTACTCGTATTTTGGTGTAATTCCAGCTGTTTTATTCTTTATGCCTTATAGACTTATATCGAGTTTGTGGATTAATGGCGGAAGTATGCTTCCAACAGCAATCGCAACTCTTATATGCCTAGTGGGGTTCTTAATTTCTGGCTCTCTTCTAGTGATTAGACTTATTGAGCGAATAAATAAACGAGCGTCTCTTGCTTGCGTGTCTATTTGCTTAGCATTGTTCTTTATTACATCTAACACCGTTTACTTATGGTTTAGAACATCATTCTATAGTGTTCCAATGGCAGCTTCGCTATTCTTTACATCTTTAGGATTATGGTTTTATCTTGGCGCTAATAAAAATATTGCAAAAGATTGCAAACAAAGCCAAGAATCAAACAAGTCTATTTATCAAATATCTGCTAAGCATATTGCATTAGGATCTTTGTTTATATCTCTAAATCTAGGATGCAGACCAACATTTATAATCGCGTTTTTGCTTGCAATACCGCTTTTTTACAACAATATTTACTTCTATTTTAAGCATTTAATTTCTAGCAAGAAAATTATAAAAGAAGACTTAAAGCAAATAATAAAGCTAGTTTTAAGCGTGATTGTGCCGTTTGTAATAGTTGCAATACCAATAGGATTGTATAACGACTTAAGATTTGGGTCACCATTTAACTTTGGTAACGAATATCAAATTACTATTACAGACATGACTACAATGCGCCTTCCTGTGCAAAACATCATTCCTTCAATTTTAAGTTATTTAGCTTTGCCATTGCGCTTTACACCAGCTTTCCCTTGGATTTCGATTAATCCTATTGCTTTCAATAGATGGCAATACGCAGAGCCAATGATTGGCGGAATGTTTACCCTTGCTCCATTGGCATTTATTGGCGTTATTTGTTCTTTGTTAATGACTAAAAAAATGAGCAAATTTGCGTCAAGACTTACTATATGTGCTTTGATTCTTGCAATGATTGTTGTTGTTTTCAACAGCTTAAAAGCAGGAATTGGATGGCGTTATATTGCTGACTTTGGATGGGCGTTCTCACTAAGCGCAATAATCGGAATTACTGTTTTTCTAGAAAAATACGCAAACGTAGAAGATTGCACAACTTTGCGCACAAAAGTTATGTGTTACACAATACGCATTGTAATTTTAGCAATGCTATTTTTCTCTATTGCAATCGCTTTCTTAGGTTGGTTTGTTCCAGGAAGAGAAGATTCAGTTTTGCGATTCAATCCTGGGCTTTGGCACTACGTTAGATGCTGGTTTACTCTAATCTAGTCTAAAGTTTAAGAACATGAGTCTTCTTAATTCATAAGTCTTCTAAATCTAGAGTCTTCAAAATTCTAGATTTTTCTACATCTCTTCTAGCATTTTATGAACAGTATTCAGCAATAAAGTAACGCCATTTTCAAATTGATCTTCTTGTGGAAGTAAAGATAGCGCTAAGTAGCCATTAGTTGGCATGTCAAAATAATATCCAGGCTGAGAAACCAGCTTGTAGTCTTTAATTAAGCGCAAAGCTAATAAATCATCATCTATACAAGAAGGAACGCGCAACAAAATATTCCATCCGCCTTCTGCACGCAATGCACTAACGCAACAATTTGGGTAGCTTGCAAGCATTTTTCTAAGCGTTTTAAGATTAGATCGTACTCGACTTTGAACAGTCGCAGTTTGCTCTTTAGCGCATTGCAATAATTCTGGAATTCTTTCCGATACAGTTGCGCCAATTGGAAGAAAATCATCCGCAATAACGTCAAGTCGTTTCATTGCTTCTTGCACATCTTGACTTGGTCCCGAAACCTCAATCCACCCAACTTTTGCGTGCGGAGCTGCAAGCATTTTTGAAAATCCATCTAAAGCAAAAACGAGTGTTGATTGTTCTCCTGCAAGTCTTGAATTTTTGGCAAATGGTTCTAAAGAGTAATCGTAGAAAACTTCATCTGCAATAATCGCAACATTATTTTTATTGCATAAACTCAACAATTGCGCTCTTTCTTCTGGCTTAACATAAGAGCCTGTTGGATTATTTGGGTTTATTAAAACAAGAGCACGAATACGATTATTTGCGTTTTGCAAAAGTTCTTTAACTCTTGGAATATCAATAGTCCAAGAGCCATCATAAACAAGCGGATATGGTATAGATTTTACGCCTTGAAGTCTTGCAATAGATTCAATAAGAGGATACCCAGGAGTTGGAGCTAAGACTGAGTCACCACAATCGCACAGAAGCATCATAAGCCATGCGTATGCTTGAGAAGTAGACGATAATACGTATAGATTATTTGGATTAAGAGCTTTTGGTGAATTACTTTTTTGATCTACAATATTTTGACTTGCAATATTTTGATCTGCGCGATTATCTCTAGCATTTATAAAATCAGCAAGAATGCGCCTAACTTCGATTGGTCCTCTAGGATCTGCTGTATATTTTGCGCTTAAACATTTTGGAGCAAGACCATGCACTGTTGGGTTTGAATCGTTAAGTTTTGTGAGTTTAATACCTTTAGACATAGCAACGCGTTGAGCCAGAATAATTGGATTTGGCTCGCTTACATCAACTCTAGAAGAAAATCGCACTCGACTACACTAGCGCATCGCATAACCAAATATAAAAAATGCGCTGAACGCAAAAGCATCCAGCGCAAATAAAGTAAACAAAACAAATAAAATATTAAAACTTTACTTGTTTCTTTGTTGCATTGCATAGTAAGCTGCACCAATAATGCCAGCTTCGTTATGCAAAGACGCAACAACAATAGGAGTCTTAATATCGATATGCGGCAAGAACTTTTCGCTTACACGGCTAACGCCACCGCCAACAACAAACAAGTCTGGATTAAAGTACTTTTCCATTAATCCGTAGTACTTAGTTAAGCGCTTAGCCCACTTTTTATAACCCATATCCAACTTTTCGCGAACAGAAGAAGCAGCATACTTTTCTGCATCTCCCTTTCCTTTTTCTAGCTGAATATGACCAAGCTCTGTGTTTGGAATAAGAACGCCATTGTAAATCAAAGCGGTTCCAATTCCAGTGCCTAATGTTGTTGCAATAACTAAGCCATCTTTATCTTTTGCGGCACCAAAATGCTGTTCTGCAAGACCAGCAGCGTCTGCATCGTTAACAACCGTAACAGGACGACCGCAAGCTTCACTAAACACTTCTGTAACATCCACACCAATCCAAGATTGATCAAGATTTGCCATAAACTCAAGCTTCTTGCCTGGTTTAATAGGCGCTGGGAAAGCAATGCCAACAGGAACATCTTCAGGCACATCAAAATGCTCAAGCTGCTGACGAACAATATCTGCAACAGCTTGAGGTGTGGAAACCGCTGGAGTTAGAATCTTATATCGCGGTTCTGCAAACTCGCCTTTTTCCAAATTAACTGGTGCAGCCTTAATACCAGAGCCACCAATATCTACGCCAAATGCTTGTGCAGTGTCAATCATCGTTAACACTCCCCTCTGAATGTCGGACAATGGGATATCATGTTCATTCTACAATATTGCTAAAGCGACACGCTTATATATTGTCTATTTAATGATAACGATTGCATAAATGTTTTTCTCAAAATTAAAGCTTTAATATTAAAAATCATGCAAACAATTGCTAAGATTTTAACTCTAATTTATCGCAAATAATTTTGAAGTTCTTTATTTATTAAACCATTCGAAGCAATAACGTCGTTTTCGCGTCTCCAATGGATTGAGTCACCATTCCATTGTCGAACATGACCTTGAGCCTCTTTAACAACAACAGCACCAGCGGAAACGCCTGGAATATCCCACTCGTGAAGATGCGGCTCAAAATAAGCGTCGTAAGTGCCATCAGCAACCTTGCATAAATCAAGAGAAGCAGGGCCAATGCGCTTAATATCTGCTGGACATTCTTCCTCAAGCGAAGAAACAACATCCAAAGCTCTTTTAGATTCGCCTGGAATATAAGACATTCCGTAGCAAACAACAGAACCGTGCAATGTTGATGTTGTAGAAGGAGTGATTTTCTCTCGCTTTTCTCCATTAGGAGTTTTACGAATACGAATAGCACCCTGGCCTTTAGCTGCTAAATAAGTAAGACCAAGAGCTGGAGCATGAACAACTCCAAGAACGGGCCTTGCGGAGCCTTGATCGTTGAACTCAAAAAGCGAAACAGTTAGAGTCCACTCTGCCATATCTCGATTAAAGTTAATAGCACCGTCAATATTTCCAACGCACCAAAAACGATCACCAATATTGCAATTTTCTGGACGATTACGCCAAAATCCCTGGAATGTGTTTATGTACGTAAGACGATTTTCAATAAATCGTACGAGCTTATCTCCAAAACCAGAATCTGCTTGATTCGGATCCCCCAAAACCATCATGCTTGCCATATCTCGAGGATTTAATTGGTCTTGATAAGCGTGCTTGCCAACATCTTCCAAAATCCTAGCAACTTCAAGAGCAACATCGCGTAAATTCATACTTGCCATACTCTACTCACCTCTTTAATTCCCCACATTTTGATTATTTATCTATTCCAAAAATCTGCAACTATCCATAAATCTGCAACTATTTTACTCAACTAATCAAATTAAACCAAACTTCCACACGCAATATTCAAATAAAATCAATAAACTTTCACATTTAATATTTAATATAAGTTTTATAAGAAGTCTTACAATGCAAAACGCATAGCAAAACAAATTCCTAAATTTCTTAAACCAGCCTTAAAATTAATTAATAAACCTAACACTCTCTTAAAAGATTATAACATGACTAAAGTACCATACTTAAAAACACAAAACTTAATTAATACTCCTTCACTAAAAAAACCAGGGCTTCTTGTTTTAGATGTAGACGCCACTCTTATTGAAGAAGAAGTTATAGATTTATTAGGAGATATTGCTGGAGTTGGCTGCAATTTAGCATACATAACATCTAGAGCAATGCAAGGAAAAATGGACTTTAATACGTCGCTAAAGCTAAGAGTTTCTATGCTTAAGGGACTTGACTATTCTTGCGTTAAACAAGTTGCTCAAAATATTCATGTAACAAATGGAGCTAAAAAGCTTATAAACACATTGCACTCTTTTGGATGGAAAGTTGGAGCTGTTAGCGGCGGATTCAAGCAAGTTTTAGACGATTTTTTGCCAAAACTAAACATAGACTTTTGGGTTGCAAACAATCTAGAAGTCGTAGATTCTAAACTAAGTGGAAAAGTTATTGATCCAATAGTAAATCGTCAATATAAAGCAAAAGCATTGACTAATTGGGCACGCAAGAACAATATTGATATTGCTCAAAGCGTTGCTATTGGAGACGGCGCTAACGATATAGATATGATTAAAACAGCAGGATTAGGCGTAGCATTTTGCGCAAAGCAGTTATTAAAAAGCCAAGCTAAAGCAAGCATAGATACACGAGACCTAAGCCTAGTTTTAGATTTACTAAATTAACGTTTACTCACTAACTTTTAATCCAAGTAGGATTCACTACTTAAGTGCGCTCCTCTTGCCCAATCTGCAGCATTCATAGCTTTTTTACCTTGCGCTTTAACTTCTAAAAGCTCAATAGCTCCACTTGCACATCCAACCCAAACATTGTGCTTTTTTGCAAGAATCTGCCCAGGTTTAAGCTCGTTTAGACTATGTAATTCAATATCTTCATCTTTTGCTAATGCGCAAGCAAGAACATGCAAAGTGATTGCTTGCAAATCACTAGAATCAACATGCAGATTGCACCAAGCTCCAGGATTTGGCGTGCAAGCGCGAATCTGCCTATCGATTGCAAATGATGGAATATCAAAACGAATATGAGCATCTTCAACAGTGATTTTTTGAGCAATTTGGCAAGGAGTAGAGTCTTGCTCAACAGGAACAATTTGACCAGATTCCAAGCCAACAAGAGCAGAGCAAAGAAGATTTGCGCCATCATTGCTTAATCGCGTGAGCAAATCGCCAGCTGTTTCGTGTGGTCCAATCTTTGTAGTCATTTGTGCAAGAATCGGACCTTCATCCATTCCGCGCGTAATCTTAAAAACTGTTGCACCTGTAATATCGTCTCCAGCCCATATTGCGCGCTGAACAGGAGCAGCACCTCGCCACTGCGGGAGAAGCGAAAAATGCAAGTTGTACCATCCTAAAGGAAGAGCATCTAAAACAGACTGCCTAAGAATCTTTCCATATGCAACAACGGCCGCAATCCTTGCGCCAGTAGCTTTTAGAGCACTCACGCACTCTTGCTCATTGCTAGGATTAACCTCTAGAACAGGAATTCCAAGCTCAATCGCAGCTTTTTTAACAGCACTAGGAACAAGCTTTCTACCTCTACCAGTCGGAGCGTCTGGACGAGTAAGAACAGCTCGCACATCAAAATGTTCTTTATCTTCAACAAGCGCGCGCAAAGGAGCAACAGCAACATCTGGAGTTCCAGCAAATAAAATAGGCAATACCATAAGTCAACTCCTTAAAATACTAAGAATCATTAAAATCCTAAATCCTAGCAAAATGCATCTTTTAGCTTGCTAAAGAATCCCTTTTTATTGCCCACTGGCTCCGCAATAGCATGTTGCTTTACTTCGCTAACTTTTTCATCGTGCAAGTTTGCAAACTTTTCAATCAAACTACGCTCTTCTTCGCTAAGCTTTGTTGGAATATTAACAAGAATGTGAACAATAATATTTCCTCTATCTTTACTTCCAAAAACAGTAACACCCAAATCGTAAAGAGGAATCGTGTCTTCGTTTTGCGTTCCAGCAGGAATTTCAACACTCTTTTTGCCATCAAAAGTATCAATATCAACATTGTGACCAAGCACAGCCCAGCTCATTGGAACGTCAATCCAGCAATGTAAATCGTTTAAGTCTCTAGTAAATTGCTCGTCTTTACGAATGCGAACGTCAACATACAAATCGCCAGCAGGACCACCACATTCGCCTATTGCTCCTTGAGACGCAAGTCGTAAGCGAGAATTGTCTTTAATTCCAGCAGGAATCGTGATTCCAACTTCTCTAGAAGTGCGAACGCGACCATGACCGTGGCAATTGGGGCAAACATTTTTAATAATCGTTCCGTGGCCTTCACATGCGCGGCACGGCTCCGAAGACATCATTTGACCAAACATTGTGCGAGTAACTCGTTGCACAAAACCAGCACCCTTGCACTCTGAGCAAGTTACAGGGTCTGTTTTATCTGCCGAACCTTTTCCAGCGCAATCTTGGCAAAGACCGAAAGTTACAACATGAACCTTAGCGTTTCCGCCAAAAACAACAGTTTTAAGGTCAACCTTAACTTCTGTTAGCGAATCTTCACCACGATTAACGCGCGGAATAGGAGATCCGGCATTAGCACCAAAAGACCCAGAGAAGAACTGGTTTAGAATATCTCCCATATCCATATTCATATTGGCGTACGCGCCAGCGCCAGCACCAGCACCCGATGCCGATAGATTGTTTGGATCTACGCCCATATCTACCATTTTGCGTTTTTCTGGATTAGACAAAACGTCATATGCAGCGTTAACTTCCTTGAACTTGTCTTCAAACTCAGGACCTGCAATATCTGGATGATACTTTCGACTTAACTTTCTATAAGCTTTGCGAATCTCATCGTCACTAGCGTTAGAATCAACACCTAAAATCTTGTAATAGTCAGTCACTTAACTCCCCTTTTATGTTCTAAAATTATTTTTGCATAAGGCACAGCCAGCTAATTTTTATGAATTTGCTTTTATGAATTTTCAGATATAAACGTATTAAGATATTTTGCTACAGCTTTAACAGCCGTCATTGTTGCAGCATAATCCATATGAGTAGGGCCGATTGAGCCAATAAACGCCGAATCGGAATCTGAATTGTAGCCGTAAGCGCTTGTTACAACAGAAGCATTTAAAAGACCAGGCGTGTGAGTTTCCGAGCCTATTGCAACGCTAACGCCACTTGCACAATCGTTTGCTTCCTCGCTTAGCGAAGTCATAAGTCGCATAATAACAGCTTGCTCTTCTAGAGCGTCAAAAAGAGACGCAAAATCGCCAATATTTTGCCTATGCGCAAGTTGAGAAGCTCCAGCCATGTACAAATCGTGAGAATGCTCGCCATTATGCATATCTTCTAACGCGTTAGCAAGTTGACTAATAACTTGCAAAGCAGACGCTAAATCCTTGCGATTTGCAAGCAAATAAACACGCTTAGAAGCATCTAAAAGAGAGGCTCCAACGCAGCTCTCATTAACCATATTAACTAAATGCAATAAGTCGTCTGGATTTATGTTAGACGCTTGAATCATGTGTTGCGCAACTCCTCCAGCGTCTGTAATAACAACAACTAGAAGAGTTGAAGACGATACTTGAACAATCTCAATTCTTTTTACTTTTGACTTCGACAATGCAGGAGACGCAACGAGTGCGACTTGACCAGTTATGCTTGCAAGAAGTCGCGCTGAGCGTTGTAGAGTGTCTTGTAAACTAACAGATCCACTTAAAAACGTGCGAATCCCTCGTCTTTGCGCATTAGAAAGCGGGATTAACGCAGCTAAGCCATCAACAAAATACCTGTAGCCTTTTTCTGTAGGAATTCTTCCAGCAGAAGTATGTGGCTGAATCAAGTAGCCTTCTTCTTCTAGAAGAGACATATCGTTGCGAATCGTTGCAGAACTAACGCCTAATTTGTGATTTTTAGCTAAAGATGCAGACCCAACAGGCTCATGCGAACGAATATAATCTTCAACAACCGCACGCAATATCATCATGCGTCGTGATTGCATTGATTCTCCTTTATTAAAACATCAAACTCGATTAAATAGCGCTAATAATTTTTATAAATAGCACTAATCGTTTATTAATTCACTGCTAACTATTATATATGCCAAAATAATATGTGATAACAATATGTGATTAAGTATTATTAAGTATTTTTAATAAATCACTTTTACAGAATAACAACTAACTATAAATATAAACTTTTGTTAACTTTTGACACACTTTGTTAAAAATTCGTCTGATATAAAAGATAGGATTAAAGGGCAATGTGAGGGTAATGGCCAGCGCAAGCTGTGCGCAAAAACCCGAATTATTGGAAGGAAAGTAGATCACATGACCGATTTCAACTGGTCTGCATTAGACGAGCGCGCCGTAAAGATGGCGAAGGTTCTCTCGGCTGATGCTGTTGAGCGAGCAGGACACGGACATCCTGGCTCCCCTGTTTCATTGGCACCAATTGCGTACACCTTGTACCAGCACTTCATTAAGCACGATCCTGCTGACCCAAAGTGGGCTGGCCGCGATCGTTTTATTCTTTCTGGCGGTCACGCTTCGCTTACGCAATACGTGCAATTGTTCTTCTCTGGTTACGGCTTAACTCTTGACGATCTTAAGTATTTCCGTGGCGGTGCAGACACGCGTACTCCTGGTCATCCAGAATATGGCTTAACTCCAGGCATCGAAATGACTACTGGCCCACTCGGTCAGGGTCTTGCTTCTGCTGTTGGTTTCGCTTATGGCCAGCGCTTTGAGCGCGGTCTTCTTGACCCAGAAGCTCCAGCTGGCACTTCCCCATTCGATCACAAAGTGTGGGTTATTTGCGGTGAAGGCGACGTTGAGGAAGGCGTTTCTTCTGAAGCTGCTTCCTTGGCTGGAAACCAAAAGCTTGGCAATTTGACTGTAATCTTCGATGCAAACCACATTCAGATTGAAGGCGACACTAAGCTCACCTTCTCTGAAGATATTCTTGCTCGTTACCGTGCATACGGTTGGTACACCGACGAAGTTAGCTTCATTCAGCCAGACGGTTCCTACAAGGAAGACGTTCAGGCTTTGGCTGCAGCTATCGAAAAGGCTCAGGAAGTTACCGATAAGCCTCACTTCATTAAGGTTAATACTTTGATTGCTTGGCCAACCCCAGGCAAGACCAACAACGAAGCTTCTCACGGCTCTAAGCTTGGTGAAGAAGCCGTTAAGGGCTTGAAGGAACTTTGCGGTTTCGATCCAGAAGTTTCGTTCCCAATCGACGAAGAAGCTTTGGCTCATGCTCGCAAGGTTGCCGAGCGCGGTTTGGCTGCTCACAAGGCTTGGGATGAAGCTCTTGCAAAGTGGGCTTCTGCCAACCCAGATAAGGCTGCTCTTTACGATCGTCTTAAGGCCGGCAAGCTTCCAGAAGGCTTCGACAAGGCTATTGACGACTTGGTTGCTGGCTTCGAAGTCGGTTCCAAGGTTGCTACCCGTAAAGCTTCTGGCGCAGTTCTTAACGCAATTGCTGCTGTTATGCCAGAACTTTGGGGCGGTTCCGCTGATTTGGGCGGCTCCAACAACACCAACATTAAGGGTGCTGACTCCTTCGGCCCATCCGAGGATGCAACTCGCACTTGGCCAAACGTTTCCGAGTACGGCCGTCAGCTTCACTTTGGTGTGCGTGAGTTTGCAATGGGTGCTATTACCAACGGTATTTTGCTTGGTTCTAACACTCGCCCATTCAACGGTACCTTCTTCCAGTTCTCCGACTACGAGCGCCCAGCAGTTCGCTTGGCTGCTTTGATGGAGATTCCAAACCTCTACGTTTGGACTCACGATTCCGTAGCTTTGGGTGAAGATGGTCCAACTCACCAGCCAATCGAACACTTGGCTGCTTTCCGCGCTATTCCTCAGCTTGAGGTTGTGCGCCCTGCAGATGAGTACGAGACTGCTGAAGCTTACCGCTACTTCTTCGAGAAGAAGAACAGCTACCCAACCGCTATGATTTTGACTCGCCAAGGCGTTCCAACTCTCGCAGAAACTGCTCAGAAGGCTCGCGAAGGCGTAAAGCACGGCGCTTACGTTTTGGTTGATTGCGAAGGCACTCCAGACGTAATCATTATGGCTACTGGCTCCGAAGTTCAGTGGGCTGTTGCTGGTGCCAAGACTTTGGCTGCAGAAGGCATTAAGGCTCGCGTTCTTTCTATGCCATCTCTCGAATGGTTCGAAGAGCAAGACGAAGAGTACAAGGAAGCAACCTTGCCAAAGTCCGTCAAGGCTCGCGTTTCCATCGAAGCTGGCTTGGCATTGCCTTGGTACAAGTATCTTGGCGATTGCGGCAAGGCTGTTTCTATCGAACAGTACGGCTTGCAGGGTGACGGCGGTCAGAACATGATCGACTTGGGCATTACTGCTGAGCATGTAGTAGAAGCTGCTAAGGCTTCTATCGAAGAAGCACGCGCTTAAGATAGCAAGTAATCAAAATAAAACTTGATGTGTCAAAATAAAATTGATTCATCACAAAAACTCGAAGTGCTAATTTAGCAACTTCACTGGAAACAGCAAAGGCGTGTTGATGTTAAGCTACAAATTGTTTAACATCAACCGCTGTTTCCTGTAAAACGCCAACACTACCAACGTGTTCCAATTGGTGGAGCACAGTGTTAAGGAGATAACATGACTGAAGCAACGCAGCGCACTAGCGATTCCGGCGTTTCTATTTGGTTGGACGATTTGTCCCGTACCCGCATTGAGTCTGGCTCTTTGCAAGATTTGATTGCTAACAAGAATGTTGTTGGTGTTACTACCAACCCATCTATCTTCCAGAAGGCTTTGAGCCAGGTTGGCCCATACGACGCACAGCTTAAGGAACTCGGCAAGGTTGACGTTGAGACCGCTATTCGCGAGTTGACAACCACCGATGTTCGTAACGCAACTGATATCTTCCGTGAGATTGCAGAAAAGACCGACTTTGTTGACGGCCGCGTCTCCATCGAAGTTGACCCACGCTTGGCTCACGATACTGCTAACACCGAAAAGCAGGCTGAAGAGCTTTGGGCAAAGGTTGATCGTCCAAACGTTATGATCAAGATTCCTGCAACTTTGGAAGGTCTTCCAGCTATCACCGCTACCCTTGCTAAGGGTATCTCCGTGAACGTAACCTTGATCTTCTCCCTCGAGCGCTACGAGCAGGTTATCGACGCCTTCATCGAAGGTATTGCTCAAGCTGCTGCTAACGGCCACGACTTGAAGCACATTGGTTCCGTAGCTTCCTTCTTCGTCTCCCGCGTTGATAGCGCTGTTGACAAGCTCCTCGAAGCTAACGGTTCTGCTGAAGCTAAGGCTCTTGAAGGCAAGGCTGCTGTTGCTAACGCTCGCTTGGCTTACGAACTCTTCGAGAAGAAGTTCGCTGCCGACCCACGTTGGGCTGATCTTGAAGCCAAGGGCGCAAAGAAGCAGCGTCCACTTTGGGCTTCCACTGGCACCAAGAACGCAGCTTACTCCGATTGCAAGTACGTTGACGAGTTGGTTGCTGAGCATGTTGTTAACACCATGCCAGAAAAGACTTTGAACGCTCTTGCTGATCACGGCAACGGTGCTGCTTCCATTAAGGGCACTTACGAAGAGAGCCACGCTGTTATGAACAAGCTTGCTGAGCTTGGCATTAACATTAAGGACGTTACCGACAAGCTTGAAGCCGACGGTGTTGCCGCCTTCATCAAGTCTTGGGATTCCGTGATTGCAGACGTACAGTCTGGCATCGATCGCGTAAACGCCTGATTTGATTAATCAGTAATAAATAAACATTAAACCGCACATGAACGTGGATTAATTTCCACACATGTGCGGTTTTTCTTGTTTTGCGTTTTTATCAATCGCAATAAAAAGCTACCCAGTGTTATTTTCTAAGCTAATTAATTGAGAAAGACAGACAGTGTAGTTCTGTCTCTTTTCACTTAGAATTTTTTAATTGGCAGAAATATATACCTGATGGATAGGTATGTGTTACTGCCTATTTTTATGCAATTTTTCAAAACAATAAAAAGAACATTACTAGATTAATAAGGAGGATCTATGAAAAATACGAAAAAATGCCCAAAGTGTGGGGGAAGTGAAATTATATTTGTGCCTGGATCTGCTGGGGCTTATGGGACTGGAAATAATATTATGACTGGCCATACAATTATGTCGGCAGTACCTGTTGATAGGTATATTTGCACTGCTTGTGGTTTTAGCGAGGAGTGGATTGACCTTGATAATATGGATAAATTAAAAAAGAAATATGATGAGATTTAAATGAGAGTTACTTTTATATGTGACTGGGATAGATGATTAATAAACCAAATGTGCCAATTTGCTTTGTAAATCTTTATTTCAGCTGCCTTTCTCACAATTTTCATGTCTGTGGCATCTCAATAATAAATTTTAGCATGCGTTTCATCTTGATATTCTTTTAGAACTTTATTGAATTCCTGACATGCTCCACAGCCTGAACTACCAAAATAGAGCACTTCTCCAGTTTTAAGATTTGAGATATTATTCTCCTGTA
Organism: Gardnerella sp. DNF01144; assembly: GCF_049244245.1. NCBI lineage: Bacteria > Bacillati > Actinomycetota > Actinomycetes > Bifidobacteriales > Bifidobacteriaceae > Gardnerella > Gardnerella sp. DNF01144. The sequence goes on from NZ_CP058390.1 coordinate 544,895, forward strand.
ATACTGAAAATGAGGGTCTTAAGCCACTCAAATGAATATATGCAATAAAACCAACGAATAACATTATGACAATAGCTGGAAGTATACGAGATACTACACTTTTTATAACTCAGTACTCCTTTTTCATAAATTGGAATAACGACAATAGGAAAAACATAACAATATACATTAGAGCAATAATACAAGTTGCAGACGTAAGAGCGGTGAACGAGTCTGGTGATAAATAATAAAATATCTGAAAAGAATACACGGATGTTTGAGACAATATTATGTTTATTAAATTCGGCAATATCCATAATAATATAAAAGAAAGAATCATTGTAACACCAACTTTTTCAAAATATATCAACAGATTCATATTTATAGCAATATACAAAAGGAAAATTATCGGATATACGAGCAGTTGATGCATAACTATCCCTAGAGACGAGTAATTTAGTGACAAAAATACCAAATTTACGACTATATAAATGCTTACGTATTCACCATATATAAAACACAATAATTTAATCCTATTAGGAATATACTCTAGATAATGATGAATAATTTTCTTCTCTTGCCATTCACCAATTGATAATATCTGATATAGGCTTAAAAATAGTATAGTTATCGTTGAAAAGAATTTATATTGTGATAAAAATGCACCTCTTTTAGCTTGAAATAATATAAACACGCAACATGCCAAATACAAAACAAAAGACAATAAGAAAAGCTTCTGATGACTAAACTTAATAATTTCTGATTTTATATAGTACTTCATTATCATCTTCCTCCAACATAAAATCTTTAATATCATGCGTAATATCACTGTATTCCACGATTTGTACCCCATGCTCAATCAGCAATTTAAGAACCTTGGCAATATCCTCTCTAGGCAATTTAATTCTAAAAGTTGATTCTTTGTTATCTTTGCTACGACAAAAAACCTCATATCTGTTAGAAAGCAATTCACTAATATCCACATCATTTACAACAATCACATTATAAATTCTTAGATTATCATTAAAATTAACAATTTTTTGAATTTTCCCTTTTTTTAAATACCATACAATATCAGCAATTTCACCTAACTCATCTAATATATGACTTGAAATTACAAGGCTTTTACCTTGTGAGCGCAATGACAAGATAGTGTCTTTTAACTGCTTTATAGTAAGAACATCTAATCCATTGAAAGGTTCATCAAGAAGAATAATTTCACTATTTGAGAGCAATATTCTAGCAATATTTAATTTTTGCTTCATACCTAGCGACAATTGTTTAAACTTTTTATTTTTTGCTTCGTCGAGACTCACCTGATGCAATAATTTATCACAATTAAAGTCTTTTCTCCCCATCAAAGCAGCAAACACTCTAAGATTATCCTGTACAGAAAATTCGTCATAAAAAGATGGATTCTCAATAGCAAATGAAAGTGAACCGTCCAATTCAATATTGCCTTGATAATCAACTATCAAATTTGCAATGCACTTCATTAACGTGGTTTTTCCTGAACCATTATTGCCTACTAACGCAATAATTTGCCCAGCACTGCTTTCCAAAGAAATGTCATCTAAAACGACTTTTCCCCCATATGATTTTTTCAAATGAGATATCTTCATAAGATTACCTCTTAACAAATGAAACTAAAAATTTCCGATCTCCTTTTACAGAAATCTTACTATCTTCACCAATAAAAATTTTAGGACTCTCTTCGTAGATAACAGCATTTTTAACATTTCCTGGCTGTTTCTGAGCACGCACAAAAAGAGCATCATCAAGCTTGTACAGCTTTCCAGCAAAGCGTATCTCTCCTTTGCCTCTCTTTGCATAAATAGCATACACTCCTGGCTTTAACGATAAGTTATCGTTATTTTTATAATCTCCTGAAACTAGTGTTGGCAAATCATCACGAATCATACCAAAGCGAACATTATTTGTCTTATACCCTACATACAGCAGACTGATAAGACCGAGGATTACTATGGTAGCTGCAAATATCCATTTTTTGCTTTTCATTTCTTAATCACATCCAAATCTATTATTTCATCAGCAATTTTATCGAACATTGCATCATGAGTAACAATAAAAATCATATGCAACATTCTTACCAATAGAAGCATAGTTTACGATAATGGGAATCAAGCGAAGAATATCTCTCCAAATCTAAAAATTTTTGTATAGCAGGCTTGCCAAGACTATAAACCATAATAATCATCTTCTCTCTTTCAGGTAAAAACCTCATATAGAGCTAAATACGCAACATCATAGACGAATGTTACATCCTCGACTCTTACTATAGTTATAAGGCATTTATGATGTCTTGTAAATACACTGTAACGAAAATGTTATAAAACATATATACCAGATATTTCCACCAACTTTCATCCTGGCATTCATGTAATTATCGCGAATTATGTATGATTTTGAAGATAAAATTCACATGAAAATATGCAGACTATCCTCTATTACGATTGCTCATTTTTCTCAATTATCGGGTTATAGACCAAAAAATAAGGTACGACCACACCTTATATGTGAAATCTTACCTTATTTTTGTTTTATGACTTCAATTTCCCACTTCACAGGGTGGGTGCAAAGTGTGTGCACTTTTTAACGTTAACATCCTGTGCACTCAACCCTAAAGCGTTGATATCTTCCCTCATACAGCCAAACTTGAATTTATATATCTACTGTTTTAATAAGTTTGATTGCCCTTGATGATACTAACTCGTCTTGGCTCATTTCCAAAAGGTTCTTTTTATCTACCCACTTATAATTAACCGTTTCTCCTTTTTGAAGAGCAATTGCATTTTTCTTACAATCGGTTACGCATAGATATTCAACATAAAGAGAGCGGTAAACATCCTGCACAAATCTTCCGATCTCCATAATTTTTGAAGCTTCAATACCTGTTTCTTCTTTTAATTCTCTTACTGCACATTCTAATGGTGTTTCATATTGCAATGCAGAACCACCTGCTGTCAACTCCCACATTCCACCGAATTTCTTTTCAAAATCTCTTTGCATAATAAGGTAAGTCCCATCTATATGTTTAACAATTACTTCGCCCACCAAATGATACATGCCGTCAGGAATTGGTTCTCCTCTCACTAATGTAATATTCTTTAATTTATTAAATTCTTTATCATACGCATCCCAAATCTCAGCCATAAAACCCTCCATAAGGCCTGATTGTCAATTTCATTAAATATGAATTTTATCTTTCTCCAGTGGATACAAAGCCATTGTTCACTTCTACATAAAGCTTACCAATCTCAATATCCGTGATGAGCACTTGATTAGAATCAGATTCAACCTCACAAACTCCCACATCATGTGGCAAACTCACAACAATTTCAGGCATACCCTGAGTAAACCACCTCAGCCAATTCGAAGCTGAGACTTTTTTAGTTTGAATAAGCCTTATAACATTTTGCGCTTCCTCAACCCTCAATATATCTTGTTCACAGTTAAAAGCTCACACCAAAGGTATCAGCACGTTTCACCGTTAAACGAACATCTTTCGTCTCTGCGATAAACTTCTTATTATCCATTACTTACGTTAATTAGATAAATAAATACATAAATTACAATTGAACTAGTATAGAAATATTCTATTTTTCATATAACATAGTAAAAGTAGTGAATAAAGTACGAGGAGGTAATTTGTGAAGAAAAGATATATGTTGAGAAATATTTTTAAAACCAAATATAATTTCCATAATATTGTTTTAATCGTTTTCATTGGACTATTAGCAGGTTTTTTATCAGGATTGTTCGGTGTAGGTGGAGGAATGGTGATAGTTCCTGCATTAACTGTTTTTATGAAATTTGATCAGCGTCATGCTACTGCTACTTCTCTTGTTGCCATAATTATAACGTCGCTTTGTGGAAGCATTGTTTACGGTTTAAACGGCAAAGTGTCATTTTTATCAGCATTTTTTCTAATAATAGGTTCAGTTTTCGGATCACAAATTGGGGTATATTTTTCACATATTTTGCCTAAAAAAATATTTCCTTGGTGTTTTACACTTTTTGTATTACTAGTTATATGTTCTAGTCAAGTTTGGATTCCGTTAAGAAATGTAGATTTTAATGTTAGTTTTTTAAAAGCTATATGTCTTATATTTATAGGCGTTGTTTCTGGTATTTTTTCAGGTATTTTAGGCGTTGGTGGCGGAGGAATTATAGTGCCATGCGTGCAACTTTTGCTCGGCATGGGAGACCTTATGGCAAGAGGAACTGCTTTGCTTGTCACGCTTCCTACAGCTATAAGTGGCAGTATTGCTAATGCTCGTTACCATTATACTCATTTTACTGAAGGAATTATTATCGGTATTTTTGCGACATTTACTGTAAACTTAGGCGCAATAATTGCGCGCAGTATTTCACCTTTTATATGCAATATATTGTTTTGTATTTTTTTGTTCAGTGTATGCTTACAAATGATATTAAAAACAGGTATTTTAGCTAAGAATAAGCGTTAAAAAGTTTAAGATTGGCTTAATAGCTTGATTTTTGAGCATAAAAATAGCCTAGAGAGGATTACCCCTAGGCTGACTTTTGTAACATTTCAAACGCTCACAATCTTTTGGCTTTTACGATGCCCTTTCAATATCCACACTAATCTCTGATTTAAAAGTTATACTGAACCTGTCCTCGTAAACTTTTATTTTCTTGATGTACTTTCTTACCAGCTTCTCGTCATACTCACTAATATCGTGACGCTCACTTTTCAGAAAATCTTCCATTTCTCTGATTCGTCTTTTAGCATCTTCTTGACCTGCTTTTTCTATAAGAAGCTGCTGTTTCTTACCTTTCAGCTCATCAATCTCGTTGGCAGTTTTCGTGTAGTCTTTTTTAGCTTTAAGCAAGGTTAATAGTATCGCTTGTTTATCCGCGATTTTTTTATCAACCGTTTCAAGCTCACTTAAGTTGTTTCCCGCGATAATTTCTCTAATATTGTTATTCAACGTATCCAATACTTCACCAGGTACGGTGAGTATTTTGTTTATGGCTTTCACTGTAGCAGACTGCAGTTCTTCCTCTTTTACTGTCGGAGCATCGCAAGCACTAGGACCATTTTCCCATCTGGTACAACAACGCCAAACAACAGAATGCACTCCTCGGTTGTTCCAAGCAATTCTTCTGTAAACATCCCCGCATTTAGAACAAACACATAAACTGGATAAAGCGTACTTACTGGAATAAACTCTCTTTTTTTTATTCTCCTCACCACTAAACATGTTGGCTCGTCTTACCATTTCTTCTTGGACTTTAAAGAAAATATCTCTTGGAATAATAGACGCGTGGCTATCTTTTACATAATACTGTGGTTCTGTTCCATCATTTTTTATACGAACATGGTTAATAAAATCTGTCGTCTTTTTAGTTTAAGAAATTATAAAAAAGCAAAGTACGCTTGACAAAAAAAGCAAAGCGAGCTATACATTATATGTAAAGTTAACTTGCTGTTGAAGGAGGAAAATGAAAAATACAATTTTTCGATTAAGAAAACAGCATAAAATAACTCAAGAAGAATTGGCAAATGAAGTTGGAGTTACAAGGCAGACCATAACTTCCATTGAAACTGGAAAATATATAGCATCACTGCCGTTGGCTTTTAGAATTGCTAAGTTTTTTGATACAAGTATTGAAGAAATATTTAGCATAGAGGAGGACGATTAATATGAACAAATTAGAAAAATATAAAAAAGAAATAGGATTTAGAATTACTATTTTAGTCTTATTATGTATGGTTGCCTTACTCGCAGTTATTATTGGAAATTTTTACTTAAAATATAAATTTCCATTAAAAGAAGATGTGACAGATTATGTAGTAGTATTTTTTATTGGACTTGAACTTGTATCTGTATTCTACATGTCAATGCTTGGTAGAGCATATAGAAATAGAGATATATTGGAGAAGATGTATACTAAAGAAACAGATGAGAGAATGATATTAATAAGGATGAAGTCAGGATCAAATATAATACCTATATTCTCAATGGTTATTGTAATAGTTTCTTTAGCTGTAGCATATGTAAGTTATGAAGCCTTTTTAGCGTTAATAATAGTTGCATTTGTACAAATAATATTTTCTAAATTATTAAAAGTATATTGGTCAAAAAAGATTTAAAAATATCATATTAAAGGTATTAGACGATAGACAGTTAAAACTCTATCGTCTTTTTTTATACTCAAAATTAGGAGGTAAAAATGGTAAGGATAAGAAGCCACACTTAAAACAATTTAATATATAAGACATTTAGCGATTGAAATATAAGTTCAGTCGCTTTTTTAATTGAAATTTATAGATTAAGGAGAAGAAATTAATGGATAGATAAATGATAATTTAGCTGCCTAATCTTCGATTGTCGCTTGCCCGTTCATGAGCATAGGTAAAAGCCAATCACGGAGAGCTATCAAAGCTCTATTTTCGCGTTGATTAGACGATATAGTCGTATAAGCAGGCATAGCAATTCTATTAAACACCTTAAGTTCAATCTCATTTGGAATATAAATGGGTCGATTATTAACTAGTGGTTTATCACAAGAAAGTACAGCATCACCACTAATGAAAAATGGGTATTATACATTGAGATCTTTAGCTGTTCCGACTTGAATGGTAGATTTCTTCTCTTCACTGATAATGTCACCAAGCTTTCCGTTTGACTCTCTACGAAAGAATTCGTCACACAACTTCGCCAGTAACGAAAGGTGGGTTATTCACAATCTAGTAAAAGATTTGAATTAAGCCAGCTGGCAACGCCATTATTGTTGTTGGAATCACAAACCTCGTCCGCAATCGCAAGCAACCGAGGATTACTATTCGATACCGCTACACCGTATCCCCCTGCGCGGAACATGTCTATATCTATAATATCGTCTCCAAAAACGACTGTGCGGCTCGGCTTCACACCCAAACGATTGCAAATAACGTTCAAAGCATGCCCCTTGTTTGCAAGAGGATTCGTAAGCATCCACAAAACATCTTCGCTAATGTGTAGCGAAAAATCGGTTGGAAGAATGCTCTGAAGTTTTTCCTTCTCACTCTCTCGAGGAACAATAATAATCTTGTCTGCAATGCCACTTGGAACATTAGAAAAATCGGTAATAACAAAATCCTGCTCGTTCCAAAGCATACGAACATCAAAGTTAGTGTAACGAACATCGTTCATAACAATGCCAATGCGAAGCGTAGGAATCTCATTAAGCAAGCGCAAACACACACTACAAGCATGTTGAGAATCAAATCCAAAACGCGTAAGAGTATCAAGGCTTCTTTGCGAAGTAAGCTCACCTATCGTGCTGTGAGCACAGTCAAAATCAATAAGAGCACCATTAAGGTACGCGCAAACTTGAGCATTCAAATCGTGAATAAAATCAAAAGCACTTCCAACAGGTCGAGCAGTAATAATCGCAAGCGGAATTCCACATTCACTCAAACGCTTAGAAGCGCTAACAGTTTCTTGGCTTAAATATCTGCTTTCAAAAGCATTAGCATCATGAAGCATAGTGCCATCAAGATCTGCTACCACAAGAGAAGGAGAAAAATGAAGCATAACAATAACCTAATGTATTTTAATTAGTCTAACATCTTCTAACATCTTAAAAAGCATAGCAAAATATACGCCTGCTCTGCTTATAAAACAAAAGCGCGCAATCTTTCGACTACGCGCTTAAAAGAATACTTAGATAAGTGAGAACTTAGTCATAAGATTCAAGGCAACAATAACAGCCACCCAAATCAAAGCTATAATAACAGTCCAACGATTCAAGTTCTTTTCTGCAACACCAGAGCTACCAGCGTTCTTCGTTAAACCGCCGCCGAACATATCGGAAAGGCCGCCGCCCTTGCCCTTGTGCATCAAAATCAACAATGTTAACAAAATGCTGGTGAGCACAAGCAACACTTGCAAAACAATTTTCACAGCGGACACAAGTAACCTCCTGTTTTTAGTACTCTGTAAATCATAGTAAAAGCCATTGACCTATAAGCTAAATATATGTTGAATCAGCACTAAATAAGTGCTAAATCTTTCACTAAATAAGCACTAAAATCATTCGCGATTTTTATAAGACGCGAGTTTAACAATAGAAGCAAGCTCTTCAACTTCTAAAGACGCTCCTCCAATAAGGAATCCATCCACATCTGGCTCACTAATTAAGCTTGACGCATTAGAAGACGTTACAGATCCGCCATAAAGAATACGCACAGAATTTGCAACATTATCGTCAAAAGTGCGTCGCAAATCGTCCCTAATCGCAAAAGCTGCCTCTTGAGCAGATTGAGCTGTAGCAACCATGCCAGTTCCAATAGCCCAAACTGGTTCGTACGCAATAATCAAACGTGCTGCCTGCTTAGAGTCTAAGTCGCGAGTAACGTCGTGAACTTGACCAACCGCAAAATCAAGCTCTATACCTTGCTTGCGCTCCTCGAAGCTTTCGCCAACGCATAAAATTGGTTGCATTCCAGCTGCAAGAACAGCGCGCACTTGGTCAACAATATTCGCATCGTCTTCTGGATGATACTTTCTACGCTCGGAATGGCCTACAATCACCATTGAGCAGCCAAGACTTGCAAGCATATCTGCAGAAACGTCTCCAGTAAACGCGCCTTGAGTTGTAACGGAAACAGCTTGTGCTCCGTAAAGAATAGGAATATTACTGGATTCAACTAAAACTTGTACGCTTCTTAAGGATGTAAACGACGGCATAAGCGCAATATCGCATTTTTTGCAATCAAAGTGAGAATCGCAAAGCATCCACCAGAATTTTTGAATAAAATGAGTGGCTTCAAGGTGATTGAAATTCATTTTCCAATTACCTGCAACTAGCGGTTTTCTTTTACAAACCATAATCACCCTTAAGAATTGTTATAAAGATAAAATTAACATTATGCCGACCTCGATTTACAAAATGAATTCATAAAATCGAAGCCGGCACAATATCTTAAATTTATTTACTCAAGCACGCTCAAGCCTGGAAGAGTCTTACCTTCCAAGAACTCGAGAGAAGCGCCGCCACCAGTGGAGATGTGCGAGAAGCCATCTTCCGCAAATCCAAGGTTACGAACTGCAGAAGCGGAATCACCACCGCCAACAATAGTGAAAGTACCGTTCTTAGTGGCGTCAACCAAGCCCTGAGCCACAGCACGAGTACCAGCAGCAAACTCTGGAACCTCAAACACGCCCATTGGTCCATTCCACACAACAGTCTTGGAATCAACAATCTTATCGTGGAACAGCTTTTGAGAATCAGGGCCAATATCTAAGCCCATCTTATCTGCAGGAATAGCATCCGCTGGAACAACTTCTGGAGCAACTGGAGTGTCGCCTGCTGGGAAGCCAGCGTTCACAACAATATCGGTTGGAAGAACAAGCTCAACGCCATTCTTCTTAGCGGTTTCAATGTATCCCTTAACTTTCTCGAGCTGATCCTCTTCAAGCAAAGAAGTACCGACTTCGTGACCCAAAGCCTTAAGGAATGTGAACACCATTCCGCCACCAATAACAAGGCGATCAGCCTTAGAAAGCAAGTTTTCAATAACGCCAAGCTTGTCGGAAACCTTAGATCCACCAAGAACAACAGTCAAAGGACGCTCTGGATTTTCGGTTGCGCGAGAAAGTGCCTTAACTTCCTTTTCAACAAGCAAGCCAGCAGCAGCTGGAAGATCGGCAGCAACATCGTAATTTGAACCCTGGGCGCGGTGAACAACACCGAAACCGTCGGAAACAAAAACTTCTCCAAGAGCAGCAATCTTCTTGGCGTAAGCTGCGCGCTCAGAAGCATCCTTGCTGGTCTCTTCGGCGTTAAAGCGCACGTTCTCAAGCAAAACAACGTCGCCATTGTTCATTGCAGCAACCTTAGCTTGAGCATCTTCGCCGTAAGTATCTGCAGCCAAAGCAACATTTACACCAAGAAGTTCACCTAAGCGAGCTGCTACTGGAGCCAAAGAAAGCTCTGGAACAACCTGACCCTTTGGACGGCCAAGATGAGCCATTAAAATAACCTTGGCGCCCTGCTCGCGCAAAGCTTTAATCGTTGGCAAAGCAGCCTTAATACGACCGTCGTCTGTGATAGTCGTGCCCTTAAGAGGAACATTAAAATCGGCACGAACGAGTACGCGCTTGCCGCTCAAATCTCCCAAATCTTTAAGTGTCTTCATTGGTATCCTTTCCAAACCATGATTCAACCAATCATGATGGCGAATTTAACAAGAAAAAAGACGAAAGCAAAGCTAAAACGTCTATAAATTCCACAAACGATTATACCGCATATGCGCAACAAGCACGCACAAAATCAACAGAAAGATTTACATAAAAATCAACACCAAAATCGCGCGATACAAAAATGCCGCATACTTTGTGTATACGGCATTTAATCAAAATTAGTAACTACAAAAGTTAATTCTAGAGTTAATTCTACATTCTAGATTTTTCGACTTTAGCGCAAAGTTGCAAAAGTCTACGAATACGGCCAGCAACAGCATCTTTTGTGATTGGAGGATCTGCCAAATGACCAAGCTCTTCCAAGCTTGCATCACTGTGCTTAAGTCGCAACTTGCCTGCCATCAAAAGATTTTCTGGAATATCGTCTCCAAGAACGTCGAAAGCGTGACGAACCTTTTCGCAAGCTTCTGCAGCAGCCTTAGCACTCCTGCGCATATTTGCATCATCGAAGTTTGCTAAACGATTAGCTTTTCCTCTTGCTTCGCCATCAGAACGCTTGCCAGTCCATTCTCTAGAAGACCTTGGAGCGCCAATCAAATTAAGCATACGCTCAATTGCGTCTGAATCACGCAAAGTAACGCGCTCGGAGCTTTTAACTTTACGAGCCTTTGCGCTCACACCCAAACGTGCAGCCATAGCTTGCAAAGCTGTTGCAGCTTCGTGAGTTGGGCAAACAATCTCTAGATAGCTAGCTTTTCCAGGATCCGATATAGCACCGTGAGCTATAAACGCTCCCCTCCACGCGGCTTTAATTTGTGCAATGCTTCCGCTAACAATTTCTGGAGCTAAGCCTGCAACAATGTGCATACGTCGATCCAGAAGACCAGATTGCAATGCTAAAGCTGCGGCTCCTCGATCAACAAGAACCTCGTAACGAGTAACAACACCCGTAGGCGTTTGACGAGAAGCTTGAGAAATCTTAGCCTCCCGCTGGAAATAAGTCTCAAGAACGTCTACGAGCCATTGTGCTGCATTTTGCGAATCAAACTGTGCTCTAATTACAGCTTGATTATTAACTGGCCTTAGACCTCCAGCAAAACGCATCATCGCTGCAGCTTGAGCCATAATAACCGCTGGTTGGTCACTATTATTTGCGACGAGTTCGTTCTTTACGTCGTCAAGAAGAGCCAAGGGAAACCTCCTATTTTGTTCTTCTTAAAGTATGCGTTGGGATTCTTGCAAGATGCCATTGCACGATGCTAAAAACATCTACATGCTCGGCTTTCTGTAGTACCCAATGACTTGGACATTTTACCTTTTAATATTGCTTTTTATATTACATAACACCGTAGGAGAAAATGCATTATTTGTTAAATCATGCTCTAGATCTCATCTCTCTAGCAGACACTGTAACTTGTAATCCTCTAGATTTTAATCGTTTTGCAAGCTCTATGCTAATAGCTACAGACCTATGCTGGCCTCCTGTGCATCCAATTGCAATAGTTACATAGTGCTTATCTTCTTTTGCAAAACCATCGATTGCTGTAAGAAGAGCTTTCTCGTAGGAATCTAAGAATTCCATTGCGGCTGGGTTTTTAAGAACATAATCGCTAACAGCTTTATCTTTGCCAGTTAAATCTCTAAGTTCTGGAACCCAAAATGGATTTGGCAAAAATCGCATATCTGCCACAAAATCGGCATCCATAGGCATTCCGTACTTAAATCCAAAACTAAAAATGTGAACAGATACAGTAGAAGACCCTTTTCCAAGCAAGCCTTCATAAAGCTTTGTTGAAAGTTGATGAATACTAAGAGTAGAAGTATCGATAATAATATCCGCGCAATCCTTAAGATGACTTAAAAGCTCGCGCTCTTCTAAAATGCCATCAATAAGTCTCCCGCCGCGTTGCAAAGGATGCGGCCTGCGCACAGACTCATATCGCTTAATAAGCACAGAATCGGAAGCGTCTAAAAATAGTATTCGAGTTTTTACGCCCAAATCATCTATATGGCCCAAAACAGCAAAAAGATCGTCAAAATATCCACGCGATCTTACATCAATAACTGCTGCAAGCTTATGCACTTTAGAGCCAGAAGACGTCATCATGTCTACAAGCGGAATCAGCAGCTTTGGAGGAAGATTATCAATAACATACCAGCCCATGTCTTCCAAAGCATTTGCAGCATGCGATCTTCCAGCTCCACTCATGCCCGTAATAAGCATTACTTCAAAATCGCTTGAAACATGCGCATCTTGGCTACTTAAAGAAGCATTATTTGATTGCAACTTAAAAACGGAATTATGAGATTGCATTTCTAGATTATTCTCATCGCTCATAATGCCTCCTGCAATGCTTTTTCCATGCAACTTCTTATGTAATCGTAATCTGTAGCCTTGATGGATTTATGTTTGATTATACAAGAATCATCACTCGAATCATCACTCGAATCATCACTCGAATGCCTATACTCAAAAGTCATAAGTTTTACTTGATCTAATGCCTGATACAAAAGCATTTCTTCTCCACCAATACCAATGCCGTATTTTCTCCAAACTTTAAGCATCTGGCTTGGTCGAGGACTGTAAACAACGTCTAGCAAAGCTCCTAAATATTTTATTGACTTTTCCTTGCAATATTCACACAAAGCGAGCGCTAATCCGTCTGCTACATGAGCTGGAACAGTGCTTATAACAATATCTGCGTTTGCAATTGCTTCAATTGCATCCAACGAAGAAATAGATTCTAGAATGTGAGATTTATCACATTTTTCTATACTTTGTAAATCGTCAATTTGCAAAGGCTCACTCGCAGGAAACTCTATACCGCAAACAGGCTTGTAATCGCGCTTGTTTTTAATCTCAAAATTCTCTGGCTCTATTCTTCTGCTATTTGGAAAATCCAATTTATATTTATCTACTAAATCGTTAAATCTACTAACGCTTTTAACAGTTTTTCCATCGCTTTGCAACCTTGCAACAACACTAACTTTGCTCAATTTTGAGCCTTGCGCAATTTCTATTAAAGCTGCCATTGCAGAAGACGCTGTGTTTCCGCTGCCAATAATAACCGCACTTTTAGCGTTTAATATTTTAGATTTTAGAGCGCGCACTAACGCCATTACAATCCCATTTACGTCTGTGTTACAAAGCTCAATCGTCTCAGGATTTTCTATGCATGGCTTTTTACTAAACACAGCAGTATTTGCAACTCCAAGAGTTTTTGCCCAATAGTCGCAAGCTACACCTAGGCTCATAATCGTTTTTTTAAGTGGCATTGTAAGGCTTAAGCCTTTCCAAGAATCATCAAGATGCGCAATAAAATCTTTTAAGTCTTCTTCGCTAACTTTTTCTTTACTATAATGCCAATTATTTAATCCCAATGCCTTATATGCAGCATTGTGTAGAACTGGAGACAGCGAGTGCGATATAGGATTGCCCAAAACTGCACAATTGTAGCATTTTTCAACCATTTTAACCTCTTTATTTATAAGTCTTTGCTTGTAAGCCTATGCTTGTGAGCCTATGCTTGTGAGCCTATGCGATTTTACAAATCCTTAGGATCTACACTAAATTTTAATTCGCCACTTTTTCGCATTGCAAAATGCTTTGCGCATTCTTTTTTCAAACGATTTACTAATTCATCTCTATATTCTAATGGCACTCTTACAACTGCTTTAACTCTATCGTTTAATTCTTCAAATCGTTGAGAATTTTGCTCGCGCAATGTTGAAGGAGGCTTCATTGGAACAATTCCAAGTAAAGGCGGAAGATATTCGTACTCACTCGAATCGCCAGAAACCACAGAGTTATTATTTTTAGTTTCGACTTTTAACATTGGAAGATTGCTGGAACTATCTAAATCGCCATTTTTGCTTGCGACTTTTGCAATGTCTTCATTAATATCTTCACTAATGTCTTCACCATCACACGTGCTCATTGCGCCAATCGCATTAAGCGTATCTACAACAGCTTGCCTAAAACCCCATATTCTTGCAACGCAAACAGAAGGAGGCAAAAGCGCATCTTCTCTTTCTTTAAGCTCTTGTTTAGAAAGAATCGAAGAATCCCACTCCTCTAACGATTTAGCGAGAACATCATAAGTTTCTCCCAAAATAAGCACGCTTCCGTCTCTGCTTTTTGGAGCACACATAGAAGCCGCCTTCATCCATGCGTTCAAAGTGTCTATTCGAGCATCTAATCCCGTGCTATAAAGACTCGTCCACGCGTCTAAAATCGCAACAAGACCATATTCCCCGCAAGAATCTTTAGAATTGCTTAAAACACGCGGCTGCGATCCAAGCGCGCTAATAACAATCATCGGCTTTTGCTCAACCCACTCAACAACACCGCTTTTTTGTTTTGCAGAAGAAACAATAATTGGAACATCCTTAAAAAACTTAAACACTTCTTTAGCTGTAAAATTAACGCCTATATGAACAGCTTCAATCGCTCCAGAATTACTAGAACAATTCGAGCATTTCCAACCTATTGCAATACTTCCACACCACGCGCATTTAGGAGCAGAACCGTCTAAGGGCAAATCAAGCGGACCAGTGCAACGTTTGCAACGAGCAATACAATGGCACTTTTTACACGCAGCTTTTTGAATAGCGCTATCTTGGCAAGTGGCAAGCAAAACAGGCATTTTAGCGTCTAAAGTTTGTCTAATCGAAGTTAGCGCAGTGTACGGTATTCTAGAACCTACACTCGGGTCATTTATTTTAGTCAAATTATTTGAATTTAAAAGACGAACCCAAGGACTTGCATTTTGAACAACAGACTTAAAAGGCGTAACCTCTACTAAATGGCCACTAACCAAAGGAGCTAATTTTTTGTTTTCAACTTCGCTTTGACTAATAACGCTTCTTGCAAAAGACATTGAAACAAATACGCCATTATGATTTTTTGCGCGCAATCGCATAACGCCTCTAGCTTGTGCGTAAGGCATCATGCCGTCTGCATACTGATATGCGCTATCTTCTACAATCACAAAAAGCGCTTGCGACTCAACTGGCGCATACATTGCAGACCTTGTTCCTAAAACGCACGGAACAATGCCCTTTTCTATAGCTCTCCACGCTCTATACCTATCTGCTGGAGAATCATAAGCGCAAAGACGAGCAACATCTCCACTTAAAGCGCCATTAGAATTTTGTGACTTTTTATAAGGCTTAAGACCGTAAACCATAAGCGAGCGCATAACATCGCTCACTTCTCGAATCGTAGGCAAAACAACAGCAACTTGACGACCCGCGCTTATAGCATTTGCAATAATCCACGCTAAATCTTGCGCCCATCTAAACGCGCCTGGTAAAGCATCTACAAGAAAAGCTTTGTAAGTATTCGTTGTACTTAACGTAAAATCATCTTTAGAATGCAAATAATAAGGTTTTTGAACGTTTTCTAGCGCTTGTTTTAACAAGTCCGCGTTTTTGTAAGACGCAAACATGCGAGCATCGGTTGTTTTTATAAGATTTTCCGATCCGCTATATTGATCCTGCTGCCAGTCATCTTTTGATTTTAAGCTTTTTCTAAAATCGATAGTCCATTTTTGCCTTTTAGACATGTGAATATCGTCTAAAAAATTCTCTTTATCTACGCCAGCGATTCTTTTGGGCAAAGCTAGCCGAATAATATTCGCTCTAGTTCCACCATAAGCGTTAGCAATTGACGAAATATCTTGCATAAAAGATTTAGATGCAACTTTTTCGCTAGAAATAATTTTTTCAATAAACTTTAGGGAAGATTTTGGCGTTTCGCTTGAATCGCTTCTGCTCCATATAATTCCGTTAACTCGTCTTGCGCCGAATTTTACGCGAACCATAACCCCTGGCTTTGCGTCTTCATCTTGCGATTGGCTAACAATGTAGTCGAAAGTTTTTCCAAGATGAGGTGCTTGAACGTCTAAAACAACATGCGCAATCGCACAGTTACTCGCTTGGATTGGTGTTGAACCACCCTTTTTGCGCCTGTGCGATTTTTTCGCTAAACCTTCTAAAGAAGGCTGCAACGAAGACTGTTCAAGCATTAATAATCCTTATAAAATTAATCCTTATAAAACTTCAAATCATTTTTTCAAATCATTTTTTTAATGATTTTACCTCATTTTTAATCTGTTCAACACGATTCAACTTTTCCCAAGGAAACTCAACATCACTTCTGCCAAAATGACCATAAGCAGAAGTCTTAGAGTAAATTGGTCTAAGCAAATCAAGCTCGTCAATAATCGCAGCTGGTCGCAAATCAAAGACTTTGCGAACTATTGCAGAAATATCCGAACGCGTAATTCCGTTGGCTTCTGTTCCAAAAGTTTCTACATTTACGCTAACAGGCTCCGCAATACCAATCGCGTACGCGACTTGCACTTCTACTTTATGAGCCAAACCTGCAGCAACAAGATTCTTAGCAACCCAGCGCGCAGCGTACGCTGCAGAACGATCTACCTTACTAGGGTCTTTTCCAGAAAAAGCTCCGCCACCATGATGAGCGGCTCCACCATAAGTGTCTACAATAATCTTTCTGCCAGTCAATCCAGAATCTGCAGCAGGACCGCCTAAAACAAACGACCCTGTAGGATTTACAAGCATTCTATAATCGCTATAATCAACGCGATTTTCTAAGACTTTACTAAGAACAGGTTCTACAACGTTTTTAACAAGCTGTTCTCTAAGCCAATCAACGCTTACATTAGGGCTATGTTGAGTGGAAATCAAAACAGTATCTAAGCGAATAGGCTCTAACTTTTCGTTATACTCGATTGTTACTTGCGTTTTTCCATCTGGTCTAAGATTTGGCACAATTCCAGATTTTCTAACGTAAGATAAGCGTTGAGCCAGACGATGAGCAAGATAGATTGGAAGAGGCATATAAGTGTCTGTTTCGTCGCTAGCGTAGCCAAACATAACGCCCTGGTCGCCTGCTCCTTGACTCTTATAACGCTCTTCTTTAGACGCAAGATTTTCGGATTCTAAATCTAATCTAGAAACACCTTGATTTATCTCCGCGCTTTGCTCAGTTAGTGAAACCATTACGCCACAAGAATCAGCGTCTAAACCAACAGAAGAACTGTTGTATCCAACTTCGCGCACTACTTTTCTTACGATTCCAGGAATATCTGTGTAAACTTCTCCCCTAACTTCGCCAAAAACAACAAATTGGCCTACGCAAGCGCAAACTTCAACAGCAACATGCGCATGGGGATCTTGACGAAGCATATCGTCTAAAATTGCATCCGCAATCTGATCACAAAGCTTATCTGGATGACCTTCTGTAACAGATTCTGCAGAAATAAGTTTAGACTCTTTCATAATTCCCCTTTATAACTTTGTAACTTTATAAATCAAGCTAACTTTATAAATAAAGCTAATTCTCTAAATTGCGCATTAAAACAATCGCAGCCGCATACCCACACGCAATTGTAAGCGCAAGGATAATACGGCTGCAATTAAACGAAAAAGAAAACTTAGTTTCCTTCGTTCACATCATCTTCACCAAGATTCTCCACCAGCAAACCCTTATTAATCTCGCGGAATGCAATAGAAAGAGGCTTTTCTTGGTTCTTATACTCAACAAGAGGACCGACGTTTTGCAACAATCCCTCGTTAAGCTGTGTGAAATAAGAATTAATCTGCCGTGCTCGTTTTGCGGCAAACAAGGCAAGCGCATACTTGGAATCCGCATGTTGCATTAAATCATCAATAGGCGGATTTGCAAGTCCCGTAGGTGTTGGCTTAGTGCCCAATGCCATAATGTTCTCCATATTCTATGGTGCCACAATAGTTTCCAAATAATCAATTGTAAGCTATTGCAAGGATATTCAAAACACTAATCAAAATTAAACTAAAGTGATTGGAACTAATCTAAACTAATCATGATTAATCTAAACTAATCTAAATCGTATTCTTTAGCGATTATATTCCAAAGCTCGTCCGCAGCGCGATTAGCATCGTCATTAACAATCACAAAATCAAACTCACTAGACGCGGCAATTTCCACTTTTGCTGTTTGCAAACGCTTAGCTTGCTGCTCAGGAGTTTCTGTGCCTCTACCAATAAGCCTACGCTTAAGCTCTTCAAAACTAGGAGGAGCAATAAACACGTACACAACTTCCAAACCGAGTCTAGAAGCCTCTTGCTTTACTCTTCTAGCTCCTTGAAGATCAATCTCTAGAAGCGTTGGAACGTTTTGAGCAAGATGATCCAAAACTGGTTTAAGAAGAGTACCATAGTGAGCCATACCGTGAACAAGAGCAGTCTCTAAAAATTCGCCGTTCTTTTGCCTTCTAGCAAACTCTTCTTCGTCAATAAACCAATAATGAATGCCATTAAACTCGTCGTAGCGAGGCTTTCTGGTAGTCGCAGAAACAGAAAGCCAAATATTAGGGTGTTTTTCGCGCAATACCCCCTCAACAGTGCCCTTACCAGCAGCAGTAGGACCAGTAAGAACAATCAATCGCCTTTTAATGGATTGCGTACTTTGTGTATTGTCTAAACTAACCATATTTGACTCTCTTAAATCATTTTTATGAATCCATTAAAGCTTGACGAATATCCCAAGCTATTCGTTCAGTTGCATTAGATAATGCACCAATATCTGGACCGTGCGAAGCAATAGACCTAGAAACAGTTACTAAAACGTTTCCGTGAGTTCCAGCAAAAACCGTTTTCAAATCGTTAGCTTCCGCACCCTGCCAGCCGTATCCTGGAGAAAGAATCGGACCAGTAAAACTCGTTAAATCGATTCCACCGCCATTCATCCAATCTCCAATAGTGGCTCCAACAATCAAACCAACAGAGCCCATGCCCTTTGTATTGTTGTTAAAAGTTTGAGCAGTTTGAGCAATGCCATGAGCAACAGTTGTACCGCGGTAAGAACCAGTCTGGCGAATAGCAGTTTGCAAGCTAGCGCCTTCGCGATTAGACGTTAACGAAGCAATAAACACGCCCCTGCCATTATTAAGAGCCTCATTAATCAACCCACCCATTGATCTGGCCCCGTAATACGGAAGAAGCGTAATTGCATCTGTAAGAAGAGGAGCATCTGGCTTAAAATAAGCGTCTGCAAGAGCGGAGATTGTTGTAGACAAACCACCATGACCACAATCAACAATAGTGATTACATCCATTTGCCTTGCAGCGTACAGCACTCGTTCGAGCGCAGCGAACCCCTTAGACCCGTAGCGCTCGAACATGCTTGATTGGAATTTTACGGCGGCAGCTCTGCCGTTCATGGCTTGAAGCATACGCATGGAGAACAATTCTGCTCCTTGAGCATCCATATTGTATCCCCAATTAAGCAGCATCTTGCGGTGCGGATCTATTCCAACGCATAATGGCCCATATTTTGCCATAGCGTTTTTTAGACGCAATCCAAAATCGGATCTTTGCGCGCGCAATTCCTGCTCTCGTATACTTTCGGTCATGTATTAAGCCCGACTTTCTTCGTTTTCTGCCTTCTCGATTGCAAACAGTTGCTTTGCATGCTCCTGAATGCTCATCACTTGGTAATCGTTGTTCTTAACGGCTTCTATAGCCATAAGAACTGGTGCAAACTCCGTAATTGTAGTGAATTGCGGAAGGTCTGCTGCAACAGCAGCTGCACGAATAGCATAACCATCCGTACGCGACCCTCTTGAATTCGGCGTGTTCAACACCATATCAATCTTACCATTTTCAATCAGCTCAACCACGTTTTTGCCGATTCTTTCGCGCGAAGGCACGTCATTTCGCACATCCTTCGCCGTGTCGCCTTGGCTTGAGAGCTTGTCAACAATAACGGAATCAATGCCGTAGCGTCTAAGAACAGATGCCGTACCTTCTGTAGCCCAAATCGTAAATCCAAGTTCTACTAAGCGCACTGCAAGAAGAGGCAATTGGCGTTTATCTGCATCGCTTACAGACACAAACACGTTGCCACTTGTAGGCAAACCGCCCTTGTATGCTGCAAGCTGACTCTTAGCAAAAGCATGTGGGAAGTCGCGGTCAAAGCCCATAACTTCTCCAGTAGAGCGCATTTCTGGACCAAGCAAAATATCAACTGTTCTACCAACAGGCGTGCGGAAACGCTTAAAAGGCAAGACGGAAGCCTTAATAGCAACCTGCTGGCCTGGGTGAATATCTCCGCCATCTCCCTTTGGAAGAAGAAGACCACGCTTTCGCTGCTGTTCGATTGTCTCTCCAGACATAATTCGAGCAGCAGCTTTAGCAAGAGCAACACCCGTAGCTTTAGAAGCAAACGGAACAGTTCTAGACGCTCTAGGATTTGCCTCAATTACGTACAAAGTGTTTGCCATAAAAGCGTATTGAACGTTAATAAGACCACGAACCGAGCATCCGCGAGCAATCGAAAGCGTGCCCTCGCGAAGGCGGCGAATTTGATCGTCGGAAAGCGTGCTTGGAGGAAGAGTGCAAGCAGCATCGCCAGAGTGCACACCAGCCTCTTCAACATGCTCCATAATTCCGCCAATATAAAGCTCATTGCCGTCGTAAAGTGCGTCAACGTCAATCTCAATAGCGTCTTGCAAGAACTTATCAATCAAAAGCGGCGAAGGCAAGCGACCAGAAACAACAGTATCTGCTCTAGCTTCTTGCAAAGCGCGATCCACGTATTTTGCAAGCTGAGCATCGTCGTACACGATTTCCATACCACGACCGCCAAGCACGTAGCTTGGTCGTACAAGAACAGGATAACCGATTGCGTGAGCAGCATCTTTAGCTTCTTCAAGGCTTAAAGCAGTGCCGTAGCGCGGAGCATTCATGCCTTCTTGGCGAAGAACCTCTCCGAAAAGCTCTCGATTTTCCGCCAAATCAATGGCCTCAGGCGTAGTACCCAAAATTGGAACTCCTGCAGCTTTAAGACGAGCCGCGAGTGAAAGCGGAGTTTGGCCGCCAAGTTGCACAATCACGCCTTTAACTGGGCCAAGCTTCTTTTCTGCTTGATAAATCTCAAGCACATCTTCGAAAGTAAGCGGCTCAAAGTATAGGCGATCCGACATATCGTAGTCTGTAGAAACTGTTTCAGGATTGCAATTGACCATGATTGTGTCGTAATCCTTACCCAGCTCTTGCACAGCATGAACGCAAGTGTAGTCAAACTCAATACCCTGGCCGATTCTATTCGGACCAGATCCAAGAATGATCACGGCTTCGCGATTGCGCGGCTTAAGCTCGCTTTCTTGAGCGTAGCAAGAATAGTAGTAAGGCGTTACAGCATCGAACTCGGCAGCGCAAGTGTCAACCGTTTTGTAAACAGGATGCAATCCATACGCCCAGCGAAGCTCTCGAACCATGTTTTCGCCTTCGTCTCCAAGATTACGCAAATGCGCAATTTGAACATCCGAAAGGCCTGCAAGCTTAGCGCTCTTTAACACTTTAGGCGTCAAGTTTTCTGCTTCACGAACCTCTAAAGCTGTTTTATTGATTAACGAAAGCTGCTCAACAAACCATGGGTCGATTTTTGTT
The DNA here is from genome assembly GCF_049244245.1 of Gardnerella sp. DNF01144. NCBI lineage: Bacteria > Bacillati > Actinomycetota > Actinomycetes > Bifidobacteriales > Bifidobacteriaceae > Gardnerella > Gardnerella sp. DNF01144. The sequence goes on from NZ_CP058390.1 coordinate 566,512, forward strand.
GCGTCAAAAATCTGCTCTGGAGTTGCTCCGCCCCAAAGCGCGCGCTGAATTTGCAAGTAGCGGTGCTCTGTTGGTGTGTGCATTTCTTCAAGAAGTCTAGCAACTTCTTCTTTGCTCGGGCGCTCGCCGTCCCAGTTAAAGCATGCGTGGCGCTTATCGATTGAGCGCATTGCTTTGCCTAGGGACTCCTGGAAGTTTCCAGCCAAAGCCATTGCTTCGCCAACCGACTTCATAGAAGTTGTAAGCGTAGTGTCTGCTCCAGGGAACTTTTCGAAAGCAAAACGTGGAATCTTAGTTACAACATAGTCAATCGTTGGCTCAAAGCTTGCAGGAGTCGAACGAGTAATATCGTTTTGGATTTCGTCCAAAGTGTAGCCGAGCGCAAGTTTTGTAGCGATTTTTGCGATTGGGAATCCTGTTGCTTTAGATGCGAGCGCCGAAGAGCGCGAAACTCTAGGATTCATTTCGATTACGATTATGCGGCCAGTCTTAGGGTTGATTGCGAATTGAATATTGCATCCACCTGTATCAACTCCAACGCCTCGAATAATCGCAATACCAATATCGCGCATCTTTTGATACTCGCGATCTGTTAGCGTAAAGCATGGAGCAACTGTAATCGAGTCACCAGTATGCACGCCTACAGGGTCAACGTTTTCGATTGGGCACACAACAACAACGTTGTCTTTAGAATCTCGCATAAGCTCCAGCTCAAATTCCTTCCAGCCTTCAATGCCTTCTTCAATAAGCACTTCGTCTGTTGGAGAATAGTGGATGCCAGCTCCTGCAATGCGGTGTAATTCTTCTTGATTGTGAGCAATTCCAGAGCCTAAGCCGCCCATTGTAAAGCTTGGGCGTACCACTACTGGGTATCCAAGCGTTTCAACAATCTTGTCTACTTCTTCGATTGAGTGAGCAATAAAGGACTTTGCGCTTTCCGCTCCAGCTTTTTCTACGACTTTCTTAAAAAGCTCACGATCTTCACCGCGATCGATTGCTTCCAAAGATGCGCCAATAAGCTCCACATTGTACTTTTTTAGAATTCCTGCACGCCCCAAGTCCATTGCAGCATTAAGCGCAGTTTGTCCGCCTAGCGTTGGAAGAAGCGCGTCTGGCTTCTCTTTAGCAATAATGCGCTCCAAAATCGCCGTGTCTATTGGCTCAATGTATGTTGCGTCTGCAAGCTCTGGATCCGTCATAATCGTAGCAGGATTAGAGTTTACAAGGATTACGCGGATTCCTTCTTCGTGAAGCACTCGGCAAGCTTGCGTTCCCGAATAGTCGAATTCTGCAGCCTGACCAATTACGATTGGGCCAGAACCAATCACCATTACAGACTTAATATCATCGCGTTTTGGCATTATAAATTCCTTTTATCTCTTTATACCTACTATTTTTCGCTCTTATTCTTGTGATTTTGCATAAGTTCTACAAAGCGATCAAACAAGTATGATGCGTCGTGAGGTCCTGCGGCTGCTTCTGGGTGATATTGCACAGAAAAAGCTGGAATATCAAGGCATTGCAAGCCTTCTACAACATTGTCGTTAAGGTCTACATGAGACACTATTACGCGACCAAAATGGCCATTTTCGTAAGGAGACTGAACAGTCTTGCCAATAGGAGCATCTACAGCAAATCCGTGATTATGCGCCGTAACTTCTACTTTTCCAGTAGTCACGTCTTTTACAGGCTGATTTATGCCACGATGACCAAACTTAAGCTTGTATGTTCCAAAGCCGAGCGCGCGACCAAGCAATTGATTTCCAAAGCATATTCCAAAGAATGGGTAGCCAGCATATAACACGTTACGCAATAATTCCACTTCGCGATTTGCTTGAGCAGGGTCTCCAGGGCCATTCGAGAAGAACACGCCATCTGCGTTAAGCGCTTGAAGCGACTCAAAGCTTATTGAGGAGCTTACAACGTGCACACGGCATCCACGCTGCGCCAAACGGTGAGGAGTCATGGCTTTTATTCCAAAGTCAACAGCTACAACAGTGTAAAGAGGCTCTTTGCCTTCATAATCCCCGCAAGGCTCAATCGTATAAGCTTCTTGTGTGCTAACTTCGTCTGTTAGTCGCAAGCCTTGCATTTGAGGAGTTTCTTTAATCTCATTTACAAAAGATGAGACTGTGCGAATTGCTCCAGTAGTTTTATCTATAAGAGCATCATTAGAAAAAATGCCAGCACGCATAACGCCAACTGAGCGTAAATGTCGTACCAGCATTCTTGTATCAATACCACTGATTCCTACAATACCTTGTTTTTCTAAATCATCTTCCAAGGAACCAGTGGCTCTCCAATTGCTAACATTTGGACTTGGAGCTTTTACCACATATCCTGCAACCCATATTTTTGACGACTCTGGGTCTTCGCCGTTTATTCCCGTGTTTCCTATGTGTGGGAACGTTTGAACAACTATTTGTTGATCATAACTTGGATCAGTAAGTGTTTCTTGGTAACCAGTCATTCCTGTAGAGAACACGATTTCAGCGCGTGTAGAACCTTTTGCGCCAAATGGTTTACCAACGTAAACTTGCCCGTCTTCCAATACTAATACTGCATCATCAGTGCCGAATCCGGCGAAGGTGTCGTTATAGTCCACCTTAACCCCCTTATGGCTTTAGGTTATTCGTGGCAAGTCTACTCATATTGGCGGACGGCGACGCGCCGATGCGCTCCGACCTGCTTTCGCACTCAAAGCGTAGCATGCGAAAGCAATTCGGAGCGCCGAGCTTGCTCAAGGTTGAAAGCATGGGGTGCTTTCAACGCAAGCGAGGTCTGCCTTCGTCTCGATTGACGAAGGCAGTGCAGATTCGCGTGAAACATTTCGCAAGATTTCGACTTTTCCTTTACACGCAAGTAAAGAAACTGTCAAAATACACGATATTTGTAGCCAAATAGGAAAGCAATTACAGAAAATTTATTCAGCAGCTTCCGCAGAAGCATCTTCACCAGATTCACCAGATTCACCATTAAACTTAGCCAAGCAAGCGTCTTTGTCGGAAACAATTGCGCTTAAAAGACCATGAATAAAGGTGATTGCTTCATCGTCACTATATGTTTTAGAAAGAGCAATTGCCTCATCAATCGCAACTTTATCTGGCACTTCGTCGTTTAGAAGAATCTCCCAAACAGCAATGCGCAAAATATTGCGATCAATAACCGCCATTCTTCCAACTTTCCAGCCTGTTGAATAGCGATTTAAGGTTTTATCAATCCTATTTCTGCGCTCTCCTACTCCGCGAATAATATCAACAGCATAATCTGGAAGAGGAGTTTGCGCGCCTGGCTCTTTCAAACGTTCGTCGAGTAAAGAAAGAATATTCTGACTTTTCTCGTCTGCCTCATAAAGAGTGTTCAATGCCCTCTTTCGAGCAGTGGAGCGTGCCATATTAGCGTCCTTTTTATAAGTTTTTACTAGTTTTCGCGACCAAGGTAAGAGCCGTCACGAGTATCGACCTTAACCTTTTCGCCTTCGCCAACAAAGAGTGGAACCTGAATTTCGGCACCAGTTTCAACTGTTGCAGGCTTAGTGCCAGCGTTAGAACGGTTGCCTTGCAAGCCTGGCTCAGTGTGAGTAATCGTCAAAATTACAGACGCTGGAAGCTCTACGCTCAAAGGAGTGCCATCATGGAAGCTAACAATGCAATCAGTTCCTTCAAGAAGATACTTGCTTTGATCTCCAACCAAATCCTTAGGAATGTACACCTGGTCGTAGGTTGTCATATCCATAAACACAAAGTTATCGCCGTCTTCGTAAGAGTATTGCAAAGTACGGTTATCAACGGTCTCGAACTCCATCTTCATGCCGGCGTTAAAAGTCTTATCGACAATCTTGCCCGAGAGCACGTTCTTAATGGTGGTACGAACGAAAGCAGGACCTTTGCCTGGCTTTACGTGCTGGAACTTAACAACAGTCCAAAGCTGACCTTCAAGGTTCAAAACCGATCCATTTTTAATATCATTGGTAGTCTGTGCCACGAGTTATCCGTTTCTTTCGCTAATAAAGCTGCAATGCGTGCAGCTAAGAAATAAACCTTGCTTATTATGCCACAAAGCGTCAACTAATTAAAATAACAACTAAAATAACAACCGCATTTAACGCAATTATTCGTTACTCTGATCGTTTTGTTCCGACGAGTCTGAGTTTTGACTACGACCCATTGGAATATAGCCACCTTGATCATCCTTAGGATGTGGAGCATCAAAAGGATACCCATTGCCATCTCTGCTTAAAAATCTATCGCTCACTTTTTTAATTCTATCTTCATACTGGCTTATAACAGCTTTTATTTTTTGATAAGCCTGCTTTAACTCTGTATAATTATTGCTGCTTTTAGCAAGAGCATTCCCTGCATCATTAATAGCATTTTCTAGGCTTTTAGAAGCATCAGCTAAAATAGGCAAATTTTTAGCTTTTTCGACAAGCTCTCTAGCTTTTTTAACAAGATTTAACAATTGATCACCAAAAGCAGTTCTGCTAGTTTTTAGTAAATTCTTTGCATGCGTTTTAACAGAATTAGCATCTTTGTGCAAAGAATCCAATTTGTCTGAAAGCTTATTTTCAACTGTTGTAGAATCGTAAGAATCCGCGCCAAGTGGGCATGATGGAATATCATCGTTTAAGTCATCATTAGCGTAGCTTAGAGAAGTTTCAAAATCATCTGCAGCGTCTTTAGCTGCATCAAAATCTTCATCAAAATCAGCAGCTTTTATACTAGATGCATCTTTAACATCTTGACTTGATACAATTTTTTTAAGCTCTTCTTTAGCATTGATTACTTTTTTGCGCAATTGAACGCAATTTTTAGAAGGCTCACTCGCTTTTAGACTAGGCTTAGAGTTATTAGCAAATACTACAAACCCTAATCCAACAACAACTCCGATTGATATAAGAGATGCACAAACAATAACAGCAATAGCTTTTTTATCGCTTAACAATGAGTTGTTTGAACCATCATTAGAAGAGCCAAAAATATTTTCTTGCTCATACTCATCTTGATTATTAAAGGAAGCGATATCATCCAAATCTTCTGATTCTTGGTACTTATTATTGCTGTTTTCCATATTATGAGATTAATACAATCTTTTGATATTTTTACTCACATATAAAAGCATCATTATAAAACACTAATTTATAATTATTTTTACAAAAAAAGAACATAAACTAACATATTATCTTTACTTTATTCATAAAGACTGATATATTTAACATGTTCTAACAAGAACGAACATACGCATGATTTAACAGAGAAGAGAAACCATGAGAAAAAATATATTCGCATCTTGCTTATCTTTAGTAATAATTTTCTCACTAATACCAACTCAAGCCATTGCTCGCGAAAAATTAAACACTGGGCTAACGCAGTATAACAAATCTGTTGCATCTAATCCAAAAAACAAAGAAAACGCACTAAACACTTGGCATGAAGCAAAATATAAGGGATTCTTTGACCCAACTCCTACTGGGCTAAAGTGGAAGTTTGACGAATCCACCAATACTCTTGAAATATCAAAAATTAGCAGGACAGATTTTGCATCTAACTCAATTGAAAAAATAATTTCATCTAATAAAAACAACCAAGATGGCGTAAATTTTGATACATCTAAAGTCAAAGTCATAAATATTGTTCAATCAGGCGATCAAACTGAAAATGCTGGAAAAATCCAACTAGGAAACGGTGCTAGCAAACTGTTTTCAAACTTTGCAAATCTAGAAACAATAAACAATTTGAATTTATTTGACACTTCTAATGTAGAAGATATGTCTGGAATGTTTTCTTCAACACCTAAGTTAAAAAACATTAATGGCACTAAAGACTGGGATACAAGCCGCGTAACAGATATGAGCAGCCTGTTTGAAGATAGCGGAATAAGCAGCATAAATCCAATATCTAACTGGGATGTTAGCCACGTTGACAACATGCAACTAATGTTTAGAAACACAAAAAATTTGCGCACAGTTCACGGATTAGACGAAAAGTGGAACACTAGCAACGTTACAGACATGACTAGCATGTTTGAAGGCGGCGCAATTGAATCTGCAGACGGCATTAGAAACTTTAAAACTCGCAATGTTCATCATATGAGCAACATGTTCTACCAAGCAAAGAATCTTTCAAACGTTAAGGGAATTACTTGGGACAACCACTACTGCGATGAAGCAACTGGAATGTTTGCAGAAAGCGGATTAACAACTACCGAAGGCCTAGAAGTGTTTACAAACGAAAATCTTTCTTCAATGGGAAGAATGTTTATGAACGCAAACAAGCTAGAAGATATTAAAGCGCTTGAAAATTGGGATATTAGCAATACTAACGACATTGGCAGAATGTTTACTGGAACAACCTCACTTAAAGAAGCTAATCTTGGAAAATGGAAAACTTCTTATGTTTCAAACATTATCGGCCTTTTTGAAAACAGTGGCGTTAAAAAGATAACTGGCTTAGAAAATTGGGATACAAAAAATATTTGGAATATGGGAAAAGCATTTTCAAATACTACTAATTTAACGCAAATACCAGGAATCGAAAAATGGAACACTTCTAGCGCAACAGATATGAACGATATGTTTGCAAACTCTTCTGTAACTTCGCTAGATATTTCTAAGTGGGATTTAACGCAGGCTCTTAATATTCAAACTGGTTCATTAAACCAAGGTGTTAAAAACATGTTTGGCGGCAGCAAAATCGATGATATTACTATTCCATCTGGAGTGGATCTTAAGCAAACAAATCTTTCGGCACTTAATGACATTTGGAAAGAAGCAAGCGCACAAGATGGAAATCTTCTTATTAAAGAAGGTGGATTCTCAAATAGTGCAAAAGATTTAATAGAAAATAACGCAAAACAAAGCAAAGAAAGCGGCTCTAGAAGATTCTTACGCGGATACTTTATGGCTACAATAAAACACGGCGATGCTAATATTAATTGCTTAGTTAATACGAATGGAAAACATAATTTTGTTGATGCAATTGTTAATTGTAAAGATTCAAATAATAAAATAACTGACTTCCGAAATCTAGGCATAGAAAAAGCAAACGCAACTTTATCTACGATTCTAGGCTTAAAAGACGAAGTGATTACAGATTGGAATAATGGGAACTCTGCTTTTAATACAGATTTAAGCAATCTTGATTTAAGTAAAGATTTTAATTTGACTGTTAAAACTAAAAGCATTCAAAAGGAAACTTCAAACGTTGTTGAGCCTAGTAGATCTGAATCTTCGGACCATGATTCTGATTCTGATTCTGATTACAGTTTGAACAAATTATTATTCATTCCTTTTAATAAAGATGATTACAATTATAGTAGTTATAATCAAACCAGTGTTGATGCGAAGACATATACTGCAGAACAACAAAAGGTTGTAGAACCTAAAACTGCAGAATCTGCTAAATCGCAACAAGAAAATCAAGATACTTCTTACAAAGCAGAAATCGCCAACAAAACTGCAACAAATAAGAATCAAACCGAACAAAGCAGCAACTCAATCAGCAATAACGCTGATTACAAAGATTTGCAAAGCAATGATTCTAAAGAAAACAACTCTAAAGATAATGATTCAAGTAAAAGCGTAAACAAAAAGAAGGACGCACTAACAAATAACAGCCATATTGCGAAATCAGCCTCTTCAACCAATAATACGCATGTATTGGCTATTGCTATATTAGTTGTATTTGTTGTTGCAATTGCTGGAATTGCAACATTTGTTTTAAAGAAAAACTAAAACATTTGCAATAGTTTTCCGCAAAATGTTGTACCACACACCGTGTTTTGCAACATTTTGCGGAAAACTTTAAGATCTTTTATTAAAACGCTATATATCAAGCGCCGTATTGAAGAAGATATTTAGCAGCGCTATCTGCCAACTGCTGATTCATTACGGGCTCCCCGTTTGAATTACTAATCCTCTTAGCTGCATCGAAGATTTCACGCACGTTTGCAATTGGAAGAACTGGGAATCCAAACTCTTGCTCTACTGCTTTTACTGCAGAAAGTTCACTATCTTTTGTGCGCTCCATTCTATCTACTGCCAAAATCAAGCCAACAACTTCCACATTTGCTTCTGCTTTAAGCTTTGGCAAGACTTCTCGAACTGCGGTTCCAGCAGTCATAACGTCGTCAACCAGCAGCACTTTCATGCCGTCTTTTAGCGGCTTTCCAACCATCATTCCGCCGTCGCCGTGGTCTTTTCTCTCTTTTCTATCAAAAGTAAAACCAACTGGCATATTGTAATTATTCGTTAACGCAATAGACGTAGAAACTGCCAGCGGAATGCCTTTATAAGCAGGACCAAAAACTGTGTCAATATTGCTAGAAAGAACACCATCTTTGATTGCTGCAACAATTCTTTGAGCGTAATAATCGCCAAGAGAAGCGATTTTCATACCGTCATCGAAAGCGCCAGCGTTAATAAAGTAAGGTGATTGGCGACCAGACTTAAGCGTAAAATCACCAAATTTAAGCGCGCCTGAATCAAGCAAAAACTTTGTAAAATCCTCGTGTAATTGTGCCATAATTAACTCTCCTTGTTCAATCTGTATTAAATAATCCGTCTTAAATAAATTGTTTTACTGTATTAAATTTCATCGCCAAGTTTTGCCTTCTTTAAGCAAAGACGCAAGCTTTGGGCGCGAATCAAGCAAATCGTCAAGCTCGCGCGCAATGCGAATCGGAGCAGTAGGATCAACAAGAGCCGCCGCCCCAACTTCTACAGCATTAGCGCCAGCATACAAGTATTCCAAAGCTTTCTCTCCAGAATCAATGCCACCAATGCCAATGATTGGAATATCTGGCATAGCTTGACGAACTCGCCACACGAAGCCAAGTCCAATCGGGAAGATTGCAGGACCAGAAACTCCACCCGTACGGTTTGCAATAATCGGCTCACCTGTGCGAATGTCAATTCTCAATCCAACTAAAGTATTAATCATGCTAAGAGCATCTGCGCCAGCATCAACAGCAGCTTTGCAAATCGAAACAATATCTGTAACATTTGGCGTCATTTTTACAATCATCGGCTTATCTGTCATTGCGCGAAGACGCTTAATTAAACGATGCAATGCAACTGGGTCTGTTCCAACGCTCATTCCACCATGAGTTACGTTTGGGCAGCTAACGTTAATCTCTAGCATGTCTGCTGCGGAATCCGCAAGCTTTTCAACAACTTGCGCATAATCGTCATCACTGTGGCCAGCAACGTTAGTAATCACAAGCGCTCCAAGCTTTTTTAACTTTGGAAGCTCGTCTACTAAATAGTGGTCAACTCCAGGATTTTGCAAACCAACAGCATTCACCATTCCAGAAGGCGATTCTGCAGTGCGCGGAGCAGGATTTCCTTGCCAAGGAACAGGTGAAACACCTTTTGTGCAAATTGCTCCAAGCTGGCTCACATCGTAAAAGTGCGCGCAAGCTGCAAGTTGAAATGTGCCAGACGCTGTTCCAACCATGTTTTTCCACTCAACGCCAGCAACTTTAGTTGAGTGCTTCCAAACGTGGCTTGTGTCAAATCCAAGAGTTGATGCATTGTTTTGCGCGCTATTTTGCGCATTTTCTAAAGCTTTATTCATTTCGTTACTCATATCTTTTTGTTCCCAGCCTTTATTGTTTTCCCAGTATTTGTTCTAAGCCTTTTATTTACTCCCAGCCTAATCTTTCAGCGTCAAACACTGGTCCTTCGTTACAAACTTTAAGTCTGCCTTCCAAAGTATCTACAACGCAAGCAACACAAGTGCCATAGCCGCATCCCATTCTTGCTTCTAGGCTTAATTGACATTTAACATTACGCTCATGCGCCCAATGAGCTACAGCTTTCATCATTGGCATAGGCCCGCAAGAAAGAATAACAATAGGCAAATCGCCATTAAAATCAAAATGATTTTCTTGCTCTAGCTCATTAAGCAAAGTAATAACAGTTCCTTGCGCGTTGCTAATGCTATAAACGTTATCAACGTATTCCTTCATAAATGAGTCAGCAAAATGATTATCTCTGTATCCAAGAACGGCCGTAACCTTGCAATCCTTATTTTTTGCAATCGCTTGCGCAGCACAAATCAAAGGAGGAACACCCAATCCTCCGCTTACAAGAACATAGTGCGCTGGCTTAGAAATATCAAAGCCCAATCCTAATGGCCCTAAAGCGTCTACAGTGTCTCCTGCTTTAAGCTGCGCAAACTCGGCAGTGCCTTTACCAATCACAGCAAAAATAAGAGTAAAAGTATCTCCATCAACGCTTGCAACACCAAATGGCCTAGGAAGCATAGTTGTAGAATCTGGAGAATATAAGTTAACAAATTGCGCAGGAGTGGCTGTTTTAGCAATAGCATCATCGCGCAAAACTAAGCGATACACACCTTCGTCAAGCTTTTGATTATCAAGAACTTCTATTGGGCGCCTTCCTAAAAGACGGCTATATTTTGGCTTACTAGAATCTGCACCCGAATAGTCTAAAGAGCTTTCACGAATAGTAAATATAAAGCTTCTAGAAGATTTTCTAGTTTGAATAAACATGCCATCACTCATGTATTTGCCCTATCTTGTGTAGTGTGTAACTGTTTAGTTTTTAGTTATATAATTTGTAATTTGCATCTTGCGATTTGTAATTTGTAACTTATAACTTGCGATTTGTAGCTTGTTATTAGCTATAAATTATATTCGCTTATGTTTATCTATATTCACTTATAAATAGATTCACTTATAAATCGCCTGCCTTAAATCATCTCGCATATTAATAGCAGCGCATGCAGAAGAATGTGCAACAATATCTAGAATGTCATCTAAAGAGATTGAAGATTCGTGCTTTTTATAAGATTCACTGTTTTTCCAAGCGCCAATAATTCCGCGCGAAGAGTTTACTATTGCGCCACTGCCGTCTTTATCAAACATTCCAGCAACATCTTTAGCTGTTCCACCTTGCGCTCCATAACCTGGAACAAGGAAGAAAGTATGCGGCATAAGTTCACGCAACCGCTTGCCTTCTTGCGGATGCGTTGCTCCAACAACCGCTCCAACTCTAGAATATCCGTGATTCCCAATGTTTGATTCGCCCCAATTTTCAATCAAGCTTGCCATATGCTCGTAAACTGGTTTGCCATCTTCAACAACAAGCTCTTGCAACTCTTTGCTAGAAGGATTAGACGTGCGCAAAAGCACAAAAATGCTCTTATTTCGCGAAATTGCTTCGTTTACAAAAGGCATAACGCCATCCGATCCCATATACGGGTTTACAGTAAGCGAATCCTCGTGCCAAACATCCTTTGTGCTAGAGCTTTTAAGAAGATTAAGCAAAGACTCGTCAAAATCGTAAGAATCATCGCTAAAATACGAATCAAGATTAGCAAATCCTCGCAAATGCGCAGCATACTGGCCTGCCGTAGAGCCAATATCTCCTCGTTTTGCATCTCCAATAACAACTAAACCTTTGGATTTAGCATAATCGCAAGTCATTGTGTAAGTGTCGATTCCAGCAGGACCAAGCGCCTCATACATTGCAATCTGTGGCTTAACAGCTGGAACAATATCACAAATCGCATCAATAATTGCTCGGTTAAACTCAAAATAAGCAGCACCAAGTAAAGTTTGCAAAGCTTCTTCGCTTTCTACTTCTTGCAAAACTTCATTTGCTAAGCCGCTTAAAATTTGCGCAGGCAAAATACCAGGCTTTGGGTCTAATCCAACAACAGTAGGATTTTGCTTGGATGCAATCGCTTCTACTAACTCGTCCATTTTTCTCCCATTTTTACTATTTTTTACGACTTACTAACGCGACTTACTCATATGACTTACTCATACGATTTATTAAATACGCGACTACATTCTAGAAAATGCAATTTGCGATCCAATAATAGTTGCCACTGGCCTGCCCTTTAATTGCCAACCGTCAAATGGCGTATTTCTAGCTTTTGAATGGAATAAGCTTGAATCCACACTCCACTTTTCGTTCATATTAATCAACACTAAATCAACGTTTTCTGGGTGCTCCGTGTTGCTTAATCGCAATATACGCCTAAGCGCGCACTTGGAAGACACGTTTAGCAAAGCCGAAACATCCGTAGGTCTGCGGCTCATTAGTTGCATTGGATTAACAGACATTAGCTCAATTAAGTGCTTATCGTCTGTGTATCCTGCATCCACAAGCACTTTTCTACAAACCGCGTACGCGCATTCTAAGCCAATAATGCCATTAGGCGCGCTCGCAAAGTCTCCAGCCTTATCTGCATCTGTATGCGGAGCGTGATCAGTCGCAATCATGTCTATAGTTCCATCTGCGATTGCACCAAGAGTAGCCTGTCTATCTGCTTTAGATCTAAGAGGCGGATTCATTTTTGCGTTAACGCCATACTTAAGCACATCTTCATCGCAAAGAGCAAGATAATGCGGAGCTGTTTCGCAAGTAATAGGCAAACCTTCCTTCTTAGCTTTGCGAATCACTTCAAAAGCAGCTGCAGTACTCACATGCTGGAAGTGCACGTGAACTCCACTAACTCGCGCAGCATCAATGTCTCGCTTAACAATCGCAAGCTCCGTAGAAGCAGGAATTCCACCAACGCCTAAAATCTTAGCAACTGGGCCTTCGTTTACTGAGCCAGAATTATGATGCTCACAATGTTCAAGAAGAGGCAATCCTGTTTCTTTAGCGATTTTTAGAACGTCTTGCAAAATCGAATCTGTAACTGCAGCACCATCGTCACTGATTGCAACTACAGGATGCTTCTTCATTGGAGACGTTTTTTGACTATCTTCGATTCCAGGAACATAGTTTTTCCACAAATTAACGTTGCTAGGATCAACGCCACTTCTTCCACCCGATGCGCAAACGCTTAAATCGTAGCGAACTGGCAATTTTACGCCATATATGCAACCGTATCTTTGCAAGTAGTCAATCACATTTTCCACATCAAAAGGAGCATCATTCCAAGGCTCGCCGTCCACCGCTGGAATCGTGTTTGGCATAATCAAAACTTGCGTATATCCGCCTGCAGCAGCAGCATTGCCGCCAGTCATCATCGTTTCTTTATCTGTTTGACCAGGATCTCTAAAATGCACGTGTGGATCTGCAAAACCAGGAGCAACAATCCAATCACTTGCATCAATTTCTCCGCATATTCTGGCATTTGGCTCAATTAAAGCATCTTGCCGCACACCTTCTACGATTAAATCAATGCGCTCGCTAGTATCCCAAACTGCAATATTTTGCAAAGTTAAGGTTCGAGAGTTATTCATATTGCTCCTAGTTTGCTCAAGGTTTTAAGTTATTTAGATTATTTTAGATTACTTTATATTTCAATTGCGTTAATCGCGATTATTTGCGCGTTTTAATGCACCCAATCTACTTATGCTTCTTCGTCGCAATACAAGCATCTATACACATTTGCGTCAGAATCGTCCTTATAGAACTTTTTAACTAACGACAATTCACTATTTGTTATGCAACGAATATTAGGACATTTAAGGTCTTTAGGCGCGTTTTTATCTTCTTTATGAACACGAGGATTAGCCAGCGAAATTCCATTAGCATCGTAAGCTTGCGATTCGTCTTTAGGAACATTCACAAAATCTGTTGGTTCATAGCCCAAAAGCTCATCTCCAAGAACTGAGCTTTCAAGAGCCATTCGCATAAGCATACCGTTTTTAACTTGCTCAAAGTATGCTGCACGAGGGTCTGCGTCAACATCAACCGCAATCTCGTTAATCCTAGGAAGTGGGTGAAGAACAGCCGTATTAGGCTTTGCTTTTTGCAATTTTTCTTCCGTCAAAATGTAAGTATCTCTAAGTCGCAAGTATTGATCCCTGTCTGTAAAACGCTCTTCTTGCACACGAGTCATATAAAGAACGTCTAAACTTCCAATAACTTCCATCAAATCGCGAGTTTCCTCGTAAGAGCACGATTCGGTTGCGTTTATACGATCAATAACGTATTGCGGAGTTTTAAGCTCATCTGGACTAATCAACACAAAATGAACATTTCCAAAGCGGCATAAAGTTTCAATAAGCGAGTGAACTGTGCGGCCGTACGTTAAGTCTCCGCAAAGCCCAACTGTTAAATTATTCAGTCTGCCAAATCGTGCAAGAATCGTTGCTAAATCTGCAAGAGTTTGAGTAGGATGCATGTGGCCGCCGTCTCCTGCATTAATTACTGGCGTGCTAACAGCTTGCGTTGCTACAAAAGCGGCGCCTTCCTTAGGGTGACGCATTGCTACAACATCTACATAGTTTGACACCACTTTTAACGTGTCGCTAACTGTTTCGCCTTTACTAGCGCTAGAAAGTTGAGCGCCTGCAAAGCCAATCACCTTGCCGCCTAAGCGAAGCATTGCTGATTCAAAGCTTAATCGCGTGCGCGTACTCGGCTCATAAAAAAGAGTGGCCAACACTCTGCCATCGCAAGTGTGGGCCACTTCTTTTCTGTGCGAATCAATGTATCGCGCTTTATCTAAAAGCATTCGTATTTGTGCTGTTGAAATATCGTCTAAAGTAACAACGCTTTTGCCTGCTAACGATTGAGCAATTGCGCAACGAGAAAAAACTTGATTGGAAGAATCAGAAAATGCGTTCGTCATAATAAAACCGCTTACCTTTCGCTAGTTGGCAAACGGCCGCGATTGTGCGCGACCTACGTAATATTACTGATTAGCTTTGACGAAACCTATACTCGGAGTGGCGAACAACTATAACTTATTATGCAGCATTTAATAAGTATTTAATCCAATAAATCTATTTGTTCCAATACAGTTTGTTGATTACATTTACCATAAGTAACCTTCAAAATATAAACTGTATTTTTTTCTAAATCAACTCTGTAATAAATAAGAAAATTCTTTACAACAATACGACGCACACCAAGTGAATTCCACGGCTCATACTTAACTACAGGCGCAAACTGAGGAAAAAGAGATAGTCTTTCAATATTAAATTTAATGATATTAATAATTCTGGCAGAAGTTTTCTTAGAAATATTAGATGCAATATAATCTCTTATATTTTTTAAATCATTTTCTGCATCTTGAGTAACAAGAATATCAAAAGAACTCATTACAAGCCCTTTTCTAACTCAGCAAAAACATCTTTATATGGTCTAGATAAACCAGAAGCTGACTGCTTGTAACTATTCATAAGTTTTGCAGCAAAATCAGTAGAGAATAATTCGTCATTTTCTTCTAAATTTTCACTACTGACTGTTTGCTTTATACGTGAAGAAACATCAGAATAAAAAACTGAAGACTTAGCTCTTTCTTTTACATCAATGCTTATCATTGAATTTTTCATTAAAAATCACCTCCCATCCTGCAATTATAACTTAAAGAACAGAATGCAACAATAAATTCGAAGCTACAAAATATGACTAGATTGCGACTGTAAACTTAGCGACAGTAGAAGAGACGAGACATAACTTCGCGGCATTGACGCATAACAGCCATTAAATCGTTTTCAAAAACGCGACCCTGGTTTGGATCGTAGCCAAGATAAGTGGCGATTCCGCCTAAAGAATAAGAGTCTGTTGGAATAACATCCGCACGCTCAAGTGAGCCAGACCACAAGAAGTTCGCATTTCGCACTGCAGAACACATATGCCAGCAGCGCTCCAGCACGTTTGCATCTTCATCTTCAATTAAATGCAATTCTTTAAGCGCTTTCAACGCTTGCATTGTGCCAACCACTCGCAAAGACTCGTATTTTCCAGCGTATTGCAATTGCAAAAGCTGAACAGTCCACTCAACATCGCTTAAACCGCCGCGACCAAGCTTCAAATGCCTATCTCTACTAACACCTCTTGGCAATCGTTCTGCTTCCATACGCGCTTTAAGCTTACGAATTTCCGCTAATTGCGATTCACTAAGAGGCTCTTGTGAATAGCGCAAGTCGTTTACTACTCCACTTAGCAAAGCATCCGCCAAATCTTTGGAACCCGCAGCAAAGCGCGCGCGCAAAAGTGCTTGATTTTCCCATGTACTAGCCCACTTTTGGTAGTAGTGCTCGCACGATTCTAGCGAACGCACAAGCGGGCCATCTTTGCCTTCTGGTCGCAAATCTAAATCGACCATGATTTTTGGCTCTAAAGTAAGAGGACCTTGTAAAATACTTCGCAATATGTCTACAGTAGTTTGCGCAAAACGGTGAGCAAGATTAGCGCCAGAATCATCGCTAGAATCGCAACCGCAACTATCTTGTGTAGGCTTATAAACAACCATAATATCTGCATCCGAGCAGAAGTTAACTTCCCTACCGCCGTAACGTCCCAAAGCAATAATTGCAATCGAAGCTTTGCTTTTATCTAGGCACATTTTGCGAGACGCATCTTTCATAGCCCATTGCAAAGCAGCATCAAGCACAGCATCAAATACGTCACTCATAGCTTGCATAGAAGCATCATCGTCAATAAGCCCACACATCCAAGCAAGAGCTACTCGCTCAATTTCTTGCCTTCTTAAAGCGCGCAAAAATTGTGCAAAATCCGCAATACTGCTTGAATATCTTGCCACCATTGCGCGCGTTTGCATATCTAAGCTTTCTCTGTCTCTTGGCGCAAGCGCCGAGTCGTCTCCAAGCCAAGTTATTGACTGTATAGACTTCATCATTGCATCGCCTAAATAGCGCGAATCAGACAAAACGTGGCAAAGCCGTTGAGCTGCGCTAGGAGAATCACGCAAAAATCCTAAGTACGTGTTTTTTCCACCAAAGCGTTCGGAAAGTCGCCTAAAAGCAAGCAAACCCATGTCGGGATTTTGACCTTCTCCAAGCCATTTCAACACCGCTGGAAGCAAAATTCTATGAATTTTAGCAGCACGCGAAAGCCCCTCGCTTAGAGCTTCAACATGCATTTGTGCAGCTCTAGCATCCGCAAATCCGATTGACGCAAAGCGAGCACGCGCAGCCTCAGCAGACAGCACAATAGGATCTGCATCCGTTTGCGCGTTAATCGGAAGCATTGGACGGTAATAAATATCTTTATGCAAGTGTCTAATTTCTCGTCGCGCTTTGTCGAATCGCGCAACAAGCTCTTCTGGCTTAAGTCTAACAGCTCTAGCAAGACGCCTAATTTGCTCGTTACTGTTAAGATCTTCTACACTAATACTTCTTGCGCGATCTAACCCACCATTTCCTTGCGCGCCTAAGTCTGGGAATAAATGCGTACGTTGCATATTCCACATTTGCTGGCGATGCTCGAGCACGCGCTCAAAACGGTAGTGTTCTGCCAAAGTTGCAGCTTGCGATCTAGAGACGTAACCTCCAGCAGATAGTGCATTAAGCGCGCCTAGTGTATCTCTAACTCGCAAAGACTTATCTTCACTTCCGTGCACAAGTTGCAACATTTGCACAGTAAACTCAACATCGCGCAATCCGCCGCGCCCAAGCTTCATATCTAAATCTCGCTGAGCCGCAGGAATCAAAGACTCTACTCGCTGTCTCATGTGTTGGCAATCTGCAACAAAATGCTCACGACCAGACGCTTTCCAAACAAGCGAATCTGCCATTTGTCTATAATCTTTACCAAGTTGCGCATCTCCTGCAGCTGGCCTCGACTTTAGTAATGCTTGAAACTCCCAGCTACTTGCCCACTTTTCGTAGTATTCTCTATGTGATTCCAAGCGCCTAACAAGCGGACCATCTTTGCCTTCTGGCCTTAACGCAGTATCAATTTGCCACAATGGCGGCTCCGCACATCCCACAACAACCGATTGGCAAACTTTTTGCAAAACAAGCGCAATAGAAGAGCCAACTCGCAAAGCTTCATCTTGTTTAACGCCATTAGTTGGTTCTACTACATATATTAAGTCAATGTCTGAAACGTAGTTTATTTCTTGCGCTCCCAATTTTCCCATTGCTATTATTGCAAACCTGCAGCAACAAGATCCAGAAACTTGCCCGCGCGCAATCGCAAGCGCAGCTTCAAGAGCCGCATCCGCAGCATCCGAAAGTTTACGACTTATGTCTGGCTGTAATTCTACAGGGTCTGCGCTCGCCAAATCGTATGCCATAATCGCAGCAATATGCTGGCGATATCTCGCTCTAAGCGCGCAAACAGCTTGCGCAAAAGGCATAGAGCTTATTGGAACAGTGCACGAATCGCAATTCTTGTTGTCATCTTTTTCTTCATTTACTACTGTTGCACTGTACGATTGAACAGCTTCTAGTAAATCCAAAACACGCTCTTCTAAAGTCATATGTAGCAAATGATTTGGGTCACTTGCAGCAGCGTTTATTAAATCTTCTCGTGTTCGCATTAGCATTGCAAACGCTTTAGAAGCTCCAAGAACTTGCATTAAAGACGAAAGCGGACTTGTTATTAGTGAATTATTCGAGTTTTGAGCAATATTTTCAACAACTTTTTGACGCGATTTATATATGTCATTAAACGCTAAAATTGCGTAATCTGGATCTTCTACTCTATTTATGCTTTCTAAGATTTTGAGCACATTAATTGAATTATTCTCACAATTTTTGCAAATATCTTCTATAGTTTTACGAGCAGATTCTGGGCGCGCAAACCCTGCTTTAACTAGGCTTCTATAAGATAAGTTGCTTTCTTGAGCAAAACCTAAGTTGCTTTTTGAACCATTTTGCAAATTAGCTTTTGATTCCACGTTCAAAATCGCGCTAAATCCATTGCTTGAATCTCCAGCATTACTTGTTTGATTGCTCATAACGCCACTGTACATTGTGGTGTCGTACAACAATATTTTGCACGGCACCACAAGTACGATTTGTACAATCTACACGATTTTAGTAAAAAGTGGCTTAACGTTTGACCAAATGCTTCTAGTAACGCCAGGACGATTCATTGTGTACAAGTGTATCCCGTCTACACCTTCCGCAACTAAATCGTTAATCTGTTGAGACGCAAATATGCTTCCAGCGTCTTGCAAAACTTCTGGGTTACTTCCCCATCGCTCAATCATTGCTAAAACTGGCTCACTCATTTTAGAAGAGCACATTTTTGTCATTCGCTTAACTTGATTTGCGTTTACAACTGGCATAACTCCAGCTTCAATCGGAACGTTAATGCCAGCTTTTCTAGCTAAATCCCTAAAATGCAAAAAGTCATCGTTATTGTAAAAAAGTTGCGAAATCAAGTAAGTTACTCCAGCATCCACTTTTCGCTTTAGATTATCGATATCTTCTTGCAAAGTAGCAGCTTCTGGATGTTTTTCTGGGTAGCATGCACCCAAAATAGGCAAATCTGGTCGCTTTGAGCGAATATACGATACTAAATCGCTTGCGTGATTAAACACTCCAGCAGCATTCTGACTTTCAATAACGTCTCCGCGCAAAGCTAAAACACCACTAACGCCTGCCTTATCAAACATGTCTAAAGCTTCGTCAACATCGTCATAATCCAAGTATCTTGCTGTTAAGTGAGCAACAGTCTTAATACCATACTCCGATCGAATAGTGTTTGCGATCCTAGCAGTAGCAGTTCGATCCGAAGATTTTCCCGTTCCGTAAGTTACAGATATAAAATCTGGATCTAAACCCCTTAAGCCGTCTAAAGTGTCGTAAATCGTGCCTATTGGAGATGTTCTTTTAGGCGGAAACACCTCTAAAGAAAACTTTGGTTTATACGTCATTTTAGACCGCCACCCAATTCGCTTCTAACTTTTTTAGCTGCAGAAACAAGATTTTGCAAACTAACCCACGTTTCTGCATTGCCGCGAGTTTTTAAGCCACAATCTGGGTTAATCCAAAGTTTGCCTGCTGGCATTTTGTGCAAAATCTCGTGAATCCTGTTAACAATCTCCTCTTCGCTAGGAACGCGAGGAGAGTGAATGTCGTAAACTCCAGGGCCCGCTTCAGTTTCAAAGTTTGCGTTATGAATAGCGTCCAAAACAACTAAATCTCCGCGCGAAGCTTCAAACGATATAACGTCCGCGTCCATTGCATCAATGTCTCGAATAATGTCGTTAAACTCCGAGTAGCACATATGCGTGTGGATTTGCGTAGTAGCATCTACAGCAGAATGCACAAGACGGAAAGATGCAATTGCCCAATCCAAATACTTCTTATGCCAATCCGAACGCCTAAGCGGAAGCTTTTCACGCAAAGCTGCCTCATCGATTTGAATTACGCGAATTCCAGCACGCTCCAAGTCCAAAACTTCGTCTCTAATAGCAAGAGCAAGCTGCTGAGTTTGCTCTTCATGCGTAATATCTTCGCGAGGCCAAGACCAGTTAAGAATCGTAACAGGCCCCGTTAGCATGCCTTTCATGACATGGTTTGTGCGGCTTTGAGCATACGCACTCCACTCTACTGTGATTGGCTGCGCCCTAGAAACATCGCTCCAAACGATTGGAGGCTTTACGCATCGAGTTCCATAAGACTGCACCCAAGCGTTTTTTGTAAACTTAAATCCGTGCAAATGCTGGCCAAAGTATTCAACCATGTCGTTTCGCTCAAATTCGCCATGCACAAGAACGTCTAAGCCAATGCGCTCCTGGTGTTCTATGCACTCGTCTATTTGCTTGCCAATAAACGCGTTGTATTCTTCCTTGCTAATTTCGCCTTTTCTAAAAAGCGCTCGAATCGATCTTATTTCTTTTGTTTGAGGGAAAGATCCGATAGTTGTTGTAGGCAAATCAGGCAATCCTAATGCTTCTTTTTGTAATTTTTGACGCTCCGCGCGAGATGGCTTTCGCTCAAAATCTTCTGGCTTAAGGCTTGCGATTCGCGCTTTAACGTTTTCGTCTACTTTTACTCTAGACCCGTCAAATAATGCCTGATTTTGCGCTAATTCCTCGCTATTTTTAAGCTCATCATCATTCAAAACGCAAAGCTTAGCAATTTCGCTTACTTCCTTCAACTTTTCTACAGCAAACGCAAAATGCTTTAATACATCTTCGCCAAGCTCTTCTCCATCCGTGCTAAATGGAACATGCAAAAGCGAGCATGCAGTAGAAACAGCTATGCGATTAGTAACGTTTTTTTGCAAAGCATCTAGCAAGCCAAGACTTTGTGCGTAGTCATTTTTCCAAATATTTCTGCCATTTACAACTCCTGCAAAAATAGTTGTTTTCTCATTTACTCCATATTTTTGCAAAGCTTCAAGGTTTTCTTCTTTGCCTTCTACAAAATCTAAGCCAATTGCATCGAAAGCTAAATCGTTTAGCGTTTGGTACGAGTCTAAAACATTGCCAAAATACGTGTTAAGCAAAATCTTAACGTTTTCAGCATTCTCTGTGCTTTCAAGTCTGCTTTGAAGAATCGGCTCATATAAATCGCTAAAGATCTTTAAATCGCCATCTTCTTTATCTAAGCACAAGTATGGTTCGTCGAATTGCAACCATTTTGCTCCGAGACTTGCAAATCGCTTTACAATACTGCAATACGCGTTTGCTAATGCTTCAATCGTCTCTTTGTTTGCTTCTAATTCTTGAGCTTGTGGCGTGCGAGCAAGCTTTAAGAATGTGTATGGGCCAATCAGCACTGGCTTTGTTTCAATTCCTAGAGCGTTCGCTTCATTAAACTCGTCGAATGGTTTTGTGCCAACTAAACACAAATCTTGCGGATTTTCTACTTCTGGAACAATGTAGTGGTAGTTGGTTGTAAACCACTTCTTCATTGGAAGAGCTGTTACGTCTCCTCTATCCCCTTGATATCCGCGAGCGATTGCAAAAAGCGTATCTTCTGCATTTTCAAACTCTAGATTTTTGTACCGTTCTGGCACTGCACCAAGAAGGATTGCTGTGTCTAGCATTTGATCGTAGTAGCTAAAATCGTTGCTTGGTATGAGTTCTATTCCAGATTCTGCTTGAATTTTCCAATGCTTTTTGCGCAAATCTTTTGCAACTTGTCTTACTTCTTCTAGAGTTGCGTCTTTTTTCCAATAGCGTTCAATAACTTTCTTAAGCTCGCGATTTGCGCCGATTCGTGGGAATCCCTGTACAGATGTAAGAACAGTATGCATATATCCTCCAAATAATTAACAACCTGATTCAGCCTAGCAAACATTTGGCCAAATGAGGTCATTACCTATTTGGGGGTGTCGTTATAACTTAAACTTATATGCATATTTGTGCAAATATTTGTGCAGATATTTATTCAGATATTTATGTAGATTTGTGCAAATTTATGCAAATTTTACAAGGATTTTATGCGTATTTACTACTCAAAATCCTTTGGACTTATAATGCCTAAAGCTTTTGCTCCGCGAAGTCCGCAAGTTGCAAAAGGAGTTTCGGAAACTAGCACAACAATCGAAGCGTTAGAAAGCCCAAGTCGCATTGTTCCTAAAACGTCTGGGTCGGAATCTGGGGAGGAAAGCCATTGCGCAGCCATCGACATTGTTGGCTCATGGCCTATAATCATTGTTATTCTAGAATCGCTCTTAATCGCGCAAAGCTCATCCATTACAGATTGCATTCCGCCATCATATAAGCTTTTTCTTGATGCAACTATTGGCGAATCTCCAAACTTTTTAAGCATTTTGTGCATTGTCTGCTCTGTGCGATTTGCGCTTGAACAAACAATATAATCTGGAACAAGCTTTAAAGATTTCAAGCCTTTTGCCATGATTTTTGCTTGTTTTATGCCTTTATCACTAAGGTCTCTTCCCCAATCGTCTCCCATTGTTGGCGGCACCGCTTTTGCGTGGCGCATTAGTAGCAGCACATATTTTGCATGCTTTACTTTTTTAACGATTTTCTTGATTGACGCCGCCATTTTAATCTCCTACTTCTAAAATTAAGCCTTATTAGGCTCTGGATTTGAGTTAGGCAATTGTGCGATTTGTAAATCTAAATCTCTAAGAACTTTTCTAAGCTTTCTATCGGATATATCTCTAAGAGACAAGTCTTCTAGCTGTTCTGCACGCTCTTCTGGGGTTAAGTCATCAATATCGCTAACAGTATCTTTTGTAGCACGCTCGCGCTTTTTCAACGCATTAAAGCCTTGCGCCATTGCGCGCGAAATAACCAAAAAACCAGTATGACCTATCATTGCGTGATCTGGTCTAACTGCTAAATCTTGAGCTTTCCAAGTTCTTTCTAACGTTTCTTGAATCTCTGGCTCCGTCCAAACTCCCGAAGCTCGCAAACTTTGTGCCATTCTAGACATTTGCGTTGTTGTTGTTACGTACGCAACTAATACGCCACCTGGAGCAATAACCCTATAAGCTTGTTCAAGCCTATTCCAAGGGTCAAGCATATCTAGCATAATGCGATCAAAATAACCTTCTGGAAGAGACTTTGCTACTGTGTCAAAATCCCCAGTTAAAAGATTCCACCATTTTGGTTTTTCGCCATAGTAAATCGTTGCGTTTAGTTGCGCGATTCTAGCAAAATCAGGCCTAAGTTCTATTGTTGTAAGCTCACCACTTTCGCCAACAGCGTCTAAAAGACTTAAGCTCATTGCTCCAGAGCCTGCTCCCGACTCTAAAACGCGCATTCCAGAGCGAATATCTCCTAAAGAAATCACTTGTGCAATATCTTTTGGATACATGATTTGAGCGCCTCTTGGCATAGATAAAACGTAATCTGCCAATCGCGGACGCATAACTACATAATCCCATCCGCCTATTGCGCGTGCTGCCATCCATGGTTTGTTTGATTCTTTAGATGCGTCAAGTTGCTTATTACTACGCTCAAAATCACGTTTTGTGCTAACTGTTGTTACTACAACGCCTTGAGTTTTGCCAATAACATCGTCGTGCAAAATAATGCCGTGTTCGGTTTGTGTAACTCCGCCTTTAACAAGCTGTGCTGTGATTCGCTTGCCTTTTCTATCGGTGAATTGGATTTTTTCACCAACTTGCAAAACTCCTCTACGCGCATAGCTTTCGTACACAAAACACCTCGCTTATTTTTATAACAACTCTAACTATTATAAGCTAACGGTTGTAAGTGGCATTGCTGAATCGATTGCAAAATCTGGAGCAGATGGACGAACGCCTGCTTCTACCAAATTCACGCCCAGCATTGCCACCATTGCTCCGTTATCTGTGCAAAGCTTCAATTCTGGCAAACGAACTTCGATTCCGTGTTCTTTGCCTTGCTCTAAAAGATGCTCTCTAAGTTGCGAGTTTGCGGAGAATCCGCCACCAATCAACAAAGTTTTTGAACCGTATTGCTCGCAACCCATCATAGCTTTGCGAGAAAGAACATCTGCAACAGAGTTTGCTAAAGATGCGCAAACGTCGTCAACTGGTATTTCTAAGCCTTGTGCTTGGCGAGCTTCTACCCAACGCGCAACAGCAGTTTTTACTCCCGAAAAACTAAAGTCGTAAGGATGCTCTTTGCCAGATCTGCCTTGCGTAAGTCCTTGCGGAACCTTCAACGTATTTGGATTTCCAAGGCGCCCATGCCTATCAATATGCGGGCCTCCTGGATAAGGGAATCCAAGCAATCTAGCTACTTTATCAAAGCACTCGCCAGCTGCATCGTCTAATGTTGTTCCAACAACATCTATACTGCGCGCAATGTTATTAACATGCAAAAGAGAAGTGTGGCCTCCCGAGACTATAAGCGCAAGAACGTCTTTAGGCACATCGCCAAATTGCAATTGTGTTACTGCAATGTGTCCAATAACGTGGTTTATTCCATAAATCGGCTTTTTTGCAGCACTTGCTAGTGCTTTAGCTCCCGAAACTCCAACAGCTAAGCATCCTGCTAATCCCGGGCCTGCGCTTACTGCTATAGCGTCAATATCGCTTAAATCCATATTTGCATCTGCTAACGCTTTTGAAACGACTGGCACAAATGCTTCTGCATGCGCGCGCGATGCGATTTCTGGTATAACACCGCCGTAGCGTGCGTGTTCTTGCATTGAGGATGCTACAACGTTAGAAACTAATGTTCTTCCTTTAACGATTGCGGCGGCTGTTTCGTCGCAAGTTGATTCAATGCCTAAAACTATTGGCTCGCTTGTTTTATTCATTGTTTCACTCATTGTTATCCTCACTTTTAGCACTGTTATAAGCTTCGCTAGATTCTTCTAAGTTTTTTGAGTTTTCTAAATTTTCCAAGTCGTCTAAGTTGTCTAAGTCTTCTATTTGTGCGCACATTGTATATGCATCTATTCCTTCTGGCATATAGTATCTTTTTCTTAATCCCATTTTTGTAAAACCGAATTTTTCATACAGTTTTAACGCTGGATTGTTATTTACTTTAACTTCTAAAAGCATTCGTTTTGCGCCTATTGATTTTGCATTTTCAATCATAGTTTTTAGAAGATTGCTTGCGATTCCTCGCTTTTGATACTCTTTTTCAACGCCTATTGTCATTATTTGAGCGTCGTCGCCATCAAACCAAAATCCTGCATACCCAGCTACTGTATTTGTGTTTAGATCAACATCTGCATAATACGCACGCATTGGTGCTTGTAGCTCTTGCAAAATCATGTTCTTGTTCCAACATCCTTGCCCAAACAAGTCCGCTTCGATTTTTGCAATTTGAGAAACTATTGCCTCATATTTTGCACAATCAATTTTCTCTATTGCACAGCTTTTACTATTTGATGCACAAGCTGGATATTTTGAGCAAGTTATATCTACAATCATATGCGCACTTCGCTTGAATCCTATTTTTCCGCCACTTCTGCCACTTTTGTAGCAGCTCCAGATCCTAAAACATGCTTCAACGGGTTTGGAACCGATACGTCTGGTCTTCTTAAATAAAGCGGTTCAATAACGTCTTTTTGGCTGGCGCACAGCTTAAATATCTCTAATCCTTTTACGCCTAAATCAAGAGCACTCGCCTCGGTAATTAAGCATATGTTTTCGATTTTCTTCCAATCTTCAGCGTATTTTTTAGCACCATGACCTGCAACGCAAACGCAATAATCGCAAATATTATTTGATTCAAAATATTGATTTACTCTATCAACAATATTTGCAGGATAATCAATATCCATTTCTATTACTTCGCAACCACTATCGTCGTATAAACTCATATAAACTTGGCGTCTTCTAGCGTCATTTAACGAAAGAACATACGTGTGTTTAGCTGCGCAAGATTCATTATTTTCGACTATTTCACTATTAGAGATAACGCCATTTTTAAGCGATTCTTTAAAAGCTCCAGAACGAATCATTAAGCTTTGAGGCAGCAAACTGTTGCATCCTAGAATCTTCGCGTTATTCGCAAAAGCAATCGCCTTAGCTGCAACTAGTCCAGCTCGTAAACCTGTAAAAGGAGCAGGACCTACTCCAACTACAATCTCGTCTATTTGATTAAGCTCTAGTCCAGCATTTTTTACCGCAAGATCAATGTTTACTTGCAATCTTTCAACATGAGTGCGAGAATCCGTTTCCACTATTGGATTATGCCCCACAACTCCAACTGTTGAACCGTACGACGTGTCTATAATCAGCGTATTGCTCATTTTCATTCCTTAAATTGACTAACCAATTTAGCTTACTCTTAATCAAGAATTTTTAAGCGATCGCACCAATCTCCTCCGACTGGAACAAGCGTTACAACGCGATTCCCTTCGCTTGTAAACTCATTTGACTTTTCTTTATCAATTGGCCTATCAATATGAACTTCAAGACGAACATTTGCAAGAACACCTGCCATTTGCTCTCCCCATTCCATAAGCACAACAGTTCCGTCTCCTGGCTCTTCCAAAGCTTCGTCTAATCCAAGCGATTCAAGCTCATCTAAAAGCCTAGAAACAGTGTCTTGCCCTGGAGCGTAATCTTTTCCACCAAGCCTGTATGCATCTACGTGAATAAGATTTGCTGCTTTTCCGTTAGAAAACGTGCCTTTAAGCTCTCTAGCAATAGTAAAAGTTGGCGAAACTATTGGCTCTTTTATTCCCAATCCTTTGCCAAATCCTTTAGCAAACGTTGTTTTTCCAGCACCAAGAGGACCAGAAAGCAAAATAACATCTGTTTCATGCACTATTTTTGCAATTGACTCGCCAAGATCTTGCATACACGAATCACTTGGAATTACAAGCTTTTTAATATTATGATTTTCCAAAATCGCACACTTTCGACTTAATTTAATTTAACGACCACGCAAAGCAATCATGCTAATGCATTTTTCTAAAGCGTAATAAGCATCGCTCGTTCCACCTTTGCATTGCTCATCTGCCCATGCTAAACACATAAAACACTTACGAATCCCATTCTCACTCCATCCACCTAAATCTCTCATAGCCATTTTTAACGCCCACGGATTCACTTTTGCTTGCGCGTTAGAAATTTCTCCGTTTTTAACTGCTATAGCTTTTGCAATTATGCGCATTTTTACAGCCAAAGCTCCAATCAACGCTATAGGGTCAACGCCTTGTAAAATCGCTCTTCTTGACGCAAGAATAGCTTGACCCGCGTTTCCTTGTGCAGCTTTATCTGCTACAAAAAATCCAGTTACTTGCGGATCAGATATTAAGTATTGGTCAACTATTTTTAGCGTGATTGGGTTATCTTCAAAATCAAAACAAAGTTGAGAACAAAGAGATGCTAACTGGTCTGTTTTCCCACCTAAAACCTCTACGATTCGCGCAGCGGCTGCAGGCTCTACTTTGCGATTTTGCCTTTCAAAAAGACTTAGCACAAAATTCAATCTTGCATCGTCTTTTTTAAGATCTGGAACAGTTATTTTGTTTGCTCCAGCTTTTTCTAGCTTTGTAACTATTGACTTTCCTTTAACACCACCTTCGTGTCGTGCAATAACCCAGCAATCGTTTTCATTAGTTTTTGATTTAGATTTACTAGCACAAAACTCTATTATTGCTTCAACTAAATCTTCATTAGCTTGTTCCAGATTATTAATAACAACAATTGTTCCGCTAGAAAAAAGTGATGGACCTGTAGCAGTTATAAAAGCATATTTATCTGCAATCAAAGCGTCTAAATTTACAACATCTGCATCTGGGCAGGAGTCTAATATGCGCGTTTTTAAGTCGCGAGCGTTCAAATCGTTCAAATACGCATCTCCACCAACTACAATCGTAAGTGGCGCAAAGTTTTTTAACGCTTGCATACGTACCCCTTAATGCTAATGTTTTACAAGTTAGCTAATCAAATCTACCATTAATTCGATTATTTTTAGCTATTTAACACATCTAATAATTGTACAAACTATACAAAACTTAAGATGATTTACTATAAATTGACTATAAAAATTGCTCAAAATCATCACTTGCACAAAAATCATTCAAACAGTTCAACCGAATCATCTACAAGATGCTTAAAGCGATTTGATTTTGCTTGAGCGTAAATCTTAAACGCATTATAAAACTCTTTATTTTTAAGATACTTATTAATAAAAAATACACACAAAAATACGCTAAATTCAGCAAACCACGCAAGCCACGCACCTAATGGCCCAGAAACCCATGGAATAACTCCGATTTGTAAATCTCCAAGATTCCAAGCACAATTTGCCATAATGTTTGTTCCAATAGAAGAAATATTAGCGAAAAATAGCGCAATCGAGTAATTCCAGCACGAGCAAACAAGCGACAAAAGCCCGAAAATCGTTGCAAAATCAACAAAAGGAGCAACAATCAAGTTCGCTATAATAGATATAAAAGAAACTTGAGGTTGCATTAATATTTGCACAGGAAGTGTAAAACATTGAGCACACAATGTAATACTTAATGCGCTTGCAATACTAGACGGCATATATCTTAAAAAGATTCTTCTTAAAGGCATTCCACAAACAATTATTCCAAAAGTAGCGCACACAGAAAGAGCAAACGCATAATCCCACGCAAACTTAGGGCAAACAAATAAAACACCTATAACAGTTAAGCTTAATGCGCTAGCCGATTGATACGCTCTAGAAAGTAAAAATGCGATTGAACAAATAATGCCCATTATAAGTGCGCGTAAAACCGAAGCAGATGGGTAAACAATAAGTGCTAAAGAAACATTTCCCAGTATTTCCAGAAACGCACACAGCCATTTTGGAGCAAGAAAATATAAGCAAACTTTACGAATCATTGCTGCAACAAGCAAAAAGTGGCCTCCAGAAACTGCCATTAAGTGCATTATTCCCGAGATCTTAAATCTTTGCTTCATTGTATTCGCATAAGAGCTGTCAATTTGACTACTTTTGTCTTCATCGTCATTGCTTAAATGCTCTTGACCTAAAAGCCCTACAGTAAGGCCAGGAACTAGCATTTGACCCTGCTCACTCAAATTGCCTGTAACTTTGTAAAATTCTTTATAAAGATTGTTTAGAGCACTTGTTAAAAACCCAGATTTTTCAATCACTTTTAAGGAATTGACTTGATTTTTGCTCGATTTATCTTTTTTACTAAACTTAGATTTATCTTTTTTACTAGCTTTAGGAATTTGAATTTCTACATTATTTGCTCCAAATTTTGAGATACCAATCTTTGCAAAACTGCTAATCGTATAGCCATAATTAATTGCTTTACAATCTGGATTAAAAGCGTAGAGTTTTGCGCTTGCAAAACTCACATGTTTTTGCACAACATGATTTTTATCTTCTGTTTCAACACTTTTAACACTTACATTAGCTACACAATCTCCTCTAAAAGAAGGAGATGTTCTTAAAGGAGACGTTATTTTCATAGCCACTTTAACGCTTTTAGAATCGAGCCTTTTATTACCATCATAGCTTTGAGTGCTTCTAGCACTTTCGCTTTTAATAACAGAAAAAACAGGATCTAGCTCTTCTAAGCATTGCGTAATCGAACAAATCATAAATGAAGCTAAAAATGCGCACATAATCGCATAAAAAGTTTGCTTGTATTTGATTATTCCTAAGCTCCTCAAAAATTTAGATTTAAGCACACCATTAAAAAATGATCCATTAGAGAATGAAACATAAAAGCACAGAATAGCAAAAATAAAAGTGGCAAATATTGTATACGCTAAAACTTGATTACTTTTGCATATAAATCTTGCATACAAGCATCCAAACCACATTGCAAAAGCAATTGGAACAAGTCTAAAATCCTTGTTTCCATTTTCAAAGTTCCAATAAAATTCTTCCATTTTACGCCTTAAACAACAAAGTTATAAAACAAACCTATAGATAAGCGATTCTTAACCAACACAAATCATCGATTTAATCTTCGCAAAAGTTTTCGAACCAATCCCGTTGACTTGCATCAAATCTTCAACACGATTAAAAACGCGAACTTTTTTACGCATGTCTAATATTCTTTGAGCCATTTTTGGCCCTATGCCTTTTATTGCTTGTAATTCTTCCGATCCAGCACTATTTATATTTATGCATTCACTTTTATTTTGAATATTTTTGCTTCTATTTTGACTATATTCACTCTTATTTTTTTCAATCAAATCTTGATTTTTGCTAACACTTTCAACGCTTTCTTCATCTTTTTTTAACTCACTTTTATGATTAGTGCTCACTTTTGATTTATTATTTGATTCGTATTTACCATCATTTTTACCGTCGCCTTTAGCATCTGACTTATTGTAAAAATCAACTTGCTTATTAGAATGATCTTTTGATTTTGCGCTAGCGTTATATGCATAAACCTTGCTATAAGTTGCATATTGACTTATTAGCATTGTTAAACTACAAGATAAACAAACAACTAGAATCAGCATTATTGCTAAAATATGAGCAGGCTTTATAGCCAATCTAACATGATTCTTCATTCTTGCTTCGTTGCGCTTATTAAAATCATCAACTTTTAATGAAGAACTATTAGCATTAGTAGCAAGGTCTTTCAAAGCGAGCGCACGTTCTTTAGTTTCGCTATCTAAAACGCAAGTTTTATAGTCTAAAATATTCAAATCATCTTTTGTATGCTGTAAATCTTTATATTCTCTATAAGAATCACTAATATCGCTGATTTCTTCACTAACATAATTGTTCAAGCCACTAATCGCATCAAGCCTTTCCAAAACATTACGACTCGTTTTATGCACCTTTAATCACCTCCTTTTGTTATTCATAATCATTCATAAAAAAAGATGCTTACCTCCACTATTAAATGAAGATAAGCATCTTTCAAGTAAAATTAACCAATGTGGTTAAAGGCTATTTTGCCTAGAAAACATTGAGTTTTCAGCTTTCGTCTGGCACAATAGACACAATCTTTGGAGCCTTCACAATTACCTTGCGAGGAGCTTTACCGCCTAAGCGATCAGCAACAGCTTCCAACGCAAGCTTTTCAAGCTCTTCGGCCTCAATATTCGGGTCAACTTCGAGCTTTGCGCGAACTTTGCCCTTAATTTGCACAACAGCTGTAACAGTATCTGCACCAATGTAGCGAGAATCTGCAACAGGCCAATTTGCGTGAGCAATCGACTTAGTATGCCCAAGCTTGCTCCACATTTCTTCGCAAATATGCGGAGCAATTGGAGAAAGCATAAGAACAAGCGGCTCAACTGCTGCGCGAGGCACGCTAGGCAAAGACGTTAAGTGGTTATTCAACACAATCAGCTTAGCGATTGCAGTGTTTGGTCGCATTGCTTCCATTTCTACAGTCACTTGCGCAATCGTGTTATTAAGAAGCTTAAGCGTCTTTTCGTCGAGCGCATCTTCTGTTACTACGCAAACGCCAGTTTCTTCGTTAACAACATTACGCCACAAGCGTTGCAAGAATCTCATACCGCCAACAACATTGCGCGTATTCCACGGGCGAGATTCAGAAAGTGGACCCATACTCATTTCGTACAAACGGAACGTATCTGCACCGTAGTTTTCGTACATGTAGTCTGGAGTCACAATATTCTTTAGACTCTTGCCCATCTTTCCAAACTCGCGATTCACGCTCTCGCCGTGCCACGTAAATGTTGGCTCTCCAGCGCCGTTATTAGCGCCTTCTTCAACTTCGTCTGCTGGAACGTACTGTCCACGCTCGTCCGTGTACGCATAAGCTTGAATCATGCCCTGGTTAAATAGGCGATGGAACGGCTCAGCAGAATCCACGTAGCCCAAGTCATAAAGCGCTTTATGCCAGAATCTCGAGTAAAGCAAGTGCAAAACTGCGTGCTCTACGCCACCAACGTAAAGGTCAACGCCGCCAGAAACATGCTCTTTGCCTGGACGGTTCGTGCCCATCCAATAGTCATATTCGTCGCTGTCAACCATGTGCTCTGCGTCATTCGGATCCAAGTAGCGCATGTAGTACCAGCATGAACCAGCCCAGTTTGGCATAGTGTTAGTGTCTCGATAGTAGGTTTTTACACCGTCACCAAAATCAAGCTGAACTTTAACCCAATCGTCGTTTCTGCTTAATGGCGCTTCTGGCTCCGAGTTTGCGTCGTTTGGAGCATAAGTCTTTGGTTGATAGTCTGGAACATCTGGCAAAGCAATCGGAAGCTCACTATCTGGAACTAAGTAAGCAACACCGTCCTCGTCATAAACGATTGGGAAAGGCTCTCCCCAGTAGCGCTGCCTAGAGAACAGCCAATCGCGAAGTCTGTAAGAAACTCTGCCAACGCCTACGCCTGCTGATTCAAGCCAAGTCGTCACTTTTTTAATAGCTTCATCTACGCGCAAACCGTTAATAGACAAGGCGTCGCCAAGCTTATGAGTATGCTCCACAGAAGAATTAATAACAATTCCGTCATGAGAAACAAATGGAGCTTTGCCATCATAATCTTCTAACTTTTCGCCAGAATCAGGCAAAGGCTTAACAGTGTAAATCACAGGCAAACCAAAAGCTTTAGCAAAATCATAATCGCGCTGATCGCCGCCTGGAACTGCCATAATTGCGCCCGTTCCATAACCCATAAGAACATAATCTGCAACAAACAGTGGAAGTTTTGCACCAGTTACAGGATTAATCGCGTAAAGACCAGTAAACAAGCCTGTTTTAGCCCCAGCATCTTCCGTGCGATCTTTAGCAGTCTTCGCGCGAGCTTGAGCCTGATACTCTGCCAAACCTTCCTTAAGATTTGCGTAGCCGCCCTTCCAACTTTCTGGAACATCCGCACTCCACGCTTCTGGAATATGCTCAAGAATCGGGTGATCTACAGAAACAACAGCAAAAGTAGTACCAAAAAGCGTGTCTGGACGAGTTGTGTACACTTCCAAATCGCGAGTTTCGCCGTCCGCACATTGCACTTCAAAATGCACGGAAGCACCGTGAGATTCGCCAATCCAGTTGCGTTGCATAAGCTTAACTTTTTCTGGCCAATCAATCGTGTTCAAATCTTCAACCAAACGATGCGCATAAGCTGTAATTCGCATGGACCATTGACGAAGATTGCGCTGGAATACTGGGAAGTTTCCTCGCTCAGATTTGCCTTCTGCAGTAACTTCCTCGTTTGCAAGCACAGTTCCCAATCCTGGGCACCAATTTACAGGAGATTTAGAAATGTAAGCAATACGGAAGTCATTCAAAACGTCTGCTTGTTCTACTTTGCTAAGCTCTTCCCACTTTTTGCCTGCAAAACCAGGAATTTCGCGCTTTGCGCTCTTAAACTCATCAACAAGCTCACAAATTGGACGAGCAGAACCCTTTCCTCCATCTTTTCTTACAAAATCAGGGTTATACCAAGCGTCGTAGAGCTTTGAGAAAATCCATTGTGTCCAACGAACGTAGTTTGTATCAATAGTTGCAAAAGATCTACGATCATCAAAACTCAATCCCATACGATGCAACTGCCTGCGCATATTTGCAATATTTGCCTCGGTAGTAATGCGAGGATGCTGACCAGTTTGCACAGCGTACTGTTCTGCAGGAAGTCCAAAAGCGTCGTAGCCCATAGCATGCAAAACGTTCTCGCCCTTCATGCGGTGATATCGGCTTACAACGTCTGTTGCTAAATATCCAAGAGGATGCCCAACGTGCAAGCCCTTTCCAGAAGGATACGGGAACATGTCCATTGCAAAGAAAGAAGGGCGGCCTTCAGCATTCCTGCCTTCGCCATCCCTTAAATTACCCTTAACATTAGCAGCCCAGAATGTGCCCTGCTCATCCCAGGTTTTTTGCCAGCGCTGCTCAATATCTTGTGCGAGTTGCGCATTATAACGAAAAGCTGGCTCAGCGATTGTAGCTTTATTGTCAGCTGTTGCATATTGTTGATCGTTGTCTTCCATAAACAAGCACTATAGCGACTCATATCGTCAATTTGCAACACTTTTTACAACTTTTAAGCATATTTTATTGTGTTTTTTGAAAGTTTTAATGCACAATTCACAAAATACTATTATTTAGCGTTTTTTATAAAAATCATTACTACAATTGTTTTAAGAGTTTAACATAAGAATTTACTAGAAATAATATGATTTAACGAGGTTAGTTATGAAGGTATCAAAGAACACGCTTTTATTAATCGCATGCCTTGTATGGGGATTTGCTGGATTCAACATTCTTAAGATTGGTGTTAATGCATACTCAAACTTTTTATCTCCTATTAACTTCACTTTATCTTTAGCTGTTTTTGTAATATTCCAAATGTTTATTTTTGGAAAACTTGTTAAAAAGCATGTGTCTAGAATCAACGCTTACAAAGAAAACAAGCAATTTTTCCTTAAATTCTTTGACGTTAAATCTTTTATAATCATGGCTTTTATGATGACTTTTGGAATTGTTCTTCGTGCAACAAATATAGCTCCAGAACGCTTTATTGCCGTGTTTTATACGGGATTAGGCTCTGCATTAGCCTTAGCAGGATTGCTTTTTGGATATCATTTTGCTAAAACTGCATGCCCGCGTTACAAAAACACTCATACTATGCAATAGTGCTTACAAACACTTGTAACGACATCAACATTACTAAGGAATATTTGACTATCACTCTACGTAAGGAAGTTACTATGAACCATGTTATGAAACGTTATATTAATACGTCTTTGTTGTATGCTGTCCTCGCCATGATTGGCGGCGTCTTTTATCGCGAATTTACAAAATTTAATGCTTTCCATGCAAAAACTGTGCTTGCTGTAGTTCACACACACTACTTTATGCTTGGCATGGTTGTTTTTCTGTTACTTATACTATTTGAGAAAAACTTCAGTTTTAGTAACGAAAAAACTACACAAATCTTAATAACTTATCATATTGGACTCAACCTAACAGCAGCAATGATGATTACTCGTGGAATTGCACAAGTAATGCGTCTACATCTCAATCCATCTATAGATTTTGCCATAACTGGTTTAGCAGGAATTGGACACATCCTACTTGGCGTAAGTATTGTACTAATCTTATTGCAAATTAAACGCAGCATCGCTCATTGTGCTAATACTTCATTAGAATAGTGATGATAGGAATAATTTAGTTTATTCATAAAATATTTATTAAGTGTGTAACTATAAGCCGCATACGCTACTACATTAAGAAGGTTGCTATGAGTAATAACGTGTATAAAAAGAGCAGATCATACGCACCAGAACGATTCTTTGAATGCGAAGGTCGTGGACTTAATTGGCTTCGAGAAGCTTACGACTATGGTGGGCCTAAAGTAGCTAAAGTTTTTGATTGGGGAAAAGACTACTTAAACATTGAACGCATTGAAACTACAAGCCCTACTCCTTTAGCATCGTTTGAATTTGGAGCGTCTTTGGCGCATATGCACGATTTCGGTGCGAAATATTTTGGGGAGCCACCTGCAGATTATGATGGCACATGCTATTTTGGACCATTAAGCGACCCTGTAAAAATGGATTGTGGCACTTGGAGTAATGTTATTGACTATTTAGCAGAAGGCAGGCTCTTGCCAATGGTAAACCTTGGCATTTCTAGAGGAAGTCTTACAAAAAGCGATTTAGATCTTACAAATAAAGTTATTGACGCTTTGCCAGCTTTACTTGGAAAAGCCGCTGAAGATAAGCCAGCACGCGTTCATGGAGACTTGTGGAGCGGAAACGTGCTTTGGACTAAAAGCGAAGACGGTGAACACACAGAAGCTGTTTTAATTGATCCTGCAGCTCACGGCGGCCATCGCGAAGAAGATTTATCAATGCTTCACTTATTTGGAATCAGCTATTTTAAGCAGATTTTAGACGGTTACCAGTCTGTTCATCCGCTAAAATCTGGTTTTGAAAATCGCATGACAATTTGGCAACTCTACCCTATTGCTGGTCATTGTGTTTTCTTTGGCGGAGGCTACGTTAGCGAATATCGAGACATGTGCTTGGATTTGCTTAATCGCTAAATTTGCATTAGATAATTTAATAGAAACTAACACATAAGTAAGCTAACAGATAAATAAGTACAAAACTAAAATTTACGAAAGGTTTTAACTATGATTCGCACGCATAAGCATATTTTGCGCAAAACTATTGCTGTTATAGCAGCTAGCACAATGCTTCTTGCGATTTGCGCATGCGGATCGAGCAATGCAAAAAACGCATCGCCTAACGCAAAGCCTCAAGTGAATCACGGCAACGTTATAGTTTTTACGCCTTCTGATGGTCTAAATTTAAGTAGAAAAACTCCATTAAGTACATGGGATAATCTTGTTCCAGAAATAGTAAAATCGTTAAAAAAGCAAGGATTTTCCAGCAACTCAATCGCAACTAAGTCTTCTAACAGCTTGTACAATCAAAGTCAAGATATTCAAGATTATGTTGTAAACACTATTACGTCACTAAATTCTAAAAACAGCGCTAAAAATACTAAAAGTAAAAGCGCAAAAACAAATGTTAAGAATCTTCAAGATAGCGCAAAAAAGCAGCTTTCAAAAACGACTATTGTTGTTGCTCCTTGGACTAATAAAAACGGACACAACAATTATGGAGATTATGTAACTCAACCAGATTCAAATAGTGATCAATTAAATGACAATGATTTAAAGAATCAAGAAGAAGCAGAAAATAGACTATCTAACGCTTTAGAGCTTGCTAAAAAAGCTGGAATGCATGTTGTTATGCTTTCTAGACTAAGTAGGGGTTTTAAGCCAGACATTCTATTTGATCTTTCTTCTGCACAAAGAATTGGAGAGGTTCAAGCCTATACTCTTGTACAAAAATTGGCTCTAAATCAAGCATCTAAAGATAATCCAAAAAGTGTGGAAGTGCTTTTGCCTTGCCATAATCAAAAGCAAAATATTCATTTTCATGTTGGAATAAACAAACGCACAATAAACTCCGAAGATTCTTTGTATAAAACTCCAGAGTTTGATGACGAATTTTCCAAACTTGCATTTGAAGGAATCTGGAAGGTTCTAAAGCCATATTTTGAATCTGGACTAATGTTTTCTCCTTCTGGAAAGCTTAACAAGAATTCCACTGCAAACGATTGGAAAAATGTTGCTATAGATGCGGATAATTCCGATTCTGTTAAAGCAGAACTTGAATTTAGACTTATTGAAAAAAATAGTTCTAAATCAACTCCAACAAAACACGTAGATGGAATTATTGCGTTAGAAGATCAAGTTGCTATGCAAACAGAAAGTGCTTTAGAAGAGCTTGGATATAAGGGCAGCTCTGCAGACATTAATCCTTCGTTTACTCTTCCAGACATTATTGGAAACTTTATTGGAAAACGTAATTTAAGCAAAAAGCGCGTACCTTTGCCATCTAATGTAAAAAATAATAAGCTCAAAAAACAAAAAGTAAACGAAAAAAGTAACAAAAATAAAAACTCACAAGATAGCAATCAAAGTAGCAGCCAAGATAGTCAAAGTGAATATGCAAACACTATTGTAAACGATTCAAAATGGCCTGTTATTACAGGCTACGGAGCATACAAAGACGCTTTGCCTAATCTTGTAAACGGCAAGCAATGGATGACTTCTATAGAAAACATCCAAAAGATTTCTAGCGATGTTGCAAAACAGTGTAACTCGTTAAACACTACTGGAAAGATTACGCAACTAGAAGACGTGACCATTTTTGTAAACAATAGTGACTCGCAAAAAGGTGTACCAGTTGCAAGTGAAGCTATTCTTGCAATCAGCGCAACTAATCTTAAAGCGCTTTTAATAGACCCAGGCTATGTGACTCTTGCAGACGCTGGGCTTTAATCGCTTTACTCCATCGCATTACACTAACGCCTTACACTAGGCAGCTTAAGCTTATGCACTAGCTTGCACACTATTAGTAGAGATTAATTAGTAGAGATTATTTCGATTATCTTTTGACTCTTGGCGCATAAATCTTATTTTCAATAAGATCTTTATAACGCTCTAAAACAACGCTTCTTTTTGCTTTAAGGCTTGGAGTAACCAATCCATTTTCTTGCGTAAACGCGTCTGGAACAATCTCAAACTTTCTAATCGATTGTGCTCTAGAAACCTTAGAATTTGCTTTTACAACACTTTGCTCAATTTCGGACCTTACAATTGAATTTTTTCGAGCTTCATCCAGCGAGCGCACAGGTCCTGCACCTCTAGATATAAGCCACGAGTTTACTTCTGCCAAATCAAGCGCAATAATTGCCGATATAAACGGCTTTCTGTCTCCTACAACAACGCATTGAGAAACGATTGGGCAAGTCATAACAGAAGCTTCTAGAATGCTTGGAGAAACGTTTTTACCGCCAGCAGTTATTATTAAATCTTTCTTTCTGCCTGTAATCCTAACAAATCCATCTGGTTCTAGCGTGCCAAAATCTCCCGTGTGCAGCCAACCATTTACTATTTGCTTTTCTGTTATTTCTGGATGATTATGGTATCCTATGCAAACAGCAGGGCTTTTAATACAAAGCTCACCTTCATCATCTATTGCAACAGACACACCTTTAACTGGAATACCTACTGTTCCAATCCTGTATCCCTTTGTAGGGTTTACCATTGATGGCGCGCATGTTTCTGTCATTCCATAGCCTTCCAGGATTGGAAGCCCAATTCCGTTAAAGAAGTGAGATATAGACGTGTCTAAAGGAGCACCGCCAGAAACACCGTATTCAACGCATCCTCCAAAAACTTGCAAAATCGACTTATATACAGTGTTTTTAAAGAATTCGTGACTTATTGCAATCAATGGCGAAACCATTGCACCATTTTGCTGCGCCTTTGACCATTGTTTAGCAACTTTTACGCTTAACGCAAATATAACGCCTTTTAATCCTCTTCCTGCTTTTTGAGAAGCCGCATTGTAGATTTTTTCAAATATTCTAGGAACACCAAGCATGAATGTTGGTCTAAAGCTTTTGAAGTCACTAAGTATTGTTTTTAGATTACTAGATAATCCAAGCGTAACGTTTCCAGTAAAGCAAAAGAATTGCATATATCGCGCAAAAACGTGTGCTAGAGGAAGGAACAGCAAAAGTCGTGGATTACCATTCTTACTTTTTAACGCTATATCTGGCATAGAAACTATTCCAGACTTTGCTATAAAAACAAAGTTTCCGTGCGAAAGCTCAATGCCTTTTGGCTCTCCAGTAGATCCAGAAGTATAAACAATTGTTGCTAAATCTTTACCTTTAACAGCTTTTTCTCTCTCGTAAAATTCTGCATCCGTAACGGTTTTTCCGTATTCAATAAACGCGTCGATTGCGTTTGAACTCAATACGAATATTTCTTCAAGACATTTGCACGACTTTTTTGCAATCAATGCATTCTCTCTAATTGCTTCGTCTTCAACAAAAATCATGCTCACATTGGAATCGTTAACAATGTTTTCTATTTGACTCACAGAGCTTGTTTCGTAGATTGGAACAGTTAAAGCCCCAATAGACATTATTGCCATATCTAGCAAAGTCCACTGCCAAGAAGTATGAGCAATTATAGATATTGAATCCCCTGGCATAACGCCGTGTGCTATAAACCCTTTTGCAACAGATATAACTAAATCTCTAAACTCTTTAGCGCTGTAGGATTCCCATTTTCCATTTTCGCCAAGATATTCAATTAAGGATCCGTTTGCATTGCGCTCTACGCGATTTTCAAGAAGCGAAAAAACATTTGCGTCGTAATCAATCTTCTCATTAAGATTGCGAGAATACTTTTGCATAGCCGCTCCTTAAATTGCGCATATTATTTAAGCAATGATTCTCAATATTTTACTCAAGAATCTATACACACTATACGATACGTATTTTACTATTTTTCTTTTAAGTCTTCTTTTGGCTTTAACACTATTTTTTGTTTTTGAACCATCTTTTTTGGGTTTGCGTACGTTCTGTTTCTTCGTTTTAATCCCCATTGAACGCAAAGATTATCGCAATGATCCGACCCAACTGTTACATATGCAAAATTCTGACCCTTTTTAACAATTGACCCAACAGGTAAATCCGTATATGCAGGCTCAAATGTAGATGTTAAAACACCGTGGCTTATTGTTACAACAGATTTTCCAGCAACCAGCCCCGCAAAGGCGATTATTCCGTCTTGTGGCGCTCGCAACTCATCGCCTTCTTTAGCTTGTAAATCAACACCTCTGTGCCCTGCAAGCCAAGGTTTACTCGGAGAATCAAAATCCTTAATAATATTTGCTTCTTTTATTGGATATATCATCCTTGACCTGCAATATTCGTTATCATAATCCTCGCTCATACTTGTAGCTAAAACATGCTTTTTAGAATTATTTTTACAAGTATTCGCATATTGCTTATACGCATCTTGCTGATTAGCTTGAATGTACTCATATTCAATGCTTTTGCTAATACTCGTATTTTCTAGAACACGAATTAGTGTAATAAATGCAATCAAAGCAAAAAACGCTATTATGTATACAAAAATTATCTTATGTTTCAAAACATATTTTTTTATTCGATTAATTTTTTCGATGATTTTTTGCATCATTTTTTTATAAATGACTTTCATCTTAAATATTTTCCACATATTTTCTCTCCTTTGAATTTCACACTAAAAGTGGCGTATTTTAAGGGTTTTTGCTAATTTCATTTACGTTCTTAAAAGTTTTTCATACGATTCTTTTTTAGTAAAGATTTTTTAAGCAATGTGGTTAAAGGCTATAAAACCTTGATATTTCAACATTTAACAATTTTCGACACGCCCAAATGCACATATATTTGCATATTGCAAAATTCCGTGTAATATAAATGTCTTGTGCACGGCACAAAGCCAAGCATGGAAGATATTCCTGCGTAGCTCAGTTGGCAGAGCGTTCGACTGTTAATCGAATGGTCGCTGGTTCAAGCCCAGCCGCAGGAGCAAAATAAACCACCAGTTCGTCTGGTGGTTTTTTGTTTTAGAAAAATTTTAGATACATCAAATCTAAGTCAAACTCTCGGGTTATAGGCCAAAAACCTATAAGTTGCAATGCGTTAACGTACTTGCTTTGGCGTAAACTGTAAAGGTCGTTTGCATAAAGCAAATCTTGGCAAATATTGATAAACAGAGGATAAATATGTTAGAAAACATCTCCAAAGTCATGAATAATGGCAATAAAAAGAAGATGATAGTTCTTATAACTGGCGTTGTAGTACTTGCGCTAGTTCTTTGCATAGGCGCAATATTCTGGAGCGTTCAGCATAATGCTCGCGTAAAAGAGGCTCGTAAAGCTTGCGAAGTTCAAGTTGCGCAAGTAACTAAAGCAAACAAATCTTGGAACAAACTTATTAAAAATTCTCTACTTGTGTCTTTTGCTAAAGAAGATTCCGAAAACGGCAAACTACTAAATAAGCTTATGAAGTTGCGCATTCCAGAAACAGTTGTGTGCAACGCAAATTCACCAGAAGCTTTAGGCGCGCAAAATGCTCAAGCTATTGCAGCAGCGCAATGGTATTCCGATAACGCTCAACGAATTCGCAGCATCACTTCTATTATGATTGATAAAGCTGCAGGCGACGAGTCTACTCAAGAAGACAAAAAGAAGGAAGAAGAAAGCCAAAAGCAATTGCAAGAGCTTACTGCTCCTGTTATTAGAAAAGCACCTAGAGTACAACGCAGGCCAAGACTTACCATTCCTAACATTCCTCCAGATCCTGTAGAAACAGCAAAGAAAAAAGCTCAAGAAGATGCTGCTGCAAAAGAAGCAATTAGAGAAGCAGAAAAGAAGAAGGCTGAAGCTGCAAAGAAGGCAGCTGAAAAGAGAGCAGCTGAAAAGAGAAAAGAAGAATTAGAGCAAATGAGAAAAGAGATTAGAGAAGCTGAAAAGAAGGCTGCAGAAAAGAAGGCAGAAGAAGAGAAAAAGAAGAAGGAAGAGGAAGAGAAAAAGAAGAAAGAGCAGCAAACTCCTCCGCCTGTTCCTTCTACGCCTCAAACTCCTTCTGCGCCATCTGCTGGTGGTTCTGGATCAGGATCAGGAACGCCTGGAACAGTAAATACTGGTGGAGCTACGGGCGGTAGCACTACAACTCCGCAACCACCAATACCACAAACTCCAGCCTCAAACACACCAGCTGGTAACGGCGGCGGCACAGGCAACACAAATAATGGCGGCAACCACTAACATCTCTGTTAATCAATAAAAAATGCGCTCAGCAAATCACTGAGCGCATTTTTTATATTCTAATCACTTTGTTAAATCAACTTGATCTAACGGAATAACCTTAGTGTGATACTTAATCTTGTATCCAACATAAAGCACAATGAACAGCGGAACAGACATATAAGTTATGCCAATCGCTTGCCAATTAAGCGTGTGGAACGATTCAAGATCTTGACCAACAATAACCAAAATGCACAATACAAGAGCCACAATAGGGCCGAATGGGTACCACTTAGCTTTATAAACAAGATCGTCCAAAGACTTTCCTTGAGCAATATACGCCTTGCGGAACCTATAGTGCGCAGCTGCGATTCCTGCCCAGGCAATGAATCCAGTCAAACCACTTGCAGCAACTAAGAACATGTAAATTTGCGTTCCAAAAATACTCATCAAGAATGTTAAAAGAGCTACAACAAACGTTGCAACCAAAGATTGCATTGGAACACCTCTTCTATCTACGTTTCCAAACATCTTTGGAGCGTGATTATCTTTTGCAAGAGCGTAAAGCATTCTAGTAGAAGCGTACATTCCAGAGTTTGCTGCCGAAATAACAGATGTAAGTACAACAGCGTTCATAATTGTTGCTGCAACTGCCAATCCTGCGCGCTGGAACACAAGAGTGAATGGGCTTATAGAAATATCGCTAGCTTCCGATCCAAGCAAACTTGGGCTTGTGTATGGAATAATGCATGCGATTACAAAGATTGCAAGAATGTAGAACAAAACAATACGCCAGAACACTTGCTTTACAGCCTTTGGAATGCTCTTATCTGGTGTTGCAGATTCGCCTGCTGTAATGCCAATAAGCTCTGTTCCCTGGAACGAGAAGCCTGCAATAGCAAACGCGCCTAAAACAGCTGGGATTCCGCCAGCAAATGGAGCATTCTTATGCGTAAAGTTGCTTAGCAATGGCGCTTTTCCGCCTAAAATGCCAACAATCGTAAGCAAACCAATAGCAAGGAATATAATAACGGTTACAACTTTAATAATCGAAAGCCAATACTCGGTTTCTCCAAAGCACTTAACAGTAAGAATATTAATCAAAAGAATAATAACAA
The DNA here is from genome assembly GCF_049244245.1 of Gardnerella sp. DNF01144. Taxonomy (NCBI): domain Bacteria; kingdom Bacillati; phylum Actinomycetota; class Actinomycetes; order Bifidobacteriales; family Bifidobacteriaceae; genus Gardnerella; species Gardnerella sp. DNF01144. The sequence goes on from NZ_CP058390.1 coordinate 609,755, forward strand.
GAACTGTTAGCGAAAATACCCATATTGGCACCTTTGGAAGCCAATATTGCAAAACGATTGCTGCAGTGCTTATATCTACAGCAACTGTAATTGCCCAGTTAAACCAGTAATTCCAGCCCATTGCAAATCCTAAAGCTGGATCAATAAACTTTCCAGAATAAGATGCAAAAGATCCACTAATTGGCATATAAGTTGCCATCTCGCCAAGAGATGTCATAAGAAAATAAACCATAATGCCGATTGCAGCATACGCTAAAAGCGCTCCCCCTGGGCCTGCCATGTGGATTGTTGCACCGCTAGCTACAAATAAGCCCGTTCCAATGCTTCCACCCAAAGCAATCATGGAAATGTGGCGTGTTTTTAGACCGCGATGAACGGTTTGAGATTCTGTAGTTGATGAACTGTTGTTACTCATTGTTTCCTCCTTTTGACAATATTCAAACAGAGGCAAACAGGCAACAATATGCATGTCGATAGCACTCCGCAGCAAATTGCCAAAATTGCTGCGACAGTCCTTGGCCTATTTAGCCAAGTCCCAGCTTGTAAGCTAGAAAGAATAACCTACAAACTTCGGCGCTCTCCCCTTTTGCAAATCACTTAACGCCTCTTTCTGGCTAATGATTGCTACTCTTGTTGAGCGCGACCTCTGGTCGATGTGTTTTATTATTAAGATAGGCAAAGACAAACTCTAGACACTAACCGATATTTATTCAGATTAGACTAGATTTTCTAGTTATTTTGATTATTTTTTTCTGTATTTTTTATGGCTTTATCAGAAATTTTACGACTATATGCATTATGTCTGCGATATTTATTTATTTTTATTGGCGATTTGCGATTCATTGCGCCAAAAAGTGTTAAATCAAACTTTACAGACATTAATCGCATCGCAACTACTAGCACAACAATAAGAGTATCTAAAATCATCTCTGTAATAACGTCAAAACACCCTGCTCGTTGTGCTTTTACAACAAATACTGTTAAAACACACCCGACTGCAGCAGGAAGCGCATACCAATGCTTATCTCGAACAATTACAGGAACTTGATTCAAAACCATATCTCGAATTAATCCACCACCAAGCGCCGTTGCCATGCCCAAAAACACAGACGCCATTCCAGACATGTGAAAATCCAGCCCTTTAGCAGTGCCATTTACAGCAAAAAGACCCAATGCTAAAGCGTCCAGAGTTAACATAAGCCACTTCCACTCATCAATTTCTAGATGAGCGAAAGCAACAATAACACCAGAAGCTAGACCAGTAAAAACAAATCCCCTATCCGCAATTCCTACAGGAGGCAAAGCGCCAAGCAAAACGTCTCTAACAATTCCACCACCCAATGCTGTAAGCCAAGACGTTGTAATTATTGCAAAAATATCGTAGTTCTTGCGAATAGCCCACATTCCGCCAACCATTCCACAACAACCCACAGCTATGTATTCAACAACAAGGAAGAAAACGTTGTCACCTAATGCCCCTTCCACAATACTTCCTTTCCATGCGCTAAACACTCAAAACAAAATCTAACTAACAATTAACCTATATCTAACCAAGCATACAATTAGCGCGCCACTTGTTATAAACATAAAATGTTATAAACATACAATGACGCGCTAAATAAAATATACTAACGTTTTTTACGACTAATTTTGAACGATTTCAATTCTTAACTAGTCGCACACCTTCCACATCCAGTTGTGAGTGTCTTCAACATCTCCAAGCTGAATTCCAAGAAGCTCATCGCGAAGCTCTTGCGTAAGGGCTCCAACGCCACCATCTGCAACCTTAAGATCGAACTCTTCCGACTTAAACCTGCCGATTGGAGTAATGATTGCAGCAGTTCCACAAGCAAGAACTTCCGTAACTTCTCCAGAGCGAATGTCGTCAAGCAAGCCTTTAAGAGGAATCATAGTTTCAACAACATCATGACCCTTCTCTTTTGCAAGTTGAATAATAGAACGGCGAGTAACGCCTGGAAGAATGCTGCCAGTCAAAGATGGAGTTTCCAAATGGCCATCCTTGTGGAGCGCAAACATGTTCATGCCGCCAAGCTCTTCCAAATAAGTCTTAGTTGCAGCATCCACAAAGCAAACCTGCTCACATCCGTGCTCAATGCCCTTATATTCGCCAAGCAAAGAAGCAGCATAATTTCCGCCGCACTTAGCAAAACCAGTTCCACCAGGACCAGTACGGAACCATTGATCTTCTACCCAAATGCTAACAGGCTTTAAGCCGCCCTTAAAGTATGGTCCAGAAGGAGAAGCAATTACGCAATACTCAACCTCGTGAGCTTCGCGAACACCAAGGAAAGGCTCGGAAGCAAACATGAACGGACGCATATAAAGCGTGTATTCGCGCCTGCTTGGAACCCAATCTTTATCTCGCTTAACTAAAGCTGCAACCGATCCAATAAAATCGTCAATAGAAAGATCTGGCAAATACAAACGCTTAGCAGAATTTTGGAATCGCGCAGCATTAATATCTGGGCGGAAAAGCCAAACAGAACCATCGGAACGCTTATAAGCCTTCAAGCCTTCAAAGCATTCTTGAGCATAGTGAAGCACGGATGCGCCTGGATCCATTTTTAACGGACCGTAAGGCTCAACACGCCTATCGGACCAGCCTTCTCCCTTGGTCCAAGACATATGAACCATATTGTCGGAGAAAATCTGACCAAATGCTGGCTTATCAATAAGTTCGTTGCGCTTAGCACTAGAAACTGGATTATCGTTAGGCAAAACGGTAAAGTTGCCAGCTAATTTGTTTAACAGAGCAGGATCGCTATGATCGTAAGAACCGTAGGCATCCTTAAACTCTGGAGCGACTTCTAAATCGGCCATTATGTCTCTTTTCCTATTTGCAATTACTGTATTTGTGATTGCTTTATAATTAATGCATTGCAATTGCTTTTAATGCAATTAATGGTATAGATTAGTACGATTCTCAATTAACGCAAGCCCGTATACAAATATTTTTTATAGAAAAACAAGCATTTAGGCTAAAGATTTACGATTTGCAACAAAGAATTAACATAATATATGAAAAAAATAAATTCGCAGCGTAAGATTTGTGCCTCTGGTGGGACTCGAACCCACAAGCCCGTAAGGGCGTCAGATTTTAAGTCTGATGCGTATGCCAATTCCGCCACGGAGGCAACAGTCATTAATTATGCCATATAAAACAATTAAAAACAACTCAGCGTGTGGCGAGTGTTCTACGACCCAAATCTAGAGTGATTCCATCCAGCAATCCGTGCTCACTTGCAACAAAAGTTTCCAAGACGCCACCATGATCTTGATAAGCCTCTTTAGCAAGACGCTCAAGAACGCGACTTAGCACAACTGCACCTCCGCCAACAACATCAACTCTTCCAGGATGAATCGTTGCATACGTGCGGCGCCTCTCCCTAGACATATGCAAGAACCTATCGTTAACCGTATATGCCTGATCTAACGCGATTTTTACTCCATCAACAGCCTTATGGTCATAATGCTTTAAGCCAATCGCAAGAGCCGCCATAGTTGTAACAGTACCAGAAACACCAATAATCGTGCGCGCTTTACCAGCATCAACATGCTTTAACGCTTCATCTATATTCTTGTCAATATCTTTAATTGCACAAGATATCTCTTCTTCGGTAGGCGGATCCGTATGCAAATGACGCTCAGTCATGCGCACAGAACCAATGTTCATAGAATATGCCGAATCAACCTTATCTTCAGAAATATTTACACCATCTCCGCCTAAAACAAGCTCTGTGGAGCCTCCGCCTAAATCAATAACAAGATAAGGCGCTTGCAAGTCTTTTCTAGAAACAACACTTGTTGCTCCCAAAAAACTCAAAGCAGCTTCTTCAGTTCCACTAATCACCTCTGGATGCACTCCAAGTTCTTCAAACATCATTTGTTCAAACACATCTCTATTTAGAGCATCCCTTGTTGCAGAAGTTGCAACAAAACGAATAGCATCCACCTTATGCTCGCTAAGAACCTTAGCAAACTCTTTAGCAGCTTCTTTTACACGCTCTAATGCATCGGGCGCAAACATATGCGTTTCGTCAATTCCCTGCCCCAAGCGTACAACCCTAAGCATTCTAGGAACAACATCTTTCATGCCATTTTCATCAACTCTAGCAATTTTTAGACGAATCGAATTAGTTCCACAATCGATTGCAGCAACACAAACAGACTTGTTAGATACGCCTTCTCGATTAACTTTTTTGCAACCAAGATTGAGCGATTCTTCATCTTCATTTTGAGCATAGTCATTATCTTCCCAAGGAGTAGTGCATTTGCAAACTTTTGGACTAAACTCACTTGCGATTTTGTCTAAAACAATATCTCCAATAGGATTAACGCCTCTGCCCATTACAAGGCTTTGAGCTAGCAAAGCATGCAAGCATTTAACACGAACTGGCATTCCGCCTGCACTCATGTTTTTAATATGCTCTTCGCTATCGTTTAATCGATTAGCTAACTCTTTGCGAAACTCTAAATACGCTTTATGCGCATATTCGTATTTTTTAGCAACTTCTTCGTTAGTGTTTAACAAATCATTGCATTCCTTCATAAAGCCTTGTGCTTCTAGGTGCGAAGCAGCTTTAACAGCCTCTGGACTTGTTAAATAGCATGTTGTAGGAAAAGGCGTTCCGTCTTCTAAGCATGGACGCGTAATAACAGCAAGTGGCCTACCACAAACGCATCTAGCGCCAACAGCAACCATGCCCCTTGGAAATCTTCCTAATTGACGCTTTACAATGTTTTTGTCTGCTTTATTTGCAGGATTCTCTAGTAGCGAACTCACTAATAACTTTGCGTTTAGGCCCATGTTACACTCCATATGCATTGCGCATCTTAAAATCGTATATAACTCTTATTGTTAAATTCTATCTAGTTTTAATTTTATCTACTTTTATTACCATTATTACTATGTTTTTTGTTTGTTGACTTTTCATTATTACTTTTAGATTTATTAGACTTGCTTGTGCTATTGGAGTGATTATTTTGTTTGCCACTTTGCTTAGTGGTATTAATCTTAGAAGACTTGCTACTTTCATCATTTTCTTTAGCTTTAAAGCTCATATCGTCTGGCTTATCTGCCTTGTGAAGCGCGTAAAACAAGTCACTATACCACGGCAACGCTTTTCTATCTTCGTACAAAGAATCATCCTTATTAAACGATTCTGGAACAGAACCCGTAATCGCCTCTGGATGCTCTACTCTAACAGCCTGCTCCCCTGGAAATATAAACCCCAATCTTTCCCTTGCTTGAGCTGCAACATACGCCTTGTCTTTCCAACGCTCTACATCGTTATTAAGAGCTTGCTTTTTATCTTTCAAAGCAGACTCATCCCTTTGCAAAGCGTGCAATTCTGCCAAACTTAAAGCATAGTTACGAATTGTTGATATAAGACCAATACAGCAAAGAAATACAACAACTATCATGGAAACAAATACGATTGAACCAGAAAACAGCTTCTTTTTTGAGGCTGATTTGATTCGTCAACTGTATTTGCAGTCATGCGGCGATTTCTTAAAATCATACTTCTAAATTACTTTGAATATTCGACGTGACGCACACGCGCTTATAAGATTGCGGCCAACAGCACAAGGCCACTGACCGCAATCAACTCTTAGCTTTATATTAAGCTTATTATTTAGCTTTAGTCTTTATAGTTTTGACTTTAGATTACTCCATTTGAGCTTTGCTCAAAATCATATCTGCAGAATGTTGCAATTTTTGCAACTCTTCTTGAGTCAAATCAAGCTGGCATTGCTTAACAATTCCTTCTCTACCAACAATTGCTGGATAAGAAAGATAAGAATGGTATTCTTCGCGATAGTTAGAAACAGGCATTTGCTCTTTAGAATCCGAAAGAACTGCATCCACTAAACGAACTGCAGCAGCAGCAATACCGTAGTTTGTGTATTTCTTTCCGTAGAACACTGTAAATCCGCCTTCGCGAGTTTCCTCATCAATAGCGTCTAAATCCATGTTCTTTTCTTTAATAAGCTCTGTTATAGGCTGCTCAAAGACTTTAACTGTGGACCACGCAACAAATTGCGAATCACCATGCTCTCCTAAGCTATATCCCTTAACAGCCTTTGGATGCACGCCAAAGAACTTGCCTACTGCACGATGCAAGCGCGCAGAATCAAGCAAAGTGCCAGTTCCAATAATCTTTTCGTAAGGAAGACCAGTAGCTTCCTTGTAAAGCTGGCAAATAGCGTCGCAAGGATTAGTTATGTCGATTAAAACACCGTGGAATCCAGAAGCCTTAATCTTTGCACCAACTTCTGCAACTTCCTTACGATTATATTTAAGCTCTGCAAAACGATCTGGATGAGGAACGTCCAAAAGCTTTATGTGACCCAAGGCGCTTACGATTACTTCTACGTCTTTTAATGCTTCATAATCATTAACAGTAATATTAACGTTAAAAGGCACATTATCCATTGAATCTTCAAAATCCAATGCGTCGGCATTCACCTTTGCCTCGTTTGTATCATAAAGGTACAAATCATCAGCGTGACCGCCAACAACAAGTTGATGCGCTACTGCTGCACCAACGTTTCCCATGCCTATAACTGCGACTTTTCTCATATGAAACATCTCCTTCCGTTTTTAGTTTTCCATAAAAAATAGCACTATTTTGATGATAATAAAAGTAATTTTAGAAAAATTTATATATTTTTTTCAAAAAATCGCTAAAATATACGAAAAACGGCCAATCGCACGAATGCGACTGGCCGAATTATGCTACAGTCTAGATCTTAAACAAGACTTACGTAGAACTTATAAAAGCTCTAGCATATTACTTCATATACTTCTTGCAAGCCTTGAATGCGCTGTAACCAGCATACTGAGCAGTAGAACCAAGCTCTTCCTCAATCTCAAGCAAGCGGTTGTACTTAGCAATACGCTCGCCACGAGCAGGAGCACCAGTCTTGATTTGGCCAGTGTTCTTAGCAACAGCAAGATCAGAAATGGTGGTATCTGGGGTTTCGCCAGAACGGTGGGAAACCATGGAAGTGAAGCCATTCTTGGTTGCAAGCTCAATAGCGTCGAGAGTCTCGGTAACGGAACCAATCTGGTTCAACTTTACGAGCAAGGAGTTAGCTGCTCCAAGCTCAATGCCCTTAGCCAAACGCTTTGGATTAGTAACGAGCAAGTCGTCACCAACGAACTGCAAACGATCGCCAAGACGCTTGGTGATTGCTGCCCAATCATCCCAGCCTTCTTCCTGGAATGGATCTTCGATGGAAACGATTGGATACTCGTTAATGAGCTTCTCGTAGTAATCAAGCATGTAAGCAGATTCGCGCTCTTCGCCGTCGAAACGATACTTGCCAGTTTCCTTGTTGTAGAACTCAGAAGAAGCAACGTCGAGGGAAATACCAATCTGCTTGCCTGGCTCGTAACCAGCAGCTTCGATTGCATCCATAATGTACTTCAAAGAATCTTCGTTGGACTTCATCTTTGGAGCGAAGCCACCTTCGTCGCCAAGACCAGTAGCCAAGCCTTCCTTCTTCAAAACGTTCTTTAAGGTGTGATAAACCTCAACGCCAGCGCGCAAAGCGTCGCTATAAGTAGCAAAGCCGTATGGAGAAATCATGTATTCCTGAATATCGGTTGCAAAATCAGCGTGAGCACCACCGTTCATAATGTTCATGTTTGGAACTGGAAGAATGTGGCCATTTGTACCGCCAATGTAGCGATACAAAGGAAGCTCAGCAGACTCAGCAGCAGCATAAAGAGCAGCAAGAGAAACGCCAAGAATAGCGTTTGCGCCAAGCTTGCCCTTGTTTGGAGTGCCATCAAGCTCGATCATTGTTTCATCAAGAGCGCGCTGATCAGAGGCATCCATGCCAATAACCTTTGGAGCGATTACTTCGTTAACAGCCTTAACTGCTTCCAAAGTACCCTTGCCTTGGTAGCGAGACTTATCGCCATCGCGACGCTCCCAAGCTTCTGCCTCACCAGTTGAAGCACCAGAAGGAACTAAACCAATTCCTTGAGCGCCATCTTCGGTCTCCAAATAAACCTGAACAGTAGGATTTCCACGAGAATCCAAAATTTCGCGTGCATATACGCTTTCAATAGCTGCCACAACTACTCCTTATTTATCTGTTGGTTGTGTAACATATTTAAGATTAATGCGTTTTATGGACGTTATTTCGCAGCGTAAGTCGTTAAGCATACAAGACTATATAATCCAAGCTTTTGTTAATTTGTCCACACCTTTGTACAATAATAACAAACTGACACGGGGTGCAATTATTTGCTTGATTGTAATTGCTGAGATTATACCCGTCGAACCTGATATAGCTAGTACTATCGAAGGGAATGTCGAATGGTTAGCCATTGTAAGAGCATGCTAAAAAATGCATCTTCTTCACTACGTTTATGTGTGCCATGGCTTTCCACACTTGTCATACTTATTGGATGGTTTTTAGCTACACTTGGGCCTAAAGAGACTAGGCACATTCCATCACCTGCAGAAGTAATTAACGCTTTTCAAGAATTAAACTCAGAAGGTTTAATTTGGCCTTCGTTGGGAATTAGTTTTACAAGAGTTATTGCAGGATTATGTTTAGGAATGATAATTGCAGTTCCAGCAGGAGTTATTTCTGGTAGCACAAAGCTGGGCGACATTATTATTAACAAGCCTGGCCACATGCTACGGTCTGTTCCTTTTACTGCACTAGCACCTTTGCTTATTATTTTATTAGGCATTGGTGAGACTATGAAAATAGCTCTTATTGCTATAGGCGTATTTGGAACGTTCTACGTAAATATGAGGGATGGAGTTCGTAATATTGATCCCAAACTCTTGGAATTAGCTCGCGCATACAAAGTAAATAGCAAAACAGTATTTTTCACAATTCTTCTTCGAGGAGCGCTACCTAACTTTATGACTGCTTTACGCTTTGCAATATCAGTGTCTTGGGTGGCATTGGTAACGTGTGAAACAGTCAACGCTTCAAAAGGAATTGGATATGTTCTTGCAAGATCACAAGAATTTTACAGACCAGATCAAATGCTGCTATGCATAGTTTTATACGCGATTGCAGGCCTACTTTCTGAAGGAATTGCAACACTTTTAGAAAAAATTTGCATGCCTGAGCGACGTTCATCCATCGTTAAAATCAAACAGAACTAAGAATATTAGCAAAATAATTAGGAGAATAAAATGGCTAAATTCGCATTATCTACAACAAGTAAGCGAGCATTAGCAGCTTTCTGCGCGCTTTGCACAGCAATCACCCTAGCATCATGCGGAAGCTCGAACAATAAAACACAAGCATCATCCGCAAAATCTTCCACAAATACTACTAAGCAAGTAAAAGAAGATACTGGAACTTTAAGAGTAGCATATTTGACTTCTGCAAATTATTTAACAACTCTTTCAAATAACACAAAGATGGCAGATAAGATCTTTGGCAAGGCAAAGGTTACATTTAGCGGGCCATATGTTCCTCCAGAAGCAAACACTGCAGTAACTTCTGGAAACGCAGACGTAACAACCACAGGATCTGGCCATTTTATTCATTTTATCTCCAAAGGCCAGCCATGGGTTGCTTATGCTATTAACTATTACAATGGAAACGCTCAAGGAATCGTAGCAGCACCAAATAGCGGAATCAAATCGCTTAAAGACTTATACGGAAAGAAGATTGGAATTATTGCTAAAGGTGGAAGTGGAGATTATATAATTCACAAAGCTTTTGAAAAAGCAGGACTTGACCCATCCAAGGTTCAAGAAGTAGAGATGAGTCCAAAGAACTTCCATGCAGCATTCACAACTGGTCAAGTTGATGCATTAGCAACCTTCGATCAGAACTTTGCTGCAGCTCTTGCAACTCCAGGATCAAAACTTCTAGTCACTGCAAAAGATTATGGAAATATTAACTTCGGAATCCAAGTTGCATCTGCTGAATTTGCTAAAAAGCACCCACAGTTATTAAAGAAAATGTATCGTGCTTTAGTAGAAGAAGGTAAGAGAGTTAAGAAGAAGCATTCGATTATTCTTGATATGTATAAGAAGTTTGGTGCATCCGATGAAACAATGAAAGAATTAGCTAAGTTTGACATTCCGCAAATCCGACCAATGAATGCAGAAACTATGAAAATGCTTAAACAGCAAGCTAAGGAATATGTTAAATACGGATTCATTAAAGAAGTTCCTGATTTCTCTAAAGCTGTAATCGACTGCAGCAAGTAAACGATTACTAATTGTAATTAGAATACGACTTTAGAATACGACTATGTTTAATAGCATTTTTCATAAGCGTAGCAATGTAGAAGTTTCCAAAGAATCTACTTGCAAATCAAATATTAACGATAGCGATTACTGCGTTAGTATAGAGAATCTGGGCATTTCTTTCGCAAGTGCAAAAGATAAAAATACAGAAAACGATTTTGCAAATAATTCTTCTTTTGTATTGAAAAACATTACGATGAGAATTAAAAAGGGCGAATTTGTTTCGCTTATTGGTAGATCGGGATGCGGAAAAACTACGCTTTTGAAAATAATTTCAGGACTTCTTACTCCTAGCGAAGGCAGCATTCATGCAACAAGCCGTCAGGCTATTGGTTTTCAAGATGCACGATTAATACCGTGGCTTTCTGTAAACAAAAATGTTGTTTTCGGTATGGAAGGAAGCAAGCAAGATCTTAAGAATATTGCGCATTTAGCGCTTTGCCAAATGCAGCTTGTTGGCTACGATAACAAGTGGCCTTCTGAGCTTTCTGGAGGCCAGCAGCAGCGCGTATCTTTAGCGAGAGCTTTAGTTAGAAGTCCTGAATTATTGTTGCTTGACGAGCCTTTTGGAGCTTTGGATGCTCTTACGCGCTTCGATATGCAAGATTTGCTTAATAATCTTCAAGCTAAATATGGCTGGACTACACTTATGGTTACGCATGATATTGCGGAAGCTGTAAGACTTTCTAACCGCATTCTTATGATAAAAGATGGCAAGATTTATAAGCAATGGAACATTGATCGCGAGCATCTTGACGCTCAAAATCGCCCTGTAAATCATAGTGAAATAGAAGATGAGCTTAGAGAAGCTTTGCAATAAGTAACTCGAAAATAATGTGAATAAAGGCGACTGCAAAAATAGCGGCCGCCTTTATTTATAAACAACGCAATAATTCACCTTACCAAGCTAAATCTTCAAGAAGTTGACGCACCCAATCAAGTATTTCGCGCTCACTCATTGCGCTAGTTCCAAGTGAAGATTCAAAAGGCGATGGAATAATAAGCGTATGAGTAAGCGGACGATACTTAACTCCGCGGTAAATCCTTTGCAAACGCATCCACAACGATTCTTTTGGATCTAAACCAATAACACGAACCGATTTACCTTGAGAGCTAATTTGCGTAATACCAAGATCACGAGCCTTAAAACGCAAGCGAGCAACATCGCACAATATGCTAAACGCTTCAGGCGGCTCACCAAAACGATCAAGCAACTCATCTCGCAACTCTTGCAAATCCTTATTATTGTTAGCGGAAGCAAGCTTACGGTACGCTTCTAAACGAAGCTTGTCGGAATCAATATAATCAACTGGAATCGAAGCTTCAACAGGCAAATCAATAGACGTGGAAACAGTTTCTTTATGCTCTGGCTCTTTGTATTTTTCAACAGCTTCACAAACCATTCGCACGTATAAATCAAATCCAACGCCTTCAATGTGGCCACTTTGCGCATTGCCAAGCAAGTTTCCAGTGCCTCTAAGCTCCAAATCCTTCATAGCAACATCGAATCCAGATCCAAGAGCAGTATATTGAGCAATTGTTGCAAGGCGATCATGCGCTTGTTGAGTCATAGGCTTAGACGGATCATACAAAAAGTATGCGTACGCACGCTCACGACCTCTGCCAACGCGCCCGCGCAATTGGTGAAGCTGGCTTAGGCCGAATCTGTCTGCATGATCCACAATAAGCGTATTAGCGTTAGAAATATCTAATCCCGTTTCAATAATCGTAGTGCAAACAAGAACGTCAATATCTCTATGCCAAAAATCACGAATAATAGTGTCAAGCTGCTTCTCACCCATTTTTCCGTGCGCAATCGCAACCCTAGCATCTGGCACAAGTTTTTGAATATTAGTCGCAACTTTACTAATATCTTCTACTCGATTGTGCACGTAAAATACTTGGCCACCTCTAAGCAACTCTCGCTTAACGCAAGCTGCCACTTGCGCGTCTTCGTAAGCTCCAACATAAGTCAAGACTGGCAAACGGTCTTCCGGAGGCGTAGCAAGAGTAGACATTTCGCGAATACCTGTAACAGCCATTTCAAGCGTTCGAGGAATTGGCGTTGCAGAAAGGCTAAGCACGTCTACGTTTGTGCGCAAAGCTTTCAAAGTCTCCTTGTGTTCAACACCAAAACGCTGCTCTTCGTCTATAATCACCAACCCTAAATCCTTGAATTTTATGTTTGGATTCAAAAGCTTATGCGTGCCAATAACAACATCAACTTCGCCCGATTCAAGGCCTTGAATAGTATTGTTAACCTCTTTTTCGCTTTGGAATCTACTCATTGCAGCAACAGTTATAGGGAATCCAGAAAAGCGATTAGTAAAAGTCTCGTAATGTTGTTGAACTAAAAGAGTTGTTGGCGATAGAACAACCACTTGCTTTCCGTCTTGAACTGCCTTAAAAGCAGCGCGCACAGCAATCTCGGTTTTGCCAAAACCAACATCTCCACAAATCAGCCTATCCATTGGAATTGGCTTTTGCATATCTTGCTTAACTTCGTCAATAGTCGTAAGCTGATCTGGAGTTTCTTGGTATGGAAAATCATCCTCAAGCTCTTTTTGCCAAGGAGTGTCTGCGCTAAAAGCAAATCCGCTGCTAGATGCTCGTGCAGAATAAAGTTTAATCAAGTCTTGCGCAACTTCTTGAACAGCTTTTCGCGCTTTTTCTTTTGTAGCAGCCCAGTCTGCGCCTCCAAGCTTATTTAGCTTTGGAATCTCTGCACCAATATATTTGCTAACTAAATCAAGTTGATCTGTTGGAATAAAAAGCTTATCCGCAGGAGCATTGCGTTTACTTGGCGCATACTCAATTTCCAAGTATTCGCGTGCAGCTTCTCCGTTTGAAGTTTTTACATTCCTCTGCCTCATGCCTATAAATTTGCCAATTCCGTGCTGTTCGTGAACAACAAAATCTCCTGGCTTAAGGTCTAGAAGGTCGATTTCTTTTTTTCTACGCTTTGGCGACTTAAAACCACTTGCAGAAGAAGACTTTCCTGTTAAATCTCTTTCGCTAAGAATTGCAATTTTACTTTGCGTATCTATAAAACCGTCAACTATTTTCGATTGAACTGCCGAAAAATCAAATACGCCACTTGCGCGTACAGCTCGCGCAAGTCTTGATAAAATTCCACTTGAAGCAGCGCTAATATAAACCTTGTATCCGTTAGAAATAAGACCAGATATTCCGCTAGAAATCTTCTCACTATCTCCTCTAAATTCTTGAGGAGATTTAATGCACAAGTCTAAATAGTTATTTTTTACGACTTTATTTTCGTTTTCTTCTTTAGAATCAACGGTTTCTAGCGACTTATCTATTGCAAAACTGTTTAAGTTAATTACTTGATGATTGTTGTTTTCAAGATTTTCTAAAACGCTGCCAAAATCAAGAAAACTCGCTTTATCGAATGTTATTGGAGCGCCAGCACCCTTACCAGACGCAGCAACATGCCAACTTGCAGCCAAAAACTCGTTTGCTGTTTTAACTAAATCGTTAGCTGCGCGCTTGCATTTTTCTAAGTCGGAAACCAAAATTATTGCGTTTTTATCAAGCAAATTTTCCACTGGTTCCATGTTGTCAACTAATGCTGGAATCAAAGACTCCATACCCTCTACAGGTATTGCATTTGCGATTGATTCAAGCATATCTTGAGCATTTGGAATTTTACCAATCAAAGACTTCGCTCGTTTTTGAATATCTTTTGTAAGCTGCAATTCTCGGCAAGGTGTAGCCCAAACACTATTAATATTCTTCCCATAAGTGCGCTGATCAGATGCGTGGAATTGTTTTATTGCATCAATCTCATCTCCAAAAAACTCAATACGCACAGGATGATCCATTGTTGGAGGAAAAACGTCTATAATTCCGCCTCGAACAGCAAATTCAGCGCGATTCATAACAAGTTCCACGCGATTATACGAGTTTTCAACAAGTAGCTTTGTAGCAAGCTCAATAGAAATCTCATTGCCACATTCAAAAACAAGCGGCTCTACGTTGCAAAGACCCTTAACAACTGGCTGAATAAGAGATCGAACTGGCATAACAAGAACGCGAATTGGGCTAAACATGCCACTTTTGCCGCTTTTGCCACTTTTGCCATCTTCCCCACTTTGCGGATGCTTTAATCGCCTAAAAACCGCCATTCTGCTTGCTACAGTATCTGCTCTAGGAGAAAGACGCTCGTGCGGAAGAGTCTCCCAAGCTTCAAGATTAGCAATATCTTTAGGGTTCCCATTATAAAAATCTCGTATTGATTCAAGTGATTCCAAAGCATCTCTACCAGATGGAACTACTAAAACAACAGGCTTTTTAGTAGCCATTGCAGCAGCTACAGCAGCTCTAGCTCCACTTGGACAATACACATTAAGAGGATTAGAAAAATCTTCTTCAAGCAAAGCTAAAGACTTAAACGAATCATTTTTCTTACAAATATCTTTAAGTATGCTTTCAAAAGAAGCATCAGAAATATTAAAATCTTTAGAATCTAGCATTTTGTTAGCAAAAGAATCATACTTATCTGCCATTAAAATGCTCCTGAGTGGCTGCAAGCCCGCGGAAAATCACACTTTCTACAGCATCTGCGCCATCTGTCAAAAAATTAGGAAGTTCAGATTTTTGCGCACCAGCAAATCCGCCCAAAACCCAATTAACAGTATTATCGTGAGCATGAGCACCACGCTGAGCATGCCCAACACCCATTCTTACGCGCGCATATTGCGGAGTTCCAAGACTGCGATCAATAGAACGAATACCGTTATGACCTCCAGCAGAGCCTCCAGCTTTTACCTTAATGCGCCCAAAATCCAAATCCATATCGTCGTGAACAATCACAATATGGTCAGTCTCAATTTGATAATAAGAGCTTATAGAAGATATTGCAGCTCCAGAATCATTCATAAAAGTAAGCGGCTTAGCAAGAAAGAACTTTGCAAGCTTACCGTCTAAATTCATAACTCCCTTGCCAAGTTTAGACAAGCCTTTATGGTCAGAAAAAGATATTGACCATCGCTCAGCAAGCAAATCCGCAACCATAAATCCCATATTATGACGAGTACCTTCGTACTTAGATCCAGGATTGCCAAGGCCAGCAATAAGCCAAAAATCCGAAGCCATAATTCACGCCCAATCTTATAAACTCAACAACAAAACGGGCGTACCGATTGAAGCTGGATTATACAACTACCCGATACGCCCTCATATACTGTACTTTATTTTAGCAAGACTCAAGTCATTGCGTAAACTACTTCAAAAATTCGTCCGTAGTTAATTCTTTTGCTTGAGGAGTTTTATATGTTACTTTGCCTTTAGAATCCGTATACGCACCTTCCTTACTTAGGAAGTCAAAGTATTCTTGAGCACCCTTAACATCATTTGTGCCGAACACAAACTTGCCGCTTTTTATGTCTGCACGATTACCCCAATATTGCCCGTCAACAATCATCTTCATGCTTCGCTTAACGAATTTCACATCAAGATTAGCTTCAGGAGCTTCTTTTACTAAAATGTTTGCAGCTTCATCTGGATGATCGTAAGCGTATTCATAACCGCGCTTAACGGCTTTAACAAAAGCGCGAACAAGCTTCGGATTGCGCTTAACTGTGTTTGCGTTAGTAATAACACCAATCGTATCTGGCTGACCAGGAACTCCATAATCCGCTGTCTTAAAGCAACGCAACTTTGGACCATACATTTCCGCCTGCACACCTTCCCAAGTACCATAAAAACCACCAAAATCAGCTTTTCCAGATTCAAGCGTACGGAACGTAGAAGTACCAACAGTAACCTTATCGAACTTACCTTTGCCACCATCATGCTGAATCATTCTACGAATCACAGCATCACCTTCTGCAGATCCAAAGGTTGCAAAAGTTTTACCATCAAAGTCTTTAGGAGAATGAATTTTAGTATTTTTATAAAGAGAGCACCAAATTGCGCTAGGCTTTTGCTGAACTTGCAAAACTTCCTTCAATTTAGTACCTTTTGTACTGAAATCTGCAAGACTAGTAATATTGCTTAAAGCAAAATCCGCAGCACCAGAGTCAACAGCATGCTCGGCACCAGTTTGAGATACAGCCAAAATATTCACGTGTAAACCAGCTTGCTTAAACCATCCCATATGCTTTGCCACGTATATGCCAATATGATTAGTATCAGGTATCCACGAAAGCATAAACGAAATGTTTTGAAGACCAGATTTACTATTCTGCTTACTATTGTTTGATCCGCACGCGCACAAAGACAGAATACAGCATGAGCTTATAAAAACTGCTATTGCACGCATAATATTTTTATTAGATTTCAAACAAAAAGCTCGCACATTACGCCATAATTCGCATATCATGAATTCCCTAGCTTTCTTATAAATAACCGCTTTCTGGGAATGTGACACGAACTTGGCAGAAAACGGTATCAAGGGCCTAGCCCGCGCCGTTCAATGCCCCCAAAAAATTAGAACTTTTGGTTTGCCACACATTGACTCACGAAACGACTAAATTATGCACTAATCGAAAGACAAATACGCATAAAATACACGCTTGATAACTACATACTAGCTATGTGATATTTTCATACAAGAAAGTTTGTAAAATTTTACGTTGTTTGATTGGGGCAGCAGTCAAGCAGCTACAACAAGCATTATGGCTTGTATACTGAAAGGAACGATATTCCATGACGCGCGCGCGCTGGAAAACACTACTGCACAATTATCTGCCAACAATAATTTCTACTATTACATTACTAATTTTTTGGCAGCTTTCTTGCGAATTCTATAAAATTCCAGAAAATTCTATTCCAACTCCTACAGATATTGCTAAAGCAACTTTCGATGTATGGCCACAATTATGGCCTGCAACCCTTGCAACTATTGAAGAGACAATTGTTGGTTTTAGTCTTGCCATTGTGTGCGGCATTTTACTGGGCGTACTTTTTCACGTATGCAAGCTGGTTCACGCAGCTTTGTTCCCCCTTCTTTGTGCTGCACAAACGTTACCACTTATTTCGATTGCCCCGCTATTTCTTATATGGTTCGGTTTCGAAATGTCTGGAAAAATTGTTATCGTAGCTATTTTTAGCATGTTCCCTATTGCTGTTCAAACAATTAGAGGTCTTGATGCAGTTCCAAGTTTTTATAGCGATGTAGCTCTCACATGCGGAGCGGGACGAGTTTGGACGCTTTGGCACGTAAAATTAAGGATTGCAGCTCGACAAATTTTTGGTGGAATTCGCATTAGCACAGCCTACGTTTTTGGCGCAGCTACTACTGCAGAATATCTTGGCGCTCGTCAAGGATTAGGTATTTGGCTGCAAGCTGCATATAATTCTTTCCGCACTCCGCTTATTTTTTCTGCAACATTCGTAATTATTGCGTTTACAGCAATATTGATGGGCATAGTTAATATAAGCGAGCGATTATTGCTCGGTCCTGTAGAAGACGACGAAGACCCAGATAATCAAATGTAAAAACGCATAAAGCCAACACATAAAATAATGCCGAACATAATCTAAACTATGCTCGGCATTATTTTTATTAATCTAAAGCTGCTTTATGCGCTTCTTTGACTTTTGCTTTTACTTTCCAGAGTCTTCTTTAATAGCATCGTTAATCGCATCGCTTAACTCTTTTTGAGCTTTGCCATACGCTTGCCAATCTCCAGATTTCATTGCAACATCCGAATCCTTTAGCGCTTGAGCTGCTCGTTTAAGAGCCATTTTTGCTTTTGCACTAAAATCAGCGTCTGCCTTAGCATTGGCATTTTTATTGCCATTTTCGCTATTCTTAGTCGAATCTTTTTGCTTAGGATTAGAAGCAATATTGTTTACGCCAGAATTATTGGAAGCATCTCCAGCATTTGCGCCAGAGTTTCCTCCAAATACTTGGTTTAATGCTTCATCCAAAGTGTCTGCAAATCCAACTTGATCTCCAAAAGCAACCAATACTTTCTTAAGCAATGGGTAGCTAGTAGATCCGCTAGATTGTACGTAAACAGGCTCTACGTAAACCAATCCACCGCCAAGTGGCAATGTAAGCAAGTTTCCACGCTTAACTTTAGTTGATCCAGATTCAAGCAAATTCAACTCTTTAGAAACATTTGCATTAGCATTAAAGTTGTTTTGAGCTTGACCAGGTCCTGGAACATTGGAAACTTTAGGTAACTCTTGAAGTCTTAGTTGGCCATAATTTTCGCTTACTTTTCCAGCAACATTTCCAGCATCTGAATTTACAGACAAGAATCCAGTTAGGATCTCTCGAGTAGATCTTCCAGCAGGAATGTATGTAGAAACAAGCGAAAATACTGGCTTGTTTGCTCCTCTAGTTTGCAAAGTCAAATAGTATGGAGGTTGCAAAATATCTTCTCTCTGAAGACTTTGAGATTCTGTAGGATCTACTGGAGTCTGCCAGAAGTCTTCTCCCGAGAAGAACTGGCTTGCGCTGTCAACATGATACTTTGCAAGCAAATGCCTTTGTACTTTGAACAAGCTTTCTGGGTATCTAATATGACTCATCAAATCGCCAGAAATCTTAGAAATATCGTGATAATGCCCTGGGAATATTGATCTCCAAGCTTTAATCACAGGGTCTTTTTTATCCCACACATACAAGTCAACAGAACCGTCGTACGCATCAACAGTAGCTTTAACTGAATTGCGAATATAGTTTGCTCGCTGATTAGTCAAACCTTTAATCGAACGAGATGTTGTTGTTGTAGAATCTTGAGTCACCTGCCCAAAATCAGTCATTTGCGAATATGGGTAAGAGTCGGACGTTGTATATCCGTCAACAATCCACTTAACTCGTCCGTCAACAACTGCTGGGTAAACGCGCCCATCTAATGTCAAGTATGGAGCGACTTTAGAAACGCGAGTCTTAGGATCGCGATCATACAAAATCTGAGAATTTGCAGTAACTCTATCCGAGAATAAGATTTGATCTGATTCAAAACGAATAGCGTGCAGCAGCTTAGAGAAGAAGTTACCTACACTTGGTCCACCATTTCCCTTAAACGTTGTTAAAGCACCATTTGAGCCAGTTGGATAATCAAATTCCCAAGGAGCAGAGCCTTTTGGAGAACCAACAATCGAATACTTTGGAGCATTTGGCGAGAAGTAGATACGCGGCTCATACTTCTTCAACTTTGTAAGCTTTCCTTGAGTTGGAATTCCATACTCCATAAATTGCGGCTGACCATCTGCAGTAACTTTATTTCCATAAGCTGCAACAACGCCATACCCGTGCGTATAAACAGTGTGGTCATTAACCCAATTTCGATTATCGTTTCCAGCTAGATCAAGCTCGCGCGCAGCGATAACCGTGTCTTGGCTCACGCCATCAATGTCGTACTTATCTACAGAAAGAGTATCTGCAAAAGTATAGTATTGCTTAGATTGCTGCAATTGACGGAATGTTGGAGAAGTTACTTGAGGGTCTAAAAGCCTGATTTGTGCAGTAGACTCCGCTTCTTTTGCTAGCGCTCCCGACTTTCCTTCCGAAGTAGCGTTATACGATTCTTTTTTAACATTATTTAAGCCATACGCAAACTTAGTTGCATCGATATTTCGCTGAATATAAGTGGCTTCTAATTCTTGTGCATTCGGCGCTACCTTAAAACGTTGCAAAAGAGCAGGCCAAGCAAAAGACAACACCATAGCGCATACAACTAAAGATGCAACAGCTACAGCAGGCGTGCGCCAAGCTTTAACAGCTACAACAAATCGCGTGCCAATTTTTACATTTCCATTAAGAGCGTGAGACTTTAGCAGCCACGCTGTTATAACAATTCCAACAATTAGTGTTATTACAGCCATTGCAATGCTGGAAGGAACACCAGCATTCATATCTGTGTAAGATCCTCCAGTAATCTTAGAACCATCCAAATTTACAATCGCAAACACATCTAATATTTGCAAAACGGACCAGAAAATAATAACTAGCATAAACCACGCAGAAATTTGACGCCTTGCGCTTTTAGTTATGCTAAAAATGCCCTTTCCATCTACAGGAAGCGTAATCCTTACAGCTCCCATCAAAGCGTTTGTTATAACGCTAAATAGCAAAGAAACAGCAAGAAGAACAATAAACGCTCTTGTAAAAAGTCGCAAGCCTGGCAAAGCAAACACATAAAAACCGTTATCAAATCCAAATTGCGGATCTTTAATACCAAATGATTGGTAGTTAAACATAAGCAAAATTTGCACCCAATGATTGTAGAATTGCATTCCAAACACAGCGCCTACAATCAAAGACACAACTCCTGCAACATGCATTGCAAGCTTAGAGCTTATTCCCTTTTTAGTGTCTAAAATATTGCCTTTTTCTTTAACATATACGCCATCTTCGCTTCCAGGGCGTTTTTTAATCGCAATATATGCAGACAAATACCCAAACGCAGCCATAAGCAGAGCGTATAAAGCCCAAACGCCGATTTTAGCGGCTAGTTGAATCCAGATTACGCTCTCAAATCCAAGTTGCGCATACCACATGCAATCTGTAATAAAAGTAGAAAAACCAAAAATAATTGAGCATATAAACGCTATTGCTACTACTATTGCAACAATAATCCAACGCCATTTTCTTGATTTTCCAACAAACTTATTTACATCAAAATCTATTCTCATATAGCGATTATTCTCCTTACTATTTGAGTTTTTTCTATCGCTTTTATTGCTTTTATTGCTTTTACTATCTTTACTATCTTCGCTAGCATCGCTAGTATCACTATTTTTGGGCGAGTCGCCTTCGTTTTCTAGTTTTTTCTTAGCTTCTAATATATCGCTAAAGAGGTCACCAAGGTCATCATCGTCACTATAATAGTCTGCCAAATCTTTTATTTTTTTTGCAAACTTTGAAGAAGTCTTATCTTTGTTTTCACTATTAGACTCATCTTTAGAAGCATCTTTAGACTCATCTTTAGCAACAACATTTGCATTGCTATTATCTTCATCAATGCTTTCTATAACTACATCTTGATCGTTGGAATCATCCGCAGAAGCATTCGCAGAAGTATCGACAAAATCATTATTTTGATTGCTCTTTTTCTTTCCATCGCTTGAATAATCGGAACGCTTATGCACTTTAGTGTTTTTAGGTTTTTTAGCCATATAAGCGCCAAAAGCAGCCCATGCAACGCCAATGAGTATTTCTATAATGACTTTCAACATAAGGTTAATAATACTATACTAACTATTCCCAATCTACGTGTTGTGTTTGTTGTGTAATCAAAAATAATTACAAAAAAGCGCGCTCGCAAAAGTAGCGAACGCGCCTAATTTGATTAAATTAAATCATATTGAAGCATTTATGCTAAGCAACATCTGGATCGTCTTTAGCGATTGTTCCAGTAAGCTTTCCAATAGCTTTCATAATGTGGTACACAACCAACACAACAACAGTGCCGATTGCAATACCGTTAAACTGAATTCCAGAAATAGCAAATTGGAAGTTGGCAATGCCAATAATCATAACGATTGCAGCAATCATAATGTTAACTGGCTTATCGAAGTTCACTTTGTTCTCTACCCAAATGCGAACGCCAATCATGCCAATCATGCCGTAAAGCAAAGTGGTTACACCACCCAAAACGCCTGCTGGAATGGAGTTTACAATTGCACCAAACTTTGGGCAAAGGCTTAATACGAATGCAAAGAATGCAGCGCACCAATAAGCGGCAGTAGAATACACTTTTGTTGCAGCCATAACGCCAATGTTTTCGCCATAGGTTGTAGTACCACAACCGCCAAAGCAACCAGCGATTGCAGTGCCTAAGCCGTCTGCAAACAAAGCTGTACCAATCTTGGAATCGTAGTCGCGGCCAGTCATCTGAGCTACAGACTTAACGTGACCAACATTTTCTGCAATAAGAACCAGCACAACTGGCAAGAACATAAGCAAAACAGAGAAGTCAACTTGCGGAGTGTGGAACTTAGGGAATCCAATCCAAGAAGCTTGCTCAATCTTACTAAAGTCAACTTGACCCTGGAAGCATGCATAAGCGTAGCCAACAAGAACACCAAGCAAAATGTTCAGTCGTCCAAGAAGACCGCGGAAAATCACTGCAATAAGCATAACTGCAACCAAAGTTACTAAAGCAGTGTCTGGAGCCTTTTGGAAGTTACCCCAAACAGCTGGTCCCAAATTAAAGCCAATGATTGCAACGATTGCACCGTTAACAACAGGAGGCATAATAACGTCAATCCACTTTGCTCCTGCAAAATGCACAAGCACACCGATTAGCGCAAGAAGAATACCTGTGCACATAATGCCAAAGCTTGCTACAGCAATACCCTTATGCGCAGCAGTTACAGCCATAACAGGTGCTATAAGACCAAAAGAGCTTCCTAAATAACTAGGAAGCTTATTTGCGTTAATCAACAAGAACAGTGCTGTAGAAAGAGCCGTGAACATTAAAGTAGTAGACGGATCAAAGCCTGTAAGAATTGGCACTAAGAATGTTGCGCCAAACATAGCAATAACATGCTGAGCACCAATACCAGCAGTACGAGTCCAAGTTAAACGCTCATCTGGCTCTACTACTTCTCCTGGCTTCAAAGTTTTTCCGTCTCCATGAAGCTGCCATGTAAACAACGATTTCATCGTTTTCTCCTTGCATAAAACAAGTTTATATATACGTTTGTGATTGAAAAAACAACCACCAAAACAAGCGCCAGCTTAAAAAAAAAACAAGCACTACTTGTGCGCAGGTTTGGCAGATTTTGCAGAGGCTATACCAACCGCCGCCCCCTAGCCAAGTGGTCATTGTAATGTACTAATCACAAAGTGTCGAGACAATTTGAAAAATAATAAATTTATAAATTTGTTTTGTTGAAATATCAAGGAAAATCGGTGTGTCGAAAACGCATCAAACACCACTAATTATTACTCATAAAAGTTTATAAACATAAACTTTTGCTTATGTATTAGATTCGCTTATTACAATCTTAATTTTGCAAAACATTTTGAATGTAATCTTTTAATACAATTGCATGATTTATACGCGGATCTTTCGCTCCATATAAAAACGTTACTTTTTTACTTTTTCTACATATATCTACGATTTGGTTTACACAATCTTGATTCTCGTCTAGCTCTTCAATATAACGATTAGAAAATTCGTTAAAGCGCTCAGGCTTATGGCTAAACCATTTTCGCAAATCACTTGATGGAGCAATATCTTTACACCACAAATCAAGATTTGCCTTTTCTTTACTTATTCCTCTAGGCCACAATCTATCTACTAATACCCGAAAGCCATCATGTTCATCAAACGATTCATAAATGCGTTTAATTTGAATATTAATATTGCACATAATTACCTCTTTAACTACATATAATGATTACACAATTATGATTTTTTTCAACAAGATTTAATTAAGCACAATGTAAATGGAACTAATACAAAACTACGATAAATTTTTATCGAATATGTTTTATTATGTGATTTTTATATAGGCGTGTCGCTTGCCATTACAACAAAATGCTAGAAAATGTGTAAATATTTTTGATTTTTTGTTCGTTTTTGTCCGATTATGAGAGAATAATTGGCTAAATGGTTAATTTCTTTGATACATGGAAAAAGAAAATCTGCACAACAAACATGGCTCTTATAGCTGTGCTTACACTTCTAGCTTCCTTAATCGGCAGCTGGCTCAAGCAGTTCCCAGGCCTAAGCCTTTTGGGAGCTCTTATTATTGCGTTGCTTATTGGTATGGCTCTGCAGCTGCCTTTGCACGTATACAAGTTGAACAATGATTCTAGACGAGCAGGCGTTAAAGCATCTGCTGGCCTAATCGCAAATAAGCTACTTCGACTAGGCATTATTTTGCTTGGCTTTAAGCTAAATTTGCACGTTCTATTTACTCAAGGATTAAAGTGCTTGCCAATCGCAGCTGTACTCGTTGCTGTTATGGTTTGCGTTACATACAATATTGCAAAACTTCTTAAGGTTAGCCCACAACTTGCAATGCTAACCGCAGGAGGCACAAGCATTTGCGGAGCTGCAGCTGTTATGGGTCTTTCGGGATCTATGCCCGTTCTTCCACAAGAAGAGGACGAAAAAGAACAAAACGAAGTTATGGCTGTTGCAACAGTTGCAATAATGGGCACAATTTATGCTTTGGCAGAAATCTTTATTCTTCCTCATTTTGGAATGACTAAGCAGCAACTTGGAATTGCATCTGGCGCATCGCTCCACGAAATCGCACACGCTGTTGCAGCGGGCGGAGCTTTTGGAAGCATTGACGTTGCAACAATCATGAAGCTTACTCGAGTTCTTATGCTTGTTCCTACATCAATCTTTATTGCAATTTGGTGGAACGCTCGTCATAGCCAAGTAGAAGATAACGGAAAGCGCAAAATCAACTTCCCATGGTTTATGCTTGGATTTATTGCAGCATCTGTTATTGGTACGTACGTGCCTTTTGTTTCGTCCTACGCATCACTACTTGTAGACGCAGGATACGTCTTCCTTGGAATGGCTATGGCTGCTCTTGGAATCAACGTAAACTTTAGAGTTATATTTAAGCAAGGAAAAGCAGCATTCTTAGCAAGCTTCCTGGCATCTATAGTTCTAACAGCATTGGCCTGTGCAGCTAGCGTTTTGTTCTTCTAATAAACAAACATAGATAAAACAAACGCAGTTAAAACAAACGCAATTAAAGCGCAAACAAAAAATCAGGGGATTGAATTTTGAAATCTCCTGATTTTTTATATTTCTTACTTACGTAAATGCTTCACATAACTCTAAAACAGATTATTCAATATGTACTGCTGTTCCGTCTGGAATATTCGTATAGAACCAATTAGCATCTGGAACACTTAATCGCACACATCCGTGCGATGCAGGGACCCCAAGTTTTTGCGCTTCTTCTACAATATAATCGCCAAAATTAGCACGAGTTGGAACAGAGTGGAACAAATACTTTGCTCCTATAAAACCAACCCAATAGTCTCCACCCATTCCTTCTGTTCTATTGTAAAAATGATATCCCCTATGCCCTATTCTAAAATCGCCTTTAGGTGTGGAGTTATTCATTCCAGAGCTAACAATCATTGTATAAACAAGATTATTATTCGCATAAATATAAACACGTTGTTTTTTAAGGTCTACATTTATTTGCAAATGATTTTCATCTAGTCCAGAAAGATTTGGATATTGACCGCCTGTGGAAATCTTCCATAAGTTAGAAAAATCAATTGCATTCGCATTTTGATTTTGTGCATTAGAGCTATCATTAGACTTATCTTTGGACTTATCATTATGCTCTAATGGCGTCTTTTTTGCTTTCGACTTTGCGCCAAAATTATCGCCTTTTTTACTTTTTACATTACTTAAAGCGGAATCAAGCTTGTTTGACTTAAAATATTGTGCTTTAAGATTTACAAAAATACGCTTATTTGCTTCTTGAACAACATGCGATACTTGGAATCCAACAAAACTAAAGAAGACCAAAACAATTAGAAAAGCGAGCGCACGCTTGTAGAAAATTTTGCGATTTTTTGGAGATTTTAAGCTAATAACATATTTCACAAATCGCGAAATAAGCGACTTTAACATGCTTTTGAAAGCATAAAATATATTCATAAAATCTCCATAAGTAAACAAAATAAAAGGCGCCACTTCGATACTATACTATAGTGCCTAAGCAGCGCCGTTACACATTAATATGATTATTGTCTAACTAATCACACATTAAACTTAAATTCAACAATGTCTCCGTCTTGCATAACGTAATCGCGGCCTTCAAGACGAAGCTTTCCTTCTTCCTTGATTTTTGCCATAGAGCCTTGAGCTTCAACAAAATCATTGTAAGAAACAACTTCTGCTTTAATAAATCCACGCTCAAAATCTGTGTGAATAACGCCTGCAGCTTGCGGAGCAGTCCAACCTTTATGAATTTGCCATGCGTGAACTTCTTTAACGCCAGCAGTCAAATAGGTTTGAAGCCCTAAAATATCAAAGCCAACGCGCGCAAGCTGATCCAATCCAGATTCTTGTAATCCTGCATCTGCAAGCATTTCTCGAGCATCTTCTTCATCAAGCTCAGTAAGCTCCGACTCAAATTGCGCGTTAAGGAAAATCGCCTTTGCAGGAGCTACAGATGCCGCTAGCTTAGACTTCAAAGAGTCATCCGAAAGCTCTGAATCGTCAACATTAAACACGTAAATAAAAGGCTTAGCAGTAAGCAAGTGCAAATCGTAAACGTCGTCTTTATTAATCAACTTCTCGTTATGAGCCTGATCAATCGTCTTTCCAGATTCAAGAATTTCTTTAGCTTTGTTCACTGCGCCAACGTATTCTTGAGTAACTTTTTTGCCACGTAAATCTTTTTCTAACTTTGGCAAAGCATTCTCGATTGTTTGCAAATCCGCAAGAATAAGCTCCGTGTTGATTGTGTCAATATCGTCTGCAGGATCTACCTTGCCATTAACGTGCACAATGTCATCATCGTTAAACGCGCGAACAACTTCGCAAATAGCATCTGCTTCGCGAATATTAGCAAGGAACTTGTTTCCCAAGCCTTCGCCTTCGCTAGCACCCTTAACGATTCCTGCAATATCAACAAATGTAACGGTTGCTGGAACGATTTTCTCGGTTTTAACAAGCTTTGCTAAAACAGGCAAACGCTTGTCTGGCAAAGGCACAATACCAGTATTTGGCTCGATTGTTGCAAATGGATAATTTTCCGCTAAAACGTTATTTCGTGTTAGCGCATTAAACATAGTTGATTTACCAACGTTAGGCAAACCTACGATTCCAATAGTTAAAGACATATTACCTACTTTAGACCAGCTAGCGGAAGTGACTACACTACTATACTCGTAATGTTTTATTTTTGTTGAATTGCGTCAACCGCGCTAATAACATCTCCCCTAAAACCACACGATTCTAGCTTTGCAACACCTCGAATCGTAGTGCCACCAGGAGAACATACTGCGTCCTTCATAACACCTGGGTGAACGCGCGTATCCATATACAACGCGCCTACTCCCTCAATCATCTTTGCAGCCAAGCGATATGCGCAATCTCTCTTTAGACCATACTTTACGCCAGCATCTGCTAAAGCTTCCATGTACATAGCAGTAAAAGCTGGAGCGCAACTAGAAACACACATTGCAATATTCATGTGCTCGCTATCTACTCGCTCGACTAAAGAAATCGGATTAAAAATAGCATTAAAAGCTTCTAGTTGACTATCCGTTAGTGTATTTTCGCTTTCTGCTAGAGTGACTCCTTGGCAAACTGCGATTGGCGTATTTGGAATAATGCATTGCACATTAGCATCTTTGCCAAGTAGATTCTGGTAACGCTTAAGAGTCCAGCCTGCTGCAACGGAAATAATTGCGATTTTTCTTTCTACAATAGTTTTTGCAATAGGTTGCAAAACTTCTTCTATTTGATTTGGTTTTACAGCCAAAATTAAAACATTGCTAGAATCGCAAACTTCACACGCACTTTTTAACGCTTTTACGCCAAATTTGCTTGCATTATTAACAAGTTTTTCAAAGTGCGCCGCGCATGCAACCATATCTCTACCTTGTAAAACATTAGCGCGAATCAAACCTTGAGCAATTGCTTGAGCCATGTTTCCAAAACCAATAAATCCAACGGTTCCAATTGAGTTAGAACTCATTAACAAATCCCCTTAATATCTAAACACTAAAACGAACACTAAATAAACACTAACTTTTTATTAAGCATCTAATCATTTGTATATATAACTTGTATATCTAATCATTTGTTAGGTACTTTAATCAAAGTTACTTACCGCTTATATTACTTATCACTTATATCACTTATAAATAGACTCCAAATCTCCACGATTCTTTGCCTCTTCTAGCAAATGACGGAACACAAAGTCGCCATGAACACCATCGTGCTCAAACTCGTTTGTTGTCCAATAATGGGAGTTTGCAATACGCGAAAGCGTATCTAACTGAAGACCAGAATCAACGTACATGTCGTCGAAGTAAACCGCTGCTTGCAAAGGAACTTCGTTATTTGCAAGCTGATCTAAATCGTAAATCTTGCCAAACTGCTTGTCGCTCATTAAGCAGTCAACTGCTGGCAAGAATGGTTGCAAAGCTTTTTCTTGATCAAACATCCAAGGAAACATAGCTTCGCCCGTAAAAAGAAGCGGGCGCGCGCTACCAGAAAACTCTGGCATTGTTTCCCTAACCTGCTGAGCTGCCCACAAAATCGGGTGCTCTAATTCACCATCAGCATAAATAAATTCTTGCAGCGGCCAATATAGCGGACTAGAAGATGTTGCATCCATAACACCGTAAAGAAACTCATCGCTTAAATAGCCGTCTGCTGTTCCACCGCCATGCTTAAATGCCTTAAGAGATCCATCTCCATCCGAAAATGCGGAGTCAATCAACCAATGAACTCTTTCAAAACTTGGCTTCATGCCAAAAGATGATCCAAGAGTCTGGAATCGCTCAACGGTTAGCTTTTCGCCATTAGGTAAGAAAACATCTCCTTGAGAAATCCTATCTGCAATAGCAGCAGCGCGCGCAACATCCTGCGGATAGCGCTCATAGAATTGCTCAGTTTTACGCGCCATACGAGGAAAAGTATGTTCATAGACTTCACGCGCATTTGCAGGAACATGAGGAATGCCGCCAGTTGTGAAGCTTGCAATCAATCCCTGCGGGAAAAGCGACAAATACGTAAGCGTTAAGAATCCACCATAGCTTTGACCCAAAGAAACCCACGGCTTTGCATTAAACTCAGTTAAGCGCAAATGCTCAAAATCGCGAATAATAGAATCTGCTAAGAATCGCTTTAAGTACCATGCTTGCCGCTCTACGCTCACGCCGTCGTCTGCCATGCGCTTAATCGTAGAAGCATCTACCCTAGAAGAGCGCCCAACACCACGCTGGTCTGGCAAGACTACGCGAAAATGCTTAATTGCTTCTTGAATCCAACCATCGCTAGACGGCGAAAGCGGACGAGGGCACTGACCGCCTGGGCCTCCTTGCAAAAACACTAGCAAAGGCAAATCGTCATGCGCATGTTCTGGAGCACTAATAACCCTGCAAAATAAGCGAATCTTCTCCCCTTTAATCGAATCGCCTGGAGTGTTTTGCTCCCAGTCTAAAGGAACATCGATTGCGCGCTCTTCTACATACAATCCTGGTACGTAATACTTTGCTAGCAGTGCCATTGTAAACATTCCTTTCTGCACTCGCATGCAACGTTGCAATAACAAATCACATACAAAAATACACACTCTTACATAAATCATACTAAAGTTCGATTGTTCTATAAAGTGCCGTGTACTAGCCTAGTAGTTATGAAAATATCTCACACGTTTAACAAAGCCATACAACGCTTACGCACTGAGCTTACGCTAAACGATATATTGTGGGGCATTATTCCACTTATTCTTTTTACACTTTCAAGCAATCGGTATCCTATAAACAATGTTGACGGATTCTTGACGCAAAGTTCACTAATTACAACCTATCTTATAAATATTGTTGTTGCATCATTACTTTCAGTACGAAGAATATGGCCCGAACACACAGCTGTTATTTTTATTGTTGCATGCATTTTGCAAGTAATATTTGGCCCTACTCAACTTTTTGCTGATTTCTTTGGTTTTGTGCTGCTTGTTAATGCTATTGCTCGCGGAAATCCAGAACATTCAAAAGCTTTTGTTATTGCAGCTTACGTAACAACAGTATTATCTTGCGCAGCAATATCGTGGAATATTGTAATGGGGCCAATATATGGCATCAATCATTTAAAAGCTAGTTATTCTTGTAGCGTAAAAAATATAAATAGTAGTAACATTAAAAATTGCGTTTCAATTATACTTGATTTTGCAATTCCTAATATAATTTTTGCGATTATTATTACTACAATTACGGTTATTATTGGCTACTGGCAGCGCACTCACGTACACACTATTCAACTTTTACAAGAGAACAATAACGCTATTCGCGCGTACCGAAAGAAAGCTCAGCATATTGCTGTTACTGCAGAGCGCGCTAGAATCGCTAGGGATATGCACGATATTGTTGCTCACACGCTTTCTATTATTATTGTTCAAGCAGACGGTGGTCGCTATGCAGCAACCAAAGATATTTCTCTTGCTAAAAAAACAATGCATATTATTAAAAACGAAGCCGAGCGCGCCGTTCACGACATGCGCCGACTGCTAGAAGCTTTAACAGACGCTCCATCCGCTCAATTGGATTTTAATCACATACCTTCGCTTATTGAGCAAGCAAAAATTGCATCTCCTAATAATATTTTTTGGCACACTGTTGATGGCATAAATTCTCAAAATAGACTTAACACGGACGCACAAACCGTTGCATATCGCGTTGTTCAGGAATCTCTTACTAATATTCGGAAGCACGCAGGAAATGGCATTAAAATAAACATTCACGAACAGTGGAACGAACAAGGCTTAACACTAAAAATCACAAATGAAGTACACAAGCTTGAAGCTAATAAAGAGCAAAATAGTGGTGTGCCACATAAAAATGGTTATGGCTTAATTGGCATGAAAGAGCGCATTGAAAATCTTCATGGAACACTTGATTATGGAATACAAAACGATGGAACATTTAGTATTGTTGCTTTTATTCCATACTCTTACATTACAGATCAATCAAACACTACTGCTTCTGCACTAAATAGTATTTCTAATGTTAGTTATAAAAACGTAAAAGTTAATAATCCATTATCAACGCAAGAAAAACCTGAAAATGCAAGCGATAAAACCTCATCAAAAGTTTTGCCAGAAGCAAATAATTCACAAAATAGGATTGAAAAAGTATCGCAATGGTTTGAAAAACATTGGCTTATTGGAGACATTATTTATGCGTCACCTTGGACTGTTCTAATGCTTTTTATACCAACTTACGATTTTACTGTTGGAACTGGAATGACTTCGCAATATTCAAGCTCGCTTTCATTTCAAATACTTTATAGAATACTTACGCTTACTACTATGATTCCATTTATGTTTCGTAGAAAAGCTCCAACTATGTGCGCAATTATTGCAGCAGTATTTTCTGCAATACAGCTTATATGCTTGCCGAATATTTTATTCGCTAATTTCTTTATACCAGCCATTGTCTATGCGGCTGTGCTCTATGGCAAAAAGCACGCATGGCAATGGGTTAGCGCAGTAGTACTCGCCGAATCTGCTATTTTTGCTGTAAAAATTGGTGTTGCATCAAGAAATATTCCGCAAAATGAAACTCCAATACGATTTTTTACTTCTAATGCGTACACAACTAATTTTTATGACATTATGCAAATGGCGTCCGTAGGATTAGTTTTTGGTTTTATAGTTGCGTTAATTTGTTTTACTGCTATTACATTTGCTTATTACCGCAGAAACGATGATAATAATTTGCTGATTCTAAAAGCGCGCAGAACAGAATTAGAACAAGAACAAAAACAGCTAGAAGTACTTGCAGCAAACGCAGAACGGCAGCGCATTAGCGCAAATATTCAGCAAAAAGTTGCTGTTACATTGCATAAAGTAATTGATGCTGCAAATAGTAGAATCAATATGCTAAATGAATACGAAAAATCAAATAGCAATGCAGAAAAGCTAAAGTCATCACAACAAGAGCAATCACAGGAACAAGAACAAATTGAAGCAATTAGTAAGGCTTTTAAAAACATTGGAGATGAAGGTCGCTCAGCACTTAGGTACATGCGAAAACTACTTGGAATTTTGCGAGAAACAGGCTCAAGTGTTAATTCATCAAATAATAGTGCAAATGTAGCTGAGATTGCGGTTCGCCCTGCTGCCCCACTAGATGAACAAATTCAACACAGACTTGCAAACAAACACGAATAAATTGATAGTATGGAAAACATGGAAAATATGGAAAACAATGGAGTAATTCGAGTCGCAATCGCAGACGATCAAGAGCTTGTGCGCGCAGGATTTGCTATGGTAATCAACTCGCAAAAAGATATGCAAGTTGTTGCGCAAGCAGCGAATGGAAATGAAATTGTAGAAGTTGCGTCAAAGGAAA
Organism: Gardnerella sp. DNF01144; assembly: GCF_049244245.1. Classification (NCBI taxonomy): domain Bacteria; kingdom Bacillati; phylum Actinomycetota; class Actinomycetes; order Bifidobacteriales; family Bifidobacteriaceae; genus Gardnerella; species Gardnerella sp. DNF01144. The sequence continues at coordinate 642,029 of NZ_CP058390.1, forward strand.
ATCCAGACGTTATTTTGATGGACGTGCGCATGCCTAACATGGACGGTTTGGAAGCTACGCGCAAAATCTTGCAAGAAGATGCTAATAGCAATACGCGCATTATTATTTTAACTACTTTTGATTTAGACGAATACGTTATGGCTGCGATTCATACGGGCGCATCGGGATTTTTGCTTAAAGACACAGAGCCAGAAACATTGCTTAATTCAATACGAACTGTGTATCAAGGAAACGCAATTATTGCTCCAACTGCTACAAAGCGTTTGATTGAGTCGATGATCTCTAAGCCTAACGATGAAGAAAAATCAAAAGAAGAGATTGCGACTAAAAACGAGCAAAGCGCAAACACGTACGATTCTTGCTTAAATGACTTAACAGATCGCGAGCGCGAAGTTCTTGTAGAGATTGCTCACGGACTGTCTAACCAAGAGATTGCTAATAAACTGTTTATTAGCTTGCCAACAGTTAAAACGCATGTTGCGCATATTTTGGGAAAAATCAATGCAAGAGACCGCGTGCAGGCTGTTGTGTTTGCTTACGAGAACAGTCTTGTTTAATCATTTTATAAAAATAAAAAATAATGCGACTGTTCTTATAAATAATAAATCTTTTCTATAAAAATAATGCGGTTGCAAATTAATCAATTCTTAATTGAATGATTAAAATTGCAACCGCATTTTGTTTTGCGTTTCTAGCGATTAGTCCTCCGCAAGCGCAACCACTGGAGAAGACTTCACTGCTCTACGAGCTGGAAGAACGCTGGAAAGAAGCGCTGCAAGTAAAGCGATTAGAGCAAGAACCGCGTAAATAGTCCAATCAATTACAAACGGAACTTTGCCAATTGCGCTAAACACCATGTAGGATCCAATCCATCCAAACGCTGTTCCAACAATCAAGCCAGAAACAGTGCTTGTTAGGGAAATCAACGTTGCTTCCAACGCAAGAGATCTTCTAACCTGTCCTCTTGTCATGCCGATTGCGCGCAAAGTTGCAGATTCTTTGGTTCGCTCAATAACCGACAAGCTTAATGTGTTTGCAACGCCTATTAAAGCAATCACAACAGCTACTGCTATTAAGCCAACAAGCAACATCATCATTATGTCGATAGCACTCTCCCACTGCGCTCGTTGGAACACGCTTCCACCAGCCATAACCTCCGCATAGCTAGATGTAATATTTCTAATATTTTTAACAATATCTACAAGATTAGCTTTGCTAGAGTCTACCGAAATAAGCAAAATATGCGTTGTAGGCTTAAGGTAGTTATTGAAGTAAGATTTGCTAACAAAAGCAGTATTCCTTGAATATATATTAACATTTCTATACTTCTTAAACTGAACTTGCTTTACAGTAATGCTCTTATCGTTATTACTCGAGTCTGTATTCATGCCAGTAAATGGCGTAATATTATTACTGTCTGTTTCATCAGAACTGTACTTTTCTACGTAAGCTTGCAGATTAAGGTTTCCTTTTTTAAGCTCAAAAGGCTCTCCGCCTTCTCCATTAAACTTAGGCAAAAGCACAGAATCTTTGTTTATATTAACGCCATCAAGGTCAGTGTGCATTACATTTTTAAGTTGATCTGTATTATCAACTCCAGCTGCCATAGCATACTCAGTTTCGCCCTTAGCGTTCTTAAAAGTCATAGGAACTGCAGGAAGCAACTCAGTATGCTTTATTCCACTAATCTTTGAAATATCGGCAGCTAAAGATTCATCAACATTCTTGCCTTGAATAATAATGTCAACACTGTAATGGTCATCAACAACACCTTTAAGAGTTGCTTTACCACATATTGCGCCAGTTACTACCGTTGAAACAAGCGTTACGCCAATAAGCAAAGCCGTTCCAGTTGCCGCAACTCTTCTAGGGTTTCTTTGCACGTTTGCGTTAGCAACTTTAGATGCAGGACCACAAAGTGCCATGATTGCGCCAGTTGCCTTCATAGCAAACGGCATCCAGAATATGGATGTCATAACAATACCAATAAAAACAAGCGCGCAACCAAACATTGCTCCAAGCAAAGTCATCCAAGAATCAGAACCAGCAGTAGGAGACCTCCTCGCAATCATGCTTGCTAAAGAAGTAGCACTTAAAGCCGTAGCTAAAATGCCTACAACAATAAACACAACACCAAAAACAGCGCGAATAATGCTTGCACGCTTATCTTTAATCAAATCCATTGGTCGTAGCGCTTCCATAGGCGTTACTTTTGTAGCCGACCTCGCAGCACCCATAGATGCAAGAACTGTTACAATCGTGCCAATTGCTATTGGCCACACAACCGCTGGAAGCGAAACAATCAAAGGAATCTTAGATAACGGTCCAGAATTAATATTCACGTTACTAATTGCGCCCATAAATCCGATTGCACAAAGCACGCCAACAGCCGCAGAAATAACTCCAAGTATTGCAGCTTCAAGCAAAACTGCTGCATAAAGCTGGTGCGATTGTGCACCGATTACGCGCAAAAGTGCAAGAGTGCGTCTGCGTTGAGCAACCAAAACTTGGAATGTGTTTGCTATAACGAGCGAAGAAATAAGCAACGCTAGAATACCAAAAGATAGCAAGAACATGGTTACAAAATTGGTACCGTTAGACACATTTCGAACAGCTCTTACGCCAACTTCATACCTAGACATAAGAGAGAATCTCGAAGGAAGCAAAGAGTTAATCTTAGGAGATAAATCGTTTATTTTAGATTCATCAATACTCATGTACACTTTGCTTTGCACAACTTCATTGTCAAAATTCTTAAGATTGTTGAGTTTTGCACAAAAATCATTCGTTACGCCACCAAGATATGTGCCGCGATTTGAAAATGGTATTTGAGAATGCTCTCCATCATCAACAAGACCAACCACACGAACATCGTACGATTTTTCTTTATCTCCGCCAGTGTCATCTACTTTAACCAAAGTTATAGTATCGCCAATGTTTACATGTATTGATTTAGCAATACTTTTAATAAGAGTTATTTCACCTATTTTTTGCGGTTCTCTACCTTCTGTTGATTTATACACAGGAAGATTTCCATACAAACCATTAGACCAAGCAATACTCGTAACTGATTTATCACCTTTTTCCACTCTTACAAGAGCAGTCGCATCATCACTACGAATGCCATTAACACCAGGCATCTTCGATATTTCGTCTAAATGAAGGTCTTTATAATGAATTTCACTACTCGGAGAACTGTTAGGATTCCTAAATGAGATTGCATAATTTGCGCTACCGAATTCATTTGTTGCGTTACGAACCATCAAGTCATCAACACTGTTTGCAAAAAGCAAAGTAGCGCTCATAAACATGCTGCCTATAAGAATTGCAATTCCAGAGGCGATTAGCATGCGCACGCTTTTACGCATAAGTTTTAGTGCGATTTTCCACATTCTAACTTCACCCCTTTTATTGCAATTGAGCAGGCTGATTATTAACGCCAGCCTCGCTGCGTTCCATAAGCATCTTGCTCATGCCTTCTGCAGTAGGATTTTGCACGTCTTCAACGATTTGACCATCTGCAAATACGATTGCTCGATCTGCATAAGACGCTGCAACAGCGTCGTGAGTAACCATAATCACAGTTTGACCAAGTTCCGTTACAGACTTCTTCAAAAAATGCAAAACTTCCAAGCTGGAAGCAGAATCGAGATTGCCAGTAGGCTCGTCTGCAAAAACTACGGAAGGCTTAGAGATTAAAGCTCTGGCAATTGCAACGCGTTGTCGCTGACCACCAGAAAGTTCAGCTGGCCTGTGATTTAAGCGATCTTGCAAGCCAAGAGTATTAACCAAAGTATTAAACCATTGCTTATCTGGCTTTTTGCCTGCCAAAGTAAGAGGCATAAGAATATTTTGCTCAGCGCTAAACATTGGAAGAAGATTAAAACTTTGGAAAATAAACCCAACCATTTCGCGGCGCATAAGCGTAAGCTGATTATCGCTCATACCTGTAATATCTAGGCCATCTACCAAAACTTTTCCAGAATTAACGCTGTCAAGACCAGCCAAAGAATGCATTAAAGTTGACTTTCCAGAACCAGAAGGGCCCATAATCGCAGTAAACTTGCCGCGCTCGAAGCTAACGCTAACATCTCGCAAAGCGTGAACAATGCCTGCACCCTTGCCAAAATCTTTAACAACATGCAAAGCTGCAACCGCAGTCTCGCCAATCAAACCTTCTTGAGCGGAATAATTCATTTGCGTAAAACGCGTATCTTGACTATTTTCAACACTCATTTTGCACCTCACATACTTCTGTGATTACCTTACAATTACAATTTACGTGATTAAAAACGCATTCTCTATAGTGCGTAAGGCTGATATTTTCATTGGAATAATAGGGATTTTGATATTAAATTTTGATATAAAAATGCTCTTATATAAAATCGTCATACTTTAGTATGAGAAGCTTGCATAAGATTATTAATGTTACAAGCTCAAATTTGCATTTCACGCGATTAGTCAATACAAAATAAGTCAATTTTTAATACAAAATAAGTCAATTTGGCAACTACAACACAATCAATTAAAGAATTTTTCTTAACATGATTAATATTTTTCCTTCAAAATAAGCATTACAAATCATGTGCTCAAATTTTTATAAATGTGCTTATTTATATCTAAAATAAATAAAAATGCATAAAATTAGTTAGTTTATGTTCATTTTAATTGTTTATTTGTTAATTTTATTAACAAAACGCTTATTTACACACTCGCCAAATGTCATGCAATATTGTAAAATATTAATCGACTACCAAAAATTTGGCATAAGCCAACAAGAAACTCAAAGGAGATTTTCGCATGGTCTATAGAATGATTTTTAATCAGACTGCTTACTTTGGTCGTGGAGCAATCAAAGAGATTCCAAACGTTGCTAAAGCACATGGATTCAAAAAAGCATTTGTTGTAACAGATCCTGTTCTTGTAAAGACTGGAACCGTTAAAAGAGTTACCGACGTTCTAGAATCCGCTGGTCTTCCATACGAAGTATTCGACAACGTAAAGCCAAATCCACCTGTTGAATGCATTCAAGACGGTGTAGAAAAGTTCAAGGCATCTGGCGCAGACTTCCTTATTGGACTCGGCGGCGGCTCTCCGCAAGATACATGCAAAGGCATTGGAATTATTGTAGCTAACCCAGAGTTTAGCGATGTTCTTTCTCTAGAAGGCGTTGCAGATACAAAGAATCCTTCTGTGCCAATCTTTGGCGTGCCAACAACAGCAGGAACCGCATCCGAAACAACAATCAACTATGTTGTTACCGATACCGCAAAGCTCCGCAAGTTCGTTGCAGTAGACCCTCACGATATTCCAATCGTTGCATTCGTAGACCCAGATCTCACCGATTCCATGCCACGCTCGCTTAAAGTTGCAACTGGTTTGGACGCACTCACACACGCAATCGAAGGTTTCATTACTCCAGGCGCATGGAGCCTTTCGGATTGCTTGTCTTTGCAAACAATTCGCATGATTGCACAAAACCTTGCAAAGAGCGCAGACGGAGATGTTCCAGCAGGCGAACAAATGGCTTACGCAAGCTATATAACTGGCATGGCATACTCCAACGTTGGTTTGGGCTTGGTTCACGGCATGGCTCACCCACTCGGTGGTCGCCTTGGCGTTGCTCATGGCGTTGCAAACGGAATTTTGCTTGCTCCTGTTATGGAATATAACAAAGATTACACTGGCGAAAAGTATCGCGATATTGCTGCCGCATTCGACGTTCCAAACGCATACACCGATGACCTCGAAACCGTGCGCAATGCTGCTGTAAAGGCAGTTCACGACTTAACGGTTAAGCTTGGAAATCCTACTAAGATTAGCGAAGTTGGAGCTAGTGAGGCAGATATTGAAGGCTTAAGCCACGACGCTTTGGCAGATGTTTGCACTCCAGGAAACCCACGCAAGGCCACTTTGGAAGACATTCGCAAGATTTACACAAGCTTGATGTAGCTCTTTGCGTAGTCTTCTAAAAATAAGCAAACAATAAATAAATAAATACGCACATTTAGAACAAACAATTTGTGGACGCAATTTATCTTGATTTAACTCTTGTGTTAACTCTTGATTTAAGTTGCGTCCACATTTTGTATGCAATAAGTCATAAAGCCTATATCTACAAGCCTTATATTAATCAACAACTGGCTGAGTGCTGTCTCGAATAACAACATGAGCAGGAAGAACTAGTTGACTTTCAATCTCCTTGCCTTCTCGAATTGCAAGAATCATACTAACAGCATTTTTTGCCATAATATCAAAAGGCTGATTAACGGTTGTTAAAGAAGGCATTAAATATTGCGCTGGATAAACGTCATCAAAGCCTGCAACCGAAAGCTCTGTTCCTAACTTAATTCCGCGCTCGCGAGCTGCGCGATACACATTTACAGCAGTAATATCGTTGCAAGCAAAAATCGCAGTTGGACGCTTGGCTTTAGGCAAATCCAAGAGGTCACAAGCCATTTTGTAACCAAGCTCTGGAAGATAATCGCCCTCTTTTACTAAGTCTTTATCAACACTCAAACCAGCTTGTTCCATAGCAGCACTGTATCCAGCAAAACGAGCAACACCAGATTGAACGTTTAACGGACCTGTAATAACGCCAATTCGCTTATGGCCCAAACTAATCAAATGCCGAGTAAGCTCGTAGGAACCTGTCCAATTATCAATAGAAATCGTGTGATCGTTGCCGCTGCCTATAGAAACTGGGTCAATAATCACAAGCGGAATATTGCGCATACGCAAAAATTCTTTATCTTTTTCTTCTAGATCAGACATTTGCGATATAACACCCAAAGGGTTTCTATCTACTATTCCACGCAAGCATTCCTCGCGCTTTTTACCATTGTTAGTTTGAGCAACCGTAAGCGCTAATCCTTCTTTTTGCGCCCAGTGAGACGCGTAAGTAATCATCTCAATCGTGCCATTATTTGCAACGTAATCTACGAGTAGCTCAACTGTTGGAGAAATTTTAGTGCTAACAAGAGAATAATCGCGCCCACTTTTAGCTAGAACTTTTTCTACGCGCCTTCGAGTTTCTTCCGATACTCCCGACCTACCGTTTATTACCTTAGATATTGTAGACGGAGAAACACCAGCTTCTTTAGCAAGTTCTGTAATCTTAGGCTTCAACGATTCAGATTCTTCTAAACCACTTTGTTTGCTATTTATGGCCATTTTCTCCCTTTCTAGCTTCTACGCGTTTTTGCTTAACGCATTCTCTATCTAAAACATTTTCTATCTAAATCATAATCTTAAAGAAAAATTCGCATACATACTTAAGATTATCCGCAATAATACAAGCTGCCAGAAAAACTGAAAAATAGCACTATTGCTTGATTTATCAAGGCTATTACAGGTTCCATAATACACTATTTCGCATTTAACGCGCAAAAATTGCGAAAATTTCTTACGACACGCCGAATAATAAAATTATTTGCCTTTAGTCACAAGCAAAACGCGGACTAAATGCGCGATTTTCCTCATGAAAAAGCTCAATTTTTCAATAATCAAAAAATCAAAAATATGACATTTATCACATTGTGTCATCGTCGAAATATTCGCAAAAATCGCTTTACGAAAATTTCTACTCATACTACAACATTTTTCTATTATTTTGATATAAAATTACAAATGTAGGTCACAACGATCTTAAAGCAAAGGAGCACAAATCGTTATGAGTACAATTACATCAGTAAAAACCTATGATTTTAGATTCCCTACGTCGCAAACGCTTTCTGGATCCGACGCAATGAACAAAGATCCAGATTATTCATCTGCATACGTAGAAATCAAAACCAGCCTAGACGATGGCATTAAAGGCGTTGGATTTGTATTTACAATTGGCCGCGGAAACGATGTTGTTTGCGCAGCAATCGACTCCATGTCTCAAGTGCTTATTGGCAGGAATGTAGAAGAATTACTAGACAACATGCGTCTTGCATGGGATCTTTTTGTTCACGACTCACAACTTCGCTGGCTAGGCCCAGAAAAAGGCGTAGAGCATATGGCAATTGGCGCTATTTTGAGCGCGTTGTGGGATATTAAAGCAAAGAGAGCTGGAAAGCCTTTGTGGCGCTTACTTGCCGAGATGGATCCAAAAGAATTAGTCTCTACTCTCGACTTCCGCTATATGACCGACGCATTAAGGCCAGAAGAAGCAATCGAATTCTTGCAAGATGGTCAAAAAAGTAAGGAAGAGCGAATTGCAGACCTGCTTGTCAACGGCTACCCAGGCTACTCCACTGCCGCAGGCTGGCTCGGTTACAGCGATGAGAAAATGGTTGCAATCGCTAAGGAAGAATCGCAAGTTAAAGGCTTTAAGCAAATTAAGCTTAAGGTTGGTCAAAATGTAGACGACGATTTGAGAAGACTCGCACTTGCTCGCGAAGCAATCGGCCCAGACGTTCGTCTTGCAGTAGATGCAAACCAAGTATGGGATGTTCCAACAGCAATCACTTGGATTAATCGCTTCCACGACTTCGACTTAGCTTGGGTAGAAGAGCCAACAAGCCCAGACGACGTTATTGGACACGCAACAATCGCCCGCGCAATCAACCCAATACCAGTTGCAACTGGCGAGCAAATGCAAAGCAGAATCATGTTCAAGCAATACTTGCAAGCAAACGCATTTGGAATCATGCAAATCGACGCAACTCGAGTTGCAGGTCCACAAGAAGTTGTTCTCGAATACTTGCTTGCGCGTAAGTTTAACAAGCCAGTTTGCCCACACGCAGGTGGCGTTGGATTGTGCGAAGCTGTGTGCCACTTTGCAATGTTTGATTACGTTGCAGTTTCTGGCACAAAGGAAGGCCGCATGATTGAATACGTAGACAATCAGCACGAGCACTTTGTGCATCCAACACAAATCAAGAATGGTAATTATGTTGCACCAACTGCCCCAGGTAATGGCACTGAAATGACGCTGGAAACGGCTGAAAAGTACCTTTATCGCGGATAGTTATGCAATTGTGGCTAGCAGTTTACATTAAGCTGTTTATTTTAAATTGCTAGCCACTTTAAAAAATCAAAGTTCATAATTTAAGATTCAAAAAGCAAACCACATCATTTAACAAAGGAGTTCATTATGGATTTGCATTTGGAAGGCAAAGTTTTCATCGTAACAGGTGGATTCAAGGGCATTGGTAAGGGCATTACGCTTCAGCTTGCACAAGAGGGCGCAATTCCAGTAGTTATTAACCGCGCAGACCCTGCAGAAGAGACATTCCGCAAGGATATTGAGCAATATACAAAGAACTACGATGTTTATCTTCTCGACTTAAACGACACGGACGAGATTGCACCAATTATTGAAGAAACCTACAAGAAGTATGGTCATATTGACGGCATTGTAAATAACGCTGGCGTTAACGACAACAAGGATTTGGAATCCACTTCTTGGCGCGACTTCGAGAAGTCGATTCACGGAAACCTTACCCACTACTACGAGACTGTTCATGCTGCTGTAAAGTACTTAAAGGAAAGCCACGGCGCTGTTGTGAACATTTCTTCTAAGACTGCTCTAACAGGCCAGGGCAAGACCAGTGCCTACGCTGCTGCAAAGGGTGGAATCTTGGGCTTGACTCGCGAATGGGCTGCAGCACTTATTCATGACCGCGTGCGCGTAAACGCGATTGTTGTCTCCGAATGCTGGACCCCACTGTATGCCGATTGGATTAAGACCTTTGGCGACGAAGCAGCTCAGCAGGCTCGTTTGAAGGTTATTACCGACAAGATTCCTCTGGAGAACCGCATGACTACCACGGAAGAGATTGGAAACGAAGCTGCATTCCTGCTTTCGGATCGCTCTTCGCACACCACTGGTCAGTGGGTATTCGTTGATGGCGGCTACGTGCATCTTGATCGCGCTTTGTCTTAAATTCCAAATGCAAATTTAAGATTCGGTGCAATTTAACTAGTCGATGGTGCGCAATGCAAAATGTGTGCTTGCGCACCATTGCACAAAATCATTTAAGAACTTAAAATCTTAAACTCTTTGAATTATTCTCACACGGGAGTGACGATGACTACAAAAGAAAACGACAACGTGGTTGTTAACAATAACAAAAGTAGCTCAAAAACTATAATTGCCATTGTATTGGTAACATCTTTGTTCTTCGTATGGGGTTTGACCATGAATTTGGTCAATGCTCTTAATTCCCCATTTGGACATTACTTAAATCTAAACAACACAGAAGCAGCGCTGCTTCAGGTTGCATACTTTGGCGCATACTTTGTAATGGCTATTCCTGCAGGTTTAATCGCAAAGCGCTTTGGGTACAAGGGCGGCGTAATTAGCGGTCTTGCACTCTTTGCAATCGGCGCATTTGCTGTAATTCCTGCAACCGCTACAGCAAGCTATGTTATGTTCCTTATAGCAATGTTTATTATTGCTCTTGGTGCTGCAACTTTGGAAACAAACTGCAACCCATACATTACAAAGCTTGGCGACGAAAAGGGCGAATCCTTTAGAATCAACATGGCACAAAGCTTTAACGGCGTTGGCAGCATTGTTGGTCCGCTTATTCTTGGCAATATTATTGGTAAAACCGTTAAGCAAGGCGAACCAGGATTTGAATTTGCTAAGTCGAAGTTCCTTAGCGATACTCGCATGATTTACATTGTTATTGGCATTGTTCTTATTGCGGTTATTGCAATCTTCTTCTGCTTTAAGCTTCCTACACCTCCAGGAGATGTTGAGGCAGATCAAGAAAATAAGGGCGATTCTTCATTCTTGCATCTTGTTAAGAAGCCATACTTTACACTTGGCGTTATTGCAGAATTTGTATTTGTAGGCCTTCAGGTTGTTGGAATGGCAATGTTCTCATCGTTTGCTCTTAAGCATTGGGGTGCTGGAGTAACAACTGGTATTGCGGCGTCTATGCTTGCAATCGTTTCCTTAATGTTTACTCTTGGTCGTTTTATTACAACGCCTCTTATGACAAAGTTTGATAGCGATAAGATTCTTGGAATCTACATGGTTTTGAGCGCATTGCTAATGTTTGTTGCATTCCTTGGACTCGGCAAGATTTCTGTAGTGGCCTACATTATCTCCTACCTGTTTGTGTCTATTGGATTCCCAACCGTGTTCTCACTTACCTTAAAGGGAATTCATGGCTCTGCTGCAAAGACTGGCTCTTCCGCTTTGATTATGAGCGTTGTTGGCGCAGCTATAATCCCACTATTCCTTGGATTTGTACAAGATTTTGCTGGCATTGAGGTTGCAGTGCTGCTCACCGTTCCAGGATTCTTGTATGTAGCTTGGTACGCATTGTGGGGTTCCAAGATTGGTCTTGTAGAAGCTAAGTGATTTGCAAAGAACTACAAAGTCTTTATTTGAAAGTCTTTAGAAAGACTTTAGAAAGGAAAGTTTATTATGTCTCAACTTCGTATTTTAGATTCCCATTTTCATATTTGGGATCCAACAAAGCAAGTCTTGCCTTGGCTTGATGGCTTAGACAAGTTAAACCACACCTTTACGTTAGAGCAGCTAGAAAAAGAATATGCAGACTTGGGTGTTGACTTCCTCGGCGGCGTATACGTTGAGGTTGATGCTGCAGACCACGAGCTAGAAGATAGGCTTATTGGAGAAAATCCTAATCCTAAGATTCTTGCTAAAATGCTTAGAGTTACGTTGGATCCATTTATGCGCGTACCAATTAACGCAACTGGTATTCGCGAGCCTCTTCACATTCCAAGCGAGCCACGCGGCCGCTGCCTAGAGCCTTCATTTATTGGTGGCCTTAAGGCAATGGCAAAGAAGGGCATGCCTTTTGAGCTTTGCAATCGTGGCGAAGAACTTGGCGATATGGCTAAAGCTTTTGAGCAAGTTCCAGAAGTGACTGTTGTTCTAAACCATTTGGGCAATGTTCCAGGATTAGACGAGGATTCCTGCGCTGCTTTGCGTGCGTTTGCAAAGCTTCCACACAGCTATATTAAGATTTCTGGAGATAATCCAGTAAATCCAGATATTGTTAAGTTTGTTAAAGACACGTTTAGTCCTGATCGCCTACTCTTTAGCTCTAATTGGCCAGTTGTTAAGTTGAATTCTTCACTTAAGCAGCATCTTGACTTAATGGTGGAGCTTTTCGGCGACGACGAAGATTTCTTTATGAATAATGCAAAGAAGGCATATGGTATTAAACTGTAATTAATTAAGTTATTTGAATAGTCGATTTGAATAGTCGATTTTAGTAATCATTGCTTATGGGGTGTAAGATTTTGCAAGTTAAAGTCTTATGCCCCATAATTCAATACATAGAATAATTCAATACACAAAATAATTAAATAAAAGGACGAATTTTATGACTACTGCTAATAGCGCAAAGCTTGACTTGCATGCTTTTAAGGGCGTTTTTTGCCCATCAATAACTGTAAGCAAAGATGACGGAAGCATTGACTACGACTTATGGGCAAAGCACTTAGACCATCTGATTGATGCTGGGATTAATGGCATATTGATTTTTGGCAGCATTGGCGAGTTCTACGCATATCCGCTTAGCGTAAAAAAGGAAGCTGCTAAGTTTGCTATTGAACACGTTAATCACAGAGTTCCAGTTCTTATAGGCGTTGGAAACACAAATCTTAACGAAGTACTTGACTTTACTAAGTTTGCGCAAAGTTGCGGAGCAGACGCTGTTGTAGCTGTATCTCCATACTACTTTGGACCAACTGCACAAACCGCAGAACGCTACTTTGGCGCAATTGCGAGCGCAACTAGCTTGCCTGTTATTCTATACAACTTCCCTGCTCGAACTGGCAGCGATTTAACACCAAGCTTAGTTGCAAATCTTGCTGAAAAATATCCGAATATTGTTGGTATTAAAGACACGGTAGATACTATAAGCCATACTCGCGCAATGATTGATGCGACTAGACGCGTAAACCCAGATTTTGTTGTTTTCTCTGGTTTTGACGAGTACTACACTCCTAACAGGATTGCTGGAGGAAATGGCGTGATTTGTGGACTTACTAATGTAGAGCCAGAAACTTTTGCAGCTTTGCATAAAGCGTATGAGGCTGGCGACTTTGCGCATCTTATTGAATGCGCTAAAAGAATCAGCCACTTGATGGCAGTTTACAATACTACCGACTTGTTTATTTCTGCGATTAAAGCTGCTGTAAATCTTAAGGGATTGCCGATTAGCACGCTTGTTCGCGAGCCTGCAAGTCAAGTTAATAGCGAGCAAGTCGAAGCAATTCGCGCGCTGCTTAAGTAACTAAGTCACTCGCAATAAATCAAGAATAAAAAGAATAAACCCGCACAACGTTAAGAAGTGCGGGTTTGTTTTATGTTGACTTACGTTGATTTATGCTACGTAAGTTGCATCGCGAATGCTACTTTGTGTAGTGCTCAAAATCTTCTGCAGTATTTACTTGAACGCGCTGCTTAATAATGGACAAAATCCACTCTTTAGCTTGTGCAACAGGAATACCGTTCAATTGGCTACCATCGCGGAAGCGGAAGCTCACAGCATTGTTGTTCACATCCTCTTCGCCAGCAATCAAAGTGAAAGGCACCTTAGACTTAGAAGCGTTACGAATCTTCTTGCCAAAGCGATCGTCGGAGCTATCCATTTCGCAACGAACCATATTCTCTTCCAAATCGCTAATAAACTTTTGCAAGTGTGGAGCAAACTCGTCTGCAACAGGAACGCCAGTCACTTGAACTGGAGCCAACCATGCTGGGAACGCGCCTGCATAATGCTCAAGCAAAATAGCGAAGAAACGCTCAATAGAGCCGAAGAGTGCGCGGTGAATCATTACAGGGCGCTGGTGACTACCGTCAGCTGCAATGTACTCCAACTTAAAGCGCTCAGGCAAGTTGAAGTCGAGCTGAATAGTAGAAACCTGCCAAGTGCGGCCGATTGCATCGCGAGCTTGCACAGAAATCTTAGGTCCGTAGAATGCAGCTCCACCTGGATCGTCCACGAGTTCCAAACCAGAATCTTTAGCAACTTCTGCCAAAGTGTTTGTTGCTTCTTCCCAAATCTCGTCGGAACCAACAAACTTGTGCTCATCCTTAGTGGAAAGCTCCAAGTAGAAGTCGTTCAAACCGAAGTCTTTAAGAAGACCAAGCACAAAGTTAAGCAAGCTCTTCAACTCATCGCGCATCTGCTCGCGAGTGCAGTAAATGTGCGAATCATCTTGAGTCAATCCGCGAACACGAGTCAAGCCATGCACAACGCCAGACTTTTCGTAGCGATACACGGTACCAAACTCAAACAATCGCAAAGGAAGTTCGCGGTACGAACGCTGGCGAGACTTAAAGATCAAATTATGCATTGGGCAATTCATTGGCTTCAAGTAGTAGTCAGCACCCTGACGAGTTACGTTACCGTTTTCGTCGCGCTCTTCGTCAAGCTTCATTGGAGGATACATGCCATCCTTGTACCACTGCAAGTGACCAGAAGTCTCGTACAAGCCGCCCTTAGTAATGTGAGGAGTTTGCACAAAGCTGTAGTGATGCTTTCTGTGCTGCTCACGCGAATAATCTTCCATTGCGTTAATGATTGCAGCACCCTTTGGATGGAACACTGCCAAGCCTGGACCAATCTCATCTGGGAAGGAGAACAAATCCATCTCTTGACCAAGCTTACGATGATCGCGCTTAGCAGCCTCTTCCATGCGAGTTGTGTAAGCCTTAAGCTCTTCCTTGCTAGGCCATGCAGTTCCGTAAATGCGCTGAAGCATAGGATTATGCTCCGAACCGCGCCAGTAAGCTGCAGCAACACGCTCAAGCTTAAAAGCCTTAATATAACGCGTATTTGGCAAATGAGGTCCACGGCACAAATCGCTCCAGACCTTGTTTCCTTCGCGATCCAAATTGTCGTACATGCTAAGCTCGTGCTTGCTGATTTCGCCAGCAGCCGCAGGATCAAGAGCCGCTTCCTTATCTCCAATCAACTCCAACTTATAAGGTTGATTTGCTTCTTCTTCGCGCGCTTCATCTTCTGTTACAACGCGGCGGCGGAAGCTTTGAGACTCTTTAATAATGCGCTGCATATGCTTTTCGATTTGCTTCAAATCGTCTGGCGTAAATGGAGTATCAACATCGAAATCATAGTAGAAGCCGTCTTTAATTACAGGACCTACGCCCAACTTTGCGTCTGGTCGAATTTCTTGAACAGCTTGAGCCATCACGTGTGTAGCGGAATGACGCATGATTGCGATGCCATCTTCACTATCAAGTGCTACTGATTCCACGGTATCGCCGTTATGAAGAGGCGTGTACAAATCACGCAACTCTCCATTTAAACGCACGGCAATAATATTCTTATCTTCCGCGAAAAGTTCAACGCCAGTGAAGCTTGCATCCACCTCCTTGCGTTCCTCGTCTACAGTGATGGAGATGGTATTTTCAGCCATAATTGTCCTTTTCTATCGGGGTCTTGCGTTACTAATGTGCAGACCTGGACTTGTGTGGCGTCGATAAACTTACGCGATTAAAACATAAATAAAACGCGCAAAAAACGACGTCAATCGCACGCATTTTTCACGCGCAATTCTCTGTTACTCTAGAACAACAGAGCGACTTTTTAACAATGATTTTTTGCAAAAACTAGAATAAATCTCATGTATTTTCAAAAAGATGCTTTCACTAAGCTTTACAACTAAATAGAAGCATCCAGCGCAAATCGCGATAGTTCCGCCAGCAGAAAGTCTTAAAATCACAGCTAAGGCAAGTCCTAAAAGCGCTATAAAAATAGAAGACAATACGCACGCAAACACAAACTTGTTAATCGAACGCATTCTACTCTTTAGTGCTGCTGCAGGAGCTGCGATTAAAGATACCGAAACAACAGTTCCAACAGCTGGAATAATTACCGAAACTGTAATGATTATTAGCGCAAGAACAATTCCTTGCATTAATCCGCTTCTGCCTCCTAAAGCTTTGTAATTAGTGGAGTCAAAAGAGCAATGAATCAAATTAGCACTATTAAAACTCCACAATCCCAGTGCAAGAGCGAATGCAATAATCGCAAAAATCACGTCTGCAGGAGTGCAATTAAGCAAAGATCCTGTTAAAAAACCCTCAATTCGCAATGGAAGCGGAGCAAACCACTTGTTCAAAAAGTAGCCGCTAGCAAAACCAACAGTAAGAGTTATTCCAGCAGAAGCTTGAGAAGATATACCCTTTAGTTTAGAAAGAACATGCATCATAAAAGACAAAACAATACAAGCCAAAGCAGCGCCGATAAAAAGACCAATAGACAAAACGTTCTGGTCAATCGTATAAACAGATGTGACTACAACTCCGATTACAGCTCCTGGGAAAGCAGCGTGGGTTATAGACTCAGTGAAGAAAATACGCTGATTAAGCAAAGCCAAGGATCCAACAAAACCGCATAATGCTCCAACAGCGATTGCCTCTACAATAGGAAGAGCGATAATTTGCCAAATACTTACCATTATTACTTTCCACCAGCCTCTATTGCGCTAGACTTTTTCTTTTTAGAAAACACTAGTGCGTATGTAACTCTGTATAAGAATCTTAAAATCAAAACGATTACAAACATTGCGCAAATACTTAGCGCCACTGCAGCTTGTGGAGAAACTGGGTGATCAAGCTCCAAGTTCATAGCGTACATGCCTAATAAAACGCCAGCAATACCAACAGCAACGCCAACAGCCACCATACGCCCAACAGTGCGCGCAACCAATCTTGCGCTAGCTCCAGGAATAACAAGGTATCCAATAACAAGAAGCACGCCAACAGCCGAAGATGCAGAAACTACAACAGACGCAATTGCAACGTTTAGCACAATATCTACAACTAAAGTATTAACACCCATTAAAGGAGCACTAGCGCGGTCAAACGCAACAACAATCTGCTTCTTCCAAGTTAGCGCAAGCAATGCGATTGCAAATAAACAAATAAGCATGGCTTGAGTCATTCTATCGTCTGTAACATCTAGTAAACGTCCAAACATAAGTGCTTCAAGCTGGCCAGACATATCTCCCTTTTTAAGAGATATTACGATTCCAAGCGCAAAAAATGTTGTTAAAACTGTTGCGATTATTGACTCATTGATTTTTTGAGACCTAGATGCCCACACAAGAGCTGCGACCAGAAAAATTGCACAAATCGAAGCTCCTGGAATGATTTGCCCAATTCCTCCATACAATGCTCCGACTACGATTCCAGGAAAAATCCCGTGAACCAAAGCCTCCGCATTAAACTCGGCGCATCTTAAGTTAACAAACACGCCAACTATTCCACTAGCAACCGCAAGAACAATAAGAAGGCAGAAAGGCCTAAAAATGTAGGGAGCGGACGCAATAAAGTCAAATCCTGGTATAGGCTCGAGGATTTTGCGCAAAGACTCAACCAATTCAGCTAGCATTGGATTCGTCTCCTAAAGCAGAATCTAACGAAGCATTTAACGAAGCATTTAACGAAGCATTTAACGAATCATTCAACGAATCATTCAACGAATCATCTTTGTTTGCTAATTGATTCAAAGTAAGACCCGCACTTGCAGCTGGCATACTTCCGCCATAAGCCAAAGATATGTTTTCTTTAGTCATGACTTTTCTAAGAGGTCCAAAAGCCACTTGATGACCAGCCAAAAGCAAGGCTTTTTCGCAAATCGCATCCGCGATTACCAAGTCGTGAGTAGACACAATAAACGAAATCCCCTCTTCTTTAGCGGACTTCATAATATTGAGCAATTCTTTTCGATTCGGCTCGTCTAATCCGTTAAAAGGCTCGTCTAAAAGAATCAACGTAGGTCGCGCAACAATAGCGCGTGCAAGCAATATACGCTGGCGCTGGCCTCCAGAAAGATCGCCAAATCTAACATCTGCTCTGTCTAGCAAACCAACATGATTAAGAGCGCTCTCAACAGCTTCTTTCTGGCTTTTTTTAAGCAAACCAAAAAATCCAGTTTGCCTACTTAAGCCCATTGCTACAACTTGACGAGCGGTGATTGGAAAAGTCAAATCCAAATCAACTTGTTGAGGAACATAGCCTATTGAAACCGTTTTTGGCATTGTTAAGCTTCCATTACTCACTCGCACAATACCAATAATCGCCTGCAAAAACGTTGTTTTTCCAGAACCGTTAGGACCAATCAAAGCTAAAGCTTGCCCAGCTTCTACACTTCCGTTAAGACCAGTAACAACAGTTTTATAACCGTACGCTAAGTCGCAATCTTTCATTGCGAGAACGCTCTTATTCACTATAAATTAACCTTCTTGTAACTACTTTTGTAGTGATTTATGATTTTCCGCCACTTCTGTAGCTACCTATTAACTACTTTTTTAGCGCATCTTTTACAGATTCTGGAAGGTCTGGAATTTTGCCATCCCAAGCCTTAACAAGAGTCTGAACGTTGTGAACAATAGAACCAATATATGTCTCGCCAGCCGAGCCAACAGGGCCAAGAGAATCGCCGTAAAGCGCATCGTCTCCAATAATCGCCTTTACGCCTGCAGCAGCAGCAACGGCCTTAATCGACTTGGAATTGTTGGAATTTTCGGCAAAGATTGCTACGGCACCAGACTTTTTAACAGCTTCTGCAGCCTCCTTAATGTGATCTGCTGTTGCGTCTTGCTGGCTGTTAAAATCGGAAAGCGCTGCGCCAATAAACTTAACGTTGTAATCGCGCGAGAAGTATCCAAATGCGTCGTGCGAAGTAAATAGAACGCGATGCTCCTGCGGCACACTGTTCAAAGCACTAGTTGCCCAAGAGTCTAAATCGGTAAGCGACTTAACGAACTTTTCAACATGCTCGTCGAAGATTGACTTGCTTTCTGGAAGAGCCTTTCCAAGGAAGTTACCAATATTCTTGACTTGGATCATAGTGTTCTTTGTGCTGGTCCAAATATGTGGATCATACTGGAATTCTGGCTCCTTCTCGCCTTCTTCTGGTGGGAATGGCCACTTTTCGGCATGAACCTTTTCAACACCGCGGTCAATCTTGTAAGGAAGATTCTTTTCTTTAGCAGCTTGCGCCTTTGAATCCTTGATTTCGTCGGCAGTAAGAATGCCCGAAGTTACACCCATTGTGCCCTTAAATCCAGTTGCTTTTACAGCCTGATCTAAGAAGTGCTCAAGATCTACTCCAGAAACAAGCATTAAATCTGCTTTAGAAAGCGCTTTGGATTGGGCTGGAGTCATCTCGTGCTCGTGAGCAGATGCGTTTGGAGCAAGCAAGCATGTAAGGTTGATTGTTGACTTTGCTTTGTTTGCTGGCGCGCCAATCACAGACTTTTTGCCTTGAGAATCGGTTTTATTAAGGCTTAATCCAGATTTTGCATCTGCAGTGGATGCGATTTGAGTTACGTAATCGCAGATTTGCGTGGTTGTTGCAACTACGTTTACTTGATTGCCGTTAGTCTTTTGATCTGCTGTCTTAGCTGTTGATCCACATGCGCACAAGCCAACAGTTAGCAAAGCGGCGGTGGCTGCGGTGGCAAAAATTCGTGCAGTTTTCACTATTTTCCTTTCCGGAATCTATGAATTCACATTATTGAAATTCACATTATTGCAATTTTTCTTGTGTTTTCCTATGCACTTTAACTTGTGCTATCTTTTTTAATCTTGTAATTAGGAAAGATTATCGTTAGCAATAACGCTTTAAGCATAGAGAAAATAAAAAGCTTGGTCAATAAAATCACAAAAAATTATCGGAATTTTTTATAAAACAGCGTGTCGCAATTTTTTTGTTTGATATAATTGCGATTTTTCTTGCGACCTTTCTTGCGATTTGCCAATAAATGATGTATAGGAACGCAAAATTGTCACTACTATCAAGCAATAATCACGCATAATCAACAATCGCACACAATCAACAATCGCATATATTCACTAGAATCGTAAATATGACTCCACTTCTAAACACAGCCAGTATAGATGTAAAAGATGCTAGCAAATGCTTAAAAAAGCCAAACGAATCAAGCAATAAGTACTCTAGAGGCGTTCTTGGATTAGTAACAGGATCAAACGCATACCCAGGAGCGGCCGTTTTAAGCACAAAATCAGCAGCATACAGCAATATTGGCATGGTTCGCTACGCGGGACCATTTAGAGCGCAAAATCTTGTTTTACAAGCAGTTCCAGAAGCCGTTGTTTCAGACTGCTTGCAAGGAAAAGTCAATGCTATAACTGTTGGATCTGGAATCCCAGATTATGAGCATTGCAATGATGATTCAACAAAATCGCAAAGAGACTATATTTTAAACTTGCTTAAACCATATAGCGCACATAGTGCAGAAAATCAAGAAAACACAAACCTATCACCCGTATGCGTAGACGCTGGAGCGCTTGATTTATTGCCTGAAAAAGTTTGTGAAAAAGTTGTTTTAACTCCTCATGCTTTAGAATTAAGCAAGCTATTAAAACGTTATAACCTTGATTTTAGCGCGGAAAATATTGCAAAAAATCCTGTAGAATTCGCTCAAAAAGCGGCAAATCTTACTGGAGCAACTGTTCTTCTTAAAGGATCTACAGCTGTTGTTGCATCTGCAGAAAGTTTGAATTTGCCAATATTTACTTGCACATATGGCCCATCTTGGCTTGCGACCGCTGGGTCTGGAGATGTTCTTGCGGGTATTTTAGGCGCACTTCTTGCGCAGAATAATTGCGAACTAAATCAAAATGCAAACTACGCATTAATCGCAGCTAGCGCGGCTGTAATTCATGGATTGGCCGCAAAGTTGGCTGCAAAGTCGTATGCAAAGTTAGACGCAAAGTCGTATGCAAAAAGTGTTTACAATCGCGAAAATTACGAAAAGCGCGAAAATATTGAGCATCCAATAGTCGCAAGTAATATTATTGATGCATTGCCCTATGTTCTTGGATCTTTAATTAATCTTGATTAAAAGAAGAAAAGCGAAAGAAGAAAAATGACAAACACAAATACAAATACAAATATAAACACAGAATCTGTTGAAATTCACGACGTAATGTTCGATTATTGCAAAGTTTTGCTCGAGTGGAATTGCAGGAATTGCTTGCAAAAACAGTTCCCAGATTTAGTAGACACGATTTGCCCTAATGGCACTTTTGGAAAAGACGATTTGGCTGGATTCTATGAGTTTGAAGATCGTATGGACGGCGGCGAACTATTAAAAGACCTTTTGCCAGAATACGAGAGGCGATTTGGCAAGGATCTTAGCAACGCTTTTCAATGGTATTGCGCACACTACGATCAAGTTCTTACACGCATGATGCCTGGAATGGTTGATTTATTGCACGATTTGCGCAAAGCTGGCTACGGCGTTTGGGGATTGACTAACTGGTCTAAAGAAACTTTCCCACTAGCATTGCGTAAATTCCCAGAATTGAACATACTTTTGCAGGGTACGGTTATTTCTGGCGTTGAAAAATTGCATAAGCCACAGCCCGAGATTTTTGAGCTTGCTATGAGCAGATTTGGGTTAAAACCGCAAACAACTGTTTTCTTCGACGATAAGCCAGTAAATATCGATGGCGCGCATAACGTTGGAATGCATGGGTTTGTTTTTACTACAGCGCAAAAAGCTAGAGAGGATTTGGCATCGCTGGGAGTTAGATTATAGGCACTAGATTGTAGGCGTTAGATTGTAAGTACTAGTTTGTAAGCACTAAGCCAAAGTCGCAAGTTTGTACGCATTAGTCGCTAGTTTGTATGCATTAAAATAGGCGTTAGTCGCAAGATTATAGGCGTTAGATTATAGTTGTTATAGTTGTAATAGTTGGAAATAGTCAAGTATAAATCCCAAAAATCGGAAGGCTCTTAATAATGACGCTGCTGCAATTAAAGTACATTGTGAAAATCGTAGAGTGCGGATCTATGAACGAAGCTTCGCACGAACTTTATGTTTCACAACCAGCGTTAAGCTCTTCCGTAAAAGAGCTAGAGCGAGAGCTTGGCATTGAGATTTTTACAAGGTCTTCTCAAGGAATTGCGTTAACGGTTGACGGAGCTGAGTTTTTAACATACGCGCGCCAAGTTTTAGATCAGGCAGATTTGCTTGAAGAGCGCTACAACAGCACTAAGCCTAGAAAGCAACTTTGCAGCGTTGCAACTCAGCATTACATGTTTGCTGTTGAGGCTTTTGTAGACATGATTCGCAGCATAGATTCTAACGAGTACGAGTTTTCGCTAAGGGAGACTCGCACAAAGAACATTATTAATCAAGTGACTTCAATGCGCGCAGACCTTGGTTTGCTTTATCTTTCTGACTACAACAAAGACGTTATTGGAAAGATGCTTCGAGAAAAGCATCTTGAGTTCCATCCTCTTTTCCGCGCTAATTTGCACGTTTTTATTTCTAGGAATAATCCGCTCGCAAATCGCAAGAAGCTTACTTTGGAGGATTTGCGACCATATCCATTTATTCAGTATGAGCAGGGTGAGGATGGTAGCTTCTTCTTTACAGAGGAAGCGGTATGGCCTCAACATCCGCCTAAAAAGATTAATGTTACAGACCGCGCAACCATTTTGAACTTTATTATTGGTCTTAATGGTTTTACAATTTGCACTGGAATCGACAATGGCGACTTGAATAACGAGAAAATCGTGACCATTCCGCTGGATTGCGAAGAAACCATGCTTGTTGGGTGGATTAAGAATGAGCGCACGAATCTTTCTCCTGCAGCGCTTGCGTATCTTTCTCAACTCGAATCTGTGCTAATTAAACACGGGTATCAGGTAATAAGTAGAGCTAAGTAGCAAAGCACGAAGTAGCTTAAGTACGTAAGTAGATAACTACGATATAAAACTACGCTACAAAACTACGCTACAAAACTATGCAATTTCAAGAATCAACACGCATATGTAACTGCTAGCATATACGCGAAAGTGAAGGTGTATGTGCTTGATGGATTTGATACAAACCAATCTTAATAAGCTTATAAATTTTTCTAATCAGAAGACTAAAAAAATATTTAATATACATCTATTCACAAAATAAACAAAATACTACTAAACTGTGAAAGTAATAATAAAAACAGTAGAAAAATATATCAAATATTTATAGTAGAGAAAGATATTCTATGAACAACAATGATGTTTCTGCCAAAAACAGCGATATACAAAAAACTCAGATTATAAATAACAGCACAACATCATATGATAAGAACCCGAATAACATGTCTCACAAACTAAATAATGCAAAAAATACAAAAAATACAAAATCTAAAAAGCTTAAACACGTACTCCTAACTGTATTGATAATCTTTTTAGCAGCTGGGGTCATAGGTTCGATTCAGCAAAATAAACCAAACAACACTAAAACCAATCTAAGCGCATTGGAATGTAAAAATATAGCAAAAAATTATGTAGTTGACGACTTTTTGTCCTTGAACGCTATTAAGAAAAAGATGACAACTTCCGGATGCTCTGCGAAAGATTCCGAATCTGCTATAAATTATTTAGATGACACTTACGATTTCAACAATGTGGCAGTAAGAAAATTAAGGCTACTAGTAGAAGATGATAATAACTTAACTAAAGAAGACGCAAAATCAAAACTTGAAGACCTTAAGTTTGATGAAACAGAAATAGAATTTGCCATAAATCATTACTCTGACGAAATCTGTTCCGTAAAAAAGAACAACTTGTCTTGCGAAATTGAAAAGGATTCAATTTTTGCACAAAAAGATAAAGATGACAAGTCCAAGGATTCCAAAGACAATAATGAAAATAAACCAAAGTCGTCTTCAAATGGGGATTCTGACAATAACAATCAAACTAACGCTAACAAAACAAACACCAAAAAGAATTCAACAAACAAATCATCTGTAGATAGTTCCAATTCAAATTCTACGCAATCTGAAAATGGTAACTCAGAAGAACAGCAAGAGAATCAACAATCTGCCCAAGCACAAGTTCAGCAGCAGGCGCCAGCACCTACCCCACAACAAGCTCCCGTTCCTCAACAACAACCTCAGCAGCAGCCTCAACAACAGCAACTTCCTCTAGTACATCCTGGAAGCTTCTGCTCTACTTCTGGACAACAAGGAGTAACTATACGAGGAACTCTTATGATGTGTAAAGAAGGAGCAAACGACGGAAGATTGCACTGGCGCAAAGTGCGGTAGTTTGTAGTTCTGTCTGAAATTCCTTACAACGCTGTAATGGAACTTCAGACAGAACTATACCCACTCTTAATTACTCTTGCTTTCAGATTTCCACTTTTCTATGAGCTGCAGCGCTTCATTCTCAGATACATGATTAAATTCGTTATTATTATTTTCATAATTTAGTACAAACGACGCTAATATTATTTGCTCTTCTTTAGTAAATTCATCTAATCTGCTTTTATCAAAATTTTTTATAGAATCATAAAATTCTTCTTCAGAAACTAGATTAAAGCAATTCTCTGAATAAAATTTCCAGCCCGTTAAACTATTATACGTTGTTAAGCATAAGAATTTAAGCTTATTTACATCATCTTTAAACAGATTTTTAACATATTCGATGGCATTTTCTTTATCAACATATTTCCATACGTAAAATGCTATACGGAATTGGTAAGAACTTAATATATCTTCGGATTTTGAAATGGATTTAATTTTTGCCGCATAAATTTTTTCAATATCTTCTAAATGTTTAAGACTAATTAATTGTGTTATAGACAAAAAATTGTGTTTATTAATCAAATGTCTTGTTGTAAAAGACAAAAAGTATGGGTAAGCATAATGACCCATACTTAAACTTAAATCTTTGGTTTTTATTAGACTTATATCGAGAACCGATGGTTGCGCAGCATGCATATTCGAGGAGATGAAAGTTTTGGTAAAAAATCATTTTATGCGAAGTGTCATGAAAATATCTGGCAAGTATTCTTTTTGCGCTGATTCGCGTTTCATTGCAGATTATGTTTACGCTTCGAAGTCTCGTACCTTTAAGAATTGCATGGTTGACACAAAATGTAACGGTGAAGAAAAACATGTAATTGTAAAAACTAGTTATGGAAATATAATTTTTGAAACAAAAAATGTATTAACAGAAGCTAACAATGTATTAATGCCATTAGTAGGTAATAGACTAGAATATTTTTCTTATAAGCCCAAAGCGTCTTCTAATAGCAGTTCCAGTTTGCTTCAATTTAGTTTAAAGGTTGAGATGAATACTGTGAGCATTCCATGTGAAGATATAATTCCAAGAATTGTTTTGGATACAGAAACTACTGGTTTAGATCCTGAAGCTGATGAAATATTGCAGTTGGCTATAATTGATGGGAATGGCAATGTCTTATGGAATAAGCTATATAAACCAGAATATGTTACTCATTGGCCTGATGCTGAAGCAATAAATCATATAAATCCTTTTGATGTTAGAAAATGTGAATGTATTACTAAAGATGTGGAAGCTATACAAAATATCATTAATAGAGCTAGAGAAATATGTACATTCAATGCTAAGTTTGATTTGGCTTTTCTCGCTGAGATTGGTATACGCCTTAACAGAAACAAAGTTACTGATACTATGCGTGAATATGCTGAAACTTTCTATGGTTCAAAAAAAATTACATTAGAATGTGCTGCTGAAGATTGTAAATATTCTTATAACGCGCATGATGCGTTAGAGGATTGTAAAGCTACGTTACATGTTCAAAATAAAGTTGATAAAAAACGTAAGCGCAATGTATTGATAAACAAAAAAATTGATTCAGAAAAATGTTTAACAGGATATATGCCATTTAAGATTCATAGGTTACCTCCTAATAATAAGAAGAAATTTGATGAAACAAATTCACTATCATATAGTCATTTCATGTTAACTTTTTTACTTATTGTGCTGTGTCTTTTCTTTCTATTCAATTCGTGCAATGACTATCATAATAAAGATTATTATTCAGATGCCATACAAACTAATAGTAATGTTTATCCTGCGAGCTAATTAGAGTAGTTGTCTCGTTTTATAGTTTTATCCATGTATTTATTGTTATAAGGTCGAAGTTTCTCTTACACATAATAATAAATTTTCTGCATGTATAATAGTTTTTTCATTTCTCTTTTACTGTCTATCTTATTGAATGTATTGAAATACATAGTTTACGTTTCTCTTTTTTAGTCACACCTAGTTTATTCTTCAATTCATAGAAAAATAAACTAATCAAATTGTTTTTATCTGAATAATTCCATGGCGAAAATCTTATAATTATTGGATAATGACATTGATCTTCTTCTTCAGCTTTTTGTGAAGTAAAAATTTTTTTGATTCTTTTGTATACTTTTGAATACCATTTTTTCTTCTCTGATTTATCTACTGGAATTTCGGATATTGCCATGTTAATAATAGATGTCTTGCCGCTTCCCCATTTTCCATACAATCCGATTACAAGACCATCTTTGCTATCATACTCGCAAATCGATTTTCCAAATTGTTTCGCAAAATCAGATCTTCCCAACAAATCTTCATCAGCTTTTTCAATAGGTTTATCTGCAACGTAGCTCATATACTTTCTCCTATACTTACTTAATTACAGTATTTCGCATACTAATTTATATTCTAATAATTTATGCAAAATTATCCTTTATTTAGTTTTCTTACAATATTAAATATTTCATAAATTGGGTTATAAATTTATAAACACAAAATTTTATATTATAAAAAATAACGCTATAATGAATGCAACGCGAGGGCCTCGCAGCTGCCGTTTACGTCCGATTGTTAGTCGAGGGGATCCCTCGCAATTTTCATTCTATAAGTATATTTTTTAGCATAGGATTTATGGGTTATAGGCCAAAATGGTATGTAAGATTAATTAGAACAAACCTTGCATTTTGGCTTGAATAAGTTCAGCCGCAACATTAGCACCTGCATTAATCAAAAAATCTTTCAATCCGACTAATGTAGATTTTAGAATATGCGGCTTCTTTTCTTCTTCGATTTTTGACTTAATATCATCTAATAATTCAACTGCCGTTTCCATGTCATCTTTTGATAAATCTGACCCACTAATACTTTTTTCAACTTCAGTGATTATATCTTTAACTTTACTATATGAAAATGAAACTGTGTTTTCGCTACCAGATACGATTTGAACATTGTCAGATGGTGAATTAATAACACTTGTATTTCCGTAATAGTTATTAACCGTTTGAGGAATATTGATTGCACGATCTTTTTCTTTCTTAGAGAATGTCATATTTTCTCCGACAATTTCTTCTGCTTCTAGCTTTAGTGTCCATTCCAAGATAGTATTTTTAACTTTTTCTTCAATATCTTTTACAGCAGTTGTTGTGACGTGAAGTGCATATCTCATTGGCAGTGGAGAATCAAACATTTTATCAAGCAATGCAAGTTGTTCTCCAGAAAATTCTAATGTCAAAACATTTTTCGATGATTCACACAAGGATATGATTTCAGAAATAGAGTTTACCAATTTCCTTTCGCAAATCATTTTTTCGACTTTGTTATCTTGTATTAAAGTGGGTATCCATCCACGATATGGATTGAATGCCTTTAAAATACCTCGAACTTTTCTATACTCTGGACACGATTCTGAGTCAGGATAACCGTTTAATTCATATTGAATCCACTTATCGAAATCAGTAAGTCTTAGTTTTGATGCTATTAGATGTGCTCTGCGTAACACATTAACAACATCACAATTCGATGAAACGATTTCATTTTGCAATTCTAAAACAATACTTCCCATATTATTCACCATCCTTCTTCGTTCCATAAGTTGCTGCATCTTCAGCTACCATCAGCAATGACTTATTTGAAACAACATCAGCTTAATTCACAGTATTCGGTTCATTAGTGGTAAATGAGCCACCAACACCAAAGAACTTCTCAAAGAATGATTTCAGCTTATCAATTACACCTTGCTTCTTAGTAGTTCTGTTGCCACCTCCAAAACGAGATATAGGAGGCATAAGTCTATCTATATACGTACCTATTGTTTTGATTTCACCATCACGGAATGCGTTCTCGATGAATTTTCTTGTTTCAGGTTCTTTTAGCTTTTCGTCTTTAATAATTTGAATAAGTTCTTCTTCACGCTTTTCAGCTACATAGTCATGCCATTCTGTCATAACGTCTTCAACATCATTAATTCCTGCAATAAAGGTTTCAATAAGAGCCTTCTTGCTACGAAGTTCAGGGCTGGCATCAATAGCTTTCTTGATTATTACAAGCACTTCCTTATCTTCACAGTGACTATCGTGATATTTCTTAACAAGCATAAGGATATAATCGATATTGATTTCAATCTGCTTAATAAGTTCAACCTCAAAGACAATATCATCAATAATATCGGTGCTTTCACCACGCTTGCGTTTTTCATTCCATTCATCACGCAAGTCCTGATATCTACCAAGATAATCCTGCAAATCACGCTCAGTTATCATTTCTTTGCCAGCGAATTCATCAAATGCAGATAAAAGGTTTCTCATGCGTAGAATCGCACCAAATAGGGAGATAAAGTCCTTCTGATTCTGCTCGCCTATAATCTGTGGCTCTGAAAGTGGGAATTTTGATGTTAAGTCATCCATCATACCCATATATCCTGGATACTGCTTTCCATCAATGCCTTCATAACCATAGTAGTAATCTTTGAAACCTTTCATCAGAACAATACCACCTGCATTCTTATCACCGAAAAGTGAAATAGCAGCGTCTACTCGTTTCTGAAGGTTTCTAAAGCATACAATATTACCGAAAGTCTTAATTGAGTTAAGAATTCGGTTCGTTCTTGAAAATGCCTGAATGAGTCCGTGCATCTTCAAATTCTTATCTACCCACAGTGTATTTAATGTAGTAGCATCAAAACCTGTTAAGAACATATTTACAACAATAAGCAAATCAAGTTCCTTGTTCTTCATGCGAAGAGAAACGTCTTTATAATAATTTTGGAACTTATCGCTATCTGTAGAGTAGTTCGTATGGAACATCTCGTTATAATCTTTGATAGCATCCTCAAGGAAATCCCTTGATGACTGATCAAGTGCTGATGTATCTTCTGAATTTTCTTCATCAAGAATACCGCTTGCACCTTCATCAAGTTCTGCCTCATTTGCACCATAACTATAGATGGTTGCAATACGAAGTTTCTTTGTAGGATCAGCCTCCATCTGTTTTTTGAATTCCTGATAATATAATTTTGCCATTGGAACAGATGCAACAGCAAAGATGGAGTTAAATCCACTTACTCGTTGTTTCTGCTTGATTTCTTCTACAGCACCATTCTTGCCGGATGCAACTTCTGAAATATTGGTAAGGGTGTTGTAAATATATGTTTTATCACCACGATATGTTTTTCTATCAAAGTTGTTAAGAATATATTCCGTTACAAGCTTGATACGCTCAGGAGCCATCATTGCCTTTTCGCGAGCAATATCCCATACCTGTTCGTCATCGATATCTTCATCCATATCCATTGTCTTAACATAGTCGACTCTGAACGGAAGTACATTCTTATCGTTAATAGCGTCAACAATAGTATATGTATGAAGCTGGTCGCCAAAAGTCTGCTCTGTAGTAAAGAACTGCGTATTACGTGAGCTTGCTGTATTTGCAGGAAAGATTGGTGTTCCTGTGAAACCGAATAAGTGATATTTCTTAAAGCTTTTTACAATAGCTGCGTGCATATCACCGAACTGACTTCTATGACATTCATCAAAAATGATTACAACGTGCTTGTTGTATACTTCATGTTCTTTATTTTTCTTGATAAATGTTGCAAGTTTCTGAATAGTCGTGATTATAATGTGAGCATTGGTGTCTTCCAACTGCTTTTTAAGAATAGAAGTAGAAGTATTACTATTAGCTGCACCCTTTTCAAAACGATCATATTCCTTCATAGTCTGGTAGTCCAAATCCTTACGGTCAACTACAAAGAGAACCTTATCTATGTAAGGAAGAAGTGACGCCTCTCTTGCAGTTTTAAATGATGTAAGGGTCTTACCTGAACCTGTTGTATGCCAGATGTAACCACCACCTGCAATATCACCATATTTTTTATAGTTATTAGCTATTTCAATACGATTCAGAATACGCTCCGTTGCCGTAATCTGATACGGACGCATTACCATAAGCATATTTTCAGAAGTGAAAATGCAATACTTGGTGATTATATTAAGAATCGTATGTTTTGCAAAGAATGTTCTTGTAAAGTCAATCAAATCCGAGATAACACGATTGTTTGCATCCGCCCAGAATGATGTAAATTCAAAGCTATTGCTTGTTTTGCCTTTCTTTGTACCCTGTGCAGCATTAACATCCTTTATAGCATTGAAACGAGTGGAATTTGAATAGTACTTTGTGTTAGCTCCATTTGAGATAACAAAAATCTGCACATATTCAAACAGACCACTTCCTGCCCAGAATGAATCACGCTGATAACGATTAATCTGATTAAATGCCTCACGAATAGCCACGCCTCTGCGTTTTAATTCAACATGAACAAGTGGCAAACCATTCACCAAGATCGTCACATCATACCTGTTGTCGTGCTTTGCACCGTCAGACTCTCCAATAACATACTGATTGATAACCTGCAGGAAGTTGTTGTGAATATTTTTCTTATCAATAAGTGTGATGTTTTTGGTACTGCCATCATCTCTTTTTAATACTTGAACATTATCCTCTTGAATTTTTCTAGTTTTTTCAATAATTCCCTCATTCTGATTGGCGATAGAATCTTTGAAAAATCTATCCCATTCCGTTTCAGAGAAATGGTAACTATTCAGTTTTTCAAGCTGAGTACGAAGGTTGGCAAGCAAATCTTTTTCTGTGTGTATCTGAAGATATTCGCATCCCTGTTCCGTGAGCATACGAATAAACTCTTTTTCCAGTTCAGCTTCTGACTGATAGCTGTTAGAACGTGCATTCACAGGCTCGTATTCAGTAACAACTGTATTTTCACTTGTAGCTGCCACGATATTGAAATATGCCATACAGGCACCTCCTTAAGCGATTACAACTGTTTGAAAGAAAGCAACTTATCTCTATAAAATTCATATTGCTTTTGTCTTGCTTCTATTTCAGCCGGAAGACCGATGTTGAGGTCAGAGCAGATAGTGTCAAAGCGATCCAGAATTTGTACGATTTGACGCTGCACTTCAAGAGGCGGAACTGAGAGAATTAACTCCTCTAAGTCAGACTTGTTAATTGCAGGAACTCCACCATCTTTCTTAAGAGACAATATTTCATATGAATTATTTGACAAGTAATAATACAAATATTTATTTAATACAAAATCAGCATTTCCAACGATTTTATAGCATAGAGGCCCAAGCCAAAACTTGTTTTTTTGATACCCCACATAACCAATACCACCTTGACCTCTAGAAGGCGTTGTCACCACGTCTCCATCACAATTCCAATCTAATGAATATCCAGAATTAGTAGTTCCAGCATTAATATATTCATATAAAGAATGTGATTCTTGAATATCCCTTAATTTACTTCCAGTTGAAATAAAAGCAATATCGCCAATCTTCTTATACTCCACACCGTTTGGGCAGTAGCGTGAGATAAGCGAGTGTAGAGGATTATTATCGTTAAAAGTGAGCAGTGTATCTCGATAGTACTCATACTGTTTTTTACGAGCTGTAAGCTCCGCTGTAAGCTCCGCTGTAAGTAACGTGAAAGAGTCCAATATATGGACTATTTCACGTTGTACCTCCAACGGAGGTACGGGGATTTTAAACTCTTCAACAATGAAATTGTCGAGAGTTGGAATTCCAGCCTTTCTAACCTTTGACATGAAATAATATTCATTATTTTTCAAATAGTGATATAAGTAACGGTCATCCATCTCCTCATTCTTGTCTATACAAAAACATCCATCCGAAGACCAGAACTCTTTATCTGAATACGCAACTGTTCCAGCAGATGCCCCGACATTGATTATCATTACCATGTTTGCAGGTCTATTAGCTTTACCATAATACCCGAGCGGCTCTATTCCACCATGATATACAGGAATACTATTCTCTTCAGATAATTTATCTTTTGTTAGTCGTTTCCCTCTTAATACTTTTGTGAAACTTGATATTTTTCTATACTCCACCCCATTTGGGCAAAGTTCTTGAATCAGCTCATTTAATTTACTCATTTTGCTCACCTGCTTTCAACATTCGATTGACCGCCTTGTCAAAATCAGAGGTGATTTTCTGTGTCTTGTTAAATTCTTCATATTCAGCCGACGCTTTTTCTTTTGCCATTCTACCGGAGATTTTCCCCTTATCCCGCAGAATATCATATCGGCGAAATGCCAGAAATTCGTTCACGCTGGCGGCAAACTCCTCCATAGTAAAGGTATTTTCTCGCTCAATCAAATCTTCAATATAGTCGAAATAGCCTGTTACGGCACGCTCCAGTTGACGAATTTGTTTTTCTTTCAGATAGTTTTTTGCAACGACCACATCTGATTTTAAAATGCGTCCGTCCGGAGCATTTTTCCAAGTAGTAAGCCCCATATTTTCTTTGGTTCTGTCAGCAGAAGTATAGACAATTTCTGCCGCAGTCTGCCCGGTAATTGCAAAATGGAACTTGTTTTGCACCATAGCATAAAAATCATGGGTAATCGGTGCATTTTTATCATAGTCAATGCTACATTCCGCAAAGATGTCTGTGATTTGCTGCCAGATTCGTCTTTCGCTCGCACGGATTGAACGAACTCTTTCCAAAAGTTCACGGAAGTAGTCTTTCCCAAAGGCTGTTTTGCCCTGCTTCAAGCGTTCATCATCCATAGCAAAGCCTTTTATCATAAATTCTTTCAAAACGCCGGTAGCCCAGATTCTGAAACTTGTTGCCCGTTTGGAATTTACTCTGTAACCAACAGATATGATTGCATCGAGGTTATAAAATTGTGTTTCTTTGTTTTGCGTTTTTCCCTCGATAGCTCCGTGTTGAGTGGTTGTTGCAATTTTTGCAACAACCACTTTTTCGTCAAGCTCACCCTCATTGAAAATATTTTTCAAGTGCCTGCTTATGGAAGATTTATCGACATCAAACAATTCAGCCATTGCTTTTTGCGTAAGCCAAATTGTTTCGTCTTTCACAAACGCATTGACTGAAACATTTTCTTCAGCGGTTTGATATACTAAAAAGTTAAAATCATTTTCCATCACTGCACCTCGATTTCTGCAATTATCTCATCGATTGCTTTTCTTAAGGTATCTTCACGAGCAACGATTTCTTTGATCTCTGCATTCAGCTTTACAATATCGATTTTCTCTCTTGTATCCTCTGCTTCAACATAAGTTGATACAGAAAGGTTGTAGTCATTTTCAGATATCTCATCGTATGTTGCAAGATGTGAGAAATGCTCAATTTCACTGCGACTTGCAAAGCAGTTCACAATCTTATCCATATTGTCTTGAGTAAGTTTATTATTGTTCGTAACCTTGATACATTCGTTTGTTGCATCAATAAACAGCGTTTTATTATCTGCCTTGTTCTTTTTCATTACCATAATGCAGGTGGCAATTGAAGTTCCAAAGAAAAGGTTAGAAGGTAACTGAATTACACAATCAACAAAGTTGTTATCAATAAGATATTTTCGTATTTTCTTTTCAGCACCACCACGATACATAATGCCTGGAAAACATACAATCGCAGCCGTTCCATTTGATGCAAGCCATGAAAGTGAATGCATGATAAAGGCAAGGTCAGCCTTGCTCTTAGGAGCAAGAACACCTGCAGGCGCAAAACGAGGGTCGTTGATAAGTAATGGATTATCATCACCAGCCCATTTAATAGAATATGGAGGATTTGAAACAATCAGTTCAAAAGGTTCATCATCCCAGTGTGCCGGAGCTATAAGGGTATCTTCACAAGCAATATTGAATTTATCAAAGTCAATATCATGTAAGAACATATTGATACGACAAAGATTATAGGTTGTAATATTGATTTCCTGCCCATAGAAACCATTACGAACCTTATCTCTACCAAGTACTTTTTCTGCCTTTAAAAGCAGAGAACCACTTCCACAGGCTGGATCATACACCTTATTGATTTCTGTTTTTCCAACTGTACCAAGTCTTGTAAGAAGCTCTGATACATCAGCAGGAGTAAAGAACTCACCACCCGATTTACCTGCATTTGATGCATACATAGTCATAAGGTATTCATAAGCATCACCGAATGCATCAATATCGTGATCCTTAACATCACCAAGATTCATATCAGCAACACCATCAAGAAGTTTACAAAGCTTTTCATTTCTCTTTGCAACTGTGGAGCCAAGCTTATTACTGTTTACATCAAAGTCATCAAAAAGACCCGCAAAGTCGGATTCTGATTCGCTGCCTTTTGCAGACTCTTCAATGTGACGGAATACCTTTTCAAGTGTTTCATTAAGGTTCTCATCATCTTTAGCTTTTGCTCTAACATTGCAGAAAAGTTCTGAGGGAAGGATAAAGAATCCTTTTTCTTCAACAAGTCCTTCTCTTGCTTCCTCCGCATCACCATCAGACATCTGCGCAAAATCGAAATCAGTATTACCTGCTTCAATTTCACCTGCGTTAATATAGTTAGTAATGTTTTCAGAAATATATCTATAGAACATAGTGCCAAGCACATAGTTCTTAAAGTCCCAACCATCTACAGCACCACGAAGTTCATCTGCGATTGCCCATATAGCACGGTGAAGTTCGTCACGTTCCTGTTCTTTTTTATTATCGATAGTCATTATCTTTTTCCCTCCACTATAAATTCTAAAATATCGTTGGGCGTGCAGTGTAAAGCCGCGCAGATATCTTCCACTTTCTCTAGTGATATATATTGCCCGGTACGTAGTTTCGTAATAATGTTGGCGGAAATATTGCTCATTCTCATTAAGTCCTGATTGGAAATATCTTCTTCAATCATGCGATGTAATAGTTTTTTATAACTAACAGCCATAATTCCCTCCTTATTTTAATAATTAAATATTATCACGATTCTGTGAGTATATCAACGATATAAAGAACCGATAGCACCGGAATATGGTGTTAGGCCTATAAACCAAAACCAACAATGGATTAAGCAGTAAAAAAAAACGCGGCAAAAACCGCGTGTATTGTGCGCCAGACAGGATTCGAACCTGCAACCTTCTGATCCGTAGTCAGATGCTCTAATCCGTTGGGCTACTGGCGCATGTTCTCCAAAAACTTGGAACTTTAACTTTCCGTTGTTTTTGGCAACTTGACTAATATACAACCATCTTTACAAAAATACAAACCCTGGCGTGTCGCCATCGCCAGGGTCTGCAGTTAAAACATAAGAATCTAAAACATAAGAATCTAAAACATAAAATCCTTAAGATCTATGTTCAAGAACCTCGTCTACCATTCCGTATTCTTTAGCTTGAGGAGCGGTAAGAATAGTGTCTACCTCAATATCTTTACGAATTCGCTCAACACTTTGGCCAGTGTGCTTTGCAAGAGTGGCCTCTAACCATTCGCGCAAACGCAACATCTCCTTAGCTTGAAGCTCTATCTCTGTAGCCTTGCCAAAATCTTGACCCATTGCAGGTTGATGAATAAGCACGCGAGCATTTGGCAAAATCATGCGCTTACCAGCAGCACCAGCAGCAAGCAAAATCGCAGCAGCCGAAGCAGCTTGACCCAAGCACACCGTTTGAACATCTGGCTTAATGTATTGCATGGTATCGTAAATAGCCGTCATAGCCGTCATAGAGCCACCAGGAGAGTTAATGTACATCATTACATCTCTGCTTGGATCCATGCTTTCTAGAACCAAAAGCTGAGCCATAATGTCGTCTGCAGAAGTGTCGTCTACCTGAACACCCATAAAAATAATGCGGTCTTCAAAAAGCTTAGTGTATGGATCTTGAGTTTTCATACCATAAGGAGTCTGCTCACCAAATTGCGGCAAAACATAACGATTCGTAAACACACCACTGGTCTGACCAAATCCGCCCAAACGCTTAGCGCGAGCAACAAACTTTGCTTCTTCACTTGCCATTAAAATCACTCCTCCCCACGCATAGAAGCTGGAGTGGTAACAATCTTATCTACAAAGCCATACTCCAAAGCCTGCTGAGCAGTAAACCAATGATCATACTCGTTGTCTCGGTAAATCTCTTCAACGGTATGACCAGTCTGCTGAGCCGTTAGCTCAGCGAGAGTTTTCTTCATATCCATAATAAGTTCAGCATTAATACGCACGTCTGTAGCAGTGCCACCAACACCGCCAGAAGGCTGGTGCATTAGCACGCGAGCGTGAGACGTAATAAAACGCTTACCAGGCGTGCCAGAACTCAGCAAGAACTGACCCATAGAAGCAGCCATGCCAACGGCAATCGTAGCAACATCTGGCTCAATAAGTTGCATAGTGTCGTAAATAGCCATTCCAGCGGTAATAGAACCACCTGGCGAATTAATATAAAGCCAAATATCTTTCTTAGGATCTTGCGCAGCTAGCATAAGCATCTGAGCGCAAATAATATTGGCATTTTCATCCTTGACTTCAGAGCCAAGCCAAATAATACGATCTTTTAAGAGTTGATTAAAAATCGAATCCGTTGGATTTTGTGGCTCCCCTTCTTGCATAACGGGAGAAGCCGTAAACAGATCAGTCACCTTATCTCCTTACAAACATTTTGAATATATCTAGACTATCGTGTGCGCGTGACCGCAAAACAAGAATGCGAAGTAAAACGCTTAACGCAATTAGACACGCAATTAGATACACAATTAGATACGCAACTAGACACAATCACCGCAAATAGCATAAGACAAAGTAATGTAAACGGTGCGTTTACTAATTCCGCAACTAAAAGCCACGCCATAATCGGAGCTTTTCTAGAAGACGCAAGTAAAGAAGCAGCGCCAATAATAGATACAGAAATTGCGGAAACTTGCGAAATGTCAAAAACTTGCAAAAAACCAGACGTTGAAAAAATAGCGTATAAAATCACACCAAAGCAAGCACCCGTTGAAATGCTTGGCTGCAACACTCCTCCAGAAGCACCGTAGCGCAAAACAAGCACAGTCATAAGCATTTTCATTAGCGCAAGAAGCAACAAAATAGTAACAATATGCGAGTTTTCTGCCATATACGGGAAGCTAGATACAGAAAACGCAAGTTGAGAAAGCGACCTACCATTCCCCATAATATGCGGAAACCAACAAGCCGCAACACCAATAACTAAGCCAGCTACAGGCATAAAACACAGCATTTGCATGCCGCGCAAAGCATGAGTTCTACACCAAATAATACCCAAGCGAAAAACGTAACCAACTAAGCCGCACACTGCACCAACAACAACAGTTAAAACGCAAATTTGCCAAGAAATCACGCAAGAAAATTGCGAAATATTGTAATATCTAGAATGATGCAATAAAAATTCAACAACAAACGCAGCAACATAATTCATAACAAGAGCAAAAGGCAAGCAATGCAAACGCTCCGAGCGCGCAATATTTTTAAGTGCATTAACTATTACAGAGCCATTTTCGCGATTTAGCCACGCATAAAAACCAAAACTTTGAGTTTTACTAAGCAAACCTAAAGAAAGCACGGTGCCAGCTAAAGGCGCGTGGTACACTGCAGCCAAGCCAGCACCTGCAGCAGACGCAACTAGTATACGCTGAGTTTTAACAGACACATTAAAAATACTGCTGCAACGCTGAGCAATCATTGCAGCTAATTCTCTAGGAGCTACTTCCCTTCCGATTGAAATTCCAGAACCAACAATGCCGATTTGTAATAAAACATGTGCAATAGTAGAAAAAATTGGCATTCTACTGCCACTAACGGCCTGTGGAATAGTAACGATTCGAGGAGGATTCTCCTTCTTTCGCAAAAAATACCAAGCCAGTGCAGCAATAGTCATAGCAATTGTGCCAGGTAGCACGTATCGATACCAAGGAAGCCCTAAAAATACAGTATTTTTAGCAGATTCAATTGAGCCAAAAGCAAGGTATTGTACAGCGTAAAAAATAAGCGTAAGAACTGTTGCTCCTAAGCCAACAAGAACGCCAAGAGCAACAGAGACTACAATAAAACGCGCTACTCGAATTGCAAAACTAAATAACTTGCAAGATTTGCCTAATTTGCCAAATCTGCAACAAGATTCATGCTTAGTTTTAGCACTATTATCCATAATGTCTCGCAATTCTTAATATTTTACTATAATAATCGTAATTCTATATAGTAATTATTTAATTAATATAAGTAAGACCCAGCAGAGCTATACTCCACTAGGCCTTAAATAACAAGATTATTAGAAGATTCTAATTTAGAAGACTCTAACTACTTTTCAGCAGAAAGCTCATCGGCAACAGCTGCAGCAGCAGAAGCAGCCTTAACACTTTCATCTTCTGGCTCTTCATCTTCCGACAAGAAAGCACTCAAATCAAGAGCTTCTCCGCCAGCAACGAACTTTACAGCACGCATGCCAGCAAGCAAGCCCTTAGAGCGAGCAACTTCTTGAACAGCAGAACCAAGCTGACCATTGCGAACAATAGCGTTAATAAACTGGCTTGGATCCATTCCGTACTGCTGAGCAACAGAAACCAAGAAGTTGGTAACGTCTGCTTGAGAAACAGAAACATCGAGGCTTTCTGCCAAAGCGTCGAGAACCATTTGGTCACGAAGCTCCTTTTCTGCAGCCTTTTCAGCCTCTTCCTTTTGCTTCTTAGTGGCCTTTTCTGGGTCTGGAGTCATACCCTTAAGGTGCTCGGCAACAGCCTTATCTTTAACACCCTTTGGCACAGGAATTTCAACTTCTTCTTGAATCTTAGCAATAAAAGCATCGCGAGCAAGAGTTGCCTGACGGCCTTCATTTGCCTGCTCCAAAGACTTACGAACGTCTTCCTTAAGCTCCTTCAAAGTGTCGAACTCAGATGCTTCCTTAGCAAACTCATCGTCAAGCTTTGGCAATTCTTGAGCCTTAACGGAGTTAACCTTTACCTTAACCTGAGCTTTCTTGCCCTGGTTCTTTCCAGCTTCGAGAGTACCTTCAAAAGTGGTTTCTTCTCCAGCGGAAAGACCTTCCAAAGCCTCATCCAAACCATCAAGCATAGTGTTGGAACCAAGCTCGTAGCTTACGCCATTTTGAGAATCGGCAACTTCGTCGTTAATCTTAGCTTCCAAATCGATGTTTGCAAAATCACCCTTCTTAGCTGGGCGATCAACACCAACAAGAGTGCCAAAACGTGCGCGCAAAGCCTCAAGACGAGCCTTAACATCGCTATCTTTAACTTCTGGCTTCTCTACTTCGATTTCTACACCCTTAAACTTGTTAAGCTTGAACTCTGGGCGACGCTCAACAGTTGCAACAAACTTAAGCTTAAGTTCATCTTTAGCAGATTCTGGGACTTCCTGAACATCAAATTCTGGCTGATCCATTGGGCGAATCTTCTTTTCTTCCAAAGCCTTAGAATAAAGCTCTGGAACAGCAGAATTTACAGCTTCACCGGCAACAGCTCCGAAGCCAACTCGCTGATCTACAATCTTGCCTGGTACGTGTCCCTTACGGAAACCTGGCACGTTGATTTGCTTTGCGATCTCTTTACGAGCCTGATCCATAAATGGCTCAAAATCTTCGAGATCTGCGGTAATGGTGAGCTTAACCTTAGTTGGCTCAAGATTCCTGACGCTGATTTTCACGCTTGCGCTCCTGAAATTACGTTTTCTAGCTTCTGCCATATGGCACAACCGTTACATAATAGCGCGAGTTACGGACTCAGCAATTAAATCGCTTTGCCACGTTCTTGCACCCTGCTCTACAAGAAACTCCTTAACATCAATATGCTCAATATTATCTTGCCAACAAAGATTGCGAATAATTTGCGGTTTAATAATGATTTCCGTAGGCGTATGCGTATCTTCTGCAATCTTGATTAAAGACTGCTTTACATTTTGTAAGCGCTCATATCTTTTGGGATGATGATCACGCCAATACTTCATAGATCGTGGAGCTGCTTGCGATTCTTGTGCGTCGCTAGAATCAGCAGAATCGCCAGCATCCGCAGAATCGCTAGAATCGCAGTAATTGCCATATTTACTACTTGAATCATCAAGCTTAGAAACAATAGCAACTTCCCCACTTTTAGCGCGACTAATCGCGTCTTCTATAACAACTTTCCACACATTTGGCTTGATTTTGCGCTGAATCGGAGCATAACGTTCAAACATCTTGTCTTGCTCGCTGCCCGTGTGAATCCTAACGCGTTCATTAAGAATGCGAATTGAGCGAAACTCCCTAGAATTACTTGGTTTTCGCTTTCCTGCTTCAATAATCGCAGCATCCGAAAGCAATAGAGTTGGCGCAATATCGTATTGACAAGCAAGCTCATCTCGCTTTTGCCAAAGCTCTTTTGCAATCATTAAGCCGATTTTATCGTGCATAAGAACGCTTATATGAGATATTCTAAGCCAAGGATTTGGGTGAGGAGCCTTCTTTTGAGCACCTTTACTTAATAAGTGTGCAAACTCTTGATTTGCCCATAAAAGCTTGCCTTGCTTTTTTAACTCGCCGCTCATTACTTCTTCTAATTCGATTAGCAATTCAACGTCTAAAGCAGCATAATTTCGCCAATCTCTAGGAAGAGGTCTATATGACCAATCCGCTGCAGAATGTTCTTTTGCAAGAGTCAATCCCAAATAATATTCAGTTACAGAGCTTAATCCAAAGCGCTTTCTACCAAGCAATTTAGCTGCGATTTCTGTATCAAATAAAGCACGCGGGCGCAAACCAATATCGAAAAATCCTGGCAAATCTTGCATAGAATCGTGAATAATCCAAGGCGCATCCCCTACTGCCTCATTAAATTCATGCCAATCAACGCCAAGTTTTCCTAAAGCTATTGGGTCCAGCAATCCAATTCCTGCACCTTTGCGTTTGAACTGAATCAGCCAATCTTCGTGACCATATCTAAAACCAGATGCGCGCTCTGCGTCTGCAGCCAAAGGCCCCGACCCTGCTGCCAACAAATTACAATATTCTTTATATGATTCAAGCGTATCAATAACTTCTGGAACTCCTTCTCTAGGCTCTTTTAAAAGCTTTGGTTCCTTATTCAAGAACGCCTCCCGATTGTACGCTTTAGTCAAAGTCTTACGCTTTTTGCATCTTACTTTGTAATGCTTGAATATTATTTTGCAAAATATCCGTAAAACATTCTATAGAACATTGCGCAAGATATATTTAAGCCGTGTTATAGATTATGCATCTTTTAACACGGCTTCAACTTTCGCACACAACTACGACTAATCAAAAATAAGCAATCAATCAAATAATCAATCTGCTTTATTGTTTACTATTTCTCCATTTATGTGCTTAACAAGCCTAGTTTTAAGGAATCTAGTAAGAGTAAATGCGACTGCCGAAACTAAAACTGTTGGGATAACGTAGAGAGCATGTAAACCTAAATCTCTTATTGGGAAAGTGGCAAGTTCTGTAGCAATAGTTATAGCAATAGATATTATCGGCACTTCGATAAGAAGTTTCTCATCGAAAGCTGCAACGATATTTACCGGCAGCAAGATTATCGGCAAAACAATTAAAATAATAATTGCTGTGCCAAAGCCAAACTGATCGTTACACCGTGCAAAAATAGCTAACGCTAATGCGAAAGCTAATGCAATCCAACAACCTATTCTGCGCTTCATTGCGTATCCTTTCTCTAAAAAAGGTTATTTGTATAATTATACAAAATCCTTTAAAAAAAAACAATACAATACGCAAAAATTGTCTAAATTACAGTTACATTTTTGATGCAATCTAAACGCAGTCTAGTACACAACAAAACCGTGGTCTTTGAACTGGTTTACAACTCGCTCTTTAAGCGCCCTAGAAGGTCCTTTTTGATTCTCAAGAGGGTATGGAATCCTAAGCTCATGCCACTTTGGGCGGCCTAGTTGATGGAATCCAAGCACGTCAATATGCTCAACAGCATCACCAAATGAATCGCAAATCTCAGCAACTTTTTCAACATTTTCTTCGCTGTCTGTAAGACCTGGAACGAGCACAAAACGCACCCAAATCTTCTTACCAGCCTTCGCCAATCGCTGACCAAAGTCAATAGTTGGCTGAAGCAAGCCGCCAGTTACTTTTTTATACGTTTCTTCAATACCAGATTTAACATCTAGCAAGCAAAGATCAATGTCGTCAATCATTTCGTCCGTATAATTGCGATTCAAAAAGCCCGAAGTATCTAAGCAAGTATGCACGCCCATCTCTTTTGCTGCACGAAAAACCCTAGATACAAAAGCTGGTTGCATCATGGACTCGCCGCCAGAAAATGTGATTCCGCCGCCTGTTGCCTTAAAAAGACTTTGATAACGGTCTACTTTTTTAATCATTGCATCTAAGTAGACTGGCTTGCCGTCGCGCATTTTCCAAGTATCAGGATTTTGGCAATATTGACAACGAAGCGGGCAGCCACTCATAAACACTGTCATGCGAGTGCCAGGGCCATCAACAGAAGTATTGATATCCCAAGAATGCACAAACCCAATATCGCCAGTTTTAAGAGCAACTAAGCGGTCTTTTCTGTCTAATCCAATTGGAGATTCAAAACCAGAAAGACCACCCATTAAAGTTTGTCGGGCATACTCTTTTGACTC
Source organism: Gardnerella sp. DNF01144 (assembly GCF_049244245.1). NCBI lineage: Bacteria > Bacillati > Actinomycetota > Actinomycetes > Bifidobacteriales > Bifidobacteriaceae > Gardnerella > Gardnerella sp. DNF01144. The sequence continues at coordinate 684,505 of NZ_CP058390.1, forward strand.
CTTTAACATGTGCTGAGTCGTAGTGCGAAATGCTGTGTTTTCAGCCATCATATGCCCCCTATAACCGTCTTTGGTATACCTTTTAAGTCTATTTTATTTGAAAAGCCGCCAGGAGCAAAACCTGCTCACCCCCGGCGGCATTCGCAATCAATCAGAATCAGTCAGTAACTGAACCCTGGTGGAATGTACGAGAAATAACGTCGAGCTGCTGCTCCTTAGTGAGCTTTACAAAGTTCACTGCGTAGCCAGAAACACGAACCGTAAGATGTGGGTACTTTTCTGGATGCTCAACAGCGTCTTCAAGCTGTTCCTTACGCAAAACATTGATGTTTGCGTGGTACAAGCCGTGGCCGTTGCCAGCGTCCAAAATACCAACAAGGTTGTTAATACGCTCGTCTTCGTCTCTACCCAAACCATCTGGAGTAATGGTGTTAGTCAACGAGATACCATCGAGAGCATCGTCATAGTCAATCTTGCCAACAGAGAACATGGATGGAAGCATGCTGTGAGAATCCATACCATTTTCTGGGTTTGCACCTGGAGCGTAAGGAGTGCCCTTCTTGTGGCCAGATGGGAAGGAACCAGTGTTCTTGCCGTACTCAACGTTAGAAGTAATAGTCAAGATGGACTGAGTTGGAACAGCATTACGGTATACAGGCAAACGCTTTACTTGACCCATAACAGTGCTTACAACCCACTTTGCCAAGTCATCAGCACGATCGTCATCGTTACCGTAGATTGGGAACTCGCCAACCGTCTTGTAGCCAACGATTAAGTCGTCGTCTGCGCCTTCAATGTACTCGTACTCGTGGCCTTCTGCAGTCTTAGCATCCTTGTTGTAGATTGGGTAAACCTTCGCATACTTTATAGCAGCCAAGGAATCTGCAGCAATAGACAAGCCAGACATACCGCAGCCGAGTGTACGATAGACTTCCCTATCATGCAAAGCCATCTCAATGGACTCGTACGCGTACTTATCGTGCATGTAGTGGATTATGTTCAAAGCCTCAATGTAGGTTTCGGAAAGCCATTCCAAAGCCTTCTCGTAGTTGGCCTTAACCTTCTCGTAGTCAAGAGTTCCATCAGCTTCTGGCTTGATTGGGTCAATAACGCCCTTATCAATAACCTGCATGCCAGTCATCTCATCGCGGCCACCGTTAATCGCGTAGAGCAAAGCCTTTGCGGAGTTAACGCGTGCAGCGAAGAACTGCATTTGCTTACCAACGCGCATTGGGGAAACGCAGCAAGCAATAGCAGCGTCGTCGCCCCAGTGCTCACGAATATCTTTATCGGACTCGTACTGAATTGCAGAAGTGTCGATAGAGATTCGTGCGCAGAAACGCTTGTAGGCTTCTGGAAGCTTTGGATCCCAGAAAATAGTGATGTTTGGCTCTGGACCAGGACCTAGATGCTCAAGAGTCAAAGTGTTGAGCAAACGGAACGAAGTCTTAGTAACAAAGGTACGGCCATCATCGCTGAAGCCTGCATCGGACCAAGTTGCCCAGTATGGATCTCCAGAGAAGATTGCGTCGTAATCCTTAGTACGCAAGAAGCGCACAATACGAAGCTTCATAACCAATGCATCAATGATTTCCTGAGCGTCGGTTTCGTTGATTAATCCAGCCTTCAAATCGCGCTCAAAGTAGCAATCGAAGAATGCGGAAACACGGCCGAAGCTCATTGCAGCGCCATCCTGGCTCTTAACAGAAGCAAGATAGCCCATGTAAGTCCACTGAACAGCTTCCTTAGCGGTTTGAGCTGGGCGGCTCAAATCCAAGCCATACTCGTTGCCCAAGTTAATAAGCTGCTTCAAAGCCTTGATTTGCTCATCGTGCTCTTCGCGGAAGCGAATCCAATGCTCAATCTCGGTCTCAGTAAAGTCGTTGCGGTATGGAATCGAGTCCTTATCGCGCTTCTTGAACTCAATAAGCATGTTTACGCCGTAAAGAGCCACACGACGATAATCACCAATAATACGACCACGGCCATAAGCGTCTGGCAAACCAGTCAAAATCTTGTTGTGGCGAGCAATCTTAATATTCTTGGTGTAAACACCAAACACGCCATCGTTATGAGTCTTGCGATAAACGGTGAAAATCTTCTTGATTTCTGGATCTACTTCCTTGCCAGCTTCCTTAATGGCCTGCTCAACCATTCGCCAACCGCCGTTTGGCATCATAGCGCGCTTGCAAGGTTCGTCGGTTTGAAGACCTACGATTACGTTATCTACTTCTGGGCTTTCAATGTAGCCTGCTGGCATTGCGTCAATACCTGCTGGAATATGTGTTTCAACGTCGTATACGCGGCGCTCACGCTCGACAGCCAAGTAGTTGTCGTCGAGGTACTTCCACATATGCTTCGTTTTTTCGGTGGCGTCTGCCAAGAAAGTCTCATCACCCTCGTATGGAGTGTAATTCTTTAGGATAAAGTCACGAACGTCAATATCTTTTTCCCAATTGCCGCTTGTAAATCCATCCCACGCTTTTGCACGAAGATCCTCTTCGGTGAGAACGGATGCATCCACTGATGCCATATTTGACTCCTTTCGTATCCACGACGCTTCTTCACGTCGCCTTCTCTACTATGTTAGAGCAATGTTTAAACAGTACACGTCGATTTTTGGCATTTTTAACGTGAGTTACCTCACATTTTACTGTTTTTTAGCTTATTTTTAATAAAAATGCTAGTTTGAATCCTCAAACTAGCACATATACAACGCGTAGAGAACAGGCGGTTGCTTGCGACTTTTTCCAAGCTTCACCAATCCGTTCCCAGCCTTCGTCTATTCTCTAAACGCCGTTGTTACTGGAATTCGCCTATCTCTACCAAACGCAATCGCACTAACTTTTGGACCTAACGGATACTGCCTACGCTTCCATTCTGCGCGGTCTACAAGCCGAATAACTGTATCAACTGTGCGCTCATCAAAACCGTCTGCAAGCAAATCCGCCCTGCCGTGAGCAAACTCAATATGAGCCTCTAACACTTTGTCTAGCAAATCGTATTCTGGCAAAGAATCCGAGTCCTTTTGCCCTGGCCTAAGCTCGGCACTTGGAGGCTTAACAATAGAGTTTACAGGTATAAGAATGCCATCTTTTGGAGCCTTTTCTTTAGGATTATTGTCTTTAGGAAAATCTTCACTACCAGCAATAGGCAACATTCCAAGACCTACGCCATTTTTAGCAGCGCGATTACGCCATCTAGAAAGCGCCCAAACGCGAGTCTTAAACAAATCTTTAATAGGAGCATACCCACCTACCGCATCTCCATAAATCGTAGAATAACCGCATGCAAGCTCCGACTTATTGCCAGTAGCTAAAGCCAGCAAACCTTTTGAATTAGAATACGCCATAACAATCACGCCTCTAACTCGCGCTTGCAAATTTTCTGCAGCAACGCCTTGTAAATCAAGCTGATTTTGGAATGACTTAAAAAGCGGCTCAATAGGCTGAATATCGTAATGTGCTCCAAGGCGCTTAGCTAAATCGCAAGCATCGTCTTTAGAACCAAGCGAAGAATACATGCTTGGCATTGAAATTCCCCAAACGTTTTGCCCTCCGCAAGCATCCGCCGCCATAGTTGCAACTAGCGCAGAGTCGATTCCGCCAGAAAGTCCTAAGCAAACACCCTTAAAGCCATTTTTACGCATGTAATCTCTAAGTCCTAAAACGCATGCGCAATAAACTTCTTCGTCTGGGTCTAATTTTTGAGCAATAGTCGAGCACTTTTGCACATCTAAATCTGTATTAAAATCAACAAAACTTAAGTCTTGATCAAACATCTTAGAACGCTCAATCAAAGACCCGTCTGCGTTTACTACAAAGCTGCCGCCATCAAAAACAAGATCGTCTTGAGCACCAACTTGATTTACGTAAACAAGAGGCGCATTAAGCTCTTTTGCGCGCTTTTGAGCCAGCTTTAAGCGAATATCTGTTTTGCCTTCTTCGTACGGAGAACCGTTGATTGTTACTAGAACATCAATCCCCTCCTTAGAAAGACGCGCAACTGGGCCGCCATCTTGCCAAATATCTTCGCAAATCGCAAATCCTAATTTTGCACCTTTAACGTTTAGAATTCCGCAATCATTTCCAGACGAGAAAATTCTAAATTCGTCAAAAACGCCATAATTTGGCAAGAAATGCTTATCATAAACAAGCGCCACTTTTCCATTGTTAATAACAAGCAAGCGATTTCTTGGCTTACCCAACTCATCGTCTACACCAACCGTTCCAACAACAACGTATAAGTCGCCTAATCCGCTATCTTTTAAGCTTTTTGCAAGACTATAAGCGGCATCATTAGCTGCTTTTCTAAAAGTCGCTCGCAAAGCAAGGTCTTCGATTGGATACCCTGTTAGTGTCATCTCTGGAAACACAACAATATCGGCGTTACCACTGCTTGCGTCTTTGCAAAATCGCAATATTTCATCCGTATTTTTGCTTATATTTCCAACGCAAGTGTCAATTTGAGCTAAAGCTAAACGCAAAGAAGTCATGTTTTTATTATAAGCCATGTTGCATAAGCCGCATTGCATAATCCATGTGCATAATCCATATTGCAATAAAAACGTTTTAGCTTTGCAAATAAAAAAATCGCAAAACGCCAATCGTAAAAAATAGCAAAAAACAAAAAATCAAGCCCTAAATGCAAAAAATAATTGTTGATTATCTTATTGATTTTATTAGCTTTACTAACTCGTCATAAATTATACAAATAGAAAATAGGTAGCGAAGAGGCTGCAAAATCGCATATATTGATATTCCGTTGCTAAGAAACAAAATAATCAACTAGCAAAAAACATTAAAGGACAAGGGGAAAAACATGAAAATCACAAAAAAGAACACAAAGATTATTGCAGCTTTTACAGCACTAACTGCGATTTTGGGTCTTTCGCTAAGCGCATGCGGATCTTCTGCAAATGGCGCAACTAAAGACGATAAGGTGATTAAGGTTGCAGCTTCCCCAACTCCTCACAGCGATATTTTGAATAAAGTAGTTAAGCCGATTTTGCAAAAGCAAGGCTATAAGTTGGTTGTTAAGGAATTTACTGATTACGTTCAACCAAATACTGCTGTAGAAGAAGGCGAAGCAGACGCAAACTACCATCAGCATTTGCCATACTTAGATAACTTTAATAAAGAAAGAGGAACGCATATTATTTCTATTGCTGGAATCCACTTTGAGCCATTTGGACTTTATCCAGGAAAGACTAAAACAATTAAGGACTTAAAAGATGGCGCAACAGTTGCTGTTCCTAGCGATCCAACCAACGAAGCTCGCGCACTTCTTCTTTTGCAAGACGCAGGTCTTCTTAAGCTAAAGAATCCAAAGGATGTTAACTCAACCAAGAAGGATATTGTTTCTAATCCAAAGAATCTAAAGTTTAAGGAAATAGACGCCTCTTTGGTTCCAACAGTCGTTAAAGACGTTGATTTAGCTGCTCTAAACGGAAACTACGCTATTCAAGCTGGATTTAACCCAACTAAAGATCCTCTTACAAGCGAAAAAGTTGGAGGCGTAGCCGCTAAGACATACGAAAACATTATTGCTGTTAAGAAGGGCTCCGAAAAACTTGCTAAAATCAAGGCTCTTGTAAAAGCGTTAAAAACAGATGAAGTTCGTGATTTTATAAATAAAAACTACAACGGCGCTGTTCTTCCAGTGTTTTAACGTGATTACAGCGTTTAATCGCAAATAAAAAAGAGACATGTGCCTCTAAAAGAAACTAGAGGCACGTGCCTCATATTTGTTTTATAATTCGTTTTACAATTCGTTCTACAATCGGTGGAAAAATGATTCAGATTGAACATCTTTATAAGACTTATTCAAGCGGCAAAACTAAGCACGAAGCGCTTAAAGACATTAATTTGACTATTGAATCGGGAGAAGTCTTTGGAATTTTAGGTTCTTCGGGAGCTGGAAAGTCTTCGCTAGTTCGATGCATAAACCTTCTAGAAAGACCTACGAGCGGAAAAGTTGTAATAGACGGAAAAGATATTACATACGCTAAAAATCGCGATTTATCTAATATCAGGTCAAATATTGGCATGATTTTCCAAAACTTTAGTCTTTTTCAGCAGCGAACTGTATTGCAAAATGTGACTTTTCCTTTGGAACTAAACCACACGAATAAAAATGAACGAGAAGAACGAGCAAAATATTTGCTTGACTTAGTTGGCTTAAAAGATTTAGCAAACCGCTACCCTATTCAGCTTTCTGGCGGCCAGCAGCAACGTGTTGCTATTGCGCGAGCGCTTGCTAACAATCCTTCGATTATGCTTTGTGACGAAGCTACAAGCGCATTGGATTCAACAACTACTGCGCAAATACTTGATTTGCTTAGAAGAATTAACCGAGATCTTAACGTTACATTGGTTATTATTACTCACTCTCTTGCAGTTGCGCGCAATATTTGCGATAGAGTTGCAATGATTGACGGCGGAAAAATCGTAGAAATCGGCGATACTTCAACGCTTTTCAAGAATCCGCAAAGCAATATTCTAAAAACACTTATTGCAAACGAAAATGTTGAAAATCATAGAAATAACAGCAAAAACATCAGCAACAGCAACGAAAACAGCGAAAACAGCGAGGTGAAATAAAATGCCAGAAAATATTTCACAATTTATAGACGAATATGGAGAACTAATTATTGAAGGCACAAAAGACACAATTGTTATGACTTCAATATCTACATTATTTGCATACATAATAGGACTTCCAATAGGAGTTCTTCTTATAACAAGCGCAAAGCAAGGAATTTGCAAAAACGCGCTGCTTAACACTGTTTTAGGAAGCATTGTAAACTTTGTGCGATCTATTCCGTTTATAATTTTGCTTGTTGCTATAATACCACTTACAAGGCTTATTGTTGGAACATCTTTAGGTGTTCCAGGAGCAATTGTTCCGCTTGTTATAACAGCTGCGCCATTCGTAGCGCGAATTGTTGAGCAATCTTTGGCAGAAGTTGACGGAAGTCTTATAGAAGCTGCTCAAAGTTTTGGAGCAAGCAACACACAAATCGTGTTCAAAGTATTGCTTTTTGAAAGTTTACCTTCGCTAATTCGCGGAGCAGCATTAACGTTTATTACGCTTTTTGGATTCTCCGCAATGGCTGGAACAGTTGGCGCAGGAGGACTTGGAGATATTGCGATTCGCTACGGGTACCAACGCTACCAATACGACGTTATGAGCGCAGCAGTAATTTTGTGCATTTTGCTTGTGCAATTAGTGCAAAGCCTTGGAGATTTAATATCCAACAAAATCAACCATCATGAGCGCTAATATTAATCAAAATAAACAGTGAACAGTCTTTAATGTATGGGAGAATCGCAATATGACACTTATTAATATGCATACGTCTGAAGGCGATATAAAGATTAATCTTTTTGACGATAAAGCGCCTATTACAGTAAAAAATTTCGTTGACTTGGCAACTGGCGAAAAAGAGTGGACTGATCCTTTTAGCGGCGAAAAGTCTAATGAGCCTTTCTACAATGGCTTAACTTTCCACCGTATTATTAAAGATTTTATGATTCAAGGCGGATGCCCTCTTGGAAACGGAATGGGCGGTCCTGGCTACGAATTTGACGACGAGATTGACCCATCTCTAAAGTTCGATAAGCCATATTTGCTCGCAATGGCGAATGCTGGAAAGCAACGCGGACGCGACGGCCGCTTGCATGGCACTAATGGATCTCAATTCTTTATAACAACTGTTCCAACTTCTTGGCTTGATGGTCATCACACGATTTTTGGAGAAGTTGTGGACGATGAGTCTAAAGCTGTTGTAGATAAGCTTGAATCTGTTCCAACAGATAGGTCCGATGCTCCACTAGAGCCAGTTGGAATTATATCTATTGATGTTATTAAGTAAAAACATTAGTTAAAATAAAGCAAAAATAGTATAAAAATTGCAATAATAAAACTTCCAGCCAAAGGATTATTTGACTGGAAGTTTTATTGTTTAGTTGCGCTTTAGCTACGATTTAGTTACTGTTTAGTCGCAGCTTAATCGCGTTCCATTTTTCTAAGTCGCGGTTCCGCACTATCTTTTGCACCCGTAATTCTATAAACGTCAAAAACGCCATCAATCTTACGAATCGCAGCAAGAAGAGTATTCAAATGCTGAGGATCCGCCATTTCAAACGTAAATTGGCTTGTAGCAACGCGATCGTCTCCAGTAGCAATCGTTCCCGAAAGAATATTTACGCCATGATCCGAAAGAACTCTAGTAACATCCGAAAGCAAATGCTGACGATCCAAAGCTTCTACTTGAACTTTAACAAGGAACAAGCCTTTGTCACTTGTCCATTGAACAGGAATAACACGTTCCGATTGCGACTTTTGCAAATCAATCATATTTTGGCAATCTGTTCTATGAACAGAAACACCCTGATTTCTTGTTATAAAGCCAACAATATTGTCTCCTGGAACAGGCATGCAACAGCGCGCAAGCTTAACCCAAACGTCTCCAACACCCTTTACAGAAACGCCAAGAACGCCGTTAGACTTGCGATTACGCTCTGCTCTTCTAAGCGGAAGCGCCTCTTCTTGCGCTTCTTCTGCTACTTCTTCGCTTCCCGCATCTTTAACAAGACGAGAAATAACATTTTGTGTAGAAACCTGACCTTCGCCAATCGCAGCATAAACGGCTTCTACATTAGCAGTAATATTAAGCTCTTCTGCAACACCTATTAACGCTTGCGGAGTAAGCAAAGTAGACAAAGGCAAGTTACGTTTACGCATAGCGCGCGTAAGCTCGTCTTTACCCTCTTCAATAGCCTCCGAACGGCGTTCCTTGCTAAACCATTGCCTAATCTTATTTCTAGCTCTAGGGCTTTTTACAAAACTAAGCCAATCTCTAGAAGGGCCAGCCGTATCGGACTTAGACGTAAGAACTTCTACAGTGTCTCCGTTGTTAAGCTTTGTATCTAGCGGAACAAGCTTTCCATTTACGCGAGCGCCCATCATTCTGTGTCCAACTTCTGTATGCACAGAATACGCAAAGTCAACTGGCGTTGCATCTTGCGGAAGAGCAACAATGCTCCCCTTTGGAGTAAACACGTAAACTTCCGAAGCTCCAAGATCTTGCTTTAAGGAACCTAAGAATTCGTCGGAATCTGGCGTTTCGCTAGTCCAATCTGCAAGTTGCTGAATCCACTTTAAGTTATCTAATTCGCTAAGCTCTTTGTTCTCTTCTTGCTCGCGCTTAACATCACCCTTATCTGGCTTACTTAAAGCTCGACCAGCTTGGCCGTTTGCCTTGTACTTCCAGTGTGCAGCAATACCAAACTCAGCACGCCTATGCATATCCCATGTGCGAATTTGAATCTCAACAGGCTTTCCGCCAGGGCCTACAACAGTAGTGTGCAAGCTTTGATACATATTTAGCTTAGGAGTAGCAATGTAGTCCTTAAATCGGCCTGGAACAGGGCTCCAACGCGCGTGAACTGCGCCAAGAGCCGCATAACAGTCTCGAATAGAATCAACGATTATTCTAACGCCTACAAGGTCGTAGATATTTTCAAAATCGTGACCGCGAACAATCATCTTTTGGTAAATTGAGAAGTAATCTTTTGGTCGCCCCTTAACAGAAGCTTTTACTCGCTGCTGATTTAAATCTTCGTTGATTTCTTCTAGGATTTGACGCAAGTAGACTTCTCGCTGGCCAGCTCTTCTAGCAACTAACACTACGATTTCGTTGTAAATCTTAGGGTATAAAACCTTAAAGCTTAGCTCTTCAAGCTCCGTTTTAATGGCATTCATGCCGAGTCGATTTGCAAGAGGAGCGTAAACATCTAGAGTTTCTCGAGCTTTTTTATGCGAGCTAGACGCCTTAACGTACCTCCACGTACGCGCATTATGTAATCGATCTGCAAGTTTTACTACTAACACTCGCACATCTCGGCTCATTGCAACAACCATTTTGCGGATTGTTTCTGCTTGCGCGCTTTCGCCGTACTCCATATTGGATATTTTTGTAACGCCATCTACAAGGCCAGCAACCGTGTCTCCAAAATCTGCCCTGCATTCTTCTAGCGTGTAATCCGTGTCTTCTACAGTGTCGTGCAATAATCCTGCAGCAACAACAATAGGTCCCATTCCAAGATCAGCTAAAATTTGAGCTACAGCAAGAGGGTGAATAATGTACGGCTCTCCCGATTTACGCCTTTGACCAGCATGCTGCTTTACGGCTCTTTTATACGCCTTATGCAAAATATCCATGTTTTCATCGGGATGATGCCACTTACACATTTGCAATATAGGACGCAATGGGTCTCGCATATCTTCGCTAATTTCACACCCGAGCATATTAGCGCCTTTAATATCTTCTTGAGATTCTCCCATTGAATGTCACCTCATTGCACGCCAGTAGAGCCAAATCCTTTAGTGGATCTATCGGAGCCTGGAAGCTGACTTGCTTCAACAAATCTAGCTTCAACATAGCGTTGAATAACAAGCTGAGCTATGCGATCTCCACGATTAAATTGCACAGTATTTTCTGGATCCATATTGATTAATGGAACCTTAATCTCTCCACGATACCCAGCATCAATCGTTCCTGGAGCATTAAGAACAGTAACACCCTGTTTTACAGCTAAACCGGAACGCGGATGAACCAAAGCCACATATCCAGCAGGCAAGGCGATTGCAACGCCAGTCGGCACTAGAGCACGCTCAAAAGGACGCAAGGTAACGTCTTGCGTAGTTCGCAAATCCGCTCCAGCATCTCCCGCATGAGCGTAAGAAAGATGCTCCATTGCAGCCTGGCTATCTGTTCCATCGTTCAAATATTTAATAAGAACTTCCACCTGCTCTGGGCCCGTATAGGTATCATCGTAAGCCATTAAGCTGCGCACTCCTTACAAATCGGTTGACCGTCTTGAGACATTTGAGCGAGCTGACTTCTGTGCTTTACAAGGAAGCACTCGGAGCAAATGAACTCATCACCTTGCATTGGTATTACTGTAACAGATGCATCTTCGTTGCTAAGATCTGCGCCTGGCAACTCGTAATCTTCTGCAATAGCGTTTTCGTCATCGTCTATATCGTTTGCGGAACTTTGAGAGCCTTTGCTCAATGCTTCCAACGACTCCTCGTCTTCGTCTTTACTACGAGGAGAATCATAATCCTGTGCCATTATGGTCCTTTCGTTTTTAAGATTACTTATTGCTTAAAACTACTTTTCTACTTTACTTATAGCGATTAGCACTATTTATAGCAATTAGTCTAAATCTACCTACGCGCATAGCATACATGAAAGCTACCCCGCATAGAATACTCGCTTTTTTATTAATAGAAAATGGCAAAGAAGGCATACTATGGACTAAAGTATGTTATAAGTATCGTTAAAAGCGAGGAAAGTGGTGCGCAATGCTTGAAAATCCGCCAAAAGAGGCGAGTTTCGATCATGTGGATAATAATGGCGATTTAATTTTTATTTTTGAAAACACGCCGTTAAAAATTCATGTTGACGACACGCTGGAGCGCGCAATCGCCGAGTCGAAAAAACTAACAAATGTTGATGAACGTAATCAAAATACAGTTAATTCGACTGGCAAGTCGGACGATTCGCCAAGCGCAACTACAGCAACACTGCCTATATCTCAAATTCAAGCTTTAATACGCGCTGGATTAGAACCAGAACATGTTGCAAAGCGATACAACGTAAGCGAATCTCAAGTTAGACGATTCTCAAGCGGAGTAGAAACCGAAAAGCAATATGCTATTGAACAATTCTTGACTGTTCCAGCGCCTAAGCAAAGCAATATGCGAACTCTTTCGGATTTGATTGAACGCACTCTTGCAAAAGCGCATATTGGAATGGAAACAGTAAAGTGGCGTGCTACAAGACGCGGACTTGAACCATGGCTTATAACAGCAGAATTCAACACCGCTACTCGCACAATAAAAGCCGAGTGGACTTGGAACATGCACGATAACTCCGTTGCTTGCGCAAATCCTTCTGCAAGGTTATTGCTTGGCGAAGAAGTCATGAATAATGATTCTTCTAAAAAGTCACAATTTGGCGGAACTTATAGAGACACTGTAAGCATTAGCTTCCCGTTTGCAAACGAAGATCTTCCAGGAAACTCAATTCGTTCTGCAAGAATAGAGCGCGCTGTTTCTCAATGGGAATCAAGGAATAGTGAGAACCTTGCAAATGTTGCAAATGTTACAATGCAAGCGCAAAATGCAAATAACGAGCAAGAACAAAACGCACAAAACACACAAGAACAATACAATGCGAATAAATCACTAGACCAAAATAACGCAAATTCTTTAGATTCTTTGCAAAGCTACGAGCAAAACAATAATCTAAGTACTCTAGTTGCAAATAGCGAGAACCAATTGGATGCAAATGCTGTATCTAACAGTATAAATGCCGTACAAATCGCATCGAATATAGCAAACTCATCCAATTCCGATTTGAGCAAAGATAGCAACAATTCAAATACGCTTTTTAGCAATAACTCTAGCTATAGCTCTAATAGTGAATCGCGCAACGAAGAAGCAAAAGAAGAACAAAAAGATCAAAAAGACAATCATGTTCAAGCAGACAAAACTGTTTCGATAGAAACACCAAAGTCTACGCAAACGCAAAAGTCTACTAAAGCGCGCGCAAATGAGCATTCTAAAGCCAAAAAGAGCAGCCGCGCAGCTGTTCCTAGCTGGGATGAGATTCTTTTTGGCGAAGGATGATTTGGCGTAAATTAAGCTATATCAACTAAGCACGGAATATCCATTTCCATTGCGCTCATAGAGCCATGAACACTCGGCAAGTTCATGGCTTTTTCTGTTTCGATTCTAGAATCAACGATTGTAACAGATGACTTTGCTTGAACAAGAACATCTCCAATAACACTTAGCGCAAGCGAACTGACTTCTCCAAAAACGCCATCTTTAACAGCTTGCTCTTTAGTTCTAACACACGCTTTATCTTGCAAAGCATTAGTCCACCTTAGCGCAATGTCTTCTGGATTTTCACCATCTTCCGCGTATAGCATAACAGAACGCGGCTCTCCCCCAACAAGCTTAACTCCTTTAGTAAGACGACTATCTTTTGCAATATCTATTTTCAAATCTGGATTTGACTCAATCATTCCATGGTCTGCAGTAATAACAATCAAAGTGCCTTTTTGGCAATTTTTTCTTAAAAGATTTAGCTGCGAATCAATCTGCTCAAAAATAGAAACCCAATTCTCGGATTCCCAACCATAATTGTGACCGATTTTGTCTATATCCCTAAGATACAAATACGTTAGACCAGGCGTTTTAGTGCTGTTTGCAGCGTTCATAATTCTCGCTCTAGCAGTTGTTCCGCTTATAAATTTAGCTCCTCTAAAAGCTGCTTGAGTTAAAGGAGAATCCTCAAATTTTGAAAGACTTACATGATTCGCTCTAACACCCAATCTAGAAAGCGACTCGAATATTGTAGGCTGGCGCTGCAAATCTAATGGATTTGGAGCATCCCTAAATTGGATTAATTGAGATAATTCGCCAGTTTTAGGATTTTTTTGAGTGTATCCTGTCATTGCAGTAAGACCAGGGCAAGTTCCAGTGCCAAAAGTGGCCATTGCTGCAACTGTAGTACTAGGAACGCAAGTTGTTATAGGGCGCTGATTTGCAGTGTTGTTAAGAAGAGCACGCAAATATGGAGCATGACCTTTTCTAATAGCAAGATTCCAATATCCAAGACCATCCACAAGCACAACAACAGCACTTTTTACTTTAGGAAACCCAAATAAATCTCGCAAAGAATCAGGGTTTTTATGGATTTGTGTGCAAATTGGCGATCCTATAGAAGCACTAAGAGCTGGAAGAATCGAAGATAGATGAAGAGCAAATTTAGGATTATTGTATGCGTCACTAATTTTGCTATTTTCAACAAACTTCAACAAGTCATCCAATTGTGGAATCTCAATAGTCATAAGCTACATTGTAGTTAAAAAAGACTACATTAAAGTTAAATTCGAGTTAGCGCTAAAGTTAGATTCAAATCGCAGGAAAAATCACAAGAAAAAACGCAAGAAAGTCAAGCTAAAATCGCAAGGAAAAACGCAACTAAAATCACCACTAAAATGGCAAGAAAATAAGCATTTAACAAACATTTGTGCATATAAATTGGTATTATAAAGGCTTGTAAGTCACTTCAAGGAGTTCAAAATCATGCCTTCACGCAGCAAGTCAACAAAACCAGCCTTCGACCCTAGAAAGGTTAAAGAGAATATTGTTGAAACGCCGCTTAACGAAGAGATGAGCAAATCTTTCCTGGAATACGCATACTCCGTGATTTACGCGCGCGCATTGCCAGATGCAAGAGACGGAATGAAGCCTGTACAGCGAAGAATCGTGTACCAAATGGGAAACATGAATCTTACGCCAGAGCACGCTTATATGAAGTCTGCTCGCGTTGTAGGCGAAGTTATGGGAAAGCTGCATCCGCACGGAGATTCCGCGATTTACGAAGCAATGGTGCGCTTGGCTCAGCCGTTTTCTCTTAGACTCCCTTTGGTTGACGGTCATGGAAACTTTGGTTCTTTAGATGACGGTCCTGCAGCATCCAGGTACACAGAAGCGCGACTAGCTCCAGCAGCGCTTGGAATGAATGCAGACATAAACGAAGATACTGTTGACTTTGCGCCAAACTACGACAATAAGCTAAAAGAGCCAACAGTTTTGCCTTCTGCCATACCAAACTTGCTTGTAAACGGAGCTTCTGGAATCGCAGTTGGAATGGCTACAAACATGGCTACTCACAATCTTGGAGAAGTTGTAGCTGCAGCAAAATACGTTATGAAGCACCCAAATGCTACTCTAGACGATTTAATGCAAATAGTTCCAGGCCCAGACTGGCCAGGCGGCGGCATAATTATTGGACGCAGCGGAATCCGCGAAGCGTACGAAACTGGAAGAGGCGCTTTTACAACAAGATCAAAAACGCATATTGAAAACGTTACAGCACGCAAAAAGGCGATTATTGTTACAGAATTGCCATTTATGGTTGGCCCAGAGCGCGTGCTCGAACGCATATCTCAAGGTATAAAAGCGCGCAAACTAGACGGAATATCTGGAGCAATCGACTTAACAGATAGACATAACGGAACGCGAATCGTAATCGAAATAAAAACAGGATTCGACCCAAACGCTGTTCTTGCGCAACTTTTTAAGCACACTCCACTGCAAGAAAGCTTTACGATTAACAATGTTGCGCTAGTAGACGGCAGGCCGCACACAATGGGTCTTCGCGAGCTTCTAGACGTGTGGATTGCGCACAGAAGAACCGTTATTAGAAGGCGCAGCGAATTTAGACTAAACAAAGCCAAAGAGAGATTGCATCTTGTAGAAGGCTTGCTTCTTGCAATGCTAGACATTGACGAAGTAATTCAAGTAATTAGGTCTTCCGAAGACGCAGAAACCGCAAAATCAAAGCTTATTAGCGTATTTGATTTAGACGAGATTCAAGCGCAATACATTCTTGACTTAAGGCTTAGAAGACTTACAAAAATGAGTCGAATCGAGCTAGAAGGCGAAAAAAACGACTTATTGCAAAAAATAGATGAGCTTAACGAGATTCTAAGCTCTGCAAATCAGCTAGACAAAGTTGTGATTGCAGAGATGGATTATGCTGTAAAACAGTGGGATACTCCTCGCAGAACAATTCTTTTAGACGAGCAAGAAGACGGCAGCTTTACGCCTGTTTGCACTAAAAACACTAAAGTTGCAAACAATGATTTAGCAATGGACGCAGTTATTGCAGCGAATAAGATTACAAGCACTCAAGCAGACGTTGCAGCAGCTGCTCTGGCTGCCAAAAAGTCTGGAAGCAGCGATGCGTCTGCAATAGCTTTGCAATTAAGCGACGATCCGTGCGCTGTAGCTTTGAGCACGTCTGGGCTTATAGCAAGAACAAGCGTTGAAACGTTTAATAGATGGCAATCACATTCTTCAAATGTTTTTGATACTCCATGCTTAAGCGTGTTTGAAACAACAACGCGCGCAAACTACGCTTTAATAACATCCGCAGGGCGATTAGTAATAGCGCATGTTGCAGATTTGCCACACTTAAATCAAGGAAACGAAAACGTTTTAGAATCGCTTTCTAATGGAGTTAACGCAAGCGAATTGCTAACTTCCACTCAGAGCACAGACCCGATTAGAGGAGAAAAAGTCGTAGCTGCTATTGCACTAAGCGATGATTCTAAAACTCCTACATCTTCTAAAACTCCTCTTGCAATCGGAACAAAGAATGGCGTTGTAAAACGATGGAATTTTGAATCGCCAACAACAATGGATTCCTGGAGCATTATTGACTTAAAAGATAATGATTCAGTAATCGGAGCAGCTCTTGCAAAAGACGAAGACAGGCTTGTGTTTATAAGCAGCGACTCTTCCCTACTTACTTTCGACGCAAAACAAGTGCGAGCGCAGGGGCGAAGCTCTGCTGGAATGGCAGGAATTAGGCTTAACGAAGGATGCGTTGTTTCTGCTTTTGCTGTAGTTGCTAAAAATGATGTTGGATGGAACTACGAAGAGGGCGAAAACGGACTATTTTCTGCTTCTGGAAGCGTAGTTTTCACTCTTGCTGGAGACAGCGACGCGCTTGCTGGAACAGAAAACGGAGCTGCAAAGATTACGCCGCTAGAAATGTATCCTACAAAGGGCAGAGGCACGGGAGGCGTGCGATCGCAGCGATTCCTTAAAGGTCAAAACACGCTTTTGGCAGCATACATTGGGAATTATCCGCTTTACGCGACTACACAACGTGGAGCAAATGTGGAGCTACCTAAGCCAGATATGCGAAGAGACGCTTCGGGAACTGAGCTTGTTTCCCCAATTGCGCATATTGGGTAGTTACGTTGTGTAATTACGTTGGGCAGTTACGCCATTTATACAATTGTTTCTATGTACGCTAAAGTTGCAATTTTCGTAACTAGTTTTTGCGAGCATGCTTGGAATAGCTACGAAGTGATTTTCTAGCTCCTACAAGTACGAAAATTCCTGCAAACACAGATGCAAACAAAGAATTCATGGCCATAGTCACTGAAGAGCCAGTTTCAGGCAAATGCTTAGCAGAATTAGCTTGAATCTGCATTTTCAATGGCGCTTCATCTTGTTTCTTTACATCAAACGAATAATCTTGATTCTTTGTATATTCTTGCACATGCGAAGGAACAAAATCTGTAATAGGCGTAGAATCTGGAGCTGGAGTTTGCTCTTCATCCGTATCTGGCGCAGGATCTGGCGTTGGCTTTGGCACAGGCGTTGGAATCGGAGCAGGAGCTGGCTTAGGTGTATAAATAGCATAAACCGTCATATCACTTTTTACTGGAGTTTGATCAGTAAATATTTTGCTTTTATCCTTACCTGTAGAGTCGGCATTCCACTCTACAAAAGTATAACCTTCTTTAGATGGTGCCGATGGCATCATCTGACCTGCAACACTGTTTTCACTTATGCTTTTGCCTTCCTTAACTTGCACAGAAGCATAATTAGAATTATTGCCATTTACAAAAGTAACAGTGTAGATCTTAGCCTTAGGAATAATGTTGTAGGTAAAGTGCGATCTACCAATCATCCTAGGCATATTATTAACAAAATCATAAAATATACACTGACCTTCAAGGGTGCCAGTCTTCACTGCTACATATTTGCCATCAGAGTTTTTCTTAAAATATGGCGAGCGGTCAATCGTTACGGGATTCCCATTCTCCTCAAAACCCTCCATAACACTGATTGTATGACCAGAGCTTTCTTGAGTAATTGTAATAGGGCGCTTATATTCCTCTCCTACCTCAATAGTAAAAGGTCCAGGATTTTGATTGTCAAACGGTGAATCATTTTCCCCTGAGCGAAACTTATATTGTCCTAAATTACCTTTTACAACAATTTCAGAAATTTTATTACCTTGGAAAGCAACACTACCAACTCCAGCAAGATAATACGGGTCAGCATCCGTATCATGCTCTTTGCCAGTTCCATCAATTACACCTTCAAACACAACTTTTTCAATTTCATTAGCAACAAAGGCTGCATTGCTTACTGAAATAACATTTTTTGGAATAACAACAGTTCCCTTAATTTTATTCCAACCGAAAGCGCCATATTCTATAATCTTAAGAGACTGCGGAAGAGTTACACCCTCAATATAAGTTTCGCCATCAATGTGTTCATGCTTATTCCCAACCTGCTTTGCACTTCCAGTAAAAGCACATTCATGAATAACTTCAATACCTTCAGGAATAACTATGTGATGATTTTTCTTAAGCTTTTCCTTGCCTTTGGCGCTAAGTCCATCCACATATTCATTTACTGTTTCATTCGTTTCAGGATGATAAACATCTTTCCTGCCACCAACAGTTTTACCATCGGCAGAAATATTAAAGTCGTCACGCGTCCAAGTTAAAGATGCATCATTTGTGCTACTTGAATCATTTGAAGCTTCCCTAGATTCTGCAGATTCATGTACATTTATACTTCCACGATTACTTGTTGGAAGATTAGTATTGCTTACATCTATAAGAGTTTGCGTAATCTTATTAGTTTCAAAATTTTCAGTATCAGTTACAGATTCAGAAGTTTTAGCAGATTTAGCATATTTTGTAGTTTCGTTAGTTTTTTCAGTTTCGTTAGAATTTGAAGAGTTAATACTTTCAGAAGGTTTTACGGAAGTGCTATCTAAAGCCCCCCCCCCAATGGATGTTTTAGAATCTACCGCAGAAGAATTTACAGTCGTAGTAACACCAGAAGCAGTTGAAGTTTCAGCAGCATTCGCACTTTGCGCTACGCAAAAAGCACACGCAGCAGTAGCAATACCCATCATAGCGCTAGTCAAAATTATATTAGTTCTCTTACTCATTTTTTCCTCGTGCAAAACCAACTCTTCTAAAATTATTAGCGATTAAAACAAATATAATACATGTGCTTAACAGTATTAGTTTGAATCTTCACATATTCTACAACTTATACTTTCAATAGCAATAAAATGTAACTAAACTCACAATAATCTTAATAAATCTTAAACCAAAACCAGCAAACAATCACACAAAAATATTTTCATACTAAACTTTTGCAAGTCCGAATCAATTTCATATGCATAAACGCCATTATAGATAGCAAAATAATCAAATATGCTGGCAGCAAAGACATAGACACGTTTTGACCAATAAACCCAAAGATTGCAGGCATTAGCATTGATCCAATATATGCGCTAGCCATTTGCACGCCAACAATCGCTTGCGATTTATCAGCTCCAAAATAATGCGGTGTGGAATGAATAATGCATGGATAAATAGGTGCACAACCTAAACCAATAATCACAAATCCTGCAACCAATGCTATATGATTTGGCAATGGCAATAACAATACAATAATGCCTAAAATCATCACTAGTTGCCCAAGACGAATCATGGTTTCGTCATTAAAACGCATTGTCAAAAATCCGCTTATAAATCGTCCTGCTGTAATACCAACATAAAATAAACTTGCCCAACCCGCTGCAACAACGTGGTTAACGGACCCATGCAAAACCATGTAACTACTAGCCCATAATCCTGCAGTCTGTTCAATAGCGCAGTAGCAGAAAAACATTATAAAAATATTTTTAGCTCCAGGAATGCGCAAAACTTCTGCAAGAGATAGCGTTTTAGAATATTCTTTAGATATCTTAATAGGATTTAGTAATTTATGCGATTTACGATTATTCCACAATGGCAAACTTGCAAACAATATTACAGTTAATATAACTTGAACAATAGCAATATATTGATACCCTGCAGACCATCCAAATCCGCCAGAAAGCGCAAAACCCATAACGTAAGGCCCAGCTGAAGCTCCAATACCCCACATGCAGTGAAGCCAGCTCATATGACGGCTTTCGTAGTGCAAAGCAACATAGTTGTTAAGAGCAGCGTCTACTCCTCCAGCACCAAGTCCGTACGGAATTGCCAGAAAAATAAGCACAAGATAATTCGGCGCAAAAGAAAAACCCAATAATGACAACGCAGTTAAAGCAACAGATACAGAAGTAACTTTTCCTACGCCAAATCGCTTAGTTATTCTGTCACTCAATAGAGCAGACACAATAGTTCCTGCAGAAATAACCATTGATATTCCGCCAGCCCAAGAAATTTGCGCGCCAATATCGTGGCTCATAGTCGGCCAAGCAGATCCTAAAAGAGCATCTGGCAAACCCAAGCTAATAAATGCTAAATAGATAATTGCAAGAAGAAGGTTAATCATAAAATTCCCCAACCTAGTTCTTCATATTTGCAATGCGAACGCCCCTTCATAAAATAATACATAACAAAATCAGGTATCTATTTTGGAGCGATCAAAGTCGTCTGCGTTATCAACAATAAACTGCTTGCGTGGAGGAACGTCATCGCCCATTAGCAAATCGAATACTTCGCTTGCTTGTTGAGCATCTTCCATACGAATCCTTCTTAACATGCGAGTTCTAGGGTCCATAGTTGTGTCTGCAAGCTGATCTGCATCCATCTCACCCAAGCCCTTGTAGCGCTGAATATCGCTGTTAAAATCAATGCCCTTAGCTTGCAAGTCATCAAGCTTTCCAGCCAATTCGTCGTCGGAATACGTGTAAATATACTCGCCTTTGTGCTTTCCAGCGAGAGCAATTCTGTGAAGCGGCGGCACTGCAGCATAAACATGACCGTTCTCAATAAGCGGACGCATATAGCGATAAAACAGCGTAAGAAGCAAAATACGAATGTGCGCGCCATCAACATCAGCATCGGTCATCATAACAATCTTGTTATAACGCGCTTGCGAAATATCAAAACTTGCGCCCGATCCTGCTCCAACAACTTGAATGATTGCAGCGCACTCTTTGTTAGAGAGCATTTGAGCAAGACTTGCTTTTTGAACGTTCAAAATCTTACCGCGTATTGGCAAAAGCGCTTGGAAAGCGGAATTTCGAGCAGCTTTTGCAGTACCAAGTGCAGAATCGCCCTCTACGATGAAAAGTTCTGCAACATCGTCGTTTCCAGGCTGACAATCAGAAAGTTTTGGCGGCATAGAAGCAGACTCAAGCGCATTCTTTCTGCGAGTAACTTCCTTAGTTTTACGCGCTTGAATACGCGCATGCATCTCGGAAACGATTTTCTCTAAAACTCTAGCAGACTGCTCTTTAAATCCTCGCTTGGATCCGCTAATCATTTCCCCAAATTGAGCATCCGTCATTTTTGTAACGATTGGCTTAACTTGAGCAGTCCCAAGAACATCTTTAGTTTGACCCTGGAATTGAGGCTCTGCTATACGAACCGTTACAACAGCAACCATTCCAGCTAGAATATCGTCTCGCTCAATCTTAGTGTTTGAATCTTTAAGATTGACTTTAAGTTTTCTAGCATTGTCTTCAACAGCCTTGCGAATTTGCTTAGTCAATCCTTGCAAGAATCCGTCTACGTGCATGCCTCCGCCAGGAGTTTCAACAACGTTCACAAAGCTAATAATCGTTGAATCGTAGCCATTCACCCATCGCATTGCAATGTCAACACCGCATTTACGTGTTACTTGTTGAGCATGTAAATCCCCTGCAGAATCAACAGCTTGCGTTTCTTCTACATACGTATCTTCGCCAGAAATACGCCAAATATCGGAGATTGCTTGACCTTTTGAAAGAAAGTCAACAAAATCTTTTACTCCGCCATTATGCAAAAATTCAACAACTCTAGGATGATGATTATTTTGCAATTCTCTAGCAGACTCACTATTTGCAACAGATTGTTCGGTGGATTCTTCTGATTCTTCGGATTCTTCGGATTCGCTATCAATTTCGCCATCGGATTCAACTTCCGATTCGCCATCAGATTCAGATTCTTCTGATTCATATTCAGATTGATTTAGCTCATTAGATTCATTATCTACGGTTGCTTGCGATTCATCCTTAAAAGCCAAATCATCTGTTAAATCACTAGTATTAGCATTCGCATCATCACTAGCGCTAACATCAATCTCTTGAATATCGCTAAATTCGCCTTCTGGAACATGCTCATCAATAACAGTAATGCGCAATCCTGGAACCAAAAAACTGGTTTGACGAACTCTGTCAATCAACTGTTCGTAACTAAAGCGAGCTGTTGAATTAAAAATCTCAGGATCCGCCCAATAACGAACTCGAGTACCAGTAGTTTTTGGCGAAACCGTACCAATAATCTCAAGCTCAGTAGGCTTGTTCTTGCGCGTGCGCTTAAAAGGAGAAGCAGGAGACGGATTTGCTGGATCTGCATCGCTATAAACACCAGGATGCCCCTGATGGAAAGCCATATGATGCGTTTTTCCGTCTCTATCTACTTCTACGTCTAATCGCAAGCTCAACGCATTTACAACAGAAGAGCCAACACCATGCAATCCGCCTGCAGCATTGTACGAAGCGTTACCAAACTTTGCTCCAGCGTGAAGCTTAGTTAGAACAACTTCAACGCCAGTAAGCTTTGTTTTTGGCTCCACGTCTACTGGAATACCGCGACCATTATCCGCAACTTCAATAGAACCATCGTTGTGAAGAGTAACAATAATATGATTGCAAGCACCAGCTAAAGCCTCATCAACCGCATTATCAATAATCTCCCAAAGGCAATGCATTAAGCCTTGACTGTCTGTAGTGCCAATATACATACCTGGGCGCTTACGAACAGCATCCAAGCCTTCAAGCACGGTCAAACTATCGGCATCATATTGCTCTTGCTCTTCTTTAAGAGAAGCCACTTTTACTCCTTATACAACAACAATTAAAGCTACTAGAGCGTATCTAATAACAAATCACTGATCTAAGAAGTCACGCAAGGTTTGCGACCTAGAAGGATGACGCAACTTAGACATAGTCTTAGACTCGATTTGACGAATGCGTTCGCGAGTAACGCCATACACGCGACCAATATCGTCCAAAGTCTTAGGCTGTCCATCTTCCAAACCGTAGCGCATTTTAATAACACCAGCTTCTCTAGGAGCCAGAGTTTCCAAAACTTGCCTAAACTGCTCTTGAAGAAGCGAGAATGCTACTGCATCCGAAGGTGCGATTGCATCGGTATCTTCAATCAAATCACCAAACTCAGAATCGCCGTCTTCACCCAAAGGAGTGTGCAAAGAAATAGGCTCACGACCATACTTTTGCACTTCTTGCACCTTTTCTACAGGCATATCAAGCTCGCGTGCAAGCTCATCTGGCGTAGGCTCGCGACCCAAGTCTTGAAGCATTTGACGCTGAACTCTAGAAAGCTTATTAATAACTTCCACCATATGCACTGGAACTCGAATTGTACGAGCCTGATCTGCCATAGCACGCGTAATCGCCTGGCGAATCCACCAAGTTGCGTAGGTTGAGAACTTAAAGCCCTTCTTCCAATCGAACTTTTCTACTGCACGAATTAAACCAAGGTTACCTTCCTGAATTAAATCAAGGAAAAGCATGCCCCTGCCCGTATACCTTTTAGCAAGAGAAACAACAAGTCGTAAGTTTGCTTCTAGAAGATGATCTTTAGCTTTCTTACCATCTGCTGCAGCCCACTTAAGCTCGCGCTTGCGCTTAAACTCCATTTGGTCGATTTGCGTATCGAGCAAATGCTGAGCATATAAGCCAGCTTCGATTCTCTCCGACAAATCAACTTCCTGCTCCGCGTTAAGAAGGCTAACGCGACCAATCTGCTTTAAGTAGTCTTTAACAGGATCTGCCGTAGCTCCAGTAGCGATTACTCGACGCTTTGGGTTGCCAGAAGGCGTAAGATTATCGTCATCGTCGTCATCTCGAACAATAAAAGCGCCTTTTGCTTGAGGAACTTGCGGAGCTTCTGGCTTGTTTTCGTCCGTTTCTTCGCCGTCTTCGTCTTCAGAGATATCGTCTAGATTATTAATGTCGTCGACATCGTCCAAGTTGTCCACGTCGTCTACATCAAGATCATCGTGAATGTCATCAAAATCTTCTAAATCCATGTGATCTTCGTCTGGATCCATTGGCGCATCAACATTAGCATCAACGTCTTGAGCATCAACGTCTTCATCAATCTTAAAGTCTTGTTGTTCTTCTTTGCTCGTCTTGGAATCGACACTTGCTTTATTTTCGCTCGCCAAACTTTTCCTCCTGTAGATTCCCCGCTAACACAAAGTAATCCGCCAAAATAGGGTATTTAATTTTGCTATACCCTAAAGGCACTCTACTATACCATAAAGGCATAGTTATGGCAAGGGCAACTTTTCATTAAGAAGTTAATCATCTTCTAAGGACGATTCATTATTACTTTCTTCTTGCGGCGTGGCGAATTTTCTACACCACGCTGGCTCTACATGATTCCTATATGCGTTATCTACTATTCTAACCATTGAGCAATCAGGATCTATATCTAACGCCATTTCAACATATTTTTCAACATCACCTAGCCTAAACCACCAACTTATATAGCACATTAAAGCGTAAACTTGCACTTTTAATTCTGGTATTCCATCTACAACACAAGCCATAGCTTTTAGTAGATTTACAACGTCTAACGCTTTACAAATATCTGGAAGCTCGTGATCTTCGTTAAATTTTTCTTCTAGAAAACGTCTTAAATCTTTAGATATTTCTTTTGTTCTAGGCTCTAAAGCTAGAGTAAGCAACGAATCAATATTGTAGTACTCCCCTTTAGAATCCAATAAATCTACAAGCAAAGTGTCTCGAACGTTAATATTGTCAAACATTGCAATCGGCAGCATTATAAGGTCGTAGCCCACAATGTTTCCTTCTTTTTTGAAAATCATATTATGCCAGTTGCGTATTGATTGATTTGCAAAAATATCAAAAGCCGAGAATGCTTCCTGCTTACATTTAACATCTAAATCTCTGTTTATGTAATCAATATACTTTTCAAAAAATTCTGGAGCTAAAGATCTAAGATTTTCAATCCAATTATCGCTGTAATCATGATGATTGTTAACATAATCTTTAGTAATGTCTAAAACTGCTATGCACTCTTTTGGAATATTATTAAAATCCACCTTTTCTATTGTTTTTCCAGCAACACAGCTCATAGCAAAATACTCTTCGGAGTTGTTACAAATCATACTTGCAGCATAAAGATTTGTCATCTCCTTAAAAGTTGAATATTCATGATCTTTGTCTTCAAAAAATTGCGTTTCGTTGATTTCGCAACCTTTAGATTCGTTTTTTAATGTTTTCATAATTCCTCCCTTATTATGTTTGTTATTTTTTATTTTTTATTTGTTATTTGTTATTCGATATTCGTTATTCATTACTCGATACTTGCTGTATTGATTTCGCTGTTTCTTTTAACTTTGTAAATAAGAGTTTTGCATTACAAAAGCGATAACGCAATAAAAACTAAGCAATGTGGTTAAAGGCTATAAATCCTAGAAAAATCCTAGAAAAGTCTTAGGAAATACTCACTTCTGCAATGTCTAAGGCATGTGGATAACTCGTAGATATGAGTTTAGATTCGCAAAAGTCATGCATCGATACGCGTATAGGCGAATTAATTTATAGTCAATTTGATTCTTTAGCTTGCATAAATCTTATTTCTAATTGCAATAAAACACTTAAAAACGTTGTTTCCCAAGCAATTTTGTCTAGCGAAGGCGGAAAACGACTTAGAGCTTTATTAGCACTGTATGCTTTTGACGCATCAAAAGAGAGCAACTCAGCTACACAAAGTGACGATTCTTACAAAAACTCAAAAAACGCAATGCTAGACATTGCTTGCGCTCTAGAAGTATTTCAAACAGCAGCACTTGTTCACGACGATATAATCGACGAATCCGCTTTAAGACGAGGAAAACCAAGCGCATATTGCGCTCTATCTAAAGCCACAAACAGCAATCATATTGGAACTGGGCTTGGATTAATGCTCGGAGATATTCTAGCGTCTCAAAGCTTCGATATAGCTAGAAAGGCGTGCGAAAATTTGCAAAATCCTAATGAGGTTTTATGCGAGTTTACAAACATGCAAAAAAACGTTGGAATTGGCCAAATTCTAGACCTTTCAATCGAAATGATGAGCCTAGATAATCCACAAAAACTTGCCGAATCTTCTATAAACGTTTTTAGGTGGAAAACTGCAAGCTACACAACTATTGCACCTCTTGCTCTAGGATTTTTGGCTGCTGGAATGCAAAAAGACTACGCAATCAACTTAGCAAATCAAATTGGAGATCCTTTAGGAATAGCATTCCAACTTGCAGACGATCTTTTAGATATTGTTTCGGATTCTGCTCACACGGGTAAGCCAATCGGAGGAGATACTCGAGAAGGAAAACGCGCTGTTCTTTTAGCAGACGCTTTAGAACTTTGCTCGCACGAAGATAAGCTCTTCTTAATAAACGCATACACTTCTAAAAGTCGAAGCGAATACGACGTTAAAAAAATCATTGATATTTACAATAAAAGTGGCGCTATAAGTAAGTCTAAAAAGCGCATTCACAATCTTTGGGTTGAATCGCAAGAAAAAATAGACATTAGTTCACTAAGCAATCATAGTAAAGTCATTTTGCACAATATTTCTAGCATGTTTATTCCTAAAGAATGGCAATAAGCGCAAATTGCGACTATTCTTTACTGTATTACCTGTACACTTTTAAATAGTGTGTTTTAATACGCGTATAAGGGATTTACTATATGAGTGAAGTTCAAGCGCAACTGGGAATGTGTATTGAAAATCGCTATCGCATAGTTAAAAAGATAGCGGAAGGTGGCATGGCTACTGTTTATAAAGCGCAAGATGAGCGTCTTAATCGCCCTGTTGCGCTTAAAATCATGCATACTCAGCTTGCTCAAGGTCTTCACCGAGAACAATTTATTGCAAGGTTCCGCCGAGAAGCAACTTCTGCAGCATCAATCGCAAATCCGCATATTGTTCAAGTTTACGATACTGGCGAATTTGAAGGACTTGACTACTTAGTTATGGAATATGTTCATGGCGTAAATCTTAGATACGAGATGAACAAATACGGCACTTTTAGTGTAAAAGATACTTTGCGCGTGCTGGCTCAGACTTTAGATGGTCTTGCATCCGCACACCTTGCTGGCGTTGTACACAGAGATATTAAGCCAGAAAATATTTTGATTAACGACCGCGGAAACGTGCAAATCACCGATTTTGGACTTGCGCGTGCAATTTCTCAAGCAACTCTTTCTTCTACGGGTCTTCTTCTTGGAACGGCTGCATACCTTGCTCCAGAAATGATTGAGAAGAATCTTGCAACTCCTCAAGGAGATTTATATTCCGCAGGAATGATGGCTTGGGAGATGTTAGCTGGCAGAGTTCCTTTTAACGCGGATAATTCAGTAACTCTTGTTTTTAAGCATGTTCACGAAGACACCCCTTCTATAAAAACTGTTTGCAAAGATATCAATTCTTCGGTTGCTGATTTTCTTAGTTCGATTACTGCTCGAGAAATGGAAAAAAGACCAAGTGATGCTTCTAAAGCGCTTAATATTTTAAGAAGAGTGTGCTCTGGCTTAAGCGAAGAAGAGTGGCAATATAAGTTTGAAGTAGATTTAGACGCAGAAAATCAATCTTTTGAAGGCTCGATAATAACAAACAAACTTGAAGATAAAAACTCTAATCTAAAATCCCAAATACCGCTTCCGCCTAGCATTAATAGCAATACTTTTAATAGCAATACTTTGGGTAATTCTGATTCGTCGAATGATACTATATCTAACACAAAAGAGCTAAATAAAACTGTAGATATGGATAAAACTACAGACATAGATAAAACAGCTGATATTGACGCAACTCAAGCATTATCTACAAAAAACTCCGATTTTAATGAAGGTTCTTCAAACTATTCGTCTTCAACAAGTAGCAATCCTCTAGAAGACTTTAACGATAATAATATGCTCACTGTTACAATGCGCGCACCGCAATTTATTAGTGAACGATTAAAAGCTAAAAGAAATAAGTCTAATAATGCAAACGACAATGGCAAAAAAACGCGCAAAAACATTATTATTATATCTGCAAGTTGCGCAGCAATCGCAGCAGCCGCAGTAGCATTTGGCGCGTACTGGTACTATTTAGGCCCTGGAAGCTATTGGTCTTTACCAAAACCAAACACGCAAGAATGCGCATCACAAAGTGCATGTAAAATAACAAACGTTCCGTGGGCAGACTACGAGCGCACTCTTAAAATATCTAATATTCCTTATTCGGTTTCTAAAGACTTTAGCGACAACATACCCGAAGGAAACATTATTTTCACTAATCCAGATTTTAGTGGCAGCAAAATCTCTAAGCGAAATAATGGCCGCGTTAAAATTGTTGTTTCAAAAGGCGTACGCAAGTCAACTATTCCAGAAGACATTATAGATCCAACTTCCAATGCTGGAAAAGATCCTATAAAAGCATTAAAAAAGGCAGGATTTACTTCTATTACGCATAAATCAAGCGAAGATATTTATTCTTTGGAAATTCCTAAAGGATGCGTTGTTGAGATTTCGCCAACTCCTGGAATGCAAATGAATCACAATAAAAATATTACTGTGATTCTTTCTAAAGGGCCAATGTCTGTTTCTATGCCAGACGTTGTTAATCTTACAAAAGAAGAAGCAGATAAGGCATTTAACGAAGCAAAATTAGTTCCAAACTACAGCGAAGAGTTTAATGACAAAGTAGGAAAAGGCAAGATTATTAGCGCGTCTGTGCAAAAGGGAACGCAAATGCATTGGGGAGATAAACTCGATGTTGTTGTTTCTAAGGGACCGAAGACTATAACAATGCCAGATGTGCGCAATAAGAACGCTAATGAAGCTAGAAGAATACTTGAATCGCTTGGATTAAAAGTTAATATTTCTGCGCCTTTGGGCGATCTTATGCACACTGTTAGATTCCAATCCGCGGCTCCAGGGTCTCAAGTTAGAGTTCTAGACGAAAGCGGAAATCCAACAACAGTAACGTTAACGATTATTTAACTATTTAACTTAACGATTATCTGTTTTTGCTTGCGACTCTTCTAGCATGCGCTTTTTAACAGTTTGCGCATATTCGTCAACGTACTCTTGACCGCTCATTTGTTGGATTGCTTTTGTTACTTTATTAGTAAGATCTCGAAGAATATCGTGCGTAATTTCTTCTGGACTCATCTTGCTAACTTCGATTGGCTTTCCGTAAATC
Source organism: Gardnerella sp. DNF01144 (assembly GCF_049244245.1). NCBI lineage: Bacteria > Bacillati > Actinomycetota > Actinomycetes > Bifidobacteriales > Bifidobacteriaceae > Gardnerella > Gardnerella sp. DNF01144. The sequence continues at coordinate 713,631 of NZ_CP058390.1, forward strand.
GCCTTAGTATTGCCCTTTGCAGGCATAATCTGGCCATGTTTTTGAAGTTCGCGAGTGCCAACAATCGCAACTGGAACAATCGGACATCCTGTTTCTAGAGCTAATCTTGCAGCGCCTGAATGACCCTTATATAGCTTTCCATCTGGGCTTCTTGTTCCTTCAATGTGAATTCCAAAAAGCTGACCTTTTTCTAGGATTTCTTTAGCGTGATTCAACGCGCCAAGCGATTTTGATCCGCCAGAACGATCCACTGGAAACACGCCAACAGACGTAAACCACCACTTTTTGAATCGCCCCTTTAATCCTTTGCCTTCAAAATACTCAGCTTTTCCCATAAAATGAATCATGCGCGGGCATGTAAGAGGCAAAAGCGCATCGTCAATAACAGCAAGATGATTTGCTGCAATAATCGCTCCGCCTGTTTTAGGAATATTGTTGACTCCTTGAGCAGTAGGATGAATCCTTAAGCGAGCAATGAATCCAAACCCCTTTACAAAGAACCAATACAACATGCTAATCCCCATTCTAGCAAGATTCACAAAATAGCATTCAAACTATCAAGCAGACTTGCTACAGTATAATTCATGACTTCTTCTAAGAATACCAACTCCCATAACCGTTTGTATAATAACGAAAACAGCAATGGTGACGATTCGTTTAGTCAAAACTTTAACGACGACTGGTCTCAATTCGTTAGCGAGCACAAAAAAGATTTTAATGATTTAGAAAAGTCCAAAAGCGCAAAAATCTTTAGAAAACGCATTAATCAAGCTGCAGAACCATTAAGAAACATAGCATTTACCACTAAACCTGGTCCAAGAGATAACACAACATCAAGCTGGCTCGATGTTGATAAAACAATGGACGACTACGGAGACGACTTTGTTGCTCCAAACCCCCATTTTAAGAACGTTTCCATTACCCTTGTAGTTTTATGGAGCGTGTTTGTTTTGGGCGTTCTAGGCATGATTTTGAGCGTTCTAGTGCCATATTTTGCGATTTACACTGGCTCTGTTAGCGCTTTCCTATTTTTGATTGGTGGCGCAGGCCTACTTATGAGCAGAAAAAAGGACAATACTTCTAGCGAAGACTATAACGAGTTTGGAAAAGGCGCGCGAGTTTAGAACTAGCGAGTTTAAGTGTATTCGCGCAAAAAAATGAGGCTGATGCATTAACACCAGCCTCATTTTTATAAAACGTTACTTTTATAAGACTTTGACTTTAATCCTCATTTTGACCGTGGCAAAGCTTGTACTTTCTGCCAGATCCGCATGGGCATTCGTCGTTCTTATTTGTTCCAGGGAAGGTACGACCATCGGCCCAAGGAGTCTTCCACTCCTCCGCCTTTGGACGCTTGCTTAATGGAACTTCGCCTTCTGCATGGCTCATAGGAGCAGGGCCGACGATTCCAGAATGCTCGTCTTCTTCTTGCTCTTCTTGCTCAATGCTTTCGTCAATGTAAGAATCATCTTGATTTTCTGTTTCTGCAACAATCTGCTCAAGATTCATACGGAACAGAAGCTGAATAGACTCTTCCTTAATGGCCTCAATCATGGAGTTGTACATTTGGAAGCCTTCGCGCTGGTACTCAACCAAAGGATCTCGCTGACCCATACCGCGCAAGCCAATGCCATCCTTTAAGTAGTCCATCTCGTAAAGATGTTCACGCCACTTTCTATCAAGAACAGCCAAAACAACTCTGCGCTCAAATTGACGCAAGCTATCGGAGCCCATTCGCTCTTCAAACACTGCATAAATAGTTGTTACACCATCTACAATCGTGTCTCTTAAAGTATCAACAGCTTTTTGACCCTTAAGAGGCTCAATTTGCAAGCGAAGCTGATCCCAATCAACAATAATTGGCATAACTGCGTTCACAGCATCTTTAAGGCCTTCCCAATCCCAATCCTTAGGCTTATCGGAACCGTTCATTGCTCCGCGAACGTAGCTATCTGCAGTATCTTTAATAAACTTTAAGATATCTTCGTGAATATCTTCGCCCTTAAGAACAGCTTGACGCTCAGAATAGATAACAGTACGCTGCTTGTTCATAACGTCGTCATACTTCAAAACGTTCTTACGCATTTCAAAGTTACGCGCTTCAACAGTCTTTTGAGCCGTGCGCACGCCATTAGAAACATACTTAGATTCGATTGGTTCGCCTTCTGGCAAGCCCTTAGCCATAACACGCGCAACAAGCTGAGTGTTGAACAAACGCATTAAGTCATCTTCCAAGCTTAAGTAGAAGCGCGATTCGCCAGGATCACCCTGACGGCCAGAACGGCCTCTAAGCTGATTATCAATACGACGAGATTCGTGGCGCTCAGTACCAAGAACATACAAGCCACCAAGCTTCTTAACTTCTTCGTGCTCGTCTTTAACTTGTTCCTTAACTTCTGCCAAAACGCCTGGCCAACGCTTCTCGTACTCTTCTGGAGTATCGTCTGGAGAATAGCCTTCTGCTTTAAGCTTTGCATCTGCCAAGAACTCAACGTTTCCGCCAAGCATAATATCTGTACCACGACCTGCCATGTTTGTAGCAACAGTCACAGCACCCTTACGACCCGCAACAGCAACAACAGCTGCTTCCTTAGCGTTTTGCTTAGCATTCAACACTTGATGAGGAATACGAGCAACATCCAAAAGCGAAGAAACGATTTCGGAAGATTCAACCGATGCAGTACCAAGCAAAACAGGCTGACCCTTTGCATGACGCTGAGCTACGTCTCGAACAATCGCAGCAAGCTTTTCCTTCTTAGTGCGGAAGATCAAATCATCCTTATCCATACGAATAACTGGACGGTTAGAAGGAATTGGAAGAACACCAAGCTTGTATGTTCCCATAAACTCGGCAGCTTCCGTTTCTGCAGTACCAGTCATGCCAGCAAGCTTGTCGTACATGCGGAAGTAGTTTTGCAAAGTAATAGTTGCAAAAGTCTGATTTTCTGCTTTTACTTCAACATTCTCTTTAGCTTCAATCGCCTGATGCAAGCCTTCGCTATAACGACGACCTGGAAGAACACGACCAGTGTGCTCGTCAACAATCAAAACTTCGCCATTAGTAACAACGTAATCGCGATCAAGAAGGAACAATTCCTTAGCTTTCAAAGCATTGTTCAAGTAGCCAATCAAAGCAGTGTTGCTTGGCTCGTAAAGATTATCAATACCTAAATAATCTTCAATCTTTGCAATGCCTGGATCCAAAATACCAGCAGTCTTGCGCTTTTCGTCAATCTTGTAATCAACATCGCGATCAAGCTTTAGAACAAGCTTTGCAAACTCGCGATACCAACGCGTAACATCTCCTTCGGCAGGACCCGAGATAATAAGTGGCGTACGAGCCTCATCAATAAGAATGGAATCAACCTCATCGACGATTGCATAGTGATGACCACGCTGAACAAGATCGCCCTTTTCCCAAGCCATGTTATCTCGCAAATAATCAAAGCCAAACTCGTTGTTTGTGCCGTAAGTAATATCTGCGTTATATTGCTTCCTGCGCTCTGGTGGCTGCTGATCTGTAATAATGCATCCAACGCTCATGCCAAGGAACCTGTAAATACGACCCATAAGCTCACTCTGGTAGCTAGCAAGATAGTCGTTAACAGTAACAACATGAACGCCCTTACTTTCCAAAGCGTTCAAATAGCTAGGCAGTGTTGCAACGAGTGTTTTACCTTCACCAGTCTTCATTTCTGCAATATTGCCCCAATGCAATGCTGCACCGCCCATAAGCTGAACGTCAAAGTGACGCTGACCAAGAGTACGCTTTGAAACTTCTCGCACTGTAGCAAAGGCTTCTGGCATTAAGTCATCAAGCTTCGCACCATTGTCTAACTTTTGCTTGAATTTTGCCGTTTGTCCTTTAAGTTCCTCGTCCGAAAGCGCAGAAATCTGATCTTCAAGCGCATTCACAGCCTTCGCAACGTTCTCAAGGCGCTTCAATTGACGGCCTTCACCCATGCGCAAGGCTTTATCAACGATATCTACCACGTTTAGCTCCCTTAGGTCGTGTCTATTATTCGGCTAGCCAATATAGACGTAAACTGTGCCTATATTACGCGACGGCTACGATTTTTATAAGCTCGCGAGTCCAAAACAGCGTATAAAATGCCCGCCTAGCTTATTACTAGACGGGCATTGAACTCATATTAGTTATTCTATTTATCTTTATTTGCTTTTATTCTTTTATTATTTCTTTACTGTTTTGTTACTTCTTTTTAGCAACATTTTCTGGAGTATCAATCTCAAACACACCATAACTCCATCCATGCCTACGGTATACAACCGATGGACGCATGGTTTCTTTATTCACAAACAGGAAGAAATCATGACCAATAAGTTCCATCTCGTACAATGCTTCATCAATGCTCATTGGCTCGGCAATGTGGAGCTTACGACGAATCACAATAGGAGTATCTCCAACACTCACCTCTACAGATTCGCCAGGACCTAAGTCGGAAGCAACCGCAGCATCTGCGCTATTTGTTCCATCTTCTTGAACAACTTCTTCAACAGTTGTTTCAACTTCTGGCTCTACAACACCCAAATCAACTGGAACCATCTGCTCGTAGCCACGACGATGATCCTTGCGGCGATCTCGAGTTCTGCGCAAGCGAAGCGTCAACTTATCTAACGCCATATCTAATGCACTGTATTGATCTGTGCTAGACGCCTCTGCGCGAATAACCGTACTTCCTGCAACTACAGTAATTTCAACTCTTTTTGCAGTATCTGCCTGCCTTGGATTGCCCTCAGTGTTAAGCACAATCTGAATGCGCTGAGCATCTGGAGCAATGGCGGTCACACGATTCATCTTGCTTTCTACAACGTCACGGAATCTTTGCTTAATTTGCGTATGACGTCCAGTGATGACGATTTCCATGCGAACCTCCTTAAGTAATCCGATATAAATCGGTTTGTGTACACGTCAACGGCACCAGCGCCGCTGATACATCTATTATATCCGCTAAAAGCCGCCATTTTCTAGCGAGTCGCAAAATATGCGCAAAATTAAGACGTCTGCTATAATTGGGAAGGTTGAGGTTTCACGATGACCGCGGCTGCAATGTTCATTCGGAGTAGCTGAGGAACTTCCGGGCTCCGTAGAGCACAATGGCGGATAACGTCCGCCCAGGGCAACCTGAGAGATAGCGCAACAGAGAATAGACCGCCTAAACTTTTGTTTAGGTAAGGGTGAAACGGCGGTGTAAGAGACCACCGGGCTTCTGGTAACAGTTAGCCGCATGGCAAGCCTCATTGGGAGCAAGGTCAAGCAGAAGGTGTTTAAGGGCTGCTCGCCTAAGTCTTCGGGTAGACTGCTAGAGTTTGGCGGTAACGTCAAATCGAGATGGATGGTCATCCGTGTGCATTTTGCACGCGACAAAACCCGGGGTATGTGAAACCTCACCTCAACTTTTTTTATTTAAGACTTTGCAATTTATTTAAGACTTTTTGGCGCAAAGTCAAAATCGCCATTTATTAAATCTGCTACCCCACAAGTTTTCATTCCAGCTAAACAAGCTGACTTTAGTGCTGAATCAGAATCCTCAAAAACAGTGCAATCGCTTGCTTTTACGCCGATTCGATCCGATAAGTCAACGTAAGTTTTATAGCTATTTTTTGCATTACTTTCTAAGTCTTCTCCAAAAATCATCAAATCAAAGTAATCATACAAGTCCGTACGCTTTAATGCAGCAACGCATAAAGACTTAGAAAGAGTAGTTATAAGAACTAATTTCGCACCCGTTTTATGCAAATAATCAACGTAATTTTTAGCGCCTTTTCTAAGTGGCAAATGCTTTGCATATGCGTTAAAAGCCATGTCTTGCCACTCTTTCATTAAATATTCGGGAGAATCCGTAAAACCAAAACGCTCAATAACGTAATCCGCAACTTGGCGAGGTGTCATTGTGGCAGTGGAATCAGCAAAATCTGCAGGCACTTTAATGCCGCGTTTAGCAAAACTCTCTTCGTCTATCTTGTCCCAAACATCCAAAGAATCAAGCAAAGTTCCGTCAAAATCAAAAATCGCAGCACAATTTGAATTGTCAACTAATGCTTTTTCGCTCATATTATTAATCCTGATATTAATCCTGTTTTATAGAAATTACTTTTAATTAGCTTAAGATTTTTCATTAAACTTTACTATTTTCAAGCAATTCTTTTGCATGATCCAAAGATGCTTGCGATTGGCTTCCCGAAAGCATTCTTGCGATTTCGCTTTGGCGACTAATTTCATCTAATTTGCTAACAGTTGTATCTGCAAAGCTAGAATTCTCGCCAGAATCCGCACTAGAATCAGCTCCAGAATCCGCCGCGCTTTTAATCTTTTTTCTAACAACAAATTGAACGTTTGCAAAAGCTGCCACTTGAGCCAAATGCGTTACAACAATCACTTGTGAACTTTTAGCAAGCAAAGCCAAGCGCTTGCCTAACTCTACGGCTGCCACTCCGCCAACGCCAGCGTCAACTTCGTCGAAGATAAACGTCATTGATTGATTATTGCTGTGGTTAAACTTTGCAGCAACAAGCTCCATTGCAAGCATAAGCCTACTGAGCTCACCGCCAGAAGCACTACTGCCCATTGGCAAATAGTTAGATGCAGGGAAAGGCTTAAAAAGAAACTCAACACTATCTAAGCCGTGCACGTTTAAATCAAATTTTCCATCCTTGTTTTTAGCACTCTTAGAAACATTAATCAAAAGTTGCGCATCTGGCATAGATAAGGAATCAAGCTCTTTGCTAACCTCGTCGCTAAACTTTTCTGCAACAACTTTTCGCGTGTTATAAAGAACTTCGGCAAGGTTTTCAGCATCTTTATAAGTCTTCTCGCACAAGTCTTTAGCGCGCGAAATAGCTTCTGGTGAATCATCCAAATCTTCAAGCTCAAATTGCGCTTTTTTAGCCCACTCTAAAACATCGTCAATTTGCGGACCCCATCTTCGTGTTAAATCGCTTAAATCGTGAATACGATTATTAATAGCGTCTAAATCTTCTTGACTTTCATCAACATCTAATTGTTGAGCAAGTTGCATAACAATGTCGGAAATTTGGGAAGAAATATCGTCAAGTTGATTTGCAATCGCGCTATAATCTCCGTCAACTCGAATCGAACGAATTGCCCTAGCAGCATTATCAACCAAATGCAATGCGTCAACTGAATCTATTGCGCCGTAGTCAATTTGACTTGCGTCTAACGAAGAAATTGCTTCGCTAATAGCTCCAACGATTTGAGCAGCGTTTTCTATGCGATCTCTTTTAGCTTTAAGATTTTCATCCTCATTTGGTTTTGGATCAATTTGTTGAATTTTTTCTAACGATTCGCGCAAATAGTCGGCGCGCTGTCTAGAAGACGATTGCTGATTTATAAGGCGATTATAGGATTCAACAGCATTTTGCCACTTATTAAACTCTGATTCATAGTCTTGTAGTTCTTTAGAATTGCACGAGATTGAATCCAAGAATTCACGCTGTTTTGAAGCTGTTGCTATGCGAAGCTGATCGCTTTGACCATGAATTGTTATTGTGTGCGAGCAAACGCTTTCTAGCAAGGATTTTGGAACAGAATAACCAGAGATTACAGCTCTTGATCTACCATTTTTTGGAACAGACCTAGATACGTAAACTTCTTCTTTAGAATCGTCATCTTCACATTCTTCGGCATTAATCCCAGATTCTTGCAATATTTGCGCAACATCGCTAGATTTTGGCACAGAAAACACGCCTTGAGCCCAAGACTCATTTGCAAAAGATGATACTTTTGCCAAATCTGCTTTTCCTCCAGATATAAGCTTTATAGCGCTTAAAAGCATGGACTTTCCAGCACCCGTTTCGCCAGTTATTGCAGTCATTCCTTTAGAAGGCGTAATAACAGCGTTAGAAATTGGGCCTAAATTACGAATCTCAAGTTCTTCAAGCACAAATACCCCCTATAGGTTTAGATTATTAGGGACGATTGGATAATCCGCGTTACAATCCGCGTTACAGTCCGCGTTTTTTACGCCTACACCATCTTCATAATTTCTATCGGTTTCATTATGAAGATTTGCTTCATAAATCTTAGGTCTAGCGTCCACTTTTCGGCGATTTTCACGCCATCCAACAACTGGCAAATCAAACTTTGTGACTAATCTTTGTGTAAACGGAACTCCAGAAAGTCGCGCTAAAAGCAACTCATCTTTAGATTGCCTAATTTGAATCCTAGAACCTTGCGGCAAAGCTCTTTGACGCCTTCCATCGCAGCAAATCCACCCACCAGAAGATGATTCTTGCAAAATATCAATCGTAAAAGTAGATCCTGCTCCAATTATTAGCGGCCTAGAAAATAGTGCGTGCGCAGCCAAAGGAACCAGTTGCAAAGCCTCAACGTTTGGCCACATAATCGGGCCGCCTGCCGAAAACGCGTACGCAGTAGAACCAGTAGGCGTAGAAACAATCACGCCATCGCATCCAAAAGACGACATTTCAACATTGTCAACGCGAATCGAAAGCTCCACCATTCGCCCGCGATCTGCCCTATCTAAAGTAATATCGTTAAGCGCCCAATCACTTAAAGGCTCGCTGGCTCCAGGAAGCCAAACGTCTACATGAGCTTCCATTCTATGCTCTAAGAAATAGTCTTTTTGCGCAATTCTGCGCACAGCTTCATCTATCTGGAAGCTCTCAAATTCCGCCAAAAAACCAACATGCCCAAGGTTTATTCCAATTATTGGAACAGGAGTGCAATGCACCAATTCTGCAGCCTGAAGCATTGTGCCATCCCCACCTAGCACAACAACAATTTCTGTATTTTTATCTACCACTTGAGCGATTTTTTGAGCAAAATCCGACACTGCAGCACTATGAAACACGCTAACATTAAAACCAGCATTTTTAAGTTGAGTAGTAACTTGATTTACAACAGCACTGTTGCTATCAAGACGCGCATGCGTAACCACAAGAGCATTGCGAGAAGTACAATTCCCTTCTAAACGTTCTTGCATAGCGCCCCCTTTGTAGCTATTTGTAGATTAATCGTAGCTTATTTACAGATTAATCGTAGCCTAATCGCAGCTTTACAAACATTAATAGTTATTGTAATTGTTGCACTACATATTGCGCATAAAGAAGATATTCAACGTTTCCGTGAGTTCCCTCTATAGGAGATTCATGAGTTGCAATAACGCTTAAACAATTGTTTTTAGCGCATTCTTTAATATTTTCTAAGGCTTTAAGTCTTAGATTTTTATCTGTTACAATTCCGCGCTTGCCAAGATTTCCCTTGCCAACTTCAAATTGCGGTTTTACAAGAAGAACAATATTCGCGTTATTTTGCGCAATACGTGCAATTACTGGAATAACAAAGCTAAGAGATATAAAAGAGACGTCGGAGACTATAAGATTCGGCTTGTATGGCAAATCTTGAGCGTAAACATCTCTAATATTTACGCCACTCATTTCAATAACGCGCGGATTGCTTGCGATTTTTGGGTGCAATTGACCGTGCCCAACGTCTAAAGCTATAACGCTATTGACGCCATTTTGCAACAAATAATCGCAAAAACCGCCAGTGGAAGCGCCAATATCTAATGCTTTAGTATTTGAATCAACTTTTAAGCCCAAATTCTCAAATAAGCGGAATGCGCCTTCGAGTTTTAGCGCTCCCCTAGAAACGTATTTAACGCAAGAATTTTCTTCCTTTGATTCGTCAAGGCTTATTTTTTGCGATTCTTTTACTAAAAATGACGATTTTTTAACAATGCGATTATCTACTTTTACTACTCCAGACTTGATTAAGCGTTGAGATGTAGTTCTACTTTTTACTAAACTACGATTTACAAGCGCGCAGTCTAAGCGCTGAGCTAAATCATCTTCGTCTAGCATTAAAAACCTCGCTTAAAGTCTAAAGTCGTAAGTCGCAAGCAACAAAGTCACAAGTTACAAATCGCAAAGTCATAGAATCACAAAGAAAACTCTGGAAGAATGTAATCTTCAAGCGATTTTCCACTGTCTATTAAGCTCCAAGCAAGCGCACAAGCAGCTCGCAAAGCGTTGCAATCATTAGGATTATTTACTTCAATAGAGTTACTAACGATTTGCGCTCTAGAATCGCCGCATACAAACGTAGAATCGTCAACGCGCTTTGGAGCAACATGCACCTCGTTTAGTCCTCTTAAATCTTTAGAAACAAAGCTTGGTCGCAAGTGTTTTGGAGCTTCAAGCAACATGCGCGGATTTGTAACGCCCGTAAGAACAAGAAGCGACTTATACCCTCCTCTGGTACCTGCTTCAATGTCTGTATCTAATCTGTCTCCTACAGCCAGCGAGCGCTCAATGCTTATTAGCGGATTTCCAAATTCGTCTTTTTGTGAATATTCTTTAACATCTTCATCATTGTGCTTTGCGTTTGCAGCAACCAGCAATCGCGCTTCGTCATACATTGCGCACTCAGGCTTTCCTGCAGACGCAATAGGCTCTACTCCAGTGGCATTTACTACAGCTTGAATCATGGAACCGCATCCAGGAGCTATACCAAACTCACGCGGAATTGTTAAATCGCGATTAGTAACAAAATACTTAGCTCCGCGCTCTACAGCAAAAGCGACTTGTGCCATTTCTTGCCAAGTCATTTGCGGATACCAGCCTTGAATTACAGCTTGCGGATTGTCTTTACAAGACTTTACAGGATTAAGACCAGCACGCTTAACCTCTTGCACAAGGTGATCTGCGCCTAGAACTAAAACGTTTGAACCGCTTGGAACATATCTAGCAACCATTCGAGCAGCTACAAGCGAAGACGTTATTATTTGCCACGGCTCTACTTTTAAGCCAAAACTTTCTAGCTGACTTGCTACAACTTCTTGAAAACGAGAAGAATTATTAGTTGTGTATTCAATAAACATGCCATTTTTTTGAGCATTTTCAATTGATTCAGCAGCGTATTCAACGGATTTTCCGCCTCTATACACTACGCCATCTAAGTCAAGCAAAGCTAAGCGAAAATCCTTGCTTAACGCAGATTTACTATTTGAAAAATTCGCTCGTTCATCAAGTTGCATAGAATATCCCCACATGATTTTAAAAATACCAAAGTAGAAAATGCCCAGCTTACTATACTTTTACAATACAGAAGCTGGGCTTAGAGAATATGACTTGTACTATTCCTCTTTAGGCTTAACTGCATTCATCTCTACAGTTTCAGTATTATCTGCGATTTGTGAATCTTCGTCTGAATTGTCTGAATAATCATCTGAATCATCGTCCGAATCGTCCGAGTCATCCGAATCATCATCTGGAGCAAATTGCGCATCATCTTCACTAATGCCAACTTCGTCCATAATCGCATCATTAAGATGTTCCAAATCGTAGTCAATCACAACATCTTCTGGATTTTCTTCGTCTTCAATATCTGCATATTGCTCTTCTAAGCGATCCAGCAAAGAATCAAGCTCAATCGCCTCATCGCTTCGCCCAGCCTCCTCAAGGAAGTACTGCTCCGCTTGCACAGCGCGCATTCTATACTCGCCAGGCAAGCCCTTAGACCTGCCCATTGCGTGAACAAGCTCAATCGCCTTATCTGCATGGTTTGTATCCGCCAAAACGCCTGCATACACAAGGAACATTTCTGCCTTAACTTCGCCGCTAACGCTTTTAGCTTCGTCCGACATGCAAATTTCCAGCGCTTTATCGAGGTTGCCCATACCGCGCTCGCAATCTGCAATAAATGGAAGGTAATCCGTGTAACCATTCATTCGCATAGCCGTTCTAAACTCGCGCGCAGCAAGCTTATAATCGCCTTGGCGGTATGCAATAAATCCTAGCGTTTCGCGCGAAAAATCAATGCGAGATGCCTGCTTTGCGGCCCACTTTGCGTGTTCTAAAGCAAGCTCTGGATCTTCGTCTTGCAAAGCGTATGCAGCGAGAATATGCAAGCCAATGTTTTCGGAATGCTCCTTAGAAAGACCGCGCAAACGCTCGCGAGACTCCTTAGAAAGCATTGAATATTCTAAGCCCTTAGGCATTTTTGGCTCGCCCGGGCGCCTATCTGTATACGGGTTTTGAGATGGGTAAGAAACAGTTCCATCCGAGTTTCTACGAGGGCCATTTTCAAAGCGGAAAGACGACTTCGAATCGCGCTTTCTAGAATCGTTCTTCTTAAATCCACTCTTGTGTAATCCGCCGCGATTGTCATTATTATCGCGGTTAAACCTGCGCTCACCATCGCGATCAAACCTGCGCTCGCCACGTTCTGTGCGATTATCGCGATCAAACTTCTTGTATCTCGGATTTCCTGATTCTTTTGAATCAGACTCAAAACCACGATTCGCGCGCTTATTGTAATCGCTATGATTGTATCGATTATCGCGATTGCGCTTATCTTCGCGATTATACCTATCTTCGCGATTATCTTTTCTGTCAAACTTGCGATTATCGCGCTCAAACCTGCGCTCACTATCGCCATCAAACTTGCGATCCGCGTTCTTCTTAAAACCGTTCTTCTTAAAGCCACTCTTGTGGAATCCATCCTTGTGGAAACCGTCCTTGTGGAAACCGCCGTGATTTTCCTCACCTTTATGGAACCCACCTTTGTGGAATCCTCCGCGATGTTCCCCGTTCTTACCGCCATTTTGACGGCTAAAATGGCCACGATTACCAAACGACTTACCACTACGCGATCCGCGTTCTTCGCCCATTATTGGCATACCTTTCAAAGTCTAAAAATATAAAATTATACTAAAATCTAATGCTAAAAACAAATCAAGCGCACTTAAAAACTACGCGCGCTCAACTGCACCAATAGCCTTCTTGCCTCTACGAATCAAAGCAAAACGACCGTGCAAGAATGAGCTATCGCTCAAAACGTCATCAACGCTTTCTACGCGATTATTGTTAACGTACAATCCTCCAGCTTCAATAGCTCTACGAGCCTCGGAAATAGTTCGGAACAATCCAGCAGCAACAGCGGCTTCAACAACACGATCTGCAACATGCGCTTTAGCAAATTCCAAAGTGCCATCTTGTGCTTTAACTTTAACACCATCCAAAGCAGCTTCAAGAGTTTGCTCGTCAATAGCGTCTAAATCACCCTTACCAAAAAGCGCTCCAGAAGCAGCAATCGCCTGATTCGTAACGTCTTCTCCGTGAACAAAGCTTGTAACTTCCCAAGCAAGCACACGCTGAGCTTCACGACTTCCTGGGTCTTCTTGAATTTGCTTTTCCAAACGCTCAATCTCGCTCTTAGGCAAGAACGTAAAAGCTTTAAGAAGCTTAACAACTTCATCGTCTGGCTGATTAAACCAGAATTGATAGAAGCGATAAGGGCTAAGCATTGTAGGATCGAGCCACATTGCGTTACCCTCCGACTTGCCAAACTTACGACCTTGATTATCCGTAATAATCGGGCTTGTAAACACATGCACAGAAGCTCCGCGAACCTTACGAATCAAATCCATGCCAGAAGTCAAATTGCCCCACTGGTCAGATCCACCAAGTTGCAAAGTAACGTTGTAATTATCAAACAAATACAAGAAGTCGTTTCCTTGCAAAACTTGGTAGCTAAACTCTGCAAACGAAATACCTTCGTCGGAGTTTAAGCGGCGAGCAACAATATCTTTAGAAAGCATTGTGCCAACTCTAAAGTTCTTGCCAACATCGCGCAAAAAGTCGATAGCAGACATTTTAGAAACCCAGTCGTAGTTGCTTACAAAACGAACAGGATTCTCTCCATCAAGAGGCAAGATGCGGCCAATTTGCTTGCGCAAACGCTCCGCCCAGCCAGCAACAATATCTTTGGAATTAAGCGTGCGCTCTCCGCTTTGACGCGGATCTCCAATCAAGCCCGTAGCACCGCCAACCAAAGCAATAGGATGATGGCCTGCAGCTTGCAAATGACGCATGTTAATAAGCTGAACAAGATTGCCAATATGAAGCGATGCAGCAGTAGGATCGTAGCCGCAATAATAAGTTAATGGTTCTCCGTCAAGTGCTTGAGCAAGTTGCTGTTCGTCTGTAGATTGAGAAATCAATCCACGCCACTTTAGCTCTTCAAACAAAGAAGCAAATCCAGCCTCTTTGTAATTCCTCACCTGAGCCATTTATATCTCCTTATTATTGCAAAAATTACCGAAAATATCGGGCGCATTTGCGCGCTACAAGCCTTTCAATTTTGGCAGCACATGGAGACACTCTTATAAGCTGTTCCGTCGCTTACAGATTCAGCGAATTTCTTGTACTCGCTAATCGCAAGCTGAGCTTGATTAATTTGCTCTTTTACGCGCACAAAAGCTGTTCCGCCTTTGCCGCATCTAGAAGAAACAGAGCCATAGCTAGAAAGAACAAGTCTAAGATCTGGTATTTTATTTGCATCAATAATGCCGTCTAAAATCGTTGCATAATCGTCATTACTCAAATCGCTTAAATCGCATTTAAGACTTTCGGCACGTTTTACGCATAATCCCGATAACGTATGCGCATTGCGGAAAGGAACGCCTTGTTTTACAAGCCATTCTGCAATGTCGGTAGCAAGAGCAAAACCAGTTGCAGACTGCTCAAGCAAGCGAGGCGTGTTAAATCGCATTGTTCTAACCATTCCTGCAAACGCTGGAAGCAAAACTTCTAGAGTGTCTATTTGGTCAAAAACTGCTTCTTTATCTTCTTGCAAATCGCGCGCATAAGCGGTTGGAAGACCTTTAAGAGTGGCCATTAATCCAGTTAAATCTCCGATTAATCGTCCAGCTTTACCTCTAGCAAGCTCCGCAATATCTGGATTCTTCTTTTGAGGCATAATCGAAGAGCCCGTTGAGTAAGCATCGTCTAAAGTCACAAACGCAAACTCTTGAGTATTCCATATAATAATCTCTTCGCTTAAGCGAGAAATATCAACGCCAATCATAGATGCAATAAACGCAAACTCCGCAACAACATCTCGGCTTGCTGTAGCATCAATCGAGTTTGCACAAACAGCGGAAAAACCAAGTTCTTTAGCAACTTCTTCGGGGTCTAAGCCAAGAGTGTTGCCAGCCAAAGCGCCTGCTCCGTATGGACTTTCGTTTGCGCGCAAATCCCAGTCCACAAGGCGATTTACGTCTCGCAAAAGCGGCCAAACATGGGCCATTAGCTGGTGTGCAAGCAAAATAGGCTGAGCGTGTTGCATATGAGTTCGCCCAGGCATTACAGCGTCTTTTGCTTCTAAAGATTGAGCGACTAAAGCATTGCAAACATCTAGCACGAGTGCAGCTAACGCGCGAGCTGACTCACGCAAAAACATGCGTATTAAAGCTGCGATTTGGTCGTTTCTAGAGCGGCCAGCCCTAAGTTTTCCGCCTAGTTCGCTTCCTGCAATCTCAAGCAGACCGCGCTCTAATGCTGTTGCTTCGTCCTCGTCTTCTTCAATCGGCACAAAAGTGCCATTATCTACGCGTTTTTGCAACTCGTCTAGCGCTTTGCAAAGATCTGCATATTCTTGATTTGTTAATAAACTTGCACGATGCAATGCGTGTGCGTGCGCGCGAGAGCCTGCAATATCGTCATCCGCTAACCGCCAATCAAATTGCGTTGACTTGCTAAGCTTTGCGAGTTCTGCAGAAGGCCCCGAGCTAAAGCGGCCGCCCCACAAGGCTATTGGATGATTTGTGTTGGAATTTGCATCGGCATTTGCATCGGTATTCGCATCGTGCATAGTTATTCTTCTTTCGCTTTCCTCTTTTTAGTTGTTCTTAGTTGTTCTTTGCAACGCGCATATCTCTAGCTGCTGCAACCTTGCTAGACAATCCGTAGATTTCAATAAATCCGTTGGAAGCGCGCTGGTCGAAGGTATCGGAAGAATCGTAAGTAGCTAAGTTAAAGTCGTACAAAGACTCATTCGACTTTCTGCCTGTTACAACAGCCTTTCCTGCGTACAAAGTCATGCGAATATCGCCAGAAACATGCTCTTGCGTTTCGTTTATAAACGCGTTCAAAGAACGCACAACTGGCGAGAACCACTGGCCGTCGTACACAAATTCCGCCCACTTTTTATCGAGATCACGCTTAAGCCTGTGCTGTTCTCGCTCCAAGCAGCAATTTTCAAGCTCTTGATGAGCCGTAATCAAAGCTTGCGCGCCTGGAACTTCGTACAATTCGCGAGATTTAATGCCAACTAAACGATCCTCAATAATGTCGATTCTGCCGATTCCTTGAGCGCCTGCCCTCTTGTTCATCTCTTCGATTGCTTGAAGCGCAGTTACGCTGTGGCCGTCAATTGCAACTGGCACGCCTTTTTCAAACGTGATTGTAACTTCGTCTGGAGTTGTGGCTTCCAAAGGATTCTTTGTGTAAGAGTAGCATTCTTCGGTTGGAGCGTTCCACGGATCTTCCAAAAAGCCTGTTTCAATAGCCCTTCCCCAAACGTTTTGGTCTATGGAATACGGGCTTTTCTTGCTTTGAGTAATCGGAAGCTTGTGCTCGTTTGCAAAAGCGATTTCCACATCTCTAGTAAGCGACAAATCACGAATTGGGCTAATTGCCTTTAAATCTGGGTCCAAAGATTGAATTGCAACTTCAAAACGAACTTGATCGTTTCCTTTACCCGTGCAACCGTGGGCGATTGTATCGGCGTCAAATTCGTGCGCTGCGTGAACCAAGTGACGAGTAATAAGCGGCCTAGAAAGCGCGGAAACTAAAGGATACACGTCTTCGTAAAGTGCGTTTGCTTTTAATGCGAGCATGCAATAGTTATCTGCAAATTCTTCGCGAGCATCAACTACATACGATTCAACAGCACCGCATGCTAAAGCGCGGTTTTTAATCACTTCTAGCGCTTCTCCACCTTGACCAACGTTTAGCGAAACAGCTACAACGTCTTGGCCTGTTTGCTCTTTAAGGTACGGAATTGCTACAGATGTATCGAGGCCACCCGAATACGCCAATACAATACGCTTCTTATTAGTCATAGCGACCTCCCACGGTCATATATTGAATAAATAATATTGAATAAATAAACAATACATAGTATATTATACAACTATAGATACATTCTCAACACGCGCAGAAATACGCCATTTTTTAAGATTTGCGCTTAGAAGTATTTAATCAAAAGCCAAAACAAAGATAATACTTATACAGTTAACGGATATGATTATTAGGCATCATTTTTAAGGAATAATTTTATAAGCACAATTTTATAAACATCATCGCAAATGCGTTATAAATATTTTTTATTCGGAACTGTTAACTCAACCTTAAACCCACCGTATTTGCTTCTACTTATATCAACTGTTCCATTATGAGCGCCAATAATCTGCTGAACAATCAGCAAACCCAAACCATGCCGTTGCTCTGCAGTACTTGTATCGCAAATCATATAGTGCGGTGCATGATTAAGCTTTTCGATTTTTTCATCTGAAACACCTATACCGTTATCTTCAACACAAATAATACAATTATTATTATTTGCAGCAACGGATACATAAATCGTACACCCATTTTCATTATGAGATATGCTGTTCTGAATAAGATTAGATATTGCTCGTTTTAATAAATCTTTATCTACATTAATATTGCAAACAGTCAATTCTGCGTCCGTTTCCCATTTAATCGAAAACTCATCTTGCATACCCATATTCATAAAATCCACAACAACTTGCCTAACAACAGCAACAACATTTTCTTCTTTTTTCATAATTGGTTGCATATTGTATTCAAGTTTTGAAGCCAGATTAAGGTCATTAATCAAATTCTTCATTCTGGCACTTTGTTTAATAATCATCGTCGCTTTTTTACGATCTTCTTGCGAAATATGTAGAGAATTTTCTAACTGTCCCGCATATCCCATAACCATAGATAACGGCGTACGAATATCATGCGAAACCCCAGCTATCCAATTTGCTCTTGCAGTCTCTCTTTTTCTCAATTGTTCTTTTTGTATTTGCAAAATATCGGAAGCAGAATTTATGTTAGATGAAATTTCTGAAAGTGCTCCTGTTTCTGGAATATGCACGCTTTCTCCACTAGATAAACGTTGTATCCCTTTTGTAATCGGATTAATTGATTTTAGTAGTTTTATATTAGCTATTAAATAAATTCCAAGAATCAGCAAAATGTTGATAAATAATACGCTTAAAACAATCTGCGGAAAATTTGAGATTAAACTGTAGTTCCAACTTGGTCGCGTATGTTTCCAAAAGCTGTTGTGCGGAAATCCGACTACTACAACTCCATCCTTATTTTTGCCAGTGTAAGTTGGATAACCATTAATGTAACCAACGCTCAAATTAGCTATATCAGACAAAGTATAGTCGTTTGGAATACCCGCAGGAACATTTTCTGTTTTCCACACGACTTTCAACGTATTATTATCAATCAGAATTGCCCATGCGCCAGAATTTGTCAATTTGGAAGACATATTTTTTGATAATGCATAATCTCCACTTGCGGATAATTGTAATGCTTCTCCCGTCTCTTTGGCTATGCTATAAGGAGACATCTCTTTATCGGGAGCGTAATTTCCTATAAGTACAATAAACGCAATAATATTCATTAATACTATAAGCACAGAGCTTAGTAGAAAAATACTTATAAATCGTTGTATTAGTTTTGGTATGCTTTTCATTCTGCTTTACTCCACAATCAGCTTATATCCTAAGCCTTTAACTGTTATTAAAGAAACAGGTTGCGATGGATTGAGTTCTATTTTTTCTCTGATACGACGTATATGTGCCATTAAAGAATTTTCATATCCAAAAGGATTAGCTCCCCATGCAGCTTCACATAACGCGTCAATTGTTACAATGCATCCAGCATTTCTATAAAGTGCAGAAAGTAAATCATATTCTTTGGCTGTAAGTGGAATATGTTCGTTATTTTTTATTACTTGGGCAGAAGAAAAATCAATCTGACTATTTTTCAGTTTAACAATGGGATTTTCGCTCTTGTAGCTTCGTCTTAAAATTGCCATAATGCGAAACGTTAGCTCTTTTGGGAGAAACGGCTTTACAATATAATCGTCTGCTCCTAAGTCAAATCCCTTAAACTTATCTTCATCTTCACCGCAAGCAGTAAGGAATAAAATAGGACAATCACTATATTGTTTTATCTGCTTCATTAACTCAAACCCATTACCGTCGGGGAGCATAACATCAAGGATTGCTAATTCTGGACGTAATTTTTGTGTTGCCTCTACTGCATCTTTTATATTTTTTGCAGTCGTTATATTATAAAAACCGTATTCGTTTAATATGGATACAACCATATCTAGAAGTTCCTGCTCATCATCAACAAGTAGCAGATGCTTGTTCAATAAATAATCATTCCGATTCATGGAGAACCCCCTAACATATATTATGCCATGTGAATATTCATTTTTTGACCTCGCATAAAAATGTAAGGTAAATGTAAGGTGAAGAGAATGTTGTAGAAAGGTTGACGCAATATCATAAATCCCGAAAGGAGATATTGCCATGAACAATATTGTTACAACAGAACATTTAACAAAAAAATATAAGTCATTTATTGCTGTTAATGATGTTTCACTTCATATTCGCAAAGGTAGCATTTACGGCTTTCTTGGGCCAAATGGAGCTGGAAAATCTACAACAATGAAAATGCTCCTAGGGCTTACGGCTCCAACAAAAGGTGTATTTACAATCGACGGAAAGCAGTTTCCTGCCGACCGCATACCTATTTTGAAAGAAATAGGCTCATTTATTGAATCACCATCTTTCTATGCAAATCTAACAGGTAGAGAAAATCTTGACATTATACGTCGCATTTTAGAACTACCTAAGAGTGCAGTTGATGACGCATTAGAATTAGTAGGTCTTTCTGAGTTTGCAGACCGTCTTGCAAAAAAATATTCGCTTGGCATGAAGCAAAGGCTTGGTCTTGCTGGAGCATTGCTTGGTAGACCACCTATTTTGATTTTAGATGAGCCAACAAATGGACTCGATCCATCTGGCATACACGAAATCAGAAATCTGATTAAGTCGCTGCCAGATCTTTACGATTGCACGATTCTTATTTCTTCTCATATGCTATCCGAAATTGAGCTTATTGCAGATGATATTGGAATACTTAATCACGGACACTTGTTATTTGAAGGTAGTTTAGATGAACTACGACAGCATGCATTACAATCTGGTTTTGCTTCCGACAATTTGGAAGATATGTTCCTATCCATGATTGATGAAGACAATAAGATCAGGAAGCAGAGTGCAAGACTATGAAAACGCTTGTAATCGAACTAAAAAAATGCAAGAGAACTGGCTTTATAGCTCTTATGATTGCTATTGGCGTTATGGGAGCAGCGTACGCTTTTGTGAATTTTATTGTACGAAAAAATACATTATTAAACCTGCCTTTAGCTCCTATGGATATTCTTCTTACACAGCTTTACGGCATGATTATGGTGTTAAACATGTTCGGCATAATAGTCGCAGCATGCATTATCTACAACATGGAATTTAAGGGAAATGCAGTAAAAAAGATGCATATGCTGCCTATGAGCGTTCCTGCTATGTACCTATGCAAATTTATACTGCTGACTGTTCTATTACTAATCGCTATTTGCATACAAAATTTAGCACTTGCAAAAATCGGTGTAACAGATTTGCCACAAGGTACGTTTAATGTAAGTACTCTTATATCTTTTGCTGCATATTCATTTATTACGTCAATGCCTGTATTGTCCTTTATGATTTTTGTATCATCACGATTTGAAAACATGTGGGTAACGCTTGGAATTGGTGTAGCAGGATTTTTAAGCGGCATGGCATTGGCTTCGTCAGACATTGTGCTTTTTATGGCATCACCTTTTATAGTTATGCTAAAACCAGCAGTTGCCATGAGCGCGCAACCTAATACTACGGTCGTAATCGTATCCATAGTTGAAACACTTCTGTTTTTATGTTCTGGATTGTGGGCGGCTAAGAACCTGCACTATGAATAAAAACACGCACTATAAGTAAAAACTTGCACTATATAACTATGAATAAGGAGATTATGAAAATGAGATTTTTTGAACTTCTTAGAATCGAATTTAAGAAAGTAAAGCGTAGTAAAATTATTCCTTTGATTTTTATTGCGCCATTACTTGTGGTTGGATCTGGTGTAGCAAGCCTTCATAGCTACTTCACTCCAGAATATACACACGCATGGGCTGCTATGTTTATTCAAAGCGCATTAGTCTACTCATATTATCTGCTTCCGCTTAGTATGATTGTTGTTTGCGTGATGATTGCAGGACGAGAAACAAGCAATAATGGAATACTAAAAATGCTGGCACTGCCTGTTAGCAGATACGCGATTTCTGCTGCAAAATTTTGCGTACTGCTATTTTATTTGCTTATGGAAATGGTCGTATTTTTTGCTGTATTCGTTATAGCAGGATTGTTTGCAACCAGTAGCACGGGAGTTACAGAAACGCTACCAATTATGTATCTACTAAAATGGTGTTTAGATCTGTTTTTGACTATGATTCCAAGCGTAATAGTCATGTGGGCGATTACTGTGCTTTTTGAAAAGTCAATGTTATCCGTTGGATTAAATATACTTCTTGTGATTCCTGGCGTATTAATAGCAAATACTCCACTTTGGATAGTTTATCCTTATTGTTACAGCGGATATATGGTTTCCCGCTCTCTACATGCAGTTACATCAACAGGATTAGGAAACGGATTTAATCTTATACCATTTTTGCCATGTGCAATTGCAATATCTGTGTTTGTATTTTTGATTGCAATAACACAATTTGGTAAAAAAGAAATGAGATAACAAGGGATATTAAATAACAATGCAGCGAAATAACAAATGCAGCGAAATAACAAATGCGTATGTGAATTGCAAAATCGCGTATAAGGTTTTAGCTATACGCAAAAACGCGTAAAACGCTCAAAACGCTCAAAACGCTCAAAACGCAGTATGGAAACAAATAGAACAAAAACAAACAAAAAGCTTTCGGTTTTGAATGCCCCTAGTAGCAAACAAAACCGAAAGCAACACACTCAAAGCTCTAATCTCTTAACAAGGCTCTAGCGACGAATGGATAAGAATAGCACAGATAATAACAGTAAAGACTAAATAGACAGAATTGAAGCCAGTAAAACGTGTTCCCGTGTATGCATAGCAACACGTTATGCATACACGGGAATAAAAGAACTACATAGCCATCGATAAAACAGCAGACGACGCTGACTCACTCTGTAATGAGTTAATAGAACTTGCCCAATACAGATGTTACAAATACAAAGAATGCTGACATCATAAGATAATTCGTTTCCATTTCCTTATAATACTTTAGATAAGACGTCATTTTAGTAAGAAATTCTATCTCTGTTTCATATTCTCTAGTCTTCGAATAGTTATTCATTGTATTCGTATAGTCCATATTAATCTTAGTTAAAGCATATTTTTTATTGTAATATTTCGCTCGAAAACCAATAAAACAAGTAACTAATAGAAGGGCAAGATATACAGTAATTTTAGTAACATAATCTGAAGAAATGAAAGCAGATATAAGCAAGCACGCAACTACACATACTGCACTCCACGCCATAACATTGCTATTGACCTTTAAATCATCATAAATTTCTTTACACTTAATATTTTTCGTTTTAAAGTAAAACACTACAAAAAAGATAATGAACGCTATAAATAAATCGCGACTAATAAGACAGCCAACAGGAATTTTTCCACAAATGTTAATTTTATAAAATGCATTAAATATAAATACCGCTGATACTGGTATAGCAACTAAAAATAAGTAAAAGGATACTATCCAACAACTAATACTGTTCAAAGTTTTTTCATCTATGCAATCTTTACAAGTTTTAACTTTAGAATCAGCTTGCAAATTACGATTTTTAAAACACATAGGCCGCGTCGCCTCGATTCTAATAATTGTGATTAATTTATTGCAATTAGTTATAAAAATGGTGGTTGCAGGAGAACCCACAACCACCATAAGTATAACATTAGCGTTTACAAAGCTACTACACTACAAGCGCTGGCAGCTATGCATTAGCTAATGCGCGCATTGCTTAGTGACGAGCCTTGCGAACAGCAGCACCCATGCCAGCAAGCATGGTGGCAGCCAAAGCGGTCAAAGTTACGCCAACACCAGTACCAGTGTGGGTGTTACCGCGCTTGTCCTTGTCCTTCTTGTTCTCAACCTCAGTCTTAGCACCAGCAGCAGCGCCATTGGCACCAGCCTGGCCAGCAGCCTGACCTGGCTTGCCTGGCTTTGCAGCACCTGGCTTACCTGGCTGAACTGTTGCAGATGGAACAAAGTTGGTGCCATACTTGTAGTCAGTAGAAAGAGGAGCCAAAGAAGCTGGAGTTGCGTATGTAGAAACATCAGCCTTAGAATCCTGAGCATTCTTGTAAGCGCCAGCATATTCGCTCAAAGCCTTATTGAACTTAGTAGCAGCCTCATTGAAAGCCTTATCTGCATCAGCAAACTTGGTCTTTGCAGCAGCCAAAGCTTCCTTAGCCTCATTGATTACCTTCTTCAAGCTCTCAACTTCAGCATTGTAAGCACGAGAACCCTTATCCTTAGCATTCTCATCCTGGTAATCCTTAAGAGCACGCTGAGCCGCCTTTAAGTTATTCTCAGCCTCATGCTTAGCGTTGTAAGCAGCATCAGCCTCAGCAAAAGCCTTATCCTTGGCTTCCTGAGCCTTACCCAACTTCTCCTTAGCTTCATCCAACTTAGCAAGAGCAACACGCTTTGCATCCTTAGAAGGCTCAACTTTTGGAGTTGCAGCGTTTACAGCCTCCTCAGCAGTCTTTACAGCCTCAAGTGCAGCCTTGTATGCTGCAAGCTTTTCACGATAGGTATTTGCCTTAGTAGCTGCATCATCTTTAGAATCATCAGCCTTCTTTACAACTTCACCCTTATCATTAAGCTTGTAATCAGCTTTGTTCAAAAGCTCACCATTTTCATCTACAATAGTTGCATCAGCCTTAGCGTTCGTCTTTTCAGTTTCTGCAGTATCAGCATCATCATAAGCCTTCTTCAAAGCTGCCTTCAAAGTCTTAAGAGCAAACGAATCATCCTTAGCTTCATCAGTGCTGACAGGACGTGGAACCTTAGCGAATGCTGGGGTTGCCATTGCGAAGCCGGCAAGCAAAGTTGCGCCAGCAGCGAAAGCGGCGATAGCCTTCTTATTCATCATTTTATTTCCTTTCTTCTTCTCCTATGCGTTAGGGGCGCATAGAAAAATTTGCCTTTGCGGTTTCCCGCGTAGTAACCGAGAACTAGGGATTCATCGGTAACTGACTTAAAAGATACAACATGCTCTGCCTAAAATCAACTAAAACATTCAGCCAATGTTAAGGTTTATTCTAAATATTTTATTGTGATTTTACTAAATTAATACTATTTGTCGTAAATTTTACATATAAATCGTTATCAAACCGTAAAAATACGCATTTCAAGGTTTTTGAAGAATTTTCCCAGGTTTTTTTAAGGTAAGCTTTTCGGGTGTGTCGCGAAACAAATAATGGGAAAAATCAGGAATATCGTTCGCACGGATTAGCCGTGCTATTCCGAACGGCTATTAGTAGCCGTTCGGCTGATTTGGCGCATAAAGTCCACTGGACTTTATGCCTTAAGCCAAATCACGCTTTGAGGGAGCTTGAAATGCGTTATGCAATTTCAAGCTCAGTCAAAGCGCAAGCACACTACAGGTTTATCAATGCCAATCTCTTCATTTACTAGCAAACTATACTTTTCACACTCCTTCAGGTTTACCAATACGTATAATTCACATCCCACAAAAATACCTAAACCAACAATGGAAAGCAAACTTGACATTTACTCTCGAAAAGATTATCCTATATGTAAAGCTAGCTTTCCGTTAGGAAGGAGAATGTAATGTGAAAAATAGACTTGAACGAATTAGAAAAGAAAAAGGCATAACCCAAGAAGAACTTGCTGACGCACTCGAAGTATCAAGACAAACAGTCGGTTCTTTGGAAAATGGAAGATACAACCCATCAATCATATTGGCATACAAAATTGCTAAGTACTTTAATTTAACAATCGAAGAAATATTTATCTACGAGGAAGATAAAAAATGAAAAAACAGAAAACCCAGAATTTTTGGTACATAGGATATGTAATAGGAATTTGCGGATTAATTCTTACACTCACTCTTAAACTGAACGAATCCGTAGAAATTGCATTGTCGGTTGTTTTTGTTGCGATTATCTCACTTTCACACGTAAAAATCATGCACTATAAGATGATGGAAAAAGACCACAACTACAAAATAAATGTGAACGATGAAAGAAACGAGAAAATCAAAGATAAAGTAAATGCAACAATGGCATTCATACTAATGCACCTAATGGGAATAATTGCCATAATTGCATTTATCACAAAAGCATATTTACCAGCTACTCTTTTAGCTATTTCGATCGCCTTTTCTCCATTAATCATGTTTTTTATCAACAAATATTATGAGAAAAAATATTAAAACCAGACCCACCCACCCATTTACTACTTATTACGAAGCTTACCAACTTTCATAAATTCTTTATCTCCAATACGGAATTTTTTACTATTAAACGCCACTCCCATAATTCTGCTAATAATATACTCATCGGTTATAAGCACGAAATACTGCTTATCTTTTTTATCCACCAAATAATACTGATCAGCCCCAAGAGTGGAAACAGCTTTACTGAAATCATATATGCCAAACAATGGCAATCCTCCAAGGAGAGTAGAAAACCATCCAACAAAATTATCAACCATTTTCTCAGATGAACTGTTATAAGTCTTAACAACAGTTAGCATATTGATTTCTGAGTCAGGATATTCATCTAAGACAATCTGCTCTTTAATTTTCAGCTTCTTAAAACTGCTCAACCTACCGTCGAAACCATATTTATTGAGATTAATAGGCTTCTTAGTAATAGAAAAATCAACGCTATTGTTCTCATCCAAAAGATAATCAACACTCACGCTTAGAGCAGATGCAATAAATTTCAGATTCTCGATATCCGGCAAACCCCGATTCGTTTCCCATTTTGCTACAGCAGCACGAGATACCATCAATAATTCCGAAAGCTCCTCCTGCGTCAACCCAGCTTCCAGACGAGCCTTTCTAATTTTTTCTCCCAAAGGTATAACACTACTCATGACACAACTCCTTTCAAATTACTTATTACACATTATGAAATTACTTGACGGAAACCAAATTAGTATTGAAACATTTGATTTATATACCGCCTAATTACAAACTAACAAATAATTTACAGCGGAAAAAGAAACAAGGTAAAACACTATAGTTACCAACTGTAACAGCATAAGAAATCAAATAATGTAGGGAACTTTTCTACGATTATTTAACCGATTTGTTCCCCAAAAACACAAGCAACTAGAGCACGCAAATATGGATTCTACTATCTGACAATCACTATCTGACAATCTTCAGATACTCTTCGATTTTGGCATCCAACAATTCTGCCCTACTACCAATCAACCCTACTACCAATATGCCCTACTGCTCTTTGCAATTAGCCCAGTGCTATATTCATAAGTATAGGTGTTCTGCATGCAAGCATCACTCGGCGACCAGCTTCCATCTGAAGATTTTGAAGCCTTAAACAGAATATAAAGACCACATTTTCCATCCTGAGAGTCCCTGTTATACTGCAGATAAGTAATGTCCGAACGGCTTTCACTCAGAACAAAATACATATCCCCCTTGGAAGTATAACTCTCCTTGAACGCAAAGCCTTTCGCCGCAAAATACTTATCAAATATCTTAAGCGCTGCATTTCTTTCCCTCTTTGATTCTAAATCACGCTCAGTGTCATCATGCAAATCGGAATTTTTCTCTGGCTCTTCAGCCTTTAATCTTGTATCTTTTAATCTTGTATCTTTCCTGTTATTGCGATTAATTCTGCTATACCACTCAGATTCACTTATTTTTGGATCAGTATCACTTGAATCTTTCATTGGTCGAAGATACTTAAGGAAAAATGGGCCTTCAGACTTATAAAGATAATACTCAAAAGGAGCATACATATCATCCACGTGCTCTGTGTATGTACCATTATCATTTTGTTTCACAGAATATCTGCCAACAATAAACAAAACGTCAAAAAATCCAAGACCTAAGATAACCAGCACACAAAGCAGAACATGTAGACAACGAAGTACAATTCTTATACCTGTCTTCCGTACGAGTGAGATAAGATAGAGATTATAGAAGACACATACAAGAGAAATCGTAATCATCCAAACAACTGGCATTGCCGCGCATATAACATACGCCCAAGTCTGCAAAAGCCACTGATTTGGAAGACGTACTGCAGTTATTCCAAAGAATGCAGTTAGAATACCACTTAACACAAAAAAGCAACAAAGAATCAGCGAGATTCTACCCTTCCACCGTTGCTTGCCATAGCTAAGAAAAGATTTGTTACAATCTACATTTTCACTACGAAAACGACTGTGTAGATTGCGTTGCCAAATAACACAAATAACCCAAATAAGAGAAACTCCAACAAGAAGTAGAATTGCAAAACAATAAGTGATCCATCCAAAAAGCTGTAGCTTATTGGATGCCATAAAAGCAGTTCCAATAATCATTAAGATGGAAAAGATTTCCGCACTCAGCCGCAAAACCTTATACTTGGGCAATTCCTTATTTGCACTGTTAAGGTTTTCACATATTTGCTCATGTGATTCACAACATAGAGGATTTTTCTCATCTGTGGGAGTATGTTCCTGCTTTTCTTTCTCTTTCTCTCTTCTCCCTTGTAGATTATCTTTCTTTCTCAATTATTCTCCTTCAGCGCAAGTTCTATAAGTTTATCTGTATAATCAGTCTTTTCACGATTACTCACCTTTCATCTTGTATTACGCTATTAGATATTGCAGCCGTATTAACGCTTGGCTGTTTCTACGCTTAGTTTAACTGCTGTTCTGTTATATTTTGCGTTATCTTTTATCGCGTATCATATGCTTTGGTGCATTTAATCACATAATTATACATATTTTAGTGTTTTTTATCACATAATTATACGCATTGAACAGCTCACAACGCAGTTAGCACATCCATCTGTTTTGCACCCAAGATTATGCACCCAAGATTTACTCTATTCTTATCAGAAACCTCGGTAATACCATTTTCTAATTCATCATTCAAATCACCTGAGTTCACATCACTCAAGGTCTTATAAAACAATCTGCCTTAAGAAAATAAACCTCAAAAACCGTTTCTATGAACTTTTCTAATTAGATAGATTCTTGTTACGATCTTCAATACAATTGCAAATTAAATCTACAGCTTTAATACTTCCAACATTTTAGCAACCCCTCAATCATTTTCCCATACACTCGCGCCTGCTACATACCTACTTGTTGTCTTTGTTTCTACATTGAAGTATGTTATCAGCAATAGGAGGTACAAATTCATGGATAAAAATGAAAACATTAATTTACCTACGAAGGTCACCATTACTTTAGATCTTGACAAATTATACAATGAACTAAAAGAAAATGGTTGGAAACCTAATAGTACGGCTAAATACTACAAGCATTACATCCTTAAACATATTGGTAAAGAAGATACTATTCTTGGATCTGATGAAAGCGTGAGATATCTAATTGATCTGATGACCACAATTTCATCCCGTCATTTCTTATCAATGATTGAACCAGGCCCTGGTAAAGAAGCTCTTATAAAACGTGTTATACACGAATATGAAAAATAACCCCCCTATTTTTTCAAACACAAAAGTCTAACTTTTTTTTGGGGGGCACATCACATTTACATCTGATAACTATTTCTTAGTTCTAAATAATATTATTTATTCAACTCCTATGGAATTTAAAAAATCAATAAGTGTTTTTCCAAGTTCTTCGTTTTCTTTTACTAGTTTTATGCATTTTTTAGGAATGTAGTAGAATTTATTGGCTTCATCTCTTAAAACTATGAAATTTTTTTCTTCGCCTTCAGGGCAATTCTTGGGGTATAAAACTCCGTAGTGAGATTGATTTTTACTTAAGGTATTTCTTACTAGCATGATTTGTTTAATTTTTTCCCCTTTTATTACTCCCTTCAAAGCATCATGTGGGTGAAAATTACCTGTAGTTATATCTACGTTATAATTGTTAGAATGTATTTTAGCTTTTTTATAATTTTTTTGTTTACTTATGCGATAAAATAAATTATTACCTTCTTCATCAGATAACTCATCATTTTCTTCATAATTTTTCAAATCTATTATATCCGTACTTGTATTTGTATTTAAATCATCTTCTGTAAGTCCAAAAGTATATGGCATTAAAAAAATTTTGTTATATTTAATCCTGTAAATATCCACTTCATTTTCTAGATCTATTACCCACCAATATAAATTTTTGAATTTACCTCTACCTCTAGTAGGCATGTTAATTTGATTTTGATTTGTTTTAAATTTACTTAAATCCTTATTCAATGTTTCTATCTCAGAATATGCTTTTCCAGCATTTTTTATTTCAGTATTTAACTCTTCTTTCGAACTATTGTTACCCATAATAAACTCTCTCTCCTTCTGCGTAAAATACACATACAAAGCCAGGTGCAAATGATGTGCATTTTTTTACATCAATCTTGTACACTCAGCTCGTTTCGATACTAGCCTTTGACATCAATACTACACAACACTCTCAACGTACGTAGAACCTTTTGCTCAAAGAAGAAGAAAACAGTCTTACAAAACCTTATGCTGCTACTGCGGTTCTTCTCCATGGATGATGCTTTATAACGATAACAATATCTGTAAGCACAACGCCAACGACTACGCTTACCCATACTAAGCTAGGTGTAAGCAGCCAAGCGAGAACACCGAAGATCAGCAGTCGAAGCAGTACAACAATAACTAAGAAAGGCCAACTTTTTGTTAGGCATTTCTGTTGATCAGCCTTCAATGCGCCCATCAGAACCATAACCGCAGCAGCCGCGCAAGAAAATAGCATATTGCCCAAGAATATGACGAGTAGCGTGCGCCAGCCAACGATACTACCCAGCATCCACCATTGCAGTATCAGTGCAAGCAAAAATGTTGCAACATCGCATACTGCTTCCATCAGCATATTCGCAACGATTAACGAGGAGAATGTTAGAGACGTACCTCTAGGAGTGTCTGTTTTACCTGCGCTCGCATGCTGTAATGCAATTATGTTTCTCGCCTCGGCGCGCTTTACGCGCTCTTCTTCAAGCATTTGAACGCCAAGCTCAACCGATTTCTTTGAAGCTTCATGTAATTGCGCATCCGTCATACCTGGCTGCCAAGGCTTTTCTAAAACAAACAGCAACACACTAGTAATCGCTGCACCAATAATAATGCTTAGCAGCGTAGTATTGGAAACAAGCAATGAAGCAATACCAGAAGTCACCAGCAGCCTGAGCACAAAATCGATGATTCCAATAAGCAAATCACCAGACCCGTCATCTGGTCTACGATGCCTATCCCACTGCAGATACGCTGTGCTTAACAGGGAAAACACCACAACACTCAGCACGAGTATGACCACAGTTTCCCAACCTAGTACGCGGTGCCCTACGAACTGCTGTACAAGCAGCGCAATAATAAGCGTGCAAACGCCAGCAACAGTTTCTGTAATCACATGACCCCAAAAAGCATGCTTGAAAAGCACTGGCCTTACATTCGTCTCACTCATCATCTTCTCCTCTATATATTAATCCAATACCTTCTTGTTGTAACGTTTCCTCTTGATAAGCTATTTTTCACTTTGTTTTCTAAAATTCCACCATTATTTTCTATGACTCGTATCGAGCCGATATTGTCATCATCACACGTAATCAAAACCTTATGTAGATTCAAAGTCTCTTTACAATATGCAAGTGCCATAGAAAGCATTTTTGTTCCATAGCCCTTCATACATTCAGACTGTCTAATTTCGTACCCTATGTGACCACCATAGTTAATTAAAAAAGAATTTAATTCATGCCTAATATTAATTTCACCAATAAATTTTTCATTATCTATCAGCCAAAACGTAGTAGCTTTAACATAATTTTCAGGCAAATTTATACCATGTTCAATATTATAAGAACTCTCTATAATTGTCTCGGGGTTTATAAAACGTCTTTCTGCATTCGGCCTAAAAATTTCATCTTCTTCATTTGCTTCTATATAACCTTGGATATATTTACTATCTGGTCTAATTAATTTCATAAGTTCCTCTTATTCTTAATATGCAATTCTAATAAGAATACAATCCTATTAAAATTAGAATCCATAATAGTCTGTTTAGCTTTAATAGTATTACTATTTTAAAAAAAAACCACACACAAGCTTTATTAAAGAAAAAATTCAATTTTTTCAACACATTAGCACTACATTTACATCAGCATTAGCAAAGCAAAACTCACGGCAGGTACTACACCACATCTTTATTAAATACAACGGAAAGCAAACTTGACATTTACTCTCGAAACAATTATCTTATATGTAAAGCTAGCTTTCCATTAGGAAGGAGAATGTAATTTGAAAAATAGACTTGAACAAATTAGAAAAGAAAAAGGCATAACCCAAGAAGAACTTGCCGACGCACTCGAAGTATAAAGACAGACAATCGGCTCTTTGGAAAATGGAAGATACAATCCATCAATCATATTGGCATACAAAATTGCCAAGTACTTTGATTTAACAATCGAAGAAATATTTATATACGAGGAAGATAAAAAATGAAAAAACAGAAAACCCAGAATTTTTGGTACATAGGATATGTAATAGGAATTTGCGGACTAATTCTTGCACTGACTCTTAAACTGAACGAATCCGTAGAAATTGTACTGTCAGTTGTTTTTGTTGCAATTATCTCACTTTCACACGTAAAAATCATGCACTATAAGATGATGGAAAAAGACCACAACTACAAAATAAATGTGAACGATGAAAGAAACGAGAAAATCAAAGATAAAGTAAATGCAACAATGGCATTCATACTAATGCACCTAATGGGAATAATTGCCATAATTGCATTTATCACAAAAGCATATTTGCCAGCTGCTCTTTTAGCTATTTCAGTCGCCCTTTCTCCATTAATCATGTTTTTTATCAACAAATATTATGAGAAAAAATATTAAAATCAGACCTAACCTGCCCATTTACTACTTATTACGAAGCTGACCAACCTTCATAAATTCCTTAATCTCCAAT
Source organism: Gardnerella sp. DNF01144 (assembly GCF_049244245.1). NCBI lineage: Bacteria > Bacillati > Actinomycetota > Actinomycetes > Bifidobacteriales > Bifidobacteriaceae > Gardnerella > Gardnerella sp. DNF01144. The sequence continues at coordinate 745,773 of NZ_CP058390.1, forward strand.
ACGGAACTTTTTTATTCTCAAAGTTGCATCAGGCGAAGCAAATGAAAATGACCTTTACACTTGGATCAAAAATCACCAAGCTTAATGCTCAACATTCCGAAGCATTTTTAGAATATGCCAAACTCTATTTCGTGCGACTAGTCACAGTGACGGACATAAAACACCACAACAGTATTACTTCACTACAGCTTTTCCATTCAAGCAATGCACAACATAGTGAGCACATCCACCTGTTTTGCGCCCAAAATTATTACAACTAAGATTAGCTTTATGCTTATCACAAACTTCAGCCACGCCATTCTCACAAACTACTTCAAGACATGCACCCTTGGTAATTTCTCCCTCTAAAACACTCGTACCATTTAACGTATCCAACATGCAAGAAGCAACAGCCTTAACATTATTCGCCGCAAAATCGGCTCCGAAAGTCACTTATTTCTTTCCTAGCCTCCACGCTTTGAGCACTACTTCTATTACTCCGTAAGTCAATGCGGCCAACGGCCAAACAATCCAACTTTTTCCCCAATCGGACGTGATGAAACTGTAGGCTAAATAAATGCAGATAATTATAAGCCAGTAAGCTTGGAGGAATAAGCTAATCTTTGCAGGATAGACAGTTTTTTTCTTCGGTTGCAGCAAACGGCAATAGGACGAGCGGACGATATTCGCCTGTACGAATAAATAGACAGCTGCTGCCACCAGGGCAATAGCGATAACTACAAAAAAGCCGGATGAAAGTTGATAAAATTTCGGTGCTATATCCGAAATTATAAGAAAAATAAAGGCAACCATACATAAAACGACACCGATGACCGTCCGCAGCACATACGACGGCATGAAACGTTCCAAGCGTTCTTTGAGCACACTGTCAACGCCGTAAGCCGTTTCAAAGTCCTCTTTTTCCAAATATTGATAACGCTTTCCGTGGAAACTCTGAATAATAAAAATAGCTACAGCAACGGTAATAATCGCAACACTGAATGCTAAGCCCAAAGTTTTACCGACTTGTGCATTTACTGTGTGAGAAAGCAAAAGATCACTGCCAACCAACGGGATTGCCGCCAGAATACAAAGAAGAACGCCTAGAGCAACATAGGCGGCAAATGATATTCTGTGAGCAATATAAGCGGAGGCTTCTTCCATCTCAATTACCCGCATACGAACGCCGGATTCTTCCTGGCAGGCATTTTCATCTGCGTTGACGTTCTTCCCCATAACATCAATTTCATCTTTTACCAGAAGATCTGTACTAACACCAAACAAACGGCTCAATGCAATTATCCGTTCCATATCCGGGATACTTTGCGCACCTTCCCATTTGGAAACAGCTTGGCGACTGACACCCAATTTGTCCGCCAATTCTTCCTGCGACCAACCGTTTTGTTTACGCAGTTCCAATATTTTATCTGCTAAAATCATAAAAACATCTCCATTTCAAACTAGAATTCATCATGATCATGGTGAAATTATAGCTAAAACAGCAGTTGCGTAGTAGCAAGTTCAGTTGGCAATTGCCGTTAAAAGCGCAATTTCTGCCGACAAATTAGCGCAACCGACCGCCAATTCGTTTTCTTTCATTTTTGCACCGCGCTTCCCAATCATCTTCGCAAGCGCAAGCAAGCGCATCCGTTACAGACTGCAGATCTTCGCCTTCATAATACGCAACAAGCAACTTCTTAAACTCAGTAACCTTATTTTCTGGAATAACCAACAAGCCATTACCATGAGAAATCAAATAGTGTAGGGAACTTTTTTACAATTTTTATACCATTTTGTTCCCCAAAACATAAACAACTAAATTAATAATCACTCGACAGCAAAATAGCCTTAATGCTCATTGCAGAATGAAAGTTAATATTGGAAATATTGTAGGAGTGTAAACATCCAAGACAATTGCAAACAGAGAGTTGTTAATTTTTTTGTTCAATAATTTTATCGGTAAATGCCTTTAAAAATTCTTTAGAATTGCTCCAGCCTGCACCATTGTTTAATCCCGAGAAATCAAACCCAGATATTTCATCTAAAGCTTTACTACAAACCCATTCATACATTCCAGCCTCTTTGCTTTTATATATTATTAGGAACAATGGTTTCATTGCTTTTTTACCCAACAACAAAACACTAATATATTGTTTAGAATACATTACATCGTTATACCATTGTCCTGTCAGCCAATAGAATTTATCTTTGCGCCCCTTTTCACCAATCTCATCGCATAGATTTTGTAATTGTTTAGCCACATACGTGAGAACCTTTTCATCTATGTTTTTTACGAGCAAAGTTTCATCAACACCATTTTTACTTACCTCTTTCCAGTCAACATCTTCATTATTTTCTGAGTGTCTTTCATTCCTTGCAGACTTTTGATTTTCTGTTTTTAGTTCTCTATTATTATTGCTAAAACTATTCTGATTCTTACAACCTGAAATAAGTGATATAAGACAAACTACCATAGTCAAAAAAGCATAATGCTTGATATGCTTCATTTATGCCTCCTCCACAACTTAATCTTTACCTAATTGCAGCTACGATTCTCATGTTCAATCTTCACTCTGTTATTCACTATCACCTGCCCAATATTCATTCATCTCGTAGTACAAATCATCTTTGAGTCTAATAAAACTGACGGGATGTAAATTATGGACAAAGAATGCAAATCTGCAGCCTATAAAATAATTGTAACTAAAAATCATCCGATAATCTACGGGATTTTATTTCCATACATAAACAGATGCGTAGGAAAAGTGAATGCACCTTTTAGAAATAGAAGCGAGCTATCGTTAAAGGTTTAAAATTGACTTTATAGCCTGATTTCAGGCATGATATCCATTCTACTAACACCATGCCCATGCAATATTAGATTGTTGGATGGGAGCCGTGGTGTTCTAAAGGAATACGCAGAATTCCCATAGATAACTACACAGCTTTTTACCTCGTAGATGAAGATAAATTTAGCGTGACGGTTGTTCGTATCTTTTATGCAGGCAGAAACATCGAAAATATTATCAACAACAAATAATGGAAATTCGACAATATGTGACATATCTTTCTAAAAGCCCAATGTAACGTTTTATATAGTCAAAATCATGACTTGGTGCCAATGAACTTTTTTGACGCATAGCTCAAATAATTTCAATAGACTAGCTAGATGCAAAGAATATGCATTTTTATACGTGTGCAAAAATCGAATTCCATTTCTTATGATTAACTGTCATGTAAAAACACTAAAAGCATGTACAAAAGCCGGAAAATAAAAATCAGAAGAATGCGGAAATCAAAACTGAAAACCACATTCTTCTGACAAATTCCCAACCAACTACCAGTTCTTACTTATCACGCAACTTACCAACTTGCGTAAATTCCTTATCCCCAACACACATCTTCTTATCAGTGAACTTTACTCGCATCATTCTGCTAATAATATACTCATCCGTTATCAGCACAAAAAATTGCTTTTCTTTTTTATTCACCAAGTAATACTGTTCACTGCCAATAGTCTCTACCGCTTTACCGAATGCAAACGTATCGAACAAAGGAATATCACTGAACAAAGTAGTAATACACCCGATAAAATTATCCATAAACTTTTCAGACGAATTTGGAATAAACTTCGTCACCGTGAGCATAATAATTTCAGCATCTGCATATTCATCGCGAATAATTTGTTCCTTCATCTTGATTTTCTTACGAACACTCAATTTTTCATTAAGACCATACTTCGCTAAATCAATAGGCTTCTTAATGATTGACAAATCAATAGCATTGTCTTTATCCAACAAATGGTCGACAGTAACACCCAGCGCATCCGCAATCACCTTCAAATTTGCAACATCCGGCAGACCGCGACCACCTTCCCACTTCGCTACCGCAGCACGCGAAACCATAATCATTTCAGCAAGTTCTTCCTGAGTTAAACCCGCTTCCACGCGCGCATTTCTGATTTTTTCTCCTAACAACATCGTATAACTCCTTTCATTGGCTATAAGTTTTCGTTCTTAACGATTATTTGTTTTGCTCGTAATGCAATTAATAATCGCACTGCGTAATTACATGCTAACGAGCAACATATGAATAGAAAAGGAACGAACGAGAACACAAGCGTTACGAATCGTAACATGGCATTTTCTTAGCAAACGCGCACATAATTATGTGAAAATAGCTGTTTCAAAAGAAATTTATACAAAACTAACAGAGAACGTACAAAATCCAGGTGCACGAGCCATACAACACAACGCGCCGAAGACCGATATTCACCTCATTGCTCTGCTCTCATTCATGCCAATAATCAATATGCTTTTAGTATTACCCACCCCTATACCCGATAATAAAATCCTTATTTAATTAACTAAATCCCATATTTATCAGCTAAAACCCTATATTTGTTAAAGTACCTTTACGCTGTTGAACTGCCACACCAACATTCCATATGATCACACCAACAATTGCCCATAACATGCCGACAACAAGAATCACAAGTAGCGATACGCCAACATTTACAGAACCATCAACTATACTACGCGATACTTGCGTAACATGAGTTACTGGAATCACATATAACACGTATTGCATCATCTTAGGAAATACGCTAACTGGAGCAATCACACCACAAACAATAGGAAGTATTGCACTAAGCGCGTTAGAAATAGTATAAACATCATTCATCATCATGCTTATAGCAGCTATAGCGATACCAAATCCCGTAGAAGCAACAGGAACAATAAGGAACAACAGCATCAACGCACTCATATTAATCACAAAGAAAGCACTTGGGCTTACTACAAGCATTGTTATAAACAAAGTCACAGCATCACTCACCAAAGAAATAGTCACGAGCGCAATAATACGACCGAACCATAATGGTAATGCAACTTTCGCGCTTGTAAGCACGAATGGTGTTGTACCTTCAAAACGATCCCATGCTAGTGCTTCTGACACAGTCATACTTGTGGAAATAGAACATGCACCCATCACAGCAGCAAGAGTTGAAGCAATCAAACTATGATTAAAACCAGCGCTAGTTGCAGCACTAACTGCTCCATTGAATCCTCCACTTACAGCTCCAGATAGAAAAACGTATAAGAACGTGGATAAAAGAGGCTCAATAATCATACGGATAACAGCAGTATTCCAACTATTTAAGCTAGGTATACTCTGTATACTCACTCTTGCACCAGTTCGTATACTAGATAACACGCTCACGTGACCATACTGTGAATATTGATTATATTGATGCAATTCAGCGTACTTACTATTTTGAATAATTTTATTTTGCATTTTATTTTGCATAGTTTCAACCTGATTATTATTTCGTATCATATTATGTTTAAACTTCCATTAAGCGTTGCAAGTCGAATAGCATGACGTAACATAAAACCTGCAATAACAAGTAGAACGCTGGATAATACAACACATAACACAATTGCTAACACAGTAGTAGCATTAAACGATTGCGCATGAGACACCCACACTGCAGACGTAAGCGGATGAATAAACGCAATAACACGAGCTGGCAATGGCATTGATTCTACAGGTATCACTATTCCACAAAGCATCCATACAGGAATTAAAATCAAACCTTCATAAACTGTAGCTTTACGGCATAATACAAAAATTCCAGATAATAATGCAGCAGAAGCTACGCAAGCAAGCATAGAAAGTAAGTATCCAACTAGCTGCGTGAATGTTATCATAAAGAACCCATGGCAGAAAACAGCAACGGTAATAATCGCAATCGGCATACCAATGCACCCAAGTAAAGCTGCGGATCCTACAATAGGAAGAAACACTGCAGAAGGTGAGATAACACTTAAAGTTAAATATTGTAATGTTCCTAAATAACGCTGGTATCCAATAATTCCAACAGCAGTAGTTGTAGCAGACCATAATCCAGCTATAGAAGAATCAACCCAAATATTATTAAGACAGTTTGTACAATTATGAGAAAAACCATAGTAGGCAACAATTTTCATCAACGCAAAACATACTGGAGCAAGTATCGCATTTTGCAAGAAAAACGTTGTTTTTGCTAAGCTTTTAAGCTGAAACCATAAGCCACGAATCACAGAAGCATATGAATGAGTAGAAGTATTCATATTAAGCCTCCTACTTATTCAATGAAAGTGAAGAAGACGAAGAAGACGGCGTAGCAGAAGAAGTAGTAGAAGTAGAAGTATTTGATGCAGAAAAATTATCATTTTGCACAATAGCAAGATACGTTTCTTCCAAACTTGCAGCGCGATCACCTAAACGTGTAATCCCATCAACAGGAATTTTAATATTTCGTTCTTGAGATAATGTTTTACTCCACGCGATAGTAATATTTAACACTCCATGCGATTCAAAAACATCACACCACAACACTCCATCAAGTTTTTGCAATTCTTCCTTAACACTAGGAGTTCCGCTTGATACTTCACATTCATACGCGTACATTGTTACATGATCAATATGCTGCAAAGAAGCCAACTGCTGAACACTTCCCTGAGCGATAATATTACCGTGATTTATTACAGCAACAGTATCAGCTAATTTTTCAGCCTCACTCATCTCATGCGTAGTTAGCAAAATCGCTATTCCTTGATCTCGTAAAGCATGAATAATTTCACGTACTTTCCTAGCATTTTCAGGATCCAAACCAGTGGTAGGCTCATCTAAAAGCATAAGGTCCGTTCTAGCGACCAGCGATCGAGCAATATGCAACCGCTGCCACATTCCCCTTGAAAAAGTTTGAACAGCATCATGAGCTTTATCAAGTAAATCAACTTGCTCAAGAGCATCGTGAATACGCTTTCCTTGCTCCCTATATGGAACAGCAGAAAGATCAGCAAAATAACGAAGATTATCTAATGCACTTAACTTTTGATAAAATCCTCGCTCACCTCCAAGAAGTAACGACACATGCTTACGCGCTTCTCGAGGATTACTCACAGCATCAATACTAGAAATACGAACACTACCACTATCAGGAGCTAACAACGTGCCAACAATTTTTACGGTAGTTGTTTTACCTGCACCATTAGGGCCAAGCAAGCAAAATATTTCACCAGAATGAATATCAAAAGATACGTTATGTAAAACTTGGCGAGTTGTCTTCTTACGACCAAATCCACGAGAATAAGATCTTGTTATATTATCAATACGCAATATTAAGTTGCTAGTTGACTGCTTATTATTGTTATTGCGACTATTAGTTGCGTTTTCTATATTATTATTCATTATTATTGCTTCGTTCTTACTCGTTATTAAAGCTTAATTTTTACTGTTATTAAACCTTAATTCTTACTGTTATTGAATAAATTTCAACAATGAAAATCAGTTAGATAAAAAGATAACGCTTGCTTACAAGAACGATAAGAATGCGCAAAAACATGCAAAAAACGTGCAAAAACTACAGAAAAACCAACGCGCATGTGCAAACATAATGACAAAACATCATGCGCAATGCGTGTTTAATACTGCTAAAGAATATGTATCTTAAGCTGTTTTATGTGCTTTTATATGCCTTTCAAACCGTTCTTAAGACTAGCGATCATTTGGGCAGTCATAGCGCAACACCTCATAAACTTAAATGTGCTTTACGTGGAAAATTATACGAGCATTACGTCAAAAACTCAAATATAAGCAATCACAAAACATTTGTTTAACATTTGCAAAATATTACTATTTCTTCTTATAACCTATAGCAACATTACCTGTTTTATTAAGCCCTGGTACTTTAAGAACATCAGAACTTGACTTACAAGAGCCTGGCTTGTCTTTTAAATCAAATTTCCCATGTAACGATCTCTTGCCATAATAGCGGGATTCATTAATATCGCTCATCTGAAATTATATGCTCTATTCCACTATGCTCCGATTTAAGATATTCTTTCATAAATGTCGGGTAAGCCTTGAACTTATCAAGCTCATCTATAGGTAACCAATGCATTGTCTCTTTAGCACCTGACTCTGTAGTGCTTTGGCTCGTAAAATCTCTTTTGCCAATGGACTTCATCAAGTAGTAGAGTGTAAGCTCATGGAAGTCTACTCCATCTAAGCCGGAGCTGCCGATGAAGAAGTGCTCGTGTATGACGGCAAGGTGATCTACTTCGTAATTAAGACCTGTCTCTTCAAATACTTCTCTCTTAACGGCTTCTTCTGATGTCTCGCCCACGTGAACCGCTCCGCCAACTGAGTAGAAATAGTCGTCCTCATCATTTCTTGCAAATAGCACACAACCTTCTTCGACTATGATGGCTGCTGCTCTATATCTAAATGCTTTTTTATCGTTAATAAATCCGCAATTATGTTCCATAGTTTATTCCTTTATTTTTTTATCTAATTACTGTGACTTATGGTTCAAATGCAAACAAGTTCCCAATCTTAATTGAAAACCCAAGTGATTGATACATTTGTATATCACATTGTGCACAAGCAACAGTCATTGAACTTATTACACTCGACCCTAGAGCGTTGATATCTTCCCTCATACAGCCAAAGTGGGCTCAAAAACCGCTCCAAGCCAGCCTAAAGCTGCCACACGCTAAACCTTTTAACGATAAGAAAATATTGCAAAAAGGTTTAAGACCTGATTAATAGCTTGATTTTGAATCCGAAGATACAACAATGTGGAGTCATAATCTGAATAGTGATTAAACTTTTGCTTTCATCTGCTTGCGTATGCTTGCAAGCATTTTGTAAAATAAGGTCAGAAAGGACGCGAACACAATGACAAACACAAACGCTGTATATGCAAGAATCGATACAAATCTTAAAGAAAACGCTGAAAGCATATTGAGCCAACTTGGAATAACTCCATCTTCAGCAATCCAAATGCTTTACAGCCAGATTGTTTTACAAAAAGGCATGCCATTTGAACTCCGCTTGCCAACTAATAAGCCTACTGCTTTAGGCAGCTTAACAAGAGCCGAGTTGGATAAAGAATTACAAAAAGGCATCGACTCTATTTCAACTGGCAAACAATACAGTGCAGATGAAGTAGACCAATTCTTCGCTAAGGAATACGGCGTATGAGCACAACCTATAGCGTCATTTATTCTCCGCAAGCGTTCCTTGACATCACCGATCTATACGAATACATTCGCTTTACATTACAAGTTCCTAAAACGGCTGAAAAACAAGTCAACCGCATTAAGCATGCTATACGTTCTCTTAACACTATGCCTATGCGATATCAGCTTGTAGAGTGGGAGCCGTGGTGTTCTAAAGAAATACGCAGAGTTTCAGTCGATAACTACACTGTTTTCTACCAAGTAGACGAAAACCAAATGACTGTAACAGTTATTCGCATATTCTACTCAGGCAGAAATATAGAAAGTATTGTTAACGACCCAAATAACTAATACACGTTTGTATTAGAAAAGTAACGAACGAAGTAGCGTAATTTCGAACGTTATAAAATGCACCCACCTAATCATCCTCCTGCATCTTATAGCACGGTGAAGCGCCGTGACGGTGGGAAGCACCACTTATTTTCTCGTTTGAGTTTGAACGTAAAAATAGCAGATAAAGGGAAGGAAATGAATTTACACCACTTTTAGGACTTGACCTATGAAATAATTAATCGTTCCATTTTCAATCAATATATAGAGACCGAGTCCAATAAACACGACAGGTACAATTACTTTTTCATACTTTTCCACAGTCTCTCCGATAGCAGAAATTGAGGCGAGATTTTGAGATAATTTGCATAGAATCAAAATCCCTAAAGCAAATATTACTAAACTTATACTAATCTCAATCAAACTCTTTCCTGTAAAATAGGGGATATAAATTCCTAAATTATCTCCACCCATTGCCACTGTTAAACTTGTAAATGCTAAGATTTTTGATCCATCTCCGGTAATTTTCCCCTCGATATCTTCTTCATCAATATCTTCATCCACAAAAATTGCTCTTATACCAAGACCTAGCGGAATTAGACCAAGGAGTCCTATAATCCAATCTTGTGGAATAAAATTTAAAAAGTAAGCGGCAATAAGACTAGCCAGTACAAGCAGTCCTGTACCTAAATACTGCCCCACATAAATTGATTTCAAACCTTTCTTTCCTTGACTAGCGAATAAAATAGTCAAAACAACTAAGTAGTCAATGGATGTAGAAACAAAAACTAATAAAGCGGATACTATTGTTTCCATTATTTCTCCTTTCAAAATGTTTAATGTTTACAGCCAATCAAAATTGACTGCACACACATTGTGCCTCGGCAGTTACCAATGGAGACATTTTAAGAAATAACTTCACAATTTTCCCACCTTTCCTTGAAATATTACTTGTGAAATTTACTTAAACTATATGATTTTGTCAAATATGCTGATAGATATCCACGCAAACTGTGAAGATTGAAAATATATAAAATTAGATAGACCAAACATTATTCATCTAAATAAAGCCATTGTTTTCAAAAGTCTTATAGTCTATTATTTTATTTTCTTGACAACAAACAAATTGATTCTAAATGGATTGAGAGAACGGGTAGTATAGCTACACTTTTTTGAGTGCACACTATGGATATTGGGTGTACTTTTTAACGATAGGAAATATCGCAAAAGGTTTAATTGCCATTTATAACTTTCTCAATATCTCTTTTCCCATAAAGCACACGAGAAACCACAACTTCATACTTTTCTTCAAAAACAAAATAAAAAATAAGAAAATTATCACACGACACAAACCCTATGTCTTATGCAAAGATTCAAAAACCTTATCCGCAAGCTTCACATCACCAGATAAAACCGACTTATACCCCTTTTCCAACTCATCATTCAACTCACCTTGAGTCATAGAACTCACATCACGCGGCTCTCTATAACCCAATTTCACATCAAAAGGAAGCCCCTGCTGTAAAACAACCTGCTTATAAAACATGGTAATATCACTCGAAGGAGGAAGACCCAAAGAATTCAATATATACTCTGCCTGCTCTTTTAACTCCGGATCAATACGAGTATACAAGTTAGCTGTTTTCGCCATATAATCACCCCTTGTTTCTTACAACAATTACATGACATTGCATTGGCATTGCATTAACATCAGCATTAGCATCAGCATTTACACTTATACGTAATATTAAAAGCAAATTGCATTCAAAAACCGTAAGAAACTCAGCTAACAAACTCAAAATCAACAAAATCAAGTCACAAAACTTACACAAAAACACTACTCATCTTGATATTCAAGCAAAGCATCAGTATCAATCGTTTTAATCTCAAACGTTTTTCTTGTTGAAACACAAAAATTATGCTTAATCATAAGATTTGCAAGCTTCACACCATCAACCAAAATAATATGATGATTGTCAGCGTAATCTTTAGCTTTCTGCGAAAACCTAGACGTTGTAACAAAAAGACCATGCCCTTGCTTACCAGCTAGCCGAAAACCACGCTTGATTAACACCATTCTTGTTTTTCGGTGCCTTATAATTCGGCACATATCCAACCCTCACCCCATTGGGATATGTTTTCACGATATGATACTCAATGCCGTATTTATCCAGTTCTTTAAGTCCTGTCTGACAATAACCGCTAGATTTTAATCGAATATGGTTATCCCAACTTTCTAAGTAAGATAAATTAACGTAAAATGAGTGAAAAATAGTCTGTCTATGACAGTAGTCATCCACTTGACTATATAAATTTAAGGAGGTTAGTTATGAAGAAATCTGTATATCAAGCTATACGATTATTCCTTTTTTCATTATTACTCCCTCTTTTAGCCCTGATTATTAATTCTCTTAAATCACTCGATTGGGAAATTGTTTATGACTCACCCTTTTTACTCATTGTTATAGCTCATGCACTTGGTTTAACAAAAATTCTTCTTTACTCGATTGTTGTCAATCAAAAAACACTCGAAAACTTAGGAGTTTGTAAAACCATCGCTATCGCGCTTATCGCCCCTGCTATTGATTTATTGATATTACAAGAGTCTCCTCGGCAATTGGGTAGTAGCTGGACTTGCACGTACATTACATTTTTTATTACTCTTGAATGTATCCCAACTATAATTCCAATCATTGTTAAAGAGTTTTTACGAAGAAGAAACCAAAAGCACAAAGCCTAAAAATGCACCCACCTATTAAGCCCGTGACATCAAAACAACACTCTCCACGCGGATTGAGAGAACGGGTAGTATAGCTACACTTTTTTGAGTGCACACTATGGATATTGGGTGCACATTTTAACGATAGAAAAAGCTATCGTTAAAAGGTTTAAGATTGGCTTGATAGCTTGATTTTTGAGCATAAAAACAGCCTAGAGAGGATTCACCCCCTAGGCTGACTTTTGTAACATTTCAAATGCTCATAGTCTTTTGGCTTTTACAATGCTCTTTCAATATCCACACTAATCTCTGATTTAAAAGTTACGCTGAACCTGTCTTCGTAAACTTTTATTTTCTTGATGTACTTTCTTACCAGCTTCTCGTCATACTCACTAATATCGTGACGCTCACTTTTCAGAAAATCTTCCATTTCTCTGATTCGTCTTTTAGCATCTTCTTGACCTGCTTTTTCTATAAGAAGCTGCTGTTTCTTAACTTTAAGCTCATCAATCTCGTTGGCAGTTTATTTGCGCTTAGATTTCTGTTAACATCCCCATTAACAGCTGTTTCTTCAGTTCTAACAATTTGTACGCCCCCGCAACGCGAGCACTCAACTATTTTCACTTTACTCTCCGTTGTAATTAGCATAGGGAAAGCACGGGTTATTGGCCAAAAAGTGTGTAAGAAATCATGTCTCACGCATTGCAATACAAGCGTTTTGCGGTAATCGAATCTGTTTTCTGCACATTCGCCACCCGGACAAAAAGTGTGTAAAAAATCAGCTCATAACCCTTATAGCAGTAGGGCTCAATGTATATCGAATGTGGGTTATTCTTCATTTGTATGAATAACCCACTATGCAATAACTGTCATCATAGAATGAGCAAGAATGGTTACACCAATGCTGGCACTACTAGATACCGTTGTTCTAACTGCGGAGCTTCTAAAAGTAGAGCGTATGATAGACAATCAAACGATTTAACAGTTAGTTTAAATTGGCTTTTATCTAATAAGACTCAGGATAAGTATTCATATGATTTCTCAGCCCGTACCTTAAGACGTAAGAATAAGCTTTTATGGGACTTATGGCCGCAAGTACCATTCGTGGATGAAGTTTATGATTACATTCATGTTGATGGTATTCATTTAGGACGTAAATCTGTAGTATTAATCGCTTACTCTGGTAAACATGTTTTAGGCTGGTACGTGGCTCGTAGTGAGAATAGTCGCGCGCGGGGTTACCTCATGCAGCGTATTGCGGAACCGCTAGTAGTAGTTTGTGATGGTTCTGGTGGTATTCGTAAAGCAGTAAAAACATATTGGCCTAACACGAAAATACAACGTTGCTTATTCCATATAGGTCTTAACATTAAAGCTTTAACTGGAGTTAATCCTCGTCTTACTCCTGGTAAGCAATTACTGTCATTAGCTAACATTGTTTCTGACATAAAAACAGAAGATCAAGCTCGTAATTGGCTTATTTCTTACAATAATTAGGTGAATACTTGGAGTGATTTTCTTAAAGAGAAAAGCAAGTATTGTGATGGTAGTATTGCTGATACTCATCAAAGACTAGTTCGTGCTAAATCAATGATTGATAGGCGTATTCGTGAGGGTTATATGTTTACTTTTCTTAATCCCCCAGAAGATTGCAATCATCCTATTCCACCAACTAATAATGCTATTGAATCAATGAATAGTAGAATTCGCGCTATGCTACGTAATCATCGTGGATTAAGCTTGTTAAAACGTATACACGCTATATGCTGGTGGTGTTATTTAAACACGAGTAAGCCAAGAGATAAGTCTTGGATAGTCACTCATTCTTTTACTAGTAAACGTATAGAACAACTCTATAGGCAAGATTGGGAGCGTTCTAATCAAGGATTATCTGAAGTATTTGGAATACCAGCAAGATATGGTACTGGCGTTGATTGGAATGAGTTCCATAAGAGTCGTGAATACTACCAGTAATTATCAAAAAGCTAAGCTGACTGCTTCTATTTTAAGAATACTCATCAGCTTAGCTTTACACACTTTTTGGCCTATAACCCAATTTTAGCCTCCTAATTTTGAGTATAAAAAAGACGATAGAGTTTTTAATTTCTATCGTCCCATTATATAAAACTATTTTTCTTTTATTCTTCTTCATAACTGTTCATAATTTCTCTACAATTATCAAACAAAACTTTTCTATCCTCAAATTTCATTTCAAAAATTTCAGGAACATCTGATCCTATAACTTTTACCGGTCCTATAGATGTAATAATATAACCTGGATTACCCTCTAATTCTATCAATTTAAAACTACTGCCACACCCTTTGCAGTATAGCTCAGCTAAGTCATGAGGTGGTTCCCATTTCTTTACTACACCACACATACACTGTAACTCAATAATTTCATCCGAATCTTTTAAACCTTCTTTAATGAAAAAACAATAGGAGTTATTTCTGGTCTGTAGTAAATGATTCACCTCTGTTATATAATCGTTTATCTGTTTAGATAATCGAGTAGCGTATTCACGCTTATAAACTTTATTTACCATAAAAGAGATTGATTTAAGATATATCGCTGATATAAATCTCATCATAGTCGATAAGATTTCATACTTTAATTCATTAAAATTTTCAGTGCTTAATAAATATGGTCCAATATCACTACAAAAAATAATATCTGAACTGTCTGAGCTAGTGAATAAAGTTGATGTATATCCAATATGCGTGAATTCAGATGAAAATCTAAATAAATTTTTCAATTCTTCTTTTAAAGCTTCTTGATTATCTAAATTTAACTCAGTAAAAATATAATCAATTTTGTCACCAAAATTCTTCTTTGTACATTTTGTGATATCTGACTCAACCCCTCTTACACGTTGATTGTAATTTAAATTATCAAATTCACTTAACGCATCTTCTATTTCTTGATTAAATAAAGAATGCCTGATTGATTTAGTTGCATATAGTTCAAAGCTTTTTAAAGATGTAAGAACATGAAAATTTAGCTCTTTTGCATCTAATATTATTAGTTGATAAGCGTCTGAAACCATGCTGTCAAGTGTCTGTCTAGTTGTGGTTACTAAGTTACTGTAATCAATAAATCCTTTTCTTAATTTACCAACATTGTTACTATCTATCTTATCTATCTCATCGCTCTTAAAAACAATTAAAAATTTTTTTAATATTTCGAAATCATTTTTCAATATCCTAGGAATAATTTTCTTAAAATATTGTTTTGAGCTTGCTACTTCATTAAACTCATCATTTACCGTATATGTTTCAATAATCAACTGTTCGATTTCTTTATTCAAAGCATCTAGCTTAATTGTTAAATCATAAAACAATTTGTTTACATAAACTATATTGTTAAATAACACCTCATAGTTATTTAGAGCGGCTAAGCTTTTCCTCTCAGAAAAATTAAGTGCCAAGCTTTTTAAAATATCTTTTTCATTCATTATCTACAACCTCTTTCTTAACAATAATTATATAATGTATTAATCTAATTTAAACTAAATTCTTATAATGAAAGTATTTGACTTCAAACTAGGCTTATCTTTCCTCTTCATATATATCTCAATATCAAAAGTATTTCTCTTGTCATTGTCTTCCAGTAACTTACAGTTCTTGTGCTTTGTAATGTCATACTTCTCAGATAGAAAAGGTCTCACTCCTTTTAGTTTGTATATACACTTGCCGCCATCCATTACAGTTATTTCATCTTGACTCATAAGTTCCTTGCAAGTCTTTTGGTAATTTAGACCAAAAAGATTTTTGATTTGACCTTGTTTCTAATGTGTTATATAGGTCTATGGTTTCTTTTCCTAAGGTTTCTGATAACTCTTTTACTGTTGTTTTTTCTTTTCCTCCTAGAAAGAGTGTGGAGTCACAGTTACCAACTATTGTATCTGAATGGTCTTTATAGATTGCCTTTAATTGAGATTGTGCTTGCAGAATTATACTTGCCGATATTTCTCTTGAACGAATTGTCGCTATTAGTTTCTCAAATTTAGGAATTAAGCCAATATTTGCAAACTCATCAAGTAAACATCTTACATGAACTGGAAGTCTTCCACTATACACATCATCTGGGTAATCGGCAGAAACACGTACCTATCCATCAGGTATATATTTCTACCAATTAAAAAATTCTACGTGAAAAGAGACAAAACTACACTGTCTGTCAAGGATTTTGTCAGTTTTTTCATGGCTTGCCAACCTTTTATGCTAACTTTTCTTGAGTTAATTATACAAGAAAAAATCTATATTGACTTGCCTTTATATATTGTATATCTGTTATTTACTCGTCTATTTTCATTACGCTCCCATCTTAGAAGATTATAACAAGAAGAATGTGTTTGATATTGAAGAATATATAAAGAGAAAAGGCAAGGTTAAGCTTAATAGAAATACTGTAATTACAAGATTGCAAGATTTACTGTTATAACTATATGGTCGAGGGTATATCTGAAATAATAGAGATAGATAAATTTGAAGTTGCGGAGGCAATGAAATGATTAGGAAAATAAAAAAAGAAGATGCTCAATCTATACGAGAAATATGTGATATTTCTTTAGGATATACTGTTTCTACAGAGTTAGTAGAGAATCAAATCACAAAACTATCGGCTGATAAAAAGCATCATGTGATTTATGTTTATGAGGATGAGGATTTACATAAGGTTGTTGGATTTATACATGCTGAAATGTATGAGAGTCTTTATTCAGATTGTGGATTAAATATTCTAGGATTAGCTGTCTTACCAGAGTTTCAAGGAAGAGGCATTGGAAAAAAATTGATGAATCATTTAGAAATGGATTCTCGACAAAAATTACTTAAGTTTATCAGGTTAAACTCAGCAGAAGCAAGAACAGAAGCACATAAATTCTATGAAAATATAGGATATGTATGTGATAAGACGCAAAAGAGATTTATTAAAATTTTCGAATAAGTCAATTTTAGTTTGTTGAACTGAAAAATTGGATACTAAATGCGTAAGACGATAGAAAAGAAAAAATCTATCGTCTTTTTCATGCCTATTTTCAATTTATATTGCGATCAATAAATAGGGAAAACTCACTAAGAAGCTAAGAAAGTATTTCATCATACTATGCATGAATCGTACTTAATTAACATTCCCCACTTCACAGGGTGGGTGCAAGGTGGCGAATCGACTTGCATGAGCTATTAAATATAATTCGCGAATGCACTTCGATTCGCTGAGCTTGCTCAAAGTTGAAAGCACAGTGTGCTTTCAACGCAAGCGAAGTACGTTAACATCCTGTGCACTCGACCCTAGAGCGTCGATATCTTACCTCATACAGAAAAATAGCACTCAAAAATCACGCCAAGCCAGCCTAAAGCAGCCACACGCTAAACCTTTTAACAATAGCCCTCACTAAGCCTTGCTGCACAAGGGCAAAAATGCACCCACCTATTAAGCCCTTGACATCAATACGACAGTCTCACGTGTATCAAGACTACCCTTATGATAACCATGCATCAATAAAAGAGCCTTAACGTTCATTGCAGGAGAGAAACTGGCAAGGGGAATGTCGTATGATGATAAAAGTCTAAGGCACTACAAACTGGGATTTGGATTTTACTTAAAATTGTATTATTTTATTAGCGATATCTTCTACAAATCGCTTATCGTGTTCCACAAATATGAGTGTAGGCTTTGCTTCTTTTATAATTTCCTCAATCTGTATTCTTGATATTACATCTATATAATTCAGTGGTTCGTCCCAAACAAATATATGAGCTGGCTTTGAGAAACTTACAGCAATTAAAACTTTCTTTTTTTGTCCATCACTATAATTCTTCATATCCATTTCAAATAATTCTCTTGAAAAATCTAATTTTCTTAGAATTGTTTTACACAATGTTTCATCAACATCTTGCTTGTGAATATATTCATTTAGGCTACCTGTTAAATTAGATGTGTCTTGAGGAATATACGAGATTTTTAAATTACCTGCTAATTTTATCTCACCTGTATACTCGTGATTTATACCTAATAAAATTTTAATCAAGGTTGATTTTCCGCTACCATTACCCCCATATATAGCCACTATGTCGCCTTGCTTTATCTCGAAACTTACATTATTTAGGATCTGTCTCTCTCCATAGCATGATGATAAATTGCTAACCGATATTAGAGGATTTTTATGATGATGTAATGGATGCAATAATAGACTTTCCTTTGTTTCGATATCTTTTAGTAAACTCTGTTTTTCTTCTATTGCCTTGTTTTGTCTATTCTCCAAATTCTTAGATTTTTTCATCATCTTGACTGATTGATGACCTATATGTCCTTTGTCTGGTTTTACACCTGATACTTTTACACCATTTTTAGTATTTTCAATTTTATCAGACCAAATTTGACTTTGTCTTGCAGACTCTTTTAATCGTTTAATATCTTTTCTTAATCTCTCATTTTGACTAATTTCAAATTGGTCTTTCATCACTTTGTTTTCATACCATGATGTAAAATTTCCCGATTGGACATCAATAGAATTCCTGTTAATAGAAATAACATGATTGATACAACCATCTAAAAAATCTCTATCATGAGATATAAGCAAAAATCCTTTTTTACTTTTCAGATATTCACTTACAATTTTTCTTCCGTCCATATCTAAATGGTTTGTTGGTTCATCAATAAGTAAAAAGCCATCTTCTCTTGTAAACAAAATAGCTAAAAGGATTTTTGTTTGTTCCCCTTTAGAAAGCGTTTCAAACTCTCTGTAAACAAGGTTCTCATCTACATTTAGCAAACTGAGTTCTCTAAATAACTTCCATTCTTCATCATCTGATATTAGTTCTTTATATAACTCAATTCCTAATTTTGAAGTATCGCTTATATTTGGTGGAAATTTAATAAATTCAACATCCTTGCTTATTTTACCTTGATAAGTTTCTTGATTTAAAAGTAACTTAAATAGAGTTGATTTACCGATTCCATTTCTTCCTATCAATCCCGTTTTCCAGTTTGTATCAAAGGAAAACGATACATTTTTAAATATGGGTTTTACATATCCATAATATGAGAAAGTGAGGTTTTCAATTTTAATTACTGACATAAAACGCCTCCCTAAATTATCATTTACCGCCCGGGTGCAAAGTGTGTGCACTTTTTAACGTTTAGTTTTTCCTGTATTACTACGGTTATCACTGCTTTGCTTTTTCAGTTATTTCAATTCTCGATTAGGTAATTTCCCAGTTCTCAAAGCGACAGTAACAAACTCAACCTCTTGCAAGCACTTCTCGCAAAGTTCATAACCTTCATTGAAGTTCACTCTTGACCTAAATGTGCTAGCAATGAATTCGCATGGTGAGGTGATCCTTTCAACTACACCGCACCGTTCGCACTCAGCATACACATTCCCATCCTTAATCGGAATAAACATTCCATGATCTTTCTCATTTCCCATGACGCTAACATCTTCGAAATCATCAAATTTTACATAGAGCATATACGGCTTCCTCCTTTATCGGTATGTCTATATACGCTCTAATTCCAACTTATATCAAGTTTTATTGCTTCTTTTTTGATCTATATGTCTGCTACTTCGCAATAGCTTTCCCATTAAGACAGTGCACCATGTAATGCGCAAATCCATCGTTTTTACAATTTACCTTCTTCTTATCTGAAACCTCGGTGACACCATTCTCACAATCTACTTCAAGGCTTGCATCCTTGGTGATTGTTCCTTCTAAAATACTCATGCCATTTAACGTATCAAGCGTACAAACATGAGTTACTTCTACGTTTGTTGCTGAAGCCAACCCATTATAACATTTAAGAAAGACATCATCCGCCTTCAAATTAACAACTTCTACCTTGCCATTGTTCACTTCTACATAAAGCTTACCAATCTCAATATCCGTGATGAGCACTTGATTAGAATCAGATTCAACCTCACAAACTTCCACATCATGTGGCAAACTCACAACAATTTCAGGCATACCCTGAGTAAACCACCTCAGCCAATTCGAAGCTGAGACTTTTTTAGTTTGAATAAGCCTTATAACATTTTGCGCTTCCTCAACCCTCAATCTATCTTGTTCACAGTTAACAAAGCTCACACCAAAGGTATCAGCACGTTTCACCGTTAAACGAACATCTTTCGTCTCTGCGATAAACTTCTTATTACCCATTCCCTAAGCACCTCCTCGTGCACATACTAATAATCAGGTCTCATTTTACCTTTTGAGCTATATTTTCCAACTTCACAGCCTGGGTGCAAAGTGTGTGCACTTTTTAACGTTAACATCCTGTGCACTCGACCCTAGAGCGTTGATATGTTCCCTCATACAGCCAAAATACGTTCAAAAACCACGCCGAGCCAGCCTAAAGCCGCCACGCGCTAAACCTTTTAACGATAGCCCTCGCTAAGCCTTGCTACACAAGGGCAAATCTGCACCCACCTAATTCACACGTGACATCAATACAACCGTCTCGACGTGATGAGTGTTGGGATATATGTCGAACGCGCGCAAAGACTGAACGCTGTAGCCAAGCTCCTTAAACGTACCAACATCGCGAGCAAGACTAGTCGGATCGCAAGCAACATACACAACAGCTCTTGCTCCAGACTTCGCAATCTGCTTACAAACTTGAGCTTTAGCACCAGCGCGCGGAGGATCCAACACAACAACATCTGGATGCGCAAATCGGCGCACAATCTTAGATGACTTACTCGCCTTAAACACCTGCGATTCAAGCGTTTGTGCAACATCACCTTGCAAAGCTTCAACAATATCTCTGCTAAGACCTGCGCGCCCAATGTTTCGCCTTGCGTTCTTTACAGCAATCGGCGCACCCTCAATGCTAAGCACGCGAGCTGGCTCTGCAGCTCCAGCGAAACCTGCAGCACCAGCAGCATCTCCGCCAACATTAGCTAAAGTCGCAAGCGGAATCGTAAACAAACCCGAACCAGAATACAAATCCCACAAAACCGTATTCTTAGTGCGACCACCAAGCGCAGAACGGACTAATCCCAAAACGTAGTTCACTAAATGCTCTGGAGCTGCGCGGTGAATCTGCCAAAAACCGCGCGCATCAACATCGTAGTCAAAAGTACGAATACGCGATGAATCGCAAGCAGCCGCAACACGCACGCGCTCGCGCAACAATGCCGAGCCTGCAACCAACTCATCATTTACTATAAGCGCATAATTTTCGCCAATCGCACTAAGAAGCGCAGCCTTATCATTAAAATCCAAACCATCAACCCTAGGCTCTGGAACAGCAAGACGAATTTGCGCATTTGGCGAAAAAGAACGATTCCACAAGTCCAAAGAATCCGCAACAGCCAAAACCGCGCGCGACGCAAGTGGCATAGTATCAATCGCAATGCGATCATGCGACTCGCGCTTACGCATAGACAATCGCCCTTCATCATCCGCAACCAACTCCATGCGCGTACGCCAATTAAATCCGTTAAGCTCCTCGTCCCTTGGAATGCGCTCAACACTAACATCGCTTTCCGCAACATCCATATGCGCTAAACGCTGGAATTGATTGGCAATTACGGAAGCCTTCCAACGAATCTGACCAGGCAAAGAAACGTGAATTAAATCCGCGCCGCCAACTCCGCCGCCCTGAGCCAAAGGACCAGCGAGCTTCCATTGCGGCTCCACACGATCCGCGCTAGGCTCCAAAACTTCTACAACTTCGCCAGTAAAAAAGTGCGCTTTTGCACGCATCGGCTCATCCATGCGCACAACAACCAGCTCACCAGGCAGCGCAAATCGCACGAATACAACGCGTCCGTCAAGATGACCTACGCATCTTCCTTGATCCGCATAACGCTCAATTCGCATCGTCACTTGCATGTACTACCCCTTAGTTTTGCTTCTCTTCACTTTGCTTTTCGCTAATCTGTTTTTCTTCAACCTGCTTTTCTTCGCGATTTTTATGATGAAGACGCATAAACGGCGTTGCAATAATCAAGTAAGAAACCCAAATCGCGAGCGCCCAGAACGGCAATCCCATAAGCAATCGAACAGTGCCTAGCCACACAACGTGATTTGTCAAATATAATGGCACTTGTAAAACGAGTCGCAGCGCAAAAACGCCAATCCATAATCCAGTAACATACATGTACGCGCGCTTAAGTGGCTTATAATCAAGCCATTCGTGCAGCCACGCGCCAAAATTTTCCGTAGGCATTTTGCGAATCGACTCAATAACAAGCCCAAGCGCTGGCACACGCGCAATCAGCGAAATCGCAAGAAGCACACCGTACACAGCGTTTGTAATAAAGCCCATCATGTAGTAGTCGCGAGCTTGATGACTCGTCCACACCCAAATAAGGCAGATTCCAACAGAGACAAGCCCACTTAGCGCACCCATAATCGACTGGCGTTGAATAAGTCGCGCAACCACTTGCAAAACTGCAAGAGCTGCAGACGCAATAACCGTTGTTTGCACGTTTCGCGTTACAACAAAGCAAATAACAAACAGTAAGCCTGGAAGCATGGATTCGATTACGCCTCGAACTCCGCCAAGTGAGTCAATCACAGAAAACGCTTTTCCATCGGATCCAATGGAAGCTAAAGAGGCTAATCCTGAGCGTTTTTTGCTGCTCGCATTTTTTTCCAAGACAATATCCTTTGC
Source organism: Gardnerella sp. DNF01144 (assembly GCF_049244245.1). Lineage (NCBI taxonomy): Bacteria > Bacillati > Actinomycetota > Actinomycetes > Bifidobacteriales > Bifidobacteriaceae > Gardnerella > Gardnerella sp. DNF01144. Next base: position 768,436 of record NZ_CP058390.1, read on the forward strand.
TACATGACTTTTGCTATTCGACTTTTGCTGTTTTATTTTACTAACGAACTTCGGAGAACATTGGACCGCGAGTTAGCGTAGTTTTGACTTCTACCTGCTGATCTGCGCCAAGTGGCCCCTTTGGACGGCCTGGAATTTCGCCAGAATCACCATTGTTAGAATCAACATTATCAGAACCACCATTGTCAGAATCTCTAGGAACCACAACATCATGCATTGGAATCATATCTCTTGGTGCTAATGGCTCGCTTCCGCGATCTACAACAATGTCACTAAACCACTTATTAAGCAAAACTGCTTCATCACTCGCCTTTTTTGAATCGCCAGCAACCGAAGAATCGCCAGCAGCTACACCAGAAAAGACTCCACGAAGCATCCAACGCGGGCCATCCACTCCAACAATTCGCGTATCTACAGTTTTATCTTCCACTTCAACTGGCAATATAATCTCTTTGCCAAAAACGCCATTCACTTCCCTGGCATCAGAATTTCCCTTAAGCAAATCCGCGCGAACTTCGCTCCAAATTCCTTCTGTTTTAGGAGCCGCAAACGCCTCAACTTCTACGCTAGAAGACCTATACGTAACTGTTATGCCAAGAACTTGGTTAGACTCGCGCTGCTTTTTTACGCGCAACTCTATTCCTTGCAAATACGGAATGCGAATAGCTCCGAAGTCAATATACGTACTTAAATCAGGAACCTTTTCGTCTGAAATATTCCAAGGTCCTCTAAGATTTCCTCGACCCAAATACGTGTCTGCGCTGTATCCGCCTTCAATAAGCTCGTTTAAGGCCGAATTTTGGGATTGCAAATCCGCAAGATTTCCAGCATTTTTACTATCAGCTTTAGCCTTGCGCTTCGACTTAAACCATCCCATAATTCCTCTTTTCTAACGGCCAATGCCACTTTTACTCAACTTCACCAGATTACCACAAGCAAAGCAAAATCACACATTGTATCTTATGCTTAGCGCAGCGTGATCCGACCAGCGCGAATCGTAGCTTGGAGCGCGATCAATCACGAATCCGCAAGCAGTTTCTGCAAGCTCTGGAGTTGCAAATTGATAGTCTAAACGCCATCCAACATTGTTATCAAAAGCTTTGCCTCGCTGACTCCACCACGTGTACGGCCCTTGAATATTGCCAGCAAGCATTCGCATAACGTCTACAAATTCATACTCGTTAATCCAGCGGTCGATATACGCGCGCTCCTCTGGCAAAAATCCAGCACTTTTCTCATTCGCTTTAGCATTTTTAATATCAAAAGGGGTGTGTGCAATATTAAAGTCACCACACAAAATCGCCTGATTTCCGCCACTTGCAGCAATATCTCTAAGCTCCCCTAATCGCGTAAGCATAGTGTCTAAAAAGCGGAATTTTTGATGCATTTTTTGCGGATCGTCAACATTTCCAGCATGAACATACACGCACGCAACCGTAATATCATACCCCTGCGGAGTATGAACATCGGTTTCCACCCATCGACCGGAATCCACATCTTCGCTTAAACCAGGCAAACCGTAACGCTGCTCTACAACTGGCAAAGACGTTACAAGCGCTACTCCAGCGCGCCCTTTTATATCGCAAATCTGATTTGTAACGCAAAATTGCTTGTCATTTTTTGCAGATTCATCTTGTCCATATTCATTTTGCACAGATTCGCCACTTTTAGACGCATACAAATCCTTGATTTTGCTCATAATCGGGTCGATCGCATCTTGCGGAGCGCGAACCTCTTGCATACACCACACATCTGGAGTGTGATTTTGCACCCAATCAAGCATCCCCTTTCGCTCGGCAGCGCGAATGCCATTCAAGTTTGAAGTTGTAATTGTAATCATAAAATCCACTCTAATCGAATATGCGTATTACAAATGCGTATTACAAAATAACAAGTATTAAATAGAAGATATTAAATGACAAATATTAAATGACAAATATTTTAATCTTTGCGCGCCGCTTTGCTACAGATTTTCAACTACCTAGAAGCAACAGAAAGCATCCAATTTGCACGATTTTCCGCTTCTTCGTTAGAAACACAAACCATAAGCACTGTGTCATCGCCAGCAACCGAACCTAAAATCCCCTTTAACGGCTGTCTATCAATAACACTAGCAACATATTGAGCAGCGCCCGAAGGAGTGTGAATCACAACAATATTATTAGCAAATCCAACTTCTGTAATAAGACCAGAAAGAGTTCTTGCAACTTGCTGATCAATCCTAACCGTATCCATTGCGTGACGGTTGCCAGTGCCATCCCCCAAGACGTACGCAATTCTGCCATCTGTAAGACGAATTTTAACAGCATTTATCTCGTCTAAATCGCGACTCAAAGTTGCTTGAGTAACATCAAAACCATTACGAGCCAAAACAGCAGCAAGCTGCGATTGAGAAGTAATAACCTCGCTTAAAAGCGCCTGCTCAATCGCGTTTAATCGCGCAGCCTTAGTTGCAGGACGTTGCTTGCCAGCAGAGTCATTATCATCAAAATTCCCAAAATTCTTCTTTGCGTGAACCATAGCTGGCAAACCTTTCTAAAAAACTATTCCAATCTAATATACATGTATATATGCATAACTTTACGTATATTTAGCAATAATGGCCAACATTCACTAATATTTATTAATCTTTACTAATATTTGCATATTGGATATAACGAATATACTGAATAAAATCACAATAAAAATCACAATAAAAATGCGGCCAAACAACTAAAGAATAGTTATTCAGCCGCATTAATTAAAAACGCTAACTTGCGATTTTACACGCGCAAAGTTGCATGCAAATCTTTAGCCGCTCTTGTAATTGCATCTCGAACAGCTTCCATTTCTTCTCCAGAAAGCGTACGATCTGCAGCTCTAAACGTTACCGAATAAGCAAGAGACCGCAAACCATCTGAAAGCTGCTCGCCTTCATAAACATCGAACAACTCTACAGACTCCAGCAAATCGCCAGAAGCTTTAACAATGGCTTTCTCTAAGTCGCTAGCGCTCAAAGAAGAAGGAACAACAAACGCAAAGTCCTGCTTAACAGGTGGGAATGTAGAAACAGGCTTTGCTTGAACAGGCTTAACTTGCATTGCGTCAAACAATGCGCTCAAATCAAGCTCGAATGCTGCAGAATGCTTTGGCAAGTCCAAATTCTCATTCACGCTAGGGTGAAGCTCTCCAACAATGCCAATTTCCACATCGTCGCCACCATCAACAGCAACAAACACTTTTGCACTTCTTCCTGGATGCCAAGAAGCAGGAGCATCGTTCGCACTAAGCTGACAAATCTTAAAATCAACGCCAATGCGCTTTCCTAAACGCTGAACAGCTTCTAGAGCATCGCTGTAATCAACGTCTCGATGCGTACCAAGCCAACCAGTTTCTTCTGCTTTGCCAGTAAAAAGCGCTGCAACATGCAAAGGCTGCTTAGGCAAACCAGCATCCAAAGCTGCAAGTTGAGCATCCGTAGGACGAACTGATCCAGGCAAAGCAGGAATTGCAGGAGCATTAGGATCTGCAAAATACACGTGGCCAAGCTCATAAAGCGAAACATTGCTCAAACCGCGGCGAATATTTCTGCGAACCGTTCCAGCTAAAGTGGTAAGAACATTCCTGCGAAGCCAAGGACGATCGCCAGCCAAAGGATTTGCGATTTTTACGCTAACTTTAGCAACAGAATCAACGTCTTCGCGGAAAGCATCAAAATCTTCCTTACCAACAAATGGGTAGCTCAAAGATTCAACCAAGCCCATTTCTGCAAGCTCATAAGCAATAGCTCTACGAGTTGCTTGTTCCTGCGTTAAACCAGTTTTGCCAGTAACAGGAACAGCTGGAACCTTAACAGGAATCTCATCGTAGCCAACCAAGCGCGCGATTTCTTCAACCAAATCGCATGGATCATTCAAGTCTGGGCGCCAAGTTGGAGGCAAAACAGAGAACGAACCATTTCCGCCGCCAGCAACCGAGCAACCAATATCCGTAAGAATATCGCTAATGCGGTTCAAATCAATGCTTAAGCCAGAAACGCGCTCTACCTCGCTAGCTTTGAAAACAATAACGTTTCTATCAACAGTATTGTTTACGTCTGTAGGCGTATTAGAAGGCTCTCCAGAACCAAACTCGCTAAGCATTGTAACAGCCATTTGCGCAGCTGCAGGCTGAAGCTGAGTATCTACTCCGCGCTCAAAGCGGCGAGAAGCCTCGGTTGGAAGCTTGTGTCTACGAGCTGTACGCGCAATAGAAACGGGATCAAAGTGTGCAGCTTCAACAAGAATATTCTTTGTTTCGCTCGTCACTTCTCCATACATTCCGCCCATTACGCCAGCAAGTCCAAGAACACGCGAACCGTGATTTCCCTTTGGAGAATCGCAAATAAGCAAGTCCTCAACGTTAAGCTCTCTATCTTTGCCATCTAAAGTTGTTAAATGCTCTCCAGCTTTAGCGCGGCGAACAACAATAGGGCCTTCAATCTTATCTAAATCATAAGCGTGAAGAGGCTGACCTAAGTCGAGCATTACGTAATTTGTAACGTCTACTGCAAGAGATATTCCACGCATTCCAGCGCGAGTTAAACGCCTACGCATCCAATTAGGGCTTGCAGCTTGTGGATTAAAGTTGCGAACTACACGCGCGTAGTATCGATCGCATCCAACAACGCCATGAATAGGGTTTGTATCTTCAATGCTAACTTCAATATCTGTAGACGCGTTTTCAACAGAAACTTGACTTGTCTTATTATTAAGTTCCACCACAGGATCCGTGTATGCAGCACCAGTTGAATGGTGATATTCGCGCGCAACACCCCTGTACGAGAACGCGTATCCGCGATCAGGAGTGATGTTAATCTCTAGCAAAGGCTTGTTTAAGTGAAGAAGCGACATTGCGTCATCTCCAGGCTTTAACGCCTCATATTCTGCTTTAGAGAATCCATATTCGCGAAGCAAAATAATGCCATCGTGACTATCTCCCAAACCAAGCTCGCGCTCGGACGCGCACATTCCATTAGAAATGTGGCCGTAAGTTTTGCGAGGCTCAATCTTAAAATCGCCAGGCAAAACAGCGCCAGGAAGAGTTACAACAACCTTTTCTCCAGCAGCCATATTCGGAGCGCCGCAAATAATTCCACGAGGAACTTTATTGCCATTTTCGTCTACCTCGTTGTATTTATCTCCAACATCAACATGGCACCAATTAATAACCTTGCCGTTTTTTTGCGGCTCTGGAGTAGCATCAACAACGTAGCCTACAACAATAGGACCTGTAACTTGAGAATCGTGAATCTCTTCTTCTTCTAAGCCAACTCGCACCAAATCTTTAGCAAGCTGATCATAAGTCAAACCTTCTGGCACTTCAACATGATCTTTAAGCCAGTCAATATCTACCATTGGCATGAGTTACTCTCCCATCACAAACTGTTCTGCGAAGCGCTTATCGCCTTCAACTAAATCGTGCATATCGTTAATATCGTGACGAAGCAGCAAAGTGCGCTCCAAACCAACACCGAAAGCAAATCCCGTATAAACATCTGGGTCTAAGCCTGCAGACTTAAGAACGTTCGGGTTAACCATTCCGCAACCGCCCCATTCAATCCAACCTGGGCCACCCTTTTTATCTGGGAACCAAAGATCCAACTCCGCGCTAGGCTCCGTGAACGGGAAGTAGCTTGGGCGCAAACGGCTTTTTGCATCTGGGCCAAACATTGCAACAGCAAGGCGATCAAGAACACCCTTTAAATCTGCCATGCTTAGGTGCTTATCTACAGCCAAAGCTTCGCATTGATGGAAGACTGGCGTATGCGTTGCATCAAGCTCATCCGTGCGGAACACGCGGCCTGGGGATGCAATGTACAGAGGAACGCCTCGCTCAATTAACGCGCGAACCTGGTCGGAGGAAGTTTGCGTACGCAAAACCATGTTAGATCCAACAAATCCTGCAGCATCCTTTGCCTGATTTCCCTGCACGTAGAAAGTATCTTGCATTTGGCGAGCAGGATGATCTGGGCCAAAGTTCAATGCATCAAAGTCGAACCACTCTGTTTCAACTTCTGGACCTGCAGAAATCTGCCAACCCATAGACACAAAAAAGTCTTCAAAATCTTCAATAATACGCGCAATCGGATGGCGAGCGCCAAGCGGCTTACGATTTATTGGCAAAGTCATATCGACTGTTTCTTTTTGAAGCATATTTGCTTCTTCTTGAGCTTTAATACGCTCTTGAGCCGCCGCAAATTCCCTACCAAAATCAGCACGCAAAGCAGACATTACTTTGCCGGCTTCTTTCTTTTCTTCTACTGGAAGACTTCCAATAGCTTTGCTAGCAAGTGTCATTGCAGACTGAGCGCCAGCATACTTAGTTTTTGCCGCTTTTAGATCTTCCATTGTTTTAGCGGCTTGAACACAAGCAATGCCCTCTTTTACTACCTTTGTAATTGACTTTGCGTCAAATGGCTGACTCTTTGCCACAGCACCCTTCCTATCCGTGTATGCGTACTTTTGTGAAGCATTCAAAAAACGTCTCAAATCCCCATTTTTCGCTCATGACTAGACATAGCCAAGCCCATTAGCATTACCGCTGCACTGGTTGCTAAGTTCATTGATTCCGCTTTTCCGTAGATTGGTATTACCGATATTTCGTCTACTTTATTTAAGACTTCTTGCGGCAATCCTCTGGCTTCGTTTCCAAATAATATTGCGACATTAGAGGCATTATTAGAGGTGATATTATCGGCGATATTAGACTCATTTCTAAACGAATCTAAAACACGCGCAAACGACTTTGGCTTTTTATTTTCCGTTCCATAAATATCAGCAGCAATCACTTTAATCTTTGCATTTTTTGCCCAATCAAACCATTCGTTTTCGCTCATTTTTACTACTGGCAAGTGGAATAACGATCCTGCACTAGAGCGAACAAGCTTTGAGTTAAATCGACTTACGCAATCGTCAACAAAAACAACAGCATTGCATCCAGCTACGTCTGCAACGCGAATAATCGCGCCAGCGTTGCCTGGGTCTCTTACTTGCCAACAAGATGCAATTAATATGTTTTTGTTTTTGCAAGATTTAGTATCATCGCCGCTCTCTAGCCCAGATTTATTAGCCTCACTAATCTTATTAAATTCTTTACTAAATTCTTCGTCTAAAACCTTAGAATCGCAAAGTGCAACAATCCCCTGGCAATCCGTGCTGATTTTGCGCATAACTTCTGCTGTTGCAGGATGAACATAGCAATTATTTTTTAATGATTCGTCAACGATTTTAGCTATTACTTCTATAGGTCCGCCACTGGTGGCGCCACTATAACTACGATTACTGCCACTATTAACAGCATCTTGCAAAACATAAATGTCTAAAATCGATTTACGCGCGTACCTTACAGCTTCCCTAACGCTTTGCGGGCCTTCAACTAAAAAGCGCCCATCCCCTCGCGATTTTGCGCGACTTATTGCACAAATGCGCTTAACGCGATCGCTATGCGCGTTGTCTATTAACTCTTTTAACGGCATAATATCACTCTACTTTATACGTATTTACATTTACATGTATTTACAACACACGTAACTGTTACAATACAAGGCTACTCAACAAAACTGCGCGAAAAACTACTCGTGATGCTCCGACGAACTTTGAGTAGTATATCCCTCTGGCTCCAACTGGAACGTTGTATGCGAAACAGAAACTGGAAAATGATCACGCAAACAATCTTGAAGCTGGCTCAAAATATCCGCACACTGCCCCATCGTCAAATCGCGCTCAACAACAACATGCGCCATAAAAATAGGCATTCCTGTAGAAACTGTGCTTGCGTGCAAATCGTGAACAGCAAGAACGTGCGGAACATGTTCAAGATGGTCACGAACTTTTTCTATATCCAATCCTTCTGGAGTTTGCTCAAGCAAAACTTTTACAGCATTTTTAAGCAAGTGCAACGCTCTAGGAATCATCAAAATTGCTATAATTCCGCCAGCTACAGCGTCGAAACCGCTCCAATTTGTAGCTATCATAACTAATGCAGAAACAACTACTGCTACAGAGCCTAAAGCATCGTTCATAACTTCCAAAAACGCTGCTCGCATATTCATATTGTCTTTAGATTGAGAAACAAGAATTATAAGCGAAGCAATATTTGCAAGAAGACCTAGAACACCAAAGAAAAGCAGCTGATTTACACTGTGAATTTCATTATGACTTGCGCCAAAAAGACGCATCCCCGACTCCACAATCGCATAAACGCCTACAAAAAGAAGCACAAGAGCTCCAGCTGCAGCAGTAATCACTTCTAGCCTTGCCCACCCCCAAGTGCGCTTTGCATTAGGCTTTTTGCGCATTAAAATCGCAGTAACCGTAGATGCAGCTAAAACGGAAATATCCGTTAGCATATGACCAGCATCAATCAGCAAAGAAATCGAATTAGTTAAAATAGATCCGATTACTTCTGCCAAAAACACAATTGACGTTAACGCTAGTGTTAGCGAAAGCTTATGCTGATGCGCGTGACTTGCGCTAATAGCGTCTTTAACAGAAGCATCATTCGCGCTCGAATTTTCTAAATGATTATGCACAAAAATCTCCTATTTGATATTCATTTTTGCTATTCACTTTTAATATTCACTTTACAATTCGCCAAGATGATGAGAAGTTGATTCAGCAATCAAATCATCTTTGAAATTGCCATTATCCGCCGCGTCGATTATTTCCATAGCATCGTCAACAACGCTTGATTTCAAAGCATTAATCCAATGAATACGCGAGTCTCTTCCAAACCAGCCCATTTGCTTGCGCGCAAGTCGCCTAGTTTTTTGCGCAATATCGTCAAATGCTTCGTCTTCACTACACAAACCGTCTAAATAGTCCATTATTTGCTTGTATCCCAAAGCCCTTATAGCAGTAACACCAAGCTTTGAGCGAATCTCTTTAACTTCGTTTACAAAACCCTGCTCGCGCATCATTTTTGTGCGAAGATCCACTCGTGCATCTAAATCTTCTCTACTTAAGTCCAATCCGATTTGCACGCAATCAATCAAATACTTGTATTTTGGCAAAGTTGCAGAATACGGCTTACCTGTTAGCTCAATAACTTCTAGCGCGCGAATTGTTCTGCGCGAATTTCTTGGATCCATATTTTTAGCAGCCACTGGATCTAGCCTTTGTAATTCTTCAAAAAGCGCCATTGCTCCTTGCGATTTTTCGCGCTCTTCCAAAGCTTTGCGAACATCAGGATTTGTGCCAGGAAAAGTTATATCGTCTACGGCAGCGCGAGCATATAGACCAGATCCTCCAACAAGAATCGGGCGAATACCTTTTTCTTGCAAATCGCGTATGCATTGGCGCGCAAGCGTTTGAAACTTTGCAACGCTCATAGATTCTTGAGGATCAATAATGTCTATTAAATGATGCTTAACCGCGCTTTGCTCTTCTTTAGTGGCTTTTGCTGTACCAATATCCATATAACGGTACATTTGATATGCGTCTGCGTTAATAATTTCCGCTTTTACACCACGTTCAGCAAATTTCTTTGCAATCGCAATACCAAGACTCGTTTTGCCAGATGCTGTTGGTCCTACAATCGAAATCACTTTCGGCGGTTTGCACACAATGCGCTCCTACGTAGCAAATTTAAGCTAATAAAATTTAAGCTAATAAAAATAGACTTACTTCTTCTTAGCTTTTTTAGACTTTTCCGCAAGCAATCTAAGAGTATCTGCAGCTGCTTCTTCTGGAGCATGAGTATGGTGTTCCTCGTCTCCAGGCAAAGGATTAGCATAACCAAGATTCACGTTAAGCAAACGCTCTGCTTGAGCCTCGTCAATCTTTTCCGATAATGCGATTTCCGATATAAGAATACTGCGAGCGCGCGCAAGCATGCGCTTTTCTCCAGCAGAAAGTCCGTGTTCATCAACGTCTCGCTGCGACAAATCGCGAACAACTTCCGCAATCTTATTAACATCACCCGTAGCAATTTTCTCAACGTTAAGCTTGTATCTTCTAGACCAATTCATTTCTTTTTCAATGATTGGCGTACGCAAAATCTCAAAAACTTTAGCAACTTCTTTGGCGCCAACAATGTCTCGAACGCCAACTTTTTTAACATTATCTACAGGAACGTTAATTTCTAAACCATCTGAAGACAATACGACTAAGCGCAAATATTGCCTAGTAACACCCTTAACAGTACGTTCACTAATTTCCTCGACTCTAGCCGCACCATGACGAGGATAGACGACCATATCGCCGACTTGATAACCCACAGAACCCTCCGTATGCACAGAAAAACTCATTTCAGTTTCCCATAAGGCAAAGACTTGAACGCTTCTAAATTATTTTTTTGACTTATTAGTCAAACTTTGCTCAAAACACACAAGACATACGCAAATAATGTTGTATGATAGACAACATGAGTACAGTATCTAACATCAATGAAGATGCAATCGCAGTTGCCGTTCGTCAAGACGTGCTTGCTGCGGTGAGCAATGCAGAATATTACAATCCTCACGAGGTCCTTGGTGGACATCTCGGAACTGGCAATGGCGCTGGTACTGCCACGGTTCGCGTTTTACGACCAATGGCCAAGAAAGTAACAATTCTCACTAAGAGCGGCGAATACGAAGCTCAGCACGAATACAATGGCATTTTTGTTGCCACTATTCCTGCAACCAAACACGCTAAAAGCAAAGAATGGTCTGTTCCTAGCTACCGCATTCGTACCGTAGAAGTAGACGGCACAGAGTCTGTAGACGACGATCCGTACCGCCACTTGCCTCAAATCGGCGACATGGACATGTACCTGTTTGGCGAAGGCAGGCACGAAAGACTTTGGGAAGCACTAGGTGCTCATGTTAAAAGCATTACTGATTCTTGGGGTCTTGTAAGCCCAGAAACAGGCAAAATGGTTAAAAAAGTTACTGGAACATCCTTTACTGTGTGGGCTCCAAACGCTCGCGCTGTAAGAGTTGTTGGCAACTTTAACTATTGGAATGGCCGCCGTCATGCAATGCGTTCGCTTGGCTCTAGTGGCATTTGGGAGCTTTTTATTCCAGGAGTAGGCGCAGGCGAGGTTTACAAGTTTGAGATTATGACTCAAGCTGGAAACTGGATTATGAAGGCAGACCCAATGGAGCGCTCGCACGAAGTTCCACCTAACACTGGTTCTGTTGTTGTTGACTCCGACTTTAAGTGGCACGATAGCGAGTGGCTTGAGCATCGCGCAAAGACGAATGCGCATGATGGACCTGTTAGCATCTACGAAGTTCAAGCAAATAGCTGGAATCGCGATTACGACAATTATCGCGAGCTTGCAAACCACTTAGTTGACTACGTTCAGCAAGAAGGCTTTACTCACGTTGAGTTTATGCCTCTTACACAATACCCATTCTCGGGATCTTGGGGATATCAAGTTACCGGTTATTATGCTGTTGACTCAAGGCTTGGAAGCCCAGACGACTTTAAGTACTTGGTAAACAAGCTCCACAAGGCTGGAATTGGTGTGATTATGGATTGGGTTCCAGCACACTTCCCTAAGGATGACTTTGCTTTGGGCAGATTCGACGGCACTGCGCTTTACGAAGACCCAGATCCACTTCGCGGCGAGCACCCAGATTGGGGAACGTACATATTTAACTTTGGCAGACACGAGGTTCGCAACTTCTTGGTTGCTAACGCGTGCTTCTGGCTTAGCGAGTATCACGTTGACGCTTTGCGAGTAGATGCCGTGTCTTCTATGCTCTACTTGGATTACAGCCGCGAAGCTGGCCAATGGCGTCCAAACATGTATGGCGGACGCGAAAACCTTGAAGCTATTGACTTTATTAAGGAAGCAAACGCTACTGCATACAAGAATAATCCTGGAATTATGATGATTGCAGAAGAGTCCACTGCATACCAAGGCGTTACTGCTCCTACAGACATGGGTGGCTTAGGCTTTGGCTTAAAGTGGAACATGGGCTGGATGCACGACACTTTGCAATACCTTAAAGAAGAGCCGATTAATCGCCGTTGGCATCACAACGAAATCACGTTCTCTATGGTTTACGCGTATTCCGAGCATTACGTGTTGCCACTTAGCCACGACGAAGTTGTGTATGGCAAGGGATCTCTTCTTGGAAAGATGCCTGGAGACGAATGGCAACAGTTTGCTGGCCTTCGAGCGCTCTTGGCGTATCAATGGTCTCACCCAGGAAAGAATCTTCTGTTTATGGGTGGAGAAATCGGCCAGTCTTGCGAATGGAACTTCAACAATTCGCTTAATTGGCACGAGCTTCAATGGCCATTCCATCAAGGAGTTCAAAAGCTGGTTGCAGATCTTAATGCTTTGTATAAGAGCTCTAGGGCGTTCTGGAGCCAAGACTTTACACCAGACGGATTCCAGTGGCTTACTAGCGACGATTCCGACCACAATACATTAAGCTACATGCGAATCGGAGACAACGGCGAAGAAATCGTTGTTGTTGTTAACTTCTCTGGTCAAGCATGGCAAGATTACCAAGTGGCATTGCCTAAGGGTGGAAAGTGGCAAGAGATTCTTACTACAGACGACGCTAAGTATTGCGGATCCGATATTCACAACGGCACATTTACTGCTGCCGCAGAGGAGTATCATTCTAGGCCATATTCTGCAAGGATTACTGTTCCAGCACTTGGAGCTGTATTCCTTAAGCCACTAGATTAAGGTAATGATTAAATAGCTAAAAAGGAATCTAAACTAGGTAAAATGTTGGACACTCCATTGCAAACAAGTGCTCCTCGAACAATTCTTGTTGTAGAAGACGAGCCAGATTTAGCTACAGCTATAGCGCAAAGAATTGCTGCTAGAGGTTGGAAAGCTAGAGTTGTTTGCGATGGAGTGTCTGCAGTTAAAGCAGCGTTAAGCTTAAAACCAGACCTTATAATCATGGATATTATGCTTCCTGTTATGGATGGCATAGAAGCAACGCGAAGAATAGTATCTAAATGCCCGATTCCTGTTCTTATGCTTACAGCAAGAGACTCAGAAGCAGATAAACTAGCTGGACTAAGCGCAGGAGCAGACGACTACGTTACAAAGCCATTCTCCCCTAGAGAGCTTATTGCAAGATGCGGTGCGCTTTTAAGAAGAGTTGAGCGCGCTGCAATAATAGCAAAAAGAGAACAATACAACACTTTAATTAAGTTTGGAAACTTGATTATTGACACAAAGCAGAGACTTGTTACGATTGGCGAAAAAGCAATCCACTTTACGCCTACAGAGTTTTCTTTACTTACGACTTTTGCAAATCACCCTCACGAAGTGTTAAAAAGAGAAACGCTTTTAGAAAAAGTCTGGGATTGGCCAGATGCTTCGGGAACGCGCACAGTTGATTCCCACGTTAAATCTTTAAGACATAAGATTGGATCTGATTGGATTCGCACAATACATGGAGTAGGCTACGCTTTTGAGCCACCTAAAGAAGATTATGAGCCAGAATTTGATTCTCAAAAATAGCAAAGATCATAAGAACATAAAAAATAGCAATCTACTAAAGAGTTCATTAAAAAATTCGATGAAGAACACTCTAAAGAATCCACTGCCTCATCCTAAAAGCGCAATAGGATTTTTTACGTCATTAAAAGGCGAATTGTCTGCGATTATTGTTTTTGCAACAGCTATAGCATTTGTTATGGCATGGTTTTTACTAAAAGTTGGATTAAGTGGTTGGATTGCAATGCCACTAACTCTTGCAGTTGCATTAGGAATAACATACGCATTTTCTAGAGGATTAACTTCCCCACTTAGACAAATGCGCGATGCTGCAGAGACTATGGCAGATGGCGACTATTCTGTACGTGTTCAGATCGAAAGCAGAAAAGACGAAGTTGGAAAGCTCACTCTTGCTTTTAACGAGATGGCAGAAGAACTAGAGCACGCAGACAATATGCGCCGAGACCTTATAGCAAACGTTAGCCACGAGCTTAGAACGCCTGTTAGCGCTTTGCAAGCAATGGTGGAAAACCTTGCAGATGGAGTTGTGGAGCCAACGCCATCAAATATGGAAGCAATCGTAAATCAAACACATAAATTAGCTGATTTAATCACTTTTCTTCTTGACTTATCTAGAGTAGAAGCAGGCGCAGAGAGCCTTGTTATTACAAGCTTTGACTTTAAAGACTTTATTAACAACATTGTAGAAACAGTAAAAATCGCAGACGCGGGTCACAATCACAGCATAAGTCTTAATATTGAAAACAACATTATGCTTGTTGGAGACAAAAATCGCCTATCTCAATTGTTTACAAACGTAGTATCTAACGCAATCAAGCATTCTGCAGACAACACAAAGATTCTTATAAGCGCTAAGTCGAATCACGAAAAAAATATTTTAGTTTGCAATGTTATTAATTTTGGAACGCAAATTCCTGAAGAAAATCGAGCAGACATTTTCCGCAGATTTGTTAAGGGAAATCAAGGAATGGGAACAGAGTCTGGCGGAACCGGATTAGGACTTTCGATTGCAAGATGGGCCGCGCTACTTCATCACGGAAACGTTAGAGTTGTAGACGATAAGCGCGGAGTTAATTTTGAGATAACATTGCCGCTTACATATAGCGAATAGAAAGATTGCGCGAGTTTTAAGAGCTTAAACATACAAGCTAAACACGCAAAATCCTTAAACACGCAAATCTAAGAGTATAAAACGCTTTCTTTAGACCACACTCCAGCCAGCGCAAAACACGCAAAAACAGCAACACCGCTTTTATTTAGCTCTTTAACACAGTTTTTTAGCGTAGACCCCGTAGTAATAATGTCGTCTATAATAATCACTTTGTACCCGTTTTTAATGCCACTTGCATCCACCAATAAACCTTTAGACGTGCGCAAAGACCTTTGCCTACTCCCCCTTAGTTGAACGGACTTTCCCCTTACATTAATCATTTTAATTGCTTTAACAAAAGTAGCATCAATGCCTTGTTTTTTAAGACTTTTAACAACATTTTTAGCTATTGGATCCATATGACTTCTGCCGCGCTTTCTTTTAGACGCAAAAGACGAAGGAACTGGAATAATGGCCACTTTGTTTGAGTTTCCAACAACACTAATAATCAAGCTAAAAAGCAAGTTAGAAAAAGGCTTATCTAAAAGTTGGTTTCCATGATCTTTCCATTGCAAAATACACCTTCTTACAGCCCATCCGTATGTTGCACAAGAATAGATGTTTTTGCAAAATACGCCACTAAACGGGTCTCTATGCCATTTACTAAACTTTGATTTGCATTCGTTGCAAAGCACGCAATCTGCCATTGAGCAGCCAGCACAAGAAATTGGAAAAGCAAGATTAAGAATGGTCTTAAGCAAATTTACCCAAGAAACGTTGAAAATAAGCCGATTTTGCTTGCTTTCGTTAAGGTTTTTGTAAATCATAAAAAGACGATAGCAATGCTAAAAACAAATGGCAATAAAATTAGAGCAATGTGGTTAAAGGCTTTTTACTTAAAACTTTAGTTAAGTATTTACTTAAAACTTTAGTTAAGACTTTCTAATAGCTTAGAGCACAATTCAAAAGTGTTATTAGGATTTTTTACGCAAATCGCAAGCGCTCCTGTTAAAGAAGTTGGGTAATCGTTACCGCCTTTGTACATGCGATCTCCCACAAAAGCAACAGATTTTAGCGAAATGTCGCAAATCTTACAAAGAGAATCAAGAGCATATGCTTTATCGTTTCCTTTGCAAACAATATCAACACTTGTCTCTCCGCCAGCTCGCACAGAAAAGTCGGGCAAATATGCAGAAATTTGTTCAGCTAGCTGCTCCTTTAGCTTGCCGCTAGGATCCCAATCCTTTTTAAGTTCGATTGGAGCAAGCTGACCTAGTGCAGAAAAAGTGATTTGAGTACCACGATTTTCTATTTGACTACCCCAAAGATCTTTGTCTCCAACGCTTTTTAGCAATCCCATTTTTTTAGCGCAATCTTTAACAACGCAAATAATGCGATTTGCGTCTTTTACGGAAATCGTGTGAGAATACACGCATTTAAGACTGCCATCAACAATTCGATAATAGCTTGTTCCATTAGTTGGCATAATGTGAAAATTGTCTAGATTCGTAGAAGCAGGCAAAACGCTTAAAACTTGGCTTTTGACTAATCGCAAGTCTCCGCCCGTAATTAAAGCAACAGGAATTTTATTGATTAAATCTCCAAAAACCTTGCACATTGGGCTAGTCATAGGTTTTTTAGAGCATGCAAGAGTGTTGTCTAAGTCAAAACCAATAAGTGAACACAAAGCAAGACGCTCACAAAGCCCCTGCTCATTGTACTCATGAATATTTGGCTCCAACGATTTCCTCCTGTACAAACTATGCAATTCAAGTATTCCATATTATCAACATATTTACTACACCGTTTTGTGTTTGCACATTAATCAAATGCCCTAGCATACAAATAAAGTTAGGTGTATGACGTCTTTAGTATGGGAACAAAAAAGATACAGAAACCGCCACGGACGCGGCATGCGTGCGCCAATGTTTGGCACGCGACTTCCTAGATACAGAACAGCCAGCGGAATGTTCGATTCAATGGTGGCAGCTCAAATTAGAAGACTTAACAGTGCTTGGTCAAATCTTATAAAAGACGTTCAATTTGCTGTAGAAGATGTTCCTCCAAGCCAGCCAGTTTTGTGGGAAAGTAATAAAAGAATAATGTCTCAAGCTTTTCCTGCATCTAAAGGAATACCACAAAGAATAGTTTTGTACAGACTTCCACTATGCACACACGTTACTAGCAGAGCTGAGCTTCAATACGCGATTAGAGACGAAATAGTGCAACGTTTAGCAGAATTGTACGGAAGAAGACCAGAAGAAATCGACCCAGATTGGGGATTGTAAATAACAGCCTAAAAGCCCTAAGTCTACTTTACAATCGAAGGATTTGAGCGAACTTTAACACTTATACTGTTAGGGTCAAGCGACTTAGAAGGAATCCATGCAACGCCTGCAAAACCAGCATCGTTTATTGCTTTTGATTGAATCCTAGACGCAAACGAAACTCCAGATTTAGACTTAAGAGTATACATAACAGCTTTAAGATTAATATCTTTCGCTAAAATCGTTGAAACAGTATAAGACTTAACTTCAATAGTCTTAGACGCAACTTTTAAGCCAGAAGAATCGTAAGCACTAAGCTTTACATTGGCATTATCAACAGATCCGTTTGCAATATGCAGCGAAGTTTCGTCTGCAGAAAATGGAGAAACAAGCGCACTATTTGTAATAGAGTGAACAGCATTAACAAAAGCAATATCGCTTTGACCATCTTTGCCACTTTTTTCAACAGAAGCCATAGCAAAAATCGGAACGTTACTTTGCGCAAAAATCGCCCCAACGCCCTTAGGTACTTCTGGTAAATCAACAACTTGAATCTGTCTTGCACTAAAATCTACTTGCTTTATGCCCTTTTTTCCAGAATCATCGAGCCAATACAAATCGACTTTTCCGCTTTTATTAGACCAAATATAAGCTTTGGCTTGGTCACCTTCACTAACTCCTGGCAAAACAGGCTCTAAAGATGCTGATTCTTGCGGAGAAATAATATCCACGCCTTTAGAAACAAGACCAGATGAACTAATAAACTTAACAAACGACGAAACTGGAGCTTGCTCGCTTAAAACTTGAATATAAAGGCCATCCGACTTTGATGCAGCTGCAGAAATGTTAAAGTAAGCGTCACTATGTGCTGGAACAGTAAAAGTGCTTCCTGTAGAAAGATTTAGCTGCGCTCCCGATTTATTAGTTGACCATGCTTTAACGCTTACAACTGTAGGCTTAGACGAAAGATTAACAGAGTTTAATCTTACAGAAACACCTTCCGCTATTCTTGGAATAATAAAGTTTTGGCGCATTGAAGGAGATACGCAAGAAGTGGCAGATAATCCTTTTAAGTCGCCGTTTGTAGCCCAAGACGCAACAGATGCAGCAGACCCGGTTCCAGATTGCGCACTTAAAAGACTACTTTCCAAAACTTGAGCGTCTTTATCTACATTACTTTCTGCAAAATAGGCTCTATCTTGGCTTTCGCTTGAATCACTAGGATCACTAGAAGAACTAGGAGGATTGTTAAAAGATTTGTTAACTAAATCTTTAGAATCTCCAGCATATTTTACGCCGTTAAAAGTGGACTTATAAACGTTGCCAAAAGACGCATATCTGGATATTGACTTTAAGTCTCCTTCGGATTCTTGAAACTCGCTATCGCCATATTTTGCTGAATCTGGTAAAGCTATTCTGCTAGGGCAAACTGTTTGCAAATTTGTAGAACTAACACGCTTTTCTACGCTTCCAATGGGAGAAATCGGGTCGTCTGTTAGCTGTTTTAGTGGGCATACGCAAGACGCAACAACGGCGCAAGAAACAAGTATTGCAGCGCTTAAAATAGACAAAGACCACAGTTTGAATCTTCTAAAACGAACAGAAGCGCTAATTGAAGCAGCATCTTGTGCATGACGATGACTATTTTTAGAATTCGTATTTGACTTCATTAATCTACCTGCCATTTATCCGTCTAATCAATCATAGCTTCTAACTAATCATCCTAATTATTCACGCTCTATTACGTTATTGCTGTTAAAACGAGGCAAAGCAACCAGGCAATACAATAGCAGCACTAAAGCAAAAACAACAATCCACGGAATTCTCCAAGAAAGTGGACGCGAATGGCTATAAATCGAAGTTTTAGAAGAAGACATGTCTGCTACATCGTCGAATCTGCAATACGTTCCATGACTAGATGAAACAACAAGCTGAGTTCCTTCCGAAGCGTTTACGTTTGCAATCAACTTTTCTGTTGCGTCTTTATTTGCGTCTCCTTCTAAGCTAATCATTGAATTATTAGCCGCTAAATCGTTTTTGGCTTTAGAATCATTAACAATGTAAATTCCGCCAATACCAAGCTGCTTTAAGGTTACAATCGACTCATCGCTTGCGTGAGAAAGGAGCTTAGAAGCCGCGTAATAAAGCGTATTCGTGCTAGGAGAATGCCCATATAAAACATCTCTAACTTGCAAAGATGGAGATAAGTCAACTAAATCGCCACGAGCGGTACGCATAAGCGAAATATTCAACTCACGACTATTCACAGCTTTAATCGCAAGAACGCGATTTGCACTATTCTTATTCAAGTAGTCCGAAACAACCATTGGCAGGCCACTATCGCTTGCGTAAACTGATGTTACAGGTCCGCTAATAATCGCAAATAATCCAAGCAAAGCAGCAACTGCAAAAATTCCAAAAGCTAAAATTCCTCTTGCAAGATGAATAAGCTTTTTCATCATTGCTTTAGCAGAACGATTCATAGCTGCACGCTTAGAAACTCGCGTAGTGTAATCGTCTGGATTATTGTCTTGATTAGCAGAATTAGATTTTCGCAAAGGCTCAAATCTACGAACTGCTTTTCCTGCAACCATGCACATGCATGCAAGAACACCAAGAGCGCTCAAGCTTACGCCTGGAAGAACACTTGCACTAATAGGACCGTCAAAATCGGATGCAACAACAACGCGGCAAGCAACTAAAGAAAGCACCATTCCGCTAACTATTACAACCCACATCATTCTTGAAGCTCTTAAAGCAAACGGAAGAGCAAGCGCACACAAAGCCATTAGTACAGCTAAGGCTGCGAACACAATCATGATTATTCCGCGAAGTTGCAAAATTAACATTGAACCCGAAGAAAAATGATTCAAATCAATGTTAAACGCTCGAAGCAAAACGTCTATATAACTGCTAGCTCTAGGAGCACCATTTATTTTTTGAGAAAGCAAAGCCATACTAGCAAAAATTTGACGCCACATTCCAGTTCCAAAATAACGCACAACGCTACCAAGCGTTGGCAAAAGAACCAAAACAGATGGAACAGGCATTAGCGCAAGCATAAAACGATGCGAGCGCACCATAATAATCGATGCAACAAAAATAACAAACATTGGCAGCAAAAGCTGAGGACTTGCAGCAAGCGGAACCATAAAGCACAAAGATGCGCAAGCTGCGCTTTGGATTGACGCAACTGGAACAACAGGGTCTTCTGTAACATACATTCCTACAGCGTGGAAAGCGAACGCAAATGCAGCTGGCAAAAATACCATTGTTAGAATCATTGGCAAATCGCCTCTAGCAAAAACGCCAAAAGCCATCGCAATCATTGTCCAACAAAGACCAGAGCACACTCGCACAATGTCTGATCTAGTAAACACGCCTGCGAGCGCCCAAAAACTTAGTAGCATTGCAGGAGCTGCAAGGAAAAATATGGCGTTTATTGCAGCTAGCGTGTTACCACCAAACACAATGGAAGCTAGCATCCAAATCATAAGAAGCGGAGATGGAGGAAGAGGAGACGCAAAACCGTCGTCTGGAATGTATGCTCCAATCGCAGCATTAAATAAATCGCTAAAACTTGTTCCAGTAGAAAGAAGCTGGCTTGAATAAAGCGAAGATCCAGAAAGAATCTTATTAATTGGCGCTCCGTAAAGAAGTATTACGGTTGCAAAAACAAGAAGAGATGCACAAATTGCTGCGCTCCACCTAAACAAAACTCTTCTATGCAAGTGTTTTCTTGCAAGCGGACTTAAAATAACACCCTTTTTTTGAGTCTTAAAAGCAATAGTTTTGTCTTTCCAACGCGTAATTTGACTACGACTTGCTATAAGAGAAGTGAGTCGTTTTAAGGAAACTTTTGAAACTCTAGACACTCGTCTTCTTGCAAAAATAGCGCGAGGTAATTGTGCTAACGCAATCCAAGGAAGCATAAGACGCATAAACGCAACATACGGCTGCTTAGCAAACAAAGATTGCAGTGCTCGGATTATTGACATTGGAACAGAGCAAAGCCAAATAAGAGGCCACATAATAACGCTAACATCTGTATACATGTATCTTTGCTTTGCCATAATCGAATAAGCTAAGCCGTAGCAAACATTGGTTTTTTCTGCATCGCGCTCTTCGCCACTCCTAGTGCGAAGACCGTCAAAACGCGCTCTTCTATGCGCGATTCTGGCTTGTGGTACAACAACAACTCGCCCACCGCTTAAAACGACTCGCCTACAAAAATCGTTAGACTCTTCAAAAGTGGTAAGCCAAGGCTGAGTTCCTCGCATTGTTTGCCAAGTGCTAAGCGAAACTAAAGCGCCTGCAAGAGAAACAGAATAGACGTCTCCCCTAAAATCGTATTGCTCTTGATCTGGCTCGCCTTCTACACTAAGCGAATGCACTTTATGCTTCCACGCATACATGCCAACGTTGTGAAGAATTTTTCCTTGCCAATCAACTTGTTTTGCACCAAGCACGCAAGCTGTTGGAGTGTTTCGCCAAGTCTCTCTTAAAGCTTCCAAGCATTTTGAATCGCAAGGTTTTGAATCGTCGTGCAAAAGCCACAGCGACTTAACGCCTTGCAATGGCAAAAGTTTTCTTAAAGACTTTTCTACAGCATCTCCAAATGATTTTGCAGACTTAATAGGAAGAATAACAACTTTTACTTGCTTATATTGTTTGTAGGATTCAGCATTATTGCCACTGTCCGCATTGCCATACGCATTACTAAAAGCTTGATTTCCGTTGGAAAAATCTGCACTAGAAATTAATCCCGATAATTGAGTTGGCTCTATTTGAACGTTAAAAGACTTTACTAGCTCTTTTTGTGTTCTACTAGCACAATCAGCTACAACAATAGTTCCAGGAAGAACACTTTGATTTATAACCGCTTGCAAAGTTTCTTCGTAAAACCGCGTATCTTGCTCAACGCTCATTATTGAAACAATAGAAGAATCAACCTCGCGAGGCTTTATTCTATTCATAGCAGAAAAGACTTGTAAAACATCGTTTTCAAAAGTGCAAGTTTCAGCGGTTATTGAATCCATACATAACAGTTTACGCAAGGGGTATGTATTATGCATGTTAAAATCTCAATAGAATACACTATAATGGTGATTTATATGTGCATTTACGAAAGAAGGAAGCATGGCAGCCTCTCGGTATAATCAAGACCGTCGGTACCAAACTAACTATTGGGACTCATCTGCACCACACCATACTCTCAATAGTCAAACGCTTAATAATACTCGTAAAATCATTTGCATGGCAATTATTGCCGTTCTAGTCTTTTTAACTACAATAATCGCATCCGTATGGCTTGACTTTTCTTCTACTATTAGTTCGCGCGTTATAAAAACCATCTCAACAAGCACCAAACAGATTCAGTCAATAGACCCTAATGCTGGTAAAACTATTAATATTCTTGTTCTTGGTCAAGATACTCGAGAAGGTAAGAATCGCGCTTTTCAGGGCGGCGGAGAAGACGAAAATCATCAATCAGACACAGCAATGATTGTTCAAATCAGCGCAGATAGGTCTTATATAAACATTGTTTCAATTCCAAGAGATTCAATGGTTAAAGCCGCATCGTGCAATACGTCTAAAGGCAGAATTCCAGCTAGACGTAAAGTTATGTTTAACTCGATTTTCGCACTTGGATACGCTAAGGGAGGCGACTTAGCAAGTGCAGCATCATGTACGCTTGCAACAGTAAACGAGATTACTGGCTTAAACATAACAGATTTTATTGTTGCAGACTTTAGCGGTTTAAGCGATATGATTAATGCGATTGGCGGAGTAACCCTGTGCATTCCTGTAAACACTAGGGATTACTACACGGGCGTTAATCTAAAGCGCGGACTCCAACACCTTGATGGCGTGCAAGCAACACAATATGCAAGAATGAGGCACGACAGCGCAAGCGACGGAAGCGATATTATGCGAACAACGCGCCAGCAATATCTTCTTAAGCAACTTATTCATCAAGCGCTATCTAAGAATCTTCTAACACAGTCGGGCCAACTTTATCAACTTGCAAAATCAGCTCTAAAGTCACTTAATATGAGCCAGGGTCTTGCAAACCCTACAACACTGGTTGGTTTAGCTGCAAGCCTTCGTAATCTAAAGCCTTCGCACATTTACGCACAAACAATACCGATTGCAACCGACCCATACGATGAAAATCGTGTTATTTTAGACGAAAGTGCGCAAGACGTTTGGGATTTAATGCAAGAAGATAAGCCGTTAACTAAAGATTTAGGCGAAAAACCAAGTAAAAGTAAAAAGTCTTCAAAAAAGAACTCAAAGAGCAGTAAAAAGTCTGATTCTAAAGAAAACTCCGATACTTCTAGTGCAGATTCTAACGACTCTGAGGAGTCTACAAATTCTGGCGAGAATAGCCTTAATTCCTCTAATTCCTATGCAGATCCAAATGCAGTTAAAATTGGGCGCGTGGATCCAAAAACTGGATTAGCAAAAGACAGCTTAGGCAGACTTATTGATCCAAATAGCGGCGGAATCGTTAACCCAGAAGACGGAACAATAAGAAACCCACAAACTGGTCACTACATGGGAATTGCAGATAAATACCTAAATAATACAATATGCGCTGTTCCAAAAGGAAAATAATACACTACAAAAAGCACGTTGTTAAATCGTTTATAACTACGTTGCTTTATAATGCCATTGGTAGTTTTCACTAATAATTATGCATACATATAGACGCCATCAATATTGCAAATGTATGGCTTAGGGAGGATAAATGAGCCAGCAACGTCCAGAAGACGCTTTGGGGAATCAAAATAATCCACCTAGCTTTACTCCATCGAATAAACACAATAAAAACGCGAATTCAATACCGAGCTTTCCGCCTAAAAATGCACACAATAACGCGCATAAAAACAGCGAATTAAACAAGCAAGAGACTGTTCAGCGTGCACCGTCGTTTGAGCCAAAGCCTAGAAAAGTAAGCCAAAATTCGCAAAATTATCGCGCACAAAATCACAGAGCACAAGACTACGGCTCGCAATACTACCCCGAACAAAGTCAGCGTTTGAGTCAAAATAATGCGAGTGCATCTAGTTTTACTCCAAAAAGAATCCAAAACTTTAGTCAAAACGAAGTTAGACCAATAGCAAGTAATTCTTCTGTTGGAGCTCTTGCTTTTAGAAAAAAACATCGCTTACTAAAGTACTTATCCCTGCTTTTAGTAACAATATTGATTCTTGTAGGAGCATGCGGCGTTTTATCTTGGAACTGGGTTGACTCTCAAATTAAGCGAGATAATTGGTTAACGGATACTCCAGATACTCAAGAAACAACTTGGCTAATCCTGGGATCGGATCAGCGAGAAGGCGAAGAAGCAAAAGAAATAACTGGTTTTAGAACAGATACGATTCTTGTTTTAACAAAACCAGTAAGTGGGCACAGCTCCTTAATATCCATTCCAAGAGACTCGCTAGTTTCTGTAAATGGTCAGCAAATGAAGATTAACACAGTTGCACAAGATCTTGGAAATAGAGCACTAACAAAAACCGTTGAAAAAATTACTGGCCACAAAATAGACCACGTTGCAGAAATAAAATTCGCAGGACTTACAAACGTTGTAAACTCGCTTGGAACAATAGACTTATGCTACGATCGCACAGTTAGCGATGCCTACAGCGGGCTTAATTGGACTGCAGGATGCCACAGTGTAGACGGAAACGTTGCATTAGCATTTTCTAGAATGAGATATGCGGATCCTCAATCTGATTTTGGAAGAGCTGCAAGACAGAGAATGGTAATTAGCGCAATAATGAAAAAAGCTTTATCTAGCAGCACGCTTACAAACTTCTCGAAAGTAAAAGGTTTTGCAAAGGCATCGCTTGATTCTGCAATATTAGACGAAAACTCGAATCCTGGAACACTGCTGAACATGGGTCTTGCTTTTAAGGAAGCAACAGGAAAAGACGGCGTAACAGGCACAGTCTATTGGACTAATCCAGATTATTGGGTGTATTCAGTTGGATCAGCCGTTTTGTTAGACGATGCTAAAAACATTGAATTATTCGATCAATTATCTGCTGGAACGCATGCGCCTGGAAACGTTGGAACGCTTGCAGAGCAATAAACATAATTTTAGCTAATCATATTTAGCCAATTTAGCCTTTAACCACATTTGTGGTTTTTACTTGCATATTTCTTAATAGCAATACACTATTGCGTTATGGAATACGAAAACAATGCAAACAATACTAAAAGCATATCTTCAAAACCAATGTTTTGGATGCAAATAATGGCAAATATTGTGCCTATTTTAGCCAATATTGCTCTTGCTATAATGGCGTTTTTGCAAAAAAGTTGGATGATGCTTGCAATGATTGTTCCTAGCATAATGATGTATATTGCTTGCTTAATACCGCAAATTGTTCAATACAATTCAAACAAAAACAACAAAAGTTTAGTAAAGAATAATACGAATCAAAGCGTTCACTTTAGCAAAACAACAGTCGATTCTCATATTAAAGGTGTTCCAGGAACTCTTGTTCCAATAAACCTAGAAGCAATGCTGATTAATAACGCAAATCAAATCGTTTCTACAAATTACTCCAAAAACATGCAAAATCGTGTTCCTCCATGGAAAAATGTTGTATACGCTTGGCTAGTGTCTTCTAAAAACTCTTTAGAAGCTCCAATCGGAATAAACAGCAGCGGTTATTTTTGTATAGATCTTGTTAAAAATGGTCCGCACGCGCTTGTAGCAGGAACAACTGGGTCTGGAAAATCCGTTTTACTAACATCTTTGTGTTTGGCTCTAGCTTTTAGATATTCACCTAAATTATTGCAATTTGTGTTTATGGATTTTAAGGGAGGAGCTACATTCGATTCACTTTCCACACTACCGCACAGTGTTGGAAACGTTGGAGACTTAAATCTTAAGCATGCTGCAAGAGCATTGCGCGGATTAGAAATGGAATTAGACAGGCGAGAAAGATTGGTGGCAAATCAAGGCTGCCACGATATTAGTCAAGTAAAACCAAGCGAGCCTTCAATGGTGATTGTTATAGACGAGTTCCATGCTCTTAAAAATCAACTACCCGATTACATGAATCGCCTAATACGCATAGCCTCTGTTGGAAGATCCCTAGGAATGCATCTTATAGCGTGCACACAAAATCCGATGGGACAAGTAAATGCAGATATGAAGGCGAATATGTCTATAAACATTTGTTTAAGAGTTAGAGACGCAATGCAATCGCACGAACTACTTGGGTCTCCTGCCGCCGCAAGCATAAACCCGAATAATCCTGGAGCAGCATATTGCAATACAGGAGACGGAATAGTGGCGTTACAATGCTCACAAAGTCAAAACAAAAATTCGCTTATAAAAGCAATCGAATTGGCTGGAAAATTCTATTGCTACAAAACTCCTAAGCAATTGTTTAGCGCTCCCCTACCAAGATACTTAAATAATTCAACACTTAATAAATACTGCAAAAACACAAAAGATAGCGAGTTTGGACTTTTAATCGGCTTAAAAGACGACGGAATTAACTTAAGCGAAGCAATTTTGCCAATAAATCTTGGAAACATAGCGATTATTGGCGGAAGCAAACGAGGAAAGTCTAATCTTATAAATGTGATTAAAAATGCGATTAGTGCGCAAAATCTTGATTCAAAAAACATTCACATTCAAGACAACGCAGACTCACTTTTGGAGCCTTTTAACAGCGACGAAAAGTCTAAAGAATTGCAATGCAAACTAAAAGACACTAAAACAACAGTAATATTTTGCGCTCAAAACGCAAGACACATACGCATACCAGAGCAAGCGCCAGTAAGAATAATCTTCCCAACAGGCGATGCTGCAACAGACTCAATGCTTGGAATACCTAACGACTTACTAAAAACACTAAGCGTGGAAGATTATCAAACACCAGGAAGATGCATAATGGTGATTCCTGGAAAAGCTAATTTGCTGCAAATATTGAGTTTTACATAAAAATATGATTTAAATCACTCAAAAAGATTAAAAAAATTTTGTAAAAGTCTTGAAAAAAAGTTATATTCATGCTTTCCTTGAGTGCGGATAGTTTTTATGTAAAATCTAACAACTTTGATTAGTAAGTGTAAACGCGTATTAAAAAGAGGTTATTTACTTATGAGTAGCGCATTCGACTGGCGTTCCAAAGCAGCTTGCCGAGATAAGGATCCTGAGCTATTTTTCCCAGTGGGAAACAACAGCTCATCCAATCAGCAAGTTGAAGAAGCCAAAGCGGTGTGCCGAACTTGTAACGTTGCAGACAATTGCTTAAGATGCGCTCTAGAAACAAGCCAAGATTACGGCGTTTGGGGCGGCCTTAGCGAAGACGAAAGGCGCTCGCTAAAGCGTAGAGCAATGCGAGCGCGCAGAAATCAAAACGCTGAATTTTAGTTAGATAGACTACTCTACTCCAGGAACGCGCAGCTTAATATCCAGCAAAACGCGAGTTCCGCCTTCTCTTCGCGATTCCCACTTAACAGTGCCACCAAAATCGTTAGTAACAAAAGTGTTGATTAGCTGAGTGCCTAATCCAGATCCAGAAGACTTTGCCATTCCATGCAAGGATTCGCTTTCGATTCCGCCGCCATTGTCTTCTACAACAATACTAAGATTGTCTCCTCCACGACCAACAGAAATCGTAATATGACCTTCGCTCATGCCTTCAAAACCATGCTCAACTGCATTTGTAACAAGCTCGGTTAAAACAAGAGAAAGAGGCGTTGCATCTTGAGCTGCAAGCTTGCCGAATTTACCACAAAAATCAACCGTAATATTTTGATTTTGTGAAGCGAGCTCAATCGTCATTTTAAGCAAGCTAGAAATCACTTTGTCGAAGTCAACAACCTCATCGGCTGTCTGGCTTAAACCTTCGTGAACAAGAGCAATAGTTTGAACTCGCCTTTGAGCTTCTTCTAGCTCTTTTCTAACTTCGTACGACTTGGTTTTTCTAGCTTGAAGACGAAGCAAAGCAGAAACAGCTTGAAGATTATTCTTAACGCGATGATGAATCTCGGAAATGGTAGCGTTCTTAGTCTGAAGCTCCTTTTCTCTTCTAAGAACCTCCGTAACATCTCTGCAAAGAACAACTGCACCAGTTCTATCGTTAGGACCATAAAGCGGCAGCGAGCGCATAGAAACAACGGAATTATTTACTTCTAACTCGCAATCAACATCGGCTTTACCGCTTAAAACTAAAGGCAAGCTTTCGGGAACAACATCGTTTGTGTGAAGAAGACGCGCTCCAAACTCGCACAAGAACTCGCCTTGCATAGTGTTTAATCCGCCAAGTCTGCGGAAGCAGCTGATTGCGTTTGGAGAAGCATAACGAACAACACCACTTTCTTCTAAAATAATAAAACCGTCTGCAACACGAGCATTGTGGCGCTGATTTAGCATTGAATCGTGGTACGGAAACTGCTCGCGCGCAATCATGTCGAACAACGTTTTGCCAGCATTAATGCTTTCCGTCTCGTACCTACCGTTTGATTCTCTTGTTGCAAGATTTGTTTCCCTAAGAACAAGACCAAGCGTTTTGCCGTTGTGGCGAACTGGAGCGTAAACGTTGCAAACAGTAGCTCTGCCAACAGTTCTTAACACAGAAGAGTGGAAACTTGTTTCTTTACTCATTGCTGCTTCTAGCTCATTATGCATTGATTCATCTAGCTTTACGCCGAGTAAATCTTCGGTTCTAAGCGTGATTGCTGTAGACGGACGGCATTGTTCTGCTACAACGTAATCGCCATTGCCGTTTTGAATAACCAAAAGCAAGTCTGCAAAACTTAAATCTGCTATTACTTGCCAATCTGCTACAAGGTGATGCAACCATTCGCGATCCGACTCGTCAAAATCTGGACGCGTTGCAAGAATATGAGAAAAATCAGCCATGATTTAATAATATAAACACGCGAATATAAACACGCGAATATAAGCAGACTAAATAAACAGACCAAATAAACAGACCAAGATTCTAAAGTCTATTAAAGCGCGTTATAAAACAAATAATTATAGGCCAAAACAAAAGTGCAGAAGTTTTATCTCCTGCACTTTTATCTGCATCTATTAGCTTGCACTAATACGAGTCTTGCGACTAATCCAATCCAAGCTCCAAGTTTCCACCTGGAATTGCGTCGAGAAGATCGCGAGTATATTCCTTTTGAGGATGATCAAACACTTCGTCGGTTGTAGCATGCTCAACAAGCTTGCCGTGTTGCATAACAACAACCTCATCTGCGATTTGACGAACAACAGCCAAATCGTGAGTGATGAACAAGTAGCTTAATCCGCGCTCTGCTTGCAAATCGTTAAGCAAATGCAAAACCTGATCTTGCACAAGCACGTCTAATGCAGAAACAGCCTCATCGCAAACGATTACGTCTGGATCCAATGCCATTGCGCGCGCAATCGCAATGCGCTGACGCTGACCGCCAGAAAGCTCGTTCGGGAAGCGAGTCATAACAGAAGCAGGCATGCGAACCATGTCCAAAAGCTCGCGTACGCGATTCTGCCTACTCTTTTTGCTTCCAATCTTATGAATTCGCAAAGGCTCTTCAATCGAACGATAAATCGAATACATTGGGTCTAGCGAACCGTAAGGATTCTGGAACACTGGCTGTACATGACGGCGGAAATCAAGCAAATCCGCGCCCTTTAATTCAGCAATATCCTTGCCCTCATAGGTAACGGTTCCGCTTGTTGGCTTTAGTAATCTCAAAACCATGTTTGCAACAGTAGACTTACCAGAACCAGATTCGCCTACAATTGCCAACGTTGTTCCGCGCTTAATAGAGAACGAAACATCGTCAACAGCTTTGAAAAGTTCCTTCTTGCGCGGAAGCTTAAACTCGCGAGTTAAGTGGTCGACTGTAATAATATGCTCGCTCTTTTCAAGAGTTTGCTCACCCACTACGTGATGCTCAAGCAAATTATCCGCGTTGCCACCATGCTCCTTAACGGAGATGATTCGCTGAGAAGCAAGGCTTGGAGCCGCTGCAACAAGTCGTTTAGTGTATGGATGCTGCGGATGTTGCAAAACGTCTAGAGATGGACCAGACTCAACAACGCGACCCTTATACATAACAACAACGTGCTGAGCACGAGCTGCAGCCAAACCTAAATCGTGAGTAATAAAGAGCACAGAAGTGCCGAGAGAATCGGTAAGCGTATGCAAATGGTCAAGAATACGCTTTTGAACAGTTACATCTAGTGCGGAAGTTGGCTCATCTGCAATCAGCAAATCTGGACGGCAAGCCAAGCCAATCGCGATTAACGCGCGCTGACGCATACCACCAGAAAACTCGTGCGGGAACTGACGTGCGCGAGTTGCAGCATCTGGCAAACCAGCTTCATCAAGCAAACCAGCAATGCGGTCTTCAACGCTTGCACCAACAACATACTTTTTGGCGATTTCCCAAGCCTTGTCGTCGTTCACACCGTACTTGATTAAATCGTCTGCAACGCGCCAACGAGTTTCGGAACCTGGAACCCACTCTTTTTTGTAGTATTCCATAGCTTCATTAAACTTTTCGGCATTCGTTTGCTCGCTAAGACCAGCCTGCGCCAAAGCTTGCTTTGCTTCGTCTAATAATGCGCTCAGTTCTTTAGAGCCAAGGAAGATTTCGTCTTCGTTGCTTTTAACTTCTACAGCGTCTCCTGCTAAAGCTTCTGCCAAAGCGGAGCGCTTCTCATGGCTTACGTCAACGCCATTTGCAAGAAGAGCTTCTTTAACTTGAGTTCCAATTCGCCAAACAGGGTTCAAATTACTCATAGGGTCTTGCGGAACCAATCCCATTGCTGTACCGCGCAAAGCCGCATAATCTTTAGGCTTTAGATTGCTTATTTCTTGACCTTTAAGCTTAATAGAACCACCCGTAACGTGACCTGTTCCAGGGAGTAAACCAAGAACCGCCATTGCAGAAGTAGACTTTCCAGAACCAGATTCGCCTACGATTGCAACCCACTGACCTGGGTAAACGTTAAAGCTTGCATCGCGAACAGCGTGTACGGCCTTTTTAGAATCCGTTGTAAAGTCAACTTGAAGATTTTTAACTTCCAGCAAAGGACCCTGCTCGCGTTGCATTGCAATAGTATCTACATTTTTACGTGTTGCTGTGTTCATAATCACTATTCCTCCACGCTAACTTACGCCTTACGGCTCTTTGGATCCAACGCATCTTTTACGGCGTCGCCCATCATAATAAAGGCGAGCACGGTAATGGCGAGCGCAATGGATGGATAGAACAAGACTTCTGGATTTGTAGTAAGAACATTTCTAGCGGTAGAAATATCTACACCCCAGCTAACTGTTGTTGTTGGCAAACCAATACCCAAGAAGCTAAGTGTTGCTTCCAAAACAATGTAAGAGCCGAGAGAAGTTGTACCTACAACAATGATTGGAGCCAGCGAGTTTGGAATAATGTGCTGGAACAAGTTTCGCATTGGAGTAGAACCTAAAGCAGTAGATGCTGTGTTAAATTCAAGATTCTTGGATTCCATAACAGCACTTCTTGCGATTCGAGCAACGCCTACCCATCCAAAGAGAACCATAACAAACACGATTTTCCAAATCGACTTAGATGTGCGGAACATTTGCAAAACTACGATTGCACCTAGCAGCATTGGCAAAGCCAAGAAGATATCGGTGATTCGGCTAAGAACCGCATCAATCCATCCTCCAAAGAATCCAGCCAAAGCTCCAATTAGCGAACCAACTAACACCACTAAGGCGGTTGCTAGCAAGCCAACGCTTAAAGATGTACGTGTTCCATATACAACTCGAGCGTAAATATCGCATCCTTGCATGTCGAATCCAAACGGATGCGCAGCAGAAGCTGGCTCAAGCGAGTGCTCCAAAACACAGTAATTAGGATTGTGCTTTGTAAGAGCGCCTGGGAAGAGCGCAACAAAAATAATTGCAATAATCAAAACTGCAGAAACAATAAACAATGGATTTCTGCGCAAAGATCGCCAAGCATCAGCCCACATGCTTGTAGCTGGAGCGGATTCGTCTACAGAATCAACTTCTTGAAGAGGCGTATCGTCAAGAGGAGCAACATAGCGTTCCTGACCTGGCAATGTATTGTAATTTGCATTATTTGTAATCAAATTATCTTCCATCAAATTATCTTCCATAATGTGCTCTCCTTACGCGTAACGAATGCGCGGATCTAGAGCCGCGTACAACATGTCAACAAGAAGATTGCTGACTACAAATATCAACATAAGAAGCGTAACTATAGAAACAACAAGGTTTCCTTCTCCCTTTAGAATTCCCTGATATGTAAGGAATCCAACGCCATGAATGTTGAAGATTGTTTCCGAAATCATTGCGCCGCTCATAAGAGCGCCCAAATCTTGACCTAAGAATGTAACAACAGGAATAAGCGAGTTACGCAAAATGTGTCGAACAATAACGGAGCCTTCTTTTAAGCCCTTTGCACGAGCCGTGCGCACGTAATCAAGCGATATGTTTGACGAAATTTCCGACCTTGTAAGTCGAATAATATATGCCATTGAAACGGATCCAAGAACTATTGCAGGAAGAAGAAGATCGTAGAATCCAGGATCATTGCTTGCAGTAACAGGCATAATATGCCACTTAACACCAAACAAATATTGGCCAATAAAGCCAGTAACAAATGTTGGCACAGAAATAAGAAGAAGTGATACAACTAGGATTACGCTGTCGTACCACTTTCCTTTCTTTAAGCCAGAGATTATACCGAAAGCTACGCCGAACAAGGCTTCGAAAGCAAACGCCATCAACGCAAGCTTAATGGTTACAGGGAATGCGCGGCCAATCTCGTCAATTACTGGCTGACCAGCAAAAGTATGACCAAAATCAAGAGTAAGCGCATTCTTTAAGAACAACAAATATTGAATAATAAATGGCTTATCCAAGTTATACTCGGCACGAATTTGCGCTTCTACAGCATGGTTAATTGGCTTATCGCCAAACATTGCTTTTACTGGATCTCCAGGCAAAGCAAACACCAAAGCGTATACCAACAATGTTGTGCCGAGAACCACAGGAATCATCTGCAAAACGCGGCGCAGAACATATTTACCCATTGGTTTCTCCTTATATATTTACTTAAAAATTCGCATAGCACACACCCAACTTGTGGCTTGCATATTGATTTAACCCAACCTAAGTAAAAACACAAAGTGCTGCCTCGAACAGCGGATAGAATTTTGTAATTTTATTCGCCATTCGAAGGCAGCAGCACGTTTTTACATGCTATTTAATTATGATTTATTTTTTAATAGCTACTTGATTTTAATAGCTACTTGATTTTGATCTTTACTTGTGGAGCTTGTAGTAAAGTGGCATATTCTGCCAATCCATTACAAAGCCCTTCAAGCTTGGAACCATAACAGCCTTGGCGTTCGAGTAGAACAGTGGGACGTATGGAAGATCCTCAAGAAGAATCTCGTTAGCCTGCTGATAAAGCTTAGTTGCCTCAGCTGGCTGAGAAGAAGAAGCCTTCTTAAGCAAAGCATCGAACTTAGGATTCTTGTAATCAGCTTCGTTGGAACCATTGCCATCCGCAGCAACGGAAGCAAATTCCTGAGTCAAGTAATTTTCTGGGCTTGGGTAATCTGGCATCCAGCCTGCACGCCATGCACCCTTAACCTGACGCTGTTCGCATGCGTTACGGAACTCTTGGAATGTTGGAACTGGAGTTGTTTCGGCATTGATTCCAAGATGATTCTTAAGGGAGTTTACAACTGCGTCGAACACAGACTTAGCGTTGCCATCGGCGTTGTAAGTAAAGGTAAGAGGACCATCATACTTAGAGATCTTATCTGCCTTTGCCCAAAGTTCCTTAGCCTTTGCGGCATTAAACTTAAGGTTTTCATGTCCCTTAAGATCTGCCTTGTAGCCTGGAGTCAAAGGAGAAGTGAACTCGTTTGCAGGAGATGCAGTGTTGTTAAGAACCTTCTTGATGATGGTTTCGCGGTCGATTGCCATAGAAACAGCTTGACGACGCAAGCGGCCTTCTTCGGTAGTTACATCGAAGTGTGGCAAGGATGCAGGAATACCAAACTGCTGGATTACAGAACCTGGACGGTTGTATGCCTTAACAGTTGTGTCCTTTTGGAAAGTCTTGGTTTCTGTATCTGGAATGTTGTCCGTCATATCAAGATTGCCAGACTGAACATCGCGGTAAGCAGCGGTGCCGTCGGTGTAAATCTTAAAGGTAACGCCATCATTCTGAGCCTTGCGTGGGCCATCATAATCTGGATTCTTTACAACTTCGATCTGCTTGTTGTGATCCCAAGACTTAAAGAGGTATGGTCCAGAGGAAACTGGCTTTTCGCCATAAGCCTTTGGATTCTTGTAGAAGGATTCTGGAAGAGGAGCGAATGCAAGGTAACCAACCTTAATAGCAAACACAGAATCTGGCTGGTTCAAATCAACAGTAAAGGTGTACTTATCTACAACCTTTAAGCCAGAAAGCTGCTCGTCGCCCTTAGTGTCATTCTTCTGCAAGTCTTCGTAGCCCTTAATGGTCTGGAAGAAGGAAGAGCACTTCTGAGCATTCTTAGCGTTTGCTACAAAGCTCCAAGCCTTAGTAAAGCTTTCTGCGGTGATTGGAGTGCCATCGCTGAACTTCTTATCTTTTTTAAGCTTAACGGTGTATTGGGTTGCATCGGCGTTTGGAGTTACGCTCTCGGCATCTTCGTTTACCGTGTTGCCCTTTTCATCAAAAGTGACCAACGTGGAGTTGACCAATACAGCAGGACGAGCACCAGCATTCTCGTTAATGTTTCCTGGAACAAGCTCGTTCTGAGGCTCGGAGTCGTTTACGGTAATAACAACCTTGCCACCATTTGTTTGAGCGGTCTTCGAGGCAGAAGAACCGCATCCACCGAGCAGCATAGCAACCGAGCACGCGGCTGCGGCAAAAAGTAATGCCTTATTCTTCATATATTTTCTCCTAACGTTGGGTATGGCAGGATTCCATTAATTATCACGAAAAAGTCTCATTACAAGCTTTGCAAAGCCTTTACGCTTTACAGGCTCTATAGGCTTAATAAATAAAATCCACCTAGTATTTATTGCCAGATGGATTCTTTGCAAAGCCAATAAGGAGGCCTCTTCGTTGATTAAAATTCAATCATACGGATTTTATTAAACAACGCAAGCTCAAAGTCTAAATGTAAAATTTACTGTTATTTTGTATATAAACAGTAAAAACAACTATTGTAATAGAAAAATATTAGATTAAATCGTATTCTATGCGATATTTTGCCAAGTCTTTTACATCTGCAGTGATATTACAAAAATGTAAATTTGCATCTGGAATATGTAACAATCATGTTAAACGATGCAAAATATGCAACAAGATGATTAAGTACTAATCAAAATAAAAAGTGGTGTAAAATCGCACCCAAAGTCACGAGTTTACACCACTTAATAATTTAAGTCAAATAGCTAGCAGCTTAAATCACTTAGCGTTATTTGTTTGATGCTCAAGAGCAGCCGCCACTAATCCAGCAAACAAAGGATGAGGCTTAGTTGGACGAGACTTAAACTCTGGATGAGCTTGAGTTGCAACATAGAATGGGTGAACATCCTTAGGAAGCTCCACAAACTCAGTCAAATTACCATCTGGGCTTTGGCCGCTAATACGCAAGCCAGCTTCGCGCAAGCGATCTTTATACGCCACGTTCACTTCATAACGGTGACGATGACGCTCGGTAACATGCGTAGAACCGTAAAGCTCAGCAACAATAGAGCCTTCTTCAAGAGTTGCAGGATAAGAACCGAGTCGCATTGTGTGACCCATATCTCCCTTGCCATCAACAATATCTTTTTGCTCTTCCATAGTTGCGATTACTGGATCTCCACAATCCTTCTCGAACTCTGTGGAATTAGCATCTTCAAGCCCAAGCACGTGACGAGCGTACTCAATAACCATAGATTGCAAGCCAAGGCAAAGGCCAAGCGTTGGCAAGCCATGCTCGCGAGCGTAACGGAGCGCGCCAATCTTACCTTCAATGCCGCGAATACCAAATCCGCCTGGAATAACCATGCCGTCCATTTGGTCCAGAGCTGCAGCAGCGCCTTCTTGAGTTTCGCACTTATCAGCAGCAACCCATCGCACGTTTACCTTAGCCCAGTTTGCAAAACCGCCAGCCTTAATGGCCTCCGTAACGGAAAGATACGCATCTGGTAAATCAATGTACTTTCCAACAATTGCAATGTTTAGCTCATGCTTTGGATGATGAACGCGTTCAAGCAAATCTTCCCACTCGTTCCAATCAACATCGTGGAATGGAAGCTCAAGCTCGCGCACAACGTAAGCATCCAAGCCCTCGTTGAACAAAATCTTTGGAACATCGTAAATGCTTGGAGCATCCACGCAATTCACAACGCCTTCTGCATCAACATCGCACATAAGCGAAATCTTGTCTTTAATGCCTTGATTAAGAGGGCGATCCGAACGCAAAACAAGCGCGTCTGGAGAAATACCAAGAGAGCGAAGCATCATTACGGAATGTTGAGTTGGCTTAGTCTTCAACTCATGAGCTGCAGCAATATAAGGCACCAAAGAAACGTGCACAAACATGCAATTTTCTGGGCCCAAATCGCGGCGAACTTCGCGAGCAGCTTCCAAAAATGGCTGCGACTCAATATCTCCAACAGTACCGCCGATTTCCGTAATAATAACGTCTACATCGTCGCTAGCTTGCGCACGCATACGCGATTTAATTTCGCCAGTAATGTGTGGAATAACTTGCACGCACTGACCCAAATACTCGCCAGCGCGCTCTTTTCTAAGCACGGATTGATAAATCTGGCCAGTTGTAACATTTGCTTTTTGACTTAAGAAAACATCAAGGAATCGCTCGTAGTGACCAATATCAAGATCTGTTTCTGCGCCATCTTCTGTAACGTAAACCTCACCATGTTGGAATGGGTTCATTGTACCTGGGTCAACATTGATGTAAGGATCAAGTTTTTGTTGCAAAACGTGAAGACCGCGGCTGCGCAAAAGCCTACCTAAAGACGATGCAGTAAGACCTTTTCCGAGGGACGAAACAACGCCACCAGTAACAAAAATATGCTTTGTAATATGCTCCTGAGAGTTACCATGTTTTCTTCTAACCATGGAACTCCATAGTATCTTCGAGCCTCGACTCGGGTGTTACACAATGAGCAACAGCTTCTAGTGCAAGCTTGTAACCGTACAGACCCATGCCTGTAATAGTGCCAGTTGCAACAGCGCTAATCACGCTAATTTTACGAAAAGCATCGCGCGCAGAAGGATTAGAAATATGCACTTCCACTAGTGGCACTCCAGCATCCAAAACCATGTGAGCAGCATCCGCGAGCGCATAACTGTAGTGCGTAAAAGCAGCAGGATTCATAACAACAGGAGTATGCGTATCAGCTGCTTCGTGCATCCAGTGCACCATTTGTGCTTCGTCGTCACTTTGACGCACTTCTACTTGCAAGTTAAGCTTTTGCGCCCACTTTTTGCAAAGCAAGCACAGTGCTTCAAAATCTTGACTGCCATAAACGTCTGGCTGGCGAACGCCTAATCGCCCCAAATTTGGGCCGTTTACTACCAAAACTTTGCGCATATTTATAGCGTTTTTTGAATTTTCTGAATTTTGCGCGTTTTCTGCATCTACCATTTTCTAACCTCTAATCTTATTAAATGATTCGCGAATCGCCTCCAGCGGCGGATTATCTAAGTGAATCGGGTTTCCAATCCCGTCTAAAACAACAAATCGCAAGGTGTTGCCTCTAGCTTTTTTATCTTTATGCATTAAATCAAGAACCTTGGCAAAAGCATCGTCATTACTGCCGCCGCCATTCCAAGATATTGGCAATCCAAGTGACTTTAAAAGTGAACGATGATACTCAACGTCTTCTGGACTTAAATAGCCCAAAATTTTCGCAAGCTCCGCCGCAAAAACCATTCCAACAGCAACCGCGTTTCCGTGACGCCAAGAAAAATGCTCTATTTGCTCAATTGCATGCCCAAGAGTGTGGCCGTAGTTCAAAAACTCGCGCAAACCTTGCTCTTTTAAGTCGTTAGAAACGTGATACGCCTTGACGCGCACGCTTTTTTCTATTAAATCGCAAACCATATTGTTCAAGTGTAAATCGCTTAAAACAGAAGAGCCATCAAGAGTGCGCAACTTGCTAGCATTTTGCGGATTTTCCAGAATTTTTAGGATGCTTGTATCGCCAATAAACCCTGATTTTGCAACCTCTCCTAAGCCTTCAACAAAAATATCGTTATTGAGAGTAGAAAACGCGCAAGTATCTGCCAAAACGCCTGCAGGCGTGTAAAAACTACCAACCAAATTCTTGCCAAACGCAGTATTTACGCCAGTTTTTCCGCCAGTCGAAGCATCTACCATAGCAAGAAGCGAAGTTGGGCAATTTACGTAGCGGATTCCACGCATCCAAGTAGATGCAACGAATCCAGCCAAATCTGTGGCTGCTCCACCGCCCAAGCCAACAATCGCATCCGAACGCGTAAAACCAGCATTTGCAAGATGCGACCATACAAAATCCGCAACCTTAACGGTTTTGCCAGCCTCTGCGTCTGGAATAAGAATGTCAAAAACATCGTAGCCAGCAGCGCGCAAAATAGTTCTTGCTTTATCGCTATGCCTTTGAACAGGCTGAGTGTGAATCAAAGCTACTCGAACAGGCTCTTTTCCAAGCATTTGCGGCAAAAGACTCATAACACCAGCGCCAATATGAACATTATAGTCTTCAATATCTTTGCCACTTACATGCACAATTCGTTGCATAATCATATCTTTCAGCTTTCTTGCGGCAGGTTTTGGCGTTAATCCGTAAACGCGAGCGTGCAAATTCGCTACTTTACAAAACACGGGGTCTCTTTTAGCAAACAAATCCAACCACCGTTTTGCTCCGTCTTTGCCGCTTAGCATAGGGCGATTTGAATTCCAGCTTACGCGCTCAATTGCATCGTTTGGATCCACTTGCAAGTAAACAACGCGGCCACCGAGTTTTGTATATTTTTTTAAGACTTCTTGCGTTTGTGGGCGCATTGGGGAGCCGCCGCCGAGGGCGATTATTGGGGCGGATTGCTCAGAATCTGCAAAAATAGCATCTTTAACAATTTGAGCTTCAATATCTCTAAAAGACTCTTCGCCAAAATCCTTAAAATACTGGCTAATCGGCATATTGATTTTTTGCTCAATTAAATCGTCTGTATCTATAAAAGGAACATTCAAAATATGCGCTAATTCCTTGCCAACACGCGTTTTTCCAGCTGCAGGCATGCCGATTATAACAGCTAACGGCATTTTGTATTTAGGCACACCGTGAGTGGAACTTTGCAAAGATTCTTCGCTCATCTCATATGCTCTTTCCAAGATTGAACGTAACTCTTAGCATTCCTAGCAGTTTCTTCTAGCGAATCTCCACCAAACTTTTCTAACGCATACTTTGCAAGCGTTAATCGAACCATTGCCTCTGCAACTACGGAAGCGGCTGGAACTGCCGTAAAATCAGAGCGCTGATTAATTGCCTGCGCTGGCTGGCCAGTAAGAATATCTACCGTTCGCAAAGCACGCGGAATAGACGGAATAGGCTTCATTGCAGCGCGCACGCGAATTGTCTCTCCATTTGACATTCCGCCTTCAATTCCTCCAGCACGATTGCTAAGGCGCGCAATGTTGCCATCTTCGCCTGTTACGATTTCGTCGTGAGCAGCCGAACCAGGGCGATTTGCTTCTTCAAAACCGTCTCCAATTTCCACGCCTTTAATCGCCTGGATTCCCATAAGCGCCGCCGCCAACGCCGCATCTAATCGGCGATCCGACTCAACATAAGTTCCAACTCCAGCAGGCATGCCGTATGCCAAAACCTCTACAACACCGCCAAGCGTATCTGCATTGGCTTTTGCTTCATCAATGCGAGCCATCATGCGCGCTTCGGCATCTTTATCTAGAGTACGAACAGGCGAAGCATCCAACGCCTCAATATCATCTGGTGTTGGCAGGGCTAAACTTTTGCTTACATATTCGCCGCCGATCCCAATAACGTGCGCAACTGTGCGCACACCCAACGCTTGGTGCAAAAACGCATCAGCTACAGCGCCTAAAGCCACGCGAGAAGCCGTTTCCCTGGCACTCGAACGCTCCAAAACCTCGCGAGAATCACTAAAACCGTATTTACGCATGCCTGTTAAATCCGCATGCCCAGGGCGCGGCCTAGAAAGAGGCGCGTTACGGCCTTCTTTTGGCAAATCATGGTCTAGCGGATCTGCACTCATCACTTCAACCCACTTTGGCCACTCGCTATTTGCGATTTCGATTGCAATTGGAGACCCAAGAGTAACACCGTGGCGAACGCCTGTAAGCAAACGCACTTTGTCTTGCTCAAACTTCATTCGCGCTCCGCGACCATATCCAAGTCGTCTACGCGCAAGAGCAGAAACAATGTCTGCGCTAGTAATCTTAACTCCTGCTGGCATGCCTTCAATCATTGCCACCAGCGCTTCACCATGCGACTCCCCTGCCGTTTGCCATCTAAGCATGCCTTCTCCAATCGCGTTGTGCGTTATATTTATTGTTATACTTCTTGCACTTAATACTGTTCTTTATTTTAAATCAATACTCGATTCTAAATCTGTATTCTACTAACCACTAAGTATTGCTCACAATCCACGCAATCTATCACACAAGCCTTTAACCACATTGAGCAAAATTTATTGCAATGCAATTTTCGCTTATTTAGCATAATCAAATGAGTCAGTTTATTATAGCGTGTTTATTTGCAACGCCAACGCTTATATGCGCGATTGCACTGTGCGCAACGGATTTAACAAGCCGCGTTGTGCCTAGACTTTGGGTTGTACTAGCTGCTTTTGCACAATCTGCAGCGAATCTTATTTTTTCGATGATTACTTTGCACAATGTTAATTTTCTTTTGCGCGGCTGGCTTTGCGCAGCAACAGTTTTTGCATTCTACGTTTTGGTGCAAAAACTTTGCATGCGCGGAGCACTTGGATTTGGCGACGTTACGTGCGCTTCTATGATTGCTCAAGCTTTGGCGCTATTTGGATTCGGCTGCATAATCTACTGGTTTGCATTAGTTGGAATATTTGGATTAATTTGGATTTTAGTGTGGAAAATCTACTCTAGAGTCTGCTTGCGATTTTTCCGCGAGCATCTTGTGCAAAATAAACAAAATAAAATCCCGTTCGTACCAGTATTAGCTGCATCTGCAATCATCGCTGTTATGCTTTGAACTTTTTGCTGCGATTTTATAGCGTTAAGTAAGGTGGAGATTCGAGATTTTTCGCCCTGAATGAGATGTTTCGCTCGCGCGGTATAAGCGCGCTCGCGTCTTCGCCGCACGTAAAGTCCACTGGACTTTACGTTTGAGCGGCTCAGCGAATCGACGTGCATTCGCGCGCTACGCTTTAAGCGCTCATGCAAGTCGATTCGCTCATACAACAGTAAATAGGAGAATCGCGCAACACCAAAAAGAGAAACACGTTATACCAAAGCTTAGTTGGCGTTTTCGTTGGAGCGCTTATACTCGTCGCGGATCTTTAAGAAATCGTCGTAGTTATCCGCAAACTTAGTTTCGCCTGTCTTTAAGTTGGTTGTAACAAAATAAATCCATGGACCATTCGCTGGATTAAGAGCCGCCAAAATCGCGTTATCTCCAGGAATGCTTATAGGAGTAGGAGGCAGCCCCTTGTGAATCCTAGTGTTGTACGGGTTGCTTGCATCGTCTAGCTGCGATTGCGTAAGGTTAATCGCCTTAATCCCAATGCCGTATGCAACCGTAGTATCCATTCCCAAAGGCATGTCTTTAGCTAAACGATTTAAGATTACGCGCGAAACTTTGCCGTAGTATTCGCGATTATTGACTTCTGCTTCTGCAATGGAAGCAATTTTAAGAACTTTTTGACGCAAATCGCCCTTAGGAACGCCTAGGGAATCAAGCTTTTTAACGCGCTTATCTACCATTTTTGCCAGTATCTTGCTGGCTGACTTAATAGCTTTTACGTTGTAAACTCCAGGTTCCAACCATCCTTCAAAGCTTCCGCCCGCTTCTGGCGGCAAAATCCCCGCTCCGTCTGTTTTTTGAATCGCGTTAAATTGAGCAATGTCAATTCCCGAGATTTGTGCAGCCTTGCGAATAACCTCCGTTGCGCGCTCCCCTGCTTTAACGTCTAAGAATCCACCAGCCTTGCTTTGGTCGGAAAGAATTTCCACTACGTCCATTGAATTCATGTGTTTTTTAAGCGCGTAAATTCCTGGGTACAAAATCTTGTTATTTGCTGCAACAATATTAGAAAAAGTGGATTGCGACTTTACAACCTGCGCCTTAACAAGGTTATTTCCCACTTCTACAGATCCTTGACCTGGTTCAATCGTAAATTCAACGAACCCACTTCCAGGACCTGGCCAGTCTTCCATAATTGACGACTGACTATTGTTTCTTACATAAACTGCAACGCGATATAAGCCGTATCCAACAACAAATAGCAACGCAAAAACTAGTGCAAGAATGAATGCAACTATACGATTTCTTTTACTTTTGCGATTTCTACGCGCATTTCTTGCTTTTCGCGATTTTGGCGGAACAGGTGGATTGGATGAATTGTGACTCCATTTAGCGTTTTGATTGAAAAAATCGTCTATATTCTCACTCATTAAACGCTTCCTTTCTGATGGAGTCACTTTGCGAGTCGCCTTTTACATTTTTGCAAGCATTTCTGTAATCGTCAATCGCAGATTGCAAAATCAATACTGCCGATTGCTGATCAACCATTGGACGATGCTTTTTAGTGGAAAAATCAGCATCTAACAATTGCCTATGAGCAGTAACTGTTGTTAGTCGTTCGTCGTTAAAAACGACTTCTGGAATAAAATCAAGCGACCAATCGCCATAATCAAAAAGCGATTTAATGCGCTTGGCTAAATTAGCACCCCATCTGCGCGCTTTTTTAGCAGACTTTCCTTCAGACCCGTCTAATTGCAAAGGCAAACCAACTACGACTCGGCTCACACTATTGTCTTCTATAACGTTAATAACGTCTTCAATCGCATTAAACGAGTCGCCATAGGCTTGAATATTACCGATTGGGTGAGCAAAAGTCAGCTCAGGGTCGGACTTAGAAAGCCCAACCCTGGCATCTCCTAAATCAACGCCAAGCCAAATCATACGAAAACTCTAACTTATTAATTTGGCTCGAGTGTTAAACATCTTAAACATTTAACCTTTTGACTATAGCTTCAAAACTTCGGCTTTCACGGCCTCGAGTGCTTCATCAATCTTAGAAGAATCCGCACCGCCGCCTTGAGCAAAGTCTGGCTTGCCGCCGCCACCGCCGCCAAGCACCTTGGAAGCTGTACGCACCAAGTCGCCAGCCTTAGCACCAGCCGAGCGAGCTGCATCGTTAGTAGCAACAGCAACCATTGGCTTATCGCTCTCGTTTACACCGCACAACGCAACAACTACTGGCGAATCTTCACCCAAGCGAGAACGAACGTCAAGAACCGTCTTGCGCAAAGCGTCGAAGGAACCGAAGTTTCCAACATTCTTTACAGCAAGCTTAATCTTTGAGCTGCTTTGCTTAGCCGATTCAACTAATTCTGGAACAGCCTCATTAAGCTGCGATTCGTAAACAGAAGCAAGCTTACGATCAGAATCCTTCATCTTGTTAAGCAAGGATTCCAAACGCTCAGCCAACTCGTCTGGACGAGCGTTAACCATGTCTGCAAGTTGCGCAACCAAAGCATGCTCGCGAGCGCCATATTCGTATGCTTCTTCGCCGCAAAGCGCGTCGATTCTGCGTACGCCAGAGCCAATAGAAGACTCGGAAAGGATTGTAACCATACCAATCTTGCCAGTGCTCTTAGCATGAGTACCGCCACAAAGCTCGCGGCTCCAGCCGTCGCCAATCTCTACAACGCGAACAATATCGCCATACTTCTCGCCGAACAAGTGCATTGCTCCAAGCTTGAAAGCGTCGTCAATTGGCATTTCTTTTGGAACAACTTGCAAGTCTTCGCGAATGCGCTCGTTTACGCGAGCTTCTACACGCAACAACGCATCTTTATCAACAGCCTTTGGCCATTGGAAGTCAAAGCGCAAACGATCTGGATCTACTACAGAACCGCGCTGAGTTGCCTGTGGGCCAAGCTCCTCACGCAAAGCCTTGTGAAGAGTGTGTGTAGCAGTGTGGCTTCTAGCCAAAGCAGCACGGCGCACCTGGTCAATATTTGTGTTCACTGGAGCACCAACGCTAAGAGTTCCTTCAGTAAGTCGGCAGCTGTGAACAATCAAATCCTTGATTGGTCGCTGAACGTCGTCAACTTCCAAAATTGCGCCATCGTCGGAAATAATCTCACCCTGATCGGCAATCTGGCCACCACGCTCAGCGTAGAATGGCGTGCGATCAAGAATAACCTCAACGTTTGCAGGAGCGCTAACGCTTTTAACAGAGCCTTTACCTGCTTCAACAATCGCCAAAACGTTGGAACGGCTGGAGAAGTCTGTGTAACCGAGGAAGTCGATTGGCTTTTCTAGAGCCTTCTTAATGTCGTCGTAAACACTAACGTCCACATTGTGACGCTTCTTCAAAGCATCCGCACGAGCGCGACCCTTCTGTTCGCTCATAAGCTCGCGGAACTTAGCTTCATCAACCTTAACACCCTGCTCAGCAGCCATCTCTAGAGTCAACTCAATTGGGAAGCCGTAAGTATCGTGCAAAGTAAATGCGTCGGAGCCACCAACAATAGGGTCATCCTTGTGTTCCTTCTTGGCTTTTTCAACAGCCAAGTCAAGAATAGTCGTGCCCTTTTCTAGAGTGCGGCGGAACGCATCTTCCTCACCGTATGCAGCTTCGCTAACCTCATGGAAAGTGTTATTAAGCTCTGGGTAGCTTGGCTCCATAGCGCCCTTAGAAACTGGGAACAAGGTTGGCAAAACTGGGTCTTGCACGC
The DNA here is from genome assembly GCF_049244245.1 of Gardnerella sp. DNF01144. Taxonomy (NCBI): domain Bacteria; kingdom Bacillati; phylum Actinomycetota; class Actinomycetes; order Bifidobacteriales; family Bifidobacteriaceae; genus Gardnerella; species Gardnerella sp. DNF01144. Next base: position 813,221 of record NZ_CP058390.1, read on the forward strand.
CAAGCATACGCATTGCGCGAACAGTTCTGCGAAGAAGACGGCGAAGCACGTATCCGCGGCCAACGTTGCTTGGACGCACGCCATCGCTCATAATCATCAAAGCGGAACGCACGTGATCTGCCACAACGCGGAAACGAACATCCGCATCGGCATTGCTGCCGTACTTTACGCCGCTAAGCTTTTCTGCAGCTTCAATAACTGGATAAACTTCGTCAGTCTCGTAAATGTTTTCCTTGCCTTGCATAAGGTAAGCCAAACGCTCCAAACCAGCGCCTGTATCAATATTCTTTTGATCAAGCTCACCAACAATGTGCAAATCAGTCTTAGACTTTACGTTGTCTACCTGGAAGTTCTCAAAAACCAAATCCCAAATCTCAATAAAACGAGATTCGTCAGCAGCAGGACCGCCATCCTTACCATACTTAGGACCGCGATCCACGTAGATCTCGGAGCATGGGCCGCCAGGGCCAGGGCCACCAGTAGTCCAGAAGTTATCTTCCATGCCAAAAACTTGCATGTGCTCTGGGTCGAAGCCCTCATTCTTCCAAATTGCGCGAGCTTCGTCGTCGTCTGTATAAGTAGTTACCCAAAGTTTTTCTGGGTCGAAACCATAGCCGCCCTTATCTTGCGGAGTTGTTAAAAGCTCCCAAGCGTAGTGGATTGCTTCTTCCTTAAAATAGTCGCCAAAACTAAAGTTACCAACCATTTGGAAGAAGGTGCCATGACGAGTTGTTTTACCAACTTCGTCAATATCGAGAGTACGCACGCACTTTTGGTTAGACGTCATTCTGCGAGAAGGAGGCGTTTGCTCTCCCAAAAGATAAGGTATGAATGGAACCATGCCTGCAATCGTGAAAAGCGTCGTTGGATTTGGAGAAATCAGCGATGCCGAAGGTACAACCATATGGCCATTCTTGGCAAAATAATCAAGATAACGCTTTGCAATTTCTGCTGTGCGCATGGGTACGAACTCCTTTTTATTTATTTAGACTTAGTATAAGACCACTTAGTAACTACTTAGTATAAGACTTATTTGTAAACGAATCGTCACGCTTATCGGCATACTTACTAGCATACTTAGAGTTAATCTGCGACTCGTGGGCTTTTCTGCTGGAATTAAAATCATTGTACAAAGACAAAATCGTGCTTAAAGTAAGATTTTTTGGATCTTTATCGAAGAAGAAATTCCTAGCGTTTTGTGGGAACTTTTCCTTAACGTACGCGCGAGCTTTTGTAACAGACATAACTCCCATTACAAAACCGACGCAAATCCAAAATAAACGCTTAAACATCACTCCCCCTTAGGCGTAAACGACTCGCCAGAATTTGCCGCATGCCTAGCGGAAGATTCTGCAGCATCCGTTGGAACAGTAGCCTTATTAAAGAACGCATTAAAAGTGTCTTTAAGCGCATAGCAAGCAGATGCAATTTTAACAACTGGCTTTCCAAGAAAAGCGCCATACAAATCCGTAAGAGCGCCAACATTTGTAGCTGTAGTGCGAGCAGCATCTGTAACAGCATTAACGTCTTCAAGTGTTTTGTTCACTTGTTTTACTGTTGTAACAGATTCGTCGATAGCAGGCAAAGCGTGCTCGCCCGATTCCTTAACAGTTTGAGAAATCTGATTAAACATTTTACCCAGCCGAATAAGCGGATAAATCATAAATCCCGAAAGCACCGCAAACGAAATCGCTGCAATTAGAGCAGCAATGTCTCCAACGCTCATCGTAACCTCTTTCCTGCTGTTTTACACACGACTACCCACGCAATGTATTAAAAGATTAACGAAGAGTCAAGACTCTTTTTGTAAATTTAGCGAACATTTAGTGAACACTTAACGAACATTTTTTGCGCAAACTAATCGCATTTACTCGTTATATCCCTTAATTGTTATAGCTTGATCAATCGGCTCTGCCGTGTTGAAATCAAGGCGAGTTACACTTCCATTTTGCGGGCGCTCACTCAAATCGTAGCCAACAGGTGCAAAACGATGCATAAGGCTTAAAAGCGTGTTTCCGTGGGAGATTTGCAAAACGTTGTCTCCATCTTTTAACGCTGGATTGCTTGCGATTATTTTGAAACCGCCTTCAACGCGCTTCCAATATTCAATATCTGACTCTGCATCGTGGAATGGGTCGGCCTCTTTAAGCATGTCTCGAGTTGCAGCAAGACCAAATTTTTCAACGATTTCGTTATATGTTTTTGCTCCATGAGGCGCACCTGCAGCCCACCAAGCCATATTCATATCTTGGCCTTCAAAATATCCGTAGCATTGTTCGCGAAAATGCATATCGCTTACAAGATGCGGACGAATATGCGTATGCTTTTCGTTTTCGCTTAAAATACGCTCAGCTGTGATTTGCGCGCGAGTTGTATCGGAGCAATATGCGGCAGCAAAAACAATGTTCTTAAGCTTTTGAGCCGCTAAATCGGCGTCTTTAAGCCCTTTTTGAGTTAGTGGAGAATTGCTCCATCCTTGCAAGCGATTGTAGCAATTAAACATGGTTTGACCATGACGAACTAAATAAAGATGCAACAACATAACTTAATCATCTCACTTTTTAAGTAAAACGTGTAAAAATTAGAGTAATTAAGACGAGACTAATCAAGACTAATCAAGACAAGACTAATCCAAGTCAGACTAATCCAAGTCAGACTAATCCAAGTCAACATCTCCTAATTCTTGGAATCTGCTTGCAATCAACTCTGGAGTAGTATCGGAAATCCAAGACGCCATTCCTGCTTCCGACCCAGCCAAATACTTGATTTTATTGGCGTCTCGCATAAACGAGAAGAATTGCAAATTAAGGCGATAATGCGAGCGGCGAGAATCATGCACAGGGGCTTGATGCCACGCTGCAACGTAAGGCAAATCAACGAAATCGCTGGAATTTGCATCACTCGCGCCAGAAGATAAGTCGAAAGCAGCCGAACTTGCAAACGATTTAGCGCTCGAATCGCCCGCGTTTGAAGACGATAATCCAAAGAACTTATTAGCACGCTTAAGAAGTGTTATGTAGATTTGCGCCAAATCCCAACGCTCTTGGTCGTCAAGCTGATCCAAAGTAAGAACGTCTCTAACAGGAGCAACATGCACCTCTAGCGGCCATCGAGCAGCAGCTGGAACATACGCAACCCAACTGTGATTATGCATAATCACACGCTTTTTAGCTTCAATCTCTGAATTCATCAAATCCTTAAGAAGATTGCTGCCAGTGCGCTCAAAATAAGCCTCAGTGTGGCGCAACTCCTGCTCTAACCTAGGAGCAATAAACGGATACGCGTAAATCTGACCATGAGGATGATGCAAAGTTACGCCGATTTGACTGCCGTGATTTTCAAACGGATAAATTTGCTCAATTCCTTCGATTTGGCTAATTTCTGCGGTTCTAAACGCCCACGCTTCAACAATCGTGCGCATGCGCAAAACAGAAAGATTAGCTGGAAGCATATTCTCGTTTGAACTAAAGCAAATCACTTCGCATCGACCTGCTGCAGGAGCCTGCTTCCACAATGGATTTCCGTCAACGTATGTTGTTGTATTTGGCACGCCTGCAACCTGAGCCATAGCTGGATAGCGGTTTTCAAAAACAACAACGTCATAGTCTTCGTCTGGAATTTCGCCATCTTGATACTCGCACTGCGGCTTTCTGCCAGCAAATGGGTCGATTCTTGATGGCGAAGAATCTTTCGCAGAATCCGCCGAATCCGCCGAATCATGATTATTTGAATCCTCACCAAGAATCGCAGCTGGCCGCTTTGCCCACAACCTAGACATAGGAATCCAGTCTCCTGTAAGCGGATCTTGGCGCATTTGCGGAACTTCGCTAGGAACTTCGTTGCCTTCGCTATCAACATGCGAAGTAAAACGATACGCCAACTTTCTAGGGTCAATCAGTTCCCTTGTTTTGTGGCCGCTAACGTATTCTGGATTGTCATCTATGTAGAAAAAGTCTCGCCCGTCGGAAAGTTTTGTTGCTGTAATGCGCATATGCTCGCGCGCGTAAGTTCCAGGGCGATACAACTTATACGGATACTCGCCGCCAAAATCGCGAATCGGAGATTGCGTTGCGTGCGGCGGCTCTTGCGGCGTAATACCACTTAAAACCGCAGGTATTGCAGGCATTTGCTGAGTTACATACAACGAATCGCGCACATCGGCAGCAGCTTCTCCTTCGGCTTGAGCTACAAGGCTACTAAGCGAAGAATCCCCAACACCCGTGCTTGTAATCTTGCTCATAACCGTTTCGTTTGCGCCGCTAGCTTTGTTTCTAGCACGAATCGCGTTAACGTCTATTGCGTCAAAAGCATCTGTGTCTTCTAAGCTTTTTTCGACTTCGCGTTCATCTGCCTTCTTATGCTTAGATGCGTCGTCAATCTCGAATCCTGCAGCAGCACCACCTTCAAAGCCGCCGCCTGGGCCTGCAAATCCAGCTGTAGTTGGAATATTGTGCAACCCGTTAATCTTTTTAGGCTCTACCACAAGACCACCCCTTCAAAAGTGTTATTGTTTAGCGCATCTTTTGCGTGTTTGTTAATTGCGCGTGCGGCAAGTTGTTGTGCTTTTAGCGCATTCGCTTTGGTATTTTGTTGAGACATCTTTGACTCCATCGTCTCTTCTACTCTCTAATCTTCTTTTATTGCGTATTCTGTTTTACTTGTATTTTGTATCTTCTTTTATTCTTTTATATATTCTTTTGTATATTAATAACACGCTTTAAACGCTTAGTTACCTATTATATATTTTCTGATTCAACACTCGCACAATGTTATATTTTGTAATATAACGGGCATTGATGTAATTATTATATGTGATTTTGTTTTATTATTAAAGCGTTTTGTTGCATAATGTTCGGTTGCTTGCGACCTTTCCCTAACAAAAGTTAATGTGCACCAACATGTAACCAGCTTTTATCATAATTCATATTGCTATTATGCAAGCGCCAATCGCTCGCGAGTTACAGCGCGCTACGCTCTAAGCGAAAAGGCAGGTTGGAGCGCAAACGCATTGACCCCCACTATGCAATGCACAGCAGGGGTCAAGCGGTATGTCCTTAAGAATGAAATCCAGAATTTAGCGAGCGTAGTACTCGACGACGTACTGGATGTTGACTTCAACTGGAATCTGATCGACTTCCGGCTTACGAGTCAAAGTAGCCTTCAAAGAGGCAAGATTCACATCGAGGTAACCAGGAACTGCTGGCAAAACGTCGCGATGAACGCCTTCAGCAGCCATCTGGAATGGCACCATTGTCTGGCTCTTAGCGCGAACCTGAATGGTCTGGCCTGGCTTAACACGGTAAGATGGGCGATCAACAAGATTGCCATCTACCAAGATGTGACGATGCACAACAAACTGGCGAGCCTGAGCGGTTGTACGAGCAAAACCTGCGCGCAAAACCAAAGCGTCAAGACGGGTTTCCAAATCGGTGAGCATTGCGTCACCAGTCTGACCTGCAGTGTGCGTACCCTTTTCGTAAGCTGCACGAAGCTGCTTCTCGGAAAGACCGTACTGAGCGCGAAGACGCTGCTTCTCGCGAAGACGTACTGCGTAATCGGACTCGGTACGACGACGAGTGCGACCGTGCTCACCTGGAGCATATGGACGCTTCTCGAAAATACGCTGAGCCTTTGGGGTCAAAGCGATGCCGAGGGCGCGAGAAAGACGCACCTGACGGCGAGAACGCTGAATATTAGTCATTACTAATCCTTTATTCTGTCGTTATCTGAACGGAACGTGAACCAAACTTTTACGATTATTCACGCTGAGCCGGCCTCTCCAGTGCTTCTTCGTGTAAACACACGAACGCGAAAGCATTAAAACGCTTAAATAACGCCATAATTCTTGCGCGCCGACCCACTGATGGGCTAAGGCTCCAGATAATGCCTACGAAAAATAGGCATCGTTCCCTATACTACTCCGCGCCGTAGAATATGCGCGACGACCTGCCTTTGTGCTTGAGCGTAGCGCACAAAGGCAATTCGGAGCGCTGAGCCGCTTAAAGCAGAAGCATTGCTTCTGCGCTGCAAAGCGCTCTGACTGAGCTTGAAATTGCATAGCGCGTTTCAAGCTCCTTCAAAGCGTGATTTGGCTCAAATGTAAAGTCCAGTGGACTTTACATGCCAAATCAGCCGAGCGGCTACTAATAGCCGCGAGGAATAGCGCGGCTAATCCGCGCGAACGCTTTAAGCTACAAAGTGCGGAAATGGTTGACGCTTTTTGTTGCTCAAAACGCTAATTAAAGCTACAAAATGCGTCAATTTTTCCCGAGAATGTAGCTCAAACCAGTAAAAACAGCAACAAAAAGCGGAAAATCGCTCGCGCGGTCTAAGCGCTCAGTCTAAGCGCGCGCGTAGAACACCAGAGTCCATTGCGTAAACGCAATCAGCGCTTGCAGCAACCGATTCATCGTGAGTCACAACTAAAACAGCCGCTCCAGAAGCCGCACAATCGCGCAGCAAAGACACAACAGTTTGAGTATTTTGCGAATCCAAATCGCCAGTAGGCTCGTCCAAAATCAACAAACGCGGCTTATTAATCAAAGCGCGCGCAATCATAACGCGACGCATTTCTCCGCCAGAAAGCTCGCGCGGATAGCAATGCGCAAGATCGTCCACGTTAAGTTGCTTAAGCAAATCCATAGCGAAGGAATTTAAATTCGCACAATCTTCTGGATCAAGTTTTTGCGCAAAATCGCCTACTCGCTTATAAGATGCACGCTCAATCATAACAGGCAAAATAACGTTATCTAGCACATTCAAATTAGCAAGCAGCGTCTGCGATTGCGTAACAAAACCAATGTTTTTTGCGCGAATCGCAGAAGTTTGTTCATCGCTTATAGAAGGCATCGAAATATTGCATCCAAAAATCGTAACGCTTCCGCGCGTAGGCTTTAAAAGCCCTGCAATCATGTTTAATAGAGTTGATTTTCCATTTCCAGACTTGCCCACAATCGCAACAAAATCGCCAGCTTTAAGCGAAAAATCAACATTGTCTACAGCAATAAACTTGCGATTTTTGCGCTTAAATTCGCGAGTAACATTTTTAAGATCTACGACTAAATCGCCTAAATCACCTAAGCCTAAATCGCCTAAATCGTTGCTAACCACTTCACTCGCCATCTCACTCGCCATCTCTTAAAGTCAAATACGCTTCCCTGCTTGCGATTCGCCCAACAATAATCGCAGAGGTTACCAAAACACTAGCGAGCGAAAACGCTACAGAAACTGCCGCAAGCGCGCACACAAGCCAAACATTCGACTCCAAATACGGCAATTGCAACTGACTAGAAATCGCAATATTGTATGGGAACAAAATAAGCGAAGCAAACGCAACACCAATCACGCCGCCTACAACGCCAATCACAGCCGATTCGCGCGAAATCATGCCAAAAAGCATGCGCTTATTTGCGCCCAAAATCCTCAATGAAGCAAATTCCCTCTTGCGCTCCGATGTAGATGCCGCAAAAACGCAGACAAGAATTAACACGCCCACAGCCCAAAACGCAAAAACGCCAAGAAAAATCGCCTTGTTTAGCACTTCTAAACTCTTTTTAGTCTGCTCGGTAATTCCGCCTGGAAAAACCATTCCAAGGCTTTTAATTCCGCTAGTTTTACGAATATTTTCCGCAACACTCTTAGCGCTAAAACCCTTGCGAACTTTTACAAGAACAGCACTAACAGCCTTGCGTGCGTATTTTGCAGGAATCGCAGTGTGCCCAACTTTCGACGAATATTTAACAACCGCTGGAATCGTGTCTCTGTTTACAAACACTGAGTTATCTAGGCTAGTGCCCGTTTTAGCAAGTTGCGCAACAATCGGCCATTCGTGCCCATACAAGCGAACCGTGTTTTGGTAAGAAACAAGCACGTTTGCGCCTGCAATCATCTGCCCTTTTTTAAGCTCGTTTTTGTGTTGCGAGTAAATCCATGGCGCGATTACAAAGTCACTCGTAGGGTCAAAACCTATGATTTGCAACTTTTCCGCGCAGCATCCAGCAGATAGAGAAGATATGTAAGTTTGTACGCTTGCTTTTTCAACGCCTTTTGATTTTCGCACAAAATCCTCAATATTGTTCGTAAAATAAAACGTGCTAGATCCGCCATTAGTTAGCAACGCTTCCGCACGATTGTAAGTATTTTGCGGAATCACCATAATATCCGCGCCAAGGCGAGCGCGCATGCTGTTTAGGCCGTTTGAAAGATTTAGGGAGATTAGCGAGCCGCCAAAAAACACTGCAGCTAGGCACGCGGAAACCATGATTAACGCGGCGGTTCTTAGCGGCTTTTGCTTTAGGTTTTCTAGCGGCAATCGCTTTAATGTAATAGTGTGCATAGTAAATTACTTAGATGCGCACTAGCAAGCAGATTTAGTATCGAGATACACGCTAACGGATGCAAACACCAACGCTAGTACAGACAGCACAATCAACGTTGGACGCATAACAGATACGCAATGCATCATTGGACTTTTGCAAACACCAATAAGGAATGTTGTAGTAGCAATCATAAACAGAGAGTTAGCAATTACAGCAATATTTAAGCCAGCGCGAACGTGTTCTTTAACAAATAGCGCAATAATGCCTAGAATCGCTATAACAACGCCAATTCCAATAGCTACGCGGCTTGTGTAGTAGCATGCCATAGGCTGCATCATCATAGGCATTTTAGCCATTTTAGACATTTTGCTCATGCCACCAGTTGAGCATGGTTTTGCAAATGTTAATGGCGCTATAGCAATAAGAATTCCAAACACAATTGCGTGAAGCGATGCGAATAATTTGTTCTTCATAATAAATACCTCATTAAATCTAGTTATTATTTTTTAGTGTTGCTTTTTGTTTAACGCAACACGCTTTACGGCACTCACGTTTGCAAGCGCCACGCCTTTTAAATATCGTTTATAAATACAATCGCAATGATTCAGAACTTAGTCGACTTCCCCTTGAGTCACAAATCTTGAACATTTGCAGTTTTTACTTTTATTCTTTTTTACTTTTATTCTTCTTGCGTTTATACTTTTCTTACTCTTATATTTTTCTTACTTTTATATTTTTTCGTATAGCTTAATAGAAAACAAGTCTTGAATATTTTGTTTTAGTGTATATAATCACGCACTAGTTATAACAATATTACAATTAACAATTTAAAGTAATCTTCAATAAGGTTGTATTATTTTGCATACAACATCTATAAAACGAGAAATTTTACAATTTTACAATTTCTCAATCGGAGCAACTCTTAGCATAAGTCGCTTTACGCCATCCGAACCAAAGTCAACTGTAATAATTGAGTTTCTGCCCTTGTCTTGTGTTTTAAGAACAGTTCCAAGGCCGTATGTGTCGTGCGAAATTTTATCGCCTTCATGAAAATCGTTGATATTTAGGTGATTGTCTTTTTCTTGCAAACTTTGCTTTTTGTAAGATAATGACGATGCGGACGATTGCAAATTTGAGGTGGACGATTGACTTTGGTACGATGCGCTCGATTTTCTTGCGATTCGCGTGGTGACTTTGCCAGACTTTGAGCCATACGACTTGCCGTATGAGTTGCCATACGAACTAGAGCCATACGACTTTGAGCCATACGACTTGCCATAAGACTTTGAAGAACCATACGAGCTGCCATAATGCGATTTGCTGTAGCGAGATCCGCTGTAACTCGAACCTCCGTAAGTTGTGTACGAATCGTCGCTCCAACCGCCGTCGCTTCCAAAATCATCGGAGAAATCGCGGTCAAAATCGCGGTCAAAATCTCTGCCTGCTCCCCTTAGTCCAGCTCGCATAACGGCCGCTTCTGTGCGTTTCCAGCAAATCAAATCCGCAGGAATCTCGTCCAAAAACTGACTTTGAATCATCTCCGCAGACTTTCCCCATTGAGAGCGCTCAGCTGCCCAAGTAACGTACAAAATCTTCTTAGCACGAGTTATGCCAACGTATGCAAGACGACGCTCCTCGCAAAGCTCCTTTTGATTGTCAACACAGCGCGAATGAGGAAAAGTGCCCTGCTCCATGCCAGTCAAAAACACAACAGGATACTCCAAGCCCTTAGCTGTGTGAAGCGTCATAAGCGTAACTTTTCCAGTATCTTCACCCTGGTCTGGAAGCTGATCCGAATCCGCAACCAAAGCCGTAGTCTCCAAAAAACCAGCAACATTAGCATCAGGCGTATTCTGCTCATACTCGGCTGCAACCGATTGCAATTGAGACAAGTTATCTACTCTAAATTCATCTTGAGGGTCTTTCGACTCTCGCAAATCCTGCAACAATCCGCTTTCGTTAAGCACGTTCTCCACAACCTTAGAAGGCTTGGAATCGTTAGCTTTCATAAAGTCAATAAGCGAAGTCATAAGATCCCTAAAACTCTTAAGCGCATTAAAAGTTCTAGATGAAATACCAATTTGCTCCGCAATCTTATCTATTTGACTAAGAGCAGACCAAAAACTTATAGAATTTTCTTTTGCATAAGACGTAATCTGCGACTCAGCACGCGCACCAAGACCACGCTTTGGAACGTTTAAGATGCGGCGCATATTAACATCATCATCAGGGTTTGCAATCGATTGCAAGTAAGCAAGAGCATCTTTAACTTCGCGACGCTCGTAGAACTTAGTTCCGCCAACAAGTTGATAAGGCAAGCCCGACTTAATAAGCGCATCTTCTAAGCTACGCGATTGCGAATTTGCGCGATACATAATCGCAATATCTGAGTAGTTTACGCCATCTTCGCCATCTTCACTTGCTAAGCGCGCGATTTCTTGAGCAACCCACATCGCCTCGCCTTGCGCGTTATCTGCTACGTAGCCGACGATTGGAGAACCTTTGCCTAAAGATGTCCACAACTTTTTAGGCTTGCGATTAGTGTTGTTAGAAATCACAGCATTTGCAGCGTTCAAAATGGTTTGTGTAGAGCGATAATTCTGCTCCAACATAATTGTTGTAGCGTTTGGAAAATCCTGCTCAAAGTCTTGAATATTGCGAATATCTGCACCGCGGAAAGCATAAATCGACTGGTCAGAATCGCCAACAACCGTGATTGAAGATTGCGGAAGTTGAGTGGAATCTGGTGAAGCTGCGAAATCTGGTGAAGCTGCGGAAACTTGTGGAACTGCGGAATAATCACCCACACCTGCAAGCTGGCGAATCAAAACGTATTGCGCGTGATTTGTATCTTGATACTCGTCAACCAAAATGTAGCGGAACTTTCGCTTGTAATACGCGCTAACTTGCGGATTTTGGCGCAAAAGCTTAACCGTTAGCATAATCAGATCGTCAAAATCAACAGCATTCGAAACGCTAAGCCTATTTTGGTACTCCGCGTAAACAGCGGCGTAAAGCGCATCGGCATTGCCAGCAGCATTAAAGCTAGATGCGCCAGATACAGACGCGCCTGGCTTATAATCTGGTGCGTAATTTTTAAGATTTTCCTGCCATGTAACCAAATTATTTTTGAAATCAGATATCTTAGACAATAAAAGTTTCGGCGTAAACTTTTTAATATCGATGTTCAATTCGGATGCGATTATTTTAACAAGACGCTCGCAATCCGAAGAATCGTAGATAGAAAAGCCTGATTTTAAGCCGATTGAATCGCCATGAGCGCGAAGAATCTTAACGCAAGCAGAATGGAAAGTAGAGACCCACATGCTATTTGCACTATTGCCGATTAAGCTCGCCAAGCGCTCGCGCATCTCCGCTGCCGCCTTGTTAGTAAATGTGATTGCAAGAATTTGGCTCGGCCACGCTTTGCGATTAGCCAAAATCCACGCGATTCGGCGCGTAAGAACACGCGTTTTGCCGCTGCCTGCGCCAGCTCCGATTAAAAGCGCGGGGCCAGTGTATTGAACAGCCTTGGATTGCTGTGGATTTAAGCCTTCTAAAAGCGATTGTGGGTTGATTTCAGGAATGTTGGAAGATTGTGCGGATGGCTGTGCGATTGGTGTGCGCTGGGATGATTGGGCAGACTGGCTGTATTGGGCGGACTGGGCGGATTGGCTGTATTGGGCGGAGGCAGCGGAAGAATCGAAAGCCGCCATAGAAGCAGAAACTTCGCTCGTCATATCTTCATTAATAGGAGCATCGATAATAGGGGCATCACCAACAGAAGCATCGCGCTGCTCGTCGAAAACTTCATTAATAAGAGCATCGCTCTGCTCGTCGGCATCTTCTGGATTGCCAAACAAATCAAAATCGTAACCGTACTTGCTCAAAAGCCACTCTCCCCCGTGTTCCAAATCGCAAAAATTAAACTCTAACCAATTTTAACGGACGGCAGCCAAACACAAATCGTGCGTTTTGCACTGTACGCATTACGCAAATCTGTAGTGCGATTGTACCTAATTTCGGTGTTTTTTGGTACAACGCACTACATAAACACGTAAAACTGTAGTGCGATTGTACCTAATTTACGGCGTGTCGTGTCGCTCGCGCGTTACAGCGCGCTATTCCTCACGGCTATTAGTAGCCGTTCGGCTGATTTGGCGCATAAAGTCCACTGGACTTTATGCCTTAAGCCAAATCACGCTTTGAAGGAGCTTGAAATGCGTTATGCAATTTCAAGCTCAGTCAAAGCGGGGGGTAAGCTATACAAATACACGCTGCACACGCAAAATACGGCGCAATTTGAAAGGAATCATCGTGCAAGAACTGGAAGAACGCATCCAAAAAGAAGGCATTGTTAAGCCAGGAAATGTTTTGAAAGTCGACGCATTCCTTAACCACCAGTGCGATTGTGCGCTTTTTGATGCAATGGGAGCCGCTTGGGCGCAGCATTTTCAAAACACGCAAATCAACAAAATACTAACAATTGAGTCTTCGGGAATTGGAATCGCGTGCGTTGCTGCGCGTCATTTTGACAACATTCCAGTGGTTTTTGCAAAGAAAGCGCAATCAATAAACCTGGATGGCGATCAATACGTGTCTACCGTATTCTCGTTTACAAAGCAGCGCGAGTTCCCCGTAATTGTGTCTAGAAAATATTTGAGCGCAGACGACCGCGTTTTGATTTTGGACGATTTTTTGGCCAACGGCAAGGCTTTGCAAGGGTTGATTGACATTTGCGATCACGCTGGAGCCACGGTTGCTGGCATTGGCATTGCGATTGAAAAAGGCTTCCAAGGCGGCGGAGACGCGTTGCGCGAAGCTGGATATGACTTGGATTCGCTGGCGATTGTGGAGTCAATGGATCCTAGCGATGGGTCAATCACATTCCGCAAATAGCGATACTTTCGCATTTTATACCACACGATACTTCCGCATTTTGTACCAAATTCAGGCCAAAACACGTACAAAAAGCGGAAAAAATTGACGCACTTTGTACCAAAATCAACCCAAAACACGTACAAAAAGCGGAAAATGCGAAAAATGCGATTGTGCGCAAATTGTGAAAAAATTAAACATAATTCTTCACAAATCGCAATTTTGCGTAAAAATACGATAAAGTAGTTCGGTTGGTGTTTGAAACCTATTACTCTAAATGTGCTAGTTTTCAACATGCAATTTTTAATAATTTTCAATAAGATAGCTTGATCAAGATAGCTTTAATCGGCTAGTTTTCAACTGATTGGCGGCTAAACGTATGAGTGATGTTGTGATTGTAAGCGCAGCGCGCACACCGATAGGCAAATTCGGAGGCGCGTTGAAGTCGCTCACATCTGTTGAGTTAGGAACAATCGCAGCAAAAGCCGCAATCGAACGCGCAGGAATCAGCCCAAAATCCGTAGATCAAGCGATTTTTGGCAACGTACTTCAAGCAGGCAGCGGTCAAAACGTTGCGCGCCAAATCGCCCTTAGCTCGGGGCTTGACGAGTCAAGTTGCGCAATGACAATCAACGAAGTTTGTGGGTCTGGTCTTAAGGCCATTCGCCTTGCGCAGTCGGCGATTTGCATGGGAGATGCACAAGTCGTAGTTGCTGGCGGCACGGAAAGCATGAGCAACGTGCCGTTTTACGCGCAAAACGTGCGATTTGGTGGCATTCGCTACGGCAACAGCGCGCTGGTTGATGGACTAAAAAAAGACGGTCTTTGTGATGCTTTTACTGGCAAAGAAATGGGCGTTACTGCAGAAAACGTGGCTGCAAAGTTTGGCATAACGCGCGAGCAGCAAGACGCTTTTGCGCTAAAATCGCACCAGAAAGCCGTTTTTGCGCAAAATAACGGCGATTTTGACGCGGAGATTGCTCCCGTGCAGCTTGCGGACGGAACTTTGATTAGCCGAGACGAGCATCCGCGTGCCAACACTTCTATGGAGAAATTGGCTAAGCTTAAAACGTTGTTTGAGGCGGATTTTGGAACGCGCGAAGCTGATGGAATGCGTGGAGCGAACTGTGGCTTGAGTGAGGCGGATTTTGGAACACGCGAAGCTGATGGAATGAGCGAGGCAGATTCTGGCACAAAACACTCGCCTACCGTAACCGCTGGAAATGCAAGCGGCATCAACGACGGCGCAGCAGCACTCGTCTTAATGAGCAAAGACTACGCAATCGCGCACGGAATCGACTATTTGGCAGAAATCGTGGGATTTGCCGAGGGCGGAATCAGCCCAGACCTTATGGGATACGCGCCAAAACACGTTATGGAGCGCATGCTAAAAAACACGGGCTACACCGTTGAAAACATTGACCTTTTTGAGATTAACGAAGCATTTGCTGCGCAAAGCATAGCCGTGTGCCAGCAGCTGAACATAAGCGAAAGCAAGCTGAACGTAAGAGGCGGCGCGATTGCGCTCGGTCACCCTCTTGGCGCTAGCGGAGCCAGGATTTTAACAACACTTCTTTACGCGCTTAAAGACAATCACATGCAAAACGGCGTTGCGGCGCTGTGCGTGGGAGGCGGAATTGGAGTGAGCATGCAAGTTAGGATGCGAAAGTAGACGTGCGATTGACGTGCGCGGTTGAAACGCGTGTGTTGCAACTGGAGTTGTGACGACTGAAGGATGCGTGTTGTGACACGCGCGGTTGCTGGCGACGAATGTGGCGGCTGCTAGCGAATGTGGCGGTTACTGGCGACTTGAAAAATGGTGTCAATAGCGTCAAAGCAACATTGCAAAAGTGAAAAATCGTAAAAATGAAAATCGTGAAAATAGCGCAAAAAATGGAGAAACATGTCAGCTTTTCGAGAATTAAGCGTAGAACAGCGCATAAAAACGCTGGAATCAGAGTGCGCGCTTAGCGGCGATTTTGCGCAACTTCTGCTCGAGCAACTCGCGCAAAGCAGCGAAACAAACATTCCTGCAAGCGTTGCAAACAGCATGATCGAAAATCAAATCGGGCGATTCAGCCTGCCAGTAGGCGTTGTGCGCGGCCTAAAAGTAAACGGCGTTACTCGAAACGTGATGATGGCTACGGAAGAGCCGTCCGTAATCGCTGCCGCATGCAACGGCGCAAAAATCGCGTCGAAAAGCCTAGAAAACGGCGTTGTTGCACGCAGCGAGCATTACGTTACGCGCGCGCAAATCGTTTTTGAAGACGCGGACGGAAGCGTAGCCCAAAAACTAGATAGCATAATGCGAGACGAGTCAAAACGCGCGGCGATTAGTGAGATTGCGCGCTCCGCGCACCCATCAATATACCAACGCGGCGGCGGATTAGAACGCGCGCAGGCGGCGGCGTTAACAGGCTTCGCCAAGCTAACACTAGACATAAACGCGTGCGATGCAATGGGCGCAAACATTGCAAACACCATTGGCGAAGCTGTTAAAACCCAGCTGGAAAGCTGGGTTGGGCGCAAGGCGCTGGTGGCAATTCTTGCCAACTCCAGCCGCGCGGCAACAGTCGCCGAAGTGCGCATACCCGTAGAAGCGCTTGTGCCTAGCGCAAAAACTGCCGCGGCTGGAGATGCCGACGAGCGCTGCGAGCGCATAGGCAGTGCTTGCGAGCAACACGAAGAACAGACCGCGGAACAGCACACCTCGCAGCGCACCGACGGCATGCGCCTTGCGCGCCGCATCGCCGCCTTAAGCTCACTGGCCGCCGTAGACGCGGAGCGCGCTGCAACACACAATAAAGGAATCCTCAACGGAATAGTGGCTGCAGCACTCGCATCGGGCAACGACACGCGCGCATTGCAAACCGCCGCGCACGAATGGGCCGCAAAATCTGGACGCTACATGCCTCTTTCAACGTGGACCTTGCAAAATAACTACCAAATCCTTTACGGCCGCATCGAAATCCCATTGCAAATCGGCACAGTGGGCGGCGCAATCGCCTCGCTCCCAATGTCAAAAATCGCGCTGCAACTTGCTAAAGTCGATAACGCCAACGATTTTCGAAACGTTCTAGCAGCCGTAGGACTCGTGCAAAACCTGGCGGCTCTTCGCGCGCTCGCGGGCCCTGGAATCCAAGCTGGCCACATGCGCCTTCAGGCCGCAAACATCGCTATATCATGCGGAGCGCGCGGAGACGAAATTCAAAAGGTTGTTCACGCGCTTCTAAACAAAAATTCTTCCGATTTGAACACGAATTCTGCAAGAATAATTCTTGATGATTTGCGCAAGCGCAGGAACACGTAAAATCGCAAAAACGCGCGGTTAATGGCCATTTTTCCGCGGAAAAGTCGGAAGCTTCCGCGCCGTAAAATTTACACCACTAAAATTACACTTAAAAAATCGCACTTAAAAAAAAATAGGAAACCATGAGCAATACTTCACAAAACACGCCAAAAGTCGGCATCGACCGCATAACTTTCGCAACCCCAAATTGCTACCTAAGCATGCGCGACCTTGCGATTGCGCGCGGAATTGACCCTAACAAATTCACAATTGGAATCGGCCAAAGCGAGCAAGCGGTGCCGCCAAATCATCAAGACATCGTAACGCTTGGCGCTCAAGCTGCGCTGCCACTGATGCCGTCCATCGACAGAAACCGACTCAAAATGGTGATCGTTGGCACAGAAAGCGGCGTCGACGCCAGCAAATCCAGCGCGCTCTACATTCACAAACTTCTAAACCTTAGCGAGTGGGTGCGTTGCGTGGAAGTAAAAGAGGCGTGTTATGGCGGAACTGCGGCGCTTATGATGGCTCGTGATTACGTTTTGGCGCATCCTGGCGCGCAAGTTTTGGTGATTGCTGCAGACATTGCGCGCTACGGCGTTGGCACTCCTGGCGAGGTGACGCAAGGCGCTGGTGCCGTGGCGATGCTTGTAAGCGAGAATCCGCGCGTGTTGCAAATCAACGATGACAGCGTTGTAAAATCGGCGGAAATCCAGGATTTTTGGCGGCCCGTGTATCAAAGCACTGCTTTGGCGCGCGGAAAGTTTTCAACCGAGCAATACATTCGTATGTTCTGCGACGTGTGGCAGCGGTACAGTGCAGAAAACGCCTGCAATTTCAACGATTTTGAGGCGATTTGCTTCCATCTTCCGTACACAAAAATGGGGCTTAAGGCGCTTCGAGCTGGGTTGGAGGAAAATTCGGGCGCGCCGCACTCATGCGATGGCGTGTTGCACGCAAATGACGGCGTGTCTATTACAAGCGATACTCGCGAACGTCTTCTTGCGCGATACCAAGACAGCACACAATACAGTCGCCGAATCGGTAATATTTACACTGGTTCACTCTATTTAGGATTAATTTCTTTACTTGATTACGATTATTTTAGGAATTCTTGCGATTCTGCGATTGATGACGATTCATCAGAGTCTACTGGCGATTCATCAACGGTTGCTTGCGACTTATCTTCCGCAACGCACTCAAATGAATCGCCTACGCGCTTGTCTCCCCTACTCCCAGGCCAAAAAATCGGCTTATTCTCTTACGGTTCGGGCGCTGTAGCAGAATTCTTTAGCGCAACACTTGTTCCAGGATGGCGAAGCGCGCTGTTTTCCAATCAGCACATAAAAACATTAAACAATCGCACGCAATTAACCGTTTCGCAATACGAGGAGATGTTCAACAGCGCAGCGCCTTATTCTCCGCAAGATTTTGTAAGCAGCCAGAAGAATCGAAGTGGCGCGCGATTCGTGCTTGACTCCATCAAATCTCAAGAGCGCAACTATCGCACTATCTAGCATCTCCGCACTTTGCACCTCTAAACAGTGCGATAAGTACCCCGTATATTGCGTTTTTCTTGTAATATTAACGAGGTATTCTGTAAAATATATTTTATTCTTGTGCGCATAATAAGTTTGTTGAAAGGAGATTAAATATGAAAGCTTTAGATATAGCATCAATTTTTATTGATCGATATGGGAAAACGCTAGCATTGACAAATCTCACTTTGAATAAGCTAGTATATTTTGCGCAGGTGGAATCGTTGCGTAATAATCCTGAGCGCCCATTATTTACGGATGAGATTCAAGCTTGGGAATATGGCCCCATAGAGCCTAGCGTTTATAACGAATTTAAGCAGTTTGGCAGGAATTGTATTTTTAATGCACCTAATCACGAAACTAACCAGTATGCTGATCGCATTGTAGATACTGTTGTTGAAAAATATGCTTGGATGAATGCATTTGATTTAATAAATTATACTCATCGCGCTGGTGGTGCGTGGCACAATGTGTATGATGCTTTGCACAATAAACCGATTCTTATACATGATATTCTTCAGTCGTCAGATGTTGGTTCATATCCTGCTAGGAAAAATACGTTTATTAGTGCTGTGGATGCTGTAAAAAAACAGTATCCTAATACTTTACGTATTCTTGGTGATGCATGAGCCAGTATGATGCTCTATGATAGACCAAAAAGATTTAATAGCTTAACACAAAAGTGGCTTGAACTTTTATTCAAGCCACTTACTCGCGGATGAGGCGAGATTCGAACTCGCGGTAGGTTTCCCTACAACGGTTTTCAAGACCGTCTCCTTAGACCGCTCGGACACCCATCCATGTGTGCTCGCTACGCAATACGCGTGTCAATCACACAAGCGAATAGCCTACCATAATCCCTAGGAAAAACGCGCAGGCTCGCACCTAGTCGCGCCTATTTCCAAGCAACTCCAGCAAGTACACAAACATGTTGATGAAGTCCAAATAAAGATTAAACGCGCAAATAATCGAAACGCGCTTAATCATTTCTGGCTGATTAGCATACGCTTCAAAAATCGCACGAGTTTTTTGTGCATCGTAAGCCGTAAGACCTGCAAAAATCAACACTGCAATCGCAGCAATAAATCGCATAGTTCCAGCGCTTGGAGCAACAAACATAAGAATTACCTGGCTCACGCACAACACCAACAAAGCCACCATAAGAATCGGGCCAGCCTTAAGCATATTCACTTTTGTAGTAAGCGCAAGCATTGTAAGACACAGGAAGAATCCAGCAGTTAAAGCCAAAACCATTGCAATAGAGCCTAGGCTAAACACAGTAAAGATCGTGCTAAGTGTAAAGCCTGTAAGTGCCGCATACGCATAGAACATTGCACGCGCAGCAAAAACGCTCATTTTCATAACGCGCATTCCAAGTACAACAGCAAGCACCACTTGCGCAATAATAATGCCGAAGAAGCCGAACCTACCCGTAGCATACAAGTAAGAGTAAAGCGCACCCGTGCTTTGCGTAAACATTGCAACAAGCGTTGTAACTATTAAGCCAACGGTCATCTCTGCGTAAACGCGACGCACACTCACTCGCTCCGCCTGCTCGCGCACATAAGTAGCCTGCGAGTCTACAATTGTTGGGTTTTGCGCAAAATCGCCAGCATAATTGCCGTTAAAACTTCCAAAATCTCCCATAAATCCTCCTAAATCCTTATAAAACACTATAAAACATTATAAAGCCCTATAAATCCTTAAGTATCTAATTATAGTACATTTGTACAACTATGCGTGTCGTGCTACAAAAAGCGGAAATGTAGGTCGTGTCGTTCGCGCAGATTAGCTGCGCTCACGTCTTCGCCGCACGTAAAGTCCACTGGACTTTACGTTTAAGCGGCTCAGCGCTCCGAATTGCTTTTTCGCACTACGCTCTAAGCGCGAAGGCAGGTCGTCGCGCACTAGATTGCTACGACTCAGGCGCATCCTCCACTCGCGGCGCACCATTAATATCGCGATGAATCCCCTGCATCTTCGCCTCAATTGCCTGCAAATTCTGCGCGCACTCAAGCAGCGTCTTAGAATGCTCCGCCAACTTTGCGTCTGGCAAATCCGCCTTATAGCGCAACGCATGCTCCAAACTCGCCCAATAATCCATTGCAATTGTGCGGAATTGCACCTCAACAGGCGTGTAATGCGCGCCCGACGACAAAAACACTGGCACAGCGTAAATCACATGCAAACTGCGGTACCCATTCGGCTTTGGGTTTTTAATGTAGTCCTTAACTTGCAGCACCTGAATATCCGTTTGCTTGGAAAGATATTGCGCAACCGCGTACACGTCGTCGCGATAGTTGCAAATCACGCGGATTCCAGCCACGTCGAACAGGTTGTCACGAATCGAACGCGTTGATATGCTTAAGTTTCTGCGGCGCAGCTTCTCAAAAATCGAGTGCACGGATTTTAGTCGCCGCTCCATGTGATGCACTGGGTTGTGCGAAAATCGCACCTGAAACTCGCCGTCCAAAATCTCCAGCTTCGTGCTGATTTCGTACATCGCGCCTTCGTACACTTGCATCATGTTTACGAATTCGTACATTTGCTCGGGCGGAAGATGCGGCGTTTCGCTTTTTATAGGTGATTTTTGCGCGGACTTTTCGTCTGCGGTTGCTTGCGACTTTTCCGCGGCGGAGTCTGACGCCCCACCATCGCCAGCCCCTTGCAAGCTGGCGTAAAGTTCGGCCAAATTTAAACGATTATGACGATCAAGTATCACGTCTTTTTATTTTACTCGCAATTTTACTATAAGTCTGATAATCGCCTGGGAATATGCGCAAGCGACAACATATAGTGCGATTGCGCGACGACCTTCCTTCGCGCTTAAAGCGTAGCGCGCGAACGACTTTCCGCACTTTGTACCAAATTTGACCTAAATCACGTACAAAATGCGGAAAAGATTGACGCACTTTGTACCAAAATCCGCCTAAAACACGTACAAAAAGCGGAACACAACCCCGCACTTTGTACCAAATTTGACCCAAAACACGTACAAAAAGCGGAAAAGATTAATCGAGAATGTTGTAAATCACGCAACGGCCACAGGAATTCCCGCAGAAAGCAGCTTCTTCTTAAACTCAAGCGGATTCAAGAGATCGCAATAATCAAATCGCACAACCCTAACAACTCCGCAATCCATAAGCCACCGCTCTCTATTGCGTTCTTTCCTAACTGCATCACGATTATATCTATATAAGTTATTTGTGCTGAAGTTGTTGATATTTTCAACACTTCCATCAAAATCCTCAGTACGCAAGTCGCAAGCAACCGAGCGGCTATCAAGCAAAGTTCTATCTTCAATCAAATATTTATCGGTGCCATCAAACTCTCCAACAATAATTTTTCCGTTAACTTTCCACATAAAATCTGCGCGATATGGGCTCTGTGGATGATTCGGGTTTGGAAACTCGTGCTGCAACTCTGGTTCCACAAAACCAAGCTCAAGCATTATCGCCCGCGCAAGTGACTCTCCGCCGTTCTCGCTCTTAGGGTTCGCATAGTTTACCAAAGTCTCCATTCGCGACAAAACATCAAATTCATCGGTGCCAAGAAAATTTGGATTGTTAATAGGCGAATAATTTACACCATAAAAATCCGCGTTTTTTGGATTCTGAACACTGTTCAAGAACTGCGGCGTATCGCTACAACAATCCATGGAGCCGTAAAATTTACGACAAACACGCAAAATTTTGTTAAGATCTTCACCTTTTCGAGCAGCAGAATCGAAAGTTGCTAGCGACTCGGCGAACGACCCCTTCCAAGCGCACACGTAGAGAACGTTGTAAATGCTGGCAACATGACTAATAGCAAGTTCTTCATCAGTCGCAATATGCCCAAATGACGACGCCGTCAAAAGATTCGTATTTTTTACTATGCCGCTATTAGCGCTTGTGCCCTTGCCAATAATTGTGCCGTTGCTCACATTTTTATGTCTATTTTTAGTAAAATCATCTAGCCTTATACCAGATTCATCTTCTATTATGTTTGGAAGTTTTAGTCGGCTATATTTGTGTCTAAATGCACTTCGCACCGATTTTTTCCGCTCTAAATCAGATTTTTTCTTGTTCGAAGCAAATTTTTCCGCATAACTAGACGACACGTATATTTCGGTAAGCGAATGATGTATGTAAGGCAAGTGAACCACCTCCAACCCCAGGAGCACGGCGGCAGTTTCGCCAGTAAAATTCCACTTTTTTATCTTTATCTTGTTTGTAAGAGTGACTGCAATACGCTTAACTTTATCTTTGTACAGCAATTGATCCCAGTGATCACGAATAGCGTAGAAGCCGTAATATGGCTCGACTAATTTTCCTGATTCTAAGCAGCGTCGCAAGTCTGTTCGAGAATTGCTTTGAGAAGCCATAAGACATGACTTAGAATTCTCTGACTCAATAAGTTTTTTAAATAATTTATCGGGTATGCCGTTAATATTTATTTTCTTTGACATATGTTGATAATAAATAACGTTGTTTTTGTATGTAAAGAATTTTTTATCAATGTGGTTAAAGGCTATAAAACGTTGAAAAATCAGGAAAAGCGACGCACTTTGTACCAAATTTGACCCAAAACACGTACAAAAAGCGGAACACAACTCCGCACTTTGTATCAAAATCCGCCTAAAACACGTACAAAAAGCGGAACACAACTCCGCACTTTGTATCAAAATCCGCCTAAAACACGTACAAAAAGCGGAACACAACTCCGCACTTTGTACCAAATTTGACCCGAATTACGTACAAAAAGCGGAAGTATCGCTCGCGCGCGGCCCACGCGCCGCGCATCACTTTGCGCGCAGTTTAATCTCGCCGCGCCCAACCCATAGTATGTGCTTGCCGCGAATATCCCACTTGCGCCGCCTCTTACCAGCCGCCGCCGTAATCATCATGGAAAGAATCGCCGCCGAGAATATCATCGCTATAACAAACAGCGTCATCCAAAGCGGCCACTGCACATGGTCCTCTGGCGCCGCAACAGGGTCCGGCAGCACGCGATACCCCGTAACCAGCAGCCTATGCGAGTTGATTCCGTACGGCGTGCAAGTAAGCAGCGTTGCCAAATCGCGCCCAGGCTCGCGCTGCAGCAGGCTTATGTCGTGCGGATCCACCACGTTTATGCGAAACACCTTGTATCGCAAGGTCTCGCCTTGCACGTCTAAGTAAAAGTAGTCGCCTTTTTTAAGGTCGGTTAGCGAGTCGAACATGGTTGCGTTCGGCAAGCCCGTATGCGCGGTGATCACGGTGTGCCGCCCTTTGCCGCCCACTGGCAAATCCGTGCCGTACAAGTGCCCCGCGCCTCGCGCCAGCGTCTCTTGCATCGTGCCGTGGTAAATCGGCAGCTTTACGCCAATCTTCGGGATCTTAACAATGCCAATAATGCCCATCGGCTCCTCAAGCGTTTTAAGGTAGCGCTTGTAGCCAGGCGTATTGGTTATATCTTCCTGCCCATCGCCGCCGTACGGGTCTCGCGTGAGCATATCTTTGCGCGTTGCGTTGTAGCGCTTTGCGTCGCGAATGTGCGCGCGCCGCACGTCGCCAGCCTGGTCGTGATTGTACTTATCGTATGCAGTGGAAATCTCCTTAGAAACGTGATTATTCCACAGCGTTGAGCACACAGGGTAGCTAAAGCACAGAATGCCTGCAAGAACCAGCGCAATCGGCTCTAGAATGCGCATCAGCGCGCTTTTCTTTTTAGTTATTTTTTTAGTTTTAAGTGTATTTTGGTTTATATTTTTGCTTGAGTTGGATCGTGGAGTTTGCTCTTCGGTTGCTTGCGATTCTTCCTCTAGCAAATCACTCGCACCAGCCACACTGCTCGTGCCAGCCACATTGGAGGTACGCTTCGCCTTATTCTTGAACAATTTAGCAACAGCGCGCTCGCTTAACGAGTGGCACCAATTGCTAATATCGGCTAGCTTCATAACTCCTCCAAGCTCAAGCTATTGAATTAAATAACTCCGCACTTTGTACCACATTTGACCTAAATCACGTACAAAAAGCGGAAAAAGACGACGGGTTTTGTACCACATTTGACCTAAATCACGTACAAACTCGGGAAAGATTAGAGCACTTTGTACCAGAACACGCCAGCGTAGAAACAAAATGCTCAACGCATTTTGTTTTAAGCGCTGCAGCGTGTCTTCTGGTACAAAGTGCCTAAATCTTTTGCATGATTAAACCAAACGCCACCTAATCCAGCGTTGGCTAATCACACACAATCACGCAGCCTGCTCTTCTTCCTTCTTGCGATTCTTAAGGAATACGAACATACCAGAGCCAACAAGACCGAGGCCAATAAGCGCAAAGATAATCACGCCAGCAGCACCAGTCTTTGGAAGATTGAACCAGCTCTTGCCATTTCCATCAGGACCACCGTTTGGAAGATCCTTAAAGGTGTATGTGAACGTCTTAGTGCCAGCGGTCCATTCACTTCCACTTTCTTGAATCTTTACCTTCTCTACCTTTGGCGACAAAGCAAAGCCGTCTGGAGCCTGGGTTTCCACAACGTAGAATTCTTCGCCAACCTTTGCCTTGAAAGCATTAGTCAAACCAGCAGTAGTACCAGTAGCAGGCGTTCCATCCTGAGCATTCGTAAAGCCTTTAGCCTTAGAAGAGCCATTGCAACCATTCGTACGAGTAGTATCTGCAACGCAAGTATTAGCATCCGCCTCTTTAGCAAAGATTTCGAACTTAGCTTTACCAAGAGCTTCAGTATCTTTAGCTCCGTTAACCTTCTTAATCTGGAAGTTAGCAATAGTCACCTTAGACTTTGGATCTGGGGTATCTGGATTTACAGGCTTTGGCTTCTTATCTTCAGGTGTAGTAGATGGATAGCCAGGCTGGAAGCCGTACTTGTTAATAAGTTCGCCAGCAGCAACTGTAGTCTTAAGAGTAAACTTAAGCTCAACAGTTAATTGTGAAGGCTTAGACTTATCAGTATCATTATTAAGTTTATCTGCAATAGCTTGTCGGCCTTCTTTAGTGAATGTTACCTTAATGCGACTACGGTTAGTGTCATTAGGAGTATTCTCAACGTTAACGTTGTAATAAGTCTTATTATCTGCCGCTTTAAGATCCTTATCACCAATCTTCACGCTCTTAACAACACTAGCGTTGGAATCATAAGCAGACTTCAACGCGTCATCCCACACGGCAAAATCAGTGAAATCATCCTCTGTATATTTACCAGCCTCATGTGAAGTACTGGTCTTAACAGTAGTCGTAATGGTGTATGGCAATGTATCGCCACCGCCGACCATTGCAGACGTATCAGCTGTCTTGTGAATAGCATCAGCAGTGTATACGTTCTTAGGATCAACAGTTACATCATACTTGTAGGTATTATCCTTATTTTTCGCATCGCGAGTGACTTCTGGAATCGTCATGAAGAATGGGCTAGAAAGTAGCGCATAATCTTTAGCGGCTTGAGTTTCAACAACCTTGTACAAGCCGACTTCAAGGTCAGTGAACTTTGCAACACCACTACCATTAGTTGTCTGCTCTACAGAACCAGCATCAAGAGTAATTTGATCGGCATTGTTGAGATCTGGTGTTTTGTTGAGTGTATCAACCATAGCAGCAACATTTAGCCAATTAGAATAGTCTTTAAGGTTAACATCTTTTTTATTAAGCGTAAGAACCTTGTAAACCTTAAACTTTGCACCTTCTACAGGAGTCTTTTTGGCCTGTTTACCACTTGTTGAGTCGATTTCATCCCTGTACTTGGTAATGGTAATGGTGCCTTTTTTATCACCAATATTTGCAGACCATGGAGCAGGCTGTGCATCAGCCGCCCACGCGGAGCTGCCAGCAACCACGGCACCAGCAACGCACAGCGTGCCAGCCATCGCGAGCGAGGCCACCGCGGCCACGCACTGCTTTGTTATCTTGTTCATATTTTCTCCTTGTTTGTTTTGTTCTTGCGAACACTTTGAGAGATATGTGTTATGTTTTGTGTTGCGCACGGTCGGCGGAGTCATCGCAAAGCCGCATGAACTCTGTCGGCGGCTACGATTTGCGCCGCGCGCAGCAAGATTAAATCCGAACCATGCTTCGGCATAATTGTCGTTACTATGTAACGCAACTACGTAACGCCATTGCCGACATATGGAACGTTGACACTGCAGTTTTTAAGCTGCAGAAAATTTTCATCAGCATCGCCACCTTTCGCTACGTCGCCTTAAAGCGCGAAGCTTTTTGGCAGTTTTGCGGATAAAAGATTTGACTGCGGGGGCAGGTTCCGCGTGGCCGCAAGCCGCCGCACCTACAGCGCGATTAGCCACCGCTGCGCGAGACGCACCGCACTCAGCCACACAAGCCGCACGAGCGGTCGAATCGCCAGCCGAACCACACGCGCCAGCCGCAGCACCGCACAACCCAACACGCGCCGCCACAGCACGCCAAATCGCGCGCCCCCACTTCGTCTGGTCAAGGAAGAACCCAGCCGCCATGGCGCCCGTGCCAAGCACGCACACAACGCTCATAAGCATGTTCCAATTCACGCAGTCTTCCCCGCCCGTCTTCGGCAGGTTAAATGGCTCCACAACATGCACTGGGAAGTAAACAATAGCCCAATCAACATTTTTCACGAGCTTGCCAAAATCATTTGCAGGATTCTCAACATTCAAAGAGCTATCGCCGCCAACATTCCTGTTCTTTGGCTGAGCAAGCTTACTAGTGTAAACCTTCTCTGCATCTGGCTTAACAGCAAGCACAGCACACTGATATTCGCCAACTTCTGTAGGAACGCCAGCAATCTTGCCGCGCGAACGCTCCATAGTGTTGCTGTCTTTGTCATACAAAAGATCCGCTTTGCAATTACTAGAATTTTCTCTACATGGCTTTTGCTTATCGAACGAATCAGCGTGACCCCACTTCTTTTCTTTGCTCACATGGAAGAACAACTTATCAAGCTTCTCATTCCACTTGCTGTTGGAATCACCCTTCTTCCTGCATAGCAGTTTAAAGCCAATCTGACCAGGCTTATTTTCCGACCAAGCGTTAATGCCAAGATCCTTTATTAAGCCTAAGTTTTTCATAACAGTAACACCATATTGACTATTAATATTGTTGTTACTATCGTAGCTAGCGGCTATTTTTTGGCCATCCGTATTATCTGTAGCATCATTATAGCGAGAGAACAATTCCAGCTTTAAATCTGGATTATTAATTTTTGGCCGCACAATATTCACATACGCGTAAATAGGCTTACCGTTGTTACCAGAATCTGGGTCGTCCGATGTAGAGCCGTCTGGGTAGTGCACAACAACAGGGACTTTGTCTGGCTTCCCCTCTGGCGTGGCATTCATCCACTTATGAGGGTAGAAAGACACTTTACCGAATTCACCAACCTTCTTTGTATCCTTGGCATTCTTTTTATCTTCGGTATTAGCTTGACCGTTTTCAAACAACGAGTAACTTAATAATGGGATTCCCTGATTTTCTGACTTATACCTCTTGCGCTCAAACCAAGTGCCAGCAGGCAAATCCCCAGCCTTAACATCACTCTGATTGTCGGTAGCTCCATTCGCACTCTTGGCGCTTTTAGGCACAGCCGAAGATCCGTGAGTGCCAGCAGTAAGAGTGATGGTGTTATATTGCGGATTGTAGAAGTGATTGAGGTTATGAATACGAATCGCAAATGAACGAGTCGTGTAGCCCTGACCGTCTGTGCCGTACGGATACTTATTGTCCTTAGTCTTCAACACGCCGTCAACTGGGTCAGCGTTCTTCTTGTTCTTCTTGTTATTCTCGATATTCTTCTTAACCGCCTTCTCAAACGCCGCAGACTTATCGTCGCCCCTTATAACGTAGACCTTGCACTCGTAGTCGCCAGTCTTCTGAGCTTTGCCTCCAAAACTACCGCGTGTCTGCTCGGAAGCGCCGTCCCTGTCGTATAGGTAGTTGTCTTTATCGCAACTACTACCGCCTTTAAGACGGCACTGCTCCTGCTGCTTAAAGCTAGCGTGCTTCCAGACTTTCTCGCTCTTAAACCTTAAGCCGTCTTTTTCGCTATCTTTATTCGACTTTGTGTTATTAACATGACCAGGCAGAGTGTTGTAAGTATAATCGCTATACTTGCCATCCTTGCCCTTCTTGGAGCAAACTACATGCTGATGCAAGTTGCCAACAGACTTAGTCATCCACGAGTCGAAAGTTGCATCGTTAGGTAACGACTCACCTACTTTAAGGTCGTAGCCGTTGCCCATACCAATATTGCTGTAACGCTTATACAAATCTAGCCTAAGCTTATTATTATCGTCGTCGCGCGTAACCTTCACCTTTGCATACACAGGGTGATTGTAGTTAATAGATTCTGGCTGATCCGTAGATGTGCCGTCTGGGTAGTGCACAACAACCTCGGCCCAGTACTCGCCAGCGTCCTGCCACTTATCTGGGCGGAAGGTGACGGCGCCGTATTCGCGAATTGAAGTGGTATCATTTGGTTGAATCTTGTTATCTTTCTTAACAGGATTGCCTTTATCATCGCGCTTAACGTTATCTTCGTCGCCCTCCAAGTTAGCCCAAGGGTACGTCTTGGCCTTATTGTTATCTTTATCTGCGCTCTTTATCAGCCTCTTAATCTCAAACCACGTGCCCTTTGGGAGTCTATCCACAACAATGTCATCTTGATCTTTCGTTGGAACGCCGTTGCCGTTCTTAATGCTCGTAGGCTGCTTCGAAGAATTGCCATTGCTATCAACAAAATCGCCAATCTTAAACTTACCAGCCTCAATAGTGCCAGTCTTCACATAAGTCGGGTTGTACTTTTGGTTGTCGTTAAGCTTTATCTTAAAGTGGAAGGAGTCTACAGTCCACTCTGTGCCTTTTGTTTCCGCTTTAATACTTTCATAGTTATTAAAAAGTATTGAATACTCGGTAGAACCACCATTTTTTGCCGCATCATCAAACGTTTTCAGCGCACCGTTGTATTGCTTCCCTGCACCAGTATGAGGCTCATGGAAAGCGAACACCTTGCACTCGTACTCGCCTGCCTTCTCAGGGGTGCCACCAATCAGCGCGCGCGAACGCTCCATTGTGCTGCTGTTCCATTCTCCCCTAGAAAGGTATTGATTGCCATCTGTGCAGTTACCATTCGCACACTTAGGGTCGTTATCTCGAATCCACTGGCGGAAGTCCTGGAATTGCAAGCCGTCAACGTCGCCGCTTGCTTTGTTCTTGCCCTCGGCAGGCTTAAGCAGCGTGTACGGAGCCTTAGGGTCATCCTTCTTATGACACACGGCGCGGAAGGTAATAGGACCCTTTGCGTTAGTGGACCACGAATCCAGCACAATGCCGTTATCCTTGGCGTCTTTACCAATCTTCTGGCCTTTTGTAAGCTCCTTAGGTTTACTTGAATTACCAAAAGACAATACATAAAACTGATTGCTGTTGTTTATTTGCTTGCCATCATAAAGGCGAAGATTCAAATCCTGCGGATTACTAGTAACCGTAAGGTCTTCTACCCTAACGGGAGCTGCAACAATACTACCATTATTGCCAGCATCTGGATCCCTAGACGTTGAACCATCTGGGTATGTAACGAGCACAGGCGTGCTGTTAGATTCGCCAGCATTCGACTTATCTGGAGTAAACGTCACCTTGCCGTTATTAGTGTTGTCTTTACTAATACTAGACCATTTAAGCTTCTTAGGAGCATATGGGTATTTTTTACTGTCGTAATCCTTAAGCTCAAACTTAGTTCCTTTAGGCAGCGGGCCGTCCATAATCCAATTCTTGCCATTCGATACACTCTTAGGCTCCGCGCTTGTAGCAGTACCAACAGTGTAGTAACCGTTGCCTTGCTTTATGTTATGCACAACCGTTTCATCGTAATGCGGGTTGTAGATAGACGCTTGCGAGACAACCTTTATTTTGACGTCTTGCTTTTCTGTCCAAGCTCCATCTTTATTATTCTTAGCGCATTTATACGGGAATATATTGCCATTAGGATGCCTTACGCTTAGCGTGAAAGTAACTATATTGCCGATATCTTCTTTACGCGGATTATACGTTATAACACCAGTTTGGTAGTTTATATTGACACACCCATGATCAGTACCTACATTACATTCTCCGTGATCATTACGCTTAATACCTTTTGGAACATCTGAAAGAGTATACTTCACCTTATTTTCATCATTCAAAGTCTCTTCCATACTTGTTCCAGGCAAATCATCTAAGTGCAAGTCTGATGTTGTTTCATCTTTGTGCTTAGTGAAACTACCTGTACCAGATGCTCCAACCCATTCGCCAGTTTCAACGTACGGCTTTAACACAGCATTCGTGCCAAAAACAGTTACAGGAACATTGCTTATACCACCATAAGCGCTTTTGCCATTGTCATTCTTCAGCTTCTTTATATAATCTGGAAGCATTTTATTATCATACTTAGGGTACAACAAAGACGTTTTTTCAACAGGATTAGTACCCATGTCGTACTCGACTTTATCTGGAATGCCGTCACCATCGTAGTCAAGCGGACCCATAAAAGCCCATTTTCCATTATCGTCGCCCCAAGTTCCCACAGTTTTATTAGGAGAATATCCAACAAGAAAAGGAAGAAGTTCTGGGTGTTTAACATTCTCATTATAAGTAGCTGTAATATGCCACTCATATCCACGAAGATTTCTATCTTCCCAATCCATTAATGAAGCAGCAAAGTTAGACTTCCATTGTCTAACTGTGCACATACCAGTACCATTATTATCTTCATCATTGCAATCACCCAAACGCATGCTGCCAACTGCTTCATCAAAATACTTAGCAACATCACTTTCATTAGTGCTAGCCTGATTTGTATTCCATCTACCGCCTGTAAAACTAGATATAGTTTCTCCAACATGAATTTTTGGATCAAGCTGACCACAATTTTCATTACCTGGATACACAGTAAAAGCATTCTGCTTTACATAACTACCAAAATTTTGTTTATCCCACTCATTATTTTTCGCAAAGCATCCGTAAGAAATAAAAGTGCCTCTTTTATAAGTTCTTTGACTACCATCTTCCTTAGTTATAGTTAGATTATTCTCTAAAATCCTTGGATTCGTCTTACCAGTTCTTCGTCTGTAAATCCTAACGCTGTCTAAGTCAATTCCTTTAGGCAAGAAAGCCATTATT
The DNA here is from genome assembly GCF_049244245.1 of Gardnerella sp. DNF01144. NCBI lineage: Bacteria > Bacillati > Actinomycetota > Actinomycetes > Bifidobacteriales > Bifidobacteriaceae > Gardnerella > Gardnerella sp. DNF01144. The sequence continues at coordinate 844,365 of NZ_CP058390.1, forward strand.
GCAGCCCTACCAGGGCCTTGCTTGTTTCCATCAATAGGTCTGTTATACTTCAAACTTTTATATAACTCATTATCTTTCATGATTAAAACAGACCAAACAATTTTCCTATTTGCTCGATCTATATATGCATTAGGAAGAGAAATTGAGTTATAAGCATTCCATGCTGGGTGATAAGTTTTTCCACCCTCATTATGGGTAACACCTTTTCCAACTACATAGCCAGAACCCATTCCATCCCACCAAACCTGTGGATATGGATTAGAGTTCCTATCTTCTGCGAAACCTTTCGCCTTATTCACTGGCGGCAAGACGAGCATTGCGAGGAGCGTGGCTGCGGTGATGAGCATTGCTAGAAGCGCGCGGAGAAGAGTGCGAGCTGAACGTGTGGTGCGCGCTGCGGTGGCAGAAGTGGCAGCGCAAGACTCTGCGCCACCCTTATTCCAAGCAAAAGCGCGCAACGCAAGACGCCCCACGCGTGATGCGAATCCACGTAACCCTGCTGGTAACATAGTCTACTCACCTTTCCTGGCACCGCGAATATCGTGGCAACCCCCAACACGCTGCATGAACCCATTCCATGCGGCTTGTTCCTCTTTATTCTTAGTTACTGCTCTTCGCTCTTGCTTGCTCATGCGTTCGCGCGCAACGCCCAAAACGGGCAGAGCACCAGACAAATCCAATACTCAAAAGGCGTTAAGCACAATGTGCCGAGCGTTCCAACCAGTACCTGCACAAAGCGGGTAACTCCCACTGCACAACGCAGCATAAACGTTCAGCAATCGCTCAACGCCGCGCTAAATGCGGCGGTTAACTCGAGGGCTAACACAGCGATTAACCCAGCGATTAACTCGCGCACAAAAACAAGATAGCAAAGCGCAGCTTTAACCAAAGCCCTTAGCAATGATACCCCCCCCCCATAATGAATTGCAAGAAAAATAGACTTTAACAGAACTTTAAGGAAAAGTTTTTATAATGATTGGCTTTTGCAAAAAAATCTATTGAATACTAGATAATAACCGAATACTTTTATGTAGTAAGTGAAGTGTTTTTTGTGACACGCGTGTCGCGAAAACCACAACATCTTGTGGTTTGGGTGTGCGCGAACCACAAGCGCGAGCAAATCGTAAGGCTAAAGCCAGTGCCCGAGCGCAAACGCACTACATAACTCCGCATTTTGTACGTGATTTAGGTTGATTTTGGTACAAAGTGCGGAAGATTTTTCCGCGTTTTGTACGTAATTTGGGTCAAATATGGTACAAAGTGCGGAAAGGCAGGCCCTGTCGTTCGCGCGCTACGCTCTAAGCGCAAAGGTAGGTCGGAGCGCAAACACACTACACATACACACAAAACCGTAGTGCGATTGTACCTAAAATACGGCAGGTCGTCGCGCAAACGTATAAACTTATATATAGGTATCATCAAGTCAAAATTAGCAATTATTTGCGCACAAGGAGGGAAAAATGGCAATTAGTGCAACAGCTGCAAATCCAGCGAAATCTACAAAATCTGCAGAAATCTCAAAAAGCACAAAACCAGTCTACCCTCTTACTCTAACCCCGTTAATCGTGCAAAAACTTTGTGCTCCAATTGCACGCAAGCTCGGCGTAAAATCACTGTATCTATTCGGATCGGTTGCGCAAGGAACCGCCAATCGCAACTCAGACGTGGATTTTATATACGAGCTGCAAAATGAATCGAACTTAGAACGCGAAACATCGCGAATTGTGCGCAAACAAGAGCTAATGCAATCACTCGCCGATTGCTTGGGCAGAAAAATCGACCTAGTTAACAAAAGTTACGTAACTCAGCCGTTAGCGGACGAAGATGCGGAAATTCAGCGAAGAGCGTTCGTAACAACGATTAACACAAAGCCAATATTCCAAATTGTGTGAATCGCGCTTAGAGCTTAAAGCGCAGCCGCAATCGAAATACACATAATAAAAACAGCAAGGCAAACATGAGCAAATCCAACAAAACAAACGACATGGTTCACGTTGCAGCAATACGAAAATATTTACGCGCAGCAGAAAAATTTATAACCAATGTAAACTTTGACGAATTCACTCAAGACGAAGAAAAACAATACGCAGTTGCACATGCAATTGAACAGGCTGGCGAGAATGTGAAAAAACTCTCAACATCATTCCGCAAAAACGTTAACAACGTTGAATGGAGAGAAATAGCTGGCATGCGCGACTGCATAGTTCATAATTATGAAGGAATGGACTTAGAAATCTTATATTTTTCAGTTAAACAGGATTCTAAAAAAGTTATTGAAATACTCACGGAATATATCGATAAAAATAAAGAATTCTATACTGATAATTTGGTTGATTTTACGCGAGTAAATAAGCCAATAGACTAGACGGATTGAGTGCGCAAGTTTTTCCCGAGAATGTTGCTCAAATCGGCAAAATCAACAACCAAAAGCGGAAATATCGCTCGCGCGCTGCAGTGTATTGCAAAACGTTACGAGTTTGATAGCACTACGATACAATTAACAAAGTCAAAGCAAAACACACAGCAAATAACGCGAAGACACAAATAACACGAAGACACAAATAACACGGAAGGCAGCACTACGATTAGCTTAATTAGGCGGCAGATTCTGCCAGAGTTTATACCAGTTGGCGCGCGAATTGTTGTGCGAACGTACAAAATCGCGCAATTAGGCGGCGGCGAAAGATTGCAAACAGCCGCTGACAGATCGCAAACAGCCGCTGGCAGCGCACAAACAACCAATGGCAGCGCACAAAAAATCGAGTATCACGACGCGATCGGTCACGTAATCAGCTGGGACGGCGAAACATTGCATCTTATGCGCGACGCGGCCGCAAATGGAAGTAGACCAGAGCAAGAAATGTTTATCGACGCGCGCACAATCGTGCGATTAAAGCCAATACCCGAGCGCAAACGCACTACATAACTCCGCATTTTGTACGTGATTTAGGTTGATTTTGGTACAAAGTGCGGAAGATTTTTCCGCGTTTTGTACGTGATTTGGGTCAAATATGGTACAAAGTGCGGAAAGGCAGATCCTGTCGTTAGCGCGGTCTAAGCGCACTATTCAACAACGCCGTTAGAAATCAGCTCGCGCGCAACCTCGCGATACTCCTTAGCAGTCTTATGCTCAGGAGCAAAAATCGTAATCGGAACCGCCGCAACAGTGGAATCTGGCAGCTTAATCGAACGCGAAATAACAGAATGCAAAACGCGCCCCTGGAAAGCCTCGTAAATCCTTTGCAAAACTTCTTCGCTGTGCAAAGTGCGAGTAAACATGGTAACGAGCACGCCAAACACTTGCAAATCTGGGTTAATTCTGTGCTGCACTTTTTCAATCGACTGCATAAGCAGCGCCACGCCTCTAAGCGCAAAGAACTCCGCAGCAACAGGAATAATCACACCATCCGCCGCCGTAAGCGCGTTTACAGTGAGCAAGCCAAGCGAAGGCTGGCAGTCAATAATAATAACGTCGTATTCGTTACGAACTTTGCGCAACACGCCAGCCAAAATCTGCTCGCGACCAACCTCGGTAACAAGCTGAACCTCGGCTGCCGAAAGATCAATGTTTGCAGGCATAACGTCAATGTTTTCTGTGGCAGTGCTACGAATCACATCGTGCACGTCTACAGAAGAATCAAAAAGCGCTGTGTAAACAGTGTTATCAAGCGCGTTCGCATTAATCCCAAGCCCCACCGTTGCAGCGCCTTGCGGATCGAAGTCAACAATTAAAACTCGCCTACCGTATTGACTCAGCGCACCAGCGATATTGATGGAGCTGGTAGTTTTACCAACGCCACCTTTCTGGTTACACATAGCAATAATGCGCGCAGGACCGTGCGTTGTAAGCGCATCTGGCGCGCGGAAAGTCTCATATTCGCGTCCAAGTAAATCAGTAGGCATACGCTCCAGTTTAGCAAAAGGTATGTTCAGTGGATTTGCGCGATGCTGCGGCGAATAAAACACCTACCTTGCGCGCGGATGACTCATCACATACGCCTCCATAAGCGCGTCTGGACTTATATGCGTGTAAATCTGCGTTGTTGTAACAGACGCATGCCCAAGCAGCTCCTGCACAGTGCGCACGTCGGCGCCGCCCGAAATCAAATGCGTTGCAAAGGAGTGTCGAAGCGTGTGCGGATGCAATTCTTTGCCGATTTTTGCCATCTTACCAGCGCGCGAAATCGCCTCCCACGCGGATTGGCGAGACAGCGCTTTACCGCGTTTGTTTAGGAAAATCATGTGAGAATTTGCGGATTTTGATGATGAGTTTGATGATGCGTTTGATGATGAGTTTAAGGATGATTTTGATGACGAGTTTGAGGCAGCGCTGGCGGAAGCTTCCGACTTTTGCGCGCGGCTTGCAAGAATCGGCCTAGCTTTATCTAAATAATCGCGCAACGCACGAACCGCACACTTTCCAATCGGCACGAGCCGTTGCTTTTGCCCCTTGCCGCTAAGCCGCACAACTGATTCCGCCAAATCAATGTCCTCGAATTTTAGGCCAACCGCCTCGCTCACGCGCGCGCCAGTCGCGTACAAAAATTCCACAAGCGCGCGGTCTCGAAGCGAGACGGCATCCGTGCTACCAAATCCGCCAGCAGCATCAATTACGCGCTCCACTTCGCTAATGCTGAGCACGTCTGGAAGATGCTCCGACTGCTTTGGCGCTTTGACTTCTGCAGAAGGGTCGCTTGCGATTTGCGCGTTGGAAAGCATGAATTTGTTCCACTCGTGGATGCTTGCGATTCGCCGCGCAATCGTGCGAGGCCCTAACCTTTGCGCTGCCATTGCTTGTGATGACATTGTTTGTGATGACATTGCGCGCACGTATTCTTCGATGTCTAGTTGCGTGATTTTGCTAACATCGTTGATTTTTCGGGCTTCGCGCAGCCAGTTGGCGTATTTTGTAAGATCCGACTCGTAAGCTTCAACGGTTTTTGGAGAAAGCCCGCGCTCCACGATTATGTGGTTTAGAAATTGCTGGATTTTTGTGGAAAATGGCGATTGATGCGATTGAGGAGATTGATTCATGTGCGGTTGCTTGCGATTCTGCGGTTGCTGCGATTTGCGTGATTGAGAAGATTGTGGCGGTTGCTGCGATTCTGTCATATGCTAATTATATGCCGCTCGAATCGACGACTTCGAATTGCACAATGCTTGATCAATTTTCCGCGTTTTGTACCATTTTTTGGTCAAAATTGGTACAAAAAGCGGAGGGGTTTTCCGGAGTTTGTACGCGATTTAGGTCAAAATTGGTACAAAAAGCGGAAAGACAGGTCGGAGCGAGCGCTTAGAGAGTTGAGACGCGGCGGAGTGTTATGCGCGCTACACGCGTGTCGCTTGCAGCCGCCAAATCACTCAGCGCAACGCCAACAATCTGCTCGCCGCTTTGCGCGCTTTGAATCAGCTGACTTTGCCAATCGCCTGGGCAATCAAGCGCAAATCGAAGCTCGCGCAAATCGCCAGCCGACTCATCGCAAGCAACCGCGCGCTCCTTATACTTGTACTCGCGCCAAGAATCAGCCTTAGCAAAGAACGCGCGCTCATCGCAAGCAACCGCAGAATCGCCATCACTCTCCTCAAGCATCTTCTTCGCAAAACTCAACTCCTCAATCACGCTACCCAGCAAATCCGCCACATTTCGCCGATTTTCCGCAACCATCGCACGCGTGCGATTCGGGTCCGTAAGTGCAACGCGCGTCATATCTCGCCAAGAACCAGCCGACATTTGCAACGCAACATTGCGATTTTCGCTTCCACACAAAACGTTCGCCAGCGCTGTAGAAACAACGTGCGGCATGTGCGAAATCAGAGCCGCCGAAGCGTCGTGTATAGAATCGTTCAACACAAGCGCGCGATTGCCACACAACTCAACAATAACACGCAAAATCGCCAAAAATCGCCAAAAATCGCTGCTTTCATCAACGCTAACTGCCCAAAGCGCGCCGTCCAGCAACTCCGCGCTCGACGCCTGCCAACCCGTAAACTCGCTGCCAGCCATAGGATGCGCGCCAATATAACAATCGCCAAGCCCCGCGGCCTTAACCTGCTCGCGCACAAGCCCTTTAACGCTGCCAACATCGGTCAAAGTTGTGCGCTGCTTGTTGATTCCGCGCGAAATCTCGCCAAGAACTTCTGGCATAGATGCAAGCGAATTGCACAAAATCAAAACATTTGGCTGCATGCGCGCAAGATCCGCAACGCTTTCAACGCAAGTGATTCCAAGCGCCCTCGCCTCGCTGTACATTGTTTGATGGCGATTATACGCGTACACTTTGCAAGAGCCCGCATCCACCAAACGCTTTGCGATTGATCCGCCAATAAGTCCAAGTCCAACAATACCAACAGAAAATTTTTGAGAAAATTCAGCATCTTCTACCATAATAATTCTCTTTCTGCATGCATTACGTTCAAAGTGCGCAAAGCGCCCGAAGCATCAACTGAAGCATCGCCCGAAGCCTCAACCGAAGCCTCGCCTGCAGCATCAATACACACTCCACCATTAGGCAGCATCCAATCATTCATAATCGGATTATTGCGATTATTAGAAGGATACACCGCTAAAACTCGCACCCAATCACCATGTTCAACAACCTCTTGAATCATAGCTTTGCACGTAGAATCCCAAGGAGCAGCATCAACAGTGGCAATAAAACTATATAAACCATCTTGACCTTTAATCGGCCTAGACATAAAAGAAGTCATATTAAGACCATGATCGCGCACAACGTCAAGCAAATTTGCTAGCACTCCAGCACCTGTACAACGCGGAATAAAAGCAATAATCGAAGAAAAAGATGAATAGCATTCGCGATGCATACTAACAAAATTGAAAGCCTCATCTCTAGGAGCTAACACTAAAAACTCAGTGCGCGCGCCAGAAAAATCTTCAACGCCTTCACTCACAATCTGCCTATTGTATAAATCAGCACAAATTTTAGGGCACAAGGCAACTTCGCCATTAACTAAATCCCTACAAGCAGCAGCGTTTGAAGACGCGGTTTTTTCTTTCAATCCATGCTTTTGAGCAAACTTACGGCATTGCGCCAACGCGTGAGGGTGAGCAACAATAGTCGAACAGTTATCGATTGAATCCGACTGGCAAACAACAGCATCAAAACTTATATCAACGCCCACGCGCGCAATACCAACCATATTTTTTGCATCAATTAATAAATCTAAATTAGGTATTACTACGCCTTCAATATTGTTTTCCCACGCAATAATACCCAAATTGTAGCAATCTTCAATTTTGCTAGCAATATTACGAATATTCTCACACGCAGTTGGAATAAGACTCAAAGCACTTAACGATTTACATTGTTCTTTAACTTTTAAAGCAGCTTGATGAGTAAAAGAACCTTCTGGCCCTAAATAACATAATTTGCGGTCACTACTGCTGTTCTTATTACTATTCATGACTATATTGCTATTCATGACTATTCCTCAAACTACTTTAAGACTATAAGACTAAGACTACTGTAAATAAGACTACTCTAAGACTATAAGTAAGACTACCTTACACTGATTTGGCACCACTTATTTAGCGCCACTACCACTGATTTAGTGCCACTTATTTAGCGCCAGAAATAACAAAAAATTTATTAGGCATACAAAGCAAAACTGCGTGAGCAATAATCACGCCATAAAGCCAAAAATATCCAGCATTTTGTGCAATCCACGGAAGATTATCCACGCCAAAGCCAATGGCAACTAGCACGCAGCGAAATGCGCCAAAAACTCTAAACCATCCAAGCGCAATCATCCACACAACCGAACAACACACAATTGCGTGCAAAATAAAGCCAAACATGCCACAAAGCATGCGAGCAAAACACGCGCTCAAAGTAACAAGCAAAAGCGCGATTACAAGACCGTACGGAAAGCCGTACATAGCGCCCATTCGGTGCGCAAAAGTGCCCAAAACCGCGCAAAATGCCGCCAAAACGCATAAAGCCGCACACTTGCTAGCAAATAGCACAGAATGCGACTTTATGTTAAACATCATTTTAAGGAATATTTTAAGCGATATTTTAAGAAATCATGCATTAAGCAATCATGCAGCGTTGTTGTTCTGCCTACGCTGCTTAGCGCGCCACTTATACCATTCATCACGGCTCAAAATAATCTTGCGCACGCGAATCGACTCAGGTGTAACTTCCACGCACTCATCTTCGTTAGCAAAGTCAAGCGACTCTTCCAAGCTCATCTTAATTGGTGGAGTCAAAGTCTCAAGCACATCTGCTGTAGAAGAACGCATGTTAGTCATATGCTTAGCAAGCGTAATGTTAACATCCAACTCGTCTGGCTTGTTGTTAATACCAACGATTTGACCTTCGTACACAGGGCTTTGCGGATCTACAAAGAACACGCCGCGCGCTTGCAAACGCTGCATAGCGTAAGGAGTTGCAACACCCTTACGATCGCAAACCATAGAGCCATTCTGGCGAGTTACAATCTGACCAGCCCAAGGCGCGTAGCCTGCAGAAATAGAGCTTGCGATTCCCGTTCCGCGAGTTGCAGAAAGAAGAGCCGTGCGGAAGCCAATAAGACCACGCGAAGGAACAGTAAATTGCAAGCGAATCCAGCCAGATCCGTGATTGCTCATAGAATCCATGCGGCCCTTGCGATCTGCCATAAGCTGCGTAACAGTACCCATGTATTCTTCTGGAACATCAATCGTAGTGTTTTCCATAGGCTCGTTAATTTGGCCGTCAATCGTCTTAGTAACAACTTGAGGGCGGCCAACTGTAAGCTCGTAGCCTTCGCGACGCATTTGCTCCGCCAAAACTGCCAACGCCAACTCGCCACGACCCTGAACTTCCCAAGCATCTGGGCGGTCTGTTGGAAGAACCTTAATAGACACGTTACCAATAAGCTCGCGATCAAGCCTATCTTTAATCATGCGCGCTGTAAGCTTGTGATCCTTGCCTTCTGTGCCAGCAAGCGGCGAATCGTTAATGCCGAAAGTCATGGAGATAGCTGGGTCGTCAACGTGAATCAATGGAAGAGGCTTTGGATCGTTCTGATCCACAATCGTCTCACCAATCATAATGTCGTTAACGCCTGCAACTGCAACAATATCGCCAGGGCCTGCAGATGCAACAGGAGTGCGCTCCAAGCCTTGAGTGCGCAAAAGCTCGGAAACACGGAAGTTTTCAATCGAGCCGTCTACGCGAGAAAGCCCGTAAGTCTTGCCCTTTTCCAAAATGCCATTGTAGATTCGCACTAAGCCCAAGCGGCCAAGGAAGTCGGAAGAATCAATGTTTGCAACGTGCGCCTGAAGAGGCGCGCCTTCCTCGTACTCTGGTGCTGGAATGTTGGAAATAATGGAGTCAAAAAGAGGCTCCAAATTATCGTTGTCTGGCAAACCGCCGTTTTCTGGCTGATTCAAGGATGCATAGCCAGCTTTTGCAGCGCAATAAATAACAGGCAAATCAAGAAGCGAATCAATATCTAGGTCGATTCCTTCTTCAACAACGTCTTGTGCAAGGCCTAGAAGCAAATCTGTAGCTTCGCTCACAACCTCGTCAATACGCGCGTCTGGACGATCCGTTTTGTTAACGCACAAAATCACTGGCAGCTTTGCCTCAAGCGCCTTACGTAGAACGAATCGAGTTTGTGGAAGTGGGCCTTCGGAAGCGTCAACAAGAAGCACAACGCCATCAACCATGGAAATGCCGCGCTCTACCTCGCCACCAAAGTCGGCGTGACCTGGGGTATCGATTACGTTGATTGTGATTCCCTCTGGATGACCGTACTTTTCTGCGAGCGGGCCAGTGTATTGCACGGCCGTGTTCTTGGCAAGAATGGTGATGCCCTTTTCGCGCTCAAGGTCGTTGGAGTCCATTACGCGGTCTGGCACTTCTTCTCGCTCAGAGAATACGTGCGACTGCTGAAGCATGGCATTTACGAGCGTTGTTTTACCATGGTCAACGTGCGCTACGATTGCCACATTTCTAATATCACCGCGAACAGTCATTACAAACCTCTTCCATTTGATTTAGCCAAACCTAAACGAGTTTACTCGCGGCTTTAGACACGCCATTACACGAGAAATGTTGACGCATTTTGTAGCTCGAAACGGCATGTAGGACTACAAAACACGGAACAACCTTCCGCACTTTGTACCAGATTTGGCCTAAATCACGTACAAAACGCGGAATAGAAGATCATGTTGCTCTTCTCGCGCTTTAAGCGCTCATGCAGGTCGATTCATGCAATCGCAGACTCGCTGGCACCTTCTGGCAAATACTTGTCGTATCCTTCTTCTTCCAACTCGTCTGCAAGCTCTGGCCCTGCCGTCTTTACAAAGTGACCTTGCGCAAAAACGTGAACAATATCTGGCTTAATGTACTTTAAGATTCGCGTGTAATGCGTAACCATCATAATGCCCAAACCAGTGCTTTCTTTGGCGCGATTTACGCCTTCCGAAACAATTCGCAAAGCATCCACGTCTAGCCCAGAATCCGTCTCATCTAAAATCGCAAACTTTGGCTTTAAAATCTCTAGTTGCAAAACTTCCGCGCGCTTTTTCTCGCCGCCCGAAAATCCCTCGTTTACAGAACGAGATGCAAACTTTGGGTCCATTCTTAAGCGCTTCATTGCCTCGTTAAGCTCTTTAACCCACGCGCGCAAAGTCGGAGCCTCTCCGCTCACTTCTGTTTTTGCTGTGCGCAAAAAGTTCGTCATCGAAACGCCAGGTACCTCTACAGGGTATTGCATCGCAAGGAACAGCCCAGCTTTTGCGCGCTCGTCTGGAGTCATCTTCAAAATATCTTCGCCGTCTAGAAGCACCTGGCCCGAATCCACCTCGTACTTTGGGTGACCTGCCAAAGTGTATGCGAGAGTAGACTTTCCAGAGCCATTCGGACCCATAATCGCGTGCGTTTCGCCAGAATTAACTGTAAGATTTACGCCCTTTAAGATTTGCTTGCGTCCCTCTTTTGTTTCTACAGACGCGTACAAATCCTTGATTTCTAAAGTTGACATGTTTATCTCCTATTCTTCCGCATATTTCGATTCGTCGGTTGCTTGCGATTCGTTCGCATTTACAGATTCATCCGTCTTAGCTAAACGCCTCTCAATCGCAGTCATCAAATGATCTACGATTTGCTGCACGCCAATCTCATCAATAAGCTCGTTAAAGAATCCGCGCACAACAAGCTTTCTAGCATCCGCCTCGCTCACGCCGCGAGATTGCAAGTAAAACAGCTCCTCGTCGTCAAATCTGCCAACAGAACTTGCGTGACCTGCGCCAATGATATTGCCGTTTTCGATTTCTAGATTTGGCTCCGAATCGGCAATCGCGCCAGGAGTTAGAACCAAATTTCGGTTCAACTCGTACGAATCCGTGCCCGGAGCTTCTGGCTTAATAAGCGCGTTTCCAACCCACGTAGAATGCGCTCCTTTGCCGTACAGCGCGCCCTTATACACTACTCGCGACTTGCATTCTGGGTGATTATGCACAACCATCGTGCGATGCTCAACATGCTCGCCTGGATCCACAAAATACATGCCAAGCATGTTCAAATCGCCCTTTTCGCCGCCAAAATCCTGATCCATGCGGATTCGCACAACGTCTCCACCAAGCGTGACCATTGTGTGACGAAGAGACGCACCAGCACCCACGTGAATCCTATGATTTCCAACGTGTTTGCTGCCTGAATCCCACTCTTGAATGAACGTTGTAGAAACGTGCGCATTATCTCCAAGAATGATTTCTACGCCTTCAGCAAGCTTTGCAACTCCTGTGTGTTCTACAATAATATCCGCGTTTGTGCAGGAATCAGCTTCAATCACTAAGTGCAATGCGTCTAGTGGCAATGCGTCAAGTGATTTCGCAGCGTCTAGCGATTGCAAGTTGTTTCCGTGAATTTGCAATATTACTGGCTTTGTAACTTCGCCACAAACATGCAAAACGTACGCCGACTTTGCAGAATTCCACGCAACAGCAGCCACGCGATCCGAAGGCTTCATTTCGGTATGCGGAGCCTCGTTTTTAGGCAAAATCTGCAACTTTGCGTGCGAATCGCCATCAACACTTTTTAGCTCTACCGTAACGTTATTAGACGGCTCAAAGCTTTCAAAAAACTCAGAGATTCGCTCAACTGGCGTGTACCGCCAATCTTCCTGCTTGCGCGTTGGAATCGCAAAGTCTTCCACGTTAAAAGAGCGCACGGATTTATCTGCACTAGAAGGCATTGCAGCAGGAACAGCATAAGGATCGTTAGGGTCTGCTACAGGAATATTAATTTCTTTTTCCGTCATTTTATTGCCTAAATTCTTTTTCAGATCTTCGCTCATCACCCCACGGATCCTTCCATTTGCAATTCCACAAGACGATTAAGCTCCAGAGCATACTCCATCGGCAGCTGGCGACTAATCGGCTCTACAAAGCCGCGCACAATCATTCCCATGGCCTCTTTTTCTTCCAGCCCTCGGCTCATCAAGTAGAAAAGCTGATCCTCGGAAACCTTGGAAACAGTGGCCTCGTGAGCCATCGAAACGTTATCTTCGCGCACGTCAACATGCGGATAAGTGTCGGACCTAGAAAAATCGTCAACAAGCAAAGCGTCGCACACAACCGAAGAGCTAGAGCCGCTCGCACCCTTAACAATCTTCACAAGACCGCGATAGGCAGAGCGTCCGCCGCCGCGCGAAATCGACTTAGCAACAATCGTAGAACTTGTGTGCGGAGCCAAATGAATCATCTTCGCACCCGTATCTTGGTACTGACCGCGGCCAGCAAAGCTCAAAGACATAGTCTCCGCTTTTGCGTACGGCTCGGCGAGAATACATGCAGGATACTTCATAGTAGCCTTGGAGCCAATGTTTCCATCAACCCACTCCATTGTGCCACCTTCGCGCACGTAAGCTCGCTGAGTTACCAAGTTGTACACGTTATTTGACCAGTTTTGCACGGTTGTGTAGCGCACGCGCGCATGCTTTTCTACAACGATTTCAACGTTTGCAGCGTGGAGCGAATCCGTGGAATAAATCGGAGCTGTGCAACCTTCAACGTAATGCACGTACGATCCTTCGTCTGCAATAATCAAAGTGCGCTCAAACTGACCCATGTTCGGCGTGTTAATGCGGAAGTAAGCCTGAAGCGGAATATCCACATGCACGCCTTTTGGCACGTACACAAACGAGCCGCCACTCCAAGCTGCGGTGTTAAGAGCCGCAAACTTGTTGTCGTCAACTGGAATCACAGTTGCAAAATACTTTTTTACAAGCTCTGGATACTTTTGAACTGCCGTATCTGTATCAACAAAAATCACGCCTTGAGCTGCTAAGTCCTCGCGAATCGAATTGTAAATAACTTCCGACTCGTACTGTGCCGCAACGCCCGAAACCAAGCGCTTTTTCTCCGCTTCTGGAATACCAAGCCTATCGTAAGTTTTGCGAATATCTTCTGGCAAATCATCCCAAGTTTTCGCTTGATCGTGAACTGGGCGCACGTAGTACTTAAAATCGTCTGCGTCAAAGCCGCTTAAATCCACACCCCAATCTGGCATAGGCTTTTGCAAAAACGCGCGGTAGCCTTGCAAACGAAGGTTTAGCATCCATTCTGGCTCGTGTTTGTCGGCAGAAATTGCGCGAACAACCGACTCGTCAATGCCCTTCTTTGCAGCTTCGCCTGCAGCATCCGAATCGTGCCAACCGTAATTGTATTCGCCAAATTCGGCAACGATTTGCTCGTCTTGGCGAATTTTATCTTCGTTTACGCGAGCGCGATCTGCCACATACTGGCTCATTTCAACGTCTGCGGCGCTGGATTCTGCCGCGCTTACCTTTGCGGCGCTGGATTCGTTTTGATTCGCTACATTCTTATTCGTCGATACGCTATTCGTCGATACGCTATTCATCAATGCGCTTGATTCAGGCTTATTTGAATCATCAACCACTGTTTTACCCTCCTATCAAGCTTATAAATCGATTATACATTTAGCCACGCGTTGACATTACGTGATTCAAATCACATCTTTTCATTTTCTCCATATATCAATTAAACACAAAGAAAAATACTTTATTTTTTATTGCATTTTTATTAAAATCTTATTTAGAAAGGTGGTAATTTAGATGACAACAAATACAGCGAACATTAATTTCAAGCTAAATGCAGACGATAAACGACTTATGGAAAATGTTTGCCGAGAGCTAGGGCTTTCAATGAGTGCAGCATTCACAATATTTGCTAAGAAAGTTGGAAGAGAACACAGAATACCATTCGAAGTTTCAGCAGATCCGTTTTACAATCCAGAAAATATAAGTCGTCTAAAAAAATCCATAGCGCACATGGAAGAAACAGGCGGAACTATACACGAGGTTCCGATCGATGATTAAAGCGTGGACAGATGAAGCATGGGGGTGGAGCAAAAATCACGCGCGCGGGAAGGCTTGCGAGTAGCGCTGCTTAAGAGCCTGAATAGAAACGTGCGTGTAGCGCTGGGTTGTATTCAACGAAGAATGTCCTAAAAGCTCCTGAACCTCACGAAGATCCGCTCCGCCGTTGAGCATATGCGTTGCAGCACTGTGGCGAAGTGCGTGCGGAGCCACATCTGGCACGTTTGCAGCCGCTGCAGCCGCGTGAACAATACTCCTAACAATGCGCTGGTCAATGCGCTTTGCACGCGCTCCCAAAAACAGCGCTTGCGAGCTTGTTAGGCTTTCTGCATGCTTTTCCAGCAGCGCACTTCGACCATGCTCAATCCACTCTTTGCAAGCGTTTGCAGCAGGAACGCCAAACGGCACCACGCGCTGCTTGTTTCCTTTACCTGTAACTTTTACAGTGTGATTTTCAAAATCCATATCTTGCACATTAAGGCTTGTAAGCTCCCCCACGCGCATGCCCGTTGCGTATAAAAGCTCTAAAATCGCAGCGTTTCTAAGGGCGATTGCATGTTCTTGAAGGGATTTTAGTGGCGACTTTAGTGGCGACTTTAGTGGCGACTTTAGTGGCGACTTTAGTGGCGTATTTTCTTGATGATCGGTTGCTGGCGACTTTTGCGCGCGCGGCTTTTTTTGCGCACTGCTTTGAGGTGTTAAATCCTGCGCAGTTGAATCATGCGCAAAATCATCCGCACAATCATCCGCAAATTCATCCACACAATCAAGCAACTTTTGCGCTTGCGCCTCGTCTAAAACAGTAGGAAGCTCATTAGCAATCTTAGGAGTTGCAAGAATTTGCGCAGGATTTGCGCTAATCAAACCAACGTGCGTAGCCCACGCAAAAAAGCCGCGCACAGCTACCACTTTGCGCGCCAAACTCGAGCGCGCGTGATTCTTGTTAAGCCAATACATCCATTGGCGCAAAACACTCGTAGAAACCGCGCGCAAATCGCAAAAACCGTTGCGATTGCACCACTCTAAGCATTGCAAAACATCAGCGCTATACGCGCGCAAAGTGGCCTCCCCAAGGCCTTTGTTGGCGCGCAAATAGTCAACGTAGCGCGCACAGTGGTAGCGTAAGTCGCAAAAGTCGCCAGCAACCGTTGATGATGCTGAATCATCGTTAAATAATGAATCATTATTATTACGACTGCTAGCCATAGAACCGCCTCAAATCGCTTATATCACAGCAATCAGAAAGACCTAATTACCGCTTTCTTCGCTCGCGCTCGATTTACGCCTTCTATCCAACACGTGCCACGCTTTATCTGCAGCAGCAAGCTGAGCCTTGCGCTTGCTAGAACCAACCGCCTCTCCGAGCAGCTCATCGCCGTTTTCGTGCGCCAAAACCGCGCGTGCACGGAACACGGGCGCGTAATCTGGGCCAGAAACCGACATTCTATATTGCGGCTCGTCAAGCCCCATCTCGTGCGCCAAAACCGTAAGCGAAGTCTTCCAATCCAAAGCTGGGCCTTCCGTAAGAACCTCCGCCAAAGTGTCGTCAATCAAGCGATGCACTACAGCGCGCGCCTCGTCAATGCCATGCTCAACAAAAGTTGCGCCAATAAGCGCCTCAACAATATCGCACAAAATCGAGTCCTTTTGAGCGCCGCCATGCTCCATCTCGCCATGACCCAAAAGAATATACGGCCCAACATGCAACTTATCTCGCGCAACCGCGCTCAAAGCCCACTCCGAAACAGCCTTAGCGCGAAGCTTAGCCAACTGACCTTCCGTCATATCTGGGTGAGCAGAAAACAGCGTTTCTGTAGAAACAAGCTCCAAAACAGCATCCCCCAAAAACTCTAGGCGCTCGTAGTTTTTAGTGCCTGGATGCTCGTGCGAAAAAGATCGATGAGTGAGCGCCTCAACAAGCAAATCTGGCGAAATCGTAGTGCCAAGCGCGCGCAAAAGCTCCTGAGTAGGGTCACCATTTTGTGTGTGTCCGTCTTGTGTTCGTGCAACGCCAATGCTGCTAGTTCTAGCGTCTTGTGGCTGATTTGGGTTCGTGCATGCGCCGTGCTGGTCGTCATTTTGAACGCCATTTATATCGTTTTTGACGCCATTTTGATCTTTTGTATTGTTCCCACTCATATTTTCAACATTATAGCGCATGCGTTGAAGTCGTTGATTTGCGCTATATGCTTCCCGACTTTGTTGCTATAATCAGCGTGCAAAACAACAAAACCCGTCAACTTTTCCCGACTTTGTACCAAATTTGACCTAAATCACGTACATTTTCGGGAAACAACAAAAACTAGGAAAAACGCAAAAACCCTGCCACCCGTCGATGGCAGGGTTCTCTTAAAATACAACCTACTTGGTGTGCGCAGAGCGAATTGCTTCGCGATACACGCGACCGCGGAAGTTACCGCAGGTTGGGCAAGCCATGTGAGACAACGCTGGCGAACCGCAGTTCGGGCAGGTAATAGTCTGCACGGCAGAAGCCTTCCAATTGGCGCGACGCGAATGAGTATTAGCGCGCGAGGTCTTGTACTTTGGCAGTGCCATAATCTTTCCTCTATTTCGTTCAACCGATTGAGCTTAAGCGTTCTGTATATTACAGCAAGCGCCATACATTATTCAGAATCGCACTACATGACAGGTAATCGTTCGCGCGGATTAACCGCGATTTTGCGAGTTTTCAAGCTTTTCCTTAAGACCTTCAAGCGCCGCAAAACGAATATCCGTAACGTCGTGATGATGCTCTGGATGCTCATTCAGATTCTCTCCGCACTGAGAGCAAAGACCCTTGCAATCTGGCTCGCACAAAGGCTTAAGTGGCAACTCGCTAACCATTGTGTCTCGAATCAGCGCCTCAATGTCGGCAAAATCGCCGCCACCAACCAGCGGATACACATTTCCAGAATCGTCGCCTTCGTCCCAAATATCAGCATCTTCTAAATCATCATTAGAGTTATTAGAGTTATTAGAACGCGCGCCGCCATTTGCACCCTTGCTGCCTTTGCCGCTTTCCACGTGCGCAAAAAACGCGCACACATCAACAGGCCAATCCCTATGCAACGGCATCAAGCATCGCGAGCACTCTGCATGCACTCGCGCTGTAATCGTGCCCTGGAACATAAGCCCGTCCACTACGGAATCAAAGCTGCCGTCTACTGTAACATCACTCCCTGGTTGCACGCCAATAACACTGTCTCCAATGCCCTCTGGCGCTGGGAATGCGCGATGCAACTGCATGCTACTTCCCGCTCGCGCCGCCATTTGCGCAACTGGTACCGCCCACAAAGACTGGGAGGGATGCGATGTCATTTTAATTCCTTTCGTCACTTTTGCTTATTTCGCTGCTCTCGCTGTCGAATTCGTCATCTATCTTACTAGCAGCCTCATTTTGAACGTGTGCAGCAGCGCGTCTACGCTCTTCCAAAACGCGCTGACCTGCTTGAACGTCTTGCTCAAGCTTGTCTAATTGCTGCTTTAAGCCTTCCATAACCGTGGCACTGTACTGATCCGCACCGCGAGTAAGCTTTTCGGCCTTTGCTTGCGCATTGTTTACAATCTCGCGCGCTTGGTTTCTTGCAATCGCAACAACATTTTCTTGACCTGCTAAGAATCTGGCTCGCTCCTGAGCTTCCTCAACCATTTGCGCAGCCTGACTTTGAGCCGAACTCACAACAGAATTTGCTTGAGCTTGAGCCGTGCGCAAACGCCTCTCCGCCTCTCGCATTAACGCACTAGCGCGCTCCAGCTGAACAGGCAGCATGTCTTTTAATCTAGACAAGTAATCGCCAAATTCTTCGCGATCCACCTTTGCCATTCCAGCAGCAAAGAGCACTCCCTTTGCGCTGTTTAACGCCGTTTCCATCGTGTCGATTATGTCGTACACAGTGGTGAACTCTTCGCGCGACTTTGTGCGCACTTCCTCACTAACGGTTTGCGGATCTGCTGCCTTAAACACGTTTTCTTCTTCGTCGTCAAACGCTATTGCACCGCCGTCTTCTCGCTCGCGCAAATCTGGCATTGGGAACAAGTTTTGCACATTATCGCCAGCCGCCGCAGAATCACCAGAAGAGTCGCTAGCCGCCGCTGAGTCGCTAGTAGCACCACTAGCAGCATCACTAGCATCATCATCGTTAGTCTTGCTTGCAGCAGGCACAGCGTCGTAAGCTTCAAAAGCAGCACTAGGCGAATCGTCACTGTTTGCAATCACTGGATTTAATGGCAACTTTTGGCTGCGATTTGCCGATACCTGGCTTTCCATTGTGTCATCTTCGTTTTCGCTCATTTGCGCTCCTTCGCTAAGTAGCTGCTCTCTTATCTCTTAACAATTTTATTGTACGTATTTTAGTACGTATTTATTTTAGTAATATTGTACTTATTTCGGTGATATTTAACTTGCCATTATAATATTTCGCTGATTTTATGATTACGATATTGCATTTGTTTTAGAAAAAACGCTTTGCAAAAGTGGTATCACATTATTGGGCACCATTCCCGAAACGTCTCCACCATGACGAGCCACGTCTTTTACAACAGAGCTAGAAACATGCTCCAAAATAGGATCCGCTGGCAAAAACATGGTTTCAATGCCAGCCAGCTTGCGATTAACCAGCGCCATTCCAAGCTCCGCCTCGTAGTCACCGTTTTGTCGCAATCCCTTAACGATTACGGTTGCGCCAACTTTTTTGCAATAATCTGTAATAAGACCATCTGTAGAAGAAACAACTATTTTACACGCTGGCGATTTAGCTGCACCGCGCAAAGGTGGCGCAAACTTGCCGATTGGCGAATCGTCTTTTAAGTCTTCCAGCGCCTTGCGAATAATATCCACGCGCTCCGACTCGGAAAACATGGGCGTTTTGGCCGCATTAACCGCCACTAAAACATGCACTTCGTTAAAAAGATGCGTACAACGTTGTATCACGTCTAAGTGCCCGGCTGTAACGGGATCGTAGGAGCCTGGGCAAACAGCTATAGTCATGATTTTAGGTTACCACGTGTCTGGCACGAGCTAGACACAAGCCGCAACTAGCATATTTTGCACGAGTTTGTACTAGATTTACGGCGTATTATGTCGTTCGCGCGGTCTAAGCGCGCTATTCCTCGCGGCTATTAGTAGCCGCTCGGCTGATTTGGCACATAAAGTCCACTGGACTTTATGTTTAAGCCAAATCACGCTTTGAAGGAGCTTGAAATACGTTATGCAATTTCAAGCTCAGTCAAAGCGCGCAGCAGAAGCAGTGCTTCTGCATTGAGCTGCTCAGCGCTCCAAATTGCCTTCTCGCGCTACGCTTTAAGCTCGAAGGCAGATTGGCGCGCCTGCGAGGAGAGAAATACTCAAACCTCGCGCAACAGCAAACAGAGAATGCCGCTCGCGCAATATTTGTTGCGATTATGAATTATGCTTG
Organism: Gardnerella sp. DNF01144; assembly: GCF_049244245.1. NCBI lineage: Bacteria > Bacillati > Actinomycetota > Actinomycetes > Bifidobacteriales > Bifidobacteriaceae > Gardnerella > Gardnerella sp. DNF01144. The sequence goes on from NZ_CP058390.1 coordinate 864,131, forward strand.
TATAAACATAAATCGCAAGCAACAAAGCACGATTTGTACGAAAGGGATGCAATGACGTTTTCAAATGATTCAAAATATGGCGATAGCTCAAACGCTGCTAATTTGAACGCTGTTATGGAAGACGATTCGCAAAGCCTCCCAGATTCTGGATCTAGCACAAGCACAAGTGTGCTCGAAAAACCAGAAGTAGACGAATCCGCAAAAATGGACGATGGCGGCGACGCAGACCGCTTTGCACACTACGTTTCCAAAGATCGCGTAATCGAATCGCGCTTGACTGGCCGCCCTGTTGTAGCACTGTGCGGAAAAGTGTGGATTCCAAAGCGCGAAGCAAACGACTACCCTGTTTGCCCAGAGTGCAAAAAAATCTACGAAGAGATGAACAATCTGGGCTTTTAGAGTAACTCAAATTAAAGCTGATTTATAAACTAGCAAAACTAGCCTAAAACGCTGATTTCTGTAGGAATCGCAGGGTCGCCACGCATAAGACTTTGAGCAGAAATCGGAAGTCTGCTAAGCGCTTTGGCGCAATAATCCTGTGCGCGCATAATCGCGTCATGACCCATAAACTCCGTATTAAATTCGCCATTTTGCACGTAGTCAACTAGCAAATCTTCCCAAGAATCTTGCGGCTTAAAGGCGGCGAGCGCACTCTCCGATCCAGAAATCACGTGCTCGCAGTCAGCTACGCCATTGCCAGCAGCGCCACCATTCGCTCCACCATTTACTCCACTAAAATCGTAAGAACGATACGCAAGCTTGCGCCCTGGAACAGTCGCCTTATTCTTAGACTTCTTAGCAACAGGTTGCATAACACCATCCGCACCCTGGCGCTCCGTAAGCTTATAAACCATTGCGCAAGTAGGCGCTCCCGAACCCGTAACCAGCATGGTTCCAATGCCGTAGGAATCGACTGGCGCGTTTTGCAAAGACGCAAGAGCGTACTCGTCCAAATCGTTAGTAACTGTGATTTTAGTGTTTTTAGCGCCCAACGCATCGAGCTGCGCACGCACGCGACGAGCCATAACGCACAAATCGCCCGAATCAATGCGAACGCCGCCAAGATCTGCGCCAGCAACCTGAACGGCGGTTTTAACAGCCTCTTCCACGTTGTACGTATCTACTAACAGCGTTGTGCCTTTGCCAAGCGCGGCAATTTGAGACTCAAAGGCTGCGCGCTCCGAATCATGCACAAGAGTAAAGCAATGCGCGGCCGTTCCAATCGCCTTAAGCCCGTAAAGCTTTGCCGCAAGCAAGTTTGCAGTGCCCTTAAAACCGCCAATTACCGCCGCGCGAGAGGCAGCCACTGCCGACCACTCGTTTGTGCGCCTGCCGCCCATATCCATGCACGGCCTTCCAGCAGATGCGGAAACCATGCGTGCGGCGGCGCTCGCCACTGCGCAATCGTAGTTAAGCACGGAAAGCAGCAGCGTTTCTAGCAATGTGCACTCGCCAAAAGTGCCTTCAACTTGCAAAATCGGCGAATCTGGGAAGAACATTTCACCTTCCCTGTAGCCGCGAATTTTGCCGCTAAAATGGTAGTTTTCTAGCCATTTAATGGTGTCTTTGCTTACGATTTTTCGGTCTTGCAAAAATCGCAAATCCTCATCGCTAAAGTGGAATCGCGCTAGCTCCTCTAGGATTCTGCCTGTGCCTGCTACCACTCCGTAGCGTCGGCCTTGCGGAAGATGCCTCGTAAAAATCTCAAAAACGCATTTGCGGTCTGCTGTGCCGTCTTTTAGCGCTGCGTCTAGCATTGTGTACTCGTACATATCGGTCATGAGCACGGAAGAGTTTGTGTAGGACTTTACTTCAGACTTTGCGAAATCAAAAGAATCAAGCATTTTTAATCCTTTCTTGCGATTTTAGTGGCGTGCATTCGGCAGGCGGTTAGTGGCCATTTTTCCGTAGCTGCGCTTGCGATTTCTATCTGCTTGCAATCATAGTCCTACGCCTATCTACGACCAAAGCTACAAAGTGCGTCGAATCGTTCGCGCGTTACGGCGTGCTCAAAGCGCGAGTTATTACTTAAACACATTGAGTTATTAGCTAAACATATAATTGAGATTATGCTTGAAAATACGAACAGAACTCTTACAGCAGCAGCCGCGCGATTGCGCTTATACAACACGGCAACTCACAGCACTAGCGAGTTTACAACCGTTACTCCTGGTCACGTTGGAATGTACGTGTGTGGCGCAACCGTGCAAAGCTCGCCGCACATAGGTCATATTCGCGCAGCAATCGCCTTCGACGTTGTTCGCCGATGGCTTTTGCGCCTTGGCTACAACGTTACTTTCGTTAGAAACGTTACAGATATAGACGATAAAATCATCAAAAAAGCTAGCGAAAATGGCCAAACATGGTGGCAGCGCGCCTACATTTACGAGCGCGAGTTTACTGAAGCTTACAACACGCTTGGCGTTATGCCGCCAACTGTGGAGCCGCGCGCAACAGGTCACATCAACGACATGGTGGAACTTATACAGCGCTTGATTGATCGCAGCCACGCATACGAAATAACGGATGCGAATGGCAATCCTACTGGAAACGTGTATTTTAGTGTTCCAAGTTGGCAGGATTACGGCGCACTTACGCATCAAAATGGCAATTCAGATGGCAGCAATGAAGCCAACAAAGCCGACAAATACAACCCAGTTGACCCTGCTGACGCAAGCCCAGATAAGCACGATGCTCGCGATTTTGCGCTTTGGAAGGCACCTTGCGATTTTGACCAAAAAGACGCGCGCTGGAACACGCCGTTTGGAGCAGGCAGACCAGGATGGCACATTGAATGCTCGGCGATGAGTCACCGCTATCTTGGCGATTCCTTCGACATTCACGGCGGCGGACTAGACTTGCGCTTCCCACACCACGAAAACGAGATGGCACAAACACTCGCTGCTGGATGGAAGAGTGCAAACGTGTGGATGCATTCCGCTTGGGTTACATCTAAGGGCGAAAAAATGAGCAAATCCCTTGGAAACGGCCTTTCGGTTCCATCTGTTCTGGCTCAAAAATCCGCGTGGGTTGTGCGATATGCGCTAGGCGGCGTGCAATATCGCGCAATGCTGGAGTGGTCGGATCAATCTTTGAACGAGGCACAATCGGCTTATGATCGCATATCTAACTTCCTCGAGCGCGCAGGCCGCGTAATCGAAAATCAGCCAGATTATGCGGAAGTTCAAAGCGTTGATGCAGATAATCTTCCAGAAGATTTTACTAAAGCTATGAACGACGACATTAACGTTTCGGGCGCGCTGGCTGCGATTTTTACTGCGATTCGCTCTGGCAACGCGCTTTTGGACGACTATGCGCAAGGCCAAAACGATAGCCAAAACGATAGTATTAAAAACCTTATTAAGACTTGTGTTTTGCAAGTTCGCGCAATGCTAGACACGATTGGGCTAGACCCTTACTCCCCACAATGGCGAAGCAACGCGCAAAAATCGCAAGATTTGAGCGAAGGCGCGAATAGTGGCGCAAGCGCGGAACACAAAGCTCTTGAATCTTTGATTACAAATCAGCTAGAACAAAGGGCGATTGCGCGCGCTGCTAAGGATTTTGCACGAGCAGACGCGATTCGCGACTCTTTAACCGCCGCTGGCGTTGTAATCGAAGATTGCGCACAAGGTTCATCGTGGCATTTGTCTTAATCAAAAACAATGTAAACATAATAAAAGCAATAAAAAGCAACATAACAAAACGTTCCAAACAACCTGTAGAATAGAGCAATTATGGCAGCATTTAGTTCGTTAACAGAAAGACTTTCTGGCGCATTCAAGCACTTGCGTCGAAAAGGCAAATTATCCGACGCAGACATAGACGGCACGATTCGCGAAATCCGCCGCGCGCTTTTAGACGCAGACGTAGCTCTAGACGTTGTGCGATCTTTTACAGCTAAAATCCGCGAGCGCGCACTAGGCGAAGAGGTTTCTAGCGCACTAAATCCTGCACAACAGGTTGTGCGAATTGTAAACGACGAGCTTACAAACGTTTTGGGCGCAGGCGTTGAGCGACCGCTGAATTTTGCAAAATACCCCCCAACCGTAATCATGCTTGCTGGTTTGCAAGGCGCTGGTAAAACAACGCTCGCAGGAAAATTGGGCTACTGGCTTAAGGATTCGGGACATACGCCTTTGCTTGTTGCAGCGGATTTGCAGCGCCCTAACGCCGTTACGCAGCTTGAGGTTGTTGCCGAGCGCGCAGGCGTGGCGGTTTTTGCGCCAGAGCGAGGCGTGCAAAGCGATGGCGGCAGCGAAGTTGTTTCGGCTGGTTTAGCCACTGGGGATCCTGTTAAAGTTGCGCGAGATTCCATTGACTACGCGCGCGCAAAAATGTACGACACGGTTATTATCGATACCGCTGGTCGCCTTGGCGTGGACGACGCTCTTATGCAGCAGGCGCGCGAAATTCGCGATGCTGTTAATCCGCAAGAAATCCTGTTTGTTATAGACGCCATGATTGGTCAGGATGCTGTTCGCACGGCTCAAGCGTTTAATGAGGGCGTTGACTTTACGGGCGTTGTGCTTTCTAAGTTAGATGGCGATGCGCGAGGCGGTGCTGCGCTATCTGTTGCAAGCGTTACGGGCAAGCCGATTTTGTTCGCTTCTACTGGCGAAGGTTTGAAGGATTTTGAGATTTTCCACCCAGATAGAATGGCCTCCAGAATCCTCGATATGGGCGATATTCTAACGCTTATTGAGAATGCGCAAAAGCAGTTTGACGAGGAAGAGTCTAGAAAAGCGGCCGCCAAAATATCTGAAGGAACTTTTGGACTAGATGACTTTTTGGATCAGCTTCAGCAGGTTAAAAAGCTTGGTTCTATGAAGAAGATTCTTGGCATGATGCCTGGAATGGCGGCGCACAGGCAAGAGCTTGAGCAGTTTGACGACCGCGAGATAGACCGCACAGAGGCGATTATTCGCTCGATGACGCCTAAGGAGCGCAAAGACACCAAGATTATTGATGGTTCTAGGCGCGCGCGAATCGCAGCTGGCGCAGGCGTTTCAGTTTCCGCGGTGAATGCGCTTTTGCAACGCTTTGAGCAAGCAGCTAAGATGATGAAGCGCATGAGCAATGGCGGCGGCGCAGGAATGCCTGGAATGGGCGGAATTCCTGGGTTTGGCGGCGGCGCAGGAAAGTCTAAGCGCAAAGACAAAAAGAGCAAGAAGAAGGGCGGAAAGTCTGGCAATCCTATGCGCCGCGAGGCCGAAGAGCGCGCGCTTAGAGACCGCTTGTCTGGAAATTCTTATGCGAATGATGGCGATGACGCTGGCGAATCTGCCTTTATGAAGAAGAAGCAGGATTTACCTAATAATTTGCCAGAAAATCTTCAAAATCTTATGAGTGGCGAAGGTGATTTTGCTGGCGGAATGCCTGATTTGCCGCCTAATTTGGGTGGCGGACTCGCAGGACTTTTCGGCAGATAATGCAAATAATGCAAATAATCTATATAACCAGTAGATGATTTACTCGATTTTACTTGCGATTTTACTTGTTGCGCTTGTTTTGCTTCTAGTTTGGCAGTTGCTTAGGTGGCTGCCAGCTGGAGCAGACGGTCTAAAACCGCTGCCCTATGTTATTGCGCTGCTTCCAATTGCGCCGCTTTGCGCAGGTTTTGTGCTAATCGCCAGCGCTGTGGCTGCAGTTGCAGCACGCTCGCAAAATGGATTTTATAAATCTTACGTATTGTTGTGCGTTGCATATGCACTGTTATTCTTAATCTCTTTGAAATCGTATTCGCCGTATTTTGCAAGAAGATTGATGCGAATAAAACAGGAAAAATCGCCAGAATCATCACCAGAATCATCGCCAGAAAAATCACTAGAAATCCGCGTTATGACGCTTAATTGCAGATATGGCCGCGCAAACGCAAGTCAAATAATAAAGATCGCAAAAACGCATAAAATCGATACGATTCTTTTACAAGAAGTGAGCGAAAAACTTGTAAAAAGCCTTGAAAAGCTTGGGATTGAACGCGATTTTGCGCATGTGCAATTGGGAAATACAAACAAAAACGAAAATGGCGGCTTTAACGCGATTTATACGCGACTAAGCAATATTAAGGAATCTTTTGGCGAGTCGATTAAGATTGATGCAGCAAACGTGCCAATTTTTACGGCGGTTGCTTGCGACTCATCTTTGGAGGCTTGCGATTCTTCCGCGGAAAATCTTCTAATAACATTCGCCTCAGCGCATCCAAAGTCGCCTATGCGCGGGTGCGATGCTTGGAGCAGCGGAATAATGTCGCTTGCAAAAATCGGCGAAAATCACAATAAAAGCGGATGCAAAAAAGTCACAATAATCGGCGGAGACTTAAACTCTACTCCAGACCACCCAAGCTTTAGAGCGCTACTAAAATCAGGATTTTTAGACGCATCAATGCAAATTGGAAAGCGACTAAAAACATGGCCAACGTGGCAAAAATGGCCAAATCTTGCGCTTGACCATGTGCTAGTAAAATCAACAGGCTGCAGCGCTAAAGCCACAGAGCAAAGCACAATTCGCGTGGACGGCAGCGACCACTTTGCGCTAATCGTTTGCGTTTCACTCCTCCTCTAGCTCTATTCCTCACGGCTATTAGTAGCCGCTCGGCTGATTTGGCACATAAAGTCCACTGGACTTTATGCTTGAGCCAAATCACGCTTTGAAGGAGCTTGAAATGCGTTATGCAATTTCAAGCTCAGTCAAAGCGCTTCTTCGCCCGAATAACAATGCTCTTTGCGTACATTACTCCACTAAGTGAAGTAGAGATTCGAGATTTTTCGCGGCGAATGAAGCGAACCTCAGCATGAAATGGTGATTCGCTGAAGCAGCAAGAAAAATCGAGAATCTCGGCGATGAAAGATACGAAAAAGTTTAAGCATGCAAGAGGGCTGGGTGATTCTTGGTCGAACAGTATAAGAGCGGCAGCCGATACCAAATAATCCAATGACACACGCCTACAAACAAACTTCAACCAAAAACAAAATCAAAGCCAAATCGGAACAACCGCAACTCTAGACTACACGTAATAGGCGGAGCGTTGTGAGACAAGAATTAGCCAGCCCTCCTACAACACCAAATAGGAAATAGGAAATATCGTTCGCGCACTACGCTCTAAGCGCGAAGGCAGGTCGGAGCGTATAGTCCACGCAATCAGTCATAATAGAAAAGTTATTCGCGTGAATCGAAGCCCTCTTATCGACCACGCGAGGAACAGTGGAACTCGCGAGGAGTGCCCCACACCCGAGCGAAATTCTACGACTCTAGTTATAAGGAGAGCCATTTTGGCAACCAAGATTCGTCTTAAGAGATTGGGCAAGAAGTTCTACGCCTTCTATCGCGTTGTAATTTCTGATTCGCGCAACAAGCGTAACGGCAAGTCCATCGAAGAGATCGGCATCTACGATCCAAACAAGCAGCCATCTTTGATTCAGATTAAGTCTGATCGCGCACAGTACTGGCTTGGCGTTGGCGCACAGCCAACCGAACCAGTGTTGAAGCTGCTAAAGATTACTGGCGATTGGCAGAAGTTTAAGGGTCTCGACGGCGCAGAAGGCACGTTGAAGACTTCTGAGGCTGGCCCAGATGCTCAGGCTCGCGTTGAGGCTGTAGAAGCCGAAGCTCAGAAGCTTAAGGCCGCTAAGAGCGAGGCCGCTGCAAAGGCTCAGGCTGCTGCAGAAGCCGCTAAGAACGAAGCCGAAGAAGCCACTGAAGAAGCTCCAGCAGCAGATGCTGAAGCCGAGGAAAAGGCTGAGTAATTATGCTGGCTCAAGCTGTGGAACATCTCATTAAGAACATTGTGGATTTTCCAGATGACGTATCCGTGCGTTCTCATTCAAACGCTCGCGGCGAACTTTTGCGCGTGCGCGTAAATCCAGAAGACATCGGTCGCGTTATTGGAAGAAACGGTCGTACCGCCAATGCTATTCGTATTGTTGTGCAGGCTCTAAGCCATCGCAACGTGCGCGTAGACATTATGGACGTACGTAAGTGAGATTGAACGTGGCTAAAAACCAACTTTTTGACAACCCTCAGCAAGGTGCAAACACCCTACTGAGGGTTTGTCGTATTGGAAAAGCGCAAGGATTAAAAGGCGAAGTCACGGTTCAGGTATTTACCGACGAACCTTATAATCGCTTTGAACCAGGCAATGTGCTTTACACGCAAGACGGCGAGCGCGAGTTTACAATCGAAGCTTCTCGCACTTTCAAAAACCGCTGGATTCTACTTTTTGAACAAAGCCTAAATCGTAACGACGCAGAGGCCCTAAACGGCTTGGAGCTTTACACTAAGGCTCAAAGCGCGGAAGAATTAGAGCAAGAAAACGCCTGGTATATTAAGGATTTAGTAGGCCTTAGCGCGCGCATTTGTAAGAATAATTCACTTGGTGTTGCTCCTCGCGAAATCGGCAAAGTCGTAGACGTTGTGGACGGCGCTCAGTCGCTGCTTAAAATCCGCCTTTTGGAGCCAGTTGGCGATGATAAAATTGCGCTAGTTCCTTTTGTTCAAGCGCTTGTTCCAGAAGTAAATCTTAAAGACGAATATTTAACTTTAGACCCTCCAGGCGGCTTAATCCCTGGGCTTTAATGCGCAGGATTTAAGCTTAAGGCTTATAAAAATGCAAATCGACATAATCTCCGTATTTCCAGAATATTTTCGTATGCTTGATTTAAGCTTGCTCGGCAAAGCGCAAGATAATGGCCTGCTTAAAATCAACGCTTACAATCTTAGAAGATGGACGCACAACGTTCATCAATCGGTTGACGATACACCAGTTGGCGGCGGCGCTGGAATGGTGATGAAGCCCGAAGTGTGGTCGGAGTGCCTTGATGAGCTGCTTTTTAGTGGCAATAATATCTCAGATAACAGCGACGATGTCTGCGATGTCTGCGACGACAATAACTGCATCGCAAACAATAGCGTTGATAACGGCACAATTCTAATCTTCCCAAATCCTTCTGCACCACTGTTTTCGCAAAAAGACGCAACGCAATTAGCAAACGCAAAGCGACTCGTGTTTGGATGTGGCCGCTACGAAGGCTACGACGCGCGAATCCCAGAATACTACAAATCACGCGGCTTAGATGTGCGCGAGTATTCGATTGGCGACTACGTTCTTAACGGCGGCGAAGTTGCTGTTAGCGTTATGGTAGAGGCCATTACGCGCTTGATTCCAGGCTTTATGGGAAATCCTGAGTCGATTGTGGAAGAGTCATACACGGGCGCGGACGCGATTCTTGAGCATCACCAGTACACGCGTCCAACAACTTGGCGCGGCATTAGTGTGCCTGCGATTCTTACTTCGGGCGACCACGCTAAAGTGGATCGATTCCGTAGAGACGATGCATTGGAGCGCACAAGTCAAATTAGACCAGATTTGATTGAAAAACTTGATTGCAAGTCGCTTAGTAAGCAGGATAGAAAAACGCTGATTAGCCTTGGATGGGAGGTTTCTGGCGATTCGCCAAAGCGCCTATAAATCTAGCTATCGCTAGCGCATTTCCTTGTTTGGTGTGTAGGAGGGCTGGGTGTTTCTTGTCTCACAACGCTCCGCCTCTTACGTGTAGTCTGTTGTTGCGGTTGTTCCGATTTGGCTTTGATTTTGTTTTTGGTTGAAGTTTGTTTGTAGGGTGAGTCATTGGATTGTTTGGTATCGGCTGCCGCTCTTATACTGTTCGACCAAGAATCACCCAGCCCTCTTGCATGCTAAAACTTTTGCGTATCGCTAGTCGCCTGAGATTCTCGATTTTTCTTGCTCTCTCGGCGAGTCACCACCTTCGGCGCTGAGGCTCACCTCTTTCGCGGCGAAAAATCTCGAATCTCTACCTAGCTTGGCAAATCTTTAAACGCAAATAAAGGTCAACGCGTAGCTTGAATAAACATAACGGCAGTCTCGCCATAGTTTCGCGTGTCGAAAATCTCCCACCCCGCGCAAATCTTAGGAGCAACGCTGCGCGCGCTACGCTCCAAAACAATCAACGTATCTGCAGCAGCGCTCACAACTCCCCTATTAACCATGTTTTCAATCAAAAGCTCAACTTGTGCCGTCTCCAACGCGTACGGCGGATCTATAAACACCAAATCGAAAGCCTCGCCGCTGTAGTCTTGCACAAACTGCTCCGCACGCTTTTTATTTACGCGCACGCTTAAATCCTGGCTCCACGCGCTTTGACTTTCTAGCACTTTAACGGTTTTTGCAATTAGTGCCGCCGCAGCCGCGTTAGCCTCTACACACACCAGCTCGTTTGCACCCCTAGAAATCGCCTCTACACCCAACGCCGCGGTTCCAGCAAATAAGTCGAGTACGCGCGCTCCCCCGCACACTCCCCACGAGTCAAGTCTAGAAAAAATCGCCTCTTTTGTGCGGTCTGTTGTTGGTCTTGTACATGACTTTGCGGCGCATAATGGCGTGCCTTTAAATCTTCCTGCAATTACGTGCATATTTTAAGCATATCATTTTAATTTATTTTGCCTTATGCATCTTTTTTACTTGTGTCAAATTTTATCCTTGTTAAAATTGTATTGGTCATTTGTTTATTAACATCAACAAATGTTGCTTAGCACTGGTTTCTGGCGATTTATCCCAAACTACGCTAAACAATGAAGTTTGCTAAAAAGCCTAAGCATAAAATATCTAAATCCCAAATACAACTGACATACAACTAAACAACTAAGGAGCAGCAATGACTTCAATCATTTTAGATTGCGACCCTGGCCACGACGACGCGATGGCAATTCTTCTAGCGCTTGGCAACCCAAACATTGATTTGATTGGCGTAACAACAGTCGGCGGTAATCAAAGCCTCGAAAAAGTAACATACAACGCGCGAGCAACGCTAGAAATGGCTCACGCAACAAACATTCCAGTTCACGCAGGATGCGATCGCCCAATGATTCGCCCGCTAGAAGTGGCTGCATCCATTCATGGCGAAACTGGCCTAGACGGAGTAACTCTCCCAAAGCCAACTCGCCCATTAGACGAAGGCCACGCAGTAAACTGGATTATCAACACGATTATGAACAGCGAGCCAGGCACGATTACACTTGTTCCAACTGGCCCACTTACAAACATTGCAATGGCTGCGCGAATGGAGCCGCGAATCGTTAGCCGCGTTAAGGAAGTTGTGCTTATGGGCGGCGGCTACCACGTTGGAAATTGGAGCGCGGTCGCAGAATTTAACATTAAGGTAGATCCTGAAGCCGCTCACGTTGTGTTTAATGAAGATTGGCCTATTACAATGGTTGGTCTTGATTTAACGCACCAAGCACTTTGCACACCGCAAGTACAAGCTAAAATCGACGCAATCGGCACACCTCTTTCTGCGTTTGCAAGCGGCTTGATGGACTTCTTCCGCAAAACATACCAAAACAATCAAGATTTTATTGACCCACCTGTGCACGATCCTTGCACGGTTGCGTACTTGATTGACCACAGTGTTGTACAAACTCGCAGATGCCCTCTAGACGTTGAAATTAAAGGCGATTTAACACTTGGAATGACGGTTGCAGACTTGCGCGGACCAGAGCCATCCGCAAGCGAATGCCACACGCAAGTGGCCACTAAGCTTGACTTTAACAAGTTCTGGGATTTGATTATCGACGCTCTAAAGCGAATCGATGGAATCAAATAAGTCAAGTAAGTCAAATAAACCAAATAGTCAAACAATATACATCAAACAAATAAATAAAAGATAATAGAGAAAATCCCTAACAAGAGAAGATCCCTAATAACCAAACAATATATAGGAGTTATTATGACTGAGGTTTCATCTCCAGCTCCACACATGTTAGACAAGGGCGGACGCTCAATCGTAGCACTTATGACCGCACTTCTAGTGGCCATTTTTGCGTTCCAGCTAAACGCATCCATGCTCTCCCCAGCACTCGCCACTATGACACACGAGCTTAAAACAACGGATACGCAAATCGCGCTAACACAAACCGTGTTCTTTACTGCAGCAGCGCTGTTTTCGCTATTCCTACCTCGCTTGGCAGACCTTGTTGGCCGCAAAAAAGTACTTACAGGCATTCTGATTTCAACCATTTTAGGATGCGTGATTAGCGCCATTGCACCAAATGTTACGGTTCTTATGATTGGCCGAATCCTTCAAGGCGCAAGCGGTCCAGTTGTGCCAATGTGCTTGATTATGCTGCGCGTGCGCGTTAGCGAAGAAAAGCGTTACGCAAAGTTGATGGCAATTTTAACGTCTGTAAATGGCGGAATTGCAGGCGTTGACGCACTTGCAGGCGGCTGGCTCGCAGGCAACTTTGGATTTAGATCCGTGTTTTGTACAATGGCTGTAATCGGCGTGATTGCAGTTCTTTTGGTTATATTCCAGACTGAAGAATCGCACGCGCAAGACACTCCTAAGATGGATTGGGTTGGTGTTGTAACGCTTGGCATCGCGTTCTTGGCTGCATATCTTGCGATTAACGAAATCGGCAAGCTTGCTAGCGCCAACTTGACTCTTGTTGCAGTTCTTGTAGTTCTTGCAATCGTTTTCTTTGTAATCTTCTGGAACGTAGAGGGCAAAAACTCCGCTCCGCTTGTTTCTACAAAATATATGAGCCAACGCCGCACTTGGGGATTGCTTTCTTGCACGCTTCTTACAATGACGGGCGTTTTTGCAATCATGAATGGCGTTGTTCCACAGCTTGCACAAGATGTTAAGTCTGGAGCTGCAATGAGCGCAAGTGTGGTTAGCTTTGCAACTCTTACACCTTACGCAATCATTGGCTTTGTGTTTGGTCCTGTTGCTGGCATGCTTGCTGCAAAGTTTGGATACCGACTCGTTTTGCGCGCTGGAATCCTTGTAAGCGTTCTTGGCGTTGTATTTGGAATGTACGTTGCTGAAATGCCTTCTGTTTGCGCTCTTGTAGTGCTTTCTTTGTGGCTTGGAATTAGCTACGCAGGTGTTGCAAACATTATGCTTAACGGCCTTGGAATTGTGCTTTCTCCTAAAGATAATCCTGGATATTTGCCTGGCATGAATGCTGGCGCGTTTAACCTTGGTGCAGGATTGAGCTTTGCGATTCTTTACGCTGTTATGACCAATTTTGCGCAGAACGCTGGAGCAACAACTGGCTACGTTGCTTCGATGATTGCTGGAATCGTGCTGCTTGCGCTAGCGTTTGCATGCTCGTTCTTGATTCCTAAGCCAGAAGATTGCGACTGATAAGCGCTTAGACTGCGCTTGCTCAGGCAGGTAAAATCGCTCGCGAGTTACAGCACACTGTAGCGCGCGAGCGATTTTCCGCTTTTTGTACGTGTTTTAGGTCAAAAATGGTACAAAATGCGGAAGTTTTTTCCGGAGTTTGTACCATTTTTAGGTCAAATTTGGTACAAAATGCGGAAGATTTTTCCAGAGTTTGTACCATTTTTAGGTGGAATGTGGTACAAAAAGCGTCACATCGTTCGCTCGCTCTAAGCGAATGCAGGTCGGAGCGAGTATCACGCACGCTCATGAATGCTTTGCATACGCTCCTCAACAAGCTCTGGCGTCATCGCCTCGTGCACAGCTTCAACAGACTCCATGTTAAGCGCAGCAGCAGCAACCGCGAATCGCCCAGTCTTAGAATTGTCAAAGTGGTTGTATCGCGCGTAAATCAAAGCAGCAGTCGCAGTATCGCTAGAACCGTTGTCGTTGCCAACAGCCTTAGCGCCTTCGGATCCGTTTCCTCTAGAAACAATCATTCTTTGAACGCGCCGCAAAGGAACAGGGTAAAATGCAATTCCTTCCCCAAGAATTCCATACGCAACGCCTTCTCGCCCAGAATTAACAAACACGCGCTTTACTCCGCGCTTAAGCAGCGCCTTTGCGCATTGCACAGCTGACCTTTCGTCTACAGCGCAAATTCCAGTAAGCGCTTGCGATTCTGCAGTGTCTAAAACAAGAGTATCAATGCAATTTAAGCGCGAAAGTATTCTCGTAGCTTTTGCATCCGTTATTGCGCGCACCATAATCGGCTTATGGTAGTTATCGCACACCCATTCAAATGACTTTTGCGAAATGTTTGTGTCGAGCGCAACAATGTCTGCGTTTTCTATGATTGATATTCTTTCACGCAAAAAGTCTGGCGTCATGTAATCGTAGATGCTCATATCGTCTAGTGCCAAAAGCCTTTGACCAGAAGCGTCTCCAACGTACATGTAAGACGCTGTCATTGCGTCTGGCAGCTGCTTTGAGTATCCTATGTCTAGTCCGTTTACAGATGCGTCGATTTTGAACAGTTCGCCATTGTGGTCGCCTCCGTACACAGAGACCAGACTTGCGCGCGTGTTCATCCTCTCTAAAGCAACTGCGATATTTCGCCCAACTCCGCCAAGCGCGTAGCGCACTTTTGCAGCGTTCGACGTGTAGTCCATAAGATCTCCGCACGCGATTCCCAAAACATCCATGCTTATTCCGCCGATTACAGTCACGTAGCTTGGTGGCGTAACAATGTAACCTTTGCCTCTAAGGTATCCCTTGCGAATCAAATTAGAAATGTGCGCAGCCACACCCGATCGCGTAATGCCAGCTAAATCTGCAAGCTCTTGCTGACTAATCATAGGATTCTGCTGAATCCACGACAATATTTGTTGTTCGCGTTCAGTCATCTTTGCCTCGTCTCTCGCGTTTTTACCTTATATCTCTAGAATATTCAAAAATTGTCTTTTTCGCACGTAAATTGTAAAAAATTGTGCGATTTTCTTCTCGATTTTCTTCTAATTGCTCAAAATCGCAGTGCTACTTCCACGAGTAAAGTCTAAAACCGCTCCAGCGAGTTGCATGTGATTTTGCAAAGTCGGGTCGCTTGCAAGAATCGAAGTTGCGCATTGCCTTGCGTCTGCAATAATATGCGCGTCTTTAACAACTCGAAGCAGCTTTAAGCTTGATTTTCCGCCAGATTGACTATCTCCTAAAACGTCTCCAGCGTTTCTAAGCTCCAAGTCTTTTTGCGCGATTACAAAACCATCTAGCGATTCTTCTACAACTTGCAAACGCTCTGCTGCCAACTCGTTGTCTTGAGCTGCAGATACCAGAAAAGCCCATGATTGCGTGCCAGAGCGCCCGACTCTGCCCCTAAGCTGATGAAGCTGCGCAAGCCCGAATCGCTCTGCGTTAAAAATCACTATGCAACTTGCTTTTGCAACGTCTACGCCAACTTCGATTACGGTTGTAGAAACCAAGATTTGCACTTTTCCGCTTTCAAAGTCGCTCATAATTTTGCGCTTCTCGTCGTCGCTTGTGCGCCCTGTAAGCTCAGCAAAATTGACGCCACTAAATTGAGCGAGGTTTTTAAGACGAGTTGAAATTTGCGATACTGTGTGAACTTGAAGATCGGCCTGCGAGTTAACTTGCGAATTAACTTGCGAATCGTTTAATGTATCAGATTCGTATGCGCCAAAATCGCCAGCAACCGCACCATAATGCGAATCGCCATTATCGCCATTATCGCCATTATCACCATCACCGCTATCGTCATCGTCAATTCGCGCACAAACAACGTACGCGCGCTCCCCTGCGTCAATCCTGGAGCGAATGTGGCTAAACATAGCTGCCATTTTTGCAAAATCCAACTCGTTTATAACAAACGTTCGAATCGGCTTGCGGCCGCCTGGAAGCTCCGTTAAGTAAGACGCGTCTAAATCGCCAAACCAAGTCATTGCAGCACTCCTAGGGATTGGCGTAGCCGTCATAACAAGAAGATGAACATCCGCATTATTGCTCATTTTTCGTATAAGCGAATCGCGCTGCTCAACGCCAAATCTGTGTTGCTCGTCGATTATAGCCAGCGCAAGGTTTGTGGGCTTAAAACTGGCGGAAAATGCGGCATGAGTGGCCACTATAATCGCAGGCTCGCCGCTTGCTACTTTTGCCAGGGCGCTTCTTCGATCCGCCAGCTTCATTCCGCCTGTTACAAGCGTAATTTCAACGTTTATATGCGCGCGTGCAATCATTTTGCGCAAATTTTCGGCGTGTTGATGAGCCAGCACTTGAGTTGGCGCAACAAGAACCGCTTGATGGCCCGAACCAACAGCTTGAAGCATTGCGCTCATTGCAACAACCGTTTTTCCAGAGCCGACTTCTCCTTGCAAAAGGCGACGCATTGGTTTTAATGGCGATTCGTCGGTTGCTTGCAATTCGCCTGATAGTGCGGCTGCTTGCGAATCATCGGCTGCTTGCGATTCGCCTTGCGCGCCTTGCATATCTTCCGTAATCTCGCTAATAACGTTTTTTTGGCCTTCCGTCAACGCAAATGGCAAACTTTCTTCAAATTGATGCCTTAAAGCACTATTTTTGCATTTGTAAGCTGAGCCTAGGCGCGAATTCTCGCGAGATTGCAAAACAGCGATTTGAGATATAAACGCTTCTTCAAAGCGCATTGTGTTGATTGCGCGCGCAAAATCCTCTTTGTTTTGCGGATTGTGGATTGATTCAAACGCATCCGCGCGGTGCATAAGATTTTTACTTACGATTACGGATTGTGGAAGAATGTCTGGCAGGGATTCAGGAAGAGATTCGGGTAAGGATTCAGGCAAGGATTCAGGCAAGGATTCAGGCGCAAAATCGCCACTATCGCAACTCTTAAAAAGTTGCAATAATCCTAAAATCGTCTCATGAATATGGTCGCTAGAAATTCGCGAATTTGCGTGGTAAATCGGCCGAGGAGCGCATAACTTTTCAAACGCTTCTTCAACACTTTGCGCAGTAAAATCGCCAGAAGATGTTCCAACAGACGCGCTAGACTTCTCATCGTTGCTCGCATTGCTATCGTTGCTCGACTTCTCATCATCACTACGCGCCGCCAAAACGCTTATAACTTGCGGATGCGTAAATTGCAAAACGCCATTAAACGCACCGCTCGTGCCGCCCACAACAACGGTTTGACCAACGCTCATGCGGCTACCAACCCATTGCGCATATTGTCTGCTTTTTGAAAAATAGACGATTTGAGCGCGCGAGGCATCTTGCGAAACGTTTACGTCTAGGCGGTACCCTCTTCGCGCATTCATTTGCACTATGTTTATGGACTGTATAATCGCACAAAACGCCACTTCTTGACCTGGCAAAATTTGGCTTAAATGCGTGCGTTTTAGCGGATTTGTGACTCTAAACGGGTAGTACGTTAGCGCGTCTTTTACTGTGACTACACCTAGCGATTTTAAGGCAGACACGCGGCGCTTGTTGCCTACGATTGACGATATTGCTGTGTTAAGTGTTATGCGTGCTGCCATACTTCGATTATAATCGTTGCGCTACGCTTTAAGCGCGCCGTAACGCTCGCACAACTTTCCGCACTTTGTAGCTCAAAACAGCGTATAGGACTACAAAATCCGTCAAACAACTCCGCACTTTGTACCAAATTCGACCCAAAACACGTACAAAAAGCGGAAATGTAGCGCGCGCGGTCTAAGCGCGAAGGCAGGTCGGAGCGAACAAAAAAAGCCCCGAGCACTGCTCAGGGCCTTACATTTAACACGCGATTCACGCTTCAACACGCTGAACCTTGCCTGCCTTAATGCATTTTACGCACACACGAAGGCGAACATTTTCGCCATCAATGGTGGTGCGAACTGGCTGAAGGTTCGGGCGGAAGGTGCGCTTATTGCGAATGTGCGAATGTGAAACACTGAAACCGGTCTGCGGTCCCTTGCCACATACTGCGCAACGAGCTGCCATAATGGACTCCTATTTTCTTTGACTTGCAAGTCTTGCGTCGCTCATCCATGCAAATCCAAACGCGACTAACCGACGCTAAATCGCATAAACAAATAAGCATGCTTGAACGCACAACTACACAAGTATATCACTACGCCAGACATTACAGCGCGCACGGCTTGCCATCAATCAAGATGCGCGAATTTTGGCGCAAATCCGCAACATTCTTACATCCAAGCAGCGCCATAATCACGCGAATCTGCGCCTTCCAATCCTCAATTTGATCAACAAGCGCATCCTGTCCACCGCAAGTGAGCGTATGCAAGAACTCGCCCGCAACTCCAACCGCGCTCGACCCAAGCTTTAGCGCGCGCACAACATCAAGCGGCGTACGCACTCCTCCGCTTGCAAACACTTGCATTTGCGCACTATCGCAAGCTGCCGCTGAATCGCAAGCAGCCGCACAATCGCAAGAATCGCAAGAATCGCGCAAAATCTCATCGCATTGCGCTATATCCAGCAACGACTCAACAGTGGTAAGCCCCCAAGAATCAAGGAACTCGTAGCCGCGCACACCCCCACGCCTTGCATTTTCAATCGCAACAAAATTCGTGCCGCCGCGCCCACCAACGTCCACAGCGCGCACGCCCACATTTTGCAACCGCAGAACATCCCCAGCGCTCATTCCGCATCCAGTTTCCTTAACAACAACTGGCACTTTCATTGAGTCAAGCGCGCGCGCAATGGCCTCAATATTGCTAAGCCACGCACTAAAATCGCGGTCTCCTTCGCTCATAACAAGCTCCTGCGCCGCGTTAAGGTGGATTTGCAACGCGTTTGCTTGCAAAATTTCCACAGCTTTAATCGCCTGCTCAACGCTTGCCCCAGCACTTACATTAGCCATCACAAATCCGCGCGGATTAAAGCGCCGAATCACGCTGAAAGTCTCCGCAAGACGCGGATTTTTAAGCGCTGCGCTTAGCGAGCCAGAGGCCATTGCTACACCAGTTTTTGCCGCCACTTTTGCAAGCATTGCGTTTATATTTTCGCCATTCTTGCTGCCGCCCGTCATTGCGTTAATGTACAACGGAACGTCCCATTTTGCGGATTCTCCAAACACGCTCACGCTTGTATCTACATCGCTTAGCGCCAATTGCGGCAACGCGTTTGGAATAAATCGCACGCATTCAAAGCCAGCATCCGCGCGCGCTTTATATTGTTCGCACGCAAGTTTTATGTGATCGTTTTTGCGTTGCTCGATAAGCGAAAAATCGCCACTTTCATCAATTTCTGCGACTTTCAGATTAAGCGCTTCAATCCCACTTTTTTGCCATTCGTCTTTAATGCGAGCAAACACGGCATCAAAATCTTGCGCACGCGCAATCGCGATTCCGCAATCTCCGCCGCCTGCGCCGCTTGTTTTGGATGGCAATCCTGCACTGTTGGCAACTTCGATTAGCTGCGTAAGTTTTGGTGTTTCGATTAGTGTTCCCGTGATTTCGCCAAGATCTTTTAGCAACGCACGATTTTGCGCGAATCCGCTTAACAACGCGCTAAAGTCCCCATTTTCTAGCGCATTTGCGATTTTTTGCACGCATTTTTCGCTTTGCACGCAAAAATCTTCGTAAGTTTTAGCGTAAGTCTTAGCGTGCTCGCGCGCGGTTAAATCACTAGTTGCCGCGCCAGCCTTAACGCCAGCCTTCACACTTCCAACAAGCTCCGCGCTACTTGCAGGGCTCCCCGTCCAGCCAACTAAAAGTCGCAAGCCGCCGCCCACTTTTAAGCGTTTTACAACAAACCGCGGCCACTTTTTTTGCAACAACTCGTGTAGGCTTGAGTCGCCGCTTTCAATCATTTCTACTTCCGCTTTAAGCCATTCGCGATTGTACGCGCGGTACAATACCCATCCGCCGTATGCGCTGGCTGCCACGTCTCCGCCGCTTCCCGACTTTTTTACTAGCGAAGACGCGATTATGGCCAATTTGCACAATTCTGGCGTTGCAAGCGTTAATCCGTACCATTTGCACAGCGCGCGCACAGCCGCCACCGTTACTGCAGCCGAAGATCCAAGCCCGTATTTTTTGCCTGTTTTTTTATCGTCTAAATCGCTTTCAATGTGTACGTTATATTCGCGCGCGCAACCCAGTGCTTCCGCCGCACCCAACGCGCCCATCTCGCGCGCATATTCATCTACAACGTTCATTGCAGAAATCACGTACGCGTAGTATTTTTTAATTTTTTCTACATTAGTTTGTTCTAGAGAATCGTTGGTTGCTGGCGATTCTTCCGCTGGCAAATCGCAAGCAACCGAGCGCGAATCGCATCCGCATCCATCATTTTTATCTAAAATAAATTCCTTGTTATTGCCAAAACGCGTGCCGCAACCATTGCCGCAACCATTGCCGCCGCCAAACTTCCAATATAACGGCTCAAAATTTTTATCCTCACACGTAATTTTTCCGTAAAAATTCCTGCCGTAAAAATTCCTACTACGTGCGCCATTTTCAAGAAAATCACAAGCTCCAGCCGCATCAACCGTAACTTTTACATAACGATTCACGGCTGTTACGATTGCAGCTCTTCCATCTACAACAGCGTATTCGCCTGCTATATAAAGCTTTCCAGGAGCTGCCGCTTGAAATTTAGTCATGATTTTCTCCGTACAACCTTACTTTAACCGCATCGCCTGGGCGCGCAATAACAAACTGCGGATTGGATTCCGCCGACTCCGCTGATTCAACAGATTCCGCCAAATCCACATGAGGCAAATCCGCAAAATCCGCCGATTTCTGCGACTCGTGCAAACTCTTAATCTCACTCAACACGCGCAACCTCAACTCGTTTTTAACGCGCAAAACTTGCTCCGCACTAGTTAAAACCTTAACATTTGGACCTGCGTCCATTGTAGCCCAAACAGGCCACCCCTCGCCGCGCATTTGATGCACAACTTTAAGCACGGCGTGCGATTCTTCGCTAAGGTAGTCAACGCTAGGATTGGCCGCGCGCATAGCAGCATGCATTCCTAAAGCGTTTCGCTCCGAAACCTCGCCCAACGCCTCTAAATCGCAGTTTTTAATCGCTTGCAAAGCCGTTGCAATGTCATCTTTACAACTTTCAATCCAACTTTTATAAAGCGGCGATGTTTCAACCGTTTGACGCATTGCTTTGCGGCTCGAAATCTTCTTTTTGCTTGGATTCAAAACAACAGCCACCATTGCAAGATTCAAATCTTTTGGCGATTCAATTGGCTCCGCATAACTTGTTTCGCTACTCACGCCCGCGTTCCACAACACCAATCCGCCATAAATCGACCTGCATGCCGACCCCGACCCTTTGCGCGCTAAAATCGAAAGTTCGCGCGCGTTTAACCTAAGACCAGCCGCATACGCTGAAGCCGCCGCTAGCGCTGCAAAACCCGAGGCGCTAGATGCAAGACCTGCAGCCGTTGGAACCGTGTTTTTGCTTACGACTCGCGCATGGCTTTCAATTCCAGCCATTTTCCGCACCATGTCTAGCATTCTTACGATTCGCGCGCGCTCTTCGCTTTGCAATAAATCGCCACTAAGCTCTGTGTTGTTTAAGCAAACGGAGTCTTCTTTTAGAAAATCGTCAAAATGCACGCTAGTTTTTGTGAAAAATCCGCCTAAAGTCAAAGATAGCGAGGAAGAATACGGCAAAATAAGCTGCTCGTCACGCTTTCCCCAATACTTAATTAGCGCAATATTTGCGTTTGCTTCCGTGATTGCGCAATGCGTTTGCATCGACTCGTCAAACGCTATTTTTGGCTCAATTTCAACGTTTTCCACAATAACCTTTCTATAACCTTTCTAACTGCCGATTTCCACAATCCACGTTTTGGCAGCACCTGCACGCTCTAAAGCCAGCGCCACTTTAAGCACATCCTCGTAGTTTTGCGCAAGCGCGATAACGCATCCGCCACCGCCGCCTCCAGTCAGTTTTGCTCCCAAAGCACCACTTTTGCACGCAGCACTAACCAACTCGTCTAATAGTGGCGTACTCACGCCTAATTGCGCAAGAATCTTGTGAACGCGGCTCATCTTAAGCCCAATTTCCAGCGGCTGCCCAAGCTCTAAGTCATCTTGCGCGCTAATAGCAATTTTCCCAAGCTGCTCTAGCATCGCATCAACCGCATGCGGATTCAAATCGCGCTTTTTGCGCAATGCTTCAACCGTATCGCGCGTTTGACCCTTGCATCCCGAATCAGCCAAAACAAGCCACGCGTGCAATCGTATATTTATGTTGCTAAATTCGCCACACAAAAATCGCACCGCGCGCGCCGAAGCAGTAGCCTTAGCGTCTAATCCCGATGCCTTTCCATGAGCAACATTTTCCGCCTCCTGCGTAAGCGCAAAAAGCTGATCCTCGCTGGCTTCAATCGCATAATAGCCTAGAATCGCGCGAATTACAGCACCTGCAGCTGCAGCCGACGACCCCAATCCTCGCTCTGGTGGAAAATCGCAAGCTGTTTCCACTTGTAACGCTTCGCCGCGCCAATTCGCAAATTGCAAAGCCTTATAAATCGCGGTTTTAATGGAGTTCAAACGCTTTGGCGCATTTTTTAATGGCCCGCAAAAATCCAACGCTTTAAGCGTTACGTAACTTTGAGCAAGCTCTTGCAAGCTGTTTTTATTAGGATTATTTTCGATTTGTGCAACTAGCTCGTCGGCTGCTTGCGACTTTTGCGCACCTGCGTTTAATTCGTTTTCTGCATTTTGTGTGTTTAATGCGTTTTCTGCGTTTGCGCTACTAACTGTTGCGCGCATCTTAAGATTTTTCAGCGGAAGAGCCACTGCACTGTAGCCATAAACAACCGAATGCTCACCAAAAAGAATTACTTTTGCGCAAGTCTGACCAACGCCAATGCGATTATGTACGCGATTTTTCGCGCGCTCATTATTGCAATCACACGGATTAGACGCGTGGCGATTCGCTAAAGTGTTGCACTCAGTCACTAATCCTCCTTTGCGACGCACTGGTTCACTTATTAGCATTGCATAATTATTGGCATTGCATAATTGCGCAAATGCTCGCTTTTGCATGTTAAGTCTATTTATCAACTTTTATAATTTAGTAGCTAAAACGATTCAACACCACGATTTGCGCAATACGCACACAACACATTCACATTTCCCGAATTTTGTTTCTCTAATTAGCGTGTTCAACAACAAAACACGGAAAACAACTCCGCATTTTGTACCAAATTTGACCTAAATCACGTACAAAAAGCGTCAACCATTTCCGCACTTTGTACCAAATTTGACCCAAATCACGTACAAAAAGCGTCAACCATTTCCGCACTTTGTACCAAATTTGACCCAAATCACGTACAAAAAGCGGAAATGTAGGTCGTCGCGAACAAAAAAAGCTCCGCGCAAGTCGCAGCAAGTAAAACTCACCACAATTCGCACAGAGCCAATGCTTAAGATCAATCCAAATGGATTGCCTCCCATCGCAAATTCCGCAAAATCACAAGCAATCGCAAAATCACAATAACTTGCAAGAACTCACAAAACCCACGTGGGAAGCTGGAACACGTTTAACTACTCAGCTACAACCTTAACAGTAAAGGAAGCGCTGATTTCTGGGTGAAGAGCCACAGTTGCTGGGAATTCGCCAGTGGTCTTGATTGCAGCAACGCTAATAGCGCGTGCTTCAACGGCGGCCTTTGGTGCCAAAGCAGCAGCAATCTTATCGGCGGAAATACCACCGAAGAGCTTGCCAGACTCGCTCACCTTAGCGGCGATTTCTACAACAGTGCCTTCGATTGCGGCCTTAGCTGCAACAGCCTCTTCGCGAGTGGCAACAGCCTTAGCCAAGCGTGCGCGACGCATCTCTTCAATCTGGGAAGCAGCGCCCTTATTCCACGCAAAGGCCAAGCCCTGTGGAATCAAGTAGTTACGTGCGTAACCAGCCTTAACAGTAATAACGTCACCCGAGTGACCCAAGTTTGCAACGGTCTTGGTGAGAATAACCTTGGTTTCTGCCATGTTCTTATCCTCTCAATCAGCGACCAGTGGTGGCGTATGGGAGCAAAGCCATCTCGCGAGCGTTCTTAACGGCCTTCGCGATCTTGCGCTGTTCCTGTACGGTTACACCAGTAATACGACGGGAACGAATCTTGCCGCGGTCCGAAACGAACTTACGCAACAAAGCAACGTCCTTGTAATCAATTTCAGTAATCTTGGCAGCCTTCAAAGGATTTGGCTTCTTCTTAAAAGGCTTGACCGGTGGTTGCGGCCTCTTACGTGACATAGGATGTCCTCTCTTAAATGCGTTAAACTTTTGTTTTTGTTTATACGCTAAACTGATGTTTTTAATTGTAAAGTCGTATTTAGATTTTTACCAGCATTAGTTTTACAAGCAATAAGTCACATTCGCTAAACTATCTGCCCTAAAGCAGCGGCGACTAGACGCCATTAGCGCGCGCATAAAACTAGAAAAACTAGAACTCTGGCTCTTCGTCTGTTCCACCAAAATCGGAGCTAGCTCCAAACGTTGCAAATCCGCCATTTGATGGAGCAGAAGCACTCCACGGGTCTTCAACGTTTACGCCCTGATTAGCGCCATTTTGCGCATTCATTCCAGCACCAGCAGCCGCACTATTTGCATAATTCGCGCCGCCAGCATAACCGCCAGTGTATCCACCAGCATTCATACCAGCTCCAGCGCCAGCGCCCTGATTGAATCCGCCATTGTTCCCAGCAAAACCGCCCTTCGAGCTCAAACGATTAACCTGAGCGGTTGCAAAACGCAAGGATGGCCCAATCTCATCAATCATCAAATCAATGCTGTATCGTTTTTCGTTGCTGTTTTTATCAACGTAGTTGTTTGCACGCAACCTACCCTGAATAATAACGCGCATTCCCTTAGTAAGTGTTTGTGCGCAATGCTCAGCTAAGTCGCCCCATGCAACGCATCTAAGCGATAATGGCGTGCCGTTAACGTAGCTGTTTGTTCTTCTGTCAAAAGTAGAGGAATTAGAAACAATCGTAAAAGACGTTCTAACACTACCGTTGGAACTGGTAGCAGTTTCTGGCTCTTTAGCCAAATTACCAATCACAGTTATAACAGTTTCTCCAGCCATCGCGGCCTCTTTTCTATTAAGACTTGGAACAATTTCGTGGAACAATTTAGAGCAAATCCAATTTGGCTATTTGACTATTTGACTATAAATTAATCAAACTAATCTAAATAAAATTTTGGATATTGTCCCTAAACTTTTGACTTTACTTTGCTTTACTTTGCGTCCTTGCGAAGAATCTTCGTGCGGACTACAGATTCGTTAAGGTTCAAAACACGGTCAAGCTCGTCGCTAAGAGCTGGCTCGGCAGTGTAATTCACTACAACGTAGTTACCTTCGTTCTTGCCATCAATCTCGTAAGCAAGCTTACGGCGACCCCAATAGTCGGTGCCATCAACGGAACCGCCCTCTTTGGTGACAAGCTCAAGATACTGCTCGGTCAACTTCTTAAGACCGCGCTCGTCAAGCTCTGGATCGGCAATGAACATCAGTTCATACTTGTGTGCAGACATCACCCACCTCCTTCGGACTATTCGGCTGCGGGCTTTCCACAGCAGGAGTGTGTTTGCAAAATCGTTCGTAAATCAAGTTATTACACAATTTATTACGCGATTATTACGCAATAATTTTTGCATATTTAATTTTACGAACAACCTACTAAGTCTACATCATGCTTGCGACTCACCGCCGCGCAGCTAATCAACAACACTAATGAGCGTAAATATTCCTGTGCTTCATGTCTTCTGGAAGCGCGTTTCTAAGCGAAACAAGCGACCCGGACCTAAACACGGACCTAATTCCAGCAGCCAAAAGAGGCGCAATCGAAAGAACCGTCATATTTTCTAAGCGCTTTTCTTCGGGAACAGGAACTGTATCCGTTAAAATGATTTCGCGCGCGCCGCAACTTTTAAGTCGCTCTACTGCAGGGCCAGATAGCAGCGCATGAGTTGCAACCAAAGTAACGGATTTTGCACCAGCGCCTTTAAGTGTGCGCACAGCTTCGCAAATCGTGCCAGCCGTATCAATCATATCGTCTACAACAATGCAATCGCGGCCTTGAATATCTCCAATAATTCCATGCGCTTCCGCGTGATTTGGCCTTGTTATATCGCGCGTTTTGTGAATAAACGCTAATGGCAATCCGCCAAGCTTTGCAGCCCATTGCTCCGAAACTTTGATTCGCCCTGCATCTGGAGAAACAATCGTAGTGTTTTCTAGGCTCATAGTGTTGCGAACGTAGTCAATCAAAACTGGCATAGCCGTTAAGTGGTCCACAGGACCGTCGAAGAATCCCTGCTCTTGAGCAGCGTGCATGTCTACAGTAAGAATTCTTGTAGCTCCAGCAGATCGGAACAGGTCAAACATAAGTCGCGCTGTAATTGGCTCGCGGCCTTGATGCTTTTTGTCTTGACGCGAATACCCAAAGAAAGGCGCAACAACGTTTATGCTTCTAGCGGATGCTCTCCTTAAAGAATCCACCATAAGCAGCTGCTCCATAATCCAATTGTTGATTGGATCTGTGTGCGCTTGCAAAACAAAAACGTCTGCACCTCGAACTGGCTGCGTAAAACGCACATACATCTCACCGTTTGCAAAATCGTAGGCAGTTGTTTCCAGCACGTCTATTCCAAGGTAGTTGGCGGTTTCTTCCGCAAGTTGCGGATACGCTCTACCCGTTACAAGCATCATTTGCTTTTTTGGAGTGCCTTCAAGAATTGTTGACATATTTGCCTTCCCGTTTGCAAAATCTGTAAAAACGCATACGCGACTATTTTAGCAGCATACAACGCCACTACTCAAATGCGCGAACAACCTGCTGCGCACTTCCATACGAGCTTTGTGCTCCAAATCCCATTGCTGCATACGCCGAAACGTAAGTGGCAACTTGCGCGCTTTGCGCTAGACTAAATCCAGCAGCAAGTCCTGCTAAAACGGTTCCCATAAACGCGTCTCCGCAGCCCGTTGTGTCTACTGCTTTAACGCGTTGAGGGCAAATTCGCACAGCCTTTTTGCCATCTTGCGCAGCGTAGTCTAAAACAACCGATCCTTCTGCACCAAGCGTTACAACCGCCTCGTCAAAACCATACTCGTGCATAATGCGCGCAGCGTCGTGCCAGTCAAAATCATCCCAATTTCCGTCTTCTGGCTCGCTAATTTTAAGCAATTGCGCCATCTCGTGCTCGTTTACAAGAAGGATGCTTGCGTTTTCAATCAACTCGCGTGGCAGCTCGCTTACAAAAGGCGAATTATTTAGCAAAACTTTTACGCCAGCCGCACACGCAATTTTTGCCGCCGCCGTTACGGTTTCCATTGGGCTTTCTAGGCATAATCCTAAAACGCTTGCGCTGCAAATTGCTTGCTTAATATTGTTTTGGCTAATGTATTCCACGCTCACTTTTGCATTAGACCCTGGAGCGTAAACGATTGTGTTTTCGCCACCTTTTGCGTCTACTGTTATTACTGTTGCGCCACTTTTTACGCCTTCTACGCGCAAAATTCTAGACGTGTCTACTCCAGCAGATTCTAGCGTGTTTAGTAGGAATTTTGCATTTTCATCGCTGCCTACCGCGCCAAACATTTGCACGTTCGCGCCGATTTTCGCTGCAGAAACGGCCTGATTCCCCGATTTTCCGCCTGGAAGAACGCGCAAATCACTGCCATTTACTGTTTCTCCAGGATTTGGAAGACGATCTGCAACTATTGTGTAATCTGCGTTCATGGAGCCTACTACAGCAACGTTATTGCTTGATTCGCCTACCTTTTTTAGCGCGCTAGCAAGCATTTCGCCGCTTAGTGGCGTAGTCTTTTCCATCATAAATCCTTTCGTAAAATTCCATTAATTCGTGATTTAAAAGTAATTAAGCAGTCATTCAAGCGTGATTTAAGTCGCAATTTAAGCGTTAGCTAATTCACAATTAAACCGCAATTAAACCGTGATTAAACTTACGATTAACTCGCCTAATTCTTAAAGCTATGCACAGGCGCTGGAATTCTTCCGCCGCGCGAAACAAACTCCTCGCAGCTTTCGGTATTTACTGGCATAATCGGAGCGTACCCCATTAAACCGCCAAAGTTGGCCATTTGCCCAACGCTTTTTCCTTCCACAGGTATTATGCGCACAGCAGTTGTTTTTTGGTTTATCATGCCAATTGCTGCCTCATCCGCAATCATTCCAGATATTGTTGCAGCAGTTGTGCTTCCAGGAATCGCAATCATATCTAGCCCTACGGAGCATACGCACGTCATTGCTTCTAGCTTTTCTATTTTAAGGCAGCCAGACTTTGCAGCAGCAATCATGTTTGCGTCTTCCGAAACAGGTATAAACGCGCCAGAAAGCCCGCCAACGTAGCTGCTGGCCATTATTCCGCCCTTTTTAACTTGATCGTTAAGCATTGCAAGAGCGGCGGTTGTGCCAGGCGCGCCAACAGTAGAAAGTCCGATTTTCTCTAGGACTTCGCCTACGGAATCTCCCACGGCTGGCGTTGGCGCAAGCGACAAGTCTATTATTCCAAACGGCACGCCAAGTCTTCTAGATGCCTCTTGCGCAACCAACTGGCCGACTCGCGTAATCTTAAAAGCCGTACGCTTAATCGTCTCGCACAAGAACGCAAAATCCTTGCCACGCGCCTCGTCTAGCGCGCGCGAAACCACGCCTGGCCCAGATACGCCAACGTTTATTACAGCGTCTCCCTCAGTTACACCGTGGAATCCGCCTGCCATAAATGGATTATCGTCTGGAGCGTTGCAAAATGCAACGAACTTTACGCATCCGTACGAATCACGGTCTGCAGTCGCGCGCGCGATTTGCTTAACTACTCGTCCAAGCAACTCTACGCAATCCATATCAATTCCAGTTCGCGTGGACCCAACGTTTGCGCTCGAGCACACAATATCCGTCTCGCTCAAGGCTTTTGGCAGCGACTCTATAAGCATGCGGTCGGCAGCTGTCATGGATTTTGCAGGCAGAGCGGAGTAGCCGCCAATCAAATCTACTCCAACTTTTTTGGCAGCCTTATCTAGCGCGTGCGCGATTTGCACAAAGTCGTCTGGGCTTTTGCACGCTGCTGCTCCAACAAGGCTTATTGGCGTTACGGTTATGCGCTTGTTTACAATCGGGATTCCGTAGTCGCGCTCAATCGCGCAGCCCGTGCTAACTAAGTCTTTTGCAAGGCGCGTAATCTTGTTGTACACGTTTTCACACACTTTTTGCACGCTTGCGTCTGCGCAGTCTAGCAGATTTATTCCCATTGTTATGGTTCTAACGTCGAGCTTTTCTTGCTCGATCATGGAGTTTGTTTCGCTCACTTCCATAATGTTTAGCATGGGCTTCTCCTACTAATCCCTAGATTCTGTGCATGTTTGTAAAGATTTCCGCGCGCTGGCAGTGTATGCTAACGCCTATTTCTTCGCCCAGCTTTGCCAATTCTTCGGCCAGCTCGCCAAATTCTACGCTTATTTCGTTTACGTCTACAATCATCATCATGTTAAAGAATCCGTTGACGATTGTTTGAGATATATCTAAAATATTCGCCTTGCTATTTGCTAAATGAGTCGTAACTTTTGCTATGATTCCTACAGCATCTTTGCCCACTACGGTGATTACGGCTTTGTTTTCATCATTATTAGTGGTGTTCATAATCACTCCTATTGGCTATATGTGATTTTTGCTGCGCAACAGCTGTTCTATCTATTCTACTTGCCATTCGCGCGCGTTTTTCTCCCTATTTATACTATTGCCCGCCTCGTATAATCGACGATTTGTGCAACACGCCAAAATAACATCTGGATAAATTCTTATAAAAGGTTAAAAATTTATAATAAAATCCTCCATATATTGTTATATCAACATAATATGCATCAAATACCCCCCCCCCCATCAGTAAATTTTACACTTGTAACTAATGTCACACTTAAAAAATTTCACTCAAAAAACAAAAATACGATATAATATTTCGAATAAATGAATATTTATCTTTGTGCACAATTACGCGATGCTTGATTACATTCACATCAAGCAAACAGAACATCAATGCAATATATGCGTCACAAAACCATTGAACAAAGCAAAGCACAAAAAGAATGGGGATTATTATGGCAAAGAACACTCGCCAAAAGCACGCTCGCAATCAAGAGTATCGCTCACTTGTAAACGTAAGCGCCGATTTTAGCGCATCAACCGCGCGCAAACTGTCACTTAGCGCGCTTACAACAGTTCTTACTGCAGCCACCTGCTTGGGCGGTCAGCCAATCCTCGCATCCTCTAATATTCTTCTTCCTCCAACTACAGCGGCTTTTGCGGATCAAGTGCGTGATGCAAACACCACTCCATGGCTACATACGCCGAATATTCTTGAGTTCCAAAGGTATCGTTTTGTTAACAGCAATGGCAAACCTGGCAAAATAGAAGCAGACGGTTTGGGTGATTACGATAACACCACCAAGAAATCGGATATGTATGCACATCTTAAAAAGAACGGAAACGACCAGTACCTAGTCTTCGACGTGTTCTTTAACAACGACGGCAAGTCCATGCTTAAAGCATCAAAACAACAGCAGTATGTTTGGCAAATTCCTTTTGCAGTTGCTGACTTGGATAATAACGGCTTTTACAAGTCAGACACATTAAGTGATTTAAGCTTTAATTTTTATAAACGAAATAACTCTAGTTCACAAATGACAAACGCTGTTCTTTCACGCGATTTTTCATTATTCACTAAAGAAGATAGCCAATCAAAAAATCTTAATGACCCATTGCAAGATGACCAGCACCTTGGAAATTCTATTTACAAACCAACCTTCGGCATAAGAGGAGGAAATAGCAACAAGCAAGATTTGAGTAATACTTTCCACAATAATGCAGGCGACGGCGTCATTAGCAATGCTACAACATTGAAAGGCGTATATAGCGGCAAGAGCTACGGCATCGGCTTAAGAACTACAAACGCCAACTATGCAGTGCACATGCATTGCAAAGTAAAGTTACGTCCAGGAGTCACTCTTGACGAGATTCAAGATGCTTATACATGGGCAAATACAAGTACTTATGGTAAAAATACTAACTCAGCATACACATTTATTTCTGGTCGCGAGCGCTGGACTGAACCAGATCTTAAGCGCACAAAAAGCGATAAAATCCCTCCAAAGCTGTATTTTAATGACAAAGAAATTAGCGATTCCAACAACAGCATTGACGTGTATCAGGGTGAGTCACCAAAGATTACTTTCGGCACATCAGATGACAGCGGAAAGGTGACGAAGTTCTCTGTAAAAGGATTCCCAGACTTTGCTAAAAATGGCGATGTTAATGAGAAAGATGATAATGGTATTGATGCTAGCGAAAGCAATCCTCATACAAAAGTTATTAATAGGACTACATTTATACACAAAGATAAAAGTGGCAATCCAGTAAAATCCGACTACACGATTACTGTTTCTGCAACCGACGCTTCTGGAAACAAAGCAGAAAAGAAAGTCACAATACATCTTAAAAATCTCAATCAACAGTACAAGGAGCCAACCACTACCCCAATTACTGTTAATTGGGGTCATAAGCTTACTGAAGCTGATTTCGCTAATAAAATAACCAATGTAAACGGCGGAAAAATCGTCTTTAATCCATTCCCTTCAACCGAAATCCCTAAAGAATACTTTAACGGAAGGGAAACTCTTCCCGCAAGCGCATCTGCAAAAGTTGTATACTCAGATAACTCGTATCACGTTGTTACGATTCCTGTAAACATTAAAAAACCACTTTCTTTGCAACATAAGCTTAATGGAAATACCGTTAATGCTACTGTTGGCGAAGATCTTAAAAAGATAAATGGCACCAACAAGGTTGACGCTAAGCAATATCTTGGCAAGCTTGACGACGCCACTAAGAAGAACATCAAGAGCGCAGAGTGGGTTGACAACGAGCCTTCCACAGATGTTGCAGGAAAGAGAGAGTACACTGCTAAAGTCACGTTTAACGACGGCAGTACTGCGGAAGAAAAAGTCACTTTTATTGTTAAGCCTAAGCAGCCTAAAATTGAGACTGATTTGACTGGTGTTGCAGGAGTAAACGGCAAGGAAGTTGTAGTTGATGCTGGCTCTGGTGCAGTTGGAAGCACTGTAACACTTAAGGATAAAAGCGGAAAAGCTATCGGCACGGGAACCGTTGGAGCTGATGGCAAAGTTACGATTACAGTTAAAGACGGCATTCCTGAAGGAAAGATTACTGCCGTAACTACTACTGCAGATTCCGTAAGCTCTGAAGAAAGCAAGCCTAAGAACGCTAGTAAAGACGATCAAAAACCAACACTTACTGCCAATAAAACCAAGGTTGAAGTCGAAGTTGGCAAAGATTTAACTATCAACCTTACAGCAACAGATGATGTAAAGATTGACGACTTCAATATTGCAGCTCCACTAGCGAAACTTGTAAATGGTGATTTTTCACGTTTGCAGATTGATTACCAAGGAACACAAGATAATCCTAAAGATCGCAAAGTAAAAATTACAATACTCGGCATGAAAGAAAGCGAAATTGGAGAACACGAACTTACGTTCTCAGTTACCGATGCTGCTGGTAACAAAGTAGAAAAAACTGTAAAGGTAACAGTTAAGAAGAAAGAAGATCTTAAGGCTAGGGATATTACTGTTGACTTAGGTGAAAAGCTAGACGAAAAATGGGCAAAGAAAGCTATTGCCAATAGTCGCAAGCTTCCGAAGGGAACTAAGTTTGCTTGGGCAGAGAAGGACAAACCAAACACTTCAAAGCTTGGTAAGGAAATGCCTGGAACAGTTATTGTAACTATTCCTACTAACGACCCAAAGAATCCACGCATTGAAACTGTTGAGGTTAAGGTAACTGTTAAGGATCGTAAAGAGCCTGAGGTTACGATTAAGCAAAATAACGGCAGTGAATATAAAAATATTGATATTGAAGGTAAATTTGAAGGAAAAATATTTACTCAAA
Organism: Gardnerella sp. DNF01144; assembly: GCF_049244245.1. Taxonomy (NCBI): domain Bacteria; kingdom Bacillati; phylum Actinomycetota; class Actinomycetes; order Bifidobacteriales; family Bifidobacteriaceae; genus Gardnerella; species Gardnerella sp. DNF01144. The sequence goes on from NZ_CP058390.1 coordinate 896,763, forward strand.
TAGCAACTATCACTACATACCGCGGCGATAAGAACGATATTAAGATTACTGCAAAAGACAATAGTGGAGAAGTTACAACTCTTACTTTAACGCCTAAAACTCCAGGAGAGAAAGAAAAAGATCCTACTGGAACTGGCACAACAGCAGATCCTAAGACTTTAACGCTTGATGGTACTACTCCGCTCAACATTGAGCCTAGAACGTATACGCGTACCTTAAAAGCTGTAGACCCTTCTGGTAATACTAATGAAGTAACTGTTAAGTTTATTGTTAAGCCGCAGGCAGATAAGTATAGCAAAGTCACAGACACGCCTGTTACGTACAACATGAGTAGCGGAACAACGCATCCAGATCCTAAGAGCGGCATTAATGCAACTGATCTAAAGAAACTCCCTAGCGACGCTACCTACTCTTGGGCTACGGAACCAGATTGGAATAAGCCTGGCAAAGATACAGCCGCTAAAGTCCGCATAACTTTTGCAGACGGTTCCTTTAAGGACGTAGATACAAAAGTTACCGTTAATGACGATATTCCGCCTGTTATTAACACGCCTAATACCAATAAGGCAAAGAGAGCAGACACTGAACAAGCTGAGTACTACCAATTTAAGGTACATAACGGCAAACAGTTCAACATTGATATCAACGCTTATGACAACAGCGGCAAGATCAAGAGTGCAACACTTAGTATGCCTGAAGAAATAACTGGCAGTAAGATTAGCATCACTGATAAAGATAATAATTCTGCGGAAAAGCCTGCAAAAATTACTATTACAGGTACTGCTCATCGCGCTAACAATACTAATCCTGATGCAAATAAGTGGTCACGTGAGCTTAGTGTTACAGATGAAGCTGGCAATACATCCAAGCTAAAGGTTCAGATTTCCGTGTACACGGATGCTGAAGAGCATAATGCTACTGCCAAGCGGATCAATAATCCTACGGATAACAACGCAATTACCAATGCGATTACTATTACCAAGAAAGATGACCCGAGCTCCACTGTTGATAGAAGCAAGTTAACTTTCACAGTTGGCGAGATTCCTAAAACTGATGGAATCCATGCCGTTCCTGTAAAAATCACATATCCAGATGGTTCCACCACTACGGTTGAAGTACCTGTGTTGATTAAGCTGCAAAACAAGATCTACAATCCTAATGGGAAGACTATTGAAGTTCCTTGGCATTCTAATGCTAACGAGTTAATTAATAAGATTAAGAATGTAAATTCTCTTACTTGGGAAAATAACAAAAAGCCAACAACAGATCCAACTGTAACTATTGTAGGAGGCAACAGTTCTGTTCCAAGCACCGATAAGGTTGGCAAAAGCCAAGTGCAGGTTAAAGTTACGTATTCGGATGGCTCTAGTGACGTTGCAACAGTAACTGTTAATGTGCTGGAGCCACAAAACAAAACTTACACGCCAGAAGGTAAGACTATTAAGGTTGACTACAATACAAATCCGAACAATAGCATAAAGAATAGTGTAGAGACGAATGGCGTTAAGCTAAAGAAGAATGGCGCTGACGTAACTTTACCTAATGACGCAAAAGTGACCATCGACAACGACAACACTATTCCAAATGGCACTCAGCCTGGCGATTTTACTGTTCCTGTAACAATCACCTATGGCGATGGTTCAACGGATCACGCAACGGTAACCGTTAAGGTTGGCGAGCCTCAGAATAAGAAGTATGAGCCAGAGCAGCCTGATGGAATCAACGTTGGATATGGTAATAAAACCAAACCTTCTGACAGTGACATCATTGCTAAAGTCAAGTTTGACGATAACAAGCAACCACCATCTGGTACAACAATTACGGTTGACAAAGATCAAACACAGATCGACACTAAGACTCCTGGAATCGTAAACGTTAAGGTTACTGTTAAGTATCCAGACGGTTCTGAGGATCACGTGGAAGTTCCTGTAACAGTCGGCGAACCAGATAACGTGACTCACAAGGCTTCTGCAACACCTATAGAGTTGCATAAAAACGAGGCAAAGCCAACAGAGAAACAAATCAAAGATAAAGTTAAGACTGGTGTTAGCGCAAGCGAGGATCAGCCAACTATTACTTTAGATAAGGATACGATTCCAGAAACCACTCAAACTGGCACAACTAATGTTCCTGTAACTATCACATATAAAGACAAAACGTCCACAACTGTGCAAGTGCCTGTAATTGTTAAGGATTGGAATAAAGACGAGTACCCTCCAAGCGCTGATCCAGTTGAGGAGCCGTATGGCACTAGTAAAGAAAAGACCAAGGAAGCTATCAAGAATGCTGTAACTGTTGATTGGCCAGATAAAAATGATACGAGTAAGCCACAGCCAACAGTCACCATTACAAGCGACGATAAAGATATTCCAAGCGGTACCGAACCTGGCACAAAGACGGTTAAAGTTACGGTGACTTATCCAGACACATCAACAAAAGAAGTTACTGTTGATGTAACTATTAAGAACAAGCAGTCGGATACTTTCGAGCCGAAGGTAACACCTGTTGTTAAGCCGTATGACACGAAGAAAGATGAAATCGAAAATGCAATTAAGGATGCTGTAAAGATTCCTGATTTTAAGTCAAAAGAAGGCGAAAAGAAACCAGAAATAAGCATTGTAACTGGTGACGGAAACACAGTTCCAGATGGTCAAACTCCTGGAAGCTACACTGTTAAAGTCAAGATTACATATCCTGATAAAACAGAAAAAGTTGTTAAAGTTCCAGTAACTATTAGCAGCAAAGAATCGGACGCGTATCCTCCTAAGGCAGATAGCATTACCAAGAAGAATGGCGAAAAGCCTTCGGAAGACGAAATTAAGAATGCTGTAAAGATTCCTAATTGGCCATCTGACAAAGGCGAAGTCAAAAAGACTGTTGATTCTAATAGCATTCCAGACGGCAACAAGGGCGGCACTTTCAACGTTCCTGTAACAGTTACCTACCCGGATAAAAGCGTTGCTAAGATCAACGTGCCTGTAAACATTGGCAACCCAACTGCTACAGCTAAAGTTGTGACTGTGCCAAAGGGCGTGGAACCTAAGCCAGAAGACAGCATTGCCAATAAGGATAAGTTCCCTGATGGAACACAGTTCAAGTGGTCCAAAAAGCCAGACACGAACACGGAAGGCAACGACAAGTCAGGAATTGTTGTTGTAACAGTTCCAGGTCAAGATCCTGTGGAAGTGCCTGTAACTGTGAACGTTGTTGATCCAGGTGCTCCACAAATTAACGTGCCACAAGGCACGGATTTGCCAAAGGCAGAAGATGTTATTAAGAATAAGTTCCCTGATGGCACGCAGTTCGAGTGGAAGCCTGAAGATAAACCGGATACTAACAATCCTGGCGCAAAGAATGGCAAGATTATTGTTACGATTCCAGGTCAATCCCCTGTAGAGGTGCCTGTAACAGTGAACGTTACGCCAAATCCAGAAACGAATGTTGTTAACGTGAAGGTTGGCGACAAACTTCCAGACGCATCGAAGGGTATTGCTAATAAAGATAAGTTCCCTAAGGGAACCACCTTCGACTGGAAGAAAGATGCTGCTCCAAAGACCGACAAGCCAGTCACCACTACTGGCACTGTGCTAGTTCATATCCCAGGTGTGAAAGATCCAGTGAAAGCCAAAGTTACTGTGAACGTAAACCCTGCGCCTACAGCGCAGGACACCACCGTCATTCAGAACAGCGATCCAGATCCTAAGAACAGCATTAAAGACAACGATAAGTTACCTAAGGGAACCACCTTCGAGTGGAAGAAAGGTGCTGCTCCAAAGACCGACAAGCCAGGCAATACTACTGGCACTGTGATTGTAAAGATTCCAGGGCAAGATCCTCAAGAAGTGCCTGTAAAAATTACTGTTACAGCATCTCCTGAAGGAAAAGACGTAACCGTGCTGCAAAATACTGACGGCAAGGACAACACTCCTAAGCCACAGGAAGTTATTAAGAATAATAGCGATTTGCCTAAGAATGCTGAGGTTTCTTGGAAGAAGAAGCCAGACACGTCACACGTTGGCAACCAGCCAAGCGTTGTGACTATTACGGTTCCAGGAATGACTCCTGTAGATGTGCCTGTAAACGTGCTTGTTGTGCCAAATCCAGAAGGCAAGACGGTGAGCGTGCCAGTAAACGCCAAGCCAAAGCCAGAAGACAGCATTGCAAACAATGGTGACTTCCCAGATGGCACTACTTTCGAGTGGGAGAAGGATAAAGACGGCAAGGAAACTGGCAAGCCAGATACGTCTAAGACTGGCGATAATGTGTCTGGCACTGTGCTCGTCAAGATTCCAGGCCTAAAAGAACCAGTAAAAGTCAAAGTAACTCTAAAGGTTACAGACAAGCCATTTATCAACGATAGTAGCGCAAAGAACACGCCAGAAAATCCTGATAAAACCACTATTACTGGTAAAACTCAGCCAGGAAACACAGTAACTGTCAAAGACAAAGACGGTAATACTGTTGGTACTGGAACTGCTAACAACGATGGCAACTTCACTATCGAAATCGATAAGAAGAATCCTGGTACAAAACTCGAGCTTGTTCCAAGCAATGGCAAAGATGAAGGCGAAGCTACTACCGTAAACGTTATTGCAAAGCCAAAAGCTCCTACAATCACCGTTCCTTCGGAAAGTGAAAGCGGAAAAGCAACAGGCGGAAACGTAACAGTAACGCCTACAAAAGATGACAGCGCAACAGTTGTTACGATTGTGATTACTGCTAAGCCAAATCCGCTTAACGGCCCAGAAAAGCCAGTTCGCACGATTGTTGTTAAGAAGGGTGACGACAACAAGTGGAAGATTGACGGCCCTTATCCTAGCGGCGTAGAGGTTGATGAAGCTACCGGCAAAGTTACGATTCCAGCAAAAGACTTGGAGGACGGCAGCACGATTACTGCTGTTGCTAAGGATAAGGATGACCACTCTTCGGATAAAGCGGAGAAAACAACTGGCTTTAAGACTCCACAGATTACCGAACAGTCTATAGCAGACGCTCCAAATGGTGGCGGAAGCGGCGATAGTGGCAATCACGAAAAACAAGTGATTACTGGTAAAACCGATATTCCAGGCGCAACTATTACTGTTACCGATAACAATGGCAAGCAAATCGGAACAGGTGTTGCAGATAAAGATGGCAACTTCACTATTACTATCAACAAGCAAACGCCTGGCTCGATTGTAAACCTTACGCCTACAAAAGGCACTGGTGATTTTGCTAAGACTGGAAACACTGTTGAAGTAACAGTTGGCGGAGATATTGCCGTTCCACGCATAGACACGCCTGCAGACGGAAGCGCCACAATAACGCCAAATCTTACGGATACGCGCGTAGATAAGGTTGTTATTACGTATACGCCTGAAGGCGACGGAAGCACGCCGCAAACTGTTACAATCACCGTTATCGCCGAGGGCGATATGCGCGTGTGGAAGATTGACGGAGACGCTCCTAACGGCGTAACTGTTGATCCAAAGACTGGCGTTGTTACGATTCCAGCTGCAAACGTTAAAGACGGAAGCACAATCACCGCTTTTGCAAAGAATAGCACAGATAGCACTGCTGGAGGCTCGTCTAGCACTGTTACAGGCACGATTGCGCAGCCTGGAGACGGTGGTAGTGGCGATAGCGGCGAAAGCGGAAGCCACGCCAACAACGCCAATAACGCCAATAACGCAAACAAGAATGGCAGCAACGCCAGCAACGCCAACAACGCCAACAAGAATGGCAGCAATAATCATGGAAACCAATCTCGCAATAGTGGATCTAATAGTGGATCTAGAAGAGGTAAGGGTGCGCTAGGTAATACTGGCGTTGGTGTTGCATTAAGTGCTCTTGCGTCTGCGATGCTTGCTGGCATGGGTGCTGCAGGAAGGGCTGTATCTCGCCGCAAGAAGCGCAACTAGCTAGCACGCGCTAGTAAACTATAAACCAACAAACAAAGGCCTGGAGCGATTGCTCTGGGCCTTTTGTTACCCGATTTTCTGAATTCTGCAGCTAACCTGCGCGAACGATATTTCCGCACTTTGTACCATATTCCACCTAAATTACGTACAAAACCCGGAAAAAACTTCCGCATTTTGTACCATATTTGACCTAAAAATGGTACAAAAAGCGGAAAACAGATCGTGTCGTTCGCGCAGTTTAAGCGCGCGAACGTCAATGAATAAAAAAAAAACGCGGTAAAATACCGCGAAAACAAACATATTGTGGGTGATATAGGAATCGAACCTATGACCCCTTCCGTGTGAAGGAAGTGCGCTAGCCGCTGCGCCAATCACCCAAAATTTTTTTAATTATGCGTGAAAGGCAATCCTTTCGAGTGGGCGATACAAGGTTCGAACTTGTGACCCCTTCCGTGTCAGGGAAGTGCGCTACCACTGCGCCAACCGCCCAGGTTGTTTATTAAGCTAACACGCTCAATCGAGGTGGGTACGAGAGTCGAACTCATCTATACGGCTTTGCAGGCCGCTGCCTAACCGCTTGGCTAACCCACCACAAGGCCGATAACTCACCAGACCTAGAGCGGACAACGGGACTCGAACCCGCGGTCTCAACCTTGGCAAGGTTGCGCTTTACCAACTAAGCTATGTCCGCAATGCTTTCTCGCTAACTAATGCCAGTCCGAAGCACGAGTAACTACTATACCAGAAATATTTATAAATTCAAGTCCGCCGCCCGTTGGCGTGTCGAATAGCAAACACTGTTAAATTTTCTACCTAACATTCTTTAAAACTCCGTACCCAATCGCCATCCTTCCCCCATTTTCAACATATTCCCTAATATTTTTTTGCAAACTTGTTTCCGTCTTGCCACTTTCCATGCCACTTTCCATGCCACTTTCCTTGCGCACTTCCCCACACGCTTCTACATTGTTTTCCTTGCCACAATTTACACCATTTTCACCACGCCCAAAAATCTTGCAATTTTCTCCAAAAACCCAACGCTTATAGTCGTCAGAATATGCAATTCCAAAAACGCGAAACATAGATCTAAATACTCGAATATTCGACTTTTCTGGTAGCAACTTATCTAAAGCAGGATCAAGCAGCCACGATATGCAATAAAAAGTGCAATTCTTTAACTCAGGAATGTACTTATCTATAAACTCATTAGCCAACATAAAACTTATCGTTAAATTTTCTATGCTTAACTTTGCATCAGACGGAATATGTACGCTTACCAAATTTTGCCTTTTGCAAAACTCAAATTCTAATTCACCTAATCTAAATATTTTCATAGAAAGAAGACGCGGGAACCAAAATTCTTCGCTAAAAACAAAAGGATACTTGCCAACACGAATCTTCTTAACAAATCTTTTAATAAAACCAAAAGTACTTAAAAAGACTTCATCTTTAATTCCAGCTTGTTCATATCTTCTACGCACCAAAAGAACGCATGCCATAAATATTGAAAGAATCCGCATTCCGCTATCATCAGCACAATATTCATTCAATTTTGCAACTGCTAACTCTTGATTAAACCCGTCATTAAAAAGGTCTTGTATGCAATCCATCAAAACAGAAATATCTATATTTTTAAAAGATTGTACTATTGTGCGCGTTAGGCAATCATCAAAATGCAATTCGTTACACAGATTTTCAACATCTTCTGCAGTCTGCGAAATCAGGTATGACTTTTCATCTTCTTTTAACAAATCACACATTTTTACCTCACAATAAACTCACAACAAGACTCACAACAAATCAAAATTAACTTCAAACATCCTTTTCCATGGAAAATCTACATTATTGATTTTCAAAGGAAGCGCTTTTGATAAATTCAACTTGCTATACTCTTTCTGCAACAAGTTTTTAGCTTCGCACTTAGCCCACGCTTCGCATGGCTTTACATCAAAATAATTACCACCATAATTATCAATCCTATTAGCTATATTCCATCGAATATTTGATTGATATAACGCATCTTCGATTATTCTATATGCAATATTTTTCTTTATACTTTTTGAATCAATGCCTAAAATTGCTTGAGATAAAACTGTTCCCAAAGTATTGCAATTTGTATTCCATCCCGCATAACTAATAATTCTGTCTAAAACGTTATTATCATCTAGCAAAGTTAATAATTGCAAATCCCCACCATTTGAATACGCACTATCACATAATGCAACTTTCTTACCAGATTCAACTAGCGCGCAGATATGATCAGTAAAATAATTTAAATTTCTATACGTGTCATACGTTACATCATGATTAGATACAGAAAATTCTGCTTCTTGCATAACTTTTCCAGGAGCATTAATCATCAAACAAATGTTGTTTAGTCCACTTAAACCGCTTAAATCACCTAAATCGCTATCTTCCCAATTTTCTAAAAGCCTTGCTCCACAAGCTAAAACATGAGATTTTAGGCTTTCAAACATAGGCCTATCTTCGTAAGAAGGAACTATTGTTGGCCCTAATATAGACGAATATTCAACACTTATGGCAGGCTTTATTCTATGCGATTTACAAAACGCTCTTGCAAGCAGAGTCATGCCAACTTCATCTGATCCAGGATACATAGCAACTCTACTGTTTAACCTCTTAGAATAAACAGCTGATTGAAGTCTTCTTTGAGATACTGCAGTATATCCGTATGGACTAGAATCGTCTTGTGGAAAAATAAGATAATCAATAGTATTATTTGCTACTAAATCAAGAATTGATATATTAATACCAAGATTTTTATCACGACGATTTTCATAATCATCAATAACATATTGAGGAATATCAAAAGATTCTAACTCTTTCTCCTGCAATTGTGTTAGATCATTGCATCTAATCTTTTTATCACTCAGATATGCTCTTAAATAAAGACTCCTACCATATTCTGCGTAATAATCAGGCTCCTCATCGCTGCTGTTATACGCAGGCGCTCGCATAACAGTGCAAAAAACAAATAAAGTCATATTTGGATTAACTTTTTTGAGCTTTTCTAATACGCGCAGGCGACTTTGCAAACAATCGCTTTGTAAATTATGTACTCTTGAAGGAACTAATCCCCCATACACAAGCATGTCTGCAGATATTATAGCAATATCACATTTTTTGGCGTTATCCATCAAGAAATCAACTATTCCATTAATATCTGCAGACTGTTTTTTATTGCCTAATAATTCTAACGGCACATTTACAAGGTCAAAATCACTACTTTTAGCTAAAAGCTCTGGGAACTTATAGTTACAAGGTCGCTCGTCTAATGGAAGAAATAAGACTTTCATTTTAACCTTTCAACCCACCTTCTTGTAATCCTTTGTAAAGATGCTTTTGGAATAAAGCAAAGAATACAACTATAGGAACAAGCGATATTATTGCACCAGCAGCAACTAATCTAGGATCCGTATAGAACGTTCCTTGTAAACGATTCAAGCCAACAGTAAGCGTATATTTATCGTCATCGCTTAATGCAACCAATGGCCACAAGAAGTCGTTGTAGCTTCCAACAAACGACAATATGCCAATAACAGTAAGTGTTCCTTTTACCTGCGGCAAGGCTACATACACGAATCTTTGCCAAATATTCGCTCCATCTACTTTTGAAGCTTCTAGTAAATCTTGCGGAACAGATTTAAACGCATTTACCATAAGCAATACGTTTAACGGACCGATTAAACCAGGCAAAGCCAAACCAAACAGAGTATTAGTTAATCCCATACCTTTTACTAGAAGGAATGTAGAAACAAGAATACCTTCGCATGGCATGATGATTGCGGCAACAAAAAGCAAATAACCAATTTTACTAAACTTAAACTTTAAGCACCCAAAAGCATATCCAGCCATTGAGCATCCGATTATATTACCTAAAACATTCATTGCTACAACAATCAAGGTGTTGCACAAATAGTGAAGTATAGGAACTGTTCTAAATGCTTTTACAAAATTTTGCACTGTAAAATCATGCGGAATCAAATACGGAGGCATTGCAAAAACATTGTCATTAGGGCCCTTAAACGCTAGTGCAATTTCCCACACTAATGGACCAGCTAGTAATATGAACACTAATACAAGAATGCAATATTGAACTATCGTTCCGATTCTAACGCGATGAGTGTTATTAGTTTTCATCTCCAGCACCCCTATGAACAAATATTTGCTGAATAACTGTTATAAAACCAACAATAATTAACAGAACAACGCTTATTGCACTAGCATAGCCAGTGCGAGCGCTCAATCCTGTTCCTTCTTGCTGAATCAGCATCGTCATTGTTATATCTTTTCCACCTATTCCGCCTGTACCACGAGTAATTACATACACCTCGTTAAACACTCGGAATGCTGCTACAGATGAAAGCATCATTATTAGAGTCATTGTGGATCTAACTCCTGGTACTGTGATGCAGAAGAATTTGCGCATTATTCCAGCTCCGTCTATATCTGCAGCTTCGTACAATGATTTATTTATGTTAGCTAAAGCTGCTAAATAAATAATCATGTAATATCCAAGACCTAGCCATATTGTTACAAACATTGCACTAAAAATTGTTAGCCATCTGTCTGTAAGGAATGGCAATGGCCCTGTTACTACGTGAATCATCTGTAGAATGGAATTAACTAATCCCCTTGTATCGAGCAAGTTAGTCCAGATAAGCCCTATTACCACTGCAGACAACACTACTGGGAAGTAGTAGGTTGTTCTAAAGAATCCTATTATTTTTGAATCTTTACTCACTAAAGCAGCAAGTATAAGAGGCAAAATAATCATAAACGGCACAACGCATACTGTGTATAAAGCAGAATTGAAAATAGCAGTTACAAAACGACTATCGCCAAATAGTTTTACGTAATTTGCAAATCCAACATTGTGCCCAGGTATAAGCATTCTAGCGTTTGTAAAAGATCTTAAGATAGTGTTTATAAACGGATAGATGCAAAACAATATAAGTATGATTAAAGCTGGCAGAACAAATAACCAAGATATGCATCCATCTTCGTTAAATTTTTTACGGAAGATGCCCCGAGGGGCAGGAGCAGCATTGCTGCTACTCACTGCCGACTCGGCTTGTGGATTATTCATAGGAGAAATCATTACTTTAACCTGTCGTTTAGTGCAGCAACTGCTTTATCAAGCGCTTCTTTAACTCCCTTTTCTCCTTGAATTGCCTGAGTTAATTCAGGAGATAGATAGTTTACGCCGTCAGTATCGGAGATCTCTGGTGGGAAGTTTGCAACAGTACCATTGTCAATTTCTTCCTTAGCAACTCTAAGAACCTTGCCTTCTATAGTAGATTCGTCAATGCTCTTAAAGAATGGATCATCCATTGCGCCAGCTGCAGAAGGATAAGTATTTGACTTCTTAGAAAACTCAACTTGATTCTTCTTGTTTGTTAAGAAGTTAGCGAGCTTCAAAGCCATTTTCTTATTCTTTGTTTGAGAATTTACTGCCATTAGCATTGGGTTAAGTGTATTCTTCTTGTTTGTTGCCAATGGTGCTACATCAAGTTGCTTATAGACTTGCGGAGCATTTGCCTTAAATGCGGCAACAGAAGAAGTTGAATCAAGCATATACGCTATGTTTCCTTGGAAATATAGTTTCTCTGCGTTAATTATGTTTGCGTTCATTCCATCTTTAGGAATGGCACCCTTCTTATAAAGATCTGCATAATGCTGAATATACTCAACACCCTTGCTAGAGTTAAATGTAAACTTTGATCTGTCTTTACTCAAGAAGTTAACACCATACTCTTCAAACTGCGAAGGGAATACGTATGGAACAGCAATCATGTAGCTCTTACCACCGCATTTTTCATTAACCGTATTTGCCTGATCAAATAAATCATTGTAGGTTTTTGGCGGCTTATTAATGTCTAGACCGCAGTTAGCAAAAACATCCTTGTTCAAATAAGCAACATCAATATTTAAGTACCATGGGAATCCATAGACTCCTTCGTCAATACCATTGCCCGAGAATTTAGATCCATCCCAAACCTGAGGCAAATAGTCCTTGGCCATTCCTGCAGCTTCTTTACTAAGATTCAGCAACGCTCCAGACTTTGCAAGATTGTATGCTTGCTGTTCATTAACATTTACAATATCTGGCAATTGACCAGCTGCAGCATCCGTAGATAACTTTGAATCATAGTTTTCTGCAGGCTGATCGACCCACTTGACTTTTACTCCAGGATTTTCTTTTTCAAACTCACTAATAAGTTTTGTAAAATATGGAGTGTAAGTATCGTTCTTAAGGTTCCAAGTTTGGAAAGATACTGTAGAAGATTCGGAATTATTTGCAGAAGAACCGCATGCGCATAACGATAGTGCGGCTGCGATTGAGACGCATCCAGCAATAACACCTTTACCAATAGCATTCATAATGTTTCTCCTTTGAAATCAATTTATGTATTAACAGTTACGTATTAGCAATATCTAGTTGGAAAATGTATGTAATTAATTATTTCCCTCCTTTTTTATATCGTCATTGTGATTGCCGATAAGAGCTGCTCCTAACGCACCAAAAAACACCTCTTGATCTGCAATCACTAGACGATTAGATATATTTAATGAGGACAAAAATGGCGATTTTGTCTCAAGTTCACCAATAACTTTTTGTATATCCTTTAATAAAATTGTTCCTATCTTGCTTATGCCACCGCCGATAACAATAATTTTTGGGTCAAAAGTTACTGTGAGCATTTGTATTGTGCTTACAAGCGTGAATATGAATTTATGCCAGACTTTTTCAGCCTTTTCATTTTTATTGGAGACTTCTCTTAGCAACGATGCAATAGGATATCCATTTTTGGTAGGCCACATTTGCGCTAAAGCGCTTCCAGATATTATTGTTTCTACACACCCACGCTGACCGCATGGGCACATTGCACCATTTTTGTCTGCAACTATGTGTCCTATCTCTCCTGCAATCCCAGTTGAACCGTGGAAAAGCAACCCATTAATAACTACTCCTGCCGAAACACCAGTGCCTAAATTCAAGAACACTAAGCTGCTTGAATTTGCTCCATAATAATGGTATGCACCAAATGCTGCAGCATTAACATCGTTATCAATGTAGGCATTTATTCCAAATCTATTTAAGATTTCAGATTTGAAATCTAGATTATGCGATCCCAAATTCACAGATTCACATACGCAACCAGTGTTTTGATTCACTAATCCAGGTACTCCAATACCGATACTTAAATCAACTTCCTTTCCATATATATTATTAACTTGCTTAATCACTTTTGATATGAGATTACACACCTCATCAACGATTTCTTTTTCTCCTTGATGAGTAGACACTTGAGAATACGCAATAGGCTTATTGTGCGTGTCAAAAGCTGCACACAGCACCTTTGTGCCACCAACATCTACACCTATACGTATTGGCGAATCAAGTGCCATAATAAACTCCTTACAATTACCTCTACCTTGAAGTAAAGTCCATATTTATTGGATTAAGTACAATTATTGCACTAAAAAATAAAAAAGCAATACCATTTATAATATTTATCAAAAAACATTGAAAATAAAGGCGTTTCGCAATATAACTTATTAATACAAAAAAACGTAAATTCAAAAAAATAATTTCTAAAAACATCTTTTAGTATATGTTCCAAACTATATATTTATCTGATAATATGTAACATATAAAAATAAAAGGGCTTGAAGATGGGATGCAATATGGAAGATACCCAAATACCCCAGTCGATGATAAATCAGCTGATGACGGTTTCTCAAAAAACACTACCCGCAGATGCAAGAATAAATAATAGAATGTTAGTATTCAATTATTTATTCCCAAAGCAAATACTCTCTAGAGCAATGCTTGTAAGAAAGACCGAACTTTCAAAAGCATCAATCTCTACCGTTGTATCCGAAATGCTAGATGACCACATGCTTATAGAAAGTGGGCATGAATCAAAAATAGAACGTGGTAAAAGAGGAACATTACTAGAAGTTGATGCAACTTATTGGAATATTATAGCTATTGACATTTCTCAACCATGCTTAATACAAGGCGCAATCCTCAACCTATGCGGAGATATATTAAAACGATCAGAAATATCACTATACAAAAACACAGATGTTAGCGCAGACAAAATAGTTGAATTGTGCAAAACTCTTATAAAGCAATCAAACAATAATATATTAGGGATAGGCATTGCTGTTCCTGGAATTGTAGACAACAACGGAAAAGTTATACGTTCATTAAATCTTAAGTGGGAAAATATAAATCTTAAAGAAGAATTAAACAAATATTTTGACTGCCCTATTATTATTGACCACGATACAAATAGCGCACTTCTAGCAGAAAGATTTTTCGGCAACGGAGTATCAAACACTATATTTATACAATTATCACTAGGCGTTGGAGCATCTATATTAATAAATGACGCAATAATTACTGGCATAAACAATTCTGCAGGAGAAATCGGTCATATAACCGTTGACTCTAATGGTCCAACTTGCACATGTGGAAAAAAGGGATGTTTAGAAACATATATATCTGCAGAAATATTGCATAAAAAAATGTTCACATCTAATCAAGCAAGAATAGACATACTAACAGAAGCTGGACATTATTTAGGAAAAGCTCTTACAACAACTATTAATCTTTTAGACTTAACAGATGTTGTTATTTATGGACCATCCGACATTGTAAACAAAGTCTTTATAAGCGCAACGGAAGAAGCCATACAAGAGTACGGCCCTTATAATCCAAAACATTCGTGCACAGTAAGACGCTGTACGTGTAATAACGACATAACTCTTATTGGAGAATGCATTTCTGTTATTCAAAACAGAATTATGCATCTTTAATATACGAAAATATACCAATATTTACCAATAAAAATCTTTAATCATATTGTATGTATTAAAAGATAAAACTTAAACAAAAATAGCAAAGAAGCATTAATCATGGATATAAAAGAATCAACAATCATACTTGTGCCTTATCCACAAAAATTAGAAATTACAGGAAATGACTCCACAACTCTTCCAGAGTCAAGCTATATTAGTTTCAAAAATATTAAACCAGATACAAGAATTACTACTGCTGGAAAACAGTTATGCGTAGACTTAAAAAATCAATTTAATCTTGATTGGAATGTTAGCTACGGGGATGGCTATAAAAGCGCCATAAATGTATCAATAAACAAAGATCTTTGCGCACAAGAATATAAAATTTATACGTCATTAGCAAATAATCAACCAAGAACAAATCGTGCAATAATCACTGTAGAAGCTAAAGACATTCAGAGTATTTGTTTTGCAATACAAACTATAAGACAGTTAATTAAACAATTTGGAACAAGTATGCCTTTAATAGAAATTGAAGACTTTCCAAAAATACCAGTCAGAGCATACTCTTACGACGTTTCAAGAGGTAGAATACCTAAGCTTTCTTGGCTAAAGATTTTGGTAGATCAATTGTGCTTATACAAATATAACCAACTACAGCTTTATGTTGAGCATACTATTGATTTAGAAAATACTATTGAATCGTGGATTAAGCATACTCCACTTACATGCAGTGAAATTATTGAACTAGACGAATATTGCTACAACCGAGGAATTGAGCTTGTTCCTACTATGGCAACTTTTGGTCATATGTACGAAGTTTTAAGAAGTCCGTCTTATAAAAATCTTGGCGAATTCCCTAGCCAATCACAAAGGCCGTTTAGCTTTGTAGAAAGAATGCTGCATCACACATTTAATCCTGTAAACCCACAAACAATACCATTCATAAGTAAAAGAATTAAAGATTATGCAGCATTATTTAGATCAAATAAATTCAACATTGGTGCAGATGAAACCTTTGATCTTGGCTGCGGAGAAAGCAAAGAAATTGCGCAAAAAGATGGCGTAGCAAACCTATATTCATCTTACGTTCAAAAATTATGCAATACGTTACAAGAAATAGGATCACAGCCAATAATGTATGCAGATATTGCATTAAAACATCCAAATATGTTATGCGCCATTCCAAAAAATGTTATTTTTGCAAACTGGAATTATGCAGCAAACGTTACAGAAGATAGTGTTAAATTAATACGTAATCAAAACGCACAGCAATACGTATGCCCTGGAACACAAACATGGAATAGGCTAATACCAGATTTTGATTGTGCAATTAGCAACATATCCAAAATGTGTAAATATGCTCACAAAAATAACGCTTATGGATTATTACTCACAGACTGGGGAGATTATGGTCATATAAATGACCCAATTCTCTCTTTGCCTTATTTGATTATGACTGCTCAATACTCATGGGGATCTAGCAAGATAAGTAAAAACAATGTAGAACACGATTTTACAGATATAAATTCGCTAAATACCTTATTAAAAGATATAAGCAATATTCTTACCGATAATGTTTGCCCTCAATTATGCAATATTCTTCAAGAAGCATCACACTCACAAGCATTTAGCTGGTCAGACGCGGTGCAATTTAAAGAGCTTGATGATAATGGCAATTCAAACAAAGATGTTTTATTCTTATTAGGATTCAAAAAAGACATATCTCTAAAAGAAGCAAGAAAACAGTTTTTGACTGATAGAAATCAACAAATATTAAATGCAGAAAAATACAACAACACATTGTACAAATGCATAAATGATCTTTATAAAACGTACTCTTGTTCCAAATGCTACACACTCAAAGAAAGAATAAATAAAGACTTTATAAACACAACAATTTTAAGCATTCAAGGCCAGCAAATACTTAACAGCCTTGGATTGTATATTCTTAACGCAAGCGCAGAATATTCAAATAGCAGCAGTAAAATAAGCAAAGACCAAGTAGCTTACTTTGTACAGACTATAAACAATTGGTTTGTTCAATATGCAAATAGGTGGAATTCTATAGGAAAATCTGCAGACTTGTACAGGATTCGACAAGTTTTTGATTGGTACATAGATTGGCTGCTAAAAAATTCCAATTAAATATATTACTTTTTATTACTGTTTATTATCCGATGACTATTTTATGAAAATTATAAATACAAGATGAAGGCTTTTATGAATAACACAAACTGCTCAATCAACGAACAAGCAATTCTAGACTCTGGATTAAAAATATCTAACATATTCGATGTAAAACATAGAGTTTTAGGAAGATATAATAATGTAAAAAATCCTTGTGGAAACAAAAAATACTATTCAACTTACTGGACTGGAAGCGGCGTTGAATTTTTATATTCAGGAAACTCACTAAAAGTTGTAATCGAGTCATCTTACACACAATATGAACCTTGGGTAAGCGTAGACATAGATGGGTGCCAAATAAGCAAACAAGCACTTAACAATGGCATTAACTTAATCCAATTGTCTAACGATTTAGAAGATAACAAATATCATAAAATACGTTTGCTAAAAGAAACACAATTTATGCACGAAGACCCGACTCAAACTTTTGTTATAGAAAAAGTCATATATGATGGAACTTTTAGAAATCCAGAAAAACCATCTTTAACTCTTGAATTTATAGGAGACAGTATAACAAGCGCAGAAGGAGCATGCGCGAATGCGAGTATACAGAAATATTGCTCTGCCATTTTTAGCGCTTGGAATGGATACCCTAGAATAGTGTCAGACGCCTTAAATGCAGATTTTAGCGTAATATCTCAAGCAGGCTGGGGAATAGTTTGCAACTGCGAAAATAATCCTAATTGCACATTAACAAATATATACTCAAAAATTTGTAAACCTGCTCAAGGGAAAAACATTGAATTTGGCTGCAACGACAGCTATAAACCAGTAAACAACACTGATTTTATTATTATAAATCTTGGAACAAACGACGCCACAGCTTGCCTTGCAAACGAGTGGGAAGACCCGAAAACACATAAAAAATTCAAGTTAAGTTTAGATAAAAATGCTCTAAACTCAAGTGAAAATGACTTCTTAGATAATGAGTCTGCAAAGATAGTTAAAAACGGCGTAAATAACCTATTAGAAACAGTTAGAAATATTAACCCAGACTCAACCATAATTTGGTGCTATGGGATGCTTGGAAATAGGCTGGAGAATCTTATTAAACAATCCATTAATGATTTCTGCAATAAAACGAGCGACAAGAAAATATTCTATATTGAATTACAAAATACTAGCGATAATAATCTTGGCGCATGCAGTCACCCTGGAAAAATAGCACATAAAAATGCTGCGCAAATCTTAATCAATAAAATAAAACAGTTGATGTAAAGGATGGAAATCAAAGAAAAAGTACGTACTACAATAGGTTTATGTAGTGCGATTGTAACAAATTTACGGCATGTCATTATACAAACACACTACACAAAATAGTCGATTCGCGCGCTCTAAGCGCACAGCCAGGTCGTCGCGCGCAGAACAAACAAAAATAAAAGCCGCAACGGAAAATCCACTGCGGCTTTTATTGCTTATAAACCTTTCTAAAATTTTCAACAATGCCTAATACTCTGCAATTTAACAATTACAGTTAAATACGGCAATAAATAATTTATTTACTAAAATACCTGACTACAATACCTGACTCTACTACGCCTCATCTTTCTCAACGTGCGAATGGCTATAAATCATCTTCATAGAGAAGATGAAAATAACCATAGCTGCAAGAACGATAATTCCGCCTATCATAAACACGTTTGCATATGTGGAAGCAAGGCCGCTTGCTGTTCCAAACATAGATCCTCCGCTCATAGAGCCATTGGCCATAAGCTGTCCGAATAACGATACACCAATCGAACCAGTAATAGCTTGAAGCAAATCATTAAATCCTAAAGCTCTACCAGATTCTTCAGGTTCTACTGTCAAAGTTGCAGTATCAACAATTGGTTGGTAGAAGAATGAAGTGCCAAAGTAGTAGATGCACGGAGCAACAGCAAGCGCCCAAATCTGACCTGCAGGAATCAAAATAGCTATTGCAATCAAGCCGCATCCCATGCACGCAAGAGCGAGAATTACCGAAGCTTTGCGTCCAATCTTTTGAATAATAGGACCAGCAACAAATCCCATAATCGCAGCTAAGATGATTGACCAAACAAGCCAATTAGACACTTGGGAAGAATCAATCTTATAAACATTTAATCCAATAGCATTGCATCCTGCATTCAAAGTGTAGCTAAAGAAGTATCCAACAAAGATTACAACCATAGTCATTGCAAATGCTGGATTTGTAAGCATCTTAGGTGTAATGAATGGGTTCTTAGCCTTATTTATATAAACAACAAATGCGATTAACGTCACCACGCAAGCAGCAAGCCAGAAATAATTCATATCTGTAAAGAACATAGTTACAGATGCTGCAAATAGACCTATAAGCGCAAAGCCAATAACATCAATCCTTGCGCCCTTGCAATGTTCATCTGGCAGATTCTTACGCAATACTGGCAGCAAGAACACTGCCAACACGCCAATGCCAAACAGAATTCTCCAATCAACTAGGGTCATATATCCTGCAAGGAACACACCTAAAGCGGCAGCAGCACGGAATACTGCAACAAATATTCCGTACCAAATAACTCGCTTCTTCTTTTCTACATACTTAGAAACCAGCACCAAGAATATAGAGCCAGAAACTTGCCATCCAGCAGATTGTAAAATCCTAGCAATAATTACAATCCAAATATTAAGATGACCAAAGCATCCAAGAACCGATGCAGCAACAAACACAACAGTTCCTAATGTCATCATCTTCTTTAGCGACACAAAATCACCAAGCGAACCATAAATAACGCACACAATACCCAAGACAATTCCTGGCAAAGACGTGATTAATGGAGCAAGGTTTGCTTGTTTTAGCTGGTCTCCAATATTTACGTAAATCATTCCAAAAGCCTGCTGCTGCAATACGCCAAGAGTAAAAATAGCGAGCACAACAGGAATTGCAACTTTTGCCATTTTATTCATTTTTGCGAACTCTTCAGTTCCCTCTTCAGGAACTGGAATGCCATTAGTTCGCTCACTGACTTCAACTTTAGTCATGGCTATTCCTTTCTTCTATTCTTCCAATTAAATGGAATATTTTTGCCACGCCTATATTTTTGACGCAGCATCGCTGGCACAAATCTTCATTTGACTTATGTCAACAACATTTACTTATAAATCAGCTAAATCAGCAATACCCACTAAAAAACGAATTTTCTAACAGATTTCCCTATGCATAGAAAGCTGATATATTTTTTTACAATCATCTGGATTTAGCCTTGCAACGGAACCTATAGAATTATCTTCACCAAAGAACTCAATTTGACTCAGCATCTTATCGATTCCATCTTTTGGCAAACCCGCATCTTCAAAACTCGTAGGCATACCTAAGGATTTGAAAAACTTTTCAGTTTCCAAAATTCCCTTATTTACTAAATAAGATTCACTATCTACAGTGCTAACATTTGCTTCAGTAGAAATGCCAAACACTTCTTTTGCATATCTAGCAAATCTCTTAGCATTCTTGCTAGAAGCAACCTTCATCCATGAACACATGATTATAGATAATGTTGCACCATGAGGAGTGTTATATAGAGCACTAATCTCATTCGCTAACGTATGCGTAGACCAATCTTCATTGCGACCAATACTAAAAGTATTATTCTGAGCAATTGTTGAAATCCACATAATCTGCGCACGCAAATCATAGTTTTCCAGATTTTCCAAACAGCTCGGACCTATGGAAATTAGAGTGCGCAGAACGCCCTCGCACATTGAATCCACTACCCCGAAATCGTTATCATCGCTAAAATATCTTTCGCAAATATGACTAAACATGTCTACTATTCCGCATGCTGTTGGATATGCTGGAACGCTAAGAGTTAGCTCTGGATTCATAAAAGCAACAACAGGTCTGACTATTGTATTAGATATAAGCAGCTTAAGATGCTCAGAGTCATTATTTATAACCACTACTTTGCTTGATTCGCTACCAGACGCAGGCAAAGTAAGCACAGAAAACACTGGCAAACTAGACTTTACTTTCGCAAACCCAGTAAAATAATCCCATACATCACAATTACCAGCAGCTCCAATACCTATAGCTTTAGAAGAATCAATTACCGAACCACCTCCAATTGCAACGATGCCATCAATGCAATTATTTTTTACAACTTCAATACCTTTTCTAACTAGCGATAGCTTCGGATTTGGCTCAACTCCACCAAGATCAACAAAATCAATATTGTATTTATGCAAACTATTTTTAATATCAAAAAGAATATGTGAAAGGTATTCTCCCCCATCATAATGAAGAAGAACCTTAGATATACCTCTATCTTTTAATTCTTTTCCAACTTTACATTGAGCATTCCTGCCAAACACAAACTTAGTTCCAATGCAAAGATCAAAATTATTAATCATGATTACCGAACCTCCAGCAAAGAGTTTCTTTCTTCATTTGCAATATCAGAAGAAAATAGAACTGAAGAAATGTCATTTACGCAATTAGCTAAATACTTTGGCCTGGCCAACTTCAATGCAGAGCTTTCACCGTCTCCATAAGATACAGCAATACAATCAACACAATTTTCTCTAGAAGACTCAACGTCGCTATAGGAATCTCCAATATATACACAATCAAAAGGGCTAATATTATATTTACTAATCATTAAAGAAATCATTTCTTTCTTGCTCATATAAACTTTCGATTCAGAATACAAAGAATCTGGAGAAATCCAACTGTCGAATAGCTCAATCCATTTTTTTATATTCAAAATCTTTTCCAATGCATCCAATGGCTTATTCGTAACTATTGCATTTATTACTCCGCATTTTTTAAGTTTCAAAATAAGCCGAGCAATACCCGCATACATGTGCGTACTATGAAAATTATTTAAATTCCTATAATGATTACTAATATCTGAATCGAATTTTTTATAAAATTCAAATCCAGGATATGGGATGAGGTACTTAAATATTTCTAATGTTGACTTACTCAAATTAGAACTATTAGATATAAATCCTTCAGGAAGCTTAGACCCACAAGCACATGCGGCATAGTTTATGGAACGCCACACGTCTTCGCTTGTACTGGCTATGGTTCCATCAAAATCCCAAAGGATCAATTTATACCTCATCCCAAGCCCTTTCTTTATAGATTGTTAATAATGAACAATGTTTCTAAATAGCGTTTCTTAATACTGTTTCTAAAACTAAATTAGTTATAACTTTCAAGAGTCTTGTAAAGCATATCTACAAATCCAGGGAAATCTAGCTCAAGAGCTGCTTCTGCGTTAGGCTCTTTGCCTCTTGGCTCCATAGTTGGAGTACGCTCTAAATCAACAGCTGGATTTTCGCCACGTAGATGTCTGTAATCACATACAGTCATTCCTCTTGTTAGCTTTCCATCAAGCTCAACGTCAATATGCATTGGAACAGCCTTAATAAGTTCAGGGAAAGCAACCCATGTTACAGCACAAGCATCATGCATTGTTGCGCCTGTTAGATTTGTTTCTTCAGCACATGTTCCTATAAAGAATTCAGTTAAATCAGCAGCTAACATTGCTGCTTTTGTTCCAATTTGCCTAAATTTAGCGACATGCTCTGCTTTAAGATCGCATTGACGAGTTAAATTAATTCCAGTCATTTTTACATGAATTCCAGAATTAAACACTCTAGATGCTGCTTCTGGATCAACAAAAATATTGAATTCTGCCGATGGAGTCCAATTTCCAAAAGTAACAGAACCACCCATGATGCATATTTCTTTGACTCTATCAACAATTCTAGGTTCTCTATTTATTGCAGATGCTATGTTTGTTAGCGGACCTGTAGCTATAAGAGTTACATCATCTGTGCTCATAACTGTGTCAACAATAAAATCTACAGCATGCTTATTCTGTGGCGTATGAACAGGATCTGGAAGAACTGGACCATCTAGACCAGTAACACCATGGAATTGAGGCGCAGTAACAAGAGGCGCAACCATAGGACAACTATGCCCAGGGTAAACACCAATATTATCTGCCTCGCCTAAAACTTCAAGAATTTTAATTGCATTAGTCGTCACATTTTCTAATGGACTATTACCGCCAATTGTTGTAATTCCTAGAACATTAAGATGCTTAACCGCAATCATTATTCCAAATGCATCATCATGACCTGGATCACAATCCAAAATTACTTTCTTTTTATTACTCATTATTAATGACTTCCTTATCATATTGTTTGGTAACTTATTATTTATTGCATTATTTATTAATCAATAACCTCAATTGTTATTTGAAAGTTTTTACATCATAATGCAACAAAAATTCATTAATTTGATTGATATTAGGAGAATTCCTAGCACCTTTATGCGCTACTGAATACGCAGCAACAGCATTCCCATACAGCAAGGATCGCTCAATATTAGAACAATCCAACATAGATTTTATGTAACCAGCGTTATAAATATCGCCAGCACCTATAGTATCTACAACATCAACATTGAACGGTGGAGCAGATATAACGCTACTATTCTTAAATCCTATAGAGCCGTTTGCACCATCTCTTGCAACAACTGTACGTCCGTTAACAGATAAATCTTTTGCATTATTTTCCCATGTATCATCTCCTAAATAAGAAAACTCGTCTGGACCAGAACCTAATAAATGAGTTACATATGGCATTATTCCCATCAAAGCATCATAAAAATCAGGATTTAATACGCCATTATCAACTCGTAAATTCAAATCGAATGAAGTAGGAATTCCGAAATTATAAGCCTCTCTAAATATGCGCGTAATAGAATCTCTTGCAGAATTGTTATACACAAGGCACATACCAGAAGAATGAATCCAATCAGAGTTTCTAACAGCATTCATAATGCGATCATCAATATCTAGCACTTTAAAGGATTGGCTCTCTCTTGGCCAACCCCACAAATACCTTTCACCAAACTCATCTACAAATGCAAACACTCCAACGGTATTTAACTCAGCATGCGTGCGTAAATAGGTTGTGTCAACGCCTTCCTTAGCAAAATCATCTAAAACAAAACGACCATATTGGTCATTCCCTATAGAACCAACAAAAGATGTATTAACTGCTAATCTAGAAAGCGCAACAGCAGTATTGGCAGAAGTACCTCCACCTTGAATAGATACATCAGGATACTTAACAATAGTTCTTTGCTCATTCAAAAATCGCGGATAAGGAACTATAATATCTACATTTGCATCGCCAACAACAATAACATTATGCATTTAACGCCGCCTTAATAAAAGCTTCCACTTTTACAGGATCCTTACATCTCAACGTATTTGCACGCTCGTCTTTGTAATTTGTAAGACTAAATGAGTCAACACCATACGGGTTAGTATCATGAATCGCATCAGCAACATTAGAAGCATCAAGGCCTCCAGCAATAATGCATTTAACAGATGTAGAGTCAATAATCTCCTTATCAATAGACCTATCGTGCTCAATTCCAGTTGCGCCTATGTCGTTAGCATCTGGCGATTTTGTGTCTATTAAAAAGAAGTCGGAAACTTTTTCATAATCTTTAACATATTGGAGAACTTTTTGCTCTTCTAAAGGAACGCCTTTAAGAACAGGTATAGCTTGCATAATAAGAAGCTCAGGAAACCTACTTTTTAACTCACCAACTTGTTCAGGAGTTATACCTTCTATGTTTCCAGATAAATGCAAAACATCTGGCATTGCTAAATTTAAGTCTTCACTAATTTCGTCTATATTCTCCGAACATGTTAAGCCAATTCTTACGGCACCTGATTGTACTCCATTAAAAATCTCTTTTGCTTGCGAGCAAGACAACTGACCTGGAGTATGTTGAATATGCCCATAGCTTACGCCAATATGCTTAGCGCCAAGACTTACAACCATACGCGCATCTTCCACAGTCCTAATTCCATAAATTTGTACAATAACGTCAGCCATATTATTCACCTTTCACTGTTAAACAATTCAACAAACGCTGGCACAGTAAATGGAGTGCCATTCATACCAACTTTTTGCGCAACTCTTGTAATCGGTGGAGGAGTTACAAAAGATAATCGCAAGATATCCGTTTGAGAAAACACCTTCTCTGCTGGCCCATCTAACAAAACTCTTCCAGACTGCATAACAATTATTCGACTAAAATTCTCCGTAACAAACTTCATGTCATGCGATATTGTTATGCACAATTTTCCTTGAGATTGCAGCGTCTTTATAATCTTCTTAAGACGTAGATTTCCTAAAACATCTTGACCACATGTAGGCTCATCAAAAATAATGACTTTTGGATCCATCATAAGTATTGCGCCAATAGTGCAGAATTTTTTCTCTGTTAAAGATAGGTCAAAAGGATGGATATCTAACTTATTGTTAAGACCAACAAGATTTGACACTAATTCCATGCGTTCTTCGATTAATTTTGAATCCATTTTTATTTGTTCTGGACCAAACGAAAATTCTTTACGAACACTCTCTAAAAACAGCTGGTCATCTGGATTTTGGAATACATACCCAACTTCGCAAGCCCATTCAGAGGCATCTTTAGTATCAACATTTATCCCATCAATTAAGACTTTGCCCGAAGTTGCTTTAAGAATACCGTTAAAATGCTTAACAAGCGTTGTTTTACCAGCGCCATTTTGACCAATTATTGCAACAGGCTCGTTGCCGCTAATGCTAAAAGAAACACCATCAAGTGCTTTGTGCCCCGATTTATATTCGTGCACAAGATTGATAACATCTAACTTCATGAGTTAACCTCACTTTTATT
Source organism: Gardnerella sp. DNF01144 (assembly GCF_049244245.1). NCBI lineage: Bacteria > Bacillati > Actinomycetota > Actinomycetes > Bifidobacteriales > Bifidobacteriaceae > Gardnerella > Gardnerella sp. DNF01144. The sequence continues at coordinate 922,380 of NZ_CP058390.1, forward strand.
AGAACGTATGCTACTTTTAACAAGATCAACTGCCTGATTCTCAGTGATAGGAATTTTAGTCACATTTACTCCGCAATTAGCAATAGCAAAACCGAGTTTTACGTAATCTGGAGGTTCAATTCCGTGATTAGTAATATCTGGATTTGTAAATACTTCATAAGGCGATCCACTTGTAAAAACTTCGCCATTATCCAGCACCATAACAGTATCAGCGCACCTTGCAACGCGCTCCATATCGTGATCAACCATAATCACAGTTACGCCACTATTATTGAGACGTTTTACAATGTCAAAAATCTCCTCGCTGCCAAGTGGATCAAGTTGTGTTGTACACTCATCTAAAACCAAAATCTTAGGTTCCATAATAAAAGTTGATCCAAATGCAACTCTTTGAATCTGTCCACCCGAAAGCTCAAGAGGATTTCGGTCTAAAATATCACTTATACGCATTAATTCTGCAACTTGAATAACTTTTTCAGTCATCTCCTTACGAGCAACACCTTGATTACATAATCCATATGCAAGCTCTTCTGCAACAGTGCCCGAAGTGTAGCTAAGTTGATTAAACGGATTTTGAAATACTAGACCGATTGTTTTAGAAAGTTTAGCTACACTAGAAGAAGAAACATCATTGCCGTCAACAACCACTTTTCCACGCGATTTGCCAACAAAATAATGCGGTATTAAACCAACTAATGCATTACATAATGTTGATTTACCAGATCCGTTAGCGCCTATGATACATAAAAAGCTTCCCTCTTTAACATCAAAGCTTATATGTTTTAATGCACTTTTCTTACTACCGCTGTATCTATATGAAAAATCTTTTACGGAGAGAATATTATTCATTTTAGACCCCCATAATAAGGAATAATTCCAACATAGAAACAGGTAGACAAGACTAAAGAGATAGCAAGAATTAGTAATAACATGTAAGTCAAAACTGAGTCATAAACTCTCCATTGGACTTCTACTATGCTTGTTCTTTTTACTCCACTTACACCAAAGCCACGCGTTTCTAATGTCATTCCTCGCTCTTGAGCATCAGTCAAAGAGCTTAAAACAACAGGCCCAAGTAAAGGTATTAGCGCACGCAATCTGCCAATCGCACTTCCAGACATTTTTAACCCTCTAGCGCTTTGAGCCTGGCTAATAACAGACATTCGTCTTTGCATTTGCGGAACAACATTTAAGCTTGCTAAAACTAAGTAACCTATTTTTGCAGGAAGACCTATACCAGTTAAAGCAGCGACCATACTGCCTATATAAGTAGTTTTATTCATAATGTAAAAACTGCCCAAAAATACTAGAACAGTAACTACTACTCTTCCCGCATAAATCATTCCTTCAAGTCCAAGTTTTGCAAATCCAAAATCCGCTATAAAGGTTTTATTACTGGGACTATATAGCCCTTGTATAAACATAAGCATTAATGTCATTGGTATTCCAAAGCCAAACATAAGTTTTACATATGGAACAACAATCCTTGCAATAATTGCTACAACAAAAAGAACTACAATAAATGCAATTCCTAGACAAGGATCTGGCCATGCCATAGATGAGATTCCTAAAGTAAAAATAGCAATTATTTTTGTTATAGGATTCAGCATAGAAACAGGATTATTATCGCAACGCTGCCATGTTAAACAACTTTTATTATCACTCATTGCAACATAACTCCCTCGTTAAACTTATGAAACCATAAAACCATGAAGCTGATTCAAGATTGTTAAATCAGCTTCTTCGCCAAAAAACTAATTAATCAACAGAATCTTCATCATATTCATCTGATTCATCAGAATTATCCGAATCATCTGAATTGCCTGCAGCATATTGACTTAAGAACCTCTTAGGCACCTTTTTAACAATAAAGTAGGCAACAGCAACAGCAATTCCCTTATCTAATAGGTTCTCAATAATTGATGATGAAAATACAGAAGCAAAAATATTTTTCATTGCTACAACAAGCGTTGCAGTAAGAACCGAGGTTCCATTAATGCCAGTTGCTCCACTAAAAACAAATACTGTTATAAGTGATGCAGAAACGGCGTTTACTAAGGTTACAACAACCCAAACAATTAGAACACCCCACCACTTTTTGAATAAACCTGCCTTAACCATATAACCAACAACAAGACCACATAAAACGCTAACTACCGCATAAGGTAAATTAACTGGATTTGCCACCAATGCTAAAAATACATTTGTTAAGAACCCAGTTAAGGCAGCAACCCACGGTCCCGATAAGCAGGCAACTACCATAGTTCCAATCATATCTAGAAACAGAGGGAGCTTTAGCGTTGAGCATAGAGTACCGCCAATAAGATTTATACCTACTGCAATAGGAATCAAAACTAACGATTTAGTTGAGAATTGATTCTTAATATTCTCAATAAATAATAGCTTCTTTGCCATCATGCACCACCCTTCAACAAAATGTTGATAAGTCTTGCAAAGTTGTTAATTCTTTCAAAATTTCAACAAAACAACACTGTATGAAAATTGTTTCCTAAACAGTTTTCATAATTCATCTTAGAATAATAAATACTTATTGTCAATAATGCACAGTTATGAATAAACTATATCTTTGAAGACAAAAAAGAAGGAATCAAATGAACATTAAAGACATAGCTCGATTATCCAAAGTTTCAGCATCAACTGTGTCAAAAATTGTTAACAGTAAAGATGATTCAATCAGTTCTGAAACTCGCGAGCGCGTCTTATCTGTAATACGACAATATCACTACACTCCATATGCAAAAATATCGTCGCAATCAAAAACTTGGCATATTGCAGTAATTCTTAGATCTTCAATATCTTTTGACACAACTTTAGACGGAATAATACAAACAGCACAACAATCAGGCTATGGAACAGTAGTTTTCAATAGCTATTCAAACATAGAACAAGAAAGTAAAAATATAAGCGCACTTAGCAAGCACAAAATCGACGGCGTTATATGGGAGCCAGTAAGCAAAGAAAGCTTTAATAAATTAAAAGGAATTGAACACGAGATACCATGGCTAACTATTGGATCAATAGGAGGCGACGAATCACTATTATTGCCCTATTTAGATGCGGCATATAAACTGACGGAACAACTAATATCGCATGGCCACACATCAATAGGATGCTTAATGACAGATGGAAGAAGAACAAAAGATTTTCTTAACGGATTCAAATCATGCTTATTTGACCATCACCTCGATTTTGACGAAAGCAGAATATTTTTTGACCTCAACGACAAATTAGTAGAAAAAATAAGCGATCACTCTATTACTGCGCTCGTGTCTTCTCATTATAGAAAAGCTTTAGAATTTCAACAGTTAATGACTTCTCTAAATAGAAGCATTCCCGAGGACGTGTCACTCGTATCCATAAAAAACGACACAAACGAACAGCCTATATTGGCAAAAAACTCTGAAATATCTACATATACAATCCGCAACGCTGATTTTGGGTCATACTTGTGCAGCAAGCTTATAGACGAAATAGAAAAAAGACATGAATCAAAGACTTCTTTCGTTCAAGAATTCCATCTGGACAACACAAGAACTATAGGATCACCATCTCAGCTAAGAAAACAAAAGATAACAATTATAGGATCTATTAACCTAGACACATGCCTATCTGTGCAAAATTTGCCAAGTAAAAATGAAAGCATTAATGTTCAAACTTCTAAAACTTATCCAAACGGTAGCGCAATAAACCAAGCTATAGCAGTATCTAACCTTGGCCAACGTGTAACCCTAATAGGAAATGTTGGATACGACTTGGATGCAGACAAAATATATAAAACACTTTCACAATGGGCAATAGATTCATCTGGCGTAATACGCAAACATGAATCTCACACTGGAAAAGCGTACACATTAGTAGACGCTTGCGGAGATTCAATAACATCTGTAATATCTGGCGCAAATGGCACATTAAATCAATCAAACATACAAGATAGAGCTAATTTGTTTGAAAACACAGCATATTGCATAATTCAATCAGATATACCTGTCGATGCAATAATATCTGCGTGCAAAATCGCTAAAAAAGCTGGTGCAAAAATCATATTCAATCATGTTTCATCCGAAAACATACCGAAAGAAATAATAGATAAAATAGATATTTTATTTACGAATATAGATAGTAAAAACACTGATCGAATTGAGGAAATAGCAAAAGAAAAATCCTCATCTTTTATAAATAAAGGCGTAAAAACAGTAATTATAAATATGCTGCATAAAGGATACTTACTATCTGATTACAAAGAAGAAAAAATAGTAAATAGCAACGAACCCAACATCGAGAAGTATAGCAACTGCAGTGATGCTTTTGTATCAGCACTAGCAGCATATATGCTATATGGTTACACCACAAACCAAGCAGCAGAAATTGCGGCCTACGCTGCAAATTATTCGAATTCTAGAGAAGAGATAACACCATCTTTTATAGACAAATATACTTTAGAAACAAGTATAACTATGCCTAAAAGCAGTTTGATAAACCAGTAGACGCTTTTTGTAGTTATAATCAGCGCATTGTGGGCAAAACACGTAAAAGAAAAAGGCTTGTTAGAAACCTAACAAGCCTTTAAAACTAAAGAACAGAATCCCGTCCCTAGCGGAAAACCATCTCTAGCAACAAGCATTAAGCACCTGCAAGCAGAATAAAGAACCTACACGGTAAGAAAAGGAAATTTCGGCAAACCGAGCAAACTCTAAACCCCGCGTGCAAGCTGCAGCACGCAAAACACGCGCCGCCGCCTAACGCAAGCCTATTTTTTACACGCGCACCAGCGAACACCAGTGCGCGCGCAGTGCTTAGTGACGAGCCTTGCGAACAGCAGCACCCATGCCAGCAAGCATAGTGGCAGCCAAAGCAGTCAAAGTTACGCCAACACCAGTACCAGTGTGGGTGTTACCGCGCTTGTCCTTGTCCTTCTTGTTCTCAACCTCAGTCTTAGCACCAGCCTTACCAGCAGCACCGTTTGCGCCAGCAGCTGGAGCACCTGGCTTACCTGGCTGGCCAGCTGGAGCACCAGGAGCAACGAATGGATCAGAAGAGCCTACAAAACCAACACCATACTGGAAGTCACTACGAAGCAACTTAGCAGTCTCTGGAGCAACAAAACCAAGAACCAAAGACTCTTTATGATTCTTAGCATCACCATACGCTTTCTCGTAAGCTCCGAAAGCCACATCATACTTGCCGAAAGCCTCATCATACTTGCCCTTGGCGTCGCTAACCTTGCCCTCAAGCTTAGATACAGCAGCGTCAGCATCTTCCTTAGCCTTCTGCAAGCGACCAAGTGTAGCCGCATCACGCTTAGACATATCATCGGAATGCTCATTCTGGAAATCAGTATAAGCCTTCAAAGCAGCAGAAGCCTTAGCCTTAGCAGCCTTCAACTCACCGTCAAGCTTGTTAGCCTTAGCAAAAGCGTCGCGAACGTTCTTATCGGCAGCCTGAAGCTTAGTAGACGCAGCCTGCAAAGCAGCAGTGTAATCAGCATCAGATGGATCTTCACCCTTTGGAGTGTTAGCATCCTTCTCCAAGGAAGCAAGATACTGAGCATGGAGATCATTGACCTTCTGCTCCTGATCGTTGTAATCCTTGACCTTCTTATTGTAAGCAGCCAAGTCATCTGCATACTTCTTAGCTGCTGCATAATCCGATGCCACAGCTGTCTTCTCCTTGGATGTGTCAAGAACCTTAGTTCCATTCTCATCTTTAAGGCAAGCAACAACTTTTGGATCAGTTACATCAGCTGGCTTATCCTTCTTCTCATCTGGCTTAGTCATGCCCTTAAGAGTCTTATTAGCCTCATCATACTGCTTTTTTAAATCAGCAGTCGTTGGAGTCTTTGCAGCTTCAGGAGTCTTAGGAGCATCAGCAGCGAATGCTGGGGTTGCCATTGCAAAGCCGGCAAGCAAAGTTGCGCCAGCAGCGAAAGCGGCGATAGCCTTCTTATTCATCATTTTATTTCCTTTCTTCTTCTCCTATGCGTTAGGGGCGCATAGAAAAATTTGCTCCACAATCCAAAAGCGGACTGTGGCACACGGCCAAACTAGGTGCGGCCATGTTTGCTATTAACATACCCCCCCCCCGTTTGAAAAAGTCAAGCCCCAGCAACACATGCTAAACCGAAAAAAATGATGTTATACGCAAACTAATCCACAATAAAGGCCACATTGCCGTAAAATTTGTGGATAAACAACGCTTAAACCGTAAAAATATGCATTTCAAGGTTTTTGAAGAATTTTCCCAGGTTTTTTTAAGGAAAGACTTTTCGGGTGTGTCGCGTTGCTCGCGAGGTCCAAGCGCGCAGTCTCGTCACTGCGGTCTTTTTTGTATCAAAAGCAATATCACTTTGCCGCGCGACGACCTGCCTTTTCCGCTTTTTGTACCAAATTTGACCTAATTTGGTACAAAGTGCGTCACATCTGCTGCGTCAATCGAGACGCAGCAGACCCCGCTTGCGTTGAAAGCACGGTGTGATTTTAACCTGAGCAAGCTCAGCGCTCCGGTCATAATTTATTGCAGTAAGTATGTTATTTTGTGCTTGATTTTGAGCTTGCTGAAATCTATGGGTACAGTACAAGAGAGTTCAATCAGCAAGTAAAAATAACATAGAAAAATTTGATAACAACTTTATGTTTCAATTAAACAAATCTGAGTTGAAATATTTGCAATCAAATTTTTTGACCGCAAATATTAGTTCTAAAAGCAGGTCAACACCTTATGCTTTTACTAATCAGAGTATTTATATACTAACGGCATTACAGAGTGGTCAGAAGTAGACTTCCAAACATGATCTAGTTTTGCGTAAGTTGGAAGCAGACTTCCAACTTTTACCATTTTGCACTAAACTTGGAAGTAGACTTCCAACTTGCGAAAGGCAGATCGTCGCGCGTACAAAACCCAGAAAATAACTCCGCACTTTGTACCAAATTTGACATAAATCACGTACAAAGTGCGGAGTTAATTTACTCGAGAATCGTTAGCGCAGGTTAGCTGCGCGAAGACAGATCGCCGCGAGCGTAGTCAAAGCGCACGCAAGCTATTCTTATGCAAGCTATTCACCAGTAACCGTTGGCGCAAGAACCAGATTCTTAACCAACTCGCGAGTGCGAAGCTGCGAATCCGCATCTAAGCAATCGTCTGTAATAACAGTGTCAACCTGGTCAAATCGCGCAAAAAGCGAAAGCGACGTGCAAGTCCACTTAGTATGATCCGTTAATATAATCGTGCGATCCGCAATATCCATCAAAGCCATATCTGTAGCGGCTTCCAGAGAATTTGGCATAAGGAACCCGCGAGGCAAACTAACGGAATGCGTGCCCAAAAATACAGTGTTTACGCGCAAAGACGAAACAACTTTATCGGCAATAGGCCCAACCAACGAGTTGGAACGCGTAATCACACCGCCCGTAACAATAACCTCAATATCTTTAGATTCAAGCGCTTGAACAAGCTCCGCAACTGGAATTGAATTTGTTAAAATCGTGATTCCAGACGCTCTGCGAGACTCAAGAAGATGCTGCGCAAACACGTATGCGGTTGTGCCGCCGCCGATTGCAATCACATCCCCTGGCTGAACATAATCAACAGCCTTAGTAGCGATTGCATCCTTAAGACCCATGTCCATCTGCGACTTTACGGAAAACAGCGGCTCTGAAAGAAGCGTGTTAGTTGTAACAGCACCACCGTGCACGCGTTTTAGAAGACCGCGATCCGAAAGCTCCGCAATATCCCTGCGAATTGTCATTGCAGAAACGGCGAGTTCCTTAGAAAGAGCGGTAATACGCACGGCCCCCCTGGTGCGAAGGCGGCTCAAAATCAATTGTTGACGCTGTGAAGAAATCATGTGAACATTATCGCACAAGTAAACGCAAAAAACAAACGCAGATGAGCGTTTCTAGGCTCAAAACGTTATGTATTTAACAAAAAATGTATAAAATCTGGCAAAACGAACAAATGCTTACGCAAAATGCGCATTACCAAGCACTGTAGAGATTCGAGATTTTTCGCAGCGGATGAAGCGAACCTCAGCATGAAATGGTGATTCGCTGAAGCAGCAAGAAAAATCGAGAATCTCAGGCTATTAGACTATACGCAATTGTTCAGACTCGTAAGAGGGCTGGGTGATTCTTGGTCGAACAGTATAAGAGCGGCAGCCGATACCAAATAATCCAATGGCTCACGCCTACAAACAAACTTCAACATAAAAAACAAAATCAAAGCCAAATCGGAACAACAGCAACAACAAACAACACGTAAGAGGCGGAGCGTTGTGAGACAAGAAACACCCAGCCCTCCTACACACCAAATAGGAAGTCGCGCAACAGTAAGGTTGGCAAAGATTTGTGCGAGATATCAGTATTGATGATGCGTATGATCGTGCATAACGTCTTTATGCTCCGATGCGTGCGGAATGTGCAAAACGCGCATACGGTCAATCGCCCTGCGCGCAAGCTGATGAGCAGAGCCAGTGCCTTCTCCCTTAACGCCAAAAATAACAATCAACGCCATAATAGCCGTAATAATCGCGCTAATTCGCAAAGTCCATTGCACGCCAAAAATACTAGCCGCAACATTATCCGCACTTCCAACACCCGTAAGCAAGTGATGCCATTGCGTAAAAGTAGCCATTGTTACAACAAGCACAGGCGCACCAATCGCACCCCAAAGCTGACGCATTGTATTAGTCACAGCCGACCCGTCGCCAAGCTCGCTTTGTTGCAAACAGTTTAACGACCACGTTGTAACAGGCATAAGCAAGAATCCCATACCAATTTGACGCGTAAATTGCCAAATAGAAATCCACCAAATCCACGTATGCATGTCTATAAGGCTCATCATTACTGTGCCAAAAAGCAAAATCAACGAGCCAGCCATTGCCACTGGCCGCACGCCAAAACGATCGAGCATGCGTCCGCCAAAGTATTGCGAAATGGCCATTCCAAACGCGCCAGGCAAAAGCACGAGTCCGCTCATAGTGGCGGAAAAACCGCGATCAGACTGAATATAGAGTGGAATAACAACCATAATCGAGCTAAATGCAAAGAACGTTAAGCATGCGCAAGCCGTTCCAATTGTAAAATAGCGATTCTTCAAAACGTTAATGCCAAGTAGTGGTTGCTTACCACTAGCGTGCGCGCGCAACTGTCTCGCAACAAACCATGCAACTCCGCACGCACCAACAAGCATAGGCGCCCAAGAAAACGCGCTAGAAATTCCGTACGCTTCAATGTTTGTAAAGCCAAACATAACGCCGCCGAAACCAATAATCGAAAGACCAACGGAGAAAAAGTCGGCTTTTGCGCTGCGATCTTGCTCGCCAAAATTATGCAAGAAGAACGCAGAAAGAACAATAGAAATTACGCCAATAATGCTAAGCGAAAGAAAGATTGAACGCCACCCGTTGAAATCAGTTTGCATGCCTCCAACAGTTGGCCCGATTGCTGGCGCAATGCTCATAGCCATGCCAACGCTGCCCATTGCCATTCCACGCCGCGTTACTGGATACACAGAAAACACGGTGATTTGCAACACGGGCCACATAACGCCAGTACCAATCGCCTCTAAAGTGCGGCCAGCCAACGCCATAATAAAATCATTGCTAAGCCACGCCATAATCGAGCCAAGCGTAAAAAGAATCATAGACGATATAACGATTTGACGCGTGGAAAATCGCCTAGTTAAAAACGCAGTAAGCGGCACCATAATGGCCATAATCAACTGAAAAATAGACGTAAGCCACTGACCTGTAGTAACGCTAATGTTAAATTCGCGAACAATCGTTGGCAGCGCGGCCGTAAGTTGCAATTGCGCAAAATTACCAATAAAAGTTATAAAAGTTAGAATTGCCAAAGAAACCAAGGCTGCTCGCGTAAGACGATTGTTCTTATACGCTTGCTCACCAACAAGAGCATGGCTAAGTTCACGCAAATTCCCAAAAGGCTTGCATTTATAAGACTTGCTAGCAGAGTCACTACTCTTATTAAACCATGATTTTCTAGGCAATATTGTCACTTAAACTTCCTTCCATATTTGCAAAACACGCATAAAATAATCAGCGATTATTGCAAAACCAAGAAACATACTCGACTCTACAATAATCGCCTTAAAACAAGCCTATAAGTCTACTCCGTGAGTTTGTTGTTTACAAAGCTACAAACTACAAACTACAAACACACGATTCTCAAAAACCAACGATTCTCAAAAGATTCATTACACGCCAAATCAGTAGCTACACGCCAAATCAGTAGCTTCGATGCGACAACCAATGCCTATACGCGCCTTGAATCGACCCATAACGACCATTGCAATAATTCCAGAACCAACGAAGCTGAGTTTGATAATTAGTTGCCCAATCGGCTCCCATAGAAGACATCTTTCTTCCAGGCAAAGCTTGTGGCAAACCGTATGCGCCAGAAGGATTCATAGCGTTTACGCGCCAGCCTGATTCGTGCGAAATAATAAACACGGTAGCAGTAAAATCAGCCTCGCTATATCCGTTTGAAAGCAGCCACGAATGCGCCCACTCTTGCATCTCGCCTGCTGGAACAGTGGTTCCAATAGACGCAGCAAAATCAGAATCTACACTAGCACCGCCAGTTCCAACAAGAACAACCCTATCTTTTGGAGCTTGCTTAACAAAAGATACAAAAACATTGGAAGACAAAATCTTCTTACCTGCACGCGTAACAATTTTGCTTGTTTCCATAACACCAGGCGCGCCCTGCTCTTTAACCTTTTCCGTGCCTTTTGGAAGAGCAGATGTCTCTTTTTTAACCGTATTAAACGCAATAGGCTCGTCGGAAGTTTCTAACTTTGCTCCCGCACGCTTAATAGTTATAACTGTAGATTCGCTAACCTTTGAATCAAGAGACGGCGTAACAACGTCGTGTGAATCCAAAGTTATGTCTCCCGCTTCTAAAACGGACTTAACATTTGTAAAATCTGTTCCAAAAACCGCGCGATGATGGCCATTTATATTTACAGTAATATAAGAAGTTGCGCCTTTTTTAGATGGTTTAAGCGAGTTTCTGTATGCACCACGAGAAACCTGATTTTCGCTATCTGTAGCCGAATAGGCGGTTACATAAGACTTTGCGGAATTTGATTTGGAACCAGAATAAAAGTTTCGAGAAACAATTCCAAGAACTACAACAGCCACAATACTAACAAAAATTGCTGCAACTCTTGCCCATTGACGCATGCTCAATGAAGTAAGCGTAACAGTTTTCTTTCTGTGACTTGTCATAACTCTCCTTGATAGAAGTTAGTGCAAAGTGTAAATCTAAAACGTTATACGATCTTTTATACGATCTTTAGTTATACGACTTTTTGCACAAAGTATATATAATTGTAGTCTTATGTAAAGAGAAGCGCTAAAAATCAAGGTTCTTGCGATTATTTCACACTCTTATTAAATTCGCTTTACTCGCTTACAGAATCACCTTCATTATCTTTATTATTTTCATCATCTTTACTAGAATCATAAGCCTTAGCTTGATTAACTAAATCTTCTAAATCAGCGGGAAGCAAAGCGCCAGCTTGACGATAAATAACATCTCCGCGCTTAATAACCATAACTGTTGGAACCGCTTTAATCGCAGCTGCACTCGCCAAATCTGGAGACTGATCAATGTCTACTTTAACAAACGGAACATCTTCAAACTTTGCGCTTACTTGCTCAAAAATCGGCCCAAAAGCACGGCAAGGACCGCACCAAGTGGCCCAAAAATCAACAACAACTACCTCGTTGGTGCTTGCAATCTTCTCAAAATCTTCTTGAGTAGCGTGAATAAGTGCCATTTTTACTCCTTAAAACAAGATTTAATAAATTTTACACGTACACATGCTCATTTGCGTATGCCATTCGCACCATGCTCATACGCATTATCTGTCGCCTTACGGCACTAGGCTAGAAAACATGCTTGATATCCAATTTATTCGTGAACATGCCGACGTAGTTAAGGAGTCGCAACGCAAACGTGGCGAGTCCGTAGAACTTGTCGATGAAGTGCTTCGCGCAGATGATTTGCGCCGCACAAGCTTAAAGGCATTTGAGGCAGCTAGAGCCGATCAAAAAGCAATTGGCAAAAAGGTAGCTGCCGCAAGCGCTGATCAAAAAGCCGAACTTATTGCACAAACAAAAGAGTTAGCGCAAAAAGTTGCACAGTTTAAGGCTCAATCCGAGCAAGCTACTGCCGACTACACAACAGCAATGTGGAAGCTTTCTAACATTGTAGAAGACGAAGCTCCAGAAGGCGGAGAAGACGACTACGTTGTTGTTAAAAAGGTTGGCACACCTCGCGACTTTGCAGCAGAAGGCTTTGAGCCAAAAGACCACTTGACTCTTGGAACTGGCGTTGCTGGAATCGATATGCGCAGAGGCGTTAAGGTTGCAGGTTCGCGCTTCTACTTCTTGCGCGGAGCTGTGGCACGCTTGCAAATCGCAATGCTTACAATGGCTGTAGACCAAGCAGAAGAGCACGGCTTTACGCTTGCGATTACGCCAACACTTGTGCGTCCAGAAGTTATGCGCGGAACTGGATTCTTAAATTCGCACGCAGACGAGATTTATCGCCTTCGCGAGCCAGATGACCAATACCTAGTTGGCACATCCGAGGTTGCTCTTGCTGGCATGCATGAGGATGAAATCCTTGACTTAAGCAATGGCGCTTTGCGCTACTGTGGCTGGTCGAGCTGCTACCGCCGAGAAGCTGGTGCTGCTGGAAAAGATACTTCTGGCATTATTCGCGTGCATCAATTCGATAAGGTAGAAATGTTTGTTTATTGCAAGCAGGAAGATTCTCGCGCAGAACATCAAAAGTTGCTTGGAATGGAGCAAGAGATGCTCGCTAAGGTGGAAGTGCCTTACCGCATTATCGATACCGCTGCTGGCGACCTTGGCTCTTCTGCTGCTCGTAAGTTTGATTGCGAAGCTTGGGTTCCAACTCAGGGTCGCTACCGCGAGCTTACTTCTACTTCTAATTGCACTGAGTATCAGGCTCGTCGCTTGAATGTTCGCGAGCGCATAGAAGATGGCGGAACTCGCCCAGTTAGCACGCTTAATGGCACTTTGGCTACTACTCGCTGGCTTGTTGCTATTTTGGAAAATCATCAGCACGAAGATGGTTCGATTGACATTCCAAAAGCTATGCAAGCATACATGGGCGGCAAAGAGGTTATTGAGCCTACTAAGTGGGAAGCCTAAAAAGCCTAACATAGCTTTAAGTCTTTAATTTAACGTTGATTAATAAGTGTGCAAATCAGTTTTGGTTTGCACACTTTTTTTATTTGCACAACGCCGCTTTTTGTACGTGATTTAGGCCAAAAATGGTACAAAATGCGGAAAATCGAAGTACATTCGCACAGCGAACGTCGATGCCACAACGCAACAACACAACACCGCTCACCGCTCACCGCTCTACTTTGTAGGCAGCTCTTGCGCAGAACACCCGTGCAAAACAGACGCCATACTCTGCTTTTCGGCGCTTGTAATGCTAAGGTCGTACTTATACTTAACAGCAATCTGCCTAGCTACATAACCGCATCTAAAAGACTTATTAGATGGAAGCCAATAGGCCGCAGAAGCAGAGCCTTTTTCTTGGTTTGCTGCTCCTTGCACGGCAAGAAGGTTAAGCATATCGTTACCAAACTTAAGTCGCTTAGCGCGATTCCACTTCCAAGCACCCGACTGCCAAGCGTTTTCTAGAGCCACAACGTGGTCAATTTGAACAAGCGAGCTAGTTTTTCTGCCTCGCACAAAGTTAATATCTAATCCTGTATATGGATCGTGTAAAAGCCCAGACGCAACTTTGCAAGATCCCGCATACTTAAAGCGAACATGCGTTAAATCGCGCGCAAGAACGTCTTCTCGAACATCACAACCGTTTTTATCATCGTCTGTAGTTCTATACCCAAAAACGCTTCTGTTATATCCAGAAGCATGCGACTTATCTACTTTTAACTTGCTAAGCTTTTCTGCAGCATCTCCACTGGCAACGTATTCTCCAGTAATATTCCCAACATCTTGGTTGAGTTTAGGCAAAACTAAGCCAATAACAATTCCTATAAGAATCGCGAGCGCAATAAGCCATATAAAAGACGTTACGCTCCTAGAGATTGGAGCGTTGCTATAGCGCGCATCACCTACTCTACGGTTACTACGACTACTACGGTTACTACGATTGCGCAGCATGATTAATATCTACAACCCAAGGAATACGACGTATAACAATGTTGAGCACTTGCTGAATAAGGCTAATAAGAATAATGATTGCCATAACTGCGTACACAACGTTCCATTGCGGATTCTTAGTTACAAGCGGATGTATTGTGCTAGAAACAAGCATTATTGCGTTTGCGATTCCAATAAGAGAAACCGACATAAGAATCGCTTGCATTCTGCCGACTTTGCGCGATAATCTTACGCGTTGCTGAGCCAATTTTCGCATTGAATCAACAACTCGTTTAACGCAATAGTCTCCTTGACGGAATGCCAATACTTCTTGCAAACCAAGCTCTACATCATCTACTTCTAGTTCAACCATTTTTTGATCTAGATGAACTTTATTAATAAAGCTTTTAAGGCTCAAACTAAACAATCCTGGGATTACAAACACGATTAGCAAACAAATCACAGACGCAAAAATCGCGATTTGAACACTAAAATAGCTTAGCAAAACGATTGCTGGAATAATCGAAAGAATCATTCCAACGCTCATACTAAGACCTGCCTTGTGTAAGTGAGCGTGATGAAGGTCTAGTCCTGCAAAAGACGCAACAAGCGTTAAGCATCTTAAGCATGCGCAAACAACTACAACAAGAACGTAGTCTTTAACACCTAAGCCAAAAAGCGGCCTGCTTGCTATAGCAAACATTGCTGCGATTGCGCAAACAGGAATCAACAAAGCACAAACAATGTTTATTACAGTTGAGAAGGCACTGAGAATGGCAAATAATGCTTTCTTTAAGTAAGACACTTTTGATTTTTTGCCACTATTATGCGCAATATTCTCACGCTCATTTTCACGCTCATCGCCACTTGAATCGCTACTTGTATCGTCATTGTGCGCGCGTAAATCGCCATTTGAATCACCACTTAGTGCGCCTACAGATGCAGCTCGCGCACGCGAATCACTAAACACACTAACTTTAACTAAATTGTCTGCACTAGTGGCGTAGCTATCGCTTGGAAGAAACACAAGAATAGTTGCTTTTTTGGCAATTTTGCGCAAAATATCGCATAAGTTTTTAGCTTCTTTAGCGCTAATGTTTTTAGAAGAATAGTCAAAAATGTATACAGGAGTGCGGCGAATCAACGCGCGTGCCATAACAAGTCGCCTAAGAATGTCTTGCTTATTTTCGGCATGAATATTTTCTACTCGCAAGTCTAAACCGTTGTAATCTGCATAAACAACACCATCCGCGCGAGCAGCCCCAAGTGCCTGCCACATAGACGTTGTAGTAGCATTTTTAGACGCCATCAGTAAGTTTTCTCGCAAAGTGGCAGAAAACATGTGACTATTCTTGCGAACAATCGTTACAAGATCCGCCAATGCACCAGGATCTACATTATTTAGAGTTATATAAGAAGGATTTCCCACAATATCGCCAAAATCAGATGCCACAAATGGCGAATCCGCACCCAAATCAGGCAAAGCGTAACTATCACTGTAAGATAGCGCAACATTCGATTTAGAACTAAAAGTAACGCCATTAATAACGTTATTCGCAACTAAATCGTAATACTCGCTTGGCATTACATTCAGTTTTCCACTAGAAACATTAAAAGATGCGCGCAAAGGACGATTATTCTTAACAAAATTACAACGAACATGAAGAGAAACGTTGCTAGCGCCATCTGGAATACTCAAAGACGACTTATTGTCTATTTTTTCTAGCACGGATTGTGAATATTCGGAATCCAAAGTAGATGAATTATTGGAAGAACCACCATTAGCAGCAACACTTTTGAACAAATTGCCAATATTATTTAGCCCCAAAACAGCACGATTTTTAATATGCATGCAATTAGCAACTCGGCGAATTGGATCCACGCTTAACATAAGCAGAGGCAAAGTTAGCATTGCTGCAGGAAGACCAACAGACCTAACTGAAAGAAGCCAAACCGTGCAAACAACAGCAACCGCAACCATAAAATACGCCAAAAAAGCGCACAAACAACGCAACAAAACACGAACGTTATAAAGCGCAGTACAAAGAGCTAAAGCAGAAAAAACGGCCGCAACGAGGCAAATACTCGCTAGATAAGTGTTGATTGAGAACAACGCAATGCTAACAGCAAAAGGCATAGGAAAAGCTGCAAAAATTTGCGGCAAAAGCAAACCAGCCCAACGCTGAACCCAAGCAATATCTTCATTTACGCAAATCGAAGAATATTCAACAGAATCATTACGGTTAGCCGAACTGAGCGAAATCATAGATCGCAACATCTTCGGTCGAAGCTTCATAGCTACGCGAGTGCCAATCTCGGTAGAAAAAATACAAGATTGATGGAAAGCAATGTATTTTATAATCAAAATACCAACAAGCGAAATCAAATAAGACGTTAACTCAACGGAGCTAAGCAAAGATTTACCAGTATATTTTGCTGGAATCAAAATAGGCGAAAGAATACCAACACAAACATACACAAAACCGATGTTTGCAAGAGAAGATATAGCAAGACACGCCGCTCTTAAGGCAACCAGATGTTTAACACCTGGAACAAAAGCAAAGAAACGACTAATCATTTAACTATCCTTTTCTTGTTCATAAAACCTACAAAATCAACGTAGTTATATTATGCATAAGAGCGAACACATTTAACCAGTGCAAACAAACACAAAAACAGTCAAACATCTAAATATCTAAACATCAAACATCAAACATCAAACAAATCTAATACTCACAGCACATCTAACATCTAAACTCTTAAAGCACTATAAATCACTTTTCAAACCCGTAAAATGCACTTCTACAAGCACTCTCTAACACACAGATTCGCTACCTATTACAACACATAAGATTACGCTAAACGCCAGGCATCAACACGCCGAATTGTAGATTGCTAGCTACACAAAATGCGCACTACCCCAAATGCCAACTCAAACGGTGCAAATCGCTAGCGCCGTGCTCAAGAATCGCATCCCTATGCGCTTTAGAACCATAGCCCTTGTTATGCGCCCAATCGTAAACAGCATATTTTGGATTTTGCGCTAAATCAATCATCAACGAATCTCGAGTCACCTTTGCAATAACAGAAGCCGCAGAAACACTAGCACACTTTTGATCTGCCTTAACTAAAGTGTGAACTTTTACAGAAAATTGCATACTAGGCGCATCAAAAGTACCTAAAGCTTTGCCAACGTAATTGAACGGACCGTCCAAAATCGCAGCAATCCGCGCATCTTTAAGGCTAGAGCGCATGCGATTTTGAACATCGTTAATTGCATTAATCGCAGCAACACCAAGAGCGTAGCTAATACCCCACTCGTCAATTTGACGATTTGTACAAGAGCCAACAGCAAAAGCATCGCACCAATTTTCAATCGGATCCAGTAGACCCTCTCGCTTATGCGCATTAAGAAGCTTAGAATCCGCTAAACCTTGCGGAAAACTACCCGATTTAATCTTTTGCGCACTAAAAAGCGCTGCACCAACCATAACAGGACCAGCAAGACTACCGCGGCCAACTTCGTCTAAGCCAATAACCCAGTCAAATCCGCTGCTTATAAGGTTTTGCTCAAAGTCAAAAGATGGAATAATTGCCAAATTTGCCTACTCTTAACTACTTATTTGCACTACTTATTTGCGATATCTACTTATGCTTAATTACGTCTACTTACGTCTACTTATTTGCAGATTTGGCTTTTACATCGTCAAAAGCATCGCTGTGATTTTCAAAAATACCCATACGATTAAGTGGCCAAAAACGCATAAACGCAACGCCTTCAATTTTAGAAATTGGCACTAAACCGTCGTCTCCATCGTTCTTATGATACCTAGAATCCGCGGAATTAGCGCGATTATCTCCAAGAACAAAAACGTGACCTGGCTTAACTTTTACCTTAAACGCAAACGCGCTCGGACTTACTCCTGGCCTAATGTAAGCAGATTCAAGAACTGGAACGCCATTAACCAAAATCGGGTCGCCATCTCCCTTGCACTCAACTGTATCTCCAGGAAGACCAATAAGACGCTTAATTAAATCTTTGCCTGCAAGAATGCCACCACTGCTGCTTTCTCCACTTAGCCAATTAGCGGGATCTTCGAAAACAACAATATCACCACGATTTAGCGGAAAAACCCTAGGAGTTAGTTTAGATGTAACAACGTAATCGCCTATATGAATTGTGTCTAGCATAGATCCCGACGGTATAAAATACACGCCAAGAATAAAAATACGCAAAAGAATCACAACAATAATAGGAACAAGATACCAAGCAATAAGCTCTTTCCAAGAAGTTTTGAAAAGCTTTACTGTTCTTGCTTTAGAGCCATTTTGCTCTTGAGAATTTTGACGATTATTTTGCTCCGAATTATTACCACGCAAAGCGTAATTCGTATAATCGCGATTATTCACGCAATTACCAGAAACGTGATTTCCCCTGATTTTGCAATGTTTAGAGTGCATACCAGCCCCAGCACTCTTAGAGCCAAAATTAAAAACGCTCATAACACCAAAGCCAGAAGCAAGATTACGCTTGACTTCTGGCTCGGGTGGAACAGGAGAAGGATTCAAGCCGTGACCTGCTACATTAACAATATGATTATCGCTATTTTGCAAGTCTTCGGAATGCATATTAATCCTTATGTAAATCCTTAACCTAAATAAATTTACTTAGCAGCGCTGTTGTCACGACGCTCGGCAATACGAGCAGCCTTGCCACGCAAAGCGCGCAAGTAGTAAAGCTTAGCGCGACGAACGCGACCACTACGAACCAGCTTAATCGAATCGATAGCTGGAGAATGAAGTGGGAAGCGACGCTCAACACCAGTACCAAAGCTAACCTTACGAACAACAAAAGTCTCGCGAACGCCAGCACCCTTACGAGCAATAACTACGCCAGTAAAGGTCTGAATACGAGTGTTGTTGCCTTCCTGAATCTTAACGTTAACGTCAACAGTATCTCCAGGACGGAAAGCTGGGATTTCTTCTGCAGCCTTAAGATGCTTAGCATCAAATGCTTCTACAGCATTCACCATAATAATTCCTCCATCGCCGCCGCATATCAGCGCAAGTTTTATCAAAGTAAATTGTCTAATTTTAATTTTGACTTTTTAACTTTACTTTGAATAATCTTTCCCAAAAAGTTTGCTTTTTGGGGCTTCCATCCGCCAATCTTCAAAAGCTGGCTAGACTACTAATAAGCAGACTATGCGGCATCCGCTTATTGAAAGCATACGAACATAAATTTATGCTCAATAATGGACATTATTTAGCACTATTTCGCACTATTTTATCACGCAACGCCATTAAGCGGCGCTGTTTCAACAGTACGCGTTAACTCGTCGTCGTCTGCATCGTAGTCAAAAAGCTCACCATAACGGCCCCAGCTAATCGCAATATCAAATTGCTGACGAGCCAAAGCGTCCGTATGCTTACTGCGAAGCAAATCCAAAATCAACTCACCGCGAAGCTTGCCGTTGCGGTTTCGACTCAAAGCCTGGTCAATCGCGTGAACAAGAGGCGCATGCTCAATCGCAAGTCGCGCAAACACCTGCTTGCTGTGCAAAATGTCGGCATTATGCCACTCTTGACCAGCTTGCGTAATCGTAATATGGCCATTTTCTGCTGTTAGCAAATCAAGCATTGTTCCAGCATCCACAAGCGGGAACAAGTCATCGATTTCAAACGACAAATCCGCAGCCAAATCAGCCAAATCAATGCCATCTGGCTCTTCCGATATAACGTCTAGCAAACCAGCCATGCCTCCTGGCGTTGCATTAGGCAGCAAGCGCACAGCAACTGGCTCTGGCTTTTGCTCGCCCGCATCCGCTTGCTCTTCGTTTTGTTTAGCTTCCACTTCTGCATCGTAATGCTTTTGAATAAGCATATCTGCGATTGCAGCAGCCTCAGTTTCTTCCGCATCCGCTTGCTCCGCAGGCAAAGAGTCGCTAGCAGCACTAGACGAATCGCTAGCAGCCGACGAATCCGCATTCTGCGATTCAAGATCGCTTTCTGGATTCGAGCCAGTCAAAATAGCATAAAGATTATCTACCATCGCCTCAAATTCAGCACTATGCTTGTCTCTTGGTCGAGGCAAATCAACTTGCACATCTGCAATCAAATGACCTGGATGAGACCCCAAAACCACCACGCGATCCGCCATTTGCACAGCTTCTTCAATATTGTGCGTAACAATTAAAACAGACTTAATATCGCGTTCTTCGCTAGACCAAAGCTTAAGCACTTCTTGGCGAAGATTTTCTGCTGTAAGAACGTCGAGAGCCGAGAATGGCTCATCCATAAACAAAGCGTCTGGGCGCAAAACAAGCGCGCGAGCAATGCCTACACGCTGGCGCATACCGCCCGAAAGCTCCTTTGGGTACGCTGTTTCAAAGCCGTCCAAGCCGATTGCATCTATTGCTGCGAGCGCAAGCTCCGTGCGCTTCTCTTTACTAACGCCTCTAGCGCGCAAGCCAAGCTCCACATTGTCTTGAACTGTAAGCCACGGCATAAGTGCGAAGGTTTGGAAAACGATTGCCACTCCTGGGTTTGGCCCTGTAAGCTCGCGTCCGCGATACGTAACCGTTCCCTCTGTTGGCTGAATTAAGCCTGCCATTGTTCGCAAGAAGGTTGACTTTCCCGCGCCAGAACGCCCTAGAATTGCAACGATTTCGCCTTCACGCAGCGTAAACGATATGTCGTGAAGTACGTGCTGAGTAGTGCCACTATCCGAAGTAAAGCTCTGGCTTATGTGCTTTGCGTCAATAATGTCGCTTGTAATTGAAGACTGCGCAGCCTTTTGCGCGTTTTTGTTCAAAGTGTTCATAATTTTGCCAATCTTTTCGTAAAGTTTGTAAGTTTATAAGTTTAATTTTTGAATTTATTGATTTTATTTATATTGATTTAGCGATTAATGGCAACTAACAAGCAACTAATCATCGGTTACTTGCGATTAGCCAATCGTTTAATTCAACACGAATCTTTTTGCGGAGTACCTTTGCAAAGGCGCCCAGAACAGTCGATTACTTAACACAACTATTAAGCTCATAACAGTTACTCCCACAAGCGTTTTTACGGAATCACCAACGGTTGTTGCATTCGTAATATACGCGCCCAAACCTTGAGTTGCCATGTGATTCTTGCCGTATTCAACAATCTCTGCAACAATCGAAGCGTTCCAAGCGCCGCCAGCAGCCGTAATTCCGCCAGTACACCAAGATCCAAAAATCGCAGGCAAAACAAGAGTCTTCCACTTAAGTACACGATTTAATCTAAAGCTTCTTGTCATTTCTCGTAAATCGTCTGGAATCGCACTAGCGCCTGCAATAACGTTAAACAGAATGTACCATTGCGTGCCAAGCGCCATCAAAATAATACTTCCCCAGCCAAGGTCAATGTGCCAAGCCATAAACCACATCATTGCAAATGGGAATATAAAGTTTGCTGGGAAGCTAGCCAAGATTTGCACAACAGGTTGCATAATGCGAGAAATCTTAGGATTCATGCCAATATACACGCCTACTGGCACCCAAATCAGCGAGCTTACAAAAATCAACACTGCAACGCGCACAAAAGTCAAAGCGCCTAACGCTCCAGCTGTAACAAACTCTTGCAAACCCGTACGAGTTGCTACAAAGTAAAGCATTTGCGCAGCCGCAGCAATAATTAGAACAATCATTACAACGTTAAAAACTAAATCGCCAAGCTTGCGGGCAGACGCTTTACGAGGCCATTTTGCACCCGTGCGTCCGAATGGGCGCGTAGCCAATTCCAGCCACTCGCGAATAGGCGAAAACAGCTTGCTAATAACTTCGTCGGCATGCGAATGACGAATCAGCGTTAAAATCGCACTCTTTCGCTCTTCATCGGACGCGCTTTGCGTTATGCGGAATCGCTCTGCCCACGCGGTAAGCGGCTTCCAAAGGAAGAAGTCGATTGCAAGCACAACAATAATCATGGATAAAATGGCCCACCAAATATTTCCAAGCTTGTTTTCTGCAGCAGATTGCGCAACAAAGCTACCTACTCCAGGCAGCGCATAAGTGTGATTGTTTACGGAAATCATCTCGGAAGCAGTAAGGAAGAACCATCCGCCGCCAACGCTCATCATGCAATTCCAAAGCAGCGGAATCATTGCATTTGGCATATCCAGCACCCAGAATCTCTGCCAATGCGTAAGTTGCAAGCTGCGCACTGCCTCGTCTAACTCCTTAGGCTCACTTAAAAGCGAACGGTGGAATGAGAAAGTCATATTCCAAGCCTGGCTTGTAAAAATCGCAAAAATCGAAGCGGCTTCAACGCCCATCATCGATCCTGGGAAAATAACAAGCCAAATCGTTACTGTAGCCGAAAGGAAGCCAAGAATTGGAACGGATTGCAAAATGTCTAGCAACGGAATAAGCACCTTGCCCAAACGACGGCTGCGCGCTGCAAGAGATCCGTAAATAATCGTAAAAATCAGCGATGCTATAAGCGCAAGCATCATGCGGAACACGGATCTAAGCGTGTAATAAGGCAAATTAATAAGGTCTGTTGAAACCGCGGAAGGTATGCCACTAGGTCCAATCGGCTGGTTAATGCGCTGCAAAAGGAAAGCGCTTACTCCAAAAAGTGCGATTATGCCAACGCACACAATAATGTCGGACCAAAAACGAGTGTTTTCGTCTACTTGCGCGCTGGCACTACTTTTTCCAGATGTTGTAAATATTGTCATGATAAGTCCTCTGGTAACGCGTATTTTCTTTGAGAGCCGCTTATCACCACTATTTTGCGTAATCCTAATAAAGCTAGTAAGCCTAATCAGCTAAATCACTAAATCACTAAACGCAAGTATTTTGGCGGCGATTGCTGGCTTTTTATATTCAGGAGGAACGTCCGTACTACTACTAACACTGTCTGAATCGTCACTAACAGCGTTAACAGTATTAGCACTTTGATTACAGCCCGTACTGTCATGTTTCACAGCAATCACCTCCTTAAGTTCGTGCTAATTATAAAATATCGCCAATCTTGTGTCAAGCAACAAACTTTCCGCATTTTGTACCATATTTGGCCTAAAACACGTACAAAAAGCGGAACCAATCGACGCACTTTGTACCATATTTAACCCAAATCACGTACAAAAAAGCCCCTTGACAAGTAGACGCCAAGAGGCTTTTCAACAAGAGGCTTTAGATTAACAATCAAATAAGATTGCTACTCGCTCACTTACTTGCGATGAGCGCGGTAGAAGCGAATCAAGCTCTGCGTGGAAGCATCCTGAGCTGCCAAAGCGCTATCATCCTTAGAGATTGCAGGAGTAATCTGCTTTGCAAGCTGCTTGCCAAGCTCCACACCCCACTGATCGTAAGAATCCAAGCCCCAAACAGTGCCTTCAACAAAGGTGATGTGCTCGTAGAGAGCAATCAACTCGCCCAAGCTAAATGGAGTCAAAGCATCGCCAAAGATGGAAGTGGTTGGACGGTTGCCGCTAAATACGCGAGCTGGAACAATCTCTTCTGGAGTGCCTTCAGCGCGAACTTCGTCTGCAGTCTTACCGAAAGCAAGAGCCTTAGTCTGTGCAAGATAGTTGCCCAAGAAGAGCTCGTGAACATCTTGATCGCCATCTTTAGTAGGATTTGGCGTATTTACAAAGGCAATAAAATCAGCTGGAATAAGCTGAGTGCCCTGGTGAATCAACTGGTAGAAAGCGTGCTGGCCATTGGTGCCTGGCTCGCCCCAGAAGATTTCGCCAGTTTCGCTTGTTACAGGAGTGCCATCCCAGCGAACCGACTTGCCGTTGGATTCCATAGTGAGCTGCTGCAAATACGCTGGGAAGCGATGCAAGTACTGATCGTATGGAAGAACAGCGTGGGAAGCAACCTTGTAGAAGTTGCGGTACCAAACGTTGAGCATACCAAGAAGAACCACAACATTCTTCTCGAATGGAGTCTCAGCAAAGTAGGTATCGATTGCGTGGAAGCCCTTCAAGAATTCCTCAAAGCGCTCTGGTCCTAAAACAACAGCCAAAGAAGTGCCAACAGCGGAATCTACAGAGTAGCGGCCGCCAACCCAGTTCCAGAAGCCAAAGGCGTTGGTTGGGTTAATGCCGAACTCTTCAACCTTTTCGAGGTTGGTGGAAACAGCCACGAAGTGCTTTGCAACAGCTTCTGCCTTCTTTGCATCACTGCCGTCAATAACACCACTCTCCTGAAGCTTGTTAAGCAACCAAGTGCGAGCGCTACGAGCGTTAGTCAAAGTTTCCAAAGTGGTGAAAGTCTTAGAAACAATGATGAAAAGTGTGGTTTCTGGATCCAAATCCTTGGTCTTTTCGGCCATATCGTTTGGATCAATGTTGGAAACGTAGCGAGCGCTAATACCAGCGTCGGCGTATGGCTTTAAGGCTTCGTAAACCATGACTGGACCCAAGTCGGAGCCGCCAATACCAATGTTTACAACGGTCTTAATGTTCTTGCCAGTAACGCCCTTCCACTCTCCAGAGCGAACTTCGTTAGCAAAGTCGTAAATGCGACCCAAAACCTCGCGAACGTCTGCAACGGTATCTTGGCCGTCTACAATAAACTTGCCAGCGTCTTCGGCTGGGCGGCGCAAAGCAGTGTGCAAAACTGCGCGGTCTTCGGTGTTGTTAATGTGCACGCCAGTGTACATTGCCTTAGTGCGCTCGTCGAGCTTTACAGCCTTAGCAAGGTTTGCGAAAAGCTTAAGCGTCTCTGGCTTAATCAAATTCTTAGAAAGATCGAAGTGGAGGTCTCCAGCTTCGAAGCTCAACTTATCCACGCGATTTGCATCTTCGGCAAACCACTTCTTCAGGCTCACGCCTTCGGATTGCAACTCATCATAGTGCTTTTGCAATGCAGCCCATTCTGGGGTCTTAACGGCGTCAACTGGTGGATTGATGGCCATTTCTAGGTCCTTTCATCTTTATTATGTGATGTGATGATTTATAAATGTTTTATATAAATGTTTTAAGTCTAAGCACAATCTTTGGCACACTTAAACACAATGCAAAATCATCATGAATCGTAAGCAAAAATCATAATGTAAACAAGTGTAAAAATGAGCTTAAGCAAGGTGCTTGCATCACATCTTCCAATTGCCAAGATACTCACAAAAGCGGACAGAAATACACTTTGACTAGAACACATGCGAACATTACGGCGCGGCGCACTAGACAAAATCGAAATATTCATATATAGTATTTGATTTGTGCGCGAGTCGCGAATGCTTCTCGGGCAGCTGCCACTTTAGCTCAGTCGGTAGAGCGTCTCACTCGTAATGAGAAGGTCGACAGTTCGATTCTGTCAAGTGGCTCTTAAAAAACCCATTTTTTGCCTGTTTAGGCGATTTTGCGCGAGTGGCGGAATGGTAGACGCGCAGGATTTAGGTTCCTGTGTCTTACGACGTGTGGGTTCAAGTCCCATCTCGCGCACATTTTGTAGTTTAATCGCAAGCTAAAATCGTGAGTTTATCACCACTACTAATCGCAAATTAAATCACAACTACTCAATAAACATCGCCTTTAACTCAGGCAAAATCGCCCTCAAAGCGTTGCCGCGATGAGAAATCGCATTTTTTTCTTGCTGACTAAGTTGCGCGCTAGTTAAATCGTGCATTTGAACGCCATCCCTAACGGGCTGATTATTTGGCACAAAAAGCGGATCGTAGCCAAAACCATTGCAACCTCTAGGCTCGCGAATCAAACGCCCAACCATCTCTCCCACGCGAACAGTCTCAAAACCGTTATTTTTCCACATAGCGTTTTCCAGATCCGCATCAACGCAGTCTTTAGGAACAGCAAGAGCCGCCGCGCATCTAAATCGCGCAGTTCGGCATTCGTCTGGAATATCTTCCAGCTGCTTAAGCAAAAGCGCATTATTTGCTTTGTCATCTCCATGAACACCGCTCCAGCGAGCAGAAAGTATGCCTGGAGCCGCGCCCAAAACGTCTACAATCAAGCCAGAATCGTCAGCAACCGCAGGTAATCCAGTTCTTTGCGCAACGTCTCTAGCCTTGATTAGCGCGTTTTGCTCAAAAGTCACGCCTGTTTCCACTGGGTCTGGAAGCCCCAAAGAGCCAGCAGTAACAAGCTCAATGCGCTCCGATATTTCCGCAAACTCTTCGCTAAGAATCCGCTTAATTTCAACGAGTTTACCCTCATTATGCGTTGCCACAACAAGTTTCACGCTCGCCACTCCTTAGTAATTTATCTAATAAACAGACATAAATTTTTATAAACTTTATTTAATTTTGACTTAATTTAATTTTGACTTAAAGCTGCACGCTGAGCCGCTTGAAGCTCGCGATTCCCCTTAGATGCCAAATCAAGCAAAACGTTAAGCTCATCGCGATTAAACGGGCGATGCTCCGCTGTGCCTTGAATCTCAATAAAATTGCCCGAACCAGTCATAGCAACATTCATATCTGTCATAGCTTGACTATCTTCTACATAAGGCAAATCAAGCATTGGAGTGCCATTAATCACGCCCACTGAAACAGCAGAAACAGAGTCTTTAATAACGTTTTTAGCGCTGCGAATATGCTTGTGCTTTTCGGCCCAATTTAGCGCATCCACAAGAGCCACATACGCACCCGTAATCGAAGCTGTACGCGTGCCGCCATCTGCTTGAAGAACATCGCAATCGATTTGAATAAGGCACTCGCCCATTGCCTTCATGTCTATAACGCCCCTAAGGCAGCGACCAATAAGACGACTAATCTCGTGCGTGCGTCCGCCGATTTTGCCCTTAACAGACTCGCGATCGGTGCGCTCGGCAGTGGCCCTTGGAAGCATTGAGTACTCGGCTGTAACCCAACCTAAACCAGTGTCTCGCCTCCAGCGCGGAACTCCAATAGTAAAAGTGGCAGTACACATAACGCGCGTATTTCCGCACTCAATAAGAACGGAGCCTTCTGGAACGTTTGTAAAATTGCGCGTGATTTTTACTGGCCGCAACTCGTCCACGTCTCTGCCATCAAAGCGAATAGGTTTTACAGATTCCAACATATCCTTAATTTGAGCCATAATTCAACAATTTAGCACGCGGCATTAACTAGCACGTGGCATTAATCTTGAGCAAAATCGCGATGCAAAACTGTAGACTTTTGTATCAAATCTGCTCGCTGAGCTCAAGCCACTCTTCTTCTAACGCGCTAGATTCGCTTTGATTCGCCTGCAACTTCTCGTTAAGCTCTTGCAAGCCAACAAAATCGCTAGGATCGTGGCTTGCCATTTTTTGCTCAATCGCGCTTTTTTCTTCTTCAAGCTTTTCTAGCTTGCGCTCTATTGCAGCAACTCTTCTTGTAGCATCGTAGTACGCTTTTCCGCTTAATTTTGCTTCAGTTTTTTGATTTGACTTTTGATTTGACTTTTGATTTGAATCTAATCCAACACCTTCTGCAGACTCCGACTTTGACTCCGACTTACTCCCAGATTCCGCCGCAAAATCTGCCTTAGACTCTTGCATATTTGCACGCTCGTAGTCTTCCATAATCTTTAAATACTCATCAACTCCGCCTGGAAGATGGCGAATCTTGCCGTCAATCAACGCAAATTGCTGATCAGTCACTCGCTCAAGCAAGTATCTATCGTGCGAGACAACAATCAAAGTGCCTGGCCATGTGTCTAGTAAATCTTCCATAACTGCAAGCATGTCGGTGTCTAGATCGTTTCCAGGCTCGTCCATTATCAACACATTTGGCTCGTTTAGAAGAATCAAAAGCAATTGCATGCGGCGTTTTTGGCCGCCAGAAAGGTCTGCAATCGGCGTCATAAGCTGCTCTGGCTTAAAACCAAGCCTCTCCATAAGCTGACCAGGAGTCACTTCTTTGCCGTCGATTATGTAGCTTGGCTTGTATCGGCTCAAAACCTCTTTAACCTTATATTTTCCAAGCTTTTCCAGCTCTTCTAAGCGCTGAGAAAGAACGGCAAATTTTACAGTTTTGCCAATATTTACATGACCTTTAGTTGGACGCAAAGATCCGTCGATTATGCTTAAAAGCGTTGATTTTCCAGCGCCATTAGCTCCGACTATGCCGAATCTGTCTCCAGGTCCTATTAGCCACGTTTGATTGTCTAAAATCATGCGGCCGCTAATCGTTTTTTGTAATGCTGCACACGTTTCTTTTAATGACGATTCTTCTTGCAATAATGACGATTCTTGCGATTCTACTTGCGATTCTTCTACAGAAATCGTAACGCTACCATCATGCGTAGGTTGCGAAAATGGCGATTTTACAATATCCGCATCTGTTCCAACAGGCTTTGATGAATCCTCAAAAATTTGCGTAACGTCAATCAAATCAACAACTTGCTTGCCAAGTCGAGAAGTTGCCATTCTTTTTAGCTCAAGAGTATCTCGCATTGGTGGAACGTCTGCTATAAGCTCGCGAGCTTGCTTAACGTGGAATTTTTGCTTTGTAGAACGCGCTCGAGCACCTCTAGAAAGCCACGCAAGCTCTTTACGAGCCAAATTCCGCCTGCGCTCCTCGCGAACATCCGCCTGGCGTTCGCGCTCAACTCGCTGCATCATGTACGCACTGTAGCCGCCTTCAAACGGGTCGATTGCGCCATCGTGAACTTCCCACATAGAAGAGCAAACTTCGTCTAAAAACCATCTATCGTGTGTAACAAGCAAAAGAGCGCCCTGCCCGTCTTGCCACCTATGCAAAAGATGCTCCGCAAGCCAATGAATTGTAAGAACATCAAGATGATTCGTAGGCTCGTCCAAAGCCAAAATATCCCAATCATGCAGCAGAAGCCTTGCCAAATCCGCGCGCCTACGCTGTCCGCCAGAAAGCGTACCAACCTTAGCTTCAAGGTTGATTCCGCCCAAAAGAGCCTCCACAATTTCTCGCTGCTTTGAATCTGCAGCCCACTCGTAATCCTGGCGATTCTCCAATGCAACTTGGCGAACCGTAGCATTATCGTCTAGCGGATCTCGCTGGCTTAAAATGCCAAAAGTTAGGCCATTTCTACGCGTAACTCTTCCAAAATCTGGGCTAATCGCGCCTTGAAGAAGCTTTAAAAGAGTGGACTTTCCATCTCCATTTTTGCCTACGATTCCTATGCGATCGCCTTCAAAAACGCCTTGAGTTACGTCTTTGAAAATCGTTTTTGTTGCAAATTCAAGGGAAACATGTTCTAGTCCCAAATCATAAGTAGGCATAACTCACAAATATAGCTGTGCTGCTATACCATTCGCAACGACCTGCCTTTTTCGCTTAGAGCGTAGCGCGCTAATGCAAGTCGATTCGCTTTGTACCAAAATTGCAAAATGCTCAACGTCGTATAGTATTGAATCATGAGTTACGTATCTGAAAATTCTTTACACAATTCTGTGAATCTTGCCGCAACAGACTTATTTACTTTTAGCTACAAGCACATTATTAAGCCACACTTAGTGTTTAACATTCCGCCAGACGAAGCACACGACCGCATGATTGCATTTTGCAAAATAAGCGAACGAGTTCCTGGATTAATGTGGCTTTTGCGACAAATGATTGACTACACAGATCCAATTTTACAAACGCAAGTTATGGGAGTGGATTTTGCAAATCCATTTGGCTTAAGCGCAGGACTCGATAAAAACTGCGACTTGTGCACAGTTCTAGACAACGCTGGTTTTGGATTTGAAACAGTTGGCTCCACAACCGCTCGTCCATGTGCAGGAAACGCTAAGCCTTGGTATCATAGGCTTCCGCAATATGATTCGCTTCTTGTTCATGCAGGTCTTGCAAACGACGGCAGCGAATTTGTGATTCCTAGAGTAGAAAAAGCGTGGACGAATGCTAAAAGCATGCAAATTTCTGTAAGCATCGCGCGAACTAACGATAATCTTGTTGGTGATTTAGACGAAGGCATTGAAGATTATCGCATATCCATGGAGCGCGCAAGCGGCAAAAGCTCGATGATTGAGGTTAATATTTCTTGCCCAAACACTATGGCTGGCGAGCCTTTTAGCAATCCAGATGCTTTAGATAAGCTTTTTAGTGTTTTAGACAAAGTTAGCAGGCCTCAGCCAACTCTTGTAAAAATGCCTTTGAACTTAAAGGGCGGATGGCCTCAATTTAAGTCTTTGCTAGACGTTTTAAGCGAGCATAAGGTTGATGGCGTAAGCATTGCAAATTTGCGCAAGAATCGAGATGGGCTAGACATTCCTGCAGATTGGCAAGGTGGAATCTCGGGTTCTCCAACATTTGCCGCAAGCAACGATCTTATTAAGCGCACTAGAAGCGAGTTTGGGTCTCGCTTTGCAATTGCTGGAATCGGCGGAGTATTTACCGCTGAACAAGCGTATCAAAAGATTAGAAACGGCGCCGACTTAGTTATGTTCGTTTCTTCTCTTATGTACAGAGGCCCTCAACAAATTACAACGCTAAAGCGCGGTCTTGCAAAAATACTTAGAAAAGACGGCTTTAATAGTGTTAAAGATGCTGTTGGAGTAGACGCGCTCTAGGCGACGAGTCACACTAGCAACAACACACACTAGCGACCACACGCTAGCGACCATACGCTAGCGAGTTCCGCCAGAATACGAGCTGGAGGTATCTCCACTGCTGGCGTTACCAGAATATTGGTCTTGCCTTCCGTCGCCCGTTGCGTAGCGTCCGTTTGTAGTTGCATCTTGTTGCGAGTTTTGATCACCTTGCGAATCCTGAGAGCCTTGCGCACTCTGGTCGCTTTGCGAATCCTGGCTTTGCTCTTGAGCTGCCTGTCTGCGCGCTTCTTCTTCTCTATCACGCTGCTGTTGCAACTCATACTGCCTGCGCATCTGCTCGCTAGTCAACGGCATTTTTCCGCCAGCCATATACTTTGGATCTGGTTTTCCGTAATCGTTATCCATAGGCGTGTTAGATGCCTTTAGGTACGTATCCATAAACTTTTTCCAAGCAGGCATAGCAATGTAGGTACCATACCATGTGCTGTGGTAGACGCCATTAATGCGCATGTTGTTAAAGCTCTTTTGAACTTCCGCATTTCCAACCGCAATAAACGCAGACACCTTATTTGGCACAAATCCAGCTGTTGCCATGTAAAAGTCTTCGTTAGTACCAGTTTTAGTAAACGTTTTTCGCCCACCTTCTAGCTGAGCCATATGCGCAACACCAGTTGGCTGAACAACGCCTTGATTAATAGCGTATGCTGCCGTTTGAGCAACCTTCTTTGGTATTGCTTGATGGCAATTAGCGCTAGGAACACGCAAACGCTTACCATTCTTGTCTACTACGCGCTTAATGGCTATAGGATCGCACTGAACGCCATTAGCTGCGATTGTTGCATAAACATTTGCCATTGTAAGCGGCGAAGCTTGCACAGCACCAATCAACATAGGAGGATTGAACGAGTTCTTAGAGAACACATCTTCTTGACCCAGTGGCGAATTGTGATACCCCAACGTTTTAGCTGCCTCCGCAACAGCACAAAGCTTAAGCTGGGTTCCCATTGCTGCCTGAATAGTGTTATGAGAATGAACAAGACCCATTAAAGGTGTTTCTGGGCTAACACTACCGCCACCAGAGTTTTGAACAGACCAGCGACCAATTCCACGATACCTTGCGCAAGAAAAATCAGTGTTGTTATAAAGCATGCTTGTTCTTAGAGGCTGATTAATCGACTTTCCAGCAAGCAACCAAGCAACAATGTTAATTGGCTTCCACGTAGAACCAATCTGCCAGCCTAAGCCTCCGCCGTCTCGCTCGTCTACAGCGTAGTTAATCGCAGTGTGCGTAGGGTCTGATTTTGCTGCATCTGTAGCATCGTAAATACGGTTGCTTCCAAATCCAAGTACTTCTCCAGTTCCAGGTTTAATAGCAGCAATCGAAACTTCAAAACCGCTTGGATCGTGTATTGGAACAGTAGCCCTAGCTGTATCCATTGCAGAAGAGTTTGCAAGAATATCCATTGTTGTGTAAATGTCTAATCCGCCTTCGTTAAGAAGCTTTTGACGCGCAACAGTGGTTTTACCAAACTCGCGTGAATTCAAGATTTTCTTAGTAACATAATCGCAAAAGAATGCAGCATCTCCAGCAGCTTGGCATCCAACATTTGCAACTTCGTGCTGAATATTAAGTGTATCTTTAATTGGAATTTTTACAGCATCATCATGTTCTTTTTGGGTTATAAAATTCTGCCTAAGCATTAAATCAAGAACAATATTCCTCTGCTTTTGAGATTCTGGCCAATTTTCTTCTATAGAAGGATCATACCTAGAAGGATTTTTTGTAATTGATGCAATCGTTGCAGACTGAACAAGATTAAGCTTTGCTGCCGTAGTATTAAAGTAGCGTTTTGCAGCAGTTTCTACACCATAAAGGTTATTACTACCGAATTGTGCAACGTTTAAGTAACCTTGTAGAATCTCTAGCTTTGAGTATTTTTTCTCCATTTGAATTGCGATTAGCATTTCTCGCAATTTTCTGGCAACAGTACTTTCTGCAGCGTGATATTCCGATATAGGATCGTTATCTTCCCTAGCTTTAATCATAAGAACGTTTTTAACGTACTGCTGCGTTAAGGAAGATCCACCTTGCATATCTGACTTTTTAATAAACGTTTGCACAAACGCACGCATAACGCCTTGAACATCTACGCCAGAATGTTCAAAGAATCGTCGATCTTCTCGAGCAACCATTGCTTGTTGCATGTATTGCGATATTCGCCTAAGCGGCACAACAGTGCGGTTTTGAGCATAAAAAGTGGCAATAACAGTTTTGCCATCGGAAGCGTATAATCGCGATTTTTGCGGCAATGCAGTAACGTCAAAATCAATGCCATCTACCCTAAGAGAAGGCACAACAGACTTAACAACGCTGTTTATGCTCATTACCCCTGGAACAAATAGAATACTAGAAGCCACACCACCTGCAACACACAAAGTGATGTACGTAAGAAACAGTGCGAGTACTCTACGAGTTGTTAGGGATTTCTTTTTAGGCATGCGTACTATTCTAGAGGCTTGCCTCTACGTTGCGGCACGCAAAAATCGCAATTTATAAGATTTGCGCTATTTGCGCGATTTATCTTTCTGCTCTGCGAATCAACATTCCAGGCTCGTAAATAATAATCGACCTTCCGTGCCTTTTAATCCAACCTCTTTGCGCAAAATCCATCAACGCTTTATTAACTGTTTCTCTAGAAGATCCAACCAATTGCGCAAGCTCTTCTTGAGTTAAATCGTGAGGAACAAGCACGCCTTCTCTAACAGGCTCTCCAAATCTAGAAGCAAGATTCAAAAGCGTTTTAGCTAATCTTGCTGGAACGTCCATAAAAACAAGATCAGAAATATGCTCGTTATTTGCCCTTAAACGCGCTGCCAAAACTTGAAGCATGTCTACAGCAACTCTAGGATGGTGACCTAACCAGTTAAAAAGTACTTCGTTTTCTAGCCACAGCACGCGAGTTTTATCTGTAATAGCAATCGCAGATGCCGTGCGCGGCCCACCATACGGGTCAAAAACAGGAATCTCCCCAAGAATTTCTCCATGTGTGTGAATGCTAAGCAATTGCACACGATTATCTCTAGAATGACGAACTAGCTTAACGCGGCCGCGCTCCAAAAGATACATGCGGCGATCCGTATCTCCTTCGTTAAAAATCGCCTGCCCCTTAGAAAAAACCGACTCATGCAAGTGTTCTAGCA
The DNA here is from genome assembly GCF_049244245.1 of Gardnerella sp. DNF01144. NCBI lineage: Bacteria > Bacillati > Actinomycetota > Actinomycetes > Bifidobacteriales > Bifidobacteriaceae > Gardnerella > Gardnerella sp. DNF01144. The sequence goes on from NZ_CP058390.1 coordinate 956,202, forward strand.
GCTCCCTCGCTTGGTCTAGCGGCACTTGCTTAAATAACGCTGTATGCGTTAACGGAAGGTCTTCCACGTAGGGCTTATCTGGCTTTACTATTACCACAATCAGCCTCCAATGTGTTTTAAAAATATTCTACGAAATACCCATGGCATCTAAACACCACGCGTTTTCGTAACAAACTTCTTCCCACTTTTTATACCTGCCAGAGCCTCCGCCGTGGCCGCCTTCTGTTTCAATGCGCGCAATAGCATCCGCTCCAGCCGCCTGCAATCGCGCAAGCCACTTAAGCGGCTCCGTAACAAGAACGCGAGTGTCGTTAATCGAAGACGTTATAAGAATTTTTGGAAACTCTCCCTGCTCAATACGCTCAGGCACATTCTCGTAAGGCGTGTAAGACTTTAGATACACGTAATCTTGCGCATTGTGCAACGGGTCTCCCCACTCGTCCCACTCGGTAACAGTAAGAGGCAGTGAGTCGTCTAGCATAGACGTAAGCGCGTCTACAAAAGGAACATCCGCTTCGATTCCTGCGTAGCATTGCGGAGCCATATTTGCCACAGCTCCCATAAGAAGCCCGCCTGCAGAACCGCCATTTGCAACAGTATGATTTGCATCAGCATACCCTGCTTGTTGCAAAGCGCGCGTAACATCTACAAAATCCTCAAAAGTGTGTTTTTTGTTGCGACGCCTGCCATTCTCATACCACGCGCGACCCATTTCTCCACCGCCTCGCACATGAACTTGAGCAAAAAGCACGCCTCTGTCTAGCATGCTTAAACGCGCAACAGAAAAATACGGATCGCTGCTAATCTCGTACGCTCCGTAAGCGGTTATAAACATTGCATTAGTTTTTGCAACAGCGTCTTTTTTCCAAACTAGCGAAACTGGCACGCTCTCGCCATCTCGAACTTTAACCCACACTCGTTTTTCTGCGTAGTCGTTTTCGTTAAAATCGCCTAAAATTTTTCCGCGCTTAAGCAAAACGCTTTTACCTGTTGCTGGGTCTAGTTCTTTTAACGCTCCAAGAGTTGCGTAACTTGAGCAAGAATAACGTATTTTTGGCGCTTCATAACACGGATTTCCCGTTGCAACAATAAGGCTGATTCGACTATTTTTTGCTTGTTCAAGACTTATTTTAGATAATTCTTTGCGAGCGCTTGTGGAACGGAAGCTTGCGACTTTTGCGCAAGAATCGCTAGCCTCCAACGAATCGTTAAGATCCAAAGAATCGCAAGAAACCGCGCAATCGCAAGAATTTCCTACAAACCCATCTTCTTTTACAAGACGGAATCTCCATGGACAGCCAGTCTTAAAATCTTCAACGGCATTGCTTTTAGTCATAACTGCCAATTGAGGCAAGCCATTCGCGCGGAAAGAAAGAGCAACGTAGTTTTTATAAACGCTTAAACCATCCACGCTTAAGCCGCGTAATCCTTGCAAAATCTTAGGATTTTGGCTGTTGTAATATGGCGCACTAATGGCTTTTTTGCTCGCGCCTTTTTCTATTAAATCACCATTTTGGCATCCGTATGGAGACCCTTGCGCAATGCAATAACCTTCGCCAATGTTAAATGGCATTGAATCTGCAGAGTATTTTCGCAAATCTATAACATCAATTTGAAAATTAGGATTTTTAAGATTGTGGCTTACAAACATTAGTGGAATGTCTTTGCCATCTTGACCAGCATTTTCAAAGCACGCAAACGAAACGTCGTATTCTACGTTTTCTATAGGCTTAAGCACCATTCTAAAATCGCCTTCTGGTGTGCTTAGAGGCAACATTAACACGCGTGAAGTGGTTTTAGAGCTGCTGTTTATAATAACGCTTCGCTCGTCGAAGCTTTCGTACACGCTAACAAAAAAGCGTTCGTCTAAATCTTCAAAAACTTTAACGTCATTTTCTACACTTGTTCCAACCTTATGCCTAAACACTTGGTATGGCCTCCAAGCACTATCTAAAGTTACGTAGAAAACCCATTTTCCATCTGGTGTTAAAAGCGCAGAAGATATGCCTTTTATGCAATCCGAAAGTGTTACAAAACTATTGTTATAGCGAGTGATGTAATCGGCACTTTCGCTACCATTTTCTTCTATATTTTCGCCATTTTTGCAATCAAAATCGCCACTTTTATCCGCGCAAAAATCGCGAATATAAAAGTCAAATCTTTCATCGCCCTTAGAATCAACTCCAAACAGCATTCGCTTACCGTCTAAGCTAATATCCATTCCGCCAAGCTGAAAGAATCCGCCATTAAAACGGTTAGCTTCTATATTTGCGTCAAAAATAACCTCTTCGCATGGCGTTTGACCAGCATGAGCGCGCTCATCTATAACAGGTGGATTCCAATCATCTTCGCTCTTAATTTTCATACGGCATTGAACGCCATATTGTTTGCCTTCTTCGGTTCTAACGTAATACCAATAGCCATCCATGCGAGTTGGAACCGACATATCTGTTTCTTGAACACGACTTTTTAGCTCGCTAAACAAATGTTTACGTAAAGACTCTAAACTAGAAACGCGTTTGTTAGTGTACTCATTTTGAGCATCAATATACTCGCGCAACTCCTTGGATTTAGTGTTACTCATCCACGCATATTCGTCTACAAACACATCGTTGTGGAACTTACGAACGTAGTCAACTCGTTTTGCAAGAAGTGGCTTTTTAGCAGTATTAAAATCACCAACTTTTAGCGAATTATCTTCCATTTATAACCTTTACAATCTTTATGATCTTTACAACACTTACAACACTTAAAATATTTACAACACTTAGAACACTTAAAATCAGTCTTTGATTAAAATCATTCTTTGCAATTAACAGAATCCATAATAAACGGAATCATAATATCTTCTAGCAAATTGCCATTTTGAGCAGCAAAGAATGGAACACCTTCAAAAGTACCAGCTGCACCCTTAGCTTCAACAAAAATATCATTGCAAGTTTTAGCAACTCTAGAAGATGCAAGAGTCACACCAAAATTCTTAGACATGCTTCGCCTAAAATCAACCAAAGTTGCGTCTTTTTTAAGCTGACGTATGCCAACAGCAAGAACGCGATTTGGGAATTTTTCAATGATTTTTGCATAAGTCGAAGGGTCTTTTTGACCGTCATCTCCAATAAGAACAAATCGCATGTCTGGAAAATCATCCATAAGCTGTTGAGCAAACTCAAGCTTGTGCTGTGGTCCAGTTGGAACAAAAGTCTTAGGACGCGGGTCTAAATCCCTAAGAAGAAGAGGCCCCGCAGGAAAACCTTCGCGCAAAATAAAGTGTCGGATTGAAGCTTCCACATTCCAAGGAGAAGTGGAAAGGTAGAAGAAAGGAGTGCTAGGAATTGAATCCTTAATACGCTTAAAAAAGTGACTCATTCCATCAACAGCATGCCTATGCTCTGGATTCATAATAAGCAAATTGTAAGCAGCTCTAAGAGGCGAAGGCGCTTGAGTGACCATAATGGTATCGTCAACGTCGGAAATAATACCTAAAGGCGTTTGCTCCGATATAACAAACATGCTTGCTTCAACAGGATTGCGATTATCAACCTTGTACGAAACCTTGTGTTCGCCTGGCAAAAGCGACCTTTCGGTAACCAAATCCAAGTAACCCGAACAATCCGAAACGCAATATTCTGCGCTGCTGTTATACGCAGAATCTGGCTTATCGTAAACAGAAGAATCGCCAACCTGCGCCCATTCAACAGCAACGTTATCAATACTTAGAGCAACCTTAACACGAATTGCAGGAACAACAAGCATCGCGTAAATACCGCGCTTTAACGCGGAATGATGTCCATTTTTAGGCGCTAGAACAGTTCGGCAAATCAAGCGCGCGTAGCGATCGGTACCGTAACCAATGTATGGCTCAACGCTAGGAAACCAGCCAAAATTCCGAGCGATTTTGCCACTTATGCGCACCCAAAGTCCAAAGCTAGACGTTGCGAACTTTCTAGCAAATTGAACAATCGGAGGTTTTTTATCTAAGCGCTCTTCGCTAGAAGGAGCATCGAACAGCGTTTCTGTAACACGAACCTGAATCGGAGTGCTACTAACTCTTCTAGCTGCAGCAGGCAAATCGCCCTTCAAATTCGGTGCTTTATTAGCGAACTGGTCCATCTGGTTGTTCTCCAACAACTTCCACAACGGTTCCGCGAGGGCAGTTTTCAAACACCCACTTTGCGTCCTGCTCATACATGTTTATGCATCCATGAGAACCGTACTTTGCAGGGTATCCTTGAGATATACCAACATTGTTCCAAAGAGCGGTGTGGAATGATATTCCGCCGTTAAAGTAGCTAACCCAAGTGATTCCGGGCAAGAAATACCTAGAGCCGTTTCGGTTAAATCCGCGCATATCTTGCACTCGGTAGCGCAAGTAAATAAAGTACGTTCCGTTTGGCGTTTCGTAATAACCATTTGAGCCACTGCAAACTGGGAATGTTTTAAGAAGCTGATCATCTTTGTAAACGCTTATTGTTTGGTTTGACTTGTTAACAACAACGCGCATGTCAACAGTCTTTTTTTCGATTCCAAATTTAACAACATTTGTTGGAACACTAAGCTTTGCATCTGCCGACTTTTCTACAGCTTGAACAACCTTGTTTGCAAAGTCTTTAGAATACTTAACTTCTATGCCATTTGCACCCTTAAGCGTTGTTAATATAAACTTTCCTTGCTTGTTGTACGTATCTTCTTGGTCTACTTTTTGTTGATTAAGATTTTTAGCAAGCTCTTTAGAAAGCCATGCGTCGGCAGCAGACGAATCAACCTTGTACGAAATCTTCTTTTTTGCACAATCTGCATCAATCTTAATCCAAGATGCTAAAACAGCCTTTGAAAGCGTAAAATCTTTTGAATCGCCATTGTCTAACGTAATTTTTTTAGATATCAAATTATTGAGTTGATCAACAGTTTTCTGCGCTACATCACGTTTAATTGGAGCTTCTACCTTACGAGAGCCAACCGTAACTTTTACTGTTTTACCAGGATTTTCTAGAACACGCTTAATAGCCTCGCGAACTGGCAAAGTTATGATTGTACGCCCTGGAACACCATCTTCTACAACATAAGAGTTAGAAGAAGAATCGAACTTAGCAGTATAAGGCATTGCCCTATCTTTTTCGCTAACAAACTTTTTAACAATGTACGCGTCCATGCTTTCGTTGTCTAGCTTGGCTTTAAGTCCAACGTTTTCTTGCAACCAAGGCATAAGCATTGTAAACACATTATTGTGCTTTGCGCGCATAATGTTTTGCACAGTTGCACTTTTATCTACGCTTACCGATAAGTCTTTAAGCGTTTCAACAGAGCTTTTTCCAGAATCGTCTTTAATCTCAATCTTTGTGTTTTCAATCGCCCTATTTACAGCATCTGTGACTTTTTCAACTTGAGCGCCCGAAACTTCACTGCTGCCAGCAAAATGCACTCCAGGAGCAACACGGTCACGGAAGTATGCTTGCGACCCTACAAAAGCCGCAACTACAAGTATCAAGAAAATAATAAACGAGTAAAGCAATACAAGCGCTGACTTATTTCCTTTAACACGTTTTTTCGATACTTCAAATTGTTCAGTATCGTCGGATTCAAAAACGCTCATATTATTTTCTTGCGATTCAGACATAACCTTAAACCCCTGCTAGTTCTACGCGCAAACGCACATTGTAAGTCTATCACTTGCTTAGCATATAAAAATCATATAAATGGCACTAACTAAGCAAACATGCCAGCGTCAAAATGTAGTTAAACGCATAATCAAGCTCATAATCAACGCGCTAATCAAATGCAGCAATCAAGCGCTTAATCAGACGCAGCAACGCGCGAAATAACGTAATAAGTGATGAAAATGTAAAGAAATAATCAAATTTTATAAATATTGTCAAAATAATGTCCATATCTTAAAGATGTGTGCAAGAATAATAAATATGCCAGATATGCCAATTCAAGCAACAATTGCGTTAATGGTGATTGTTTTTGCGCTAGTTTTTGCGCCATTCGTCATCATGATAGTTACGCGTACCCTGAAGAAGCATCATTTAGCAGAAAAACTGGCAGAAAGGCATGGAGACAGCGTTCACTACGCTTTTATACTAAATCCTTCTAAACCGCAAGCCGAAGAATACCGAAAAAGCATTAAAGATTACTGTGCTTCTAACGATTTTACGTACGAAATAATAGATACGCAGCTTAATAAAGACGGGCGCGAATGCGCGCTAGAAGCTTTGAAAAATGGCGCAAATGTTGTTGTTGCTGTTGGCGGAGATGGCACTGTTAGAACGGTTGCGAGCGCAGTTAGCGGAACAAACCACGCAATGGGAATAATTCCAATTGGAACGGGAAACTTGTTTGCGCGAAACATGGGGATTCCTGTAGACGATGTTCAAGCCGCGCTAAAAGTGGCAACTAGCCATGGATCTAGGTTTGTTGACGTTGGTCGCGTTTTTATACTCGATAAACCGTACGAAGACCACGGTCACGCGTTTTTGATTATTGCGGGAATCGGATTCGACGCGCTTATGATAGACGACACTAATCCAGCGCTTAAAAAGAATATAAGCTGGCTTGCGTACTTTGTTGCAGGCGTTAAGCACTTGTTTGCGCCAAAATACCGCGGAGACGTTACTTTTACGCGCAAAGATGGAACGGATTACACATCTAGTGCAATATCTTTCCGCACGCTTATGGCTGGAAATTGCGGCCAGATTCCAATGTTTTCACTTATGCCAGATGCTGCTTACGACGATGGCATACTCGACTTTGAGATTATTGACACTTCTGGCGGATTAATTGGATGGGCTAACTTGTTTGGAGATGTTGTGCACCAAACCGTTACAGGAAAAGCGCAACAAAGCCCACTTTCTACAAACTCCAAGATTGACCAATCGCAAGGTGTTGAAGCCGAAGTTAAGCTAGAACGGCCTGCTCCCGTGCAGGTTGATGGAGATATTTTGGGATACACAAAACACTTGCGTTTTAGTGTAGATAAACGAGCATTATGCGTGCGCGTGCCACAGAGTTTGCAATCTTCTTTAACCCAAAATACCGCCGTTTAGTCTACGATTTCAGCCGTTTAAGATATACGCAATTGTTCAAGCATGTAAGAGGGCTATAGATTTCTATACGAGCAATAAAAGAGGAGCGAAGCGACGGGACTTGCGAGGAGAGAAATCTGCAGCCCTCGCGCAACAGTAAACAGAAAAATACATTAGAAAATACCGCCGCCGTGGCAAAATAAAAAATTATGGTAGCAAAAAATGCGGGAATGCCCGCCACCCCAGAAGATCTAGTAGACGTTGACGCTTTGATTGGCGCTTACTACGATGAAGTTCCAAATTCCGATATTCCAGAACAGCGCGTTATTTTCGGCACGTCTGGTCATCGTGGTTCTGCTTTGAAAACTTCGTTTAACGAAGCTCACATTGTTGCAATCACACAAGCCATTGCAGAATATCGCAAGAGCGCTGGCGTAACTGGCCCACTTTATATTGGTCGAGATACGCACGCTCTTTCTGAGCCTGCTCAAAAAACTGCTATTGAGGTTTTGGTTGCTAACGGCGTTCACGTTCGTGTGGACTCGCGCGGCGACTTTGTTCCAACACCTGTTGTGTCGCAAGCTATTTTGACGCATAATCGCGCAGCAGATGGCACTCAGCGTTTTAGCGGAGATGGCTTGGCTGATGGTATTGTTGTAACCCCTTCGCACAATCCTCCAACCGACGGTGGTTTTAAGTACGATCCTGTAACCGGCGGCCCTGCCCCAGCAGACGTAACTAATGCGATTGCAAACCGCGCAAACGAATTGCTCGACAATTACAAGTCCATTAAGCGCGTGCCTTTCGAGGAAGCAATCAAGTCTGATTTGGTTGAAGGCTTCGATTACCGCGAACACTACGTTAGCGATTTGGCAAACGTTATTGACTTCGATGTAATTCGCTCTAGCGGTGTGCGCTTGGGAATTGACCCACTCGGCGGCGCAAGCGTAAACTACTGGCCACTTATGAACGAAAAGTACGGCTTAAACATTGGCGTTGTGCGCCCAGATGTTGACCCAACTTGGCGATTCATGACAATCGACCACGATGGCAAGATTCGTATGGATCCAAGCTCCCCTTACGCAATGAAGGGCTTAGTTGATCAGCTTAACGCTGGCGCTTGGGATAAGTACGATCTGGTTGGTGGCACCGATCCAGATGCCGACCGACACGGTATTGTGTGCCCTAACTGGGGTGTTATGAACCCGAACCACTACATTGCAGTGTGCGTGGAATACTTGTTCGGCGGCGCTCGTCCAGATTGGCCAAAGAATACTGCAATCGGCAAGACGCTTGTGTCTTCTTCTTTGATTGACCGCGTAGCTGCTTCTATTAACGCAAAGCTTGTGGAAGTTCCTGTTGGCTTTAAGTGGTTTGTTGACCCACTCTTTAGTGGCGAAGTTGCTTTCGGCGGCGAGGAAAGCTCTGGCATGAGCTTCTTGCGCAAGGATGGCCGCGTGTGGACCACCGATAAAGATGGTTTGATTCCTGATTTGCTCGCTGCAGAAATCACTGCAAAGACTGGCAAGAATCCTGCTCAGCTTCATCAAGACCAGGTTGCTCGCTTTGGCGAAAGCTGGTACAAGCGCGTAGATACTCCAACCACTCTTGAGCAAAAGCAAAAGTTTGCAGCTCTTAGCGGCAACGACGTTGAAGCGACTAAGCTTGCTGGCGAAGATATTACAGCAAAGCTCACTGAGGCTCCTGGAAACGGCGCTAAGATTGGCGGCTTGAAGGTTACAACTAAGAACAATTGGTTCGCTGCTCGCCCATCTGGTACCGAGAACATTTACAAGGTTTATGCTGAGTCCTTCGTTTCTCCAGAAGCGCTTGACAAGGTGCTTGAGGAAGCTACTGCTGTAGTAGACAAGGCTTTAGCGTAACGCTTAATTGCGATTAGTTAAAATCAACTTCTGTTAATCGAAGTTGATTTACGATTAGTCGAAGTTAACAGCTTCTATATGCGCTGGTTGCTGATGCTGCCAGCGCATTTTTTGAAAGGTTTTGCAATGATTGTTGTTTCTACAGACGGATCTGCTCTAGGAAATCCAAATGGATCAATGGGCTGGGCTTGGGCAGACCACATAGACGAAGCGGGCAACGCTCACGAGCACAATCACGCTGGTAACGCGGATGCAGGCGGAGCTACTAACGGCACGAATCAAATAGGCGAATTATGCGCAGTTCTAGAAGCTTTGCGAGCGCATCCTGGAAGCGAACCTTTAACAATCGAAAGCGACTCGCAATATGCAATTAATTGTGCAACAACTTGGATTCATGGTTGGAAAAAGAACGGTTGGAAGAACTCCAAAAAAGAGCCTGTAAAAAATGCAGAACTTATTCGCGCAATCGATTCGGAGATTTGCAAGCGCAAAGGCTCCGTTAAGTTTGTTTGGGTTAAGGGACACGCTGGAAACGCTGGAAACGAGAAAGTTGACGAGCTTGCTAGAACTTATGCCGAAGATTGCCGCAGCAAATTGAAGGATGGATATTTGCCACTAGAAGGGTGGAAATCGTTGATTTCTTCCTCATATTCAGATGGCGTTGACGTTCCGCAAGATGCAAAAATGCTATTGGATGGAAAAATTTCTAGTAGCGAATACCACATTGGCAGATGCGTTGGAGAAGATATTAATCCTGATTTTAATGGCGATAATACGCGTGAAACAAGCCGTGAAACAGAGCGTGAAACATTTAGCGATGCCACTAAATACGCAAATAACAATGCTGCTTGCGACTCATCTACGCAAATCATTAATACAAATGACGAATCGAAAGCCATAGAAGAATCAAAAGACGCAGACGAATCGCATGAAAATAACGAATCCCAAAATAACGAATCACAAAATAAATCAGAGCAAAAATATAAAGCAGTTCCAGGATTGCGCGTATGCGGAACATTGCAATTTACGCCTGCTCCAAACACAAGCCCAAGTTTTAACGGAAATCCACGCTTTATAACAGGCACAATACAGTTAAGCGGATACGTTATGCCAGATGGCACTTTTAACCTAGAACCAACCGAATTTTATATTCAAACAAACGCAAACAAATGCGAAAAATAACAGAACAAAAATCTTAAAGCAGACTAATATGTAATATGTATGGAACAGATGCGATTAGCAATCGCTAAAAATCGCACATAATCGCGCAAAATAGCGTGGTAACAACCTGCCAAAAGCAAGAAAGTAGGCACAAATGGATAAAGCACAACAAGACGCGCTAAAGAAAGCAGCTGGCATTGAGGCCGCAAAAATCGTACAAAATGGCATGATGGTTGGTCTTGGAACCGGCTCTACAGTGCGATTCTTAGTAGACGAGCTTGGCCGCAGAGTTAAGGAAGAAGGCTTAAGCTTTACTGGAGTTACAACTTCTCGCCGCACTCAAGAGCAGGCAGAAGGCTACGGCATTAAGATTCTTGACATTAACGATGTTGACCATATTGACGTTACGATTGACGGATCAGACGAAGTTGATAAGAACTTTAACGGCATTAAGGGCGGCGGCGCAGCTCTTCTTTGGGAAAAGATTGTTGCAATCAACTCCGATCGCATTGTGTGGATTGTAGACGCAAGCAAGGTAGTTGACACAATCGGCAAGTTCCCACTGCCTGTTGAGGTAATTCCATTTGGATCTGCTCAAGTGATTCGTAAGTTCGAGAAGCGCGGATACAAGCCAGTTTTGCGACTTGATGCAAATGGCAAAGAAGTACGCACAGACGAGAACAACTTTGTAGTTGACTTGCATTTGGAGCGCATTGACCACCCACAAGAGCTTGCTAAAGACTTGATTGAAACTGTTGGCGTTGTTGAGCACGGCCTGTTCTTGAACATGGTTGATACTGTGATTGTTGGAGATCCAAACGGCCCTCGCACTCTTACAAACCCAAATAAGTAAGCAGCAGTCTACATAATCTAATATTTAACCAATCATTTCCCGAGAGTGTGCGTAAAATCCACTGTTTTACGTACATTTTCGGGAAATTTTTTACATTCTTCAATCAGGGTAATTTTCAATCGTAATAAAAAAAGCGCTGGAAAATCCAACGCTTTCAAAAGTGTTACGTGCCCAAACGGGCAGGCGCGCCAAACAGCATTACTTACGCTGATGACGAGTCTTACGCAGCAGTTTGCGGTGCTTCTTCTTGCTCATCCGCTTGCGGCGCTTCTTGATGACAGAACCCATCTGAAGCCTCCATTCATATGTAAAGTGTGCAACTTGCCTAATGTTACACCGTTTTGACGACTTTGGAAAATCCTAAAGCAAAGTTTTACAAAAACACATGCAAAACATGCGCAAAACCATACGTTAAACACATACAAAACACATGCAAAACAGCTTATATTTTGCAAAGTTTACATTGGAAATTGCTTATAGAATCTTTCAACAGATTGCTTTGATCCGGTTAACTCAAACACAGCTGTGTCGTTTTGCCAAATGGCACTAGCTTTAGCTTTATTGCCCGACTCAGTCTTTAACACATAGCTGCCAGTGGTTTTTCCAGAAACTTGAATTTTTCCAGAAGCAACATCTACCCCACTTAATCCATCTAGCAAAAGCTCATATTGCTTATTCGCTAGGTCGCGACTGCTCCATTGAGCAACAACAAGCGAAACATCACTTCCAGATTCTCCAGTTGAATACTTAACTGTGTATTCTTCTAAAGGAGAAGCCGAAGACCATTTTGCGCTAGCAGAAGCATCAACACGCGCAAAATCAAGAACAGTATCTGGCATAGCTTTTAACAGCGCAGTAGACGTGCTAGGCAAATCTTTAGCCTTAATAGATGGCGTTTTTGCAGAAGGCACTTGCGTTTTAGCGGGTTGCGTATTTTGCTGGTGATTTAACGCCCAACCTGGCCAAACAAACGCGGAAACAATTGCCAAAACAACAACTATTAATGCAACAATAAGCACTTTTCGTAAATTGTTATGAGACGCAGAAAATCCTTGCGAAGAAGTAGAAGAATTATTTGTATAAGAATTCATTTTTTACCCCACATAACACTGTTAAACATACTTGGATTATCTCACAAAAGTATGACGGCAAAATGTCTATAAATGCAGCTAGCGTCAAATCATGGCTGCAAAATCTTCTACTTATTACTTGTGCTCCGAATGTGGTTGGAGTGGGTCAAAATGGTACGGCCGCTGCCCAGAATGCGGCGAATGGGGTACGCTAAGCGAGTTTAGCGAGCCAAAGTTGCAAAGTGGCGTTTCTAAAGCTTTAAGATCGTCTAGAAATTCAAGAAGCGCAAAAACAAACGCGATTGCCGCATTAAACATCGATTCCAGCGTAGACGCACAGCCGATTAGCAGCATTCAAGCAGATAATGGAATTAGAATACACACGGGATTTAGCGAATTTGACCGCGTTTTAGGCGGAGGCCTTGTTCCAGGGTCCGTAACGCTTATAGCAGGCGAGCCAGGAATCGGAAAGTCTACTCTGCTTTTAGAAACCGCTGGAAAAGTAGCTAAAAATGGCGGCAAATCCAAAGAAAGCATAGTCCTATACATTTCTGGCGAAGAATCAAAGTCGCAAGTAAAATTGCGCGCATCACGCATAAACGCTATAAGTCAAAATCTTCTTCTTGCTTCTACAACAGACTTAAACACAGCTTTAGCATTAATCGAAAAGTATAAGCCAACACTTGCAATTGTTGATTCAGCACAAACTATTGTTTCTAGCGATGTTGATGGCATTACAGGAGGCTCCACTCAAGTTAGAGAAGTAGCTAGCGCGCTTATTGACGTTGCTAAAACTTGTAATATTCCAGTGCTTTTAGTTGGTCACGTTACAAAAGACGGCTCGATTGCAGGTCCGCGCACGCTTGAACATCTTGTAGACACAGTTTGCCAATTTGAAGGAGATAGTCAAACGGCATTGCGCATGCTTCGCGCTGTTAAAAATCGTTTTGGACCTACAGACGAAGTTGGATGCTTCGATATGAGCGGATGCGGCATTGAGGAAGTTCTGGACCCTTCTGGCCTGTTTTTGTCTTCTAACGAGGATTGCAAAAACGAAGGCACATGCGTAACGCTTACTTTAGAGGGCAATCGAAGCCTTGCTATTGAGGTTCAAGCGCTTGTTACAGACTCTGTTCTGCCTGCTCCTAGACGTGCAGTTTCGGGAGTAGATACAAATAGAATCGCTATGCTTACAGCAGTTTTATATAGGCATGGCGGATTAAATCTTCTTGCTAAAGACATTTACGTTTCTACGATTGCTGGCGCTAAAGCAAAAGAGCCTTCTTGCGATTTAGCAATAGTGGCGTCCCTTGCAAGCGCTGCAAAAAATAAGCCAGTTTTACCTTTTACATGCGCAATTGGCGAGATTAGCTTGACTGGCCAAGTTCGATCGGCTTCTAGAATGGAAACTAGACTTAAAGAAGCTGCAAGAATTGGCTATAAACGTGCGATTGTTTGCCATTTGCAAAAAAAGATTCACGTTGCAGGAATTGATGTAGTTGAAGTAAATAATCTTAAAGAAGCGTTGAGCGCGCTGGGATTGTAGGAGATTAATGGAGATTAATATGGTTGACTTTAGCAAATGGGCTGCTTTTACATCACAAAAAACTAATCGCTCGCTTGCAGGTTCGCGAGTGTTTATTGAAGATGAAAATAAAGAAAACAACAACATTAACATCAACAACATCAATAGCGACAACAATAGCAATGTGCAAAAATTCTTGCAAAATGCGCAATCTTGGGGAATAATTCCCGTAAATTCTAAGGAAGATGCTGATTTTTGCGTAAAAATATGCGCAAAAAACCTAGAGACCACTGTAGACGCGCCTAATTTAAGCGGAAAAGATGCCATTGACTACGCGCAAAGCCACATGCCAGTAATGCGCACGTTACTTAACAATTTACAAGAAAATGGCCTTAATCTAGAAGGCGTTAGAATAGCTGTTTGCCTTGTGCTAGAGCCAAAAACAGCCGTGCTACTGAGGGAGCTACACGCTCACGGAGCGATTGTTGGCGTTTTTTGCAGCCCAGACGAAACCGACCAGAGAGTGGCAGATCAACTTAAAAAAGAGGGCATTTTAGTGCAAGCAAACCGCGATTGGTCTCCTGAGCAAACGCACGAAGGCGCTCTAAAACTTCTAGACGAAATACAGCCAAACATAATAATCGACGATGGCGCAAGCTTTGCGCGCCTAGCAAGCCTAGAACGCCCACAAATCGCAGCAAATCTAATAGGCGTTGCCGAAGAAACAACAAGTGGAGTGCGCGCTTTTGAAGCAATGCAAAAAGCTGGGCACTTGCACTACCCCGTAATCGCAGTAAATAATAGCGCTCTAAAAACCGATTTTGACAATCGTCATGGAACTGGAGAAACATGCGTTACAACAATGCAACAAATTCTTGGAAGCGAATGCTTTGAAAACGCTAAAGTAACTGTTGTTGGATACGGACCAGTTGGCCGCGGATTTGCATTAAGAATACGCGCATTGGGTGCAAAAGTTACGATTTGCGACACAAATCCTGTTCAAGCTTTACGCGCAGTTTTCGACGGATTTGAAGCTAAAAATCTTGAATGCGCTGTTAAAGAAAGCAATATGATTGTTTCTGCAACAGGCGTTAGACACACGATTACATTGCAAAATATGCAAAACATGCAAGAAAACGCAATTTTGGCTGTTATTGGTGGAATTGCAAACGAGATTGCATTAGACGAAATCCCTGATTTTAAGCCAGTTGTTGGAACAGCACAAAGAAAAATCCAAGTTCCACTAGGTCCGCAGATCACGCTAATAAGCGAAGGAGACGGCACAAATTACACTACAGGCGGCGGAAATCCTATTGAGATTATGGACTTTAGTTTTGCTGTTCAAGTGAGCGCAGTTGCGTATTTGCTAGAGCACAATGGCAATAAAGACGGCAATAGCAATAAAAATGGCAATAAAAATAACGAAAATCGACTTGATTCTGGAATCTACCAATTGCCAGAAAGCTCCGATAATCAAATAGCAAGAATCGCACTAGAAAAACGCGGATATAGCGCAAGCGAAGCCAATAAAAACAACGGATATAAGTGGGATTTAACGCGATTTGCAGAAGAAGCAAACATTTAGCATAAATCAATTAACCAAAACATAATAAATCTGAGCAATAATAGAATAAATAAAGCAAAAATAGTACAACGTAATTCCTTAAGGAACACAATGCTTACAGACCCAATACGCAAACTTGCACACCCAACACCACTTAGCGAAGTCACACTATACAGTGCATCAATGGTTATTCCAGTAACGGGGCCAATAATCCCCGAAGGTGCCGTTGCTGTATCTAACGGACGCGTTGTGCACGTTGGAACGCGTCAATGGGTTCTTAATATTCTAAAAGACGAGATGCCAAGCGATTCTTATATGCAAATGTTTAGAAACGAGAAGCATTGGCACGGTCTTATGACGCCAGGTCTTATTAATGCACACACGCATTTGCAATACACAAATATGGCAAGCGTAGGACGCGGAGAATATAGAAATTTCCACGATTGGGAGCAAGGATTTAACGTTGTTTACGACAAGTTGCAAGAAGATAAACAAAAAAATCCATCGCTAACAACTTGGAAGACTTCTGCATACGAAGGCGCAAGAATGATGGTGGAATCTGGCACAACAGCAGCTGCCGACATTGTAACCGATATTGA
The DNA here is from genome assembly GCF_049244245.1 of Gardnerella sp. DNF01144. NCBI lineage: Bacteria > Bacillati > Actinomycetota > Actinomycetes > Bifidobacteriales > Bifidobacteriaceae > Gardnerella > Gardnerella sp. DNF01144. Next base: position 971,879 of record NZ_CP058390.1, read on the forward strand.
AGCGGTTGGAGCGCTTGCAAGCCAGGGAATGCACGGAATTGCCTATTGGGAGGTAATGGGCTGGAAAAACGTTGATTGGAAGGAAGAAGGCTACGCTAAGCTGCTAGAAATGCTTGGGCAAATGATGAACAACGGCAGCATACCGAGTATAGGTATTAGCCCACATGCGCCTTATAGCCTAGAAACAGAGCCGTTTGTGGATTTGCCAGACATTGCGCGGCAGCTAAACATGCGCTTGCACATACACTTGGCCGAAACGCCGATGGAGGCAGGAAATCACGCAGATACGCTAACTACGTATTCTGCGCCAGATTGGAATAGCAATGTTTGGGAAAGCTATAGCGAACTTAAATCGCACGGAATGACGGCATCTGCAATTCAGTTTTTGGATCAGCTTGGGTCTTTGGGGCCAGACGTTCATATTGCGCACGGCGTTTGGGCGGATGGCGAAGACCGCAGGATTTTGCGCCAACGCGGAGTTGGAGTGGCACTTTGCCCAAGGTCCAATCGCATTACTGTTACAGAGAGAGACGCGCCAATTCGCGACTATATGGAAGAAGGAAACTTACTTGCGATTGGTACGGATTCCCTATCTTCTTCTCCATCTTTAGACGTTTTAGACGACGCTGCAAAAGTCTACGACTTAGCAACGGCACAGGGCTATAGAAAAGATGATTTAACGCATCGAATTATTCGCATGCTTACTTTAGGCGGCGCAAGCGTTATGGGCTTGCACGTAGGACCGCACAGAATTGGCCAAATTAATGCTGGAGCCACGGCCGACCTTGCATTCTTTAACATTCCAACAGACACAAGCTCGCCACAAGGAGTTGAAGAGACTTTGCATAATTTTGTTCGTCACGGCGCAGGTAGTGCAAAAGCAACAGTAATATCTGGAAATCTTGTGTACAATAATGGCGCTTTTGCGCAATAAGTCTTGACTAATAAGTCTCGCAAAATAAATCAGAAAATATCAGGAGATATTATGAGCATTAAATTAGAAGATATGAGCGATTACGCAAAAAATCTTGTTAAAGAATTGCACTTAGAAGCCCACCCAGAAGGCGGATGGTACGCTCGCGATTGGCAAGCATCTCAACTGTATAGCGCAAATAACAACGAAAACGCGAGCGCAAACTTAAGTGATACTAAAGTTGACGAAAACTCTAGTTCAAACGCTCCAAGGCCACTAGCATCGCTTATTTACTTTCTTTTACCAGCTGGCGATTCAAGCGCGTGGCATAAAGTTGACGCAGACGAGATTTGGCTTTGGCATGGGCCAGCAAATCTTACGATTGAGCTTGGCGGTTGTGGCGTAAATCCTTGCGCGGAGGCGGATTTGCAACGTTTTACGCTTGGAAACACTAAAGAACACAACGGCTTATCTACGCGCGGTCACCTTGTGATTCCTGCTGGAACATGGCAGCGAACCGTTCCTAGCAACGCAGACGTTCTAGTGTCTTGCGTTGTAAGCCCTGGTTTTACTTTTAGCGGATTTAATTTAGCGCCTAAAAACGAGTAAGCTATTTAACAAGCGCGTTCAAAACGCTCAAAGTCAAACTTGCAGCGCGATTTGCAGCAAGAACTAAATCGTCTTTATGCGCATCAAGCGATTCATAGGATTCTCCGCAACGATTACTCATTGCGCGAATCGCAAGGAATGGCACGCCATTTTTAGCTGCAATATGCGCCACTGCAGCGCCTTCCATCTCTTCGCAATCGCCAAAAACCTCTTCGCGAACTGCGTCTAGAATCTTTGGGTCTGTGTTAAATTGGTCGCTTGTTGCTATGTTTCCGCAAACGTATGCAACGCCATTTTCGCTCTTATTAGACGCGCTTTGCTTAAATCCCGCGGAAGAATCGCAAGCAGCCGAAGATGATTCTTGCAAAGACTTTTCAAGCCTAAAGCCTAATAACTTCGCTTGATTTGCCGCTAAATCGCATAATTTTGAATCCGATTCAAAAACGTCCTTATACGGAGAGCACTCGGCAATAATTTGCGTATTTGTTTCTAAATAGTGAAGATTCTTGCCTATAACAATGTCTCCAACATTAAGACGCGGATTTAATGCTCCTGCGATTCCGCTAAAAATCAACACTTGTGGCTTAGTTTCGATTATAAGCGCCTGAGCTGCTGCAGCTGCAGCACACTTTCCCATTCCAGCAATGCATATTGTAAGAACTGCTTTATTACATTTGTTATTAGACGCGATTTTACCTTGAATAAAAGTAACACCGTAATCTTGCCAAGACTTATATTCGCCACTAAAAGCTTGCAAAATAGGTTGAGCCTCTTTTTGAAGCGCCACTATAACAGCGAGATTTGAAAGATTGCTAAAATCGCCAGAATTACCGATTGAAAATTCCTTTTGCATAGTCTCCCCTAAAATAAGTTCGATAAATCTAATCTAATAAAATCTAACAAAATCAAATATAGTCAAACATAATCAAATACAACCAAATACAGTCAAATACTTATGACTCTAAAATCGTAAATACACGCCAAAACAACACAACACACCGCAACACACCGATTGTAACAGCCACTTAACATTTACAAAATTGAACATAAGTAGAGCAAATTTACGCCATTAAATCAACAAAATATAGCACGTTATAAACAATCACGATAACAATTCTGTAACAATTAAGCCTTAAATGCGTCTATCGTCTTATAAACTATCAAATGTACGGCCGCAAAACCTACTTAAATCGCTTAAAAAACGAATAAGCGAAAATTTTAAGGTTTTAGCAAAAACAAGGAGAAAAAATGGCTATTTTCGTACATAACAACTTGCACACTAACCGCGTAGCAATCGCAGCTACAAAAATCGCTGCAGCAGCATTAGCAATTGCATCAATGGTTAGCACAGCGGCATGCGGAAGCCAAAACGCACAAGATCCAAACCAAAAGACGATCACTCCAGGCGTTTTGACAATCGGCACAGCTCAGCCAACTTACACACCTTGGATGTACGATAACAAGCCAGAAAACGGCAAAGGATACGAATCCGCAGTAGCATACGCTGTTGCAAAGAAACTTGGCTACGGCAAAGACAAGGTTAAGTGGGTTCGCACAACCTTCGACTCCGCAGTAACTCCAGGCCCAAAGGACTTTGACTTTAACCTTCAACAGTTCTCTATTACCGAAGAACGCAAGAAGGCAGTAGACTTTTCGCCAAGCTACTACAACGCAACTCAAGGCGTTGTTGTTAAAAAAGACAGCAAGTTTGCTAACGCAAAGACTTTAGCAGATCTTAAAACCGCGCAGATTGGCGCAATGGTTGGAACAACAAGCTACAGCTTTGCTAAAGACAAGATTAAGAGCGATATTCAAACCTTTAACGATAACGACGCTTTGGTTCAGGCTCTTGACTCTAAGCAAATCGACGCACTTGTTATAGATACTCCATCTTCTGTGAACATTGTTCGCAGTAAGCAAGTTAAGGATGGTGTTGTTCTTGGACAGATTGCAGGATCGGAAGATAAGGAAGGAACTGGCCTTGTTCTTCCAAAAGGATCTAAGCTTACTGCAGACGTTACTAAGGCTGTGAATGCTCTAGAAAAAGATGGCACTTTGAAGAAGCTTCAAGAAAAGTGGCTTGCAGAGTACACAACTGATGTGCCAGTTCTTAAGTAAATTGATCTAAATTAAATCAAACAAAATAGATTAAAAATAGATCAAAATAAATAAAAATCGTACCAACGTCATTACCAATACGCATTATTGTAAGCAATTTGTAACCCAATCGTCACATAAAAGTGCTTACAATAGTGCGTATCATTCATTATGTCGAAAGGCTCAGGCTACCGCCAATGACAGTACTTAACGGCAGTACAACAGATTCTGCAAGCAACGAATCAAATAAGTTACTCACTAATGCGTCGTCACTATCTAGCGCTAATACGGCATTAGATGAAGGAACGTGCGCTTTAAGCAATATCGAGCTTGAGCGCAGAGCAATACGCAAAAAACAGAATCTTAAATCTGTTTTAACAAGCATAATAAGCACTTTAGTATTGCTTGGCGTGTGCATTGCGGCGCTTGCAATGAGCCCTGGTTGGCCAAGAGTGCGCGAAACGTTCTTTTCTGGCAAATACTTTATGCTATCTTTGCCATCTGTTTTGCAAGGCTTAATGCTTAATTTGCAAGTGCTTGTGTTTGCTGTAATAGGAGTTGCAATACTTGGAACTTTAATCGCAGTTATTCGCACAAGCGTAAGCCCAATGCTTTTCCCATTGCGCGCTATAGCGCAATTCTACACAACCATTATGCGCGGCATACCAATGCTTGTTGTGCTTTACTTAATCGGCTTCGGCATACCAGGATTGCAGCTTTTTGGGCGCATTCCACCAGCAATACTCGGCACAATCGCCATTGTTATGAGCTACTCCGCATACGTTGGAGAGGTATTGCGCGCAGGATTTGAAGACGTACACCCTTCTATGCGAGCATCCGCAAGATCACTCGGCTTAACATCTGGTCAAACTGTGCGATTAGTGGTAATTCCTCTTGGCTTAAGAAAAGTGGCTCCTGCATTAATGAACGACTTTATATCTATGCAAAAAGACGCAGGGCTTATATCTGTTTTGGGAGCTGTAGACGCAGTTCGAGCCGCTCAAATATCTGTTGCAACTTCTTATAACTTCACTCCATACGTTGTAGCAAGCGTTGTGTTTATAGCGCTAAGCATTCCGTTTATTGTTCTAAACGATTGGTATACAGCAAGACTTCGCAAGCGCGAGCTAAACGGAGGAACTGTGTGATGAGTAACGTAACAAATCAAAAGGTAAATCAACAAATGAGTGATTACACAAACACAAGCAATCAAACAAATGCAAGCGATAACACGGATTCAACCCCAGTTTTGCGCTTAAGCAATATTCGAAAATCGTATAACTCAACGCCTGTTCTTAAAGGTATTTCTTTTGATATTGCGCCTCACGAAGTGGTGGCTCTTTTAGGGCCTTCTGGAAGTGGCAAATCTACTCTTATGAAGTGCATTAATTTGCTTGAGCGAGTAGACGACGGTCAAGTTTGGCTTGGAAACACAGATATTACAGACCCACGCATAAATCAAGATCAAATTAGATCTCAAATCGGAGTTGTGTTCCAGCAATTCAATCTTTTTACGCATATGAGTGTTTTAGATAACGTAACTCTTGCTGCGCGAAAAGTTCATCATTGGAGCAAAGATCGCGCAGAAAGCCGCGCAATGGAGCTTCTATCTAGGATTAAGCTAGAAAATAAAGCAAAATCCTACCCAGATCAGCTTTCGGGCGGACAGCAGCAGCGAGTGGCGATTGCTCGCGCGCTTATGACAAGCCCACAACTTCTGCTTCTAGACGAGATTACTTCCGCGCTAGACCCAATGCTTGTTGGCGAAGTTCTAGACATGGTTGCAGAGCTAAAGCAGCAAGGAACAACCATTTTAATGGCCACTCACGAGATGCATTTTGCGCACGAAGCTGCCGACAGAGTAGTTTTGCTTAGAAACGGCGTTGTTGCAGAAAACGGCACGCCGTACGAAGTTATGGACGCTTGCAGCGACCCAGAAACGCAAAACTTCTTTAAATCATTCCGACACTAGCGCGCGCGTTTGCTCAACGTCTTTGCTAATAGCGTCTTTAAGCTGCTCTTGCGAGTCAAATGCTTGCTGAGGGCGCAAGAAGCGCGCAAACTCAATGCAAACCCTATGCCCGTATAAGTCTTGAATCTTATCTGTTAACGCATATGCTTCAACAGTTCGATTAGACGATTGCTCTTCTAGAGTATCGTCGTAAGCATCCGCGCTATTTGATGCGTTTGATACATTTGATGCGTCATCTTCAAAAGTAGGATTAGTGCCAACTGAAATCGCAGCCGCCCAACGCCAAGGCGAATGCAATCCAAGATGAAGCTCATCTTTACGCAAAACACCCACGCTAGGAATGTTTCTGCTATACGAAGCGCCATTTTGCTCGTCTGCGTCTAAATCAATGATCCAACCAGCATACACACCATCAACAGGAATATATCCGTCAATTCGCTCTCCAAGATTCACAGTTGGGAAGCCAATTTGATGGCCGCGACCAGCTCCGTGAACAACAACGCCTTCTACTCTATGAGGTTGGCCAAGAATATCTCCAGCATCTCGAACCCTACCATTTGCAAGCATCCATCGCACATTTGTAGAGCTCCAAGCACGAACCTTTTTATTCGGCATACCCTTGCTCCAAGCGCGATATTCCGCCTTATTCATGCCATCTGCAGGGTCTTTTGGCTCTCCGCCTTCTAAAGGAACCTCTGGAACAATCGGGTCTGGAACTCGAACATCTCCTGGCCCAAAATCATCTACAACAACAAGACTAAAAACGCCTGTAGCTTGAGAAAGCTCTTTAATAGCATGAACGTTTCCAGCTCTTTTAGCGCCCAAAGCTGCATCCGATCCCAAAACAAGCGCGCGCATGCCAAGCTTTCCAACTAGTTGCCCTAGGAAGAATCTGTACGATTTTGCAGCAAAAGCAAGGCTGTATCGAACTATAATAACGTGGTCAACGTCTAACTGCTGTAAAACTCTAAGCCGCTGGCGAACGCTTGTCAGCGCTTGCGAATCTACTGGAATTTGCGCGTCATCGCCAAAATCGTCGAATAAATCTGGATTTTCGTGCACAACGCTTGGACGAGGGTCAAACATTATAACAACCGAGAACGCGTTGTTTTTACGAGCAATCTCCACTGTTCGCTCAATAACTTTACGATGCCCAAGATGCATTCCGTCGAATACACCTATTGTAACAACTGACTTACGTTGAGCGCTCAACGTTGGCCAACTAATCATACCGTTGGCATCTGGTCGAATGTCTATGACCTTCATCATATCCTTACTGTTCGCAAGAGCCGCAAATATTGGTATCGCTTTATTTTAGACGCCACTTTGCCGCAACCCCATTTTCACACTAACATCTATTTTACCAGCAAACTAGCTTTGTACAAATACTACAATTGGTTTAGCTTCTATTTGATTTGTATTTTTTTCGATTTTTTCGTTTGTTGTTGTAATTTTGGCTTGAGATATAGAAACCGTTCTGCTTAAATCTGCGGTTGCTTGACGCTTTTGTGCGGTCTGCAAAACAGCAACAACGTCGTTTTGCTCATCTTTTGCGGCTTTTACGTATGCAATAGCGTTCTTTGTAGCGTCTTTTGCACTAATAGCAGAAATCGTGATTTTTCTGCCAAATCGCAAGTCTTTAGCTTGATTTTCACTTACTTCTACTGTTTGCATTGTTAATTTTGCAGATTCAAACATGCTTAGCAAGCGTTGATTAAGAGTGTTTTCTAGAGGCGACGAGGCTGGCAAAGCAGATGGCGAATCGCCAGCAGCTTGCGATTCGCATGAACCTTGCGAATAGTATAAATCGTCTAAAACAACCTTCGCGCGAGTTTGAGTCACGCCATTTTTGCTTGTAAATGTGCGAATAACACTTTTAAGCTTAAGCACGCGACTATCTTCTATAGAAAAATCGCCAATACGCGTTCTTCTAAGGCTAACTAAGTGTCCTCCAACTCCAAGAACACGCCCCAAATCGCGTGCTAGAGCGCGAATATACGTGCCACTAGAGCAAGAAACGCTTGCGCGCACATCAATAACTTTCGCGCCACTTACGCCCACACTAAAATGCGCATCCAGCAAAGAAAAATCGTAAATAAAAACTTCTCTAGGCTCTAAATGAACATCTTTACCTTCACGCGCTAAGTCGTAAGCACGAACGCCGTTTACTTTTATAGCAGAAAAAGATGTTGGCGTTTGCATAATCGAGCCAGTAAAATTCTTTGCTATTACAACGCGCAATTCTTTAAGAATTTCATCAATATTTGCAAAGTTTATAATGCCATTTTCATCATCCACGCTTGAAACAACATTTCCGTCTGCGTCATCCGTATTAGTTGACTCGCCAAGACGAATCACAGCTTCGTACGTTTTATTGTGACCAAGCAAATAGTTGAGCAAGCGCGTGGCGTTACCAAAGCCAAGAATCAGCAAGCCTGTTGCCATTGGGTCAAGAGTGCCAGCATGACCCACTCGTTTAGTGTGCAACAAGCCGCGTGCAAAAGATACAACATCGTGACTGGTAACGCCTTTTGGCTTATCTACTAGCAAAATGCCAGAAGATGGTACTTTGCTAGAAGATGGTAATTCAGGACTACTCATTGCCCTCGCTAAAATCGCTATTTACATCGCTATCAAAGTCGCCAGAATCCGCAGAGTCGCTAGAATCCGCAAAGTCGTCGTCTTCAAAGTCGCTGTCTTCGTCAAAATCCTCGTCGTCAAAATCCTCATCTTCACGAGGCTTTTTATACGGATCCGCTTCCCCAGCATATTGCGCTGTTTCTCGCGCTTTAGCTAGCTCCTCGTCACGCTTGCGAGCCGCAACCAAAATGTCTTCAATCTCGTGAGCTTCGCTAGGAACTTCATCGTAAACAAATTGGATTTGAGGCGTTAATCGCAAGCCTGCTTTAGCTCCAACTAAAGTGCGTAAGCGTCCCTTAGCCTGCTGCAAAGCCTGGTTTGCGCGCATACGCTCGCCCTGCTCTTTTCCAGCAGTACCAAGCTGCGTCCAATACACTTTAGCTATTTGCAAATCGTTAGTAACTCTCACTTCTGTAATCGTTACGTTAGCAAGTCGCTTATCGTGCAAATGCGATTCCATATTGGACGCAATCACTCTGTGAATCAAAGCCGCAATTCGCGCGGCTCTAGGGTTTGTTCCAGCCATATTATTTGCGCTCGATCTGCTTCATTTCAAAGGTTTCGATTACGTCGCCAAGCTCAATGTCGTTAAAGCTTCCAAGATTAATGCCTGCTTCGTAGCCTTCGCTAACGGATTGCACATCATCCTTAAACCTACGCAAAGTGGAGATTTCAAGATCATTAACAGTTGCAACACCGTTACGCAAAATACGGCACTTGGTTCCGCGCTTAACCTCACCATCTTGAACCATAACGCCAGCAATATTGCCAAACTTGGACGAGCGGAAGATTTCGCGAATCTCGGAATGAGATGTAACAACCTCTTCAAACTCTGGCTTAAGCATACCCTTCAAAGCAGCTTCAATATCTTCGATTGCCTTGTAAATAACAGAGTAGTACTTAACTTCCACGCCTTCGCGATCTGCCAAGTCTGCAACCTGGCGATTTGGACGCACGTTGAAGCCAATAATAACGGCCTTATCAACTGTTGCAAGGTTCACATCGTTTTGCGTAATCGCACCAACGCCGCGGTGAATAACCTGAATTCCAACTTCGTCGGAAACCTCAATCTTCATTAAGGAGTCTTCCAAAGCTTCAACGGAGCCAGAAGAATCACCCTTAATAACAATGTTGAGCATATCCACTTCGGACTTAGCAAACTGTTCCTTAAGGCTTTCAAGAGACACAACCTTACGACGCTTTGCAAGCTGAGCCGCACGCTCTGTAGCCTGGCGCTTTTCGGCAATTTGGCGAGCAGAACGATCGTCGGAAGTAACCAAGAACAAGTCGCCTGCAGTTGGAACAGAAGTCAAACCAAGCACCTGAACTGGCGTGGAAGGACCTGCCTCTTGCAAGTGGTTGCCATTTTCGTCGAGCATTGCGCGAACGCGACCATAAGACGTGCCTGCAACAATGGAATCTCCGACTTTAAGCGTACCTTGCTGAACAAGAACGGTTGCAACAGCACCGCGACCCTTATCCAAGCGAGCTTCAACAGTTGCGCCACGAGCATCCATGTTTGGATTCGCCTTAGGATCAAGCTCCGCATCTGTAGTCAAAAGAACAGCCTCAAGAAGCTTATCTACGTTGGTCCCCTGCTTTGCGGAAATATTCACAAACATGGTGTCACCGCCGTATTCTTCTGGCACAAGACCGTACTCTGTAAGCTGACCGCGAACCTTATCTGGGTTTGCTCCAGCAACATCAATCTTGTTTACTGCAACAACAATAGGCACGTGAGCAGCTTGAGCGTGGTTAATTGCTTCAACAGTCTGAGGCATAACGCCGTCGTCTGCTGCAACAACAAGAATTGCAACGTCTGTAAGCTCCGCACCACGAGCACGCATAGCTGTAAACGCTTCGTGGCCTGGGGTATCCAAGAACGTAATCTTGCGCTTGTCGCCATCTAAGGTGACTGTAACTTGGTAAGCGCCGATGCGCTGAGTAATACCGCCAGCTTCGCGCGCTACAACATTCGACTTACGGATTGTATCAAGCAAGCGAGTTTTACCGTGATCAACGTGGCCCATAACAGTAACAACTGGAGGGCGAGTTACAAGATTATCGTCTTCTTGAAGCTCTTCTTCGTCTAAGTCAATATCGAACTGCTGAAGAAGCTCTTTATCTTCTTCTTCTGCAGAAACAAGGCTAATATTCCAGCCGATTTCTTCGCCAAGAATCTGGAATGTTGTTTCATCCAAAGATTGCGTAGCTGTTGCCATCTCTCCAAGATGGAACAAAACAGTAACCAAAGCTGCTGGATTTACATCAATCTTTTCTGCCAAATCCGAAAGCGTTGCGCCTTGACGAAGGCGAATCGTAGCGCCGTTACCCGAAGGAATACGCACGCCGCCAATAACTGGTGCTTTAAGCTCTTCGTATTCCCTGCGCTTTGCAAGACGATTCTTACGAGCTTTAGAAGACTTTCCACCTTGGCGACCGAATGCACCTGCAGCTCCTGCGCGACCACGACCACCCCTGGATGGGCCTGCATTTGGAGCACCTGCAGCCGCTGCTTGGAAGCTTGCAGCTTGATTTGCGTTAAAGCGCGATTCTGCCGATGGGCGCGATCCTGCGCCACCATTGCCGCCGCCTGAACGATGCGAGCCTTGCCATTGGGAACGATTTGCTCCGTTACCACCATTGCCATTGCCGCCGCCTTGACGGTTTCCGCCGCGACCACCGCGACCGCGACCACCACCGTTGCCGCCGTTGCCATTGCCAGATCCTGGCTTTGAGCCACGAGCGTTCTCTGCAGCTGCGCCTGGGCGCGACATTGGGTGTGGGCGTGGAATGTCTCCAGGTGTAGGCGCGCGCATACCCTGCTTTCGACTAAACGGATTGTTTCCTGGACGAGGAGCGGCTCCCGAGCCAGAGCCTTGGTGTGGTCTAGGGCGTGGAGGCATTTGCGCAGAACGCTCTTGCTTAGCAGATTTAGATTCTACACCACCGCGCTTTTCCGCGCCGCGCTTTGAATCGCCAGACTTAGAAGAATTATTAGGCTTTGCGTTTCCAGCCGAAGGCTTAGGAGTTGCAGTGGTAGCAGCATGCGCATTAGAAGTCTTAGATTCGTGATTGTCATGCACTTTTTGCGCAGAATTCTGCTTTGCAAAAGACTTTTGTTCTGGCTTTTGATTAGCCTTCTTTTCTGCATTTTGACCATGAGATTCTGGCTTGCTATTAGACGCAGAATCCGCAGATTTATTAGATGCATGATCAACATTCTTAGACGCAGAAGGCTTCGATTCGCTCTTTGCAGCAGAATCCGCAGGCACAAATTCCGTCTTTAGACGACGCACTACAGGAGCTTCAACGGTTGAAGATGCGGACTTTACGAATTCGCCCATGCTCTTCAAACGTTCCAATACGGTTTTACTATCTACGCCAAATTCTTTGGCCAGTTCGTATACGCGCTTTTTTACCACTCAGTGTTCTCCTCAGTCTGTGGCAGCGTAAAACGAACGCAGCCACTTTATATTGTTATAAGATTCTTACTCTTATGCTTTTTATTTAGATATCTCATAATGCGATATCTCATCGTGTAACCATGATTTCAACCATGATTTTGTACCTCGTTCCCTAGGCAAAAAGCTGTTAATAAGCCCAGATTGCAGCTTTCAGCTTACTCGAAACGTTGGATTCTCGGGAGTGTCGCAAGTTTGCTAAATGCTAGCAAAAATCTTATTCCGCCGAATTAGAATCAGCGTTCATAGCTTCTTGCTTTTTAGCATGCTCTTCCGCAGACTCAATTCCAATCTTCCAACCAGTCAACTTTGCTGCAAGTCGCGCGTTCTGTCCCTCCTTGCCAATGGCAAGCGAAAGCTGAGAATCATGAATAAAAGCAACAGCAGTCTGACTTTTCTCACTAACAACATGAACTTCAGTTACTACTGCTGGAGACAATGCAGCGGAAACAAACTGTGCTGGATCTTGCGACCAATCAACAATATCGATTTTTTCTTGACCAAGATTTTCCAATACAGCACGAACGCGCGAACCACCAGGGCCAATCAAAGCACCCTTTGGATTAACGCCATCTGTGTTAGCGCGAACAGCAATCTTAGTGCGAGCGCCAGCTTCTCGAGCAATTGCCATAATCGAAACAGCTCCCGAAACAAGTTCTGGAACTTCTCGCTCAAAAAGTCTGCGAACAAGATCTGGGTGAGACCTAGAAACAACTATTTCTGGTCCGCGCAAGCCGCGAGCAACGTTTACAACATAAACGCGAATACGCTCGCCGTGACGATACCTTTCGCCAGGAACTTGCTCTCTTCTAGGCAAAATGGCTTCAACATCTCCAACAGCAACGTGAATATTAGAAGGATCTTTAGAATCCTGTTGCACAATGCCGTTAATAAGCTTTCCTTTTTGACCAGAAAAAGCTCCAAATACGCGGTCATCTTCCACTTTGCGGAAAAGCTGCGTAATAACTTGGCGAGCTGTTGCTGCAGCAAGACGTCCAAAATCTCTAGGCGTATCGTCATACTCCTCGCCCAAAGTAAATGCTGGGTGAGGATTATCTTCTGTAGGAACACCCGGAATCTCATCTCGTGCCCATACAGTAAAGCAGCCAGCACGCTCATCTAGCTCAACTCGAGCATGCCTTGCTGGGTGGGAAGTCTTCATGTATGCAAGACGCAAAGCCTCGGCGAGTGCCTCGTCCAGCTCATCGGCATTAATCCCCTGCTGAGCCGCAAGCTGATGCATTCCCGCCAAATCCAATTCCATCGTGCACGTCCTCCTGTGATTCATTTATAAATTTTCACTTATAAAATTAACTTATTCTTCTTTTATACGTTTTACGCATAACAAAACGCTAAAATCTAATTTTAACAAGTACGTAAAGCGCAAAATCTTATGACTATGATTAAAAATGTTAAGCATAAAATGTTAGACACAAGGCAAGCCAACATTGGTCACAGTCACGGACTATTTTAGTAGATTATGCAGACACGTTTTGTTTTGTCCTAAAGCCTTGCAAGGCGTGCAAAATATTATCAAACGCGTAGCAAAAGGTGTTCTAATGCGCAAAAAAAAGTTTGTTCTAGTATTTGCATCACTTATTGCTGTATTAATGGCTTTTAGCGCTTGCTCGGGATCAAGGCAATTTAATAACGTTAATAACACTGCGGTTCGTTCATCTAAAAGCAATAATGAGTGCTACCAGGTTTTACAAAGCGCAAAGCACAATCAAAAAATCGTAGATAAAAAAGAAGCAAACGTAACTAGAAACAACTTGCAAAATGCTGCGGATTCTTGGAAAAACGTTGCGGTACAATGCAACGCACGATTTGCTCAAGGCGTTGTTTTTAGCGCGCAAAACACTTGGAAATTGGCCAACTTAAGTCAAGGCAACGAAAGTGGAGCAGCGAACGCCTCTAAAATCGCAAATCAAATGGAATCAAGCGTTTACAAAAAATTGTATGACTTTGCAAATAGTACTAGTAACTTGTATTGGAATCACGACCCACTTGCAAAAGCGGCATTAGAACAAGACAAACTAGCTTTTATGTTACAAACTTTAGCTGCAAAAGATGTTGATAATGTTTCGTTAAGACAAAGCGATATTACAGCTACGATTGCTAACACGCTTATGCACTTTGCTTCAAGCGGAAGCGACTTGCGACAAAAAGTATACGAAATACCACAAAAGAATCTGGATTCTGGCGTTGCAAAAGACGAAGCTAGCGCAAAAGACTTGCCAATAGTTGCAATAGCGTATATGGATTGCGCGCGCGGAGAACTAGACGCGCTAAATCAAGCCATTTTCCCTACAAACAAAGACGGTAGCGTTAATAATAGCGCACTTTCTAGCAGAACAAATCAAGAGTTTATTGAGATTCTTGCAAACATTACTATTTCGCATATTATGAGCGCGTACGCGTATGGATACCCTAGCGATGTTTCTGCGATTTTTGAGCAATAGCCCACTACGATTTATTACACTACGATTTATGTAATGCGCTAAAACCTGCCTTGCACTTAGAGTGTAGTGTGATTGTACCGAATTTCGGCATTTTTTAATACAAACGCACTACAGTTCTGCGTGTTTTTGTAGTGCGATTGTATGACGACACGTCGTGTTTTAGGTACAATCGCACTACAGGACTACGTAAATGCAGTGATTAAAAATACGCAGAAGTTCTAGCTATTCAGAAGGTTTGATGTATTTCTCTACGAGCAATAAAAGAGGAGCATAGCGACGGGATTTGCGAGGAGAGAAATACTCAAACCTCGCGCAACATTAAGTATGAAATCACTCGCGTAAGTAAAAAGGGCTTCTAGCTAATCGCTAGAAACCCTGCTTGCGGATGAAGCGAGATTTGAACTCGCGGAGGGTGTAGCCCTCACACGCTTTCGAGGCGTGCTCCTTAGACCGCTCGGACATTCATCCTTTGCGCCAATCGCAAATACGCAAAACGCAAATGCAAAAAGAAACGCAACTTTTCAATTGTAAAACAACCCTAGAATATACAAGCGCATGGCGCGTTGAACTCACCCAAGCTCCTCGATCGTGCGCTTAGCACGAATCGCGTTTGCTCGCGCACCAAGCTCCTCGTCTTTAGGGTATTCAACATATTCCAAAGTCAAGCCATTTGCTGCAATCGGACCAGTAGATCCTTCTCGAATAGGATTTTCAATCTTATTTTTGAACCACTCAACAGAACGCTTTGCACGCCCAACTTGCACGCACGCTCCAACAAGCGAACGAACCATGTTATGCGCAAACGCGTCTGCAACAATAGTAAACTCAAGCAAACCGTTCTCAATGCAAGGAATTTTTCCAGTTGATTTAGATAAACAGCTCCCCACGCAAACGCGATTCCAAACAGCCTTTTTAACGCAGCGAATCGTAGTTCCACCAGGATTTGGCCGCGCAAAAGAGCCAAAATCGTGCAAACCAACAATCAAAGACGCCGCCTGATTCATGGCATCAACGTTTAAGTCGTAGTCAAGCTGCAACACAAAGCCACGCATGCGCGGATCCAAATTCGCGCGATTTGCCGCATCGTTAATCCTATACACGTATGTGCGATCCAACGCAGAAAAACGCGCATCAAAACCGCTTGGCGCAACGCTTACGCTATGAATCGAAATATCTTTAGGCAAAACACCACAAAGCCTATATTCCAATGCTTTTACAGGCGTAAGATTTGTGTGACCGACGCAATTTTGCAAAACGGATTCCGAAACGTCTAAATGACAAACTTGGTAAGATGCGTGAACGCCAGTATCTGTGCGGCCAGCAACGCTAAGGCGCAAAGGTTCGCTAGCATCGCTTTTATTCACGCGCAAAACCTTGTGCAATGCGTCTTCTAAAACACCTTGAACAGTGCGCAAAGTAGGCTGCTTTGCCCAACCATAAAAATCGCCGCCATCATACGCTAAATCCAAACGAAGACGCATTCAAAACCTTTCCAAACAGACCTACAAACAGACCTACAAACAAACTTACACTAGTTTTCCTTATCTGAAGGCACACTAGCGAGCGCAAAAGCACTCATAACGCTACGAATCAACTCATGTGTCTTTGAATCCATATGCATTGCAATCTTCAATAATGTAGGAACAACCTCCGACCAATGCGAAGACATCTCGTCGAAAGTCGAGTACCCTAAACTACTAAACATGCTGTAAACACTATCAATTCTGCGTTTTCGCTCTTCAAATGGCAAACTCATCATCCATTCGTTTGCAGCTTTAGAAACGGCCAGAGCGCGCGGAGTTACACAATCGCAGTAGTCAAAATCACCATCTTTAACTTGCCAATACATGCCAAAATGTTGCATTAATCCAATCGAATCAGCGGCTGTAACCTTATACGGCACTCCCGTATCCATAATCAATCCAATAAAAGCAGATTGCGGAACAACTTTTTCGATTCTGGAAACAACGCGAGAAAAAACCTTTGGATCAACAACATCCGAGCCAAAACTAGGGCCGTCCATTGAATAGATTTTACTAATATGGTTTCCAAGGCTTCGATCGTGCGCGTCTAATCGCATTGCCGCGTATGCAGCCATATTCCCGCCTTTTGAATGACCCACAACAAATATTTTAGGATTATCACTTAAATCGCAATCACTTAAATCGCAATCATTGCTATTTGTGTTATCGCTATTATCTAAATCACTATTCTTAAAATCACTCTTCTTATTAAACAAATTCGCAAAATAATCACCAACACTGCTAAAAATCCCACGAATACCGCCACTTTTGCAAGAATCTTTACACGCGCGCCTAGATATAGAGAGCAAATACTCCGCCGCCGACTCCTGCGCTGGCACTGGGCAGCGAAACGCCATGTTAAAGTCTTCCTTCCAGCCAACAAGCGTATTGTCTGTTCCCCTAAAAGCAACAACAAAGCAGCTAGACCCAATGCAATCTGTTAAATCAAAAGTAACAGCCGCAAATTGCTGTTCGCAAGAGTCATCAATATTCGACTCATCAAAACGTTCAAGAACCTCACCAACACGCATGCCCCTATAACGCGGGCTAGACTCAACAGCCAAAAGTAGATTCTTGCGAAACTCATCTACCTTAGTAGAACCAGAGCTAAACATTGAAGAAAAATCCTCGCCGCGAAGCAATTCACTTAAAGGAACGGTTGCTAGTGCGTTAGAATCGTCATTATACTTTGGAATCGATTCAGGCATGCAAATATACGCCAACTCGCATAAAATAAGCGAATCTACGGCGTTGAATTTTCGCTCTTTAAAGTTAGTAAAATCGTTATTCAGTAAATCGAGAATATTTGGCATAGTTCAATAGTAATTGATACCAGATATAGAAAAGATATGTCAGATATAAAAAACGGGCTGGAGATATCTCCAACCCGTTTAATAAACCTTTATACTTGCGATTAATCGCAAAAGATTTACTTACCGATGCATCAAGATGCTAATCTCAACTACTCGGCTGCTTCTTCTTTAGCAGCAACCTTAGTAGCAGACTCAGCTTCCTTAACAACAGCCTTCTTTGGGCTTACTGGCTCAACAACAAGCTCGATAATAGCCTGTGGAGCAGTATCACCACGACGAGGGGCCATCTTAACGATGCGAGTATAGCCACCTTCACGCTGCTTCATCTGCTCAGCAATCTGAGTGAAAAGCATGTGAACAACGGACTTATTGCGAATTACGCGCAACACGCGGCGGCGCGAATGCAAATCGCCACGCTTAGCGAATGTTACCAAACGCTCAGCAAGTGGACGAAGACGCTTTGCCTTTGGCAAAGTAGTCACAATACGACCGTGCTGGAAGAGGCTGGTAGCCATATTGGCCAGCATCAGGCGCTCATGCGCTGGGCTAGAAGCCAGACGAGGCCCTTGTTTCGGTGTAGGCATTATTACTCCTTATTGCCGCGGAATTCAGGTGGGCAAAAACCCGAACATCCAAAAACCGCGACGATTTGCGGTGGTTGTTTACTCGTCTTCTGGCGAGAAGAATGTGCCACCTTCGAGATTATTGGCGTCAAAGCCAAGCGGTGAAGGCTTAAGAGACAATCCCATGGATTGCAACTTTTCTTTAACCTCATCGATGGATTTCATGCCGAAATTACGAATATCGAGCAAATCCTGCTCAGTGTGAACTACCAGCTCACCAACTGTGTGGATTCCTTCACGCTTCAAGCAGTTGTAGCTGCGCTGCGTTAGGTTCAAATCCTCAATTGGAGTGGCCATTTGGGAATCAGCTTCCGCCATGACTGGAGCTGGACCAACTTCAACACCTTCAGCATCGACGTTAAGCTCACGGCAAAGACCGAAAAGCTCAACCAAAGTCGAACCTGCGGACGCAACCGCGTCGCGTGGTGTAATAGCTGGCTTAGTTTCCACATCCAGGATGAGCTTATCGAAGTCCGTGCGCTGTTCCACGCGGGTAGCTTCGACCTTATAGCTCACCTTCAAAACTGGCGAGTAGATCGAATCCACTGGAATGCGACCGATTTCGCTGTTTTCCTGCTTATTCATTTGAGCAGGCACGTAGCCACGACCACGCTCCACAGTGAACTCAATTTCGAGCTCGCCATCTTCAGCAAGTGTAGCGATATGCATCTGTGGGTTGGCAATAGTGACGCCAGCAGGAGGAGTAATATCTCCAGCTGTTGCCTCACCCTTGCCGCTCTTGCGTAGATACATCACTACTGGCTCGTCATACTCACTTGTAAGTACGATGCCCTTGATGTTCAGCAGGATTTCAGTGACATCCTCTTCAACACCTGGCAGAGTCGTGAACTCGTGTAAAGCACCAGAGATGCGTACCGAAGTAACGGCCGCACCTGGAATGGAGCTCAACAAGGTACGACGCAGCGAATTGCCGAGCGTGTATCCGAAACCTGGTTCCAACGGCTCAATAGTAAAGCGAGAACGCTGGGGATTCAGTGATTCCTCGGTAAGTGTTGGACGCTGTGCGATAAGCACTTTTGTATCCTTTCAGCTTCTGGTCGGTGGTGCACTCGCCGCCCATAAGCGGGTTGGATGGATGGATTCGTAAGAGTGCTCAGACGCGGCGACGCTTTGGTGGGCGAACGCCGTTATGCGCTTGTGGGGTGACGTCGGTAATAGAACCGACCTCAAGACCCGCGGACTGAAGGGAACGGATAGCGGTTTCGCGACCGGAACCTGGACCCTTAACAAACACGTCGACCTTTTTAAGGCCATGTTCCATTGCCTTACGAGCAGCAGACTCAGCGGCCATACCTGCAGCGTAAGGAGTCGACTTACGGGAACCCTTAAAGCCGACATCGCCACCGGAAGCCCAAGAGAGGACTGCACCCGATGGATCGGTGATGGAAATAATCGTGTTATTGAATGTTGATTTAATATGCGCCTGCCCAACCGGTACCGACTTGCGGTCCCGGCGACGCGGCTTGCGCGAGGCTTGCTTTGCAGCTGCCATTGACCCTCGTTTCCTATGACGAATTAGTTGGTATGTCTAGGCGATGAGAATTAACTCGTGGCCTAGAGCCGACCACCGACTATCGGGTGGCCTTCTTCTTCCCGGCGACAGTACGCTTTGGACCCTTACGAGTACGAGCATTAGTCTTAGTACGCTGACCACGCACAGGAAGACCCTTGCGATGACGCTGGCCTTGATAGCAGTTGATCTGAATCTTACGACGGATGTCAGCGTCGATTTCACGACGCAAATCGCCTTCAATCTTATAGTTGGCCTCAAGATAATCACGCAAAGTGATTAACTGTTCATCCGTAAGATCCTTGACGCGGGTATCCGGATTAACACCGGTCGCGGCAAGCGTTTCCTTAGCGCGAGTGCGACCTACACCAAAAATATAGGTGAGGGCAATCTCAATGCGCTTCTCATTGGGAATATCTACTCCGGCAAGACGTGCCATTGTAATTCCTTTACTATTACGCAGGTCGTGCACCAAGTCTCCCGCAATAATATCAATTATTTGCGGCCTGGGCCTGCGCACCCAGGGTTCAGCTTAAGCTGCGACTTAGCGCCTTATTCCTTTATATTCGCGGTGGAGATCCACTCAGCCCTGACGCTGCTTATGACGTGGGTTGATGCAAATCACCATGACGCGACCGTGACGGCGGATCACGCGGCAGTTTTCGCAGATCCTCTTCACGCTAGGGCTGACCTTCATGGTTTTCCTTTGCTTGTACCTTTACTTATAACGGTACGTAATACGTCCGCGGTTCAAATCGTAAGGACTCATCTCCAGCACAACACGATCTTGCGGAAGAATGCGAATGTAATTCTTACGCATTTTTCCCGAAATCGTCGCTAGTACGATGTGCTCGTTCTCAAGCTGAACGCGAAACATCGCGTTAGGTAGTGCTTCTACTACCGTGCCTTCGACTTCAATCACACCGTCTTTTGCCATGAGCCTCGTTCCGTTCCTTGGATATACTACTTTGCGCATCCGAAGACACGCCAATCTTCTATGATACAGTAAATGCGCCCAATACAACACTCGGCGTGTCGCAAGGGCGCATTATTAATATGAGAAAATCTAAATCTTAAATAAATCTCATACCAAGGATTCAACTATGCGATTGTTGATTTCGGCAATATCTCCAACACCATCAACTTCAACAAGTTGACCACGGCTTTCGTAAATATCCAGCAAAGGAGCTGTTTCCTTCTCGTAAGTTTCCAAACGCTTAGCAATAACTTCTGGAGTATCGTCGGAACGACCCTGCTCTACAGCACGCTTTTGCATACGCTCGAGCAAAACCTCACGCTCTGCTTCGAGAGCAACAACATGATCTAGTGGAGTACCAAGCTCTTCCAACATGCGATCAAGCGCCTGAACTTGAGAAGCGTTACGAGGGTAACCATCTAGAATCCAGCCATTCTTTGCATCATCTTGAGCAAGACGATCTTTAACAATGCTATTTGTTAATTCATCTGGAACAAGCTCTCCCTTATCGAGATAACCTTGAACCTTCTTGCCAAGCTCCGTTTTATTCTTTAAGTTGTAACGGAAAATATCGCCAGTAGAAATAGCAGGAATATTGTAATGCTCTGCAAGCAAAGCGGCTTGAGTGCCTTTACCTACTCCTTGCGGACCCATAATTAACAATCGCATATTAATCTCCTAGTTTTATGCCAATGCAAATCCAATGCAAATATTAAACAAAACCTATATGAAATACTACTTAGCAACCTGCTTATTATTGCTGTGATCAAACAGGAATCCAGCATACTGGAATTGCTCAGTTTGAGCCTTGGCTTGACGCAAAGTATCCAAACCAACACCAGCAATAATCAGAATTGTTGTACCACCAAATGGAAGCTTCATATTAAGATGCAAAGACATAATCAAAACCGTTGGAATCAAAGCCACAAACAGCAAGTAGATAGCACCAACTGTGTTAAGTCTATTCATAACGTAGCTAAGATAACGGCTTGTAGCACTACCAGCGCGAATGCCAGGAATAAATCCGCCGTATTCCTTCATGTTGTCTGCAGTCTCATCTGGATTAAAAGTAATCTCGGTATAGAAGAAGCAGAAGAACACAATCATAACGGTGTACAACGCTATGTACCAAACAGAAGTAGAGTTTGCTAAATTGGCATTAATCCAACGCACCCAATCCTTACGACTATCTCCAAATTGAGCAAGAAGTGTTGGAATAGCAAGAATCGAAGACGCAAAGATTGGTGGAATAACGCCACTCATATTCACCTTAAGAGGCAAGTATGTGGAAGAGCCGCCATACATCTTGCGACCAATCATTCGACGCGTGTACTGAACAGGAATTCTACGCTGAGCAAGCTCCACAAAGTCAACGAAAATAAGAATCACAAGGAAAACGCCAGCAACAATGGAGAACTTAGTCCAATCTCCATTAAGGCCATTCGTACCCCAACCGATTTCCCACAACTTTGGAAGGAATCCAGAGCAGATAGACATAAAGATTAATACAGACATACCCTGGCCAATACCCTTATCTGTAATAAGCTCTGCCATCCACATTATGAGGCCAGTGCCACCAGTCATGATTAAGACCATTACAATAAGGCTCCACATAGAACCGTCTGGAATAACTTGGCCGCATTGATAGTTAAATAGCGCGCCAGAACGAGCCGTAACCAAAATGGTAGTTGATTGCAAAACAGCCAAACCGATGGTTAAGTAACGGGTGTACTGAGTAAGCTTTGTTTCTCCAGATTGACCTTCTTTGTGAAGAGCCTCAAAGCGTGGAATCACAACTCTAAGCAACTGAATAACAATGGACGCCGTAATGTATGGCATAACGCCCAATGCAAAAATCGAAAGCTGCAAAAGAGAACCGCCAGAGAACAGATTCACCAACCCAATAAAGTTCTCGCTAGAAGAAGCCAGCTTAGCGGTGCAAGCTCGAATAACTTTGTAGTCAACTCCAGGAATCGGAATAAATGAGCCGATTCGGTAGATAATAATCATTGCGAAGACGAAGAGGATCTTATTCCTCAACTCCTTCGTCTTGAAGGCCTGGATTAACGTTTTCACCTGGGTCTTCCTCCCTTTTTTGCGCTACGATCTAGGCGCACCAGTAAAAAAACAAACTCTGAGGCAATAGTTTATATCACGGTACATACTGAAACAATAATTGAGTGAGTTTTGCAATAAAATAATCCCCCCAGCGCAAACTAGGGGGATTATTAAACAGTTAAATCACTGCGTTAATTAGCATTACTAGCTTAAGTATTACTACTTATTACTACTCTTCGCTAACAGAGCCACCAGCAGCTTCGATCTTGGCTTTAGCGGATGCAGAAGCCTTAACTCCCTTAAGAGTCAAAGCAACCTTAAGATCGCCATCGCCCAAAACCTTAACTGGGTAACCATCACGCACAGCGCCCTTAACTACCAAATCAGCAACAGTGACTTCACCACCCTTTGGGAAGAGTTCTGCAAGGGCTGCAACATTAACAACCTGGAACTCCTTCTTGAATGGGCTCTTAAAGCCACGAAGCTTAGGCAAGCGCATGTAAAGTGGAAGCTGGCCGCCTTCAAAGCCTGGACGAACTTGGTAACGCTTCTTCGTACCTTTGTCTCCACGACCCGAAGTTTTACCCTTAGAGCCTTCACCACGACCCACGCGGATGCGATCCTTCTTAGCTCCTGGAGCTGGACGCAACGTGTGCATGTGCAACATTGGTTCTTCATTAGCCATAATCAGTCAACCTCCTCAACGCTCAGCAAGTGGCGAACGGCCATAACCAAGCCACGATTGACTGAATTGTCCTCGCGAACAACGCTTTGACCAATCTTGTGAAGGCCAAGAGTCTTAACGTTAGCGCGCTGACGCTCGGTGGAATGAACCAAACCGTGCACCAGAGTGATCTTTAAGTTAGCCATCACTCACCATCCTTTGCCTGGGCAGCCTTAGCAGCCTGAGCTTCTTCACGAGCCTTGCGTGCTTCGGCAATGCCAGCAGCGCGCTCACGAAGCAATGCGTCTGGTGCAACTTCCTCGAGGGAAAGTCCACGACGAGCGCAAATTTCTTCTGGCTCTTCAAGCTTCTTCAAAGCATCCACAGTAGCGCGAACCACGTTAACAGCGGTTGCGGAGCCCATGGACTTGGTGAGGATATCGGTAATGCCAGCGCACTCCATAACAGCACGCACAGCGCCACCAGCGATTACACCAGTACCTGGAGCAGCTGGACGAAGCAAAACTGTACCAGCAGCATCGTGACCCAACACAGGGTGAGTCACGGTACCACGAATGCGTGGAACAGTAAACATATGCTTCTTAGCGTCAAGCTGACCCTTAGCGATAGCTGCTGGAACTTCGCGAGACTTACCGTAACCAACACCAACAGTGCCCTTACCGTCGCCAACAACAACAAGTGCTGCAAAGCTAAAGGTACGGCCACCCTTGTGGGTCTTGGAAACACGGTTAATAGTAACTACGCGATCCAAAAGCTCTTCGCCGCGGTTTTCTTCACGACGGCTACGACGTTCGCTACGCTTACCTTCGCCCTTAGAACGACGGGAACGACGATCGTCGGTACGCTCCTCAGCGGATGCCTGAGTGTTCTGAGTTTCTTCAGCCACTTGGGTTTCCTTTTCGTTATCGCTCACAGTGCTAGACCTCCCTGACGGGCGCCTTCAGCTACGGCTGCGACGCGACCATGATACTTATTACCGCCACGATCGAAGATAACAGCGGTGATTCCCGCTTCCTTCGCCTTGGCTGCGATTAACTCGCCAACCTTGGTAGCAGCTTCAGTCTTCGTACCAGTAAAACCAGCGAAGTCAGAAGTCAAGGTGGAAGCGCTTACAAGGGTAAGACCCTTAGTGTCATCCACAATCTGAGCAACCATGTGACGGTTAGAACGAGAAACTACCAAACGTGGGCGCTCTGGAGTGCCAGAGATGCGCTTACGAAGGCGGGCGTGACGACGCAAACGTGCGACTTTGGTACCCTTACCGAAAATCTTAACGCTCATATCACTTACCAGCCTTTCCAGCCTTGCGCAAAATACGCTCATCGCTGTACTTAATGCCCTTGCCCTTATAAGGTTCTGGAGCACGAAGCTTGCGAATGTTAGCGGCAGCCTGACCAACGGCCTGCTTGTCAGTACCCTTGACGATTACCTGATTTGCGTTTGGCAATTCAAACTCAATGCCCTCAGGTGGCTGAACGGTAATAGTGTGCGAATAGCCGAGCGAGAACTCAATGCCCTTGCCCTTCATTACAGCACGATAACCAGTTCCAACAATGTCTAGAGTCTTGGCGTAGCCTTCGTGCACACCCTTAACCATAGACGCCACGATTGCGCGAGCCAAGCCGTGCTTTGCACGAGTTGGACGCAAATCGTCAACTGGGGTCAAAACGATCTTGCCATCAGCAACTTCAGCGGTAATACCTTCTGGAATTACATAGGAATCAGAGCCCTTAGCACCCTTAGCGCTAAAGGACTGACCTTCAATCTTAACTTCCACGCCTGCAGGAATGTCGACGGGGAGCTTACCAATATGCGATGCCATTTTCAGCTCTCCTTTCTCACCATACGTAGGCGACGATTTCGCCGCCAATGCCTCGATCGAGGCATTCCTTCTGAGTCAACAATCCCGAGCTGGTCGAGATAATAGCGATACCGAGACCGCCAAGAGGCATAGGCAAAGAATCAGACTTTGCGTAACGACGCAAGCCTGGCTTAGAGATGCGCTTAATGCCCTGGATGGAACGCTGACCATTGGAGCCGTACTTTAACGTAACTTCCAAAGTCTGTCCAACCTTAGCTTCTTTAGCAGCAAAGTCTTTAATGTAGCCTTCGCGCTTAAGAATCTCGGCGATATTCGCCTTGAATTTGGAGTACGGCATTTCCACGATATCGTGCTTTGCCGCGCTCGCATTACGCAGACGTGTCAACATGTCTGCGATAGGATCTGTCATTGTCATGTTGGGCTAACGCCCTTTCTCGCCGTGGTTTCCACCGCCTGTTTGTTATTTATAAAGCAGTGGACCTTCAGCGTCGATATTTACCAACTGGACTTCGTAACACCCGGCAACTCACCGCGATGTGCCTTTTCACGAAGGCATACACGGCACAGACCGAACTTGCGATACACGGAGTGAGGACGACCACAAACCTGGCAACGCGTATAAGCGCGCACCTTGAACTTCGGCTTAGCGGCCGCCTTGTTTTTCAGAGCGGTTTTTGCCATATCAGTTCTCCTTGAATGGGAAACCGAGGTGCTTAAGTAGCGACTTCGCTTCCACATCGTCCTTGGTGGTGGTCACCACGGTGATGTCCATACCACGCTGATGATCAATCGAATCAGGATCAATCTCGTGGAACATTGATTGCTCCGTAAGACCGAAGTTGTAATTACCCTGACCGTCGAACTGGTTGCCATTAATACCACGGAAATCGCGGATACGTGGCAAAGCCAGAGTGAGCAAACGATCCAAGAATTCCCACATACGATCGCCACGAAGAGTTACGTAAGCGCCAATAGCCTGTCCTTCGCGCAAATGGAACTGCGCAACAGACTTCTTAGCCTTAGTAACCTTTGGCTTCTGACCAGTGATCAAAGTGAGATCCTTAATCGCACCTTCGATGAGCTTGGAATCGCGAGCTGCAGCGCCGACGCCCATAGAGACGACGACCTTCTGCAAACGAGCCACCTGCATAGGATTAGTGTGGCCAAATTCCTTTTCCAAAGCTGGAACGATTTGATCATTGTATTGCTGCTTTAAGCGCGGAGTTGCCGGCGCCTCAACTGTAGTATCGGTCATGCCAGCTCCTTTCCGGACTTCTTAGCTACACGCACGCGCACGGTCTTTACTTTGCCGTCGCGAGCTTCTTGCTTAACAATCACGCCCACGCGGGTTGGTTGCTTTGTCTCTGGGTCAATCACCATAACGTTAGAACGGTGAATTGGAGCCTCAACAGAGACGATGCCTGCCTGCTGACCCTGCTGGGTAGCACGCACATGCTTCTTAACAACCTGAACACCCTCGACGATCAAACGGTCTTCGGCGAGTACACGAAGTACTTTGCCTTCCTTACCGCGATCCTTGCCGCGGATAACCTTTACCTGGTCGCCGGACTTAATCTTGGCTACCATCTCAGATCACCTCCGGGGCGAGGGACACAATCTTCATGAAGCGCTTATCGCGCAATTCACGACCGACTGGTCCAAAGATACGAGTGCCCTTTGGTTCACGGCCGGAGCCGAGAATAACAGCGGCGTTCTCGTCGAACTTAATATAGGAACCATCAACACGACGATGTTCCTTGACAGTACGGACGACGACAGCCTTAACTACGTCGCCTTTCTTGACCGACCCGCCAGGAATAGCATCCTTAACGGAGGCGACGATAATGTCGCCGATGCCGGCATAGCGTCGCTTCGATCCACCGAGCACGCGGATGGCAAGTAATTCCTTAGCACCCGTGTTGTCGGCGACATGAAGCCGCGTTTCCTGCTGAATCATTGATTCTCCTTAGTCGAGCTGGTTCTCCCCGCTCACCCGTACCGCTCAAATAAGCAGCACAGGTGAAGCGCGGAGCCTTGCTGAACTTGTTTACTTGGCGCGCTCGATAATCGAGTCGAGACGCCAACGCTTGGTCTTGCTCAAAGGCCGAGTTTCCATAATACTCACGAGGTCGCCAATATGCGCCTCATTGTGTTCATCATGGGCCTTGACCTTGCGGGTGGAGCGGACGACTTTACCGTAAAGTGGGT
The DNA here is from genome assembly GCF_049244245.1 of Gardnerella sp. DNF01144. Classification (NCBI taxonomy): domain Bacteria; kingdom Bacillati; phylum Actinomycetota; class Actinomycetes; order Bifidobacteriales; family Bifidobacteriaceae; genus Gardnerella; species Gardnerella sp. DNF01144. The sequence continues at coordinate 998,775 of NZ_CP058390.1, forward strand.
GTGTCGAACGCTGCTCCAGCTCCACGGCAATCGTCTTGTCCATGGCCTCGGACACGACGTAGCCGCGACGAACCTTGCGGAAGTTGCGCTCTTGGTTCTCAGCCATGCTTACTTCTCCTTGACCTCAGTGGCGCCAGGCTCTTGGCTGATGCCGAGTTCACGCTCACGCAGGATAGTATACATCCTGGCTATGTCGTGCTTGACCGCCTTGAGGCGAGCGCTGTTTTCAAGTTGACCAGTTGCTGCCTGGAAGCGCAAGTTAAAAAGCTCTTCCTTAGACTTCTTTAAGAAGCCTTCGATTTCAGCATTAGTCTTCTCGTTTAAATTCTTGATGGTGTAGTCTGCAGTTCCGACTGGCATCAGATGTCACCGCCTTCACGCGCAATAACACGGCATTTCATTGGGAGCTTGTCGATAGCGCGGCGCAAAGCCTCGCGAGCGACGTCCTCAGAAACACCACCGATCTCGAACATTACACGACCTGGGTGAATGTTGGCAATCCAGAATTCTGGAGCACCTTTACCGGAACCCATTCGTGCACCAAGCGGGTGCTTGGTTAATGGACGATCAGGGAAAACCGTAATCCACACGCGACCACCACGCTTAATATAGCGGGTCATTGCGATACGGGCTGCCTCGATCTGACGGTTAGTGATGTACGCCGGAGCCAGCGCCTGAATACCGAAATCGCCGAAAGCGATAGCGGTTCCACCCTTAGACATGCCGCTACGGGTAGGACGGTGCTGCTTGCGATATTTAGTCCTTTTTGGGATAAGCATCTGCTCACTCCTTCGTTTCCGTTGCGGCAGGAGCTTCAGCAGCTACAGCCTCGGCTGGCTTTTCAGCCTGTGCCTCGGTAGCCTTCTGCTGATTGGCAGAGCGTGCTCCACGACGTGGACGACGATCGCCACGGCGACCTTCACGCTTACCCTGCTGAGCCTGCTGCTCTTCAAACTCACGCTCAGTCATATCGCCCTTGTAAATCCAAACCTTTACGCCAATACGGCCGTAAGTGGTCTTGGCCTCAAAGAAGCCGTAATCAATAAGGGCGCGCAAGGTCTGCAGTGGAACGCGACCTTCGCGGTAGAACTCAGAACGGCTCATTTCGGCGCCACCAAGGCGACCAGAGAGCTTAATACGGATACCCTTGGCACCTGCACGCATTGCGTCTTGCTGTGCCTTACGCATAGCACGACGGAATGTAACGCGGTTAGTCAACTGTTCCGCAATTCCCTGAGCAACTAATTGAGCGTCAAGTGCAGCGTTCTTTACTTCAAAGATGTTGAGCTGTACTTGCTTACCAGTGAGCTTCTCAAGCTTTGCACGAACACGCTCGGCTTCTGCTCCACGACGACCGATAATAATACCTGGACGAGCAGTGTGAATATCCACACGAACGCGATCACGGGTACGCTCGATAACAATGCGGGACACGCCTGCACGTTCGAGGTCATGGCTCATTTCCTTGCGAATCTTGTCATCCTCAAGGACGAAGTCACGGTAACGCTCGCCGGCTTTAGTAGAGTCGGAGAACCACCTAGAGCGATGATTCTCGGTAATGCCCAGGCGATAGCCGAAAGGATTGATCTTCTGACCCATCTTTAGCGATCCCCTTCCTTAAGCGAGACGATAACAGTGATATGGCTTGTGCGCTTGTTAATGCGCGCAGCGCGACCCTGTGCACGAGCGCGGAAACGCTTAAGCGTTACACCCTCATCCACATAAGTTTCCTTGATGACCAAGTTTTGCTCGCGGAATGGTTCTCCAGCTTTCTCAGCCTTAACGCGAGCATTAGCGATCGCGCTTTCAAGAACCTTGCGCACCGGCAACGATGCGTCTTGAGGAGCAAACTTCAAAATGGTAATAGCTTCGCTTGCACGCTTGCCTCGGATGAGGTCGACCATGCGGCGAGCCTTGCGCGGCGTCACACGTACGTGACGAGCGATTGCTTTAGCTTCCATGTGTCCTAACTCTCCTTTAGCGGCGTGCTTTCTTGTCGTCCTTCACATGACCCTTGAAGGTCTTGGTTGGGGCGAATTCACCGAGCTTATGACCAACCATTGCTTCGGTAACGAATACCGGCACATGCTTGCGGCCATCGTGTACGGCAAAGGTGTGTCCAATGAAATCAGGAGTGATCATCGAACGACGCGACCACGTCTTGATGACGTTATGCGTGCCCTTGTCGTTTTGTTCATCGACTTTCTTCTGTAAGTGGGCGTCGACGAAAGGGCCCTTCTTGATGCTACGAGTCATCTGTTCGACACTCCCTTACTTGCGGTTCTTACCATTCGGACGACGACGAACAATCATCTTGTTCGAAGCCTTCTTCGGACGGCGGGTACGAACCTCGCCCTTGCCCCATGGAGAAACAGGTGGTTTACCACCACGGGTACGACCACCATGAGGGTGATCAACAGGGTTCATAGATTCGCCTCGGGTGATTGGCCTGCGACCAAGCCAACGAGCACGACCTGCCTTACCAAGCTCGATATTAGCGTGGTCGGAGTTGCCAACCTCGCCGATTGTAGCGCGGCAACGAGCGTCCACGTTACGAATTTCGCCAGATGGCATACGCAACTGAGCGTAAGCACCATCCTTAGCTACGAGCTGAACGGCAGCACCTGCGGAGCGTGCAATCTTTGCGCCACCAAGTGGACGAAGCTCGATTGCGTGAACCACGGTACCAGTTGGGATGTTCTTAAGAGGCAAGTTGTTGCCTGGCTTAATATCAGCCTGGGCGCCAGTCTCAATAACATCTCCCTGGGAAATGCCTTCAGGAGCGATAATGTAGCGCTTCTCACCATCTGCATAATGCAACAATGCGATGCGAGCGGAACGATTAGGGTCATACTCAATATGAGCGACCTTTGCTGGCACGCCATCCTTGTCCCAACGCTTAAAATCGATGAGACGATACTGACGCTTGTGTCCGCCGCCGCGATGGCGGGAAGTCATGCGACCGTAAGAGTTACGACCGCCAGTTTTGCTGAGTTTGCGTACCAACGACTTTTCAGGAGTAGAACGCGTAATCTCGGAGAAGTCCGAAACCGAAGCGTTACGACGTCCTGCAGTCGTAGGCTTATAAACGCGGATAGCCATAATATAGTATTCCTTTACTTTTCTCGGCTAGCCTTCAGTTACCAAAGATATCGATTGTCTGGCCTTGTGCCACGGTGACAATAGCGCGCTTTTGATTCACACGACGACCGAAGCCGGTGCGAGAGCGCTTGAGCTTGCCAGCGCGATTCAAGGTGTTAACATTCGTTACCTTGACTTTGAAGATTTCTTCGATAGCCTGCTTGATCTGAACCTTGTTAGCGTTTGGAGCTACGACGAAGGTGTACTGGCCACGATCGGAAGCTGCATAGCTTTTTTCAGAAACAACTGGCTTTAAGATGATGTCATGTGCTGGGTTATGGACTGCGACCATTTGAATCAGGCCTCCTTAACTTCAGGCTCGGTCTTAGCTGCAACGAAGGCTTCGAAACCTTCCTTGGAGAAGACGACGTACTGAGCGGTGATGACATCGTAGGTGTTGAGCTGATCAGCGAAGATCACATGCACCGTAGGAATGTTACGAACAGACATCCACTCGTTGATGTTCTCGCGAGAGAGAACAACAGTGGTGAACTGATCCTTAGTTACTGGTGTGAGTGCTGCAACAGCTGCCTTTGTGGATGGAACATCCTTAATGCCAAAGTCCACAATTGCAATGCGACCAGCATTTGCACGATCCGAAAGAGCATAACGAAGAGCAGCTGCCTTCATCTTCTTTGGAGTACGCTGATCGTACTTGCGAGGAACTGGGCCGTGTACAACGCCACCATGTACCCACTGTGGAGCACGAATGGAGCCTTGACGAGCACGACCAGTGCCCTTTTGCTTCCATGGCTTCTTACCGCCACCAGATACGTTAGCGCGATTCTTAACCGCGTGAGTACCCTGGCGAGCAGCAGCAAGCTGAGCAATAACGACCTGATGAACCAATGGGCCGTGAGCTAAAACGTCTTCGTTGGAGATGCCGAAAATCTCGGCAGGAGCTTCAACAGTGCCGTTTGCATTACCCTTGGTGTCAGTTACGTTCAGAGTTACGTTTGCCATTTAAATCAGGCTCCCTTCACTGCCGAACGGACTAGAACGATAGCACCCTTAGGTCCTGGAATAGCACCCTTGATAGCTAAAATACCGTTCTCAACATCCGAAGAAACGATTGTGAGGTTGAGCGCAGTAGAAGTCACATGACCCATGCGACCAGCCATACGCTTGCCCTTCAAAATGCGGCTTGGAGTTGCACATGCGCCCACAGAACCTGGACGACGTTCATTCTTGTGCGAGCCGTGAGTACGACGGTAAGACTTGAAGCCCCAACGCTTGATTGTGCCAGCAAAGCCTTTACCCTTTGTAGTACCCGTTACGTCAACTTCTGCACCTTCAGCAAATACTTCAGCGGTCAATTCCTGACCTGGCTTGTAATCTGCTGCATTTTCAGTGCGCACCTCAGCGAGGTGACGACGAGGAGTCACGCCAGCCTTTGCAAAGTGACCAGCCAATGGCTTGGTAACCTTGGTAGGATCAATCTGGCCATAACCGAGCTGTACGGCGCAATAACCGTCAGTTTCTTCGGTCTTAACAGCGGTAACTACGTTGGTAGCAACCTCAACCAGAGTTACGGGGACAAAAAGGCCGTTTTCATCCCAAACCTGGCTCATGCCCAGCTTACGGCCGAGCAAAGCAGTGCGATTCTTATTTTGCGACATTATTTACCCCCCTTCCTACAGCTTAATCTCGATATTTACATCCGCAGGCAGGTCAATGTGCATCAAAGAATCCACAGCCTTTGGCGTTGGATCAACGATGTCAATGAGGCGCTTATGAGTGCGCATCTCGAAATGCTCGCGAGAATCCTTGTATTTGTGAGGAGAACGGATAACAACAAACACGTTCTTCTCGGTCGGCAGAGGAACCGGACCCACTACTGTGGCGCCCGCGTTCGTCACCGTCTCGACGATTTTCTTCGCCGATTGGTCGATGACCTCATGGTCATAGGACTTAAGCCTGATGCGGATTTTCTGTCCCGCCATTGCCGTCCGCCCTTTCTAGCGATTCGTTTACTGTTTACCAACCTGTATTAAAGGGCACCGGGAGAATAGACACTAAAGGCCATTCCACATCAGTGCGCAGCCTACAAAAATCAACAAAAAACTGCGATTTCTGCTTCTGCGCTCGCTTTTTTGAATTACAATATGCGAGCCTTAAAAACAGGCAACTAAGTAATTAAACCATCAACCTTGGATTAACAAAAATCGGGCGTGTCGGCTATTTTCCAACGAAAAATGGCAGAAACTACAGCTAGTGCAGCCTCTGCCATTTGTAACTAAATATGCAATAATCATTCAATAATTACCTAGATAATCACTTAGATAACCACTCAAATAATCATGCAATAAATTTTACTTAAATTCTACTTCGATTCACGCTGTAGGCGCATACGATGTCCTTCTTCTTGAGAGACACCATAATACGCTGCAATCGCAATATCCTTCATATCTTCGATTTGAGGAATACGCGGATTTGCAGGAGCGCACTGATCTTCGTAAGCACGCATACCAATCTGATCCAACAAAGACCAGTAGTATTCTTCGTCCACACCGCACGCCTTAAACGAAGCGTCCATGCTAAGAAGATTATCCCTATAATTTTCAACAGCGCGCGCCAAATTCTCAACGCCCTCTTGAGGAGTTTTACCAGGATTTACACCAAGATTCTTAGCAAGCTGCTGGTAACGCTCTGGAGCGATGTAGCGATTGTACTTTGGCCAGCTTGTAGGCTCTTGTGGAATTTGACCATTGTAGCGAATTACATAAGGAAGCAAAATCGCATTTGTGTGGCCGTGCGCAACGTGGCACAAAGCTCCGATTGTATGTGCCATTGCGTGGCACATTCCAAGGAACGCCGAGCCAAACGCCATTCCAGCCATCGTAGCTGCATTATGCATCTTCTCTTGAGCTTGAATCTTGCGCTCAGGGTCATTAGCGTTCACAGAATCGTTAAGATTCTCCCAAATCAACTTTGCTGCATGCAATGCCATTGCATCCGTAAAGTCGTTAGCATAAACAGATGCAAAAGCTTCCATAGAATGCGTCAAAGCGTCAAAACCAGAATCGCAAGCAAGCTTTCTAGGCTGCGTACGCGCCAAAACTGGATCCACAATTGCAACCGAAGGTGTAATCGCGTAATCCGTAATCGGGTACTTGTAGCCAGTCTTATGGTCTGTAATAACAGCAAACGGAGTAACTTCCGATCCTGTTCCAGAAGACGTTGGCACGCAAATCAAGCAAGCCTTTTTGCCAAGAGGCGGAATCTTAAACGCACGCTTTCTAATATCGAAGAACTTCTCACGCAAATCAGCGAAGGAAATTTCTGGGTGCTCGTAAAGAAGCCACATAATTTTTGCAGCATCCATAGGAGATCCGCCACCAACAGCAATAATCGTGTCTGGCTGGAATTCTTCGCGCATCATTTCCGCGCCGCGCTCAACAGTTTCAACGCTTGGCTCTGGCTCAACGTAATCAATAATCCTAAACGTTACGCGATTGTCTCTAGCGCGAAGCTGATCAATCACCTTGTCTATAATGCCAAGCTGTTCCATCACTTTATCGCACACAATAACAGCGCGCTCAATGCCATACATATCTCGCAAATAGCGAACAGCATTCGGCTCAAAATACGTTTTGGCCGGAATCTTGAACCATTGCATATTGTTATTCCTTCGCGCTATGCGCTTTATATTAATAAGATTTACCGCTTGAACGTTTCCAGAAACAGAGTTTCCACCATAAGAACCGCATCCCAAAGTTAAAGAAGGCGCGATTGCGTTGTAGATGTCTCCAACACCACCCAAAGATCCTGGGGAGTTCCAAATGATTCGGCAAGCGTGCATGCGGCTGCCGTATTCTCGAGCAAGCTGCTGATTATTGGTGTGAATCACAGCAGTGTGACCAGCTCCGTGCACAAGCATCTTCTCGCACATTTCAAAGCCTTGTTCCTTGTTATCTGCGCGAAGCAAAGCGTGAACAGGAGCCAACTTTTCCATTGTTAGAGGCTCCATCTCGCCAACTTCTTTGCACTCAGCAATAAGAATCACAGCATCTTCTGGAATCTCAAATCCAGCCTGCTGCGCAATAAATTGAGGAGACTTTCCAGGAACAACAGAATTGAGCTTTGGAGTTTGGCCACTATAAGACGTGCAACCAAACATGTATTGCTCAAGCTTTGCTTTTTCTTCTTCGTTTACAAAGTAAGCTTTACGGCGCTTTAATTCGAGCTTCAAAGGATCATACACGTCTTTATGCGCAATAATCGCCTGCTCTGTTGCACAAATCATGCCGTAATCAAAATGCTTTGAAAGCACTAAATCGTTTGCAGCGCGCTCAACGTCTACATCTGCATCAACGTATGCTGGAGCGTTTCCTGCACCAACGCCCAATGCTGGCTTACCCGAAGAATAAGCAGCTTTAACCATTCCTGGGCCGCCCGTTGCGAGAATTGTTGCAACATCTGGGTGCTTCATTAAAGCTCCCGTAGCTTCGATTGATGGATGCTCAATCCACTGAATGCAATTTTCTGGCGCTCCTGCTTCTATTGCTGCATCGCGCACAATTCTTGCTGCTTCCGCGGAGCACTTTTGAGCAAATGGGTGGAATCCAAAAATAATTGGGCAGCGAGTTTTAAGCGCGATTAGCGACTTAAAAATGGCTGTAGACGTTGGATTTGTGACTGGTGTAACGCCAGCAACAATGCCAACTGGCTCAGCGATTTCGTCGATTCCAAGAACATCGTCTTCTCTAATAATGCCTACTGTGCGCTGGCCTGCAAGATAATGCGTAATATGTTCGCATGCAAAGATGTTTTTTGTAGCTTTATCTTCTACTAATCCTCTGCCTGTTTCATCAACAGCCATTTTTGCTAAGACTAAATGCTTGTTTAGAGCTGCAATCGATGCTTTTGCTACGATTCTGTCTACTTGAGCTTGATTTAACTTTTCAAATTCATCTAAAGCGACTTTTGCTTTTTTAGCTAACTCATCAACTTCTTGTTTTGCAACTAATGCCGCTTGCTCTTTTTCATCGAGCACATTTTCTTGCGCTGTTTCTTGCGCTTGCGCCATTTGGTCCTCCTTGATCTTTAGATTCCTTACGTACTTCTACGCTTTTTGCACATCAACATTTACATGCATAATCTTCTATGAAAGACGCATCATAATGCTGGTATGTGATACATTTCACAATTTACTTGAATTACTGTACTATTTTGGCTTTGCAGCGAGTTGCGCTATTTATGAGCGAGGTTTATCCTCTAATGTTCGTTATTTGTTCTTATTTGTAATGATTTATGTGCGATTTGCTGAAAAATTTTCTAGAATGTTAGCTTTAGATGTTACTTACAAACGATTAATAACATTTAACTTGATTCTAGATTACACACGAATAAAAAATGGCTCCCAGCATAAGCCAGGAGCCATTGAAGTTGTAATTCTTCGCAGCTTAACGCTTCGAGAACTGAGGTGCACGACGTGCCTTGTGCAAACCAGCCTTCTTACGTTCCACAACGCGAGCGTCGCGGGTCAAGAAGCCAGCCTTCTTCAAGGAAGCACGGTTTGCATCGCGGTCAATAGCGTTCAAAGCGCGGGCAACGCCCAAGCGAATTGCGCCAGCCTGACCAGTGGTGCCGCCGCCGTCTACCAAAACGACAACGTCGAACTTACCTTCAAGCTTTAGAAGCACGATTGGGGAATTAACTTCGCGCTGCAATAAGCGAGATGGGAAGTATTCCTCAAGAGTGCGGCCATTAATAGTCCACTTACCAGAACCTGGAACCAAGCGAACGCGAGCAACGGCTTCCTTACGACGACCAGTGCCATAGCCTGGAGCGATAGCGGAAGTACCAGTGCCTGCACCAGCGTTGGTTTCGGTGGTGTAGCTAGTCAGTTCTTCTTCGTTCTCAAGAACCGCGGAGTTGTTGTTATCTACCATAATCATATTCTCCTTACGATTCACTTAGCCTGCTGGCTAACCTGAGAGATCTCAAAGACCTGTGGCTTTTGCGAAATATGAGGATGCTCAGCGCCAGTGAACACACGAAGGCGATCAAGCTGAACCTTAGCAAGACGATTCTTTGGAAGCATTCCCCTAACAGCGGAAACGATGATGCGCTTTGGATTCTTCTCCAAAAGCTCAGCATAGCTATCGCGGCGAAGTCCGCCTGGACGGCCAGAGTGGGAATACAATTCCTTGCTCAACTTATTGCCAGTCAAAGCAATCTTATCTGCGTTAATAATAATAACGTGATTGCCAGAATCAGCGTGAGGAGCATAAGTTGGCTTATTCTTACCACGAAGCAAAATAGCTACCTGGGAAGCCAAGCGACCAAGCACCACATCAGTGGCGTCGATAATGTACCAGTCATGAGTTAAATCTGCTGGTTTCGGTGTGAAAGTCTTCACAATCGTACCTTTTCTCTATTGTGTTTCGAGCTTTATATCTTCTTGGTTTATAGAAGATACTCTACTCATAATCCGTGGGCTCCCTGAAAGTCCTCGATGGCGAGTGGGAAAAGCGCTTTGAAGGACCCCTTAGGGAAACACAACAATCTGCAAGTATATCGCCATATGACGACTATTTGCAAGCTTCTATTTTACATACAACGCGGACTACAACACGGACTACAACGTTATACAAATGCGGACTACAACGCTAGCAAGTCAAAAACAAACGCTGCAGCCCGCAATTAATAACGCATCTACCTCTATTTATTCATCTTTACTTATTCATGATTTGCGCTAAAGACTTAACTCTAGGCAAGTCGAATAAATCGTCCAAAAGAACAGGATTGCAATCAGCATCTGCCAAAGGAATACGCCAATTTGGATATTCGTCGTTAGTTCCAGGCTGATTTTGCGCGCGATGCTCGCCAGTGGCGTCAACAATCGACGCAGCAAGCAACTTAGAAGGCGCAGCCTTAAGCGCTTTATACAACGCTTCAACAATCTCTTGCTCATGCTGCGACTCGTCTTCTAACGCACTTTCGCTTAAGAATCCGCCAGAAACAAGCATCTTAAGCATTGCATTATGCTCTTTAACAGCGTCTGCGCGGAACTCTTCTACAGATCCAGTAAGAAGATTCAAACGCTCACGAATATTAACGTGCTCGTAGTTTAAGTACCCTGCAGCAGGTGGCATATCGTGAGTATTTACAGATGCAAGCGTCATTTCGCGCCACTTCTTAGGCTCGCGAAACGCGCCATCTCTCTGTTCAAACCACTCAACCGTGCATCCAAGAACCTTATTCTTAGCCAAAACTTCTAGAGCTTCAGCTGGCACAACGCCAAGGTCTTCTCCAACTACAACGCCATTTGCGCGCGTGGCTTCAATCGCAAGAATGCCAAGCATAACGTTTGCATCGTAGTAAACATAAGCTCCGTCTCCTGGAGTAGATCCTTCTGGAATCCACCAAAGTCGGAAAAGTCCAAGAATATGGTCGATTCGCACAGCTCCTGCAGAAGCAAACATGCCATGAACCATATCTCTGTAGGTCTTAAAGCCTGTGCGCTCAAGCTCAAATGGATTAAGCGGAGGCTGAGACCAGTTTTGACCTTGCTGATTGAAGTAATCAGGAGGCGCACCAACGCAAGCACCATTGGCGAATCGCTCTGGATTCCACCAAACTTCCGATCCTGCAGGATGCACGCCAACAGCCATATCCGACATAATTCCAATGCGCATTCCTGCTTTTTTAGCTGCCATTTGCGCATCGTGCAACTGGCCGAACGCAACCCACTCAAGCCAGCGATAAAACTCTAACGTATCTGGGAATTGCTTTGCTAAAGCGCTAATCTCATCGGAATCTTTAGTAAGATGCTTCTCCCAGCAGTCATCGCCATTAGGCGCGCCCCACTTGTCGTAGCAAAGGCACCAAGTTGCGTAGGATTCAAGCGTGTCTCCCATATCTTTCTTAAACGCTTCAAACTTTTGCGCGCGCTTATCTGACATGCCCGACTTAAAAATAATCCACAAAGCGTGCATTTTTACGCGCCACATTGCGTCGCGATCAATAATTTGCGCATCATTATTAAGCGGCTCTACTTGATTGTGCAAATCGTCAACACTTTTGCGATCTTGCTCACTAAGAAGATTATATTCTGGAATGCTTTCTGGGCGAATATACGTAACGTTTACCATAGACCTAGCAACAGGCAAATATGGCGAAGGCGTTAACGGAGCAACTGGCTCTCCAGCGTGAAGCGGATTTACAAGAACAAAGTCCGCTCCCGACTTTTCTTTAGCTTTAACAAGCAAATCCGCCAAATCTGCGTAATCGCCAACTCCCCAAGACTTGGAGGAGCGGATTGAATAAAGCTGAGCCATCCAACCCCAAATTTGCTTGCCATCTTTTTCTAGTTTCTCAATAGTATCAATGCTTTCTGGCGCACTAATAAGAGTGGCCTCTTCTACGCGGTTCTCAACACTAACACGCAAAGTGTGGTAGCCCATTGGAACGTCTGCAGGAATCTTAAGCAAAGAAGTTGCTACAAACTTGCCGTCTACTGGAATTGCAACGTCATTTTTAGAAGGCAAAATCTGCAAATCACCCTTATATTCACTGCCATCTTCCAAAATAAGAGTTGCTGTAGGATACTCCAAAATCCCAGTATTTATACTTACTTCGCTTTCTTTACCAACTGTGTGCAAAACTGTTGGAGCAACTAAGCGAGTGTGACGCTCATTAAGAATTTTTTGAGTTGCTTCTTCGATTTGCTTATTGTTTTGAGCCTCTACGCATAGTGATTGCAATACTTTTACAAGCACGCTATCTGCTATTTTGTGCTCTACGCCATCCGATCCAACAAATTTGGAGCGAACGCCCATTAGTTCAGCCAAATGTATTAACGGACTTGTTGGCTGCACTGTTTCTTCATTTTTAGTGTTCATATTTTCCATCGAGTCTATTTGTGGGGTTTTAATGCAAACGTATGCAATTATTATTCATTTTACTTTTATACTCAAGACTTATTTTTATATTTAAGACTTATTTAAGACTTATTTAAGACTTTTGACGCAGCAAGCGAGACGTCCGAGTCCTTATCTTTAGACAAAGCAATCAAAGTTGGCTGCGACACACCAGGATTAAGAGCCACTGCTCTTCTTACCATTGCAGAGAGCACAGGAGAATCGTCACTTTCTTCGCTTGCACCAAGAGAAGCCAAGTAATCCAACGTTTTTGTGCTAACACCATTTGTTTGCGCACCTTCTAATCGCATTTTCCAAGATGTTCGCGGATTGCACAAAGCGGCATCTCTAACTTCTGCACAAGAATCTTTAGTAAGCCTTCCAACTAGCCAATTCTTAGCATTTTCGTTCTTTGCAACAGCTAAGCGAACATTACTTGATTCGTCTTGAGAAAGCTTAACCAAGATATTCGGGAATGGCATTACTGTTGCCAAGTGAATGCGATCTTCTTCTGGAGTGTTTGAATTGCCTGCTACTGCTTCCAAGAGTGCAGTCGCTCTAGAAAATCCTGCCTGATCAGACCTATCTGGCAACTCTTTTACAGCAAATTCATGCAATTCTTTAGAATCACTGGAATGCCTTAAATGCTCATACACCGCGGTTAACGGCTCATATGAATTGCTAGAATCATTAGATTCAATAGATAAATCGCGGCTTGCACCATTGCCTAAATCATCGTTTTGCTCAACGCCATTAAGCTTTTGCGTATCATTCATAAACGACTCACCAACCTTTGCTTAATCACTTATATAATCTATCAGCTTTGCAACACAAATCTTAAAACCAAGAATCAAACAAGTATCAAACAAGAATCACTAAAAATAAAAATCAGCAAATTCTAGTGCAAACACCACAAAAATCTGGAATTATTACTCCAGAAAATGTATTTTTTACTGCTTCAAGGAATCTATCTGATTCTTCACGCGGCAAACTCACTGTTAATTCAATAGAAACGCCGTATTCTTCGCTTATAATTTCCGCATTATTTTTTAACAATAAATGCTTAAACATTCTTAAATGCGAGTACTCAACTTTGCAAGAAAAACAATTGCACTCTACAATATCCGCTATTTTACTAGACTTTATAGCACCTGCAGCCGAAGCAGAATACGCTCTTATTAAACCACCAGAGCCAAGCAAAATCCCACCAAAATAGCGCGTAACTGTTACAACTGTGTCTACAACATTAGAAGACCGAATAACATCTAAAATCGGCTTACCTGCAGTGCCAGATGGCTCGCCGTCATCGCTCATACGCTCGCACAATCTGCCATTTTTATCTGCGTAAATCGCAGCGTACGCAACATGCCTTGCTTTGGGGTGAATCATCCTAATTGACTCTACAAACTCAAGCGCTTCTTCAGCACTAGAAATGTGGCAAGCATCCGAAATAAATTCTGACTTCTTTTCCACAAAAGCAAAGTGCGCAGGATTCTCACATAAATCAGTTACGGTTCGCATATTTTGCATATTCTTCATATTCGATATTCAATATTATTCGACATTCGACATTCGACATTCGATATTCAATATTCAAATCGTTTTCAATTCAAACAGTCTTAAAGCTACAAAAGATTATATGCAACCGCTAGAATTACAAATCGCAAATCACAAATCGCAAATCACAAATCACGACTTATCGTAGCGCATTAAGTGATCTACAACGTCTACAAGCTCTGCAACTTTCTTATCTGTAACCTTTTTATTTCCAGCGTCTTGCGCTTCTTCTAAGGCCTTTGATATTTCTTGATGAGCAACTATAAGCGCAACTGCCCTAAGAGCTGCCGTAGATGCAGAAAGTTGCATAAGAATGTTGTTGTAGTCTTCCCCTTTTTCAACCATATTTTCAACAGCGTGAACTTGCCCACATACTCTATGCAAGCGAACCAACATCTTTTCTTTATCTATGTTGTAGTCACTCATAAAAAACCTCATTTGAAAACAGTGCTTTTATATACCATTTACATAATAATTGTGCGTTGTATAGTACGCAAAACTATAAGCGCCAAAAAGCTATGTTTATAGAATAAATTATGCATATTATACAACGCAACTATTTTTATCTGTTTTAATACTTTATTAATATATCTCAACATACATGTTTTACAAATTTATGCACATATGAATCAAATATTTTATGAGAGATTTTATGCAATGTAGCTTACACGTTTTGCCAAAATCACAGATCCTGCAATAAGCAATATAGCCAGAGAGAACATTAATGTTGTTTCAACTTTTACGCCAGTTGTTACTAGATGCCCAACATTAGCACCTAGACGAGCATGGCGTCGTTTTGAATTTTTTGTTCCACTTACATATTGATTATTTGGCTGCGAGTTCTGCTCTACATTAGAGTCGCTTACTTGTTGATTATCTCCATACTGAGAATCTCCCTGTTTAGAATCTCCCGGCTGAGTAGCGCTTTGATGAGTATCAACCTTCTTAGAATCACCTCTCTGAATAGTACCTGATTTAGTAGCTGTATATTTACCTTCCTTGCTATCTTCCTTGCCTTCGACATGCTCAGATTTATGCTGAGAATCCGCATTAACATTACTTTGATTATCTTTTTTATTGTTTTTTTCATTAATTTTATCGTTATTAGCATTACTCTTAGCATTACTCTTAGCAGTCGCATCTGCATTTTGATGAACTGTATTATTGGTTCCAGCATCTACTTGCGCACCGAGCGTATTATTATTCGCTCCAGCGTTTACACCAGATTGCGCATTGTTGCCAACTTGCGTGCTGCCAGACTGTGTGCCAGCAACTTCATTCTGCGCACTAGAACCTTGTGTGCCGCCAGGCTTTTCGCTAGAACCGCCAGGATTATCCTGCTTACCAGACTCACCAGTCCCAGGCTGCTTCTGATTACCAGGCTTTTCGCTAGAACCACCAGGCTTTTGCACACCAGGCTCACTCTTTCCAGGATTCTGCTTACCAGGCTCGTTTTTCCCAGAACCCTGTGTGCTACCAGACTGATTATTATTGCCAGCTTGCACACCAGAACCTTGCTGATTCTGAGGACTCTGAGGATTCTGCTTTGAAATAATATTATCTACAACGCCACCACTAGGAGACGTCTTTGGATCAACTTCACTACCCGTAACATTTCCACTACCAACAGGCTCGCTCTTACCTGGATCTTGCTTACCAGGCTTTTCACTAGAACCTCCAGGATTATCCTGCTTACCAGGATCTTGCTTACCAGGCTTTTCACTAGAACCACCAGGCTGCTGCTTTCCAGGCTCACCCTTACCAGGCTCACTCTTTCCAGGCTCACCCTTCGCACCAGCATTCTCCGCCTTATTAACAGTCACAGTAACAGGCTTATTTCTATCAAAGAAGCTTCTACTATCTTCGTTATTAAACGACGTCTTAAACTCTTGCGCTCTAGAAGAACCTGGGAATTCATAAACAAAAACATACATTCCACTTTTAGCCGTATTGCCGTCTAAAAGATCGATCATATCTCCAACTTTTTCAAACTTTTCTTTTTTATTCTCAGCACTTCTGTTCTCTTTGTTATCTTCACTGCCCTTGTTATCTTCACTATCGCTATCTTTGCCAGCTTCTTTGCCAGATTCTTTGCCATTAGACTCGTTATGAGTAAGAATTATCTTGCCGTTCCCAAGAGTGTAAGTTCCATTACGCAATGGAACATCCCATGAATCTATTTTCTTATGATTTTCGTCTTCTTTAGGCTCTTCTACAGAGCTGGAAACAAGCTTTACCATATTTTCATTGCTCATTGAACCATCTTTGTTTCCAACCCACCAAAGACGAATATTCATCTTTGCATCTTTACTAAACCCATAATCGGTATTTCCATCAAATTTTCCGTAGTCTTTTGGAACACCACTAACAACTATCGCATCCGAAACGTCATTTGTATCTTTGTTTTTTAGATTCTTAACATGTTCAATCGATATTTTTGCCTTATGCGAAACTGTTGAATTTACGTTTCCAAATTCTTCAACAAACTTTCCTGGAATAAACTCTCGAACGTCGTCTTTTTGATTTCCGGGATCAATAAACCAAACCCACGTTCCAAATAATCCTGCATCGTCTTTGTTCACTTTATAAACTTTTGCGCTAGCAAGTTCATCTTTAGATAAGTCACCTTTTGCTTCGTGCGCAACCGCCTTAACCTCTTGATTTTCTCCCGAAAAATAAACATCGGCTGCAGCAACTTGACGAATATTCTTATCTTCTCGTAGTTCCTTTATATACTCTTCTACTTTGTCTTTTTTATTTTCGCGTTTTTTCATAATATCGTTATAAGAACCAACAAAGTAGTATCCACGAGCACGAACGTCTTTACCACTTACCCACTCATCTTCAGTAGGATTCTTTAGCGACGAAGTAACAGTATCTTCTACAGAATCGCCTACTTTCAACTCTTTTACAGTCGACTTAGAAGAAATCGAAGGCTGGAACTTTCTGTGTGCTCTCTCTGTTAATACATTTGTAAATTCTCTGACTTTTTCATCTTTTGCTACTCGTATTAAAGCTGCTCCATTCCCTATATCTTTTCTTTGCAAATATGGAATGTAGTATTCACCTTTAATTTCTTCTTCGCCTTCTCCTGTTGCAACCCAATCAATTCCATACAACGTACTATAAGATCCAATGTAATCTTTAACCTCTTTAACCTGCTTCTTATCTTTTATAAAACGCAACTTATCGCCTACTGCAGTAACTTTAAAATTTATATTTTCATAGCCAGAGGGAACCTTGTTTAGATCAATACCATTCGCATCAATAACTACTCTACCGTGCTTAGAATAGTAGGTAGCATAAGGGTCAAGTATTTTGAATCCCATACTGTTAGGCGTTTTTTGGGTTACTTCATTCCACAGTTTTTCGGCTTCTTCCTTTAAGTTGAACGCAGTATCAAATCCCCTACGCTTTGCTTCTTCCCACCCGCGTTTATCTTCATCATAATGTTCATGAATTAAATATGCTGCAGCCTCCATTCGGGATGTAAAATCATTTTCAATAGCAAACTTAGCTATTCTTGCTGTGATTTCATTAATATTGTTAACATCAAGCGGAATATCTCTCCAATCGGAATCAGCTTTTACAGTTGATCCAGTATTAATGCAAAATACGTAATTACCATCTTCATCTTTTTTTACAATTTTTTTGCTCGGACTCACTTTTGAACAGGCATCACTATACGTATAGTATTGACCAAAAATATCTGCAGAAGCAGCATTTATTGCGCCATTCCCAACAACAATTGCAATAGTCGCCAGCAACGCTGTCATTAAAGAGAACATTCGCGTGCGCTTATTGCGTAAAAAGATTGAAATCCCTTTACATCCATGTTTTCCCATATCAACTCCTTAAAACGTTGTTTTCTCTAACGTGACAAACGTTTTTGCTAGCCACGATGAACGAAAAATTCGCTCATGCTCTAACTATGATTTAGGAATTTCAATCTGTAAATAAAAAACTTTCAATGTGGTTAAAGGCTATTTTAGAGGGCAGTTATCCACATTGTTATACACAATTGTGCACAATCATACACAGTAGTGGTGGTTGCTGGCGACTCGCGTTTATAGGAATATGTTGCAATCAGAAAAATAGGGGTTATATCGTCTATAGGCCAAAAATAGCAACCATGGTGCTATTTGCAAAATCAAAACAAAAAGCTCTAAACCGCTGATTTTCAACGATTTAGAGCTAAAACCGCGGAGTCAGAGAGATTCGAACTCTCGAGCCGCTTACGCGACTAACACCTTAGCAGGGTGCCCCTATCGGCCACTCAGGCATGACTCCACTTTGTAACTATTCAAGATAGCAACAGATTCAGACTATATCACCTCTTGAGGACGTGCACAATGCTTAAGCGACACACCAAAAGCGCAAAAGTGGATTTAATAGCCAAACAGCAATATTTATGCTGGATTATGGTCTCCCGAAAATGTAATCACAACAGCCAACATAACTAGAGCCATTCCACAAACGTCAATCAACGTTGGCATTTCACCAAAACCCATTCCAACAATTGCAGCAATTGCAGGGTAAAGCGCTTGCATAACTGAATATCGTGCAGAAGACACACGCTTTAGCAAAACCTGGTCTAAAAGCGTTGGAATAAAAGACGCACAAGTTGCAATAACAACCATTAATCCAAGAAGTTTCAAAGATCCGTAAGGCTGAGCAGCCCAAGTTGCACTAGATTTAGGATGCGCAACATGCAAAATTGCAGGAACACCAAGAACGCTCGATTGCAAAAGCCAACCAATTAAAATAGCTATACTAACTCGGTCAATTGCATTAGAACCTCTTGCAAGCATGCGCCCAGATACAATGTACATTCCCCACATTGATCCGCCAATAAGAATTGCCACTAATCCAACAAGAAAATGCGGACTTTCGTTAGAACGCATAGACGCGCTTGCAAGAAGCACAATTCCGCAAGATGCAATAACAATTCCCATGCGCTCACGCCATGTTTTACCCGTTATAACAGCAACCATTAGCGGCCCTACAAACTCAATAGTTACAGCCACTCCAACAGCCATACAACTAATAGCTAAATAAAACATTGTGTTCATAAGAACAACAGAAATACCTACTGCAACAACAATTAACCATTCTTTTAACGTTTTAGGAAGAGAGTTGCGAGCGCGCTTTTTACGCGAAAAAGGTCTTCTCCATGCAAGCAAAAACAAAGACATAAACCCAACGCGATACCACACAGAATAAAGCGGATCGAGCTGGCTAAACGCGACCTTTGCTATAGACGTTGCTAGATAGACCGTTGCAGCTTCTACAACAACGATTAGCAAAACAGGCATGCGATTTAGCGCGTTTACTATGATTTGTTTCATAAAGCATACCCTACACGGCAGTAGTTATATTTGCATATTTTTACACTGATTTTTCGTAAACTTATTGCGACACGCTATTGTACAAAATCGAACGTTTGTTCTACTATAAATTCATGAGCACAGCACCGCGAGTTAATGCAGCTAAACGCGATTGGGGGCGCAATGCGTCTGGCTGCACAATACTTCATATCGATATGGATGCATTTTATGCATCACTCGAGGCGGCGCGTAATCCTAGGTTACTTGGCAAACCTGTGATTATTGGTACAGGCTCGCGCTCCGTAGTTTCGGCAGCCAGCTACGAAGCACGTAAGTATGGCGTGAATTCCGCTATGCCTACAGCGCAAGCACGAAGATTGTGCCCTAATGGCATTTTCTTGCCGGTAGATATGCCATATTACGTTTCCATTTCATCTAGGATTTTTAAGGAGGTCTTTTCAAAGATCACAGATAAAGTTGAACAGGTTTCTGTAGACGAGTGTTACGTGGACGTTAGCTCAGCGTTATTACGCTGGAAAACGCCCATCGCCATAGGTGAGTGGATAAGAAGCGAAGTCGCGCGCAAGTTTCACATCACTTGCTCTGTGGGGATTGCATCAAATAAGCTGATCGCAAAAATGGCGTCAACGAACGCAAAGCCAAACGGAATGCTGATTATCCCCCAAAATCGCAATGCCGACTTTGTTTCGATAATGCCATTACGAGCAATACCAGGAATAGGACCCGCGCTTGCTAAAAAACTAGCTACGTGGGGAATAAACAGCATTGAGATGCTTAGAAGTGTAGATGAGAAGACTCTGGAACGAGTTGCTGGGTCTAAAGTTCTTGCGCGAATGCTTTATAACACTTCGCGCGGAATTGATACACGGCAAGTAATGCCCCACGTTCCAGAGAAATCCATTGGAACAGAAAGCACTCTTGATAAAGACACCACAGATATTGCAGCAGTGAAAAACCTGATCAGGCACTGCTGCAACGAAGTGGCGCAAGAATTACGCAATCGCAACACAATGGCAAAAACAGTAACGTTAAAATTGCGATTCAGTGATTTGCACTATGCAACAAGATGCAAAACATTAAGAAACGTAACCGATTGCGCTCCAGAGATTTATAAGCATGCTTGCGATTTACTAGAATCGGTAAATCCAACAGTTCATGACCATAAATTAGGCGGAAGTCATATTTGTTTACTAAGCTCCGTCAGGCTTGCTGGCGTTAGCGTAAGCAATCTTGTAGATAAAAGCAAAGCAATTGTTCAGCCTACAATTAGCGACATATTAGAAGAGAACGAAAGAGAAAACACCATAAGTGGTATGCGTAAAAATTCAACAGAAATTGCGCAAAACGCAATAAAAAATACGCATGCAAGAATAAGTCACGCAGAACACGTATTAGATGCAGTAAGAAAAAAGTATGGTAAGAATGCTGCTCAAATGGGCATTTAAGCATCTTTTTTAGGAAGAGCAGCTACGCGATCCTCATCCCAACCAGATGGGCCAGCTTCTTGCGCGCCACCTAAATCGCCAAGCTTGTTAAAGTATTCAACAGCAGCGTCTTTATACCATTCCCACTCTTCTGGAACATCGTCTTCGTAAAAAATGGCCTCTACTGGGCATGCAGGCTCGCACGCACCGCAATCAACGCATTCGTTAGGGTTTATGTAAAGCGTGCGATCGCCTTCGTAAATGCAATCAACAGGGCACTCGTCAACACACGCTTTATCTTTAACGTCAACGCACGGTTCTGCAATAACGTAAGGCATAACAAACGCCCCCTTTCACACTCAAAAATAAACTAACTCTTCTATTATAGTTCACATTACGAGTGCAAAACGCGTTGAGTCGGCATACGTAATCGCATACCGACTCAACGCAATTAAATCAACGTCTCAAAAAATCAACGTCTAAAAGCAAAAGCCTATTGAGCATCCTCTTGAGCAGACCCAACAGTCGCCTCTTGAGCTACCTCTTGAGCAGCTTCAGCTCGCGCTTGATCTTCCGACTCGCCTTCCGCAACTTTTTCTGCAGCAGCAGCATCTTGCGCAAACAAGGTTTCTACTGGAACACCAAGCTTCTTAGCTTTACGAAGTTGCCTTCCAAGCAAAGAATTGCGGTAAGAATAGCCAAAGTACACAGTAAAACCGATTGCAAGCCAGATTGCAAAACGAATCCATGTAAGCACAGAAAGGTTTAGCATAAGCCAGAACGTAGAAAGCGCGGCGAAAATTGGTAGAACTGGATTCCATGGAACCATAAAGGATCGATGCAAATCAGGCCTACGCATACGCATAATAGGAACGCCTGCAGAAACAAGCAAGAACGCAGAAAGCGTACCAATATTCACCATATCGGAAAGAATTCCAATATCTAACGTAGAAGCGATTATTGCAACAACAACGCCAGAAACAATCTGAATACGTGCAGGGATTCCGCGCTTGCTAACCTTAGAGAAGCTACGTGGAAGCAAACCATCTCGGCTAACAGCAAACACAATACGTGTAAGGCCCAAAAGAAGAACCATAACAACAGTTGTTAAGCCGATTACAATGCCAAGAGAAATAATCTTAGCAGCCCAAGTTGCGCCTACAAGCTCAAAGCTCGTAGAAAGCGAAGGAGCCTCTTGCTTAGCCAAATCCTTGTAAGAGACCATACCAGTTGTAACAACAGCAACAAGAATGTAAAGAACAGTCACAATCAAAAGACCAAGACCAATGCCCTTAGGAATGTTCTTGTGTGGGTCTTTAGTTTCTTCTGCCGTAGTTGCAACAACGTCAAATCCAATAAATGCAAAGAACACAAGAGCCGCGCCAGAAAGAATACCCGTAACGCCGTAAACAGCTGGCTGCATGCCAGTAACCCACTGCCAAAGCGGCTGGCTCATAGTGCCAGAAACGTGAATTCCCTTAACGCTAGCAACGTCTGTTGCAGGTGGAACAAATGGAGTGAAGTTAGAAGCCTTAATGTAGAAGAATCCAACAACAACAACAAACAGAACAATGCCAATCTTCAAGATTGTTAAAGCGCCGTCAAAACGCGCAGAAAGCTTTGTTCCAACAACAAGCATAATCGTAAAGAACGCAACAATAACTACTGGAGCAAGATCAAAAGTAAAACCGCCAATATTTACCGAAGTAGATACGTTAAGACCAAACAAATGCATTAAATCGTTAAGATAAACGCCCCAATATTTGGCTATAACAGATCCTGCCATAAGCATTTCCAGAATCATATCCCAGCCAATAATCCAAGCAATAAGCTCGCCGACTGTTGTGTACGTAAAGGTGTATGCAGATCCTGCAACAGGAATCATCGAAGCGAACTCAGCGTAGCACATTGCAGCCGTTCCGCAAACGATTCCAGCAATAATAAAGCTAATAATCACCGCAGGTCCCGCATGGAATGCAGCTGCTTGAGCGCCAACAGAGAAGATTCCAGCGCCAACAGCAACCGCTACGCCCATAACCGCAAGATCCCAAGCATTTAGCGTGCGCTTAAGATGGCGATCACCATCCATTGTTTCTGCAATAGTCTGCTCAACAGACTTTTTTCTCCATATTTGCATAATCCAACCTTCTCTAAAACTACGTCTAAAACATTCCATATAAGGGGTTATATGTTATAAATCGCAAAAAATACGGTTCAACACACATTAAGTGCTATTAAACAATAATTTTTACGATATTAAAAGAGCATAGTACTTTGTCTAGCGGAAAATCACAACACAAATCGCAATTTATTATGTTAAATTATGCTAAATTTGTGTTAACAATGTCTTAACAAATATCTTAACAAATGTCTTAACAATCCACACTAACGCCGATTAAAACAGGTTCTGGAACAAGTTTTACTCCGAACGAACCGTAAACACCATCTATGATTTTGAGCGCTAAATCAACAATATCCGAGCACTTTGCGCAACTACGATTAGTCAACGCCAAAGTGTGCAAAGAAGACAACCCTGCTTTACTTTTTGTGCCATCGCTTTGCGTAAGTCTAAATCCCCTGTGGAATCCAGCATGGTCAATAAGCCATGCTGCAGAAGTCTTAACTCCTTTAGAGCCATCTGGCAAAGTGGCGTCAAAGCGCGGAGCGTCTTCTGGCAGCAAATCTGCTTGAGCTTTAGTCAAAATCGGATTCATAAAGAAGCTTCCGCAACTATGACGATCAGCATACTTAGAATCGCCTTCTAACAAATCTCCAGCAGAATAGTCTTCATTTTGAAGCCTAATCGAAGACTCAACACCGTTTTCGCTTTTTGAGTAGCACATCCACTTATTTGCGTAGCGCATAGCATCTTCAAGCATGCCCTTAGACGCTCTAACGCGCAGAACTTCGCGACGAATCTTAGATGTTTCCATCCTATCTCCAACTTGCACACCAAGCGCGTGAGCAAGCTGCGAATGAGCCACAACTCCAGTTTTTGAATGCTTTAAGCAAAAAGTAACAGACAAAACAACGTATCTAGGCGTTGGGAAGAAGCAGTCAGCAGCAACACCAGGCGCCTTATACATGCTTTTTTTGAGAACAGAAGTGCGGTAGCCAAATTTAAGATCTGCAAGATTCATATAAAAAGTGGTTTTATCTTTACGATCCCAAACTTCTACAGATTCAACGCTTTGCGCAACTTCCGCACCGTACGCGCCAATGTTTTGTACAACAGACGCTCCAACCGTTCCAGGAATCCCAGATAGCGCTTCTACGCCTTGCAATCCAAGCTCAATAGTGTGAGACACAAAATCATCCCAATTGCAACCAGCTTCTGCACTAACGTGAACCAAAAAATCTCCGCTAGTTTTATCAACGCCGTCTATGCCAGGAGCAGCCTCATCTAAAACGCAAATCTCACGACGAGCATCGCGCACAACAACTCCGTTAAACGGCTCGTCGCTTACAAGCATGTTAGACCCGCCACCAATAACACAAAGCGGCAATCCAGCGCAATCTGCGTCTTCTACAGCTTCTATAACAGCCACTCTGCTAGTAGGCTCTACAAAACGAGCAATAGAACCGCCAACACCAATTGTTGTAAGATTTGCAAAAGTTGGATTATCAGATTCCAATAAGGATGATTGCATACTCATACGATTAATCCTAACAGCAATAAATAACAAAAAACCCCGCAAAACGCGGGGTAATAAAGCTATAAAACTTCGCCGAAGTTCACGCTTTTAGCGAGTCTCGCGATGGAGAGTATGCTTGCCGCAGCGTGGGCAGAACTTGCTCAACTCAAGGCGATCAGGCGTATTACGACGATTCTTCGTCGTGATGTAATTACGCTCCTTGCACTCCGTGCATGCAAGCGTAATGCCTGGACGGATGTCTGCGCTCTTACTTGCCATTTTGTTCACCTCTAGAATATTGTATGTTGACCAACTCCTGCTGGCCATTGTAGCGAGGAAGAGACTCGAACTCTTGACCTTACGATTATGAGTCGTACGCTCTAGCCAGCTGAGCTACCCCGCCAGAGAGCCTCGAGTGAGAATCGGACTCACGACCTCTTCCTTACCAAGGAAGTGCTCTACCACTGAGCTATCGAGGCGTGGCGGGTAGTGGATTTGAACCACTGAAGCACGAAGCAACTGATTTACAGTCAGTCCCATTTGGCCGCTCTGGTAACCCGCCAACGTTTCCGCGCGGAGAAGAATATCTCCAAACGGCAACTTTGTTATTTTGCCACGAACGCGCGACTAATGCAAGTTCAAGACACGCCGAAAGCAAAAATCACATCTAAATGCATCTAAAAAATGCGACTATTTAAGCGAAAAACCATCTTTCTTTAAAGACTCGCACACTTTAAGTACGCGATCATTTGCCTCGGTTTCTGCGATTGTAATGCGAATACCTTCTCCAGCAAACGCGCGCACAGAAAGACCTGCATCAACAAAACGCTGATTAGCTCGCTCTGTATCTTCGCCAAACGGCATCCAGAAGAAGTTTGCGTACGGCTCGACAACATTCCACCCTTGCTCGCGCAAACCGCTCACAACGCGGTTACGCTCCTTAACAAGCGCATCTACGCGATTGCGCATTTCTACAAGCGATTCATTCTCCAAAGACGCAAGAGCTGCCACTTGCGCAATTTGGCTTACGCCAAACGGAACAGCAACTTTTCTCATGCCATCTACGACTTGCGCATTTGCAATAGCGTAGCCAATGCGCAAACCAGCCAAACCGTAAGCCTTAGAGAATGTTTGAGCAACAACAACGTTTGGATATTCGCGGTAGAGTTGCATGCCATCTGCCGTGCCTTTTGCGTTGTTAAATTGCACATACGCTTCGTCAATAAGCACCAAAACGTCGCTTGGTACAGCATCCAAAACTCTTCTAGCTTCTTCGTCTGAAAGCGATGCAGATGTAGGATTGTTTGGATTGTTCAAAATAACAAGACGCGTGCGCTCATTAATCGCATCAATCATTGCGTCTACATCGTGCGACCCATCTGCGCGATTAGGAATTTTAACGCTTGTAGCGCCAGCACCAGTAACAATAATCGGATACGCTTCAAAGCTTCTCCACGGGTATATGACTTCGTCTCCAGGTCCTGCAACAAGATTTACAAGTTGCGTAATAACCTCTGTAGAGCCGCATCCAAGCACAACCTCGTCTGGAGTAACGTTAAACTTCTTAGCTAACTCTTCTACGACTTCTGTTCCGCGCATGTTTGGATAACGATTAATAACCCCAAGCGCGCGGCTAGAAATGGCGCTTTTCACGCTTTCTAACGGCTCAAATGGGTTTTCGTTGCTAGAAATCTTATATGCGCGAATGCCGTCTAATGCGGGCGCTGGTTTACCTTGCTTGTAATTTGGCAAAGTATCTAAAATACTGCGATGTTTGTAATCCATGATTTTATAATAGTCGCGTCTTAAACAAATTAAATAAATTATTAAACGTATTAAAACAAATCAGACACACTAAACGATTAAACAAAAACGCTGAAAACAGCGGTAAACCGTCATTTTCAGCGCTAAATAGCTTTATATTACTTGACTAATACAAGTAATTAGCCAAGCGAGTAATAAAATCAGCCAAGGATTGCAAGAACGTCACGAGACGAAACGATTAAGTAATCTTCGCCTTCGTAATGAACTTCTGTGCCACCATACTTGGAGTAAAGAATCTTGTCTCCAGGCTTAACATCCATAGGGATGCGCTCGCCCTTATCGTCGCGGCGGCCTGGGCCAACAGCCAAAACCTCTCCCTGCTGTGGCTTTTCCTTAGCATTATCTGGAATGTACAAGCCAGAAGCAGTTTGAGTTTCTGCCTGAGCTTGCTTAACAATAATCTTATCTTCCAAAGGTGTGAGTTTAATCGACACTTCGGTACCTCTTTCTAGAGAAATGTAACCTTTGCGCGAATAATGTTGACGAGGCTGACGATCACGTCAAAACTATCGAGCACTGAACCTTATAATAGCGCGTTTTTAGCACTCTACCAACTGGAGTGCTAAAATTTTAGAAAATTTTTACAAACTTTAGGCAGCGCGACGAGCCAAAACATCCCTTAAATCGGCTTTACCAAGCGAGTCTTTTGTGCTAACTGGAGGCTCTACAGTAACTTCAGATACTTCAGACACTTTGCTTGAATCGAAAGCCGCCGCCGATTCGTTTGAATCGTCTGTTGAAATCGCTTTAGTAACTTGCTTAGTAGACTTTATCTCTAAGCTTTGCGGACCCGCATTTTTGCCATTAGCACCAAAATCACTAGAATCATCGCCAAACGAGAACGATATAAGATCTTGGTTAGAGTTGGAGGCATCGGCTTTGGAAACATCACTTTGCGAGCGCGCATCATTAGCAGCGGAAAAATCGCCAGCAACCGCGCTTTTTGCAACCTCTTTACTGCTTGATCCAGCTAAAGCCATACTTATATCTCGCTGTTGCATAACCGAAGTCTCTGTGTTGTCTGGATTTTCGGCATGCTGTGAGTTTTCTGCATTTTCAACAACTGAGTTTACAGCAGCGTCAAAAATTGGCTCCACAACAGAATCATTAAAAGCTGCAGAACGCTTGTTATACAAAGCAACTTTTGCTTCCCACTTGCGCGCTTGCTTAGCAGCCATAGAACCAAAGTAGAGAACAGTGCAAACAGCAGCAAGAGGAATGATTGCAAACCACGCACTATAAAGGCCAGAAAGACCCGCAACAAACACAACAAGAGTTAAAAACGCTAGAGAAAGCACCAACGCACGGCGACGGCGGATTGCTGCACGACGAAGCGCGCGAATACGGGCAACGTGTGCAGGCGTAAAAGCACCATTAAACTGCTTAGCGCACTTATGTTTATTAGCGTTCACGCCATTGCGACTGAACTTGCCATTGTTAGGCTTTGTATTCGCTTGCATCTTCGACGGCTGCATGCCAACCCCTTTCGCCATCGTGCCGCTACACGCGTGGAAAAGCGAATCACTGCTATAATCCACAATGTGCAACGAAGGTGAATACCTATCTTCGCTGTGCTCCAGCATTGACTTCATGCTGTTTTCAGTGCGTTTAGGCAACCAACCAAACATTAAGGCTACGATGATGATCAATACCGTTAACGCGCTCACCGATTCATAACCCATACGTACAAATATAAAGTGCATTAAGGATGTAAAGGCTAAAAATAAGTCGGCGTGTCGAATTTTTTGCGATTGTTTCGCAAAATTTTACAAACAAAAAGCGTTTACGATTAGCGATTAGCCGCTTTAACGAGGCGGTATTATGAGCTAGGATATGTGATGGAATTACAGATTGGAGGAACCGTTGCCTACTTATCATTACCGTTGCAAGCAATGCGGATATGATTTTTCACAGCATCAATCGTTTGAAGATGAGCCAATTACCGTGTGCCCAAAGTGCGGAAAGCAAGAAGTTCGTAAGGTTTTTAGCGCACCACCAATCAACTTTAAGGGTAGCGGATTTTACCGCACCGATAAGTAACGTGCAAATAACCCATTAAAATTTGTGCATAAGTGCATAAGTGAAAAAATATGACGCAACTTATGTGTGTATGTGAATAAATTGAAAATTTATAACGCCACTTATGTGCTTATGTGCGTAAGTGGCGTTTATTTTGCTGCGCTTATGTGCGTATGTTAGTAATCACTTATATTGATATATGTTGATATGTGGATTAATACCAATCAAAAATGTCTATTTATGTGAATATGTGCGTAAGTAACTATTAAACTTCATCAAAAATGTTTATATGTGAGTAAAATCCTCGTAAAATCCCCATCTAAGCTAGCCTTTAACCACATTGCACAAAAAAGCTTGCAAAAGCGCTGCGCGCGATAAATGATGCTTATATGCGTACATCATTTTTACTAAAAACAGTTGGCTACAACACGGAAAACAAGGCGCCAGTAGAGCTTATAAAGCGCAGAAAAAGGGCGCAAACCTTAAACATGCTTTCAATATTTTTTATAAGTGTTGCAACATTGTTTTCAATACACCTTATTTCAACGTTTCAAGCTACTCAAAGCGTGCCAGTAGCCATTAGAAACATAGAAAAAGGCAGCGTGATTAAACAAAGTGACCTGCATTACGTTAACGTGCCTAAAAGCAGCGTTTTTAACAATGTTCTTAACCAAACTTCTATAAACAATTCCTCTAAAAACGCTATTATTGCTGCGTGCAACATTAAATACGGAACGCCGATTTTTAGCAATCAAGTTACAAAGCAAACAAAAATTCCGCCTGGCTTTACAACGATTTCGGTTAATCTTGCAAGCAGCAGCGCCAGCCTTGCGCCAGGAGACGTTATTTCTATAGCGTTTAGCAAAGTTCCAAACAGCTTAAATACAGCCAATCATTCAACAAATCCAACACAAATAGAAACATCTAGCGACGCCAGTTTTCCCGATAACATTACTTTGCAAGACAAAAACGTTTCGCTTGTTCACAACGTAATCGTTGTTAACGTAAACAATTCTGCGCAAAGCGCACTGCTGGCAATGCCAGCAGAAAACGCGTTGCAAATCATAAACACGCAGGCGATTATTCCAAACCTTGCAGTTATAGCTGTGCAAAACTAGCGAACAATAAAGAAACTTATGCCGCTATGCAAAGTTTATCTGCCGCGCTCGCTAAAAACTGCCCAATGAGGAGGAAGCTCGCCAAGAATACGATTATCGTCGTCTTTTGCGCGCTGCTCAATCGTTTGAGCATCACCTGGCTCTTGTTTTACGCCATCCGCGTCGAAAAGCTCCGAACCTTTACGAACCACGCGCGAATGCCCCCTAGAACACCTGCGATTAGCGTTGTAATCACTCATTGCTGCTCGCCGCTTTTATAAAGCTCGCCAATTCTAGAAACAATTCGCTCAACTTCTTTTTCGGGATTAACGAATGCTCCAACGCTCCAAACATTCATAACCGACCAGCCAAGATACTCCAAATCTTGAGCTAGTACGCGATTGCGCTCACGAGTAGACTCAATGCTCATAAAACGCGCATCGTCTGTTAGAACAGCCAAAGCAAACGGCTTATTTGGCAAGCCAACAACAAGAGGAATGCTATGATCTTCACTAAAACCGTAGTTCACTGCAACATTAAGGCCGCGAGAGCGAATTCGTTCTGCCAGATCAGCAAACAAAACGTTGCTAAAGCCGTTTGCGGAAAAATCGCCAGCAGCTTGCGATTTAGTAGGCTCGACCTCGCTACCCTCGTCTCCAGCATCTCCAGCATCTCCAGCATCGCTAGAATCGCCAGCAGCCGCTGCATCTACTGCATCTACTGGATTATCGCCCAAAGCCTCTGCCCAAATAAGCAAATCCTTAAGAAGCTTAGGTCCGTCTTGATGCAAACGATCATCTTCCATATCGCTAGACTTAAATGCGCAAACAATGTCCAGATTTCTGCGAGCCAAAGCCAAGGAGTCAAGAAGCATGGACTTTCCGCCTTCTTCTTCCAAAACGCCAAATTGTTGCAAAAGTCTGCCATGAGAAGTTTTTGCATAGCAAAGCGAAAGAATAACATCCGTTGCAGCTGCTCCAACAGCCTCATTTACGCTTACAAGTCGAACATGCCTAAGGAATCTACCCATATTTTCGTCTTTAACAGCCAACGCCTTAAGCTCCGCACCAAGCCTGTTTCTAAACACGCTTGTAAGAGTCACAACTGCAAGCACGTAGCTAGAAGGAACAATGCTAAAAGTCTTAGCGCGCTGCTTAATCAAAGACACAACTTCATCAATCTCGCGCTGGCTGCTTTCAATAAGACCCGTTGCCATAACTGGAACGCCAGCGGCTTCTACTTGATGAAGCTTAACCTTGCCTTGCATTTTTTCTACAGGAACATCGTGTCTAAGCAATCCGTAGCCATGATTTTCAAGGAAATCAGCAAGATACGTGGATCGCCTGGTTGCTCGCGACTTAACGCAAATAGTAGGCAAAACACTAATAAGGTCACTTACGCTTTGCGAGCTAACAGTTTGCTTGTGCGCAATAACAACGGCTTGGCGTGCGCGCGCAAGAATGCTAAGCAGCTCAATGTTGTTAATATGCTCTGCAGAATCAATGATTACAACGTCTACAATCGGCTTAAACTCAGTCATCATAGTTAAAGTAGACGGCATTGCAACCAGAATCGGCTTAGCAGCAAGCAGCAAATCTGGGTAAGAGTTCATCAACTTAGCAAAAGTTACACCCGAACCATTGCTTGCAAGAGCAGTGTGAAGCTGATTTGCCTCTTGAGAACGCGCAAAAAGCAAGTCGCAAAGCTTTTTAAGTGCTTCTTGCTGAACCATTGGTCCTACAGAACGCACATGCTCTGTGTCTACTTGAACAAAACGATCAGAAGCGTCTTGCAACGCGGAACCGTCTTGATTAGATATAATCTCGGAAGAATTAACAATATCTTCAAAAACGGTAGTCCACCAAGCTAGATGAAGCTCGCCATCTAAAGCCTGGCCCGTAACTTTACGCCTACGCAAATCACAAACAAGATCTTCTAAACCAACGCCGCGCAATTCGCGCTCAATAACACACCTACCTGGTAGCGTATCTAAGGATTCGCGACTATCGTGCAAGGCTTGCAAGCGCTCGTCAAGCTTAGTAAACTCAATGTTTTCAAGGTCTGCACCAAGGCGCGTTGTAGAAAGCACAGCGTTAAGCGCTACAAGATTACGGTCTAAAAGCTCCTGCGTACTAACGATTTCGTCTAGCTTAGGAGGCAATACTGGCCAACCGCCATGAGGCACAAAAGTACGCCATTGCGCAGCTTGCGCGGCAACAATCTTTAATGCTTCGTGAAGATCGTCTACCTTTGCGCCAACACGCAAAAGGCTGCGCGCTTCTTTAATATGATGCCTGCGCTCCCAAAAGCCCATTGGCGTGCCTTCGCGCTTGCGAACAGCCTTCGGCTTGCTCGCTTCAATCATTGCGTTAAGATCGCGCTCAAAAATATCTGGCTGGAAAACGTCTAAAACGCGGCGAAGATTCTTTAGAACCGTAACCTGCCTACCCCATTCTCGCGCCGTAGAAGGAATAGGGAAACCGCAATTTTGCACAGTTGACTTAACGTGCTCGCGCGCGGCTGGCAAAAGCTTTGTAAGAACATCTACAACACGCTGATACACGTTTACAGCTTCGTTCTCACTAAACAGCGAAGCGCCAAACCACGGCGTATCTTCGGCATTAGTAGTAAATTCGCCAAGAGAATCTGCCTCGTGCAGCTTTTGCGCCCACTCGTCTAAATGACCAGAAAGCGAGCGCGCAGCATCTACACTAAGACGAACATGCGTGCAAGGATGAGTAGGCAGCATGGCGATTCCTGCAAGATTTTGCATCGTCTGATAAGCGGAGACACCCCATCGCTCGTTTACTCCGTGCAAATCTCCCAAGTAGCGGTTTAATCGCGTTTTAACGCCAACAAGCTCGTCGCAAACTTGCTCAAAGCGGCTAGAAGCAACGCTTTGGCGAGACCCAACGGCCGCTATAAGCTGCGCATCAACGTGCTTTGCAAGATGCGAATCCGAAACGTCTAGCGAAAGAGAAGAAATCTCATTTGCGCTAAGAGCGTGGCGGAATCGGCGCTGCTGCTCCATAACGTTTGGAACGTACAAAACGGACTTTCCTGCAAGAACGCAGCGCGAAGAGATCGCAGATGCGATTAAAGCGGAATCACATCCAGCATCTGCGTCTATTGCCAAAGAAGCGCCATTTGACGCCATTCCTGCAGCGTATCGCACAGCGTTACTAACGTCACCAACTTCGTATTCGTAGTGTGGGTCTGCATCTAGTGGAGAATAGTCGGAAGTAGATTTTGCGCCCAGCGATTCAACGGCAATATCATCTCCCGCAATCGCATCAATCATTGTATTTCCAACGTTCCCAAGCTTAAGCGCACGTAAAATCTGGCCGCTTTCTGCTAAGAATCTAGATCCCGAGTCCGTAAAACAACCGAGCACAATATCTCGCTCAATGTCGAAATCTGGGAAAACTCTTTGCGCAGCAGCACAAATCGCGTCAAAAACTGCAGATGTTTCTGGCGTGCCGCTCTGGTAGTTTGAGCCATCAAAAAGCGCGTCTTCGCTAAGGTGTACGCCTCTTTCTTGCAATCTAAGAACAAGAGCGTGGTTTAGGCGAACGTTTCCCGAAAAGTAAATCGTTGCAGCCGTCTCGTCTTTTCCAGCTTCTCGCAAAACGCGTACTGGGTATGTTAAAACTGGCACATGATTGCCGCTCCAAGACGCAACTCCAACAACAAGCGAAAGCTCCGAAACGCCATTTTCGTGCGCTTTGTTGTCTCTGTCTTCAAAAACTCTGTCTAGCCTTCTACCTGCCGCACGCAGCATTCCCGAATCGCGGAAAAGCGCTTGAAGAGTGGCCTTTCCACTGGCAAAAAGCTGGGCGATTCCCGAAGGATGCGCGTGAGTCAACTCTAGTTGCGCACAAAGTTTTGTTATGTCTTCTAGCGGAGAAGGAGCAAGCTGCGACTTGTATTTTTCATGCCATTTGTTCATGCGCTCGAGCTTCTCGGCGCGCAAAGATTGTGCAGATTGGCGAGGCGCAGCCTGGTCTGGCTTGTCTGAAAGATTTTGCTGATTTTGCTGGCTTAACTGACTTGCCTGGCCTTGCTGGCTGTGCATAAAGTCATTTTGATTATCGCTCATACTACTCAACTCCCTTGTTTACAAGCCGATTGCATTGCGATACGCGCTGTATCCGCTATTTTGCGCCAACGCTTGATCCACGTCTGCGTTCCCCTGCGCCGAAAGCCACGCATACAAATCGTCGTACAAATTTGTGTTCATTGCCAAGAATGGCAGCAACTCTTGGTACTTTGCCATCTCAAATTGCTCGGCAAAATCGTCTGTTTTTTGCGCTTCTTCCGATGTAAATCCTCCAGCAGAAACCACTTCTTTGCGAGCGCTAAATTCGCCATTTGAAACTTTTTCAAACACGGATCCTGGCTCAAAAGCTGGTGTAAATTGCGCGGAATCGCTTGATATGGTAGCACTTGCATCACTTACATCGTTTGCATCATTAACGCTATTAACAGCATCTGCAGAATCATTGTATTGCACTTCTTCTTGGGAATAATTTTGAGCAACACCTTGAGCAACATCTTGCATATCTGATTGAACGCTTGCTTGCAAATCCTCTTTATAATCTTCTTTAGAATCCGCTTGAGATTCTACATTCTGACTATTTGTTACATAGTTGCTATTCGACAAATCACTATTCGACAAATCATTATTAGACGAATCGCTAGCAGCATCGTTATTAACATCACCATTACTAGCAGCATCATTATTAGCAGCATCGTCAAATAAATTGCGCGGTTCCACAGGCGATTCAAACTCATCTCGAACAACAGGCAAAACAACCTGACCCGCAATAACAGGCTTAATTTGCTCTGCAACGCTTTCTGCAACACTTGCAACATCTAGAACGCTTGCAACATCCGCAACACTTGAAGGCTCAACACTCGAAGGCTCAGCGTCAGTTACAGCAGAAGTTACAGCAGAATTATCATTATCATCCGCATCCGCACCAGCATCCCCCGCCGAAGCACTACCAAGATCATCTGCCTCAGCAGCATCATTAAGCCGCTTTTGACTATCCCAAACCAAATCAGGCCGCGAAACCGACTGCGCATGGAACACACCCGTTGGCTCCCCCGCGCGAATGTCAAGAATATCATCTACCGACAAATCCGCAGCGTCTGGCTCCTTAATATCATTATCTGGCGCGTAAGAGAATAAATCGCGCACTGGCTGCGCATCAGCATCGCTTCCCTGCGGCGCTTTTTCTTCAATGCGCACAAAATCAACTGGAACATCGCCAAATTGCATGCGAACAATGCTATCTGGCATATGAAAATCAACGCCTGGGTCTAGTCGCAGCAAGTCGCCGCTTTCGCTAACCAAGTAAGTTCCGTTTGTAGAGTTTAAATCGCGAATCGTAGCCGCGCCGCTTGCATCAACAATAAAAAGCGCGTGCCTTTTAGACATAGAGCGCTTATTGTCTACTACGTCTACGCGCATAAAACCATCTTCACGCAAAGGGCGTATAGGCTTCCTGCCAATTTCTACAGACCGACCCGCGCCAACGCGTGCCTGCTCCACTCCACCTACCGTAATCATCCAGCGCTGCAAGGTTTGTTGAACACTCACGGAACCTGCTCCCTTCAAAAAACACACTACACACTATTGTGTCATGCTTTGTGTATATTGCGCTAATGGCGATTGCGCAATCTTTCCCGAAAATGTACGTGATTTGGGTCAAATATGGTACAAAATGCGTCGACTATTTCCGCTTTTTGTACGTGATTTAGGCCAAATATGGTACAAAATGCGGAAGATTTTCCCGAGTTTGTTGCTCAAAATGCCGATTAGAATTACAAAAAGCGGAAAATAAAGCAGATTTAAGCAAGAATCGATAAATGCTTAGCGTGTAAATCAAGCTTTCCGCGCTTTCTTTTAGCATCTGCAACAACCATAGTCGCAAGAATCACCGCGCACCCAACAAGCGCAATAACAAACAGTGTCATCCAAAGAGGCCACTGCAACTTGTCGTCTGGCGCCTTAACAAGATCGGGCAGCACGCGATACCCCGTTACCAGCAGCCTTTGCGAGTTCACACCGTACGGCGTGCAAGTAAGCAAAGTCACCAAATCGCGCCCCTTTTCTCGCTGCAACAAGCTGATGTCGTTAGGTTCTACAACGCTAATGCGAAACACCTTGTATCTTAAGGTTTCGCCTTGAATATCCAAATAGAAAAAATCGCCTTTTTTAAGGTAAATTAAGTCGTCAAACATAGTGGCATGCGGCAAACCCGTGTGTGCCGTAATAACCGAATGCCTGTTTTTGCCGCCCACTGGCAAATCCGTGCCATACAAGTGGCCAGCTCCGTACGCTAAAACATCCTGCGAACTGCCGTGATAAATCGGCAGCTTAACGCCAATCTTTGGGATTTTTACGATTCCCATAATTCCCATTGGCTCATCCAGCACGCTATCGTACTTTTTATACTCAGGCGTTTTTTTAAAATCGTCCGTGCCGTTATATGGATCTGCCGTAAAAATCGCGTTGCGATGCGCGTTATACTCGCGCGCCTTGTCTAAGCTAATTGCACGCGCATCTTTAGGCTGCTCGCGGCTAAGCTTGTCGTAAATGGCAGAAAGCTGCTTAGACGCGTGATTATTCCACAGCGTTGACGCTACTGGGTACGTGAAGCATAGGATTGCTGCAAGCGCTAGAACGATTGGCTCTAAGATACGACGCAAATGCGATTTTTTGCGTTTTGCGCGGCTTTCCTTCTTATTAGGCTTCATTCCTACTCCAATGCGCGAATCGACTTGCATGGGCGCTTTGACTGAGCTTGAAATTGCATAACGCATTTCAAGCTCCTTCAAAGCGTGATTTGGCTCAAATGTAAAGTCCAGTGGACTTTACATGCCAAATCAGCTTTACGGCTACTAATAGCCGTAAGGAATAGCGCTTAGACCGCGCTAACGATACGCCTCGATAGCGGCGAAAAATCTCGAATCTCTACCTAGTTTGGCGTATTTGCGCAATTACAGCGCAAAAAGATTTAGGCACTTTGTACCAGAGCGCGCCAGCGTAGAAACAAAAGGCTCAATGCATTTTGTTTTAAACGCTGCAGCGTGTCTTCTGGTACAAAGTGCTCTAATCTTTTGCCTGATTAAACCAAACGCCACATAATTCAGCGTTTGCCAATCACGCCCATCAGGCTTTTGCCTGCTGTTCTTCTTCCTTGCGATTGCGCATGTAGAGGAACACGCTAGCTGCAATCAAGCCCATGCCAGCAAGCGCAAACAGAATCACGCCAGCAGCACCAGTTGCAGGAAGGTTGAACCATGCCCACTTGCTTTCAGAGCTCTTCTTTGTGTTAGAGAATTCAACAATCTTGAGCTTGCCTTCTTCTACATTCACAGTCTTAACTTCTGGCAAACGAATGTAGCCGTCTGGAGCTTTAACCTCAACGAGGTAAATGTTTGTGCCAGCTTGAACCTTAACAGCCGCCTTCAATTTACCAGTAGTTGCTTGAGTTGTAGCCTCATCACCCTTAAACGTAGAAGAACCAGCTTTGCATTCATCGACACTATCTGCATCCTTACTCGCGTCAACAAGTTTCTTAGCGCAAGCGTCAGCTTTCTCTTCAGTGTTGAAAAGCCTAAACTCAGCATCAGCAAGGCCAGTCTTATCTTTCTTGTTTTCTTCTGCCGCATCGTACTTGAATACGTCAAACCAGCCATACTTAACAGTAGAAGTTCCGCCTTCACCTTCACCATCGCCAGACACGATTGGATCTGGCTTATCTTTATCTGGCGTGCTCTTAGGACTTGCTGGGAAGAAACCAGACTTGTTTTTGACTTCAACGTTGGTAGTATTCTTTTTACCCTCAGCAGGAGCATCGCCGTTCTTGTAAGAATCACTAAGCGTAAGCTCAATGTTCACCTTTACGTCAGGATCTCCATTTTTTGCTCCGTTCAGCTTATTGGCAATCTTCGTTAAGCCATCAGGCGTAAACTTAACTAAGATACGGTTTCTGTCAGCTGCAAGACTCTTGCCACCTTCAGCAGTACTAGTTTTCACGATAGAAACGCTATAGTCAGTATTTGAAGTAAGTTCAGCATCATTACCATCGCCAAAACTCACAGACTTAACAGCACTGCTCTCAACACTTGTTCCAAATGCATCAGTCGGGAAATCATCAAACACAGCAAAGCCACTGATGTCGTCTTTAGTTAAATCGCCAGACTTAGTGCGGTTTACCTTTGCTTTAATTGTGTAGTCAAGCGTACCATCTTTTGCAAGAACAGAGTTGTGACCTTCGCCGTTGTCTAGCTTCTTGGTAAACGTCTTAGAAATGTCCTTGTTCTTTGGGCTGATTGTTTGATCCCACTTGAAAGTGGTAGTCGTATTTTTATTCTCAGTCTTAGACTCAATCAAAGGCATTGTTATGTAGAACTCGGTCTTATCCGCAGCGCCATAGCCTGCAGGAGGCGTTTCAACAACCTTGTACAAGCCGACTGGGAGGTTATTGATTGTTGCAGTACCGTTAGCAGTAGTTGCTTCATACACGTTGCCAGTACCAGCACCAAACTCTACGCCTGTAGCATCACCGCGGTTAAGCTTATCGACTACGCCAGCAATCGTAGACCAAGTGCGAAACTCATCGTATTTAAGAGTGTAATCACCAATCTTGGTTACCTTGGTAAGCGTAAACTTTGCACCATCAAGAGCATCTCCCTGGTGGTTACCTTCATCCTTGTACTTATACTTGTTAATCGTTAAAGTACCTTCGGTCTTTAGATTATCGCATGCGCCACCATCCTTCTTCTTACACCACGGCGCATCTGCAGGATCACCAGTTGCTTGTTTTAATGGAGGCTTAGGCACACCCCACGCAACGCTTGCCATTGTTACGGCGCCAGCAACGCACAGCGTGCCAGCCATCGCGAGCGACGCAATCGCCGCAACGCACTTTTTTGTTAGTTTATTCATATTATCTCCTTTACTCGATGCTTCTAAGAGCAGTTGAGTTAAGTTACTTGTGTTTTGTGTTTTTGTGTTTACTGTGTGTTTGCGTACCGATTGAGCCTTATTTGTACTTGCTAAGCACTTGTTTGTACCCATTCGGCACTTGTTTGTGTTTGTGTGTTTGTTTTGTTTTTGACTACCTGGAATATCTGCTAGAATATCTTGGTTTAGTTAATCTAATTATGTTTTTATTTTTGCTACGCGCACTGCACTAATACGCGCGCACAACTTGATTACGTAGGCAGCTTTCACATTAGCATCGCCGCCTTTCGTAAAGCAGCTTTCTGCATGCTTCACTTTGACTTATAACAAATCCTGCAGCAAGCACGCTCACCATTACGGCGGCCACAGCACCCAGCTGCAAGTTCCAATTCTGACCACCCGTTTTCGGCAAAGTAAATTTTTCGGTCACGTGAATGTTAATAGCCAACTTTGCGTAGTCTTTGTTGGCTGTTAGATTCGCACTCGTAAAAGCGGCAGATATATTATCTGGCGTTACATCTGGTTTAGCTGCCTCGTCGTTGAACTTAGCAAGCGCATCTGGTTTTTTAAGCGCGTACACAACGCATTGATAATCTACAGCTTCCGTTGACATAAACGTAGCGCTGGCGTTAGTTCTAGCCGCAAACTTGGTATCGGATCCATCAGGCTTACAATCCTGCTCGCCTTCGTTTGAAGTACATGGTTTTTGAGCCTTGTCATCTGGGAAACTAAAGCCAAGGCTGCTTGGATCTACCCATTTTGTATACTCAAGATCTGCAGCGCCTGTTTTGGATGCGTTACTTGCGCCGCCTGCAGCGCCTGCGTTAGTTTTTTGCGGCTTCTCACCCTTCGAGCACAACATTTTAAGCGTAATTTGTTTTGTGGAATCCGCCTTAGACGTAGCTTCAATAAACGGCTTAAGCTCTATTCCCTTCATAACAGAAACAATGTCGCCATCCGCCAACGCCGAAGAAGCGCCACCAGAGCCAGAATCATTGTTCTTAAACGGATACACATTCAGCTTAAGATCGCCATCTTTAACCTCAAGCTTCTGCTTTTTCTTCGACTCAAAAACAATCTTAATGGTCTTAACGTCCCAGACTTTCTTTCTGTCATATGCACCCGATTCAAAAATGCCATACGGGTTAGGAGTCGGATCTTCCGGGCTCTGTTTTTCCGGGACATACGCACTGAATATATCTTCCACTTTTACATTCGTATCAAAAAGATTCTGTTTAAGATGCGTGCTACTATCGCTAATTTTGCTATCAAATACTTGATCAAATGTATAATGATACGTTTTAACACTGCTAGACGATACACTAACACCCTTAAGCGCAAGAACTTTGCATATAAAAGTTCCAGCCTCTTTAGGCGTGCCAGTAATCCAGCTTTGCGAGCGCTCGATAATATCATCACTTTCATATAAGTTGCCACTAGACTCGCTAAGTTTATTGTCATCTGGGCGTTTCCCTAAAGCATGATCCCACTGCTTTTGTGTAGGCGGTGGATTATGACTAGTTGAACCACCAGCAGGCGTAGCACTATCGCTAAGAGTTAAGCCATTAATTGAATTAAGGTAGTAATCACTATCTTTAGTTTCATCTCCGTCTTTATGGCAAACCATGCGATGATAAATAAGATTTGGCCTCTTAGAAGATGTAGTGTCAATAAAAATCGGAGTTATTGGGCTAAAGTTTCCTTTATCATCCGATTCAACAGTAGCGGCAATACCGTTATCTTTAACTTCAGCACGATCTTTAGAGTCCTGGTGATTATAAACCTTTAACGATAAAACATCATTCGTAGGATTTTTGTATCTAATCTGTATACTAAAGCGTGAATATTTATTATATGAAGGACTACAGCTATTAGTGCACCATTGCGAACGAGTAAGAGTAGAATTGTCTTTATATTTTACCTTTACAAACACATAATAACTGCCATTATTCAACCATTTATTAGCATGTATTTTAATTTCGCCAGAAGTAGGATCTACTTTAACAAAATCATTATTTTCTACATTTGACTCAAGTGCAGTACTTTCAGTTGAAAGTCTCTCTAAAGAAAAACTTTCAATAAGGCCTTTAACACTACTAGATGCGTCTGTCTCTTCGTCTATTGTCGGAATACCCTTATCATTAATTTTCTTAACACGACGAAACACTGGCGTTATAGTATGAGATTCACCTATGTTGTTTATTGTAATAGATTTTTTAATTACAACCCTTTTTTTCTTTCTAATAGTATAAAAATACTCTGCTACATAACATTTTGCGAGTTCTGTTATGCCAGCATCGCTGCACTCTTTCGGAAGCGGAGTACTGTCCGCGGCGGCGCGAGTGTTGCCCAGCTCACGCTTTTGCAGACGCAATTTATTTGCAGCCTCATCTTTTTTAGCGGATTTTTCAGCGTCTTTAGCAGCGGCAGTGTCTTTATTAAGGCTCTTGTTTACGCCTTCTACATCACTGTTTTGCTGCTTCTTCGTTGAGTCAACGTTTTGGGCGTGGTCCGCATTAGAGCCGCCTTGCTTGGAAGGAGTTTGCGAATTGTTAGGGTCTACAGTCTTAGATTCTTCAGTCTTAGATTCTTCAGCATCGCCCTTTGCAGCAGCATCGCCTTGTGCAGCGGATCCGTTTTTTGCAGGCGCTCCAGCAGTTTCCGCAGTCTTATTCTCAGGCTTTTCGGTTTGAGTTTGCGCCTGTTTAGGCTCGCCCTGCTGGCTAGCGCCCATAGAGGCAGATGGCATAATCATAAAAGTGGCAAGAATCGTAGCAACAGCAACAAAAAGCGCAACAATAGCGCGACGAGCACACGCAGTTTTAGAGCAAATTGAACGCAAAAACCGAAGGAAACGGCCACCGCAATGTAAATTACGCATCAGCACACCTCCCTCCACGCGTATTTACTAAGTTTGCAAATCAAAACGCAAAACTTACAGATTAAATAATCATCTGCTAACTACGGCCAGTAAATGGGCACTTATCATAAGCCTTTAATAATATACCCCCCCCCCTATGAAAACATCAAGTGCGATCCACGCGCAACACACCGTAAACTCAATACAGAACCCGTCAGCTTTCCCGCATTTTGTACGTGAATTAGGTCAAATATGGTACAAAATGCGGAGTTATTTTCCCGACTTTGTACGTGATTTAAGCCAAATTTGGTACAAACACCGTCAACTTTTCCAGAGTTTGCGCGAAGGCAGGTCGGAGCGAAGCATAGCGGGTATAATTAGAGTGCAAGAAAAACACAGACCAAACAAAACACAAGCATTAGGTGGAACATGAAACGAATTAACACGAGCACAAACGCGGCAAGCAAAATCGCCGCAAACTCGCTAATCGTTTTTACATGTATCTTTCTTGCAACCTGCACAAGTCTGGGCGTAATCTACCGCGCGCAAGGGTGTTTAACAGATTTTAACTGGTTAAATGCGCTGATTTTTGCAATCGCATTTTGCGCATATTACGCGATTTTGAGAGTTCTTATTTATTTTGGCAAAAACGGAGTTATGCCAAAAATCGTAAGATTTATGCGCGCAGAATCATCGCCAGAATTATCGCAAGCAGAATTATCGCCAGAAAAATCAAAAACAAAACAATCGAAATCAAAAATCGCAACAACCCTACGCTCCGCATTTTTTAACGCAAAACGCGCCCTAAAGTGGTGTTTTTACCACTCAACCTGCCGCAAGCGAAACATTTTTCTAACGCTGATTATCGGCTGGCTATGGGCGCCCGTAACGCTGCTCGCCGCATACGGAGCCGACATTTGCTCGCAAATCCGCGAATACAGCTGGGCGTGGAATCAAGTAACTGGCCTAAAACAGCCATACATTGGCTTCTTTAGCTTTGTTCCAGCAGACATTTACCCTACGGCGCACTACATTTGGCCCGCAAAACCAACGTACTTAAGCGACCAACACAACATTGTTTTAACGCTTATTTACGGCGCTACAGCCGCAATATCGCGCTATTTTACAGAGTCGAACGACGCAGGAATCGTTCTTCTTGCCGTTATGCAATTTGTGCTCGCGGCATTTTGTTGCGCTGCAACCGCAAACCGATTCTTAAACACGCCGTGGGCTAGTGCTAAAACAGGCGAATCGCAATCTGGACACGCGCCATGTGCAACAGCATCAATACAAACAACACCAATCGCCTTGCGCGCCGCCGTAATAATCACATTTTTATTCAGCCCACTCGTAGTATTTTCAACAATTTCGCTTACAAAATCGCCGCTGTTCGCGTTTGCATTTGTGTGGTGGTTTGGCATAATGTACGAGCTTAATCGTCTTGATTTCAAGCAAAAGCCAGCCGCACACACAATCGTCGAACTAATAATCAGCGTATGCATTATGCTGATTGCCGCAAAATACGCGTGGTACATTCTTGCGATTCAATTTGTGTTGATGATTATATCTAGCAGAAAACGTTGGAAAATATGGGTTTTATGCATTCTGCTACCAACAATTCTTATACACGGCGCGATT
This sequence comes from Gardnerella sp. DNF01144, assembly GCF_049244245.1. Classification (NCBI taxonomy): domain Bacteria; kingdom Bacillati; phylum Actinomycetota; class Actinomycetes; order Bifidobacteriales; family Bifidobacteriaceae; genus Gardnerella; species Gardnerella sp. DNF01144. The sequence goes on from NZ_CP058390.1 coordinate 1,041,165, forward strand.
ATGCTTGCGATTTCTAGCGGCGCTATTATAAATGGCGACCCAATCGAAAGCCGCGGAGTGCAACTTCAGCAAATCGCAAGAATCGCAAAGCTAGACCCCAAAAGCATACCGCATGCAGCAAAGCGCGCAATATCGCCAATTTTCAATCTTAGTCAAACTGCAGAAGCATACACTCCTCAAGACGCGGACCCTGTAAAATCTTCTGGCTTGCAATCTAAAAAAGTGAGCTACCGTTGGCGTTATATTACAAAAGACAACATGAAAAAGTTTAATCACGCATGGTTGCTTATGATTACACACAGCCCGATTGTTGCAACGGATGCGCTGCTAGCAAAGTCGTACGGCTACTTCGACATTCTAGACGTGCCTTATGTTGGCCCAGAATACTATGTAAACACCGAGAATATAAAGAATTCTGAGTGGATTCGCTACTGGCTGCCCGAGTGGCGTGGCGCTGTAGCGAGCAGCGTGGAAGCGTGGAGCAATACGCCGATTCTTGGGTGGATTATTCACGGAAACTTGTATGTTGTTGCAACGTTGCTGATTGGCGTTGCCGAAATAGCATTGCGCAGGTGGAAAACGCTGGTTTTGCACGCGCCTCTTGCGCTTTTGATGGGCGTAATGGTGTTGGCTCCTGCAAACAATTTTGAGCGACACATGCTGCCGATTGCGTTTGTGTTCTTCTTTACGGTTCTAATGTTTGCAAGGGATAGCGTTTGCATCTCATGCAGTAATACGTGCGATAACACATGCCGTCAAAGTGATAAAATAAATTGCGATTTGGTGCATGATAGTACGCGCGAGGATTCGCACAACAATACACGCGAGGATTCGCACAAGAATTGAGGGAGTGAATGGACGGAAACGCTGACTTTCTTACAATTCTTACAGGCGTAAAGCCGAATGACGAATGCGATGTGGCAAATAATAATACTGATTCTTCAAGTGATGATTCGAGCTTTACACCAAGTTTTACGCCAATGCCATGCGCTCCAAAAAGCGAAGATGCACTCGGAATTTTTGACATTCGAGACGGCAAAATTTTTGACGCGGCAACACGCTTGCGATTGCACGCGCTAATCGGAACGTGCCTTATGAACGGCATTGCAGATAGTCGCGTAAGCGCGCTAATGCACCTCTTACAATGGCAAGAAAATACGCGATTTGTGGCGATTGCAGGCACGTATAAAACGGAATCGAACTCAAACGACGACAACCCAAATCCAACACCGCAAAACGCGGGCGCGCACATTGCGCAAAACAACACAGACTCTTTAAGACGCGCAATATGGACGCAACTCGGCGCATGCGGAGCATACGATGCGATAGTTGACAGCGTGCAGCTAGACGCCATTAGCGCGCGTGCAAAAACGTGGAAAATCGGCGGAAAATCGCAAGAAAGCGTCGACGCGAGCAAACGCAAAGATGCAGCGCCTTCGCACATAATCATTCTTGCGCTAAGAGAAAACCCAAATCCAACAGCATTAAACAAGATGTGCGAAGTGTTTGCAAAGTCGGGAAAACCCGTTTGCATAAGCGAAGTTGTAGTCGGCGCGCAAAAAATATGCAAAGAAATCACAGCAACACTTGCAGCGCTTGCCGTTGCGCCGTCTGTAACACATTTGCCGCAAATAATCCGCTGCGACGACGTTCTTCCAGAGCGCGCACTTATAGGTGATGAAACCGCCGTAGAAACCTTATACACTAAGGTGTATCAAAGCTTGGCGCCGTACAACCCAGACGACCCGACTTTGCAAACAGTCGACGCTTTCTTGCGCTTTGGCGGCGCGCTGGATCAAACTTCACACAATCTTAACGTGCATCCAAACACAATACGATACCGCTTGCGCAAAGTTGCGCAAACAACAGGCTGGGATGCCACTGACCCTAGAGAGGCGTACGTTTTACAAACTGCGATTACGATTGGGCGCATCCGCGATTCTGCGCTCTAAAGCAAAAGCGCCGAAAACAATGTGCTCTAAAAAAGAACACACCATTTTCAGCGCTAAAAAATTACTCAGCTATGCTTAGCTAAAAATCACGCAGCAATGCTTGCAATATCCACTGGAACACCAGGAGCCATTGTAGAGGTAATCGTTACCTTAGTGATGTAACGACCCTTAATGGTTGTAGGCTTCAAGCGGCGAATCTCATCGGCAACAGCCTTGAAGTTCTCTTCAAGAGCCTTATCGTCGAAGGAAAGCTTGCCAAACAGGAAGGAAAGATTGCCCTGACGATCAACGCGGAACTCAATCTTACCACCCTTAATATCGGCAACAGCCTTTGCAACATCCATTGTAACGGTGCCAGTCTTAGGATTTGGCATCAAGCTACGAGGACCAAGCACACGACCAAGGCGACCAACCTTGCCCATCATGTCTGGGGTTGCAACAACGGCATCGAAGTCAAGGAAGCCACCGGCAACCTTCTCGATAAGCTCGTCATCACCAACAATGTCTGCGCCAGCTTCTTGAGCCTCAGTAGCCTTTGGGCCACGAGCAAACACCAAAACCTTAGCGGTTTTACCAGTGCCATTAGGCAAGTTCACAACGCCACGAACCAACTGATCCGCCTTGCGAGGATCCACATTAAGGCGCATAACAGCCTCAGCAGACTCGTCAAAAGCGTACTTTGGCATGCTCTTAAGCAAAGCAATAGCCTCAGCTGGGGTGTAAAGGTTGTTGCGGTCGATCTTCTCAGCCGCTTCACGATACTTCTTAGAACGCTTCACCATTTTTTCCACTCACTTTCAGTCGGTAACGGTAATACCCATCGAGCGAGCAGTGCCCGCGATAATCTTCATACCAGCTTCAACATCTCGTGCAGAAAGATCTGGCATCTTGATTTCGGCGATTTCGCGCACCTGAGCCTTGGTTACAGAACCAACCTTGTGGGTCAATGGGTTCTCGGTGCCCTTAGGAATGCCAGCAGCCTTAAGCAACAAAGCAGCAGCTGGTGGAGTCTTAAGAATAAATGTAAAGGAACGATCTTCGTAAACAGTAATCTCTACTGGAACGATCTGACCCATCTTGTCCTTCGTCTGGTCGTTATAGGCCTTGCAGAAGTCCATGATGTTTACGCCGTGGGAGCCTAATGCAGGACCCAGTGGTGGGGCTGGATTTGCTTTACCAGCCTGAATCTCGAGCTTAATAAGCGCAGAGACTTTCTTTTTTGGAGCCATAATATGGTTCTTCTTTCTTTTGAAGCGGTTAAATCGGCGCCCTAAAACGTTGATATTAAGCCGTTTTAAGGATCCTCCCGCAACTTATATTGCTGTGCTGTGCTAGCGGATTACTCCTCCAGTCACAAGCTTTCCTATTATGCCACTTTGCCGCGACGATTTGGTGAAATGTTTTCCCGACTTTGTACGCGATTTAAGCCAAATATGGTACAAAAAGCGGAAATAGCGCTAGTACGGATTAGCTACGCAGAGAAGCAAAAACGGCAAGGAATTCGTGATAACCACAAAAACCTTGCCGCATTCAAAACGCATCCGCGACTAATGCGCTAGCAAATCGCTAACCAGCAAATCACGCTAGCAACCAGCCGCTCGCGTTAACAAAAGAGCCTAGAACTACTTAAGTTCAACAGTTGCGCCGGCTTCTTCAAGAGCAGCCTTAGCCTTGTCGGCATCTTCCTTCTTAGCCTTCTCGAGGACTGGCTTTGGAGCATTGTCAACAATGTCCTTAGCTTCCTTCAAGCCGAGGCCAGTCAAAGCCTTAACAGCCTTGATGACGGCAACCTTCTGAGCGCCTGCAGAAGCGAGGACAACGTCAAACTCGTCCTTCTCTTCCTCAGCAGCGCCAGCGGCAGCGGCTGGAGCAGCAGCAACAGCAGCTACAGGAGCAGCAGCCTCAACATCGAACTTCTCTTCAAAGGCCTTGACGAACTCAGAAAGCTCGACGAGGGTCATTTCACCGAAAGCTTCAAGAAGCTCTTCGCTAGTGAGCTTAGCCATAATGGCTTCCTTTCTTACTTGGCCAGACACACCTTGTGCCTTAGAGCCATAACATTTTTATTATTTTTTGGTCTCATGCAGCAAGCTGCAAGGGAATCAAGCGGCCTTTTCCTGCTTCTCGCGCAAAGCGTCGATAGTACGCACTGCCTTGGTTGGCAAAGCGTTGAACAGGTAGGCGGCCTTGGACATGGTGCCCTTGAGCGCGCCAGCCATCTCGGAAAGCAATTCTGGGCGAGACTTGAGGTCTGCCAGCTGCTTGGCGCCTTCGGCATCGTAAACGGTTCCATCTGCGAAACCGCCCTTAATGACGAGGGTCTTATTCTCTTTGGCAAAATCACGCAAGGTCTTAGCAGCCTCAATGAAATCGCCCTTTACAAAGGTGATTGCAGTTGGGCCAGCAAGAAGCTCATCAAGACCTTCAATGCCCGCTTCCTTAGCGGCAATGCGAGCAAGCGTATTCTTAGCCACAGAGTAGGAAGTATCGCGGCCTAGCTTTTCGCGCAGAGAAGAAATCTGCGGAACTGTAAGCCCGCGGTACTCGGTAAGGTAGACAGCGTCGGCGTTACGGAACAAATCCGTAAGCTCTGCAACTACCGCTTCCTTTTCGGGCCTCTTCATGGCGTTCCTTCCTAAATTGGCCGCTGGAATGGAAATAACATATCAAAAAAGCCCTGCGCACGGCAGAGCATCCAAAAAACACATAGTGTTAAAAAGTTTGTGAAAAATCGCAAATCAACTGCAACAATCACTGCTCAACCTGTGCTGGCATGACACATCATTTTCAGGAATCTTTCGACTCCACCAACGGTCTGTGGTTTACGTTGGGCAAGTTTAATACCCACGCGCGACAATGTCAATATTTTTTCGCAAACTTTATAATTTATTTTTATTTAGGATTATTTATCTAAGATTATTTAAGAGCGTACTCAACACGCGCGGTTGCTGGCGACTTATCCCAAACTAACGCGGAAAAATCGCAAGCAACCGTACGTATCAAATACGCTCTTAAAATAATTAATTAAATTAATATCTAACTAATATCTAACTTAACTAATATCTAACTATTCGATTTACAAAACTGCGTTAGCAACAAAGTCAAGAATGAACAAAAGAGAAACAATCCAAAGCATTGGATGAACGTCTTTAGCACGCTTCTTGCAAGTCATAACTAAGCAGTACATGATGAATCCAGCGGCAATGCCGTAAGAAATCGAGTAAGAGAACGCCATAAACACGGCAGCAAAGAACGCAGGAATAGCTTCGGAAATATCGTCCCAAGCAATCTCCTTCAACGAGCTTGCCATCATGCAGCCTACAACTACAAGCACGCCAGCCGTAGCAGCAGCAGGAACAGCGCTAGCAAATGGCGCAAGAACAATCGAAAGCGCAAAGCACACGGAAACAACTACAGAAGTCAAACCAGTGCGGCCACCAGCACCAATACCAGCAGCAGACTCAACGTAAGTAGTGGTGTTAGAAGTACCGCAAATTGCGCCAACCGAAGTTGCAATCGAATCAGCAAACAGCGCACGATCCATCTTGGAGCTAAAGCCAGAGCCGTTTTCCAAAGCCTTCTCATCTGCCTCCGAGAAAATGCCAGTTCTGCGGCCTGTACCAATAAACGTTCCCAAAGTGTCGAAAGTATCCGACATAGAGAAGGCGAAAATAGTTACCAAAACAAGCGGAATGCGTGCTGGATTAGAGAAGAGAGCAGGGAAACCTTGCGGGCCAAAAATAGCACCAAAGGTGGTTGGAAGCTGGGCAAAAGCATCCGTAACAGAAACGGCATTATTTAGCGAAGTTAAGCCAAGCGGAATACCAATCAAAGATGTTGCAATAATCGTAATAAGCAAGCTTGCGCGAACCTTAAGAACGGTAAGAACAATAGCCAAAACAAGTCCAATAAGGAATAGCCACAAAATAGGATTATTAATAACAGCAAGGCCTGGAATAGCAGCGGTTGGCTTGCTCTTAGCGGCGGCTGCAGGATCTTTAGAAGTAAAGGTGATTAAGCCAACGCTCATAATGCCAACGTATGCAACGAATAAACCAATGCCACCGCCAATCGCGTGTTGCAGCGAAGTTGGGATGGCACGAATAATCATCTTACGAATCTTGGTAACGGTAATAATAATGTTAATTAAACCGCACAAGAACACCATACACATGGCTTCTTGCCACTTAAAATGCAAGCCAAAGCACACTGTGTATGTGAAGAATGCGTTAAGACCCATGCCAGCAGCTTGAGCGTAAGGCACGTTAGCAAACAAGCCCATAACAAGCGTGCCAATAATTGCTGCGATGATTGTAGCGAGGAAAACGCCACCCTTAGGCATGCCAGTTTGGCTTAAAATCATTGGGTTTACAACAATAATATACGACATTGCAAAGAATGTAGTGAGACCTGCAGTGATCTCCGTTGATACATTCGTGCCGTTTTCTTTGAGATGGAAGAACTTTTCCATAAACTCTCTGTTCCTTGGTTTTACAGCGCAAAAGACCATAAAAAGCGTGGCGAGAGCACTTGAGCAATCGCGGACGCAATTACATTTGGGCATTCACGCAGAGGTTACTGCGACTCGCTCGGCGCGCAAAGCACAAGCCGAATAAACACTCTAGAAAACTCGCGAGAATTAGAAACGACTTATAGAACTTTGAACAACCGAACAGGTTCGACCTTACGCGCACGTGCTGACCAAAGAAAAATCGCGCAAAAATTATGCAAAAATCGCCTAAAAATCGCGCAGAAAACACCCAGAAATCGCTGCAAAAATCACCCAAATCGGCCAGAAATGTAGCGCTCCGCCTCCGCATTGCGCGGATTGTTGAACATAGTGGTTGTATCTGCAAAATACTCAAGATGCCCTGGTTTTCCAACCGCCTTAAGGTTAAAGAACGCAGTGTAGTCGGCCACGCGCGCCGCCTGCTGCATGTTGTGCGTTACAATCACAATCGTGTAATCGCGCTTAAGCTCGTTAATCAAATCTTCTACAGCAAGAGTAGAAATAGGGTCAAGAGCAGAGCAAGGCTCGTCCATAAGAAGCACTTGCGGATGCACAGCCACTGCTCGCGCAATACAAAGTCGTTGCTGCTGGCCGCCAGAAAGCCCGATTCCTGGCTTATCTAGTCTATCTTTAACTTCGTTCCACAAATTCGCGCCGCGCAAAGCCCACTCAACTAGGTCGTCGGCATCTTGCTTTGAAATATGGCGATTATTTAAGCGAACTCCTGCAAGAACGTTTTCTCGAATAGACATTGTTGGGAAAGGATTTGGGCGCTGAAACACCATTCCAACATCTCGGCGAACTGCCACAGGGTCCACATCTTTGCCATACAAATCGCGGCCTTCAAGCAACACCTGACCTTCTACGCGAGCGCCTGGAGTAATCTCGTGCATGCGGTCTAGAGTGCGCAAAACCGTTGATTTTCCACATCCCGAAGGCCCAATAAAAGCCGTAACCTTGTTTGGCTCAATGCTTATGTTAACGTCTTCTACTGCTAGAAAATCACCATAGTAAATGTTCAAATGCTTAACATCAATGCGCTGACCCATTTGCGCCTCACTTTCTAAAATCCTTCGCTTTACTTCGCTTTATTTCGCTTTACTTTGATTTACCTTGATTCACTTCGCTTTATTTCGCCTTTACTGAGAACACGCGCGCTACAACTCGCCCAATAATATTCAGCAGCAAAACAACCACAATCAAAGCAAGCGCCGCTGCCCACGCACGCTCCATTGGAATCGTAGTAACGCACGAAGATGGCGCGTTAGCTGGGCAATTCGCCGAAAGCTTTGAATATTCCTGGTAAACGTACACTGGCAAAGTAGTCATTTGCCCGTCAAAAAGATTGAAATTCGTGGATGCAATAAACCCAGCTGCCATTAAAAGCGGAGCCGTCTCTCCAACCACGCGCGCAACCGCAAGAATACAGCCAGAAACAATGCCAGGCAACGCGGTTCGCAACACAATTTTTGTAATCATTCGCTGCTTTGTAACGCCTAGAGCAAGCGCCGCTTCACGCAGATCGTTCGGCACAATTTTTAACATTTCTTGACACGACTTAACAACAGTTGGCAGCATAAGCAGCGAAAGCGCAACCGACCCTTCAAAACCGTTGATTGTTCCAGGGCCTACAAAAATCGTAAAGCTAGAAAACGCAAACAAGCCAGCCACAATCGAAGGGATTCCGCTCATAACGTCTACAACAAGATTAATCACCCTAGCTAAGCGGCTGCCTCGCGCGTACTCAATCAAATACACGGAGCACATAATTCCAATCGGAATCGAAATTGCCATTGCGCCAAGCGTAATCTCCAAAGTTCCAATAATGGCGTGCAAAATACCACCGTAGCCGCCCGTACCAGTAGCAGCGCCACCAACAACATAAGTCATATTATGCGTTAAAAAGTCAAGGTTTAATCGCTTAATGCCGTTTACAATAGTCGTAAAAAGCAAAGAAAGAAGCGGAATTAGCGCAACTACAAAAGACAAAAAGATTAGCACGCGCATAAACAAGTCTTTTCGCTTGCGACTTGCGATTCTAGAGCGCGTTGGGCGAAACTTGTTAAAGTCAATTTTTGGAGATTCGCTGCTTGCGCTAACAGTCTGATCAGAGCCAGCAGCGCCAACTTGTAACGATTGCGAATTTTGCATCATGCACTCGCCTTTCCCGTGATTTTGCGCGCAATAAGGTTTACAGCGAATGAAATAACAAACAGCACCAAGCCTGTAGCAATAAGCGCACTAACACCCAATCCGTTTGCTTCTGGGTATTGCGCTGCTATGTTTGCTGCAATCGTTTGGTTTTGCGAAGCTTGCAAAATATTGAATTTAAAGGTGAATCCTGGAGACAAAATCATAAGAACTGCCATTGTTTCGCCCAAAGCGCGACCAAGACCAAGCATAGATGCGGAAACAATTCCCGACTTTGCAAACGGCAAAACCGCTAGCTTTATCATCTCCCACTTTGTTGCACCAAGCGCGAGAGCACCTTCTTGTTGTAATCGCGGAGCTTGCTGGAAAATGTCTCGCGCCATAGAGGTTATAATCGGCAAAATCATAACTGCCAGAACAATGCTAACAGTTGCAGCACTACGAGAAGGGCTTGCAGCAGGACCTGCAAAAAGCGGAATCCAGCCAAAGATGTGCGAAATAAACTTCCAGAACGGGTATATGGATGGCACTAGCACCAATCCGCCCCAAAGACCGTAGATTACGGATGGAATCGCAGCAAGCAAGTCGACTACACCACTTAAAAGCGGCACCATTTTTGGCGGAGCATAGTGGCTTATAAACAGCGCGATTCCAATCGAAACAAAGAAAGCAAGGAGCAGAGCGAGCGCAGACATAAGAACAGTTCCAAAAACCATTGGCGCTACGTAGCCTAGAAAATCGTGCGCTTTGCCGCCAGTAAAGTCCAAAAATACTTGACTTACTTGGCTTTTGTTTGCGCCTATAATAGGCCACGCTTGAAACAGCAGGAACAATGCAACAGCTGTAAGCACCATTAAAATCAGCAATCCGCAAGCAAGAGCTACGCTTTTGAACAAGCGGTCTGCAAAACCACCTGCAAAACCACCTGCAAAATGGCCACTTTTGTGCGCATCTTTACTGATTTCAGTTCTTTGTTTAGAACTCACTCATGCTCCTTTTGTAGTCATTATATAAATGCTATCAGCAGCAATATATTGACTACTATATTAACTACTCTAAAATCTTTGCAAAATGCTATTTTTACTTGCCTATCGACTGAATAGACTTGTTAATCCTGCCCATAAGCTTTTCTGGCAAAGGCGCAGTTCCAGCAGCATCTTGAGACGCAGCCTGGCCATCTTTGCTAGTAACGTAGCTAAGCCAAGACTTTGCGAATCGCGCTGTTGCAGCATCTTTGTAAGCACCGCACACAATATCGTAAGAAACTAGCACAATCGGATAAGCGCCTTTTTCTTCCGTTTTGTGGTTTATTTTAACAACAACGCGATGCTTTGATTTTGCTGCAGCATCTTCGTCAACCTTTGAATCGTTAATGGTTATAGAGCCACCTTCTGGGCTAATCTCGTTGTAAGAATCTCCCACTTTTACTGCCACAGTTCCAAGCTTTCCAACTTGCGAGAAGTCCGCGTATCCAATCGCTCCGTCTGCCATGCGGATTGTGGAAACAACGCCAGACGTGCCTTTTGCGCCCTGACCTACGCTATTTGGCCAATTTTCGCTAAGATCGTAGGCCCAATCGCTTGGTGCAACGTCTTTTATGTAGCTTAAGAAGTTCTGCGTTGTGCCAGACTTATCGGACCTGTGAACAACTGTAATCGGCTTATCTGGTAGCTTTAGCTTTGGATTTTGCGATTTAATAGCATCATCATTCCAACGCGTAATCTTGCCGTCGAAGATTTTTGCGATTGTAGAAGCGTCCATATTTATGTGTTTTCCAGCATCCGAAACGCCTTTTAGATTAAAGATTACTGCGATTGGAGAAACATATACTGGAACGTCGAAAGCCGTAGTGCCATTTGCGCAAACCGACTTTGATTTTTCTAACTCGTCGTCGCTTAGCGATTTATCGGATCCAGCCCAAGCTGTTGCGCCCGTCATAAACGTTGTAACTCCTGCACCCGAGCCAGTTGGATTATATGCTATTTTTGCGCCAGGATTTTTGGATTGGAATCCTGCAATCCACGCTTCTACAGCAACCTGCTGGGAAGACGCACCCGAGCCTTGGAAGTTTCCTACGATTTTTGCGCTAGTATTTGCGGACGATTGCGAACTACTTGCAGGAACATTATCTCCGCAAGCCGCAAAGCTCACTAAAGTTGCGGACGCTAACAATCCTGCTGCAATCGCGCGCATATTCCACTTTGTGTTAGACTTTATTGATTGATTTTCTACTGCATTATTTACTGCATTTTTACGCATATTCTTCATTTCCTTTCAAGAAGAATTGCCATTATGCCAGTCAATCTGCGTTTCTCGTATAACCTACCGCAAATTTTCCTCTTAACTATTTAACTAATGTTTAAAACTGGCATCTTTTATTTCTTATTACCTTTTTTCTTCTATTAACGATGCCAATCTTAAGAGTGGGGTAAAAACCTTGCCGCCAAAATCTGATTGCACTCAAAAAATGGCGGCATTTAGCGCTACTCGCCTTTTGTTTGGCGATGCTGCGCGTCGGCGACCACATCGGCGTGTTGAACTCTACAAATTCCTAACAATATTTACTGTCATTTTTGCAGCTGTATCCGCGTATTCCGATATGTCGAAAGTGTGGAATTCCTCGTATTTTGTGTCTGCATTGTCGCTCATTGCGCGCACAACTAGCGCTGGAACGTCGTTTCTTGCAGCAACGTGAAGAATCGCAGCGCCTTCCATTTCTACAGCATCTGCTTGAGTCGCCTCAATAACTTCCGCCACTTTTTCGGGCGTGTCTACAAAATATCCACCAGATGCGATTGTTCCCAAAATGTGGTTAATGCCCATCTTTGTTAAAACGCTGTCTGCTGTTTTAAGAAGATAATCGTCTGAATGATATTCGTTTGTAAACGGCTTCCACTGATTAATCATGCGCATGTCGGTGTCTAAATATCTTAATGTTTTTCCAAGAACAACATCATTTGTATGCAAATTTTTATTAAGATTTCCCGCAATTCCCGAAAAGATTACGGCCTGCGGCTTGTACGTATCAATTAAATACTGTGCGGTTGCAGCGGCATTTACAAGTCCCATTCCGCCAACCGTTGCAGCCACTTCGATTTTTCCGCCATCTTCGCATTCAAGCACGCCACAAGATACGTCTAAGCTGGCTGCCTTATTATGCTTAACATTGCTAAGAGAAGCGGAAATGTGCGCAACTTCTTCTTCCATAGCGCCAATAATGGCAATTTTTGTAAACTTAGGCATTCGTCAAATCATCCTTTAGTCTTAATCGTATGTGCTGTATTTAATCTCGCGCATTGTATTTAATCTCGCGCGTTGCATTGCGTCTAATCAAAAATACGCTTACACAACACATAATAACAAAAGACGCGGTTGCAATTTTTAGCAAAGCGCTGCACGTGAATTCAAACCAAGGATTTGTAGCGGGAACATTCAAAAACTCCATGATTTGATTTTGAAGCGCAATAAACCCAAAGAAAGACGCTATTAGCAAAACGCAAATCGTAGAGCCAACAACAAGACGCCATCCGCGCACAAAAACGCAAAGCACAATCAACGTAATAAACGGAACAATAACGCTAAACCATAGTGCGGAACAGGCAACAACAGTGTAGCCTTTGCTGTGAGTGCCGCGATACCACGCAAACGCCAGAAGAAATGCGCCAGCAAGCAAAAGCGCAAAAATCGCGTATCGCGCAATTGGCAGAGCGCGGCTTAAAGCACCATCTTTATCTTGGGGAATATTGTTGTACTCGGGGGCAGGCGATTCGCACATTTTGCACTCCTTTGTTCAAAAATGCTGACTATTTGAGGATTTATTGTAATTGTTTACAACTAAAAAAAAAACACGGCGTGTCGCAATATAATCGCACTACAGTTTTGTTTGTTTGTTTGTTTGTTTGTGTAGTGCGTTTGTATCAAAAAACACGGAAATTCAGTACAATCGCACTACAGTTCTGCGTGTTTATGTAGTGCGATTGTATGACGACACGCCGTAAATCAGGTACAAACGCACTACACGATTACGCTAAGCGCGGTAGAGATTCGAAATTTTTCGCAGCGGATGAAGCGAACCTCAGCATGAAATGGTGATTCGCTGAAGCAGCAAGAAAAATCGAGAATCTCAGGCGATTAAGCAATACGCAATTGTTCAAGCACGTAAGAGGGCTGGGTGATTCTTGGTCGAACAGTATAAGAGCGGCAGCCGATACCAAATAATCCAATGGCTCACGCCTACAAACAAACTTCAACCAAAAACAAAAAATCAAAGCCAAATCGGAACAACCGCAACGACAGACTACACGTAATAGGCGGAGCGTTGTGAGACAAGAAACACCCAGCCCTCCTACACACCAAGTAAGGAAAATCGTTCGCGCAGATTAGCTGCGCTCACGTCTTCCCAGCGCAGAAGCAGTGCTTCTGCCTTGAGCTGCTCAGCGTGCCAAATTGCCTTCGCGCGCTACGCTTTAAGCGCTCCGGCAGGTTGGCGCGCCTGCGAGGAGAGAAATACTCAAACCTCGCGCAACAGTAAATAGGAATCACACAACATTTTCGGCAAAATCAAGACTTAAGTCGGCGAGAAGAAACAGACTGTGCAAGAGTGTTAAGCAATCGCGCAGTATCTTCCCAAGAAATGCATCGATCTGTAATAGACTTTCCGTATTCAAGCTCGCTCAAAGGCGCAGGATCTTGGTTTCCGCCTTGCAAGAAGCTTTCCATCATAACGCCTTTAATGCCCTTTTCTCCGTGCGCAAATCGATCCGCAATATCTTGCACAACTTGAATCTGGCGATTTTCATCTTTGCCTGAATTTCCGTGCGAGCAGTCGATTACAACGCCATTAGACGCCACGCAATCCGCGCCGAGCCTCAAACGAACCGACGCGACGGCCGCCGCAACAGAAGCCGCATCGTAGTTTGGGCCCTTGCTAGAGCCGCGCAAAACAACATGGCAATCAGGGTTTCCAAGCGTTTGCACAGCGCACGCGCGTCCAAGATGGTCAATTCCAAAGAAAGTGTGATGCTGGCTGGCAGCTAGGCAACCATTGACGGCGGCTGTAACAGAGCCATCCGTAGCGTTCTTAAATCCGACTGGCATAGAAAGACCGCTAGCAAGCTGGCGATGAATCTGCGATTCCGTGTTGCGCGCGCCAATCGCACCCCAGCTAACCGCATCCGCAATAAACTGCGGGCTAGTCGGCTCCAAAAACTCGGTTGCTGCAGCCAAACCAGCGTCTAGCACGCCAAGAAGCGTGCGACGCGCCAAAAGCAAACCCTTGTGAATATCGTGCGTGCCGTCAATATCTGGGTCGTTAATCAAGCCCTTCCAGCCAACTGTTGTGCGCGGCTTTTCAAAGTAAACGCGCATAACAATCAAAAGCTCGCCTTCGAGCTTTGCGCGCAAATCAGCCAAACGAGACGCGTAGTCAAGAGCTGCAGCGGGGTCGTGAACCGAGCAAGGCCCAACGATTACAAGCAAGCGATCGTCATCTCCGTTAAGGCATTCGCGAATCTCATCGCGTGACTCGGCAACAATATCTTGCGCATACGGAGAAAGTGGCAACTCGCCAAGAACTTGAGCAGGAGTGGGAAGCGGCTCCAACTCCAACACGCGACGGTTGATTATACGATCTACTCCAACCTGGTCTTCCCAGCGCTCGAATTTAGACGAGTCAAGCGGATTCATGCCGTTTTCAACAGCTTGCTTGACTGCGCTTGAAATGCGCTGATCAGGCGTAGATTCCATTTGTCACCATCCTATAGAATAAACTGCGCTCAATGCGGCAAGATTTGACGCAATTACAAAGCACTACAAGTTTATGTAGTCGCTCAGACCTGCCTTCGAGCTTAGAGCGTAGCGCAACTCTCCTATTTGATGTTGCGCGAGGTTTGAGTATTTCTCTCCTCGCAGGCGCGACGAACCGCCTTTCCGCTTTTTGTACCAAATTTGGCCTAAAACACGTACAAAACCCGGAAAACAACTACGCATTTTGTACCATATTTGACCAAAAACACGTACAAACTCGGGAAAAACTTCCGCTTTTTGTACCAAATTAGGCCAAATTTGGTACAAAAAGCGGAAAATAACTCACGCGGCTCGGGCGCACTCGAGTAGGCTAAACCACACTTGGCGTGGTACCTGCTGCGTCAATCGAGACGCAGCAGGCCGCGTTCGCGCAAAAAGCACACCGTGCTTTTTGCAAATAGCGAACGCGGCGCGCTCGATTAGGCTAATTTCCTAGTGAAATTAGCCTAGGCGAGTGCGCCCATTGGGTCCCACGCCGGCAAAACAATTGCTGGTTCTTCTAGTGCTTTCTTATATTCTTCTGGCAAAAGAGCCTTAGGCACAGCAACCTCGTACACGTACTCAGTAAACCAATCGTCGCTCATAGTAAAGTAACCCTTGTCCGCAATCTCTGGCCCCCAAGAGTTCTCAACACGCCAGCGGCGAGTAGTCGTGCCGTCATCCGCAACATCAACTCCAGCAAACGCCATAGCATGATTCATAGCCGAATCAGCAAAACGCACTCGCTGCTCCTTGTTCAAATCAAAATCAACGCCATAAACGCGATCGTACTCAAACAAATCCGTAGCCCACGCGCCATTATCGCGATCCATCATAGGGTGGCAATCCGCACCAAACCAAACTGGAATACCCTGCTCAACAAGAATCTTACGCACGCAATCCTTCATAAACTGGTTTGGCACATTCAAATATTCCGTAGCATCTCCGCCAGCAACATTGCCCAAGTGCTCAATCGCAATCTTCTTGCCCTTTGGATGCTCCGCACGCGGATCGTCCACCAAGCAAACGTAGTCTTCCAAACCAGCAGTAACGTACTTCTTCCAAAACTCAACTGGCGTAATTTCGCCATCACGATGGAACTTTCCGTCCTCGTCTGTCCACTCCCAATCGAAGCTCTTTGGTGGCTCACCCAAGTGAATTGTAAGAATCCTATGACCTGCAGCCATAGTCGTCTCAATAATATTGTCAATATCTGCAGCGTTAGCATACATATGAGCCACAGCTGTGTGCAAGAGCTTTTTAAGCTGAGTATTCATATCTCCAGTGTCTTTAGAAGACTCTGTTTCTGGATACAAATCCTTAGGAACAGCACCATATTTCTTGTAGATGTTCATAGCCATGGTCCACTGGCCGCCGTCGCCCATAACGTCACTGAGCAAATGCTGCAGCAAACGCGAATCAGAAGGCTCGCCAGAGCGAACAAGAGCCGCAACGTCATTTAAGAAGTAGTTGATTCGCTCAAGTTTATCGAAGTACATTGCGTAGTTCTGCGAGAACTCAAAATCCTTAACTTTAAGCGATTTTTTAGCAACAAATCGCGCAACATTCAAAGAACTAAATAGCCAGCAGCGACCAGAATGATCTTGATGCCTTGCGTCGCCATTATCCACAACCGTTGAGAATCGGCGCTGCAGCAGGCGAGCGCGGTCGTAGTTTCGCGCCACTTTATCGATTCCTGCAGCCGTAACACCGTTCATTGCCAAACGATTCAATGGATTTGCGTCAAAATCGTCACGCAAATTTTGCAAAGCTTCTGCACTTAATTCACAGATCTCAGTCACTGTATAACCTTTCTTGTTTTTCTTGTTTTATGTTTATTTTTTATAGTTTATTTTAGCTTTTTTCGCAAATCTTGCGTCTGCTTGCGATTTTTCCGCGATTTTTCTGCGCAAATCACTCAACGCAACTCATGCAACGCAAATCACGCAGCGCAAATCACGCCAGAAGCTCACGACTCCTGCGCAATTGCCTCTTCCACTTGAGCTTGAGCATCTTTTCTAGCCTGCTTTTGAGCATCCGCATCTCTATGCTCCGAAGCATCCGCATCTGCAGAATCGCCAGAATGCCCCTGTCCAGAAGCAGCATCTCCAAAATCAAATCCCGAGAATGCGTTTGCAAACAAAGACCTAAGCTCGGTAACGCGCTGCGTGATTTGCGCTTCCCTATGCTGCAACTGCGTTAAGCGCGCCGTCATGCCGTCAAGCTCCTTTTGAGCTGCCGCCCTACGCTCTTCCACCTGAGCCGTAGCATCTTGCATAGCTTTGCGAACGATTTGCGCAGCTTGAGCATCCGCATCTTTATGCGCTTGAGCAGCATAATCATCTGCATCTTGATGCACAGTTTTTGCGCGCGCAACAAGCGCGTCTGCCTCTTCTTGCGCAGCACGCTCACGCTCTTTTAGACCAGAAATAAGCTCGTTCACCTTTTTTGTGGCCTCTTCTTGCTGAGCGGCAATATCGTTTCTAATTTGCTCAACTTCTGCACTAACTTGGCTAAGAGTACGCGTGCGCTCAACTTGCGCTTCGTCTGCAATCTCTTGGGCCTTTGCAGCTGCAGCATCCGTGATTTCTCCAGCCTTGCGCTGAGCATCCGCCATCATCTTTGTTGCGCGCTCTTGCATATCTGCAAGCTTCTTATTCGCCTCTGCTAAAGCCGATTCAATTTGATCATTCGTTTCTGCTTTAGCATGTGCGATTTCCGCGTTTGCAGCCGACCTTTGTTCCGCGATTTTTTGCGCTGCATCCGCCTTCAGCTGTGCAATTGCACGTTCTTGCTCGGATTTTTCGGATGCCATTCGCTTCGTGTGCTCTTCACGCGCATTGTTGATTTCTAGCGTTGCAGCATCTTTTTGTGCATTAACATCTTTACTCGTTGTTTCGCGCAAACGCTCTGAATCCTCTTTCGCAGCGCTCGTCATCTGATTTGCCTTATTGCTGGCTGTAGAAAGTAGCGTATCTGCCTTAGTTTGCGCTTCTTGAAGCAAATGTTCCGCGTCTAATTTTGCATTATTCAGTAAAGTTCCTGCCTGAGCTTGAGCCGTCTTTTTAATAGACGCAGCGTCTTGCTTTGCACGCTCAATTAATTGCGCACTAGTTTGCTCTGCCGAAGCAAGTAATTGTTGCGCATTTGCGCCCAAAGATGCAAAAGTATTTCCGCTTTTTGCGCGTTTTACATTATTTTTTTCTTCTTGCAATTGTGCTTGCAATTGAAGAATAGATTCGTCACTAGATCGCACTTGTTCACGCAAACGCGATATTGTGCGCTCATAGTTGGTAAAGGCTTCGTTGACTTTATCTTTGTCGTACCCTCGCAAAGCAGTTGGGAAACGATCTGGCACCATGTTTATTCCTTTCACAAACCCCCGCACGACTCTACTTATCGTGCACACTCCATCAGCAATAACGCTATCACTTTAGTTGCTAAAACACTCGAGCGTGTCGCGCGAATTACTTGAGCAATATTCCCGAAGACGAAGGTTTCATATAGTAATTTACAGCTTCGCAAATTATGCTTTTTCCAGCTTTTATTTGCGCGTCCAATGGCAGCCCGTGGCGTGCATCATGCAACGCAACCACTGGCGGAAAACTTACAAACCCTGCGATTATGCGCTTTTTAGAATTATTCGACGCCCAATCTAGCAATCTATAAAACAGCGAATTGCAAACATATGTTCCTGCATCCGAGCTTAGCGTAGACGCAATCCCACTATGAGCAAAATCGTTTAGAATCATTCTTAGCGGCAGCCTAGTCCAGTACGCAGCAGGCCCATTTTCAACGATTTGCACGCTTTGAGGAGTGTGGTTATCTACGTCTGGCTTATTTGCATCCATTATGTTTGTAGCACATCGTTCTAGTTGCACTCCACGAGCCGCGTGTTTTACGCCTGTTGCAATCACAATATCCGCGTCTTGCGCGTTAATCGTTTCTAAAAGATGCGGCCAAGCGTTTGCAAAGCTGATTGGCAACATTACAGACGTAATTTTTACGCTAACATCTTCTGGAAGATTAAAATCCGATGCTAAATCGCCATTTTTGGCGTGTTCAAGCGCCAGTGGCACTTCGTGCGACGGATTTATTTCTAAATCCTCGTATGGTCCAAACCCAGAAATCACTACGTTAATTTGATTCATAACAATAGCTTTCTACGCAATAGCTTTGCTTTTTACTTGTCTTTGACTACAAGCGCAAGCAATCGTCCTTCGTGAGATTTTCCTGCAAGACATGCGCGTCTGTGAGAATACCATAATGGATTTTCCAGCGTACACATTGGGTTTTGCAACGCCTTAAGGCGACTTTCCAGCGCTTCGCCTTCGCCGTCTACCTTACAAATCGTTTGCAACTCTTCATCTTTAGCCAAATATTGCGTGGCAGCAGTAACGCGCGGCAAAGCGTCAACAATATTTGCAACTCCTGCAAGCGCTAAATCAATGCGAGCAGCTTCTGCAATATCAATTCCAAGTCCACCAAATCGCGTTTGCGTTACAGTTTGTGGGTAGCGCCGCTCAAAGTCGCGCGCGATTTCTTCGCCAACTTCGTAGCAATCACCACAAATACATGGCCCCAAAACAGCTGTTATATTCGAGCGTTCGGCTCCCTTTTCGCACATTGCTTCAATAACAGAATCAAGCACGCCAGCCATTAAGCCTTTTCTGCCACAATGCGCTGCAGCAATTACGCCAGATTCACTATCTGCAAGCAAAACTGGCAAGCAATCTGCAGCAAACATTCCTAAAGCAAGAGAGCAAGCAGTTGAAACTTGCGCATCTGCTTCGATTCTAGCGTGTGAATCTGCAAAACCTGTAGCATCAAAACCGTACGGAGTGTTCCACGAATCAACTATTGGATCTGCATCAAATACGCTATTTCCGTGAACTTGGCTAACAAGACACAAATCAGATTTAAGTGCGCGTTGCAAAGCGCAACGGTTGCTAAACACAGATTTAGCATCATCGCCAGCTTTGCCTCCTAAATTAAGCGAAGCAAACGCACCTTCAGAAATTCCACCTAATCGCGTTGTAAAAACGGCATGAGCGCGTGCGCCCAGTGGCACTGGAATCGTCACTGGAATTGGCAAGCCGTCTTCGTCTTCGTGTGCAAGTGGCATTCCTGCTACGCTAGTTTCTTGCATATTATTCGCTTTCGTTTTGTCTTATTCGTTTTGTCTTATTTGATGTAAAAGTTAATCAAAATTAAACTAACCCAAATAAGCTAATTCTTCATCGCTTAATTGCAAATCTGCAGCCTTTAAGCTATCTAAAATCGTAGCTGGCCTATGCGCGCCTGGAATAACAAAAACATTGTTTCCTTTAGCAAGCTCCCAAGCCAAAACAACCTGTTGATAGCTAACGTTGTGATCATTTGCAACTTTGCGGAATGGGTCAAAAAGATGCTCGTCGTACGGGTGACGGAACCCTCCAAGCGGACTCCAGCAAACAAACGCAATTCCAAGCTTCTTGCAATATTGCAACGTGTCTTCGTTTTCTAGATGCACTGGCGAATACTGATTTTGAACAGCAACAAGCTTTTCTCCCAAAATCCCACGCGCAATGTCAATCTGCTCAACAGATGCGTTAGAAATGCCGATTTCTCGCGCGACGCCCTCATCAAGCAGCTGTTGCATTGCTTCAATCGACTCGTTGTATGGAACTTCTGGATCTGGCCTGTGGAAGTAAAGCAAATCAATCGTATCTACGCCAAGAGCCATTGCCGACTCTTTAGCGTGCGCAATCAAATGCTCTGGCTTTCCATCTTTACCCCACGTTGGCTTGCCATCTGTAAAGTTGCGGAAGTGACCGACTTTTGTTGCAACAAGAATCGAAGACTTGTCTCCATTCCAGCTATCCAACGCCTCGCGCACAAGCTTTTCGCCAGTTTGCTCCTCACCGCCCGAGCAATAATACGCCCATGCCGTATCTATATGCGTGCATCCAGCGTTTAGAGCCGCGTGGATTGTTTCAATGCCCATACTGTGCCCAAGATTGTTTTCAATCGTTAATGGCATCTCACCAAAGCCAATAGCTGTAGTGTTAAACGATCCTATAGTACGATTCATGGCCATTTTGCTCCTGTTCAAATGTTTCAAAAAATGTTTCAAAATGCCCCCAAGCGCAAAAGCAACTTGAAGGCATTTAGATTTTTTATTTTATATGACTAGGCGCTTATGCGCTTGCGTCTTTATCTTGCGATTAGTCCTCGTCAAATGGGTCAAAATCGCGACGGATCCTGCGACGAGGGCGTTCTGCGCGCTCCTCGCGAGCAGCGCGATACTCATCGTAGTGGTCGTCGTCTGCAGCGTAGCGCAAATTGCGGTCGCTCACTCTGCGATCCGAGCTGCGACGAGGACGCTCTGCGCGGTCGTCGGAACGATCGGAACGTTCTGCGCGCTCACTTGCACTATCATCTCGCTCGTCGTATCGGTCGTCGCGAGGAGCGCGGCGGCGAGGACGGTCTTCATAATCGTTGTTATCGTAGCGATCGCTTCTGCGATCATCTCTTCTAGAAGAGCGCTCATCGTAGCGGCTTGAACGATCCGAACGATTTTCCCTATCGTCATAACGCGAATCGCGATCATCGCGAACGCTACGGCGGCGAGGACGATCATCTCTATCTCCTCTGTCTCCACGATCATCCCTATCGTCGCGTGGAGCACGCCTACGGTCACTTCTGCGATCATCCCTATCTTCACGATCTTCGCGAGATCCACGACCACGGTTTTCACGAGGCGCTGGCGCCGAAGACTCTTGATTTTCAAAACCTGGAATTGCCAAAGAGATCTTGCCGCGCTCGTCTACGCTTTGCACGATTACTTCTACGGTATCTCCCTCTTTAAGCACATCTTCAACAGTGTCGATGCGCTCACCGTTAGCAAGATTACGAATCTGGGAAATATGCAACAGGCCGTCGCTTCCAGGAGTCAAGTTTACAAAAGCACCAAAGCTCGTAGTCTTAACAACCTTGCCAGTAAAAGTCTCGCCAGCCTTTGGAATACGTGGATTTGCAATAGAATCAATGATTTCCTTAGCCTTTTGAGCAGCTTCGCCACCTTCGGAAGAGATGTACACAGTACCGTCATCTTCAATAGCAATCTCGGCACCAGTTTCTTCTTGAATCTGGTTAATCATCTTACCCTTAGGGCCAATTACTTCGCCAATCTTATCTACAGGAATCGTAGTTGTAATAATGCGTGGAGCAAATGGGCTCATCTCTGCTGGGCAATCAATGCACTCGTTAATCACTTCAAGAATAGTCGTGCGCGCCTCGTGAGCTTGCTGCAAAGCAGCAGCCAAAATGTCTGCTGGAATGCCATCAAGCTTAGTATCAAGCTGCAAAGCAGTAATAAATTCAGACGTACCAGCAACCTTAAAGTCCATATCTCCAAACGCATCTTCTGCGCCAAGAATATCGGTCAAAGTCTTAAAGATGTGCTTGCCATCAACGTCTCCCGAAACCAAGCCCATAGCAATGCCAGCAACTGGAGCCTTCAAAGGAACGCCAGCAGCGAGCAAGGAAAGCGTAGACGCGCACACGGAGCCCATAGATGTAGAGCCGTTGGAACCAATAGCTTCCGATACTTGACGAATAGCATATGGGAACTCTTCGCGACTTGGCAAAACTGGCACCAAAGCCTTCTCTGCCAAAGCACCATGACCAATCTCGCGGCGCTTTGGAGAACCAACGCGACCCGTTTCACCAGTGGAGTATGGAGGCATCTCGTAGTTGTGCATGTAGCGCTTAGTTTGTGGGCCAGAAAGCGCATCCACTTGCTGTTCCATCTTAAGCATGTTCAAAGTAGTTACGCCCAAAATCTGGGTTTCGCCGCGCTGGAAGAGCGCCGAACCATGAACGCGAGGAACAATATCAACTTCTGCACTAAGCGTACGAATATCGCGCAAGCCGCGGCCGTCAATACGGTAATCTTCCGTCAAAATACGACGACGAACAATCTGGCGCTGCAACTCCTTGAACGCATTGCCGAGTTCCTTTTCTTTCTCGGCTTCGTCCATATCAGTAAACTCTTGCGCAATCGCCTCGCGCACGCCTTCTTTAATTTCCGCAATGCGGTCTTGGCGTGGAAGCTTTTCTGCAATAGAAAGAGCCTCGTTCAAATCAGCATGAGCAATCTCATCGATTCTTGCATAAAGCTCATCCGTATACTCTGGGAACAGCTGGAATTCCTTGGTTTCCTTAGACGCAATTCGCTTCAACTCATTTTGCGCTTCGCAAATAACCTTAATGAACGGCTTTGCGGCTTCTAAGCCTCCAGCTACAACTTCCTCATCTGGCTTAATTTGACCCTCATTATAAATCAAATTCCAAGCATTCTTACCAGCGCCAGCTTCGATCATTGCAATCGCAACATCGCCATTTTCAATAACGCGACCAGCAACAACAATCTCAAATACAGCACGCTCACGCTCACTCCAACGAGGGAATGCAACCCACTGGCCATCAATCAAAGCCAAACGCACACCAGAAACTGGACCTTCAAATGGCAAACCAGAAATCATAGTAGAAGCAGATGCAGCGTTCAAAGCAATAACGTCGTAAGCATCATCTGGATTAATTGCCAAAATCGTTTCTACAACTTGCACTTCGTTACGCAAAGTGTGTGGGAAAAGCGGGCGCAATGGGCGGTCAATAATACGGCACGCAAGCGTTGCCTCATTTGACGGGCGTCCTTCTCTGCGGAAGAAAGATCCTGGAATCTTACCAGCAGCGTACATTTTTTCTTCCACATCAACAGTCAGTGGGAAGAAGTCGTAGTTTTCTTTTGGACTAGATCCTGCAGTCGTCGTCGACAAAATCATGGAATCGTCATCCAAGTATGCGGCAACAGCACCATCCGCCTGCTGAGCGAGGCGACCTGTTTCAAAACGCAGCGTGCGCTTTCCAAATGAACCATTATCAATAACGGCTTCTACAGCCTTAATTTCGGGACCCTCCACGGGTTCCTCCTTTTCTTAACTTACCTAATCAACCAACATGCGTCGTCATTGGCAGACTCGCTTTTTTGTTACCTTTGCCTAACATCCGCGCGAATCTTTGCAAAATGCATAACCAACATTTCGTAGTTTTTTGTTTCGGTTACTTCAATCATCCATATTCAATTATGTTTTATTCTTCAGTTATAAATCCTGCAAACTTAAGAACTTGCTAAAACTAAATCGCTTAAATCTTAAATCACTTAAATCTTAATCGTTTAACCTTAAATCAATTATTCTTAAATTATTTAGCTTAGAATCTAAATCGTTAATCCTAAATCTTCAAACTTAAATCTTCAAACTTAAATCTTCAAACCTCAAATTCAGCCATTTAATCAAGCTTTTTAATTCTACTTCAAACACACTAAATTCACTAGAATTGCATAAACAATACGCATAAATACAGATGCATAAATACAAAAGCCCGAGCTTATGCTCGGGCAAAAAGACTTATCGACGCAATCCGAGTCGATCAATCAAAGAACGATAGCGATTAATGTCTACGCGCTTCAAGTAATCAAGAAGACGACGACGGTCACCAATCATGAGCATCATACCACGACGAGAGTGGTGATCATGCTTGTGCTCCTTCAAGTGATCGGTAAGGTCGGAGATGCGCTTGCTGAGCAAAGCAACCTGAACCTCTGGGGAACCCGTGTCACCCTCGTGCGTTGCGTATTCGTTGATAATGTTCTTCTTATCTTCAGCCGTTAATGCCACGGCGTCCTCCTTATGTAGTTACTGCGCGGTGCCGCATCCTTTAATACAGCGCTTGCAAATCCGCGGGCGTTACACGCCGAGTTTCAATGTTACAACTATGCCCAAACAAGCTTATAAAGACTACATAGCAGTCATAAATCCACCAAAAATCACAACAAGAATCGCAAGAACTTCAATAGCGTAAAACATTATGAACGAAGCCCAGCTGCGAGTCAAAACGTTTAATCGCGATTTTTTAGGAACCGTTACAAGCAATCCAACAAATAAAATCGCATAAACAGCAACGCCAAATCCAGCAGAGATTATTCCAAGATTTGCTGCATTCGCAAGCCCACTTGCTGGTCCGTAAACTACGTATGTTGAATACCAAAAACTTAAGCGCAATAAGCATAATCCGCTAATAAATTGTTCAATCGCTAGAAAAACAACAAACAAAAATCGCCAAAGCCATCTACCAGACTCAATTAGCGCCATTGCTAAAACTGTAGCAGTTGCAACTGTTGTAACCCAAGCAATAAACACAACTCCCTGTGCAGATAATCCAGAAAAATTCTTAACAACCCAAGCAGTATGCTGAACTGCCAAAGTTCTACCCGCCCAATAAGGAACAACAACCGCTACAAGAAGAATCGCAAAATAAAGCACCCAGCGCTTAGGATTTGAGTGGCGTTTGGAGATATCTGCTATAGACAGCTCCGACTCCAATTCGCCAGGCGACTCAAGGGGTTCATCTGCGTTAGCATTAGCAGCATTAGCGTTTGCTTTACACTGAGCCATCTCTTGCATTCTCCTTTAACGTGCTAAATTCTAAATGAATACCTTACCAGCCACATTCCCCTATCTAAAGCGTGCAATATAATGATACTCCACGCGATTGCAACAAAATTCGCAATCACAAACAGATTTAGGTACACACATGGGTTTTATTCATTTTATTCTTAACCTTCTTAAAGATCCGCGCTCTGCTATAGCTGGCTGGATTGCTATGGGAACTGCACCCGCACTAGGATTGATTTTTCTAATCATCTTTATTGAAACAGGCGTTGTGTTCTTCCCATTCTTGCCTGGCGATTCCTTGCTTTTTGCAGCTGGATTCTTTGCAGCTCCAGATGCACAAACTGGTAAAAGCTCGCTTCCACTTGCGATTTTGCTCGTAGCTGTTTGGCTTGCACCAATTATTGGCGACCAATGCAACTACTTTATTGGCCACTTTTTTGGCAGGCGAATCGTTGAATCAGGCAAAGTTAAGGCCCTAACTCCAGAACGCATTGCTAAAACAGAGCAAATGATTGATAAGTGGGGGCCAATTGCAGTGTTCTTAGGCAGATTCTTCCCATTTATTCGCACATTTATGCCTTTTATTTCTGGCATTTCTGGCATGCGTTGGACTCGTTTTACTCCTTTTTCTGTTCTTGGCGGAATAGTGTGGTCGTCGCTTTTTACTCTTCTAGGCTACTTCTTTGGCAACATTCCTTTTGTTCAAAAGAATTTTGAGCTTGTTATAGTGGCGATTTTGCTTATTTCTCTTGTGCCAACTTTTATTGGACTTTACAAAGCTCATGCTGCAAACAAAGCTAAAAAGCAATCGGAAGGCAAATCGCAGCAAGATTAACTAAAGAATTAGCAACGTTTTACAACACTCCAACGCTGTTAGCGTTGTACTTTTACGCATTTTGTAGTACAGTGTGCAGAGTTGTGTAAAACATTGGGGCTATAGCTCAGTTGGTAGAGCGCTTCGTTCGCATCGAAGAGGTCGTGGTTTCGATTACCATTAGCTCCACTAAGCCCACTGCATTCATTCCACCGCAGTGGGCTTTTTCTTTGCAAATCCTAAACGCCGCTGTTATCAAATGTGTTTTCAATCGAATCTATAAGCGGATCTGCCTGACTCATTATGCTCTTAACTCTGTTATCAACGTTTTTATTTTGCGACTTCAAAGACCGTGCTAAATCCAACGCATCGTCAAAAATCTTTTCAACAATATCTTGATTTACGCCATCTGCCTTAAATTGCGCACTCCAAGAGTTCAGTGACTCAAACACAATCTCACTTGCATCTATTTTTACAATCTCATTTTCGTTTTTCTTTGCATTTTCAACAAAAGCGCGCAGCTTCCCAGCATACTCTCGCACTTTAGGCATTGGCTTACCTTGCGAATAGTTTGTAAGATCTAAGTAGCCTTTGCCAAGCGTAGAATACATTAACGCCGACTCATAATCCTTTGCTTTAACACCCTTTAACGCCTCTTCAAACCACTTTACAGACTGTTCAATACGCTCCTTTCTATTCGCACTACTTGATTCTTCTTTATCTTTAACTCCGTAATACCAATACGCTTTTCCAACAGATAAGCATAATTCATACCAATCTTCAGATTTTTTAAGATCCGACTTGTACTTATTAACAAACGACGTAAAATCTTCTCTTTCGCTTGCGCTCCACCGAAAATCTTCAATCTGGTTTACTAAAAGTCGCAACGCTGGCTGAATAGACATAGGCTGAACATTTGCGTTAAAAAGCTTTACTTGTAAAAACATAGCTTTGTTAACGTATTCAACAATCTGCTTAGAATCTGCTGATTTTGCAGCCTTAACCATGTACTTTTTATACTCTTGCACATTGCTTGTTATATTGCTCGCATGCTTGTTTTTTGTAGAAATATTTCCGCTTTTTACATATAATCGCGACTCTATTACTTTTGCTCTACTTGCATTTGTTATTACAGATTTACAAGCAAATGCAAAAACAACACATCCAATAAATGCCATTAAGACGCAACAAACAATCTTAAAAATATTTTTCTTGCCATTTTTAACACCATTTTTAACACCATTTTTCTTGTGTCTTTTGCCAATATTTTGATTACCACTTTCTACGCGCAATCGCGCTCTAGCACGGCTGCTACGACTTGCATCATATTTTTTGCGCGTTTGCGCACCTCTTGCACGCCTTTTATTGCGCAAAACAAGACCAGATTCTCCCATATTTGATTCAACTTTTTCGCCAAATTCTAAATCTTCTAAACAATCTTTTAGCGCTTGAGAAAACTCCGCACAATCTTCGTATCGATCCTTTGGATTATGCGCCAATGCGCGCATTAACACATAGCGCACACCACTATCGCAATCGTCGCAGCTCAAGTCGAAGTTAGTAAGCGGATGAGATTTATTAGAATCCTTAAAATCTAAAGTCTGATTACTAGAAAAACTAGAAAAATTGGAATTGTTAAAACTTAAAGAGGAATCAGAATGATTGGAACTCTCGCAATAGCACGTACCCGTAAGCGCGTAAAACAACGTTGCTCCAAGCGCATAAACGTCTGTAAAAACGCCGATTTTAGCATCCTGCTCAAAAAGCTCGGGAGCTGCAAATCCACATGTTGCAAAACGCGCATCTTGCTTAAATCGACTTGGTTGCACCAAAACACCATCTTCGCCTTTAAGCTCTAATGCAGAGCCAAAATCAATTAGATGCACACTAGAATCATTAGAGATCATAACGTTAGAAGGCTTTAAGTCGCAATAAACAACAGCTGGATTTAACGAGTGAAGATATTGCAATAATTCGCATAGCTGGATTCCTAAAGCGCATACTTGACTAGGAGTAATAACTCCGCTTTGCGCAATAATCGTTTTTAGCGAACTTCCCTCAACATAGTCGCGAACTGCGTACGCTCTGCCATTTTCTTCAAAGAAATCAACGATTCTAGGAATACTAGGATGATTGCAATGATTCAAAACCTCGACTTCTGCTCGAAGCGATTGCAAAATCAAAGCTTTTTTATCACTATCTAAATTCTCATTAGATGTTTCTTTAACAGCCCATTTTTTGTGTAAAACATTGTCTACTGCAAGATAAACGCTAGAAGTTCCGCCCGAACCAAGCTTTCCCAAAAGCTGATATTTTCCACCTACACAAACCATATTTACCGCACTTTCATAAAATCAAACCGATAATAATCCTGTGCGCTAAACTCTATGCACTAATTCATGCAAAGAAAAGACTTAATGGAAAATGTGTACCAAAGCCATCAAAGCCCTAGAAAAATAAGGGAAAAGTTATCCACATTGCTTGCATTGCTTACATTGCTTACATTGCTTACATTGCTAGCATTAATAACACTAATCAATCAATGTCTGCACCAAGAGCAGTGAGCTTGCCTCTAAAATCTGCATAACCGCGGTCAATAAGCGAAATGCCCTTAACATTAGACGGTCCTTTTGCTGTAAGAGCTGCAATAAGATGACTAAAGCCGCCACGCAAATCTGGAACATCAATATCTTGACCAGTAAGAGGCGTTGGCCCAAAAATCACAGCAGAATGCTTGTAATTGCGCTGCTGGAATCGGCATGGAAGAGAGCCTAAGCACTCACGATACAGCTGAATCATTGCGCCCATTTGTACAAGCGGCTTTGTAAAGCCAAAACGATTCTCATACACTGTTTCGTGCACAATGCTCAAGCCTTTAGCTTGCGTTAAAGCAACAACAAGCGGCTGCTGCCAATCGGTCATAAAACCAGGATGAACGTCTGTTTCAATAGCAACTGGATGCAAGTCTCCGCCTGGATGCCAGAATCGAATACCGTTATCTGCAACGTCAAACTGGCCGCCAACTTTGCGGAAAACGTTTAAGAATGTCATCATTTCTGGCTGAGTTGCGCCTTTAATAAACACATCTCCGTGAGTTGCGAGCGCCGCAGAAGCCCAAGATGCCGCCTCAATCCTATCTGTTAAAGCAGTGTGATTGTAACCTTGAAGCTTATCTACGCCCTCAATCCTAAATGTGCGATCAACGTCTACAGAAATGATTGCGCCCATTTTTTGCAAAACGGCCACCAAATCCATAATCTCTGGTTCGATTGCAGCTCCAGAAAGCTCCGTTTTGCCTTCTGCAAGAACAGCTGCAAGAAGAGTTTGCTCAGTGGCACCAACCGAAGGGTAAGGAAGATGGATTTTAGTTCCGCGCAAACCGTTTGGAGCAGTAATATGAATACCGTCTTCGTGGTCTTTGTTTACATTTGCGCCAAGCTTGCGCAAAGTTTCAAGATGGAAGTCTATAGGGCGACCGCCAATATTGCACCCACCAAGCGCTGGAATAAAAGCCTCGCCAAGCCTGTGAAGAAGCGGGCCAGAAAACAGAATAGGAATACGAGAAGACCCAGACAGCGTGTCTACGTCTGCAACATCTGCAAGTTGAACGTTGCTTGCGTCAATGCTAACAACGCCTGCAGCGCCATCAACGTTTACGTTTACGCCGTGCAATCGAAGCAAATCCGAAACAACATGAACATCTCTAATCTCTGGAACATTCTTTAACACGGATTTTCCAGGAGCTAGCAGCGCTGCAACCATCGCCTTGCTAACAAAGTTTTTTGCGCCACGAACTTTGATCGTTCCGTTAAGCGGCTTGCCACCTTCTACATGTAAAACGTCTGCAGCGTCGATGCCACTTTCGTTATGTTCAGCCGTGTTTTGCGCAGACACATTTACCTCTTTCGTTTGCAACTAAAACTAATTAACTATAATACCGATACGCGTGCCAATCGCATGTAAATTACGTTGCAATCGCGCTCAAATTCGCGCCAATGCTAAATAATCCGTGCTATTTTGCAACCATAGACCGCCATCTTCTTAAGATCCTTGCAAAGAGTGAAGGCTTTTGCAATAAATCGACTTCTGGCAAATCGTGGCTACAATCCGCGTTTAATCCATACGTGTACGCTTTCTTAGACGATGCTTTGCCAACTAAATCGCCAAATTCCAGCATTTGCGTTCTAGGCTCGTAAGGGTGACGAATGTCAAACTCAAGAAGCCTTGCTCCGCATTTAGAAGCCACTGGCCCGTAAGACGCAAATCCGCACGTTGCAGTGGCCATTAGAAGCATGCCAGAATCCTCGCACCTGCCCGCAAACGCGTTTCTGTGATCGTGCCCTGCGCAAAAAGCAAAAGCACCAATCTTTTGCAAAATATCGTATTCACCGCTGTCTTTATCTGGGCAGCTCACGCCTTCTCCAAGATATCCATCTGGCAAAACGCGATTATCGTCTAAAGCGTAGTATTTTCCAGCAAAACGCCTATATCCTTCGATTGCGTGTTCTTTAGCAGCGCAATCTTTAGCAACTTCGCGCAGCAAATCGTAGTATTGCGGAAGCGGAAAATGCTGAAAAACGCAAAATCTTGGTGGCAAAAAGTTTGGCAAATCCGCTAAAAAGTCAAGTGTCTTACTAGAAGGACTTCCGTAGCCGCCGCGCTTTTCATAATCGCCAGAATCTACAAGAACAATAGAAAATACGACTTTTTCTTGATTTACGTCCATAACAGGCAAAGCGAATGTTCCTGCTTTACAAGGAAATATGATTTGATTTGGCAAAATGCTTTTTGGAAGAGACATTGCGGATCCGCTAGAAAATTCTCCATCGGTTTGCTGGCGATTCAAGCATCCCGAAAACTCTTGATACAAAGAATCCAGCTCCGCGTTGCTTAATCCGCACTGAAAATCGTGATTCCCGTACGTTAGCGCCCAAGGAATTGAGCGATCTTCTAAAGGCTTTACCATGCATTTAATATGATCTAAGACTTTTTTGCGCGTATTTTGCAAATCTTTTTCATGCGACTTGCGCGCATCTGCTCCACGGTTATCTGCTCCACGGTTATCTTGCGACTCATCCCAGCGTCTTCGCACAAATGTGTTCGCAAAATCTTTAGCATATCCTGCAATTTGATTGCCACTAAAAATCACAATATCTGGCCTAACTGCATCGCAAGCAGACTCTATTAGCTTAATCGTGTCTTTGCTGATTTTTGGCGCATCTTGAACATCTGCAAACTGTAAAACGCGGAATTTTCCCGAAAGATGAAATTGCAACTTACCAAATCTTGCAGAGACGGATGTTGGAAGCTTCGACGAATCAGATGCGCTATACGAATTAGACAAATTAGACGTATTAGATGCATTAGACGACTTAGCAAAACTTGACGACTTAGCATTTTGAAAAGTCTCCTGCTCATTTAGGCTGCTTTTCAAAATCTTAGAGTCGCTTTTATCAGATTCTGCAATTTCTAACATAGTTCAAGCATACGGCACAGCATCTGGCGTATCAACAAAACACGGCAAAACACTAAAAATCATTAATGATTATTCAAGACGACGCAAAACAAGGCAAGATGACGCAAAACACAGCAAAACACCACAAAAATAGCGTTTTTTTACAATACTTTAAGATAACTTTAAGCTAATAACCTATTCACATTAAGAAAAGAGTGGTTACATATAAAACATAGACGAAATAAATCACAATAATCAGTGATTTAGAACTAATAACTGAACCTCTCTTCTTCTCTTCTTTCAAACCCCCGAGCCAATCACTCGGGGGTTTTGTTTTGCGCAAGACTTGCACAAGAGGCGGGTTAGATGGGTTATAGGCCAAAAAGTATGTAAAGCTAAGCTGATGAATATTCGCACAAGAGGCGCGTAAGCGGCAAAACAGAAACCAATTGACGCACTTTGTACGTGATTTAGGCCAAATTTGGTACAAAACCCGTCACATCGTTCGCGCGGATTAGTTGCGCGAACGTCTTCGCCGCATGTAAAGTCCACTGGACTTTACATTTGAGCGGCTCAGCGAATCGAAGTGCATTCGCGAACAAAAAAGCCCCCGCGATTACGAGAGCTATTCGCTGGGGTACCTGGACTCGAACCAAGAATGGATGAACCAGAATCACCTGTGTTGCCAATTACACCATACCCCAATTGGCAGGCTTCGCGGCTCTTGGAACCGTTCAGTCTTTGTACCCCCGACCGGATTTGAACCGGTGTTGGCGCCGTGAGAGGGCGTAGTCCTAGGCCGCTAGACGACGGGGGCTTAATTTATTTGCTACGCCTCTAGACGCAACAAATGTCGACTTTACAACATAACGCAAGTATATGCAACTAGCGGCGTGTCGTACAACAACCAAATCAACAACAAATCAGCTACAAAATGCCCCCACGCAAGTCAAAAATCAACAAGCATGGGGGCAAATCGCGTTAAAGCTTAATCATTTTACAAATGCTCACGCAATCCAGCCAAGCGAGCCAGAGTCACGTCTTTGCCAACGATTTCCATGGACTCAAAAAGCGGAGGCGAAACTCTGCGGCCAGAAAGAGCCACGCGCACAGGACCAAACGCCAATCGCGGCTTGTAACCAGCTTCTTCAACAAGCTTCTTGTTCAAAAGCTCGTGCAAAGAATCCGTATGCCAATCAGAAGAATCAACACCCTTCAAAGCAGAGAGCGCAGCGTCAAGCACATCGCCAGCAGATTCCTTAAGCTGTTTACGCGCATCGTCATCTGGCTCAATGTAGCCATCTTCGCTTAACAGACTACCGACCATACCAGCAACTTCACCAAGCAAGCGCACGCGAGGCTGAACAAGAGGAGCAGCAGCGCTAAGCACCCAGCGCTCGCGACTAGTCAACGCATCCCAATTGTCCGCGCTAACTACGCCATCCTTATGCAAGTAAGGCACAGAACGATTCAAAAAATCTTGAGGCTCAAGCATGCGAATATGCTCAGCGTTAATGGAAATTGCTTTGTCTAAGTCGAAGTGTGCAGGGTTTGCCTTAACGTCTCGCACATCGAACTTTTCAATCATCTCGTCCATAGAGAACACATCGCGATCAGGCGCAATCGACCATCCAAGCAAAGCCAAGTAGTTCAGCAAGCCTTCTGGAATAAAGCCGTTATCTCTATGCAAGAACAAGTTAGACTCAGGGTCTCTCTTAGAAAGCTTCTTCTTGCCTTCGCCCATAACGTAAGGCATGTGGCCGTAAAGCGGAGTCTCCTTAGCAATTCCCATTTCCATCAAATAGCGATAAAGCACAATCTGACGAGGTGTGGAGCTAAGAATATCCTCACCACGCAAAACCACGTTCACATCCATCAACGCGTCATCAACAGGATTTGTAAGCGTGTAAAGCGGATCGCCATTCGGGCGCACAATCACATAATCTGGAACAGAACCCGCCTTAAACGTGATTTCGCCACGAATTAAATCGTTAAAAGTAATGTCTTCATTTGGCATCTTTAAGCGAAGTGCAGGCTTGCGACCCTCCTCGCGGAAAGCTTGCTTCTGCTCCTCAGTAAGGTTTCTGTCGTAACCGTCGTAACCAAACTCAGCTGGTCTACCTGCAGCAATATTGCGCTCTTTAATCTCTTCTGGAGTAGAGAAGGACTCGTAAGCGTATCCTGCTTCAAAAAGCTTTTTCGCTACGTCTTTATAAATCTCCATACGTTGAGACTGGCGGTACGGGCCATTTTCTCCGCCAACATCAATGCCCTCGTCCCAATCAATATTTAGCCAACGAAGAGCCTCAATAATCTGCTGGTAGCTTTCTTCGCTATCTCGCTCGTTGTCCGTGTCTTCAATGCGGAAAAGCAACTTACCATGCGTGTGGCGAGCCTCTGCCCAGTTAAACAGCGCGGTACGAACCATGCCAACGTGAGGCGTGCCGGTTGGCGAAGGGCAAAAACGCACGCGAACATTCTTTGGAAGTTCAGGCTTTGTGGATTTTGTTGCATTATTAGCAACTTCTTGAGTTTCCTCTGTATCAGTCATAGGTTCCATTGTGCCGCGCGTTACGGACGTGCCTGCGGACATGCCTATCTAGTCAAGCGCTTGCGTTGATTCCTTATTACCTTCTACGTGCGCAAACTTAGCAGCAAGAGCTTCGCGAGACTTTCTATCGTCTTCTTCTTTTGCAAGCTTCTTAGCAACTTCTGGATCCCAAAGAACGTCTTCCTTATGCTTTGACCATTCACGCTCAAGCAATGGGGCTGCAATTTCAAGTAGCGTGCTCATACTATTTTCGCCATTTTCACTAGCTTTACCACTTTTTACGCAATCAACAAGCTCACGCCACTGATTATCCTTAAACATCATTCGAGGAATTCCAGCACACTCACACACTTCGTTAATATATAGGAATATAGGCAAAGTTTCGTAAATGTTGCTGGTTTTTTCAATAAGACTTTTAAGAATAAACAGTATTGCAGTAATTTTTTGCGATTCTACAGAATTAAGTCCGCAAAAATCACACTCTTGTTTTGCGCACCTAAACGCATCTTGCAAGCTCTCAACACTCCAATTACCAGCAACACTTAAAGAATCCGCAGCACCATTGATTGCGTTAACATCGTTAGAAAGATTGGATTCAAGCTTGCTAAAAATAGCATTAACATCATTCGTGTTGTTTTCTAGCTCTTCTTGCGCTTCGCTATAGTCTGGTTCGTAGCATAAATCCATATCATCGTAAGCGCTTGCAGCAGCCAAAAGCGCGTCAACTATCTCTTGTGGGCGTCCTGGAATTTCGTCTGCACCTTCATACACAAACTCTGCATCTGGAACAGTAACGTCTAAATCCGTAACAATTCGAGCAATAGCGCGAATCGCCCTAACCTCAAGATTTTCCGCATATTTTGCGTCATTATCTAAATGGCGAGCTTCGCTTAAAGGCCACAATTTAGTTAAATCCGCGGCCGACTTTGCAGCAGACTCAAGCAGACTCAAAGCCTTTGAATCCAGCTCTTCTACAGAATCACCCATAATAACGCTCCTTCGCATTAGCTGTAAAAAACACGGTTTCTACGCATCTTTTATGCATATTTTAAAGTCTACTGCTTATTATTCCACACGTTCTATTGCACACGCGCCGCAGAATCCACATATGTGATGGAAAGCACATTCATATTTGCGCAATCGAACGTAATCGAAGTAATCGACGCCAAGGCCGTTTTGCGCAAAAGCATATTGTGCTCCGCGTGACCCGTTTCTAGCAAATGACGATAAGACCATATTGGCGATTCGTGCGTTACAGCTACGATTTGCTCTCCTGGGTGATTTTTCACTTGCTCGCACGCAAAATCACCAACGCGCGCAGCAATGCTTTTGTAGGATTCTCCCCAACTTGGCTTCCACAAGTTAGATACAAGCTTCCAATTGTTGTTTTTCCACAACGCGCCTTCGCCGTAGCCGATTCTTTTCCCGCGAAAATTGTTTTCCGCTTCAATTAGACGATTGTCTAAAATAATCGGGCCGATTTGCAAAGCGCTTGCGATTTGTTGCGCTGTTTCTTGCGTGCGCTCTAAAGGAGACGAGTAAATCGCGCTAATCCCACGCATTTGCGGAACAGTCGCAATATATTGCGCAGTAGCTCTTGCCATTCGCACGCCTCGCGCAGAAAGATGGAATCCTGGCAATCTCTCGTAAAGCACGTGATTTGGATTTTCCACTTCCCCGTGACGCACAAAATGAATAGTCGTAGCTTGCATATTCTCTAAACCTACTTCCAAACCTACTTCCAGCCTTTTGGAGTGTGGCTTAACGACCACTCGCCCAACTTGTGAGCAAAAGTATTATCTTTAGCGGCATCATAATCAGGTTTTTGCGACTTTGTGTCGTCTAAAAGCCACTTTCTAATAACAAAATTCCACACAGCTACAACAACTGTTGCAATAAGCTTGCCAATATTTGTGCGAAGCATGTAAATCGCAGTGCCGCGCAAAGCTTCAACCATTCCAAGCGTGCTAAGCCAAATAATCGCATCGTTAATAAGCAAACCAATAACTGCAGAAATAACAAAAATCAGCAATTCCATCCAACGAGCCATGTCTTCGCGGTGTTTAAACACGTACTTCATGCTGGCAATGTAGTTAAAAATAAGCGAGATTATAAAAGATATTGTTCCAGCAACAACGTTATTAAGATGCACAAGAAGAAGCAGATTTAGCAATACTACGTCAATAATAAGCGCAATGATTCCTACGATTCCAAACTTAACAACCTGTTCAATAAGTTTTTTCATACATTCAATTAAACACGCGGAGGTTAACAATTTACTATAATTATTGCGTAACACAGGTTTATTATTGCGTAACATAAGTTGCGCAACACAAGTTTATAAACTTAGAAAATCCATAAAATTTAGCAAAGGAGCGATTATGCCAGTTATTCACACTCACGTTTCTGTAAGCACTACACCTGCTCAGCGCGATGCATTAAAAGCAGCATACGGCAAGGCGATTAGCGCAGTTCCAGGAAAAAGCGAGCATTGGCTTATGTGCCCATTTGAAGACAATATGCCAATTTATTTTGCTGGAGATAATACTAAGCCTGCAGCTTACGTTGAAGTGAACGTTTTTGGCTCTAGCGTACCTGGGTCTGCTTGGGAAAAGTTGACAGAGCAGATTATGGCAGCTTTGGAGAGCGAGCTTGGAGTGCCACAAGACCGCACTTACATTCGTTACACTGCAACCACTGACTGGGGTTGGAACGGCGGCAACTTCTAGTCGCAAGTCGCACGTCGAGAATCGCAAGTCGCACGTGGCAACTCGCAAATAATCACATCAAAAACCTAACCAAAAAGCCTACCGCAAACAAGACGGTAGGCTTTGATTTTTAATTGTTCAGCTTTGGGATATGGTATTGATTGAATAATGCGCAAAATTCCTTACATATCATCGGCATCTGTCTCATATTTTTCCATCAGAAGATGCAAGTTTCAGTTGTCGACAAAATGTCGACAACTGACTTTTTTCTTATCTGTTATGCGCTTTTACACAATACCAATAGTTGCTAAGATTGATTGCCAAAATTCGACTCGTCAAACTCAGAGCTGCTTGAAGAATAATCATCGCTACTAGCAACGCTGCCTTCAAGATCTGGGCCAGCAGCTGCACGAGCAACCTCTTCCATACCTTTGTTGTCACATAAAACCATACGAACATAGCCAACAACAAATCCAACAGCAGCAGGGCAAACCCAAGCCATGCCATATTCCGAGAACGGCAACCAGTTTTGAGCAACAATCAACATATCGTTTATATGCAATGCATTGCGCAAAGCTGTTGGCAAACTATTCAAAAAGTCAAATACAGCTGCAACACCAGTAAAACCAAGTGTCCAAGCGTACACAACTTTGGAATTTCCAAAAAGTCGACCGCACAAAGCTAAAAGAATCAATACGATTGACAGCGGATACAAGAACATCAATACTGGAACCGCGTATTCGATGATTGCACTCAAACCAAAGTTTGCAAGACCAAACGAAACAAGCGTAATCAATACAGCCCAAACTCTGTAGCTAGGACCTTTAGGGAATAACTTAGAGAAAGTTTCCGAACAGCTTACGATTAAGCCAACTGCCGTCTTTAAGCATGCAAGAGTTACAGTTGCAGCAAGCACAAATAAGCCAACGTTACCAAGATGATAGCGTGCAACTTGCGCCAAAGTCACGCCACCATTTTCCGCAGGTGGGAACAGCGCGCGGCTACGCACACCAACAACGACAATCGCAACGTAAATCAACGCCATAAGCAAGCAGCTAAAGAATCCAGATCGAGCAGTATTTACTGCCACATCTTTAGGATCTTTTACACCAAACTGACGAATGGTGCTAACAACAACAATTCCAAATGCCAAGCTAGCTAAAGCATCCATTGTGTTGTAGCCATCTAAGAATCCTGTAAAGAATGACTTATTAACATAATTTCCTATAGGAGCAGCATCCGAAGAAGCGCCGCTTATAGGAGAAAATAGTGCAGTAAATACCAAAACCGCTAGGAACACAAGGAAGATTGGCGTAAGAACTTTACCAACCCACGTAAGTATGCCACTTGGTTTCATAGCAAAGAAGAACGCGAGTGCAAAGAACACTACAGAGAACAAGAACAGGTACAATTGCCCGTTTCCATCTTGCGGAATAATTCGCTCCAATCCAACAGTGTATGAAGTTGTTGCACAGCGCGGAATTGCAAAGAATGGGCCGATTGTTAAATAAAGAACGCATGTAAAGAACATGCCGTATTTTTTGCTAGCTTTACTCGAAAGCTCAAAAAGGCCGTTTGCGCGGCTCATTGCAAGAGCCGTAACACCAAGTAATGGCAAACCAACGCCAGTAACAATAAAGCCGATTGTTGCAGGAGCAGAATTGTTTCCTGCGTTAGCACCAAGAAATACTGGGAAAATAAGGTTTCCAGCGCCAAAGAACATGCCAAACAACATGACCGCCACGTATGCGGACTCAATAATTGTCAAGTTCCTTTTTTTCGTGGCACTGTCTGTGCTGACACTTTGTGTTGTGACGCTCATGCTTACACCTCCTATATGGTGAAAAATTGTTTAAGCATATTATTTAACGCATTGAATAACAAAA
Organism: Gardnerella sp. DNF01144; assembly: GCF_049244245.1. Taxonomy (NCBI): domain Bacteria; kingdom Bacillati; phylum Actinomycetota; class Actinomycetes; order Bifidobacteriales; family Bifidobacteriaceae; genus Gardnerella; species Gardnerella sp. DNF01144. The sequence goes on from NZ_CP058390.1 coordinate 1,079,475, forward strand.
CTGAAACCGAAAAATAATATTAGGGGGTATATTAATAAATCGCATGTACTTAATCGGAAAAAGTTATAATCCGCGCGTGTCTCCTAATTAAAAATAAAAGGACGCTAGCATAAAAACTAACGTCCTAAATAAAGCGTAAATGCGCAATAATAGTAAAAACTACATCTTTTCTGGAGCGCTAACGCCTAGCAAATCAAGGCCTTCTGCAATTACTGTGCGCACAGCAGCGTTAAGCTTAAGTCGAGCTGCCGCGCGCGCTGGCTCTGGGCACTTTGCAATGCGAATAGCCTCGCGCTCTGCTTCTGGCAAGCGATTTTCTGGGTCGCTCAACTCCATTGGCACTACGCGCTCAAGGTTGTACCACTTGTGGTAGCTTGCAGCCAAATCCTCAAGATAATGCGCAACTCTGTGCGGAGTGCGCAAATCGCCAGCTTGTGCAAGAGCTGCAGGCCATTGCGCCAAAGCAGCCAACACTTCTCCATCTGCCTCGGTATTAAGCAAGCTTAAATCGGCTCCATCTGCACTAATTCCAGCATCTGCAGCGTTACGAGCCACATTGCAGCTGCGTGCGTGAGCGTATTGCACGTAGTACACAGGATTATCGTTGCTGTGAGAAGCAAGCAAATCCAAATCAATATCAACGCTTGTGTTGTAGTCGGTGCGCGCAAGCGAGTAGCGAGAAGCATCAACGCCAATTGCATCAACTAAATCGTCAATCGTAATAACGTTTCCAGCGCGCTTGCTCATGCGCACTGGCTTGCCGTCCTTCATAACGTTTACCATCTGACCAATAAGAATCTGCATGTTTTCGCCTGGCTTATCTCCAAAAGCCGCGCACATTGCCATCATTCTGCCAATATAGCCGTGATGATCAGCGCCGAGCATGTAAATTGCTACGTCTGCAGGATTCTGATCACGGTGACGCTTGTTGCGATAGTATGCAATATCTGCAGCGAAGTAGGCGTAATTGCCGTCGGACTTAATAATTACGCGATCCTTATCGTCTCCATGCTTGGTGGATTCAAACCAAGTTGCGCCATCTTTTTCAAAAATATCTCCACGCTCACGCAAGTCTGTAATAGCGCGCTCAACTTCGCCATCTTCATACAGGCTGTTCTCGTGGAACCACACGTCAAAACCAACACGAAAATCGCGCATTGACTTACGAATTTCAGCAAACATCATTGGCACTGCGCGCTTGCGGAACTCTTCTCGCTGCTCGGAATCGCCTTCGCCAAGTGGCAAGCCTTCTTCGTCTTTTCCAAGATCGACTCTAGGCAAAGAAAGAACGTCAACGCCGTCTGCTTGCGCTTCTTTTATAACAGCATCCGCGATTTCGTTAATATACGCGCCTTTGTAGCCGTCTGCAGGCGTTTCTTCGCCGTGAGCTGCCGCGACTAAAGACTTTGCAAAACGGTTGATTTGCTCACCGTGATCGTTGAAGTAGTATTCGCGCACAACTTTTGCGCCGTTTGCTTCCAAGACTCGAGCCATAGAATCGCCAACTGCTGCCCAGCGAGTTCCACCAATGTGAATTGGACCAGTTGGATTTGCGGAAACAAACTCAAGATTCAAAGTTTTGCCGCTTAAATGCGTATTTTTGCCAAAATCCGCGCCCTGATTTAATACTTCTTCTACAACAGCCGCGGCAGACGCAGAATCAAGCGTTATGTTAATAAAGCCAGGGCCTGCCACTTCTACGCGCGCAATACTTTCCGCATCTTGCAAGCGCTCTGCAAAAAGTTCCGCTAAATCACTAGGCTTCATACCAGCTTTTTTAGCGAGCTGCATAGCAACGTTCGTAGCCCAATCGCCGTGTGCGCGATCTTTTGGCCTCATAACTGCAAGTTTTTCGGCAGCAGGAATCAAATCTTCTGTTAGACTGCCAGCTTTACCGCTTGCTACTAAATCTTTAGCAATTTTTTCAATTAATTCACTTAAGCTTTCTGGATTCATGATTTACAGTCTAGCGTTACCGCGCGATGCTTCGCGATTATAACGTATTGGATTGCGTTATTCAGCATATAAGGTAATATATGTTTTACATGTTTTACAATGGAGATTAGAAATGGCTGCAACAATTACAGGATTAAGAGTACCCTCCAACGTTTTAGATCGTTATGATCAGCTCGCTAAAACCACTCACCGCACTCGTTCATTTTACATGAATCAAGCGCTAGAAGCCCAAATCGATGAACTTGAACATGAATATGGACTAATGGCAGATATTGAAGCATACAAACGTGGAGAATTAGAAACGTCTCCACTCGACGACGTGGTGAAGCGCCTTGGTTTGGAAGATTAATTTATCTAAAAGGGCTGAAAAACAGCTAGGGAAAATTGACAAAACAATTGCTAAGCAAATCGTTAAGGAACTTCGCGAAATTAGCAATCTCGACAATCCTCGAATCAGAGGCAAAGCGCTAACTGGCAACTATTCGGGGTTTTGGAGATATAGAGTAAGGGATTACAGAATAATTTGTGCAATTGAAAATAATGTGCTGACCGTTTTTGTTGTAGATATTGATCATCGCAGCAGAATCTACAATAAGTGATTATTACTAAGTGCTTAAATACACAAAAAGCGCTGGGGTCGAAGGTTAACTTCCAGCGCTTTTGTTTTGCGATTAACTATTTGCAATTACTTGCGACTACTTCTTTTTTGCAGGAGCTTCACCGAGTTCGCTTTGAGCAACAGAAACGTTTACGTTAGTTGCATCAGATTCCGCAGATTCAGATTCAGAAGAATCGCCAGCATCTGCAGCCTTAACAGCGTTAAGCTTTACTTCTCCAGTAACGCGACCCGCCTCCGCAACGTCATCCAAAGTCTCCTCAACAGCCTTATAAGCATTTTCTGCTACGTTCAAAGTCACTTGCAAAATAGGAGTCTTCATAGAAACCTTTGCTTCAGACTTAATCTTGCGCAAAGTAGCCAAAGCCTCGCCCGCGTAAGCCAAAGTGTCTGCAGAAACACCGTTTGCAGCAGCCTCATACGCCTTAGCGCATGGCCAGCTTGCACGATGCACAGAGCCTTCGCCGTCATGCATCCAGCTCCACACTTCTTCCGTAGCGTAAGGCAAGTAAGGAGCAAGCAAGCGAGCCAAAGCGTCGAGCGCAAGACCAAGAGTTGTGCGAGCAGACTTTACAGCAGCTTCGCTTGGAGTGCGTCCAGTGGATTCTGCAGTACCATAAGCACGATTCTTTGCAAGCTCGATGTAATCGTCGCAGAACTCCCAGAAGAAGGTTTCAATTGCTTCCAAAGCCTTGGAATGCTCGTAAGATTCAAGCGCATCAGTTGCGGTACGAATAACGGATGCAAGCTTTGCCATAACAGAGCGATCCAAAACTTCTGTAACGTTTGCAAAATCCCAATCCGCGCTAGCAGGCTCCAAAACTTGATGTTCATCGTTTTCTCGGCCAATCGCGAGCGCAAACTTCGTAGCGTTCAAAAGCTTAATCGCAAGGCGTCGGCCAATCTTCATCTGGCCTTCGTCGTAAGTCGCATCCAAGCCGAGTTTTGCAGAAGTCGCCCAGTAGCGCACAGCATCCGCACCAAACTCTTCAATTGGCTTATTTGGTACAACCACGTTTCCCTTAGATTTAGACATCTTCTTGTGGTCTGGATCAAGAATCCATCCAGAAAGCGCAGCGTGCTTCCAAGGCAAGCATCCGTTTTCAAGATGCGCGCGGTCAACCGTGCTAAACAGCCAAGTACGAATAATATCCTGGCCTTGTGGACGCAAATCCATTGGGAAAGTAGCCTTAAACAAAGCCTGATTTTCTTCACCTGGCTCTTCCCAACGAGTCACAATTTGTGGAGTTAAGGAAGATGTTGCCCAAGTATCCATAATGTCTTGCTCGGCAGTAAAGCCATTTGGCTGGTTACGCTGAGATTCATCAAAGCCTTCTGGAACGTCAATAGTTGGATCGATTGGCAAACGATCTTCGCTAGGAGTCAAAGGATGCTCGTAATCCACTTCCCCATTTTCGTTTACTAGGTACCAAAGTGGGAATGGCACACCAAAGAAGCGTTGGCGAGAAATAAGCCAGTCGCCATTCAAGCCATGAACCCAATTCTCGTAGCGCACGCGCATAAAGTCTGGGTGGAAGTTAAGTTCCTTGCCGCGCTCAATAAGCTCAGCGTTTAACTTTTCGTCCGTACCGCCGTTCTTTAAGTACCATTGGCGAGAAGTGACGATTTCCAAAGGTTTATCGCCCTTTTCGTAGAAGTTCGTCATACGCTTTGTTGGCTTTGGATCGCCTTCCATATCTCCAGCAGCTTGCAAGGCTTCAACAACTTCCTTGCGAGCAGAGAACGTGGTTTTACCAGCAATTTTCTCGAACATTTCGCGGCCAGACTCGTCCGTAATCCAATCAGGAGTAGTCATAACAATGCGGCCGTTACGCTGAATAATTGGTCGAGTTGGCAAACTCAAGTCGCGCCACCACTCAACGTCGGTTACGTCACCAAAAGTGCAGCACATTGCAATGCCAGCGCCCTTGTCCATTTGAGCAGCAGGATGCGCCAAAATCGGCACCTTCACCTTAAACAGCGGCGAGTAAACTTCCTTGCCAAAATACTTCTTGTAACGCTCATCGTCTGGGTGCGCAATCAAAGACGTGCAAGCAGCAAGCAATTCTGGGCGCGTAGTTTCAATGTAGATTGGCGTACCATCTTCAAAGCAGAACGCAATCTTATGATAGAAACCAGGGTATTCGCGCGCTTCAAGCTCTGCTTGTGCAACAGCAGTCTGGAATGTAACATCCCACAAGCCTGGAGCGTCTTTTTGATAAGCTTCTCCGCGAGCAAGATTGCGCAAGAATGCTTTTTGAGCAACTCGGCGAGGCTGCTCGCCAATCGTATGGTAGGTTTGCGACCAATCAACAGAAAGACCAAGCCTACGCCACAAAGCTTCAAAAAGCTTCTCATCTTGGGAAGTTAGGCGCTCACAAAGCTCAATAAAGTTCTGCCTGCTTACAGGAACCTGGTCTTTTGCCTCAATCTTCTTGCCTTCTGTGCCTTCAAATGGCGGCTTAAAATCAGGGTCATACTTAAGCGAAGTATCTACGCGCACGCCGTAATAATTTTGCACGCGGCGCTCTGTTGGCAAGCCGTTATCATCCCAACCCATTGGGTAGAACACATCAAAGCCTTGCATGCGCTTATATCGCGCGATAACATCCGTATGCGTGTAAGAGAATACGTGACCAACATGCAAGTGGCCACTAACTGTTGGAGGCGGCGTATCGATTGAATATACGGCCTTACGGTCGCGAGAATTGTGGAACGCGTAAGTCTTAGCTTCGTCCCAATTGCTACGCCATTTGTCTTCAAGACCATCAACACCAACCTTATTAGGCAATGGTGTTAAATGTGCGTGTTTTACTGTGTTATCCTGTTCACTCATGAACTGAATATTAGAAACTCACTGAGACATCGCACTATAACAGAGCACTAAGAACTCACTAAGCCAGCACTATTTAACAGTCACATCATGCAAAGGAAGCAGCTGATCGGTCATGTTAGTAGGGTATCCACTCACATTATTCTTTGCAACAACAACGCTGTTTCTTGCGTACAACCATCCCGAAACCGCGTAATCGCATAATTCTTTAGCGTACTTTTTGATGTTTTCTTCGTACTCTTGCGGACTTGTAGACTTCATTGCGTCTGCAAAATACTTTTGCGAAGCGTGATCTTGGAACAAATAGTTAGACTTAGTGTCTGCATACATTCCAGAATCCAAAGTGTGATTAGTCCAAGTAAGAGCTAAGTCGTATTTACCTTCGCGTATTCGTTGATCGATTACACTTTGGTCTAATTCTTCTAGTCTTACTGGGAATCCACCTGCATAGCTTAAGTTTTTTGCCATTTGATCGCAAACACTAGCCATTCCAGTTGGAACGAGCATTGTAATTCCGCGCAAATATCCTGCAACAAAGTAGTGGTACATACCATAAGCTTTTTGAACGTCGTGAGGATATGTGTTACTAAAATCTTCATACCCAGGAGACATAGGGTCGATTGGCCCGCCAACAAGTTGGCCTCCAAAAGGATCGGAAGCAAGAATAACATTTGGCTCAATCACATGTCTTGCAGCTCTACGAATTTGCTGATCGCAGAACATAGATGACATTCCCGTGTTAAAAGCAAACATTCTTAATCTTGTGCTTTTTCCCTTTACCAGCTTAGTGTTTGGCATTGCAGCCATTCGCTTGTTTTCATTTCCGTCTAGTGGAATTGCCATTTGCACGCTGCCATCTTTAACAGCGTTTGCTAAAGACGTGTCATCGTTAAAATACTTAAGCGTTATGCTTTGGCATCCAGCTTGCCCTGCCCAGTAATTGTTGTTTCTAGCAAGAACGAGATCCCCACCCTTGTTATATCCCTTTACTGTAAACGGACCTGTTCCAATAGCATCGGAAGCGTAGTTAACAAAAATGTTTGTGTTGTAAACAATTCCAGCTCTTCCAGCTAATCGTCTTGGCAAAAGTGGGTCTGGAGTTTTAAGAGTTATGTTTAGAACGCTAGGACCAGAATTAGAAACGCTTGTTATGTTTGTTAGCTTTTCGTAGCCAGGATAATTCTTTGTAATGCCTTGCTGAAGCGATTTAAGAACGGAGCTTGAGTCCATTGGGTCTCCGTTAGCAAACTTAATTCCGCTGCGGAGCCTAAATTTATAATTCAATCCATCGTTCGAAACGCTCCAAGATTGCGCAAGTCCTGGGTGTAAAGCATTGTTTTCGTCTCGTTTTACAAGTGTTTCGTAAACGTTCTCTAAAAGTGCCTGTTGTAAGGAATCACTATCGTCTGTTCTAATATCTAGCGAGGCTGGAGACGTTCGTAATCCTATTGTTAAAGTTGAATTTGACGCTGGAAAAATGTTTGTAGGTATTAAAGATCTTCCATCTATAAACCGCCATCCGCCCCAAATTATTGCAGATAGAATGCCGATTAAAACAATAAATACAACCCATGGTTTAGTGCTTCGTCTAGTTTTATGCGCATATCTTGTACTACGCGCATGTGAAGCAGATGAGTATCTTTCAAATTCAGGCATGATTAAAAGTTTATATCACCGTTTGAATTTGATTGCCGAATTTATGCACAAAATAGTCTAAAAATATTCTAAAAATATTCTAAAAGAGTTTACTAGACGCCATTAATCTTGTGCAAATTTATTTTCTACAATCTAACAGAAGGACACAAAAACCTAAGCGGACAATCGCCACAGCGAGGGTTTCTAGCAGTGCAAAACATTCTTCCGTGCAAAATAAGACGATGTGAAAGATTAGTCCATTCTTCTGGCGCAAAACAAGCTGTGACTTCTCTCTCGATTTTCGCTGCATCTTTAGCCTTAGCGCTAGCCTCACTCACCCAGCCGAGTCTTGACGTAACGCGCATAACATGCGTATCTACTGGAAATCCTGGAATCTTAAAAGCGTTCCCTAAAACAACGTTTGCTGTTTTTCTTCCCACTCCTGGTAACTTTGTAAGATCAGCCATATTATTTGGAACAATGCCATTAAAATCTTTAACAAGTTTTTGCGAAAGCTCAATAATATGTTGCGATTTTACTCTATAAAATCCAAGCGAATGAATTATTTCTTGCACGTTGTATATTTGTGCTTTTGCCAAATCGACTGGCGTTGGGTATGCCTTAAAAAGCTTACTCGTAACAAGATTTACGCGCTTATCGGTTGTTTGCGCGCTAAGAACAGTTGCGATTAAAAGCTCAAATGGGTTCGTAAAATTTAGCGCACATTTTGGATTTGGGATTTCTTCGCATAAAATCCTATATTCTTCGCGCATTTTGCGGATTTTGTTTATTTTATCTATCTTAGACAATATAAGCCTAGTCTAAATCGTTGGAAACGCTTGAATCATCGGCACGTGAATCGCCAGCATCCGCACTATTGCCATTTTGTGCGTAATCGTCATTTTCAACTTCGTCAACTTGAGCTTCTAATGGGTCGAAACGATATCCAACATTTCTAACTGTTCCAATAACATGCTCATATTCAACGCCCAACTTTGCGCGAAGCCTACGAATATGAACGTCTACCGTTCGCGTTCCGCCGTAGTAATCGTAGCCCCAAACCTCTTGAAGCAAATGCGCACGCGTAAAAACTCTACGAGGATGCTGAACAAAATACTTAAGCAGCTCAAATTCTTTATACGCTAAATCAATAGGCTTTCCGTGCAAGCTAACTGTATAGCTTTGCGTGTCTACAACTAAGTCTCCAGAGCACATTTGACCGTTGCTGTTAACTTCAACGCTTGTGGAATCGGCAACAGTAGAGCTAGAAGAAGAATCGGTAGAAACTGCTCTTTTGGCGGCTAATCGCAATCTTCCTTCTACTTCTGCAGGAGAAGCGGTTGTTAGCATAACGTCGCTAATGCCCCAAGATGGGTTTACAACTGTAAAACCGCCCTCTGTAAGAATTAGAATAATAGACATTGTTAAATTAGACGCGCGCACAAGAGAACACAGCGATTTTGCTAAAGATAAGTCTTCTCTAGCGTCAACAAGAAGAATGGTATCTTCGGGCATTTTAAGCATGCTAGAAGGTTCCATTGGCACTACGCGCACGCGATGCGAAAGAAGCGTTAGTGATGGCAAAACTTTTGCAGGCGCGGCACAAGAGGTCATCAATGTAATATCCGTCATATTGACACCTCCATAGCGCATAGAATTGAATGAAAATTCAAAATCAAGCTGTTATAAAAAAGAATTGTAATCCATGCTTAAGAAGAATCAAAAAGCGCAAGTGTACGCTTACATATAAAATGGTGTAAATCACAGTGTAAACGCGATAGGAGCGTACAATGAGCAACAATATTCAGCGCAACAAAATGTATGGTCACATTACGATTGCTGTAACTCAATTTGTTGCTATAGTTCTTTTAGCATCTGCTGCAATGCTTCCGTTTGCAACAACAAAAGCAGTTTTAACGGTTTGCATTCTTATTCTTCTTGCTCTAATAACTTTTTGGCCACTCAAAGGCTCTACAGCCGATAAAGCTATTCCTTTTCTTGCGTCATTAGCGTCTATGTGGTGCGCAACGCTGGCCTTAAAAGGATGGCTGCCAAGCAGTGTGATTGATGGAGAATCAGAAATTAGTATTCACAAATTTGTTGCTGCTATTAGACCGTACGAACGATGGGCAGTAAACTTTGCGCTAATTCTTGTTGCAGCAACATTTGTTAGCTTTGCTAGACAAATGTTTAGAGAAGATAGGTCTAATCTTGTACGAAACCTATCTCATTGCCTTACTGCAAGCATTGCATGCGCAGCTTTGCCTGGATGGCTTTTCTTGCCATCAATTATTAGATTCACTTTTTCTGTACGCGTATTGGAACTTGGCGTGTTAGTGGCAATTCTTGGATTGTTTGTTGTGATTGTTTTGGCTGGCCTTTCTCACCTTTGGATTAAAGACGCGCAATACAATGCTGGAACAGTTTTTCCACAAATTGGAACAGCTTTGATTCCAATTATGATGTGCGGAATGGTTGTTTACGGAGCTGGATTGGCAATGTTGCTTGTAGCGTAAGCGATTAAAGTTAATGCTAACTGTTTCATGCGTTGCTTTACACTACGTTTCACACGTTGTTTCACGCACTGTTTCACGCAATATGTTTTATAGATAGCAATGTTTTATAGATAGCAATTACTTATTAAGATATTAAAGATATTAAAAAGTGTCTAACACATAAAATGCGTTAGACACTAATAGATACGTTGTTAAAACGTTCGGAAGCTTTGCGACTAATCGCAAGAACTACTTTTCGCTTTCTTCCAAACGCTTGCGAGCTGCAACAATTTCCTTTTCTGCCTGCTCTACACCAGCCCAGAAGTCTCCAGGAAGAACTTCCTTGCCTGGCTCCAAAGCCTTGTACTGCTCAAAGAAGTGCTTGATTTCTGCCTTGTGATACTCGTTAACGTCATCAATATCTTTAATATCGTCAAAGCGAACATCTGCTGGCACGCACAAAACCTTGTCATCTCCGCCAGCTTCGTCAACCATGTGGTACAAACCAACAGCGCGGCATTCAACAACGCAACCAGGGAATACGGAATTTGGAATCATAACAAGAGCGTCAAGCGGATCGCCATCTTCGCCCAAAGTGCCATCAATGTAGCCGTAATCATCTGGATAGCCCATTGCGGTAAATAGAGTACGATCCAAAAATACGCGACCAGTTTCGTGATCAACTTCGTACTTATTCTTAGAGCCGCGTGGAATCTCTACCACAACGTTAAATGTTTCTGCCATTTTTACTCCTTAACGTAAAACTTAATGCTTAAGTACATTAGTACGTTTAAGCATTTGTTTATCAATCTAACGTTTGTACATCTAACTTAGACTGTTCAATCTAACTTTAGCGCGCAGCAAAGAGTATATAAAACACTACGCACACGATAGCGATTCAGAACCAGTTAGATATGCGGACTATATGCGGACTATATGCGAGACATATTTGTGTAATATATTTGCGACATGTGGAAAATAGTGCGCAATACGCTTTACGATATATGCACAAGCGAATCGAAGCAAAGCGCAATAATGCGCGATTTATATAAGACACAGAAAGTGTCAACTAACCGATGCGAAAAAACATAAAGAAAAATATTAATAAAAAATATTAATAAAAACAGTAAAACATTTGAAAAATATTTTAGTTCACATTAAAAAAACTCTCGTGAATCAGGCAAAAATACGCGAAAAATCAAGGAAAAACTAAGACACGCTATAGGCGTCTTTAGTGTCTTAATACATAGATAATATGACTACGTTTTGGAGCGATGTTAATGGAAAAAATCGAACATAAACAATTGTAAGACTGAACAAAAAACCGAACACAAAACTGAACACAAACACGTATTAAGTTGTAGGCAAGATGAAAGAATTGAACAACGCAACAAACGCTGCAAGTAAACGCAACGCTGCAGTAGACGGCATGCGCGCGATTGCAATTATTGGAATTGTAGCGTTCCACTTGCGTCCAATTGTATTCAACGGCGGCTTTTTAGGCGTAACAATGTTTCTTGTTATGGCAGGATACTTTAGCACCGTGTCTTTGCTAAAAATGTTCAGCGAGAAAAACGATAAAAATTCGCATTTAGATAGCAGCCAAGAAAGCCAGAAGAAAAAATCAAAACTTATCACTTACTTTAAGTACCTATTTCAGCGCGTAAAACGAATATGGCCTTCTACGCTAGGCATTATTGCACTAAGCGCACCACTTATGTGGCTGTTTTCGCCAAGCCTTTTAACAAAGTTGCAATCAGATGCTCTAAGCGGAGCAACATTTAGCAGCAACATGGCGTATGTTTTGCGAAAAGTCTCGTATTTTGAGCAGTCGGGACTACCTTCTCCTATTAAGCATTTATGGTACTTAGGCCTGATTATGCAAATGTTTATTTGCTGGCCAATTATTCTATGCACAATTCTTAAAATAGTTAAATCAAAGTTTGTGCGAATGCTTGTTACTGCAACGCTTGCGATTGTGTCTGCGCTTACAAGCATTGCAATAACAATTCTTTATGGAGAAGGACAAACCATTGCACGCGTGTACTACTCTTTAGATACGCGCGCATGTGAATTCTTAATCGGCGCGCTTCTAGCAATGTATTGCACGTGGTTTAGTGGAAAATCTGCTATAAAAATCATTTCAGACGCGTTCCGCTACATTGTTGGAAGCAAAAGCGAAAAAGAACAAATTGAAAATCAAGAAAACGATTCGCAAAATGGCAAAAACAAAGGCAGACAGCCAATTTTAGAATCCATTGTAGGATTTGCTGCACTAGCGTTTATTTTGTTCTGCTTTATTAAACAAGACGGACTAAAAACGTGGATTGTGTACGGAGGTTACGCACTTTTTGCAATAGTTTGCGCGATTTTAATGCACGCTTGCATGCTAAAAAACAACATTTGCGCAAAGATACTTGGCACTAACATATTAAGCTACTTAGGTAAGAGATCTTTTGCGATTTATCTTGTTCATTTTCCTATACTCGAAGTCTTAAATCCTGCAACTAGAACTACTCACATAACGCTGTTTGAGCAGATTTTGCAATGCGTGATTGTTGTTGCAATAGCTGAAGTTTTTTACAGAATTTTTGAAATGCCATTTGCAAGTAAATATATGACTTTTAGCGTTAGCAGTGTTAGCGCAAAATCAGAAGATGCGAAAGATAATTTAAAAGATAACTCAAAAGATAAAAATAAAAACCTTGATCTTTCTAGCGATACTTTAAGCGTTAAAAGCAAGAACATTAAGCTCCCATTTGTTCTACGAAAGCTTGCGACTACTGTGTGTGCAGCGGCTTGCATAGCGCTAATCGCAGCTCCACTAAATTGGAGCAGCATTGCGCAAGAAAGGTCAATACAATTAAGGCCAGAACTAGCAAGTCAAGAACAAAACAATAAGACTCATTCGCAAAATGGCAAGCAAAAGCCAGAATCAGGCCAAAGCTCAAAGTCAAACAATAACTCAAACAACAAGACAAACACAAAGTCAAACAACAAGTCAAAGCAAAATCAAAAAAGAAAAGTGGGCGGAAAGCGCCAAAATATAACAAAACAAACACTTCCAACAAAGCCAAGTGCGCATAGAGTTCTAAACCCAATCGCAGAAAAAGTGCCAGCAAACATAAACACAAAACCTTGGAAAATTGACTCAAAACAAGACGTTTGCACGGCAGATATAACAATGGTTGGAGACTCCGTAACCGAAGGCGCAAAACCGTACCTTATAAAAGCTCTACCAAACGCTTGGATTGACGGAAAAGTTAGCAGGCAGATTTTCCACGGAGCCGAAGACTACCAAAAAGACATAGCCGAAAAACACCCTGGAAGCGTTGTAATCTACGAACTTGGAACCAACGGGCCGCCTAGAGATGAGTCAGTTTTACAAAACATGGTGAATATTACTGGCGGAAAGCCCGTGTACTTTGTAACAACTCGCGTGCCGCAACCTTGGCAAGACGAGACGAACGCAAAATTGCGCGCATTTGCATCAAAGCGTAAAAACGTTGGAATTATTGACTGGAATGGCACGAGTGCAGGTCATAGCGAGTTTCTAACTGACGACGGAATACACTTAACACCTATTGGCGGGCCACAATACGCACGAATGATACGACTAGCCGTGTGCGGCGGATGACTTGCGACTAGCAAAACAAACCGCCCAAATCACGCCAAAATATTACGATGGTACATATGAGTGAGTTAATAACCCCATTTTCCCAAAGCAATAAGGGCGATTCGATTGCAGAATGGAAGAATCCTCTGCGAGACCCGCGCGACTTGCGACTAGCCAAAATCGCAGGCCCGTGCAGCCTTGTTATATTTGGAATCACGGGCGATTTAGCTAGAAAAAAGCTAATGCCAGCCGTATACGATTTAGCAAATCGCGGACTTTTGCCGCCTGGCTTTGGACTTACGGGATTCGCCAGACGCGACTGGACAGATGAGCATTTTGTAAACTTTGTGCGAGAAAATATTCAACAGCATTGCCGTACGCCATTTTGCGAATCCACTTGGATTAATCTTGCAAAAGGCATACGTTTTGTTCGCGGAACATTCAACGACGCAAGCGCTTTCGAGCGATTAAGCAAAACCGTAAGCGAACTAGACAGAGATCGCGGAACTCGCGGAAATCACGCGTTCTACATGTCGGTTCCGCCATCCAGCTTCCCTGTTGTAGCGCAGCAATTGGCTGCATCGGGGCTTTCACACTCCTCCGAAAACGCATGGCGACGAGTGATAATCGAAAAACCATTTGGCCACGATTTAGCAAGCGCACAAGAGCTGGATCGCGTAGTTTCCGAGGTTTTTGACCCTAATTCCGTGTTCCGCATAGACCACTATTTAGGCAAAGAAACTGTGCAAAATCTGCTTGCTTTGCGCTTTGCAAACGCAATGTATGAGCCAATTTGGAACGCTAATTATGTTGACCACGTGCAAATCACTATGGCAGAAGACATTGGCATAGGTGGCAGAGCTGGATATTATGACGGCATTGGCGCTGCGCGAGATGTTATTCAAAACCACTTGCTTCAACTAATGGCACTCACCGCTATGGAAGAGCCTGTAAGTTTTAGCGCTGGCGATTTAACAGCAGAAAAAACTAAAGTCTTGTCTGCTATACGCCTGCCTAAAGATTTGTGCGCAAACACTGCAAGAGGCCAATACGCAGAAGGCTGGCAGGGGTCGTATAAGGCTATTGGATATTTGCAAGAGCAAGGAATTAGCCCAGATAGCACTACAGAAACATACGCTGCTGTGCGATTAGACGTAGACACTCGCAGATGGGCTGGAGTGCCATTCTACTTGCGAACTGGCAAACGCTTAGGTAAGCGCGTTACAGAGATTGCTGTGATTTTTAAGCGCGCTCCACACTTGCCTTTTGAGACTACTGCTGTTCGCGAACTTGGAAACAATGCTATTGTGATTCGCGTTCAGCCAGACGAAGGCGTAACAATGCGATTTGGCGCAAAAGTACCAGGCGGAACGTCTATGGAAGTTCGCGATGTTTCTATGGACTTTAGCTATGGAAGATCTTTTACAGAAAACTCTCCAGAAGCCTACGAACGCCTTATTTTAGACGTTTTGCTTGGCGAGCCGCCACTTTTCCCAACAACGCAAGAGGTTGATTTAAGTTGGAAGATTTTGGATCCGATTGAAGATTTTTGGGCTTCGCTTAACACGCGTCCGCAACCATACCGCGCTGGAACTTGGGGACCAGCGGAAGCTGATGCCATGCTTGCTCGCGATAATCGCCATTGGAGGCTGCCATGATTATTAATCTTCCTAACACAAACACGTCTAAAATCTCTGCAAAAATCGATGAGCTTCACGAAGAACGAGGCGAATCAGCTACTGGACGCGTGCTCACTCTTCTTATTGACACCACTCTTAAAGAGCTTGAAAACGCACTGGGCGCAGCAAATGCAGCTAGCCGCGAGCATCCTTGCAGAGTTATTGCGATTGTTCGCGATTGGCAAAGCGCTAATGCAAGTTTGCATAATCAAAATCAAGACAATCAAGAAGATCAAAAAAATCAAGAAGAAGAAACGCCAAACTTAGACGCTCAAGTGCGATTTGGAGCAGATGCTGGCGCAGGCGAAATCATTATTCTCTACCCACATAATGACCTTGTTCGCCACCCAGATACGCTTGTTATTCCGCTTCTTGTGCCAGACGCACCGATTGTTGCATGGTGGCCTACAAACGCGCCCGAAAATCCTGCTAAAGACTTGCTTGGAGCTATGGCAAGTAGCAGAATCACAGACGCTCAACGCGCAAGCAACACTCTTGAAACTGTACAAAATCTGCGCAAAAATTGGTCCTCTAAAGACGTGGATCTTTCTTGGACGCGCATTACGTCTTGGCGCGCAATGCTCGCTTCTATGCTTGATCAGCCGCCGCACTTGCCGATTCTTAGCGTTAAAGTTAGCGGCCCTAAGCACTACGTTCCGTTGCATTTGCTTGCGCAATGGCTAAAAATCTCACTTAATGTTCCTGTAGAAATTGTTGAAGATTCAAGCGCGCATGCAATTACAGAAGTAAGTCTTAAGAGGCAAGATGGCGAGCTTTCTTTAACGCGACCTTCTGGCAGCAGTCAAGCAATAATAAGTCTTCCTGGGCAAGCTTCTCAGCCGATTTCTATGCCGATTCGTTCTTTGCAAGACTGCTTAAGTGAAGAATTACGCAGAATTGACCCAGATGAGATTTATGCACAGCTTATTCACGAAAATTGTTGCACAATGCAAAATAACGAACTTGCAATGTAACGAACTCTAATACAACAAGTAAAAATAATAAAAGGATTCATTATGGCTAAAGATTTTAGATTTGCGCATAACGCAACAGTGTACGGCTACGATAATCAAGATATTATAGCTGCTGTTTCTGCACAAAAACTTGTGACTTTGATTATGCAATGGCAAAACAATGTTGAAAATCTTAATAAGCCATTCCATCTTTTGCTAACAGGTGGAACAGATTCGATTCGCATGTTTCAAATGTTAGCTAGCAACCCATTGCTTCCAGCAATCGACTGGTCTAATGTGCATATTTGGTGGGCAGATGAGCGTTTTGTAGCTTATAACAGCGAAGATCGTAATGCGCGCAAGGCTCGCGAGTTGCTTCTTAACATGCTTAGCGATCACAAAGTTTTGCAGGAGTCTCATATTCACGAAATGCCTGCAGATGAGCGTAATGCCGTTGATTTTGCAAAAGCCAGCGACGCTGAAAATGACGCTATTTTAGACGCTGCTGCACGCGAATACGAAGAAGAAATTATAGGATTACTTGGCAAAGAGCCAGTGTTTGATTTGGCGATTCTTGGCATGGGACCAGACGCGCATATGGCTTCACTTTTCCCAGGATTGCCGCAAATTCATAATCGCGATCGCATAGTTTTAGGCGTAAACCACTCCCCTAAGCAGCCGCCAATGCGATTAACGCTTAGCGTTCCCGTGCTGGCTCATAGCCGCCGCACTTGGTTTTTAACGGCTGGCGAGCAAAAAGGAAAAGCTTTAATGAACGCGCTTTCTGGGAGCAATAACCCAGACTATCCTGCGTCTTTTGCCAACGGCACAGAAGAAATCGCTTGGCTAACTACCGCCGAAACTTTGCAAGCAGCAATCCAGTAATCTGCATAGCCTTCTAACATCGTGCATAATATTTAGAACAATAAAATACAGGCCTTTGCATTGTTACGCAAAGGCCTGCTAGTTCTAAATATTATTTGATTTAATCTTGCTTTACTTCTGGGCGATTAGGCTCTGCCCACAAAGTGTGAAATACTCCTGGCTCGTCAATGCGACCGTAAGTGTGCGCGCCGAAGAAATCGCGCTGAGCTTGAATAAGTGATGCTGGCAAACGCTTTGATCGCAAGCCATCATAATATGCAAGCAAACTGGAGAATGCTGGAACAGGCACACCATGCTCCACTGCGCGCGCAACAACACGGCGCCAAGCAGCTTGCGACTTTTCAATAGCATCCTTAAAGTACGGTGCAAAAAGCAAGGAAACACTTGCCTGCCCAGATTCAAATGCCTCGGAAACGCGGTTTAAGAATTGCGCACGAATAATGCATCCGCCTCGCCAAATGCGAGCAACAGCAGCCTGGTCAATCTTCCAATCATGCTCAATTGCAGCAGCAGCAATCTCGTCAAATCCTTGCGCATAAGAAACAATCTTAGAAGCGTACAAAGCTTGGCGAATATCCTCAATAAATGCCTCGCGCTCAGAATCGCTAAAATCAAAATGCATATCTGGACCAGTCAAACCCTGGTTTTCTGCAGCTTCACGCAAAGCAACTTGGCTAGAAAGTCCGCGAGCGAACACAGCTTCTGCAATACCCGTTACAGGGATTCCAAGCGAAAGCGCAGATTGCACAGTCCAAGTACCCGTGCCCTTCATTCCAGCGTGATCCACCATCATCTCCACCAAAGGCTTACCAGTCTTAGCATCCTTCTGGCGCAAAACATCCGCAGTAATCTCAATCAAATAAGAATCAAGCTCGCCCTTGTTCCACTCGCTAAACACATCTGCAATGTCTTCGGACTTCATGCCCAAGCCGCGAAGCATTAAATCGTAGCTTTCGGCAATAAGCTGCATATCTGAATACTCAATGCCGTTGTGAACCATTTTTACAAAGTGGCCAGCGCCATCGGTGCCAATATGCGTTACGCAAGGCTCGCCTTCTGCAACAGCTGCAATCGACTTTAAGATAGGGCCGAGCGTCTTCCAAGATTCCTCCGTGCCACCAGGCATCATCGAAGGGCCGCGCAAAGCGCCTTCTTCTCCGCCAGAAACACCGCAACCAACGTAGTGAAGACCGCGCGCGCGAATGTTTTTCTCTCGGCGAATCGTGTCTTCAAAGTAGGAGTTTCCGCCGTCAACGATAATATCTCCTGGCTCCATAGCATTTGCAAGCTCTTCAATAACAGCGTCTGTAGGAGCACCAGCTTTTACCATAATGATTGCTGTGCGTGGGCGCTTAAGCGAAGCCACAAATTCTTCAACAGTTTTTGCTGGCACAAAATCGCCTTCGCTGCCATGCTGATTCATCAAGGTTTCTGTGCGCGAATAATGACGATTATAAACAGCAACAGTATTTCCGTGATGCGCAAGATTACGCGCTAAATTCGATCCCATTGCAGCCAAGCCAACAACGCCAATATTTGCTCTAGCTTGAGTTTCCGCCATTTTGCACCTCTATCTTTTAATATTTATAATCGTAATATTTATAACCGTTTTATTATTTTATGATTGTTTTATTTTTAACACTTAATCAATCAAAACACACTTTTTAAAGTTTATCTGCCTATATGCACAAGCATTTTTGTTGCGATAACAAGGCGTACTGCATAGCGCGCGCATTAATGGCAATTTTGTGATAAAGATTACATTTTTACTTTTATTAGTCGCTATTTAGAAAGCATAAATACCGCTTAAATCTTATAGACACGCGTGATAATCAAAATTTGGACACACTAAATATAGGGATTATCCATACAACACGCCACTACAAATAGTGTTAAGTGGTAGTAGACTGTTAAATCGTGCCCAAAAGCACAAACTTAAATAATCATAAAGAAAAAGCGTTAAATACGCACAATACACACAACGAAGGGAGACGAACCGTGACTATTACAGTTTTCACAAAGCCACATTGCCCACAGTGCGATGCCACAAAGCGTCAATTCACTAAGCTAGGCGTGAATTTTGAAACAGTAGATTTAACTCAAAGCCCTTCTACTTTAGACCAATTGCGCGCTGCAGGATATCGCCAAGCGCCAGTGGTGATTACTCCAAACTCGTCGTGGAGTGGGTATCGCCCAGATTTGATTGCACAAATCGCAAGCCAACTAGAAGACGAAAATAAAAACGATTAAAACGATTAAAGCAATCAACAATAAGCAAGATACGCAAAATAATCAAAGCAATCAAGAAGTATAAAAATGTGTGATCAAGAAAATATGTCACAACCAAGCGAACCAGAAGCGCGCGCACAAGGCGAATCAATCGGAGCTGTAGTTTATTTTTCTTCCGTCTCCGAAAACACACTACGATTCGTGAAAAATTGCGATTTTCCAAGCAGCAATGTGAACGTGTATCGCATACCGCTTCGTCCAAAAGAACCAGAATTGCACGTTCGCGAACCATACGTTTTGATTGTGCCAACTTACGGCGGCGGAAATATTAAGAAAGCAATACCAATGCAAGTGCGCAAATTCCTAAACAATCGCGAAAATCGTTCGTTTATTCGCGGCGTAATATCTTCTGGAAATACGAATTTTGGAGACGCATATTGCGCTGCAGGCGGTCAAATCGCTGGAAAATGCGCAATTCCAAACATGTATTCGTTTGAGCTTACGGGAACTCAAGAAGATATAGAAAAAGTAGCGCAGGGAATACCAAGATTTTTACGGCAATTAAAAGAAACAGAAGAAACGAAATAAACAAATAAACAAAATCAACAAAAAACAGCGTTTGAAAAGCAAAAACAACGCACTAGGAAAGGAATAAAAACCCATGAATAGCACGGATCCGATGAGCGAATCTACCTCGCTTAATCTTGATCACACTGACGACACCAACACTGCTAGCAGCACAGCAGAGCGCATTCGCAACAGCCGCGACTACCACGTTCTTAACGCTATGCTCGGTCTTTTTGATCCAGAAAAAGGTATTCAGTTTGATAAAGACACGGAAGCAGAAAAGCTTTACGTTTCGGGTTACGTGCAAGAACACAGCATGAAGTTTGCTTCTACTCGCGAGCGCTTGAATTATTTGATTAACAACTACTACTACAACGGCAACGTTTTCCACAAATACAGCGACGAGTTTCTAGATAAGTTCTACGAGCACGCAGAATCCGCTCACCACACTTTTGGCACATTCTTGGGTGCTTTTAAGTTCTACACTTCTTACGCTTTAAAGACTTTTGACGGCAAGCAATATTTGGAAAACTTCGCTCAGCGCGCAGCAGCCGTAGCTTTGGAACTTGCAGATGGCGATGAAAAAGCAGCGCTCAACTATTTGGACGAAATGCTTGCAGGCCGATTCCAGCCAGCTACCCCAACGTTCTTGAATCTTGGTAAAGCTCAGCGCGGAGAGGCTGTGAGCTGCTTCCTTGTGCGTTTGGAAGACAATATGGAGTCTATTGCGCGCGGAATTAACTCTGCTTTGCAGCTTTCTAAGCGCGGCGGCGGCGTTGCTCTGCTTCTTACTAATTTGCGCGAGCTTGGCGCTCCTATTAAGCGCATCGAAAATCAGTCGAGCGGCGTTGTGCCTGTTATGAAGCTTTTGGAAGATTCATTCTCTTATGCTAATCAGCTTGGCGCTCGTCAGGGCGCTGGTGCCGTGTATATTAACGCTCACCACCCAGATATTATGCGTTTCCTCGACACTAAGCGCGAGAACGCAGACGAGAAGATTCGTATTAAGTCGCTTTCTTTGGGTGTTGTGATTCCAGATATTACTTTTGAGCTTGCTAAGCGTAAGGAAAAGATGGCTTTATTTAGCCCTTACGACGTTGAGCGTGAGTACGGAAAGCCTTTTGCAGACATCTCCGTTACCGAGCATTACGATGAGATGGTTGCAAACCCTCGTATTCACAAGAAGTATATTGATGCTCGCGAATTCTTTATGACGCTTGCGGAGATTCAGTTTGAGTCTGGCTACCCTTACATTTTGTTTGAAGATACTGTGAATCGCACGAATCCTATTGAGGGCCGCATTACTATGAGCAACTTGTGCTCCGAGATTTTGCAAACTCAAGAAGCAAGCACTTATAACGCTGACTTGTCTTATAGCCACGTTGGTCGCGATATTTCTTGCAATCTTGGCTCTCTTAATATTGCTAAGGCGATGGACGGTGACTTGGGTGCAAGCGTTGATTTGGCTGTGCGCGCGCTCACTTCTGTATCCGAGCACACTTCGATTGATTCTGTGCCTTCGATTCGTCGCGGAAACGCAGAAGGCCATGCTATTGGCTTGGGTCAAATGAATTTGCACGGTTTCCTTGCTCGCGAGCACATGCAATACGGAAGCGAGGAAGCTCTTGACTTTACAGACATGTACTTTATGACTGTTGCTTACCACGCTTATAAGGCTTCTCACACTTTGGCTGTAGAGCGCGGGACTGCTTTTGCAAGCTTTAAGACTAGCGATTACGCTAAGCCTGCAGGCAAAGGCAACTACTTCGATAAGTACACTGATGGCAGCCGCTCGCTCGAGCCTAAAACTCAAAAGGTTCGCGATTTGTTTGCGCGTTTTAACGTTGCAATTCCAACCGTTTCGGACTGGGAGCAGTTGCGCGACGAGATTTTGCGCGACGGCATTTACAACGAGTATTTGCAAGCTGTTCCTCCAACTGGTTCAATCTCTTACATCAACCATTCCACGAGTTCGATTCACCCGATTGCTTCTCGCATTGAGATTCGTAAAGAGGGCAAGGTTGGACGCGTCTACTACCCTGCCGCATACATGACGAATGACAATATGCAGTACTTTAAGGATGCTTACGAGATTGGTTGGAAGGCAATTATTGACACTTACGCGGAGGCAACTCAGCATGTGGATCAAGGATTGTCACTTACTTTGTTCTTCCCAGACACTACGACTACTCGCGATTTGAACAAAGCTCAGATTTACGCATGGCGTAAGGGCATTAAAACTCTTTACTACATTCGTATTCGCCAGAAGGCTTTGGAAGGTACGGAAATCGAAGGTTGCGTAAGCTGCACGCTGTAAACCTTATGGTTGCAAATCTTTCGCAAATTAAATCAAAAACTTAAAAATTTTATAAAACGTAAACACAAAATCAGGAGTAATTATGACAGAACTCAGCCCAACCGAGCTTAGAAGTAGCCTCGATAAGCCTTTCGGCACAAATCGCGTGATCGCAGATGACGCTATGATGGCAGCTTCCATCACTCCAGCTCAGTATCGCTATCATCACGGATCTCGCGTGCGCCCAGTTAATTGGAACAATATTGTTGACGACAAAGATTTGGACGTTTGGAATCGTCTTATTGCTAACTTCTGGCTTCCAGAAAAAGTGCCACTGAGCAACGATATTCCTTCTTGGCGTTCCCTAACCGATCTTGAACGCAAGACAACTACTCGCGTCTTTACTGGCTTGACTTTACTTGATACCAGCCAGGCCACTATTGGTGAGCTTTGCCAGATTGAGCACGCGCGCACAGAGCACGAGCAGGCTATTTACACGAATATTGCTTTTATGCAATCGATTCACGCGCGCTCCTACTCCTCTATTTTCTCCACTCTTTGCTCTAGCGAGGAGATTGACGAGGCTTACCGTTGGGCTGTTGGAAACGACGTTTTGCAGCAGCGCGTTACCACCGTGCTTTGCGAGTACGAGAGCGAAGATCCGCTTAAGCGCAAGATTGCTGCAACTATGCTTTCTTCGCTTCTTCTTTACGCGGGCTTCTATTTGCCACTTTACTTTGCTTCTCGCGGAAAGATGATGAACACTGCCGACATGATTCGCTTGATTTTGCGCGATAAAGCAATTCACGGCTACTATTCTGGCTACAAGTTCCAGCGCGGTTTGGAACTTAGAAGCGAGAACGATAAGAAGAATCTTGAAAAGTTCACTATGAACTTGCTTGATACTTTGTACGATTTGGAAGTTGAGTATTCTGGTCAGATTTATGAAGGATTTGACTTCCACGATGACGTTTTTGACTTCGTACGTTACAACGCTAACAAGGCTTTGATGAACCTTGGCTATCCTGCTAAGTACAGCGAAGAAGAAACTCACGTAAGCCCAGAAATTCTTGCGGCTCTTTCTCCTGCAGCCGACGAAAATCACGACTTCTTCTCTGGCTCTGGTTCCAGCTACATTATGGGCAAGTCTGTTGAAACCGATGACGACGATTGGGATTTCTAGTCGCTAGTCGCTAACCACTAGTCGCTTTACTAATTAATTAGGTTGCTTATGCACTTTCATAAGCAACCTTTTTTATTTAATTATTTAAGAATATTTCCGTTTTGGAACTATTTTTAAATATCCGCGTACTTACTGAGTTATCGTGGCAGTTTTTGCTAGTTAGAATAAGTCATCGTGAGATCCTAAGCGTAGAAATATAATGCAATCTTCTTTAACTTGATACAACAGTAGAACGTCTGCAGACACATGCAATTCATGCACGCCTTTGTATGAGCCTTTAAGAATATGATCTCTATAAGTTGCAAGCTCGCGAGAATCTGCGCCATTGCAAATAAGTCTTACAATATTGATTACTTGCTCAATATCGTAATGCTTCTGCTTATATTTCTTAACATCTCGCAGATAGATTGGACTATAAAATGGCGGTTTAGGCATTGCGCATCAGCTCAGCAAAATCGTCTACAGTGCCTGCAGCTATTGGTTTTTCTTTCATAGCTTCATCAAGAGCGTGCTCGTATGGAGAACTTTCAAGTGAAAATGGGAAACGTTGCGTATTTACAATCTGATACAAAAATAGGTTGACTGCTGAACTCATATCAAGACCATAATGTTCAAGAACTTGCGATGCGCTATCTCGTATTTCTGGATTAACTCTTACACTTAATCTGCCTGTTCTAGCTGTTTTTGTAGAAGTCATGTCGTTTCCTTTAAGCTCAAAATCATAAATTGTTATTCATGATTTGCTTTATTATAACAGACCTACCGCACCCAATGTAATACCAAAGTAGCACCATTGTACACACAATTATTACTAAATTGCACGTTATCGTGGCAGTTTTTGTGATTTTTGCAATTTCTGTCACGATAACTCGGTTTTTGTGTTTTATAAGTCCTGTAACGCAATTCTTTTATCTTCTGCAGACTGCTTAGATGACTTATCGTTTTTCTTAAGAGAATGCGCATAGCGAATAAGACTTCTTGCAATAAAGAACACTAAAGCACATATAGCAAGTGCAATAAGAATGTCGATTATCGGACCAAATAATGCATAGCTCATGATTCATCCTTTCTTTTTCTATATTCGTTTATGAGTGTTCGAGCTGTGTCAACATCGTATTTATCGTCAATGGCAAGACTCTTTACTAAAAGAACGAACGGGTCTTCTGGTTCATTGTTGCTTATTCGAATTTTTTCAATGAGCCTGTTAAGTCTGATTCTCGTCGTTGGGTAAGAGACTTGATACATTTGCGACATTTCTTTTAACGATCCAGACGATAATACAAAGTTCTTTATAAACGACATGTCTTCGTCTGTGAGATTAGCCATCCATTTTGGAATATGATCCATATCACCCCTTTCTTCAGACTATAAACTTTAATTAAATTAAACTTTTATTAAAAATATTAAAGTTGTTGTATGAGTTTGTCAAGAATAAACATAAGAGATATGACGCAAAGCGACATTTTTATGTCGCCAGAATTGTCGCTTTGTCACCAATGGATACAAAATTTAGTCATTTTGCTTAGCGTTAAGAACGTTCAATAAGTTTATAATTTCATCAAGTACGCTTGAAAATGTTATTCCTTTTGTATAACTATATTTTTTCGAATAATTTTGCCACTGTTAATTTTGCCTTACTCACAGTAGCACTTCCAGTGTTTGCTTAATTTTATTGGATATATTCATTTTTGTTGCATACTCATGAAGTTTTATAAGATCTTTCCCATTGTACTTACTATAAGCTTGAAGAGTTTTAACAAAGAGTTCAGAATCAATGCTGTTTCTGTTTATTATAAAATCACAAATAATACGTTCAAAATCATAGACACGTACTTTATTCCCCATTGGGGTAGCCGTTGTAATAACGCCTAACTTGCTATACAATCTTGAAACCCAATGAATAGCTAAATTTGAGGGTGGATTATTAAAACGATATCCTCTAGGAACGCTTACTTCAAAATGTTGTGGAATTTCATCTGTAAAACCTTGAAGATAAAGAGCTGAAACATAAGAGAATACGGCCTGTGGATAACGATATTGAAAGAAGTAATATTCGTCATAATCACCATTGGAAGAGAGGAAAATCCCCCTTTCAATTCGATTAAGAACACCTTCGTTTTTCAAACGAGTTAAATATATAGTTGGAATATCTAATGTTTTACAATCCTTGTATGTAATTATTCCATGATTATTATCTAAATAGTTAAGGAGTATCTCTTTGTTTGACACAATAGCCTCACTTCTGTTGCTTTTATACTAATATTTTATCTTTTTTGTAGTGTAAAAGCAACAAAGAATTGTAACGCTATATTTTTAAGCAAGTTGTCATGGCAGAAATTGCAAATCTAGCAAAAACTGCCACGATAACTCAGTAAGTACGCGGATATTTAAAAATAGTTCCAAAACGGAAATATTATTAAATATTGATTGTTGAGAACATGCAAACTGCCAATAGTAAAAGTTTTTTAAAAGTTTTTCTAAAAGCACTATCGTTAAAAATAGGTACGCCTATTTGTGTAGATAAAATCTGCACGTTAGTATGTTGGTAATTTACAAAACAAGAATCACAAGGAGGTGCTTATTATGACCAATCCTTTGCGCGGTATACGAGAAGAAGATATTGTTAAGTACTTTAAAGCGCATAATCTTTCAGTTGGTAAAACATATGTGCTTACTATGAAGTACAACCCTTGGTGGAAAGATTTACTAAAATTGTTTGTCTTCAACACGCTGTGGTACGCCATGGAAGGTACTGCTACACGTATTGTCGCTGCCACTAATAATGAGTTTATTATTGTTAATCCGAATGTCATTTTAGGCTCGGGTAATCTAGCTAAATTAGACGATAAGCATCTTCGTTGTATTGCGTGGAATCAACTCACTAATTTTGAAGTTATAAATAAGCCAACAACTCAAATAATTCGTTTTACTGCAAATGGCAAAACTGAAGAATGGAGTGTGCCAACGGAAAGTGCTAGCGTATGGCACTTTAATGTGTACAATCTTGATAATTTGAGAAAAACAATACAATCGCACATCTCTTGATAATCGGATTCCAAAACAAGATACCATATATTGTATGAACACTACTTACGCAATTGTTGATAATGACACGCTTGTATTGCGATATATGCGACTTCTTCTAAAAAGTCGTTTGCCTGAAAATTTTGTTTGTGCATGGATGTGTTCTTCTGCAAAACAAGCTATTCATCGTTGCGTTACAGAAAATACTCCTGACGTACTTTTAGTAGATATGTCAATGAGAGAAATGAGTGGTGTTGGTGTAATTAAGGCAATTCGCGAGCGCAATAGCAATATTGTTTTAATTGGCATTACTTCCTACATGCTGGATGAATACGTATTGCAAGTTGCTAAGTCGGGTGGTCAAGCGTTAATACATAAAGACAATTTATCAGACGTAGTTGCAGCTATCCAATCGCGCACAACAAGCTACGGTTGCCCAGAATTGCCACAATATATTGACTATTTTCACACTCCGCAAGAATCATTTAATATGATTTCTCAACTTCCGAAGACTTCGGTTTTGTCTCCTCAAGAATCGGAAATTATGCGCTTGTGCAAACAGGGGTATTCTACGAAAGAGATTGCAGATCAGCTTAATGTGAAAGTTTCAACAGTCAACACGCATTTACGGCGTATTTATGGAAAACTTCAAGTTAAAAGTCGCATGCAGGCGCTCGCTGCGCTCGCAAAATACTCGCATGACATATAACGTGTAAGAAATTAACGTGTAAAAGTAGGTAGTTATGAAATTATTAACACGTATGATAAATTTTTTGCCGCATGATGCTTGGCAGAAAATTGGAATTGGTGCAGTCATAAGTTGTACTTTGATTCTTGAAATTTGTTCCTATAATAATCTTCATTACTACTCTAATTGGCATGCAATTACGGTTGAAATAGTATGGATTGTAATCTGCTTATGCATTGCAATATGGCCACGTAAAGCATCTTTTATTGTGCTCATTTGGATGCCGTTGGTAATTGTTGCGCCCAATATCAACTATTCATCTATGATGCTTACCATATTGATTTGTTTGGCAATTGCTATAATTACTCAACCTTGGTACACCGTGCTTTCTTCTTGTGGAGTATCTTTATGGTTCTTTGTTATATGCGATTTTCAAAACGCTTATGTGTTAGCGTGGTGGCTTCTTATCACTCTTATTTCTAGCGCAATCGTAAAATACTATATTTCTACTATTCACCAGCAACAGGAACAGTTATTTGCACAGCGTTACAACGTTTTTCAAAAATATGCCACTATTGCGGCAATTCGCATGCATGATGAAGTAACTAATGAGCTTTCCAGTATTATGATGATGGCCCAACAATCTATTGAACCTCAAACAACTCATGACCAAGAGCACGAAAATTCGCGAGAGATTCTTCAATGTGCTACTACAACTATTCATAAAGCACGCAATATCATTTCTCTTCTTGACAATGCTACAACTGCAAGCACTAGAGATGTTATGCAATCGACTACATGTTATAAAGATTTTTGCACAGGCTTACGCGCTCTATTTGACTGTGAACAAAAGTCATTTGAAAAGCTTGGCTATATTGGTTCCATTGACTTGAGTAGTGATTTAACTGCTGAAGATTCTCAATCAATGCGTTTGCCTTTTGAAGAATGTGCTCAAATTGAATATATTTGCCGAGAACTACTTGCAAACGTAAAAAAGCATGCTGCAAAGCCTAAAGAATACGCTATGAATGTAATGCTTAATGACAATGAATGTCACATTACGTGTATAAATAGTGCGCAACGCGGTATTCTTGCTAACTTGCAATTAGGATATGGACTGCGTTTTCATAAGATGCTTGCGGAACGAGTTGGCGGAACTTTTAAAGTTATTGAAGATGACGATTCGTGGATTATTAATGTACACGTTCCTCTTCATGCAGAGAAATAGCCATTGTGCAAGAATAAATTATTGTGCTTTCTTGCGCTTTAATCGAGTATTTGGAAGTATTTCGACCGAGTATTTGGACGAACCTTTGCGCAGCAGATGCAAGTAAGCGGTTAATCTGTTATGCAGAATGCTGTTTCGTTGCTATGTTATAAGCGTTATCGTGGCAGAAATTGCAAATCTAGCAAAAACTGCCACGATAACGCATGATTTGAGTGATGCTAGTTTAGCGGAATAACAACATTGACCAGCCAAGTATCATCATCTTTTTGAGCGCTTAAAGATCCACCTAAACGTTCCACAGATTTTTTGTGGAACAATAGTCCTTTTCCAAAAACAAGCCTTTCGCCAAACTTATTCAACATCGAAATCGAATTCATACACATTATTTTGCATTCGCGCTCATCAACCGTAACATTCATAGAAAAATCAACGCTAGTATTGCAATGCTTACGAATATTAGTAAGCAGCTCGCTGCACATGCGAATAGCACATTGAGCTTTTTCAGTACTAACAGTTGCAGATGCAGCAAAATCGTTACTTCCCGAACTTTCATCATTTACTGTTAGAGAGCCGTAATACCCAAGCTGCTCACAAATCTTACTCTCAGATTGCAATCGCGCGCGAATATTGCATAGAAAATCAGCCAAAGTCATGCAATTATTACCATTAGAACCATAAATAAACTGCGTGCCAGCAATACTAGCAATATTTGAATCTAAAGAATCATCATACTTATGCTCAGCTTGCTCAAGTAGATTAATAACAAGTCGCGTTTTAGAAAGCGCATTACGAGAATGCTCAACAATCTGCTCTAGCGACTCTTTTGTATGATTACTTTTCTCGGCATACAAAGCATCAGTCGCAAGCAATGTAATATCCGTAATCTCATTGTTCACATCGTCATGCAATTGCAATGCAACAGAAGCAATATAAGACTGGAACTCACTGCGCACAATATCCATTTTTGCGCGATTATTTTCCTCCAACATGTTCAAATACTTGCGCAAAGCGTAACCGCAAATCATGGAAATAAGAATAAAACAAGGGAAAGTAAGCGGAATGTACGCCATTTTTGCAAAGTACATAATATTCAGCGAAACTATATACGCACAAAGCAAATACTTCCACGAATCGTAAAAGCCTGCAACAAACATGCTAGCGATCAATGAAAAAAGAAAGCAAGTTGCATTTACGCCTGGTACTGCTAACGTTACGCAATATAAAATCGGAGTTACGAGGGATATTTGACGTGAAAAAGCAATCAAAAGAAATATTGCGAACATCCAAACGTATTGGCACACAGATTGCTGCGGGTTATGCCACAACCCAGCTGTATTGCAAGATTGCACATCCATTGACACTACAAGAATCGCCAATATTATGAATAAAGTTCGCTGAATTTTCCAGCTTTTAACCAACTCAATAACGCGCGAAAATGTTTTCATTAACATGCATTATCCGTTTCTTGCAAAAGATTCTGATGATTTTGCAGCGAATCATTAAAATATTGCATATTGCTATTTTGCTCACGATTTTGCATTGCAGCAAATGCGGATATTGCTTGCACTCGGTTAGAAACATGCAATTTTTTGTAAATTCTATGAATATGCGTGTTAATAGTGTTTGGCATAAGACAAAGTTGAGACGCAATCTGATTCGTTGTGTAACCTTTAGCAAGCAGATCCATAATTTTTAGTTCTTGAGGAGGCAAAACGCTACGCAATCTTGATTTAGAAAGCCTAATAAAAGATTCTTGCGGTGTAGCAAAATCGTAAGCAACGTCTTTAACACAACGGCAGCCATACACATTCTGCTTATCGCAATATTGCAAAGCTTCTGCTAGTCCTTTGAAATTGTCTTTAGCAACCATCGCTTGCCCGCCAACTTGCGAAACCATCGAAGCGTAGGATCTACAATCGTAAGAAGTCATGCCAATTAAAATAATGCTGTTGTTTTTCTCACGAATTGCGCGTATTACGTCTACTCCAGACATGTCTTTCATTGACATATCAATCAAAATATAATCTGGAGTTGTTTTTGTTACTTGGCAATATTTCAAAGCCTGCACGCCCGATTTTACACACCATTTGCACGCGTACTCGCCTGGCAAAAGCTTGCTGAGTACGTTTCGCATAACCGCTAAAACTAATGGGTCGTTATCTACTATTGCATACGTTTTTGGCATAATGGCTTTCTTGCAATCTTATGCTACTTTTCTTATATTCTACTTTATAATCATGCGCAAAGTAGAGCAAATCGTGTAGTAATAAATGATTACAAGTAATGCATGTAAGTCAAATTTGGTTATAATAAGTAACAATATGTGACTTTTAGTTGCGTTGAAAATTCATTTTCAATAATGATTGCAGCAGGATTATATGACAAAACGACTAGTAGTATTGCACTCCGCAGAAGTAGCTGCGGTGGCGCTTGCCTCAACAGCTGCTTTTATGCGTAGCTTTGGCTTCTTCGTTTTGTGGCTTGTACCAGGACTTCTTTCTGTTGCATTGTATTCTTATGCATATTTTTTCTTGCGTAAAAGCGTTATTAAAGAAAAAAATGCGTATATCGCAAATAATATATCTAAGATTGATGGCGCAGGCGCTAACAGAACAAGTAATGATGTTGAGAATATAGAAAGCAACAAAGATTACATAATTACTCTTGAGCAAGAGCGCAAAAAAGTCGAATCACAAAATAAGCAAATACGTAGCAATTATCTAAATAATTTAACAAATATTATTACATGCTTTATTTGTGGGCTTATTCACGTTCCTTGGATTTATTACTATGGAATTGCAAATGGCGTTGTAACATTGGTAATTTTATGGCGAGTAATAAAGCGCCCACAAGGTCACCCTATTGATGAAAGCGATTTTTAAGGATTTAGACTTTAAGGATTTAAGCTTTTAAGGATCTAAGCTTATTGTTGATCTTCCATTGAAAGATTTAATCCTTTTGCAGCATTGCGAAAATATTCTATGTAATCGCCATAGCCGTCTGCAATAATAGCATCCTCTTTTACAACAAAAGAGCCATTTTCTAGCACAATATATTTTGTAAAGAATTCTTCTAATTGCTTAGCTAATTCATCAATTTCATATTGTGAAAGCTCTTCGCTACTATTTTCCGCAAGGTTATCTTCCTGCTTTTGAATTTGATTAATGCTATTTTCGCAAACTTTTCCTATTTTGTTCACGTTATCTTCTGGCTGCCAAGAGTTTATGCCAAAATCACTCATGCTTACACTACCAATATTTGCGCTACTCATGTTTGTATCTCCTTGTATTTGTAATATATTCACAACTTATATTCGCAACACATATTTTCAATATATTTGTGCGTTGCTTTAAGTCTAATTACAAACATTTTCCGTGCAATCTTGAGTACTGAGTTTTGAGTACATAGTATTTCTCGAAGACTTGCAGCATTTATACTAGAAATACAAAATGCATACGAACGAGAAGCAGCGTACGCGAATTAGCTACAATGCTCACAAACAAAACAGCAAATTGGAAGGGAAACAACTCATGAGCAAGGACTCTATAAAACTTATTAAAAAAACGCTTATTTGGATTCTTAAGTGGGCAATATTTACAGCAATCGAATTCCTTCTTTTGTACGTTGCGCTTATATCTTGGAATCATGATTTTGCACAGTTCATGAACGAATACAGAAATGCGATTATTCCATTTATGGCAGCAACTGGAGCTATGGCAGCAGCGATGATTCGCGACGAAGGCACTATTCTTGAAGTCAAAGATTAAGGTAGTCAAGATTATTTTGCAGATGCGATTGAAGCCTCTTGACGAGCAACGTCAAGCGCTTTATTGAAGGCATCACTAGTCCAACTTGCTCCAGCAACAACCGAAATATGCAAATCTTTCAACGGCTTTCCAACGATTTTTCCTGGAATAGCCTCACTAAAAGCGCTCATGTGTTTTTTGGAGATTGGCGTAAACGGATGAGACGTTATTTGCACACTGCTAATATTTCCATTTGCAACGCTTAAATTCACATCAATACTATCTTCTGCAACTGGCCCATACTTAGCTTTGATTTTGTAATCGCCATCTTTGTAATTGCCAGTGTCTGTTTTAGGCGAATTTTGCTGATTTTGCTGATTTTGTGAATCCTCACTTTGCGCAGAAGCGTGCGATTGTTGAGCGCCAGAATCGTAAGATTTTGAAGAATTGCCACTATCGTTTTCGCTTTGACCAGAGTTTCCTGCAAACTCATCATTCATTGGAACAGCGCTCGGCTCACCGCAAGATGCAAGAAAAGCACTTGAGCTAGCCAAAACCGCAATCGCAGCAACCGTTTTTGCAATTTTTTTAGACTTCAAATCATCACGCAAATTATTGCAGCGTGAAACATTGTGAAACATATTGTCTAAAATCATAAATCATCGCCTTTAAATCTTAAATTAAAACTATACGCAACTAATCATCTAAAAACTAATCATCTAAATTCGCTAATTTAGGCGACTTAGTAGGCTCATGATTTTGCAAAGATTGCGCAACGCTTTCATCAACATGCGCACTCGTAAACGCAGGCTTGCCACCAATCGCCTCGTACGCTTTGCGCGCATCCTCATTATTCCAACGCTCCCCAACAAGCACACCGTGGTTGAGCATAATTTCACGATCCGCGCATTGAGCTACCAAAGAATCGTGCGTTACAACAATAATCGTAGTGCCCTGGTAATGAAGCTGCTTAAACAAGTCGAGTACAATCTGCTCATTCTTTTCGTCCAAATTACCAGTCGGCTCATCCGCAAGAAGCAACTTCGGGCAGTTAATAAGAGCACGCGCAACACACACACGCTGCTGCTCACCGCCAGAAAGCTGGCTTGGTAAATGATGTGCGCGGTCCTTTAATCCCACGCGTTCCAAAGCTTCCATTGCTTGCGATTCGTCTACAACAGAATGATAGTATTGCGCAACCATCACGTTTTCTACGGCTGTTAAATGTGGCACAAGATAAAACTTTTGAAACACAAGACCGATTACGTTTTTGCGAACGTCTGCAAGCTGGCCCGCGTTCAAATCCTCGAGTTTTCGGCCTTGCAAAGCAACGGAGCCTTTAGACGGCGAATCCATGCACCCAATAATGTTCATTAGCGTAGTTTTGCCAGAGCCGCTCGAGCCAACAATCGAAAGCCACTCGCCTTGCGGCACAGTAAGCGACAAATCGTCAACAGCGCGAAGAGAGCCGTAAATCTTGGAAACATGGTCCAAAGTCAACAGCATTTCTGGCTTGGAATCTGTATTTTCCTGCCTATTTTCTACATTCTCTGCCATATTAAATCCTTAAAAATCCTTAACTAAACATTCTAAAATCATTCTAAAATCACTATAAAAGCTATTCTTCTCGAAGCACAATCGCAGGGTCGATTTTTGAAGCGCGCAAAACAGGCGGCAACGCAGCAACGCAAGACGCCGCAACGCTAAACGCAATAGAAAAGGCAACCAGCCACCAATTCACGCTCAAATCTCGCGCAAACACCATTGACGCAAGCAATCGCGCAAATCCATACCCTACTGCCGTACCAGAGATTCCGCCAATAAAACCATAAAGCCCAGATTCCGCAGTGAACTCAACGCCAATGCTCTTAGCGCTCGCACCCAAAGCTTTGCGCAAGCCAATCTCATTTCGGCGCTGCTGTACAATCGAAGAAATCGTAGTGCTTACACCAACCATCATCAACGCAAGAACAACCAGCGAAACAATCCAAAATAGGCTGCGAAGCATAGCAATAATGCCAGTATCTGCCGCTGTAACTTTAGTAACTTGTTGCGCACGAACGCGCATAGAAGTCATATCGTTAATGCTGCGCACAACAGCATCTACATTCGGCGCAGAAGACGAGTAAGCAATCACGTCCGCACCGCGCTTAACGCCTGTAAGCACACGCAAATCCGCGTTAGTTGCGTAAAGCATGGAATCTTCGGCGTCTCCCGTGTCTAGAATGCCGCAAACGCGGAAAGTTGTGCCGTGAGTATCCATAATATCTGTGGAAACTCTGCCTTCAACAAGCTTTTTTGAGGAAGATTTATCTGTTTGATTTTCTGCTTGATTACCTTGCGACTTACCTTGCGACTTTTGCGCGGGCTTGTGCGAATCCGAGGAATTATCGCCAGCGCGATACGCGATTGCAATGCGCGAACCAATCTTCAATCCCATAGCCGAAGCAACATCTCGCCCAACCATAACGTTGCCACTGCTAGGCCAAGCGCCGTCCACGTTCCAATGCTTATTAAGCGACTTAACAGCGGAAACATCCACTCCAGCAAGCACGTACGGAGCCGCATTAATGCGCACATTTTCGTAACGGTAGGTAGCAGATCGCATAGCACCTTTTGCAAGAACCATGTCGTTAGTGTGCAAAACCATTGCGCGATCAATGCCATTTTTCCACTCGCCTGCAAGCGGCGTCACAATAATATTCGCTCCGTACGTGCGCATTTCGTCACTCATTTGTTGAGGAACAACAATGCAGATTGCAGCCAAGCAAAATAGCGTAGCGGCACCAACAAGAGTTGCAACTACTGCCATAAGCGCACGCGACTTTCGGCGAAAAACCGCGCCAAAAAGCATAGTCGCAAACATTGCGCTATTAGAAGTCATACCCGAACCAGATTTAACGCCCATGAAGCACCTCCGCAGGACGCACATGCAAAATAGAGCGAATAGAAGAGCCAGCAGCAGCAAGAACAGTAATCGCAAGAAGCACAAACACCAGCACAAATACCATTGGTCGAAGCGAAATCGCAGAACCAAACACGCTAAATCCAATCACTTGCGCAACGCCAAAGCCTGCAATCATACCAATAAGCGCACCAACGCACGCAATAACCGCTGTTTCCATAAGCATTAGCCGCGCAACAGCGCCATCGCGCGCACCCAGCGCCTTGAGCAGCGCAAGCTCCCCCGAGCGCTCCGAAATCGCAGCAGCCATAAGATTTGCAACAGCAACAGCCGCAGCAACCAAGCTAAGCGCCGTCATAAGCACCATCACAGCGCGCGTCTTGTTAAGCACGCTGCCTTGCATAGCCGAAACTTGCCGCACTTGCTTTGCAACAGCTCCTGGAATCACTTCTTCAATTTGGTAAGTAATCGAGCTTGGGTAGGCTGTGCAATACCACGTCTCCCACTCTTCTTGGCTAAGCGCCGCTGGATTCTTCGCCGCTTTACGCGCTAAATCGTTTTCTGGCGTAGTCAATGCTTTAACTTCAATCGCCTCAACCATATTTGGCCTATTGGAAAGGCGTTGTGCCTGGCTGGAATCCGCGTAAATCGCGTTATTGTCGATATCTCCAGAATCGTAGATGCCAACAATTTTAAGTGAGATTTGCCTGCCAGAACGAGTTAGTTTTATTCGCTGACCAACTTTTAGATTATGACTTTTAGCAAGATTTGCACCAACAGCGGCCTCGTGCTTAAAATCGCGCGGGAATCTGCCTTCAAGCATCTTCCACCAAGACCGCATTCCTTGCACGCCAACAACTGTTGTCTCTCCAGAAGCGAGCGCAAGCTTGCGATTAAACCACGTGCCAACAATCGGAACTACTGAATTAGCAGATTTAGCGGAATTAGTGGATTTAGCAGAAGAAGAATTAGCAGAATTAGCAGATTCAGCAGAAGAATTTGCTTTAAGATTTGCTTTAAGATTTGCATAAATCGTTAGTTTTGGCGCAAAATTCGTTATGTTAAACGCCCAAAAAATCATTTTGATTTTTGCAGCATCCGATTCCTTCAAAAAAGCGGTAGATTCTTGACTTTCAGCATCCGCCAAAGTTTGAGAAGTTTGCAAAGCTTGCGAATTACTATAGTCCGACTTTGTGCGAGACGCATACAAATCGTTCACAACAGCATTCGACTTAGGCTGAACAATAATATTGGATCCGTAAGAGCTAAGCTCCGCGTTAATTTTGTCTCCAACGTCGTAAACAACGCTAAGCATTGCAACGCTTACACACGCACTCAAGCACACAACAATCGCTATAAGAACTCGCTTTTTAATCTGCCTTGCAAGAGATCGCGCAACCATTCGAATCATAAACATTTGCAAGCACTCCTACTTAAAGTGCGAGCTAAGCACGTCTAAATCGGCTGTGTGAATGGTAATTTTTCCGCCACCAGCCTTGTATGGGAATGGAATCGGGTTGCATCCGCCCTTAAAACCAATAGTCGCCAAATTTATTGCAACATCGCATTTTCGGCATATTATCTTGCCGTCTTTTTCGTAGTAGCCTGCGTCTCCGCAATTTTCGCAAGCATCCAAACCCACTCCATACGCTCCACCATTTTTCTTGATGATTATAAAGCGCATAACAGTGCCATCTTTAGCTTTGTATTGGAATCTATGCAAGTGGCCATCGCTAATTTGCACAAAGTTGATTGTTGCTACGCCATCATGCAACTCGTACGGTTCTGGCGGCGTAAGCGTTGGCTTAATATTCATAAGATACACGCCAGCAGTAAGCGTAAGTATTACTACGATTGCAGCCATTAGCGCCGCAAGCGCAGACCTTCTAGACTTGCGCTTAAACGCTCGCTTTGCGCGGATTTGTGCAGGATTTTCTCCATCTACAGGCGTCTTAAAACCAATTACAATAGACGCAAATGCAGGAATCAAAAACACGCAAATTTGCGCAATAATCATAAGCGGAGCGTTGTTTATAAGCCAAACAAGAATGCTAAACGAAAAATCGTCTATATACAGCAAAATACTTCCTTGCATAATTTGCAGCAGGGATGTTAAATGCTGAATTAGCAAGATTATTAAGCTTAGAATAATTGCGATTTTAAAGGCGCCAATACTCGCGGTTGTGCGCAAAGATCGCACCATAAGACTTATGCAAATCGCAGCAGCCGCGCCAAGAATAAATCCTAGCGCGCGAAGAAGCATATCGGAAGTAAACGGAGGCGTGCTGGAGTCAACGAAAATCGTAAGCTGCAAAATCACGTCTGGAAGCGCGTAAAACACTGTAAACGCTAGGCAAAGCGCGCCAATTGCATTACTTATGTGCAAAGGCAGCGGATTTTTGCGCCATTTTGCAACCGTTTTGCCAGATGCGCCAACACAAGCGATTGTTGCAATATCTAGCGGAACTGCAATGCAAAGCGCTGGAAGATTCACAAAATTGCGCTGATTAATCACCACGCTTGCGCGCAAAAATGCAAAAACAAGCGCCGCAACTGTTCCAAAAATCAAACCAAAAAGTCGCCAGCGGCAGCTGATTGGCTTATCTCGTCCCTCGCCAACGCTTAGCGTTGCGCTTAATCCCATTGTAAGCAGCGCAAGAGGGAGCAGCCCTGGAAGTACTGTAACGAACATCCTGAGCATGTTCCCTCCTTTGCTATTTATGTGTTATTTGTTATCTATTTTTGTTTTTTATTTATGCGCCATTTTGCACTATTTATGCATTACTCATGCATTCTACTGGCAAAACTACCACTGACGTGGAGTGTACTTCCAATCGTCGAATGTAGCGGTAATTGGCTCAGTCCAGAATCGGCCAGTCACGCCCGTAGCAGGATCTACGTGAAGCATCCAACCCTTCTTTTCTGGCGATTCAACAGAAAGCACTAACTTGTAGTTTCCAGCCTTATCGAGCTTAACATTTGCGCCGTAGTGTGGGCCGTCGGAAGCGTTCATTTGCATAAACGTGCCCTTTACAACAGCGTCACCGCTCGCCTTATCAATAATTTGATAATTCACAGTCAAATCTGGAATAAACTCGCCCTTTCCATAGCCAAGCTGTGCACCTTTCTTGTTTGCGTGAATATCTGCCTCAAGGTGGAAGCTTGCCTCGCTTGCCTTTAAGCCCATGCCTGCTGGAACCATGTCGACTGGCTGGAAGTACACAGCGCCAATCGTAAGCGGGCCAATGTTCTGGTCTTGGTGAGGTCCAACTGGAACCTCTTCAAAGCCCTTGTCTCCTCCCTTATCGTCGGCCTTCTGCTCAGATGATTGTGGCTTTGACGCAGACTTTGCTGCGTTTCCGTTTGCGCCACAGCCAGTGAGTGTTAGCATTCCTGCAAGCGCTAAGGCTGCAATTGCCATCATCTTTTTATTCTTCATATCTAACCTTTTCTATTAGTTATTGTTTATTATTGCTTGATTTTTAGTTTTGATTTTTAGTTTTGACTTATCCGTTAACTGTTGCCAACGGTTGCTTGCGACTTGCGCGCGCGCAAAACTCACACACAACAGCGCAACAACTACGATTGCAGCTACGACTTGCGCCGAAATCGTTTCAACGTACGGATAGAATCCAAGCCAATCGTTAGTTGGCAAGCCTTGAATATACGCGCCAGCGAGCGCATCGCCCTCTATAAGCGCATGCACACCTCCGCCAGCAAAAATCACCACTAAAATGCACATAAGCGCGCTTGTTCCTGCAAAGAACGGGCGAATCGGTATGCGCACAGATGCAAAGCGAATCAGCAAGAAGATTACAACTAGAACAGCAGCTGCGGCCACGAATCCGCCCCAAATCATGGAGTCAGCTCCGCTTGATACAGCAAAAATCGCTTGGTAGAAAATCACAGTTTCTGCACCTTCGCGAAACACTGCTAGGAAGCTTAGCAACGCTAGAGAAATCAGGCTGCCTTTAGAAACGGCTGCCGTTGTTTGGTTGCGAATATACTCGTTCCAAGCTTGCACAGAAGATCTTGAAATCATCCAATTGCTTGTGTACAGCAGCATAAGCATTGCAAACAGCGCCACAACGCCTTCCGTAATCTCTTGCTGCGGTCCAGAGCCATTGAATAACAATCCAAATAGCGCAGCAACAACAAGCGACGCCGCAATTCCAGCAACAAGACCCATGTAAATGTACTTAACCATGTGCTTGTGCCCAGATTTAATAAGATACGCGATTATTGCAGCAACAACCAGCAGAGCTTCCAACCCTTCGCGCAACAATATTATAAAAGCCTGACCAAAGGAGCTTGTTATAAATTGCATAAACACATTGGCATTAGCCGCCGCACCGCCGTCTAGCTTGGATGCATCTTCAATAAGCATTGACTCAAGATCTGTAAACAGCTTTTTTGTTTGCGCAAATGATTTGCCACTGTTCATAGCCTGCCTGCACTCTTTGAATTGATATTCAACAGCGCTTACTCGGCTTCCGCTTATTGCGTTCATAACGTTCTTCTCGAAACCGAGCTTTTCGTAATACTGGTAATAGGCTTCGTTCACTAAATCAACAGCTTTTGCAACTTCTTGCTTATTTGCTTTTGCTGCTTTATACGTTGATGCAGATTTGTCGAGTATAACGTTCATTTCTCGCGCTACTTGACTCCAAGTTCTGCCGTTTCGTCCAAGATTCTTCTTTTTTGCAGCATCGAGCTTTTTGCGTTCTTTTGCGATTTGCGCGCGCAATTTGGATGCATAAACATTCGGCTTATCTAGATTTGCGTTTGAGTCTAATTGAGATGCTGTTTGTGCAACGTCTTCTTCTAGAGCAGATACGACTTCACTAATTTGCGCGGCCTGATTTTGTTGATATACCAGCGTTTGCAACTGTTGGAATTGGTCACTTTGCGATTGAACTTTATTCTGACTAATCGTATCTCGCACAACTGTAATCATGTTTGAAGCTACATAAACAGAGTTGTATGCAGCTTGAAACCTGGTTGCAGCTCCTGCCATATTTGCGTTTGCATACTCGCTTTTGCCTTGTTCTAGCTGACTTTTAATAGCTAAAGAAACTTCCGACCAAGTGTTGTATGTTTTATTGGCATCCGTAGCATAAGCAGGCGTTGGAGCTGCGATTAGCCCCGCAATTCCAGCAAACCCAGCAACACCAGCAAACCCTATTGCGCAGCTTACAAAAACGCATATTGCAAGTAAAAATGCATACACTTGCCGTGCTTTTTGGCGCGCTTTTGCACACGCGTGCATAATGTCTCCATATCTCCTTTGGCTCTAATCCCCATCGAGCGCACCCAACTTCTTTTATTTTCGTTCTATTTTTTAGTTTTGCTGGAGCTTTTATCTTTAAGTTTTAGCTTCAGTCTTCAGTTTTCAGTTTTAATCGTTCAAATTTTTTGGCGATTTCTACGCGGTTGTTCTGTTTTGCTAGAACTTGTTCCGTTTTGTTATATTCGAAGTCGCCTCGCAAGTAACCCCATCAACATAATATCGATATATCAAGTAGATTGATATAGTTCAGAGCAAAAAACACGCAAATTTGCAAAAATGATATTGATAACGATAATTATCAATCTTTTTAAATTGATTCCGCAAAAAAGTGCGCTGGGAATGCGCGCGTTTTGCGAAGCGCATTATTTGGCGAGATTACAGCAAACTCAGCACTGGTAGTTTGCACGATTTTTTGCAAATCGCTTTCTTGCGATACAAACAACGCAGTTGCGAGCGCATCGGCATAAGCAGTTGGAAAAGCGCAAGTTTTGCTAGGCACATACGCCCAGCTTGCGCATAAATCGCAAGCAGGAATGCCATCAAGCGCATTAATCAAGTGAGTCGCAATTAAATTAGACTCAAATCCACTTGCATCTTTACCTAAGCAACTTGCTTCTTTTACTTTCCAACGCCTTCTTGCACTAGACGACGCACACAATGCTCCGCTTGCGATTGATGCCACTGCAACTGCTTGAGTTGTGTCAAACGGATTTTCCAGAGCCACTTTTATTTGATCATTCTCTTCGCTAAAACAAGCGCGCATATCTCCGCCAGCGTTTACAAGAAAATCAAAATCCGCAGGCGAATCACTATCCGCAGGCGAATCACTTTCAAGCTCCTCTTTAATAATCTGTGTTACAAGATCTACAAAATAGCCCTTTCCAGCTGCACCAAAATCAAGCTGCACTGGCTGATTTGTGCAAAGCGTTGCACTGCCGCTATCTTGCGAAATATCTGCCCACGTAATCGGCAAAGCGCGGCGATAATTAGCCCAACTGCCTATATTAGAACTCGCGCTAGCTGCCGACTCTGGAACGAACTGCACAGAATTGTTGTAGCCAAGCGCAAGCAGATCCGCGCCGATGCACGCGTCGAAAGCTCCGCGAGTAGCAGCGTAAAACTCGCCATAAAGTGCAAAAAGTGGCCCAGCCCATGCTGGAAACTCAAACTCGCCGCCATGCTCCGCACTAGCCATGCGCGAAACTAGCGAATCTTCACGAAAGCGCGAAAGAGTCTGCTCATACTCTTCAACAAAGGCACGAATCCGCTTCTGCACGCGCTGCGAAATCGGCACGCTGCTAGAGATAATAATCCCCGTTCCAAGCGCGCGCTCAAAAGCCGTCACATTCCCAAACATTATTTGCCTCACGCAAACATTTCATTCGCTTTTTTAGAAAGCTCATACCTAATAGGGCGTTCGCCAATAGAATCAACCATTCCAAGCTCAATCAAACCGTTAAGCGCGCTCACAATCTTTCTCTCACCAACCTGCTCATCAATTGCGTTTCCAACGTATTCGCTTAATTGCTTGCGAGTCATTGGAGTTGGATTATACGAAAAAAGCTTATTTTGCAACAAAATGGTCATAACTTCGTACTGAACTTTAGAAATCGCTGTTTTTTTGGAAAACTTGAACAGCTTATTCATGCAGTAAATAATCTGTTTTAATTGCAAAACAATATTGTTGAATACTTCGTTCTGTGCTTTTTTAATATATTTCAACATTGTGCAGCAAAACATAGTTAAATCATTGCAATTAAACAGTTCTTGAGCTTTAGAAAAAGCGGCATAGTATCCAGATTTCTCTGCGTAAATTACAGAGCTTAAGCTCAAAATTGTTGGCATCGAAAGCTGCTCGTGCAATTGCAAAGCAAGCAAAAACCGCCCAGTTCTGCCGTTTCCATCATAAAACGGGTGCACGCTCTCAAAAGCATAATGACACATGCACGCTTTAATAAGCGTTGGAACTTTGTTACTATTCATCAAACTCAACATCTGCGTTAAATGATCTTGAATTTCTGCTTCCGTTGCATCGCCATCGTGCACTACATTATTTGCGCCATCACGAATACTTACTTTTCCACTCCTAAAAATCTCACCATCTGGAATATCACCTGATTCTAATTCGCACTGCATAATGCTATTGTAGATTTTTCGTATATCTTGCAATGTTTGCGGAATTGAAGTGCCATTCTTATTGGAGTCTGCAACTGACTTTACATTCAAATCCACAACAGATTCCGCAACCGACTTTTCTTTAGAATCTGCAAGCTCAAGAAAAAGCTTAGTAAATTCACTAAAACGCGTATGCTTATTCTGCTCACTCGCAGCAGCAAGCGCTTTGGAAAGCTCTTTTCTAGTACTGTGAACACCTTCAATAATGTTGGTATTTTGCACTTCTTTTGCAATAAGTTGCATTAAATACTCGCGCTGAGCAAACCGCGGCAACCTGCTCCACGCTTTTTCAACCGCTTTTTCAGCATACGCAATATCATTCATGTGCGTCACAAGATCCGTTACACACATTGCAAAAATTTCATGAGCGTCAAATACGATTCCAGAACGATACGTTGCAGGATTATCAATGCGCAAGCAATACTCTTCTTCCGCAATATCACAAGGTTTTGCATTACTTTTAGACATTGCAACTATTTTGCGTATTGTTTTGTAATCCATAATGCGACTCCATTTATGTTATTGCGTTTACATTATTGCGTTTACGTTATTGAAGATTTTGTAGTAATGTCTTGCAATATTTTGCTTGCTATATCTTGCTTGCGATATCTTTGCCTATACGCAAATAATGCATTTATCACAAAATGATTGCATAGCTAATGTAAAAATCTATTCTATACCTACATTTTGCCAAAATGAAGGCATAGCGAGTAAAAAACATTCGTCTATACCGACATTTTCGCAAAAACGCACTATAGAAATATTGATAGCATCGGCAA
Organism: Gardnerella sp. DNF01144; assembly: GCF_049244245.1. Taxonomy (NCBI): domain Bacteria; kingdom Bacillati; phylum Actinomycetota; class Actinomycetes; order Bifidobacteriales; family Bifidobacteriaceae; genus Gardnerella; species Gardnerella sp. DNF01144. The sequence continues at coordinate 1,122,253 of NZ_CP058390.1, forward strand.
CATCACGCCACTCGTTTCGGCGTAGCTGATGGTAAGTGAAAAAAATCGGGCGACGCATAAATGCATCGCCCGCAAAACTTTCGTTTTCAAATCGTATGAAACACGCTACCACGCCACACATACGTTACACAATACAGTCTCTTTACAAAAGCTCGCGTCACAATCCAAAAAGCTTCAACAGCGCGCGGAACGTATCTTGACCATCATAGCAAGTTTCAACTAGGAATCCGCGCTCATTGCTGTATTCTTTGAGACCGCGATAGTAGTAATATTTCTTTCTATCCTCAATAATAAACGGCACAATATTATGCTTTAAGCATTCCTTAAAAGCAATCAAACGACCAACCCTGCCATTACCATCCTGGAAGGGATGAATTCGCTCAAACCTGTAATGAAAATCAACTATATCTTCTAGCTGCAAATCAGTTTTAGCAAGGTATTCTGCCAACAACTTGCTAATCTCCTCATGCACTTTTTTCGGATCGCAAGTTTGCACACCGCCTACAACATTCGCACGCAACTTGTAGTCGCCAACACTAAACCAAGGCAGAAGCTCGTAGCTTGTTCCACGTTTAAGCAGCAAATGTAAATGCTTAATCATGTCTTCACTAAGAGGCTCTTCAGCAACGTCAATACAGTAATCAATCGCGCGAAAATGATTCACTGTTTCAACAATATCGTCAACCTTAATACCCGTATTCCCTACTACGCCAACACTTGAATCCGCGCTATCAACTACACCATCCGCTTTTTCTTCGGAGCCGATAGTATTAGTTTCAAAAATTCGCCTAGTCTGATCTTCGCTTAGCTGGCTTCCTTCAATATGATTCGAGTTGTACGTCATGCGAATTTGAAGCTCGTGATAAATTCCGCCTGGAATACGATGCGCCTTTTCTTCCCTAAGCCTTTGCAAAATAGGGTTACCCGAGATTACGCAATACAATTCACTTGGCTTACATTGTAAATAATTGCTGATTTTTGCGATTACTAAATTTGATAGTTTTTCACCTTTTGAGATTTTTGCAATCGTACGAGAAGAAATATGCAACTCGGCTGCTAACTGCGATTTTTTAACGCCTTTTTCACGCAGCATGTTGTTAAATCCCGTGTAATCATACATTTTTAACGCTTCTCTTTCTTCCACTTGCCCTGCTTTATTGAGATGAATTATTGCGAATCTACATGCCAGCGCCATACTATAGCTAAAATCTTTACTTATTTTCCCATAATCAACATCAAAAGTAAAGATAATTGCGATTTTACGCACACAAAAGTAAAGATTCGCAAAAGAAAATATGCATCAAAAAGAAATAACCAAGATATCATCGTTAGCAATGCGCAAGCGCTACATTCAATCTATGCCGTAACGCGTTTTATACGCCGCGTAATCCTTATCTTGCAAAACACTAGCCACATTCGGCGCGTATTCGTATTCTTCTTCAACAAGATGCGCAAACTGCTGCTGAGCTAAAAGCTCAACATTCAGTGGCTTTGTAATAATGCGAAACATGTCTTCAAGAAGCTTAGTATCGTTAGCATCTTTAGCCCGAATCGAAGCCTTGTCGTTAATGCGCTGCGTTATTAAACCCCAATCGAAATGATATCCAGCATCTCGCGCAACAATATCCCAAAAAACACGCTGCGTTCTGCCATTGCCCTCACGAAATGGGTGCAAAACATTAAAATTATTATAATTTACGCTTAGCTTACTAATAAAATCATAAATAGATAAACCTTGCAATAAATTATCATTTTTAAGCGTTTGCTCACAGTAACGAATCCCAACGCCCATGTATTCAAGCGGATGAAACGGCTCGCCACCACCTTTAGTCATGTCTATAGTACGAATCTGACCAGCCCAATCGTAAACATCTTGAAAAAGATAATGATGAATCCACTGCAATTGCCTAACAGTGCCTTCTGCATGCGGCAAGTTTTCGTACAACTTATAGCTACGGACTGAAACTAAATCGTTTTCAAAGAAATCAAGATCTTCCTGAGTTTGTACATTAAGTTTGTTCTTCAGCACTCGCGTATGAGGAATAAGATATGGGTCAAAAACTTCATCAACCATGATTAATCCTTGAACAAGTTAAGATTAATTATTCCAGACCGTAACGCTTACGAGTCAGAGATATAAGCTCATCTGCGCTTATAGAACCGCGAATATATTTTCTTGTATCAGCCAAGCATGCAGAAGAGACCGTACCACCTTCTAATTTTGCTGAAGATAATGCTATTGCAACGTTTTCCAGTCGGAACTTTTGCGTTTCTTTATCAATCATTTCTACTCCCTGCCAACACCCTCTCTCAAATCAAAAATAACTACCAACTATTTTACTATTCGCAATGCATTTATGTGCAATAAACAGAACGCAATCAAAAAACGCAATAAACATAATACAAAAGGGCCTTCGAGTGTTAACGCAAACAGAAGTCGCAACAAAATCCACTTTTTACAAGTTTAAGTCATTCATAACCTAAACTTTTATTTTTCGTAAGTTTAAGTCATTGATAACTCAAACTTTGAATTTTACACAAGACGGTTCACTTTCAAAACTTAAAAAATATTACAGTTTTGAAAGTGAAAATGATATAATACTTTCAAAAGTAAAATAAAATTAAAGTTTTGAAAGTAGAAATACGTGTTTGCTTTCAAAAGTGAAAAATACTACGATTTTGAATATAAAAGGTGATTGCAATGAAACTCATTGAGAGAACAGATTACTTAAATCGCCTAAAGCGACTTAAAGGCACTCCAGATATAAAAATCATTACTGGTATTCGACGCAGTGGAAAATCGGAGTTGTTGCGAGCTTATAGCAAATATTTAGAAAACACTTATAGCAATCAAAATAGCAAACTTTACGCATCAGCCAAACACGCACAGCAGCCAAACAAGCTACAACAGCAAAACAACTCAAACAATCAAGAACTTAACATAATCAGCATTGACTTCAATAACCTAAATTACGAAAATCTAAAAAATTACAAAAGCCTTTTTGAATACGTTGAAAGCCGTTACATACCCGAGGCGTACAACGTTCTTATGATTGACGAAGTGCAATTATGCCCAAAATTTGAGCTTGCGATTAACAGCCTTCACAATAGCAATAAATACGATATTTATTTAACGGGATCTAACGCATTCTTACTTAGCTCGGACCTTGCAACACTGTTTAGTGGAAGATTCATTGAAATACCAGTATTCCCGTTTAGTTTTGCAGAATATTGCGAATACTTTGAAGTAAAAAACAACTTTAACAATGCATTGCAAAAGTATTTACAACACGGCGGACTTGCAGGATCATACGTTTACGCTAACCAAGACGATGCGCAAGCGTACATAAAAAACGTGTATACAACTCTTGTTAAACGCGATTTAGTAGACAAATACGCAATATCGGAAGTGTCACTTCTTGACTCAATATGCGAATTTTTAATGGATAATATTGCAAATCTTACAACCGCAAACAATGTAAGCTCAATACTTAAGAAGAATCATATTGAAACAACACACATAACAGTTGGCAATTATCTAAAATATTTATGCAATGCATTCATGTTTTATAAAGTAAAACGTTACGATATTCGTGGTAAAAAATATTTAGAAACAAACGAAAAATACTATTTAGCAGACACCGCGCTACGCTACGCAATTCTAGGAACACGCAACATGGATTACGGTAGAGCGTACGAGAATATTGTGGCACTTGAGCTTATGCGAAGAGGATACGCGATTTATGTTGGCAAACTTTACCAAAAAGAAGTAGATTTTGTAGCAGTAAAAGCGAGTGAAAAGCTTTATATTCAAGTTTCAGACAACATTAGTGACAATGCAACGTTGGAGCGCGAACTTTCGCCACTAAAAGCAATAAAAGACTCTTACACTAAAATACTGCTTGCAAACACTCGCCATGATTCCTACGACATTGAAGGAATACGCGTAATAGACATAGCACAGTGGCTGCTTAACGCAAACTAAGTCAAATTCCAGAACGCAGTAAGCAGAATGCAATCGAAAAACACATAAGCAGAATACAAAAAGGGCCTTCGAGTGTGAACGCAAGCAAGAAAGAAAACAAGCAAGCGAACACAAACGAAAGTCCTAAAACACTAGCGCTAACACGTAGCAAGCAAAACCTAGCTACGCACCTTACGCAACACTGCACCAGAAGCCGCAAACATCAAAGCAGCAAACGCCACTAAAACGCCAGCAGCACCAGTAACAGGCAAAACACTCTTACCATCACCCTGGCCAGCTGTATTGTTCGCAACAGTAATATCCGTCCAAGCAAGCTGATTACCATCTTCATCAACAAGAACAACAGTATGCTTGCCAGAATAGCCAGCAGGGAATTGCGCATCAAAATAAGGAACGCCATCAGTGCCAAGTTTAACAGTCACGTAATCACTACCATCCGCGCTACGCAAAAGCTTAGGAGTGGAATACATAAACGCGTAAGCCTTGGCAGAACCCTCGCGATGCAAGCGATCAAGGAACGCCTTGTTGTTAACGTTCACAGAAACCTTGTTTGCAGAACCTGCAACAGCAATGTTGTTGGAGCCAACCTTTAGCGTACCTTTTAATTCTGGCTTAAGCTGATCAACGCTAGCAGGAGCCGAAGGAACTACGGCTTTAGCTTGAGCTGTCTTCTCAGAAGACTCAGTCTTAGTGGAAGAATCTTGAGTAGCATTGGAATCGGAAGCAGAAGGAGCAGATGGAGCTTTTTCTGCAGGCTTATCTGCAGGCTTTTCTTCAGACTTATCTGGAAGAACATCACCAGAAGCTCCTGGGTTCTTTTCACGCTCACTATTCTTGCTCTTCTTAGCTTCTGCAAGAAGATTCTCCAAATAAAGCAATCTAGACTTCTTAGATTTGCGAATCAAATTAGCTATAAAGTGGAAGCCTTGATCGTCTGCCTGCTTAGCCAAAGCTTCCTTTTCGTCCTTATAGTTTTTAATAGCATTCTTAAGACCTGCAGAAATCTTATTATTAAAGTTTACAGCAGCAGCGCCAGCTTGATTTGCTTCAGCATTATTAAACTGTTTGAAAGTCTTATTGCCAAAATTCTTTACAACTTCAAGGAACTGTGCAACAGCAGCTTTTTCATTGCTAGTAGCAGTAAACATTCCCGTGTTAACTAGCTGAGCTAATTCAACGGCATTAGTATAAGATTTTTCTTGGCCATCGCGACGCTTTTGCAATTCTTTTCTAAAGAATTCAATCTGGGAAGGCGTAGCCGTTTTACCAGCTTTTTTTAAATTCGCCAAAAACTCTTCCTCTGATGTTCCGAGGTCTACTATGCCTTTAATTGCGCTATCTGTAATTGTTTTTTGAGCTTCATTAAGCAGTGCGCGAGCGCCACTAAGAGTTGCGGCTTTGCTGATAAGAGTAGCAGTAAAGTTGAAACCTTTAGCTTTTGCTTGCTTAACTAAATCTTCCTTAGCATACTTCTCTGCTTCGTTAAGCAAATTTTTCAAAGAATCTAAAGAACTGTAATTAGACTCTTTAATCTTGTTAGCAAGAGAATCGAGCCCAGATTCTTTAGCTTTTTTAACTAAGGCAGCTTTGCCATTAGCATATGCGCTTTGAGCCTTATCGCGATCATCTTTAGTAGCAGGTTGACCATTGGCGCCAAAGAAAATATCAGATGACAACTTAAAGTCTTTTTCTCCACGCACCTTATTAGCAAGCTCATGCAAACCAATAACATCAAGATGCATAGCACGATATTTAACAATCATATCCTCTACGTACTTAACAACACTAGCGTTACCGTCACCATAACCAGTAACTTTCGAAGCGTTATTGTCGAGATATTTTACAAGCTCATCAATTTCACTTTTAAGAAGACCAGAACCATTAACGCGTTTTTTAAGCGTCTCTAGAGGAGAGAGATTAGCAGATCCTCCAGTGCTACTCACTTGAGCTGGAGTCGCACTACTAGCCAACGCTGGCATTGCAAACGCAATTCCCGAAACAAAAGTCGCTACCGCTGCAAATGCGGCAATCGCTTTTTTACTTAACATACTTTTCCTTTCCTCTCATCACGAATCATCGTGCGAAGAGCCTATTTGCTAAAACAGCACAATAAGTGATTCAACTTAGGCTTAAATTAAATCATTACAAAGTATACAGATACCCTACCCCCCTAATGTATTGTTATAACCTTTCCATAACAGATAAACAGGGATAAAACAGAAATAAAACAGATCAAACGCTAAAACAGATAAAACACAAATAAAACAAAAGCAGGAGTCGCGATAAATAATCGCAAACTCCTGCAATATATGAAACTTAGGTCTTATAAAACCGTAAGAGTTAGGCTTAAATCACTTTTGCATTGGGCAAAACGTTGCCGTCTTTATCAACATTGCAACTATGCTCAACAGCAATCGTAATGTGATCGTTGTCAACGGAATAAAAGCCGTCAGTCACCTTAAAAACGTGACGAACGCCTTGCAAATCGTCAACCTTTACAAATCCGTGATCAATCAACGCAAGCACAGCCTCATGCCCAGGAAGAACACCCATTGTGCCATTCACAGAAGGAATAACAACAAACTTAGCATCGCCTTCCCAAACAGGATGCCTGGCTGCAACCACACTAACGTGCAGCGTTTTCACTTGCTTTTCTGCCATAATCACGCACCAAACTCTTGCTGCATATCGTGCCAACGACGCTCAAGATCGTCAATGCCACCAATGCCAGAGAACGCCTGCTCAGGGATCTCGTCGTAAACGCCATCGCAAATGCGCGTAAACGCCTCAATCGTCTCGTCTGCTGGAACATAAGAACCTGGGCGGCCAGTAAACTTTTCGGCCACGTAGAAGTTCTGACCAAGGAACTGCTCAATCTTACGAGCGCGACTCACAGTGGTCTTATCTTCCTCACCAAGCTCATCAATACCAATCAAAGCGATGATGTCTTGAAGCTCCTTATTACGCTGCAAAATGGCCTTTACACGGTTAGCGCAATCGTAGTGAGCCTGGCCAACATAACGAGGATCCAAAATTCTAGAAGTAGAAGCCAAAGGATCCACAGCTGGGTAAATACCCTTAGCTGCAATGTCTCGCGAAAGCTCGGTAGTTGCATCCAAGTGTGTAAAGGTTGTTGCAGGTGCAGGATCGGTGTAATCATCTGCAGGCACGTAAATAGCCTGAAGCGACGTAATGGAATGACCGCGCGTAGAAGTGATTCGCTCCTGCAACGCACCCATCTCGTCCGCCAAGTTTGGCTGATAACCAACTGCAGAAGGCATACGACCAAGCAACGTAGAAACCTCGGAACCTGCCTGAGTGAAGCGGAAGATGTTATCAATAAACAGCAACACATCCTGATTTTGCACATCGCGGAAGTATTCAGCCATAGTCAAAGCGGTAAGAGGCACGCGAAGACGAGTCCCAGGAGGCTCATCCATCTGACCAAAGACAAGCGCCGTCTTCTCCAAAACGCCAGCCTCAGCCATTTCGCCAATCAAATCGTTACCCTCACGAGTACGTTCGCCAACACCAGCAAACACAGACACGCCGCCGTGATTCTGTGCAACGCGCTGAATCATCTCCTGAATCAACACGGTTTTACCAACGCCTGCGCCGCCGAACAGACCAATCTTTCCGCCCTGAACGTAAGGCGTAAGCAAATCTATAACCTTAATGCCCGTTTCAAACATTTGAGTCTTAGACTCAAGCTGATCGAAAGCAGGTGGATTGCGGTGGATTGGCCAACGCTCAGTCACCTCAATATTCTCGCCTGGCTTAGCGTTCAAAATATTGCCAGTAACGTCAAAAACGTGACCTTTTGTAACATCTCCAACAGGCACAGAAATTGGGCCGCCAGTATCTCGCACTAAAGCACCACGAACCAAACCGTCCGTAGGCTTAAGCGCCACTGCTCGCACAGTTGAATCACCAAGGTGCTGCTCAACTTCCAATGTAATCTCGTGGACGGTATCTCCCTCCGTATTTCCAACGGTGTTGATATCAACCTTGAGAGCATTGTAAATATCTGGAAGATAGCCAACTGGGAACTCAACGTCAATCACGGAACCCTGAACACGGGTTACGCGGCCAGCCGTTGGGTCGCTTTCCTTTGCATCTTCTGGAGGTGCTGTGGTCTGATTTTCAGCCATATGCTCCTATTCCTCCTCATTATTCAGCGCATCAGCGCTGCCGATAATCTCGGTAAGTTCTTGTGTAATGGAAGCCTGGCGAGAAGCATTAAGCTTTCTCGTTAAATCATCCACCAAATTGCGGGCGTTGTCTGTAGCCGTGTGCATAGCATTTTGCCTACTAGCCGTCTCGGAAGCTGCAGATGTAAGCAAGCATTCGTGAATACGCGACTGAATATACTTTGGCAAAACCGCATCCAAAACCTCGTCTGGGCTAGGCTCAAAGCAATATTCCACAGCATCTGGATTGCTGCGACTAACAGCTTCTTCACGCGCCGAAACCGCACCCGTAGACGAAAGCGAAGCCGAAGGGCCAGAAGCCGCCTCGTAGTCAGGCCTATGCATAGCAAACTCTTCGCCGTCTTTTAACGGAACCAGCTCAACTGGAAGCATGCGGAGCGTACGAACCTTTTGCCTCACCATGTTTATAAACTCAGTGAACACAATATAAAGCTCGCTAACACCGCCATCTTCTTCGGGAGTCATATACGCGTCCATTAAAGTATCGGAGATTCGCTCTGCGATTGTTACATCAGGATGATCCGTAGACCCTTCCCAAGTGCCTGCAACGTCGCGATTACGATACTTGTAATAGGTTGCACCTCGGCGACCATACACATACAACTCGGCGTGCTTTCCTTCGGCGTCTAACTTTGTAAGCAGCGCCTCGGTTTCTCGAATAATCGAAGACGTAAACGCGCCCGCCATTCCGCGGTCGGAAGTCAACGCCAGAACGGCTACGCGATTGCCTGCACGCTCTTTTCCAAAGATTGGATGCTTAATGTTTGCTTCGTGATGAGCTACCAACGCCTGCACGGCATCGAAAATTGCGTCGCTGTATGGCTTAGCGTTAAGCGCAATATCTCGCGCTTTTGCAATATGCGAAGACGCAATCATTTCCTGAGCCTTAAAGATTTTACCCAAAGACTGTGTGGAAATAATTCTCGATTTCAATGCAAGTTGGGAAGACATACGCTACTTCCCCTCAGACTCGTTATTGCTTGAATCGCGACCATCCGACTTTGGCTTTGCAACAAGCTTTTCCTTCTCAACAGGAGCAGGATTCTCGGCAGGAGGCAAAGAATCCTTAACAATCAAAGGCTTTCCTGCAGAAGTCTTAAACGACTTACGGAAATCTTCGATTGCTGCATCAAGCTTTGCTTCTGTCTCTTTTGTAAAGTCCTCGGTATCACGAATCACTTGCAAAATGTCGGTTCCCTTATCGAGATAATCCAACATTTCGCGCTCAAAGCGAAGCACGTCTTTTACAGGAATGTCGTCTAACTTTCCATGAGTACCAGCCCACACGGAAACAACCTCTTGCTCCATGGAACGAGGAGAGAACTGCTTCTGCTTAAGCAACTCGGTTAAGCGAGCGCCACGAGTGAGCTGAGCCTTGGAAGCTGCATCCAAATCGGAAGCAAACATTGCAAAGGATTCCAAAGACTTGTAACGAGCCAGCGAAATCTTAAGCATGCCAGAGACCTTCTTCAAAGCCTTGGCCTGAGCTGCGCCACCAACACGAGACACGGAAATACCAACGTCGACTGCTGGGCGCTGACCTGCGTTGAACAAATCGGACTGCAAGAAGATCTGGCCATCGGTGATAGAAATCACGTTGGTTGGAATGTATGCAGAAACATCGTTTGCCTTGGTCTCAATAATTGGCAAGCCAGTCATTGAGCCGCCGCCCATATCGTCGGAAAGCTTTGCGCATCTTTCTAGCAGACGAGAGTGAAGGTAGAACACGTCGCCTGGGTAAGCTTCACGCCCAGGTGGGCGACGAAGAAGCAAAGAAATCGAACGATATGCTTCTGCTTGCTTAGACAAGTCGTCGAAAACAATCAAAACATGCTTGCCGTTGTACATCCAATGCTGTCCAATTGCAGAACCAGTGTATGGAGCAATGTACTTAAAACCTGCAGAATCCGAAGCTGGGCTTGCAACGATTGTTGTGTACTTCATAGCGCCTGCTTCTTCGAGGCTTTGACGTACAGATGCGATTGTTGAACCCTTTTGTCCGATTGCTACGTAAATGCAACGAACTTGCTTCTTTGGATCTCCACTTTCCCAGTTTGTGCGCTGGTTAATAATCGTATCGATTGCGATTGCGGTTTTACCAGTTTGACGATCGCCAATAATCAGCTGACGCTGACCGCGACCGATTGGCGTCATTGCGTCAATAGCCTTTAAGCCAGTAGACAAAGGCTCGTCCACAGGGTGACGATGAATCACGTCTGGAGCCTGGGCTTCAAGAATACGACGCTCCTTGCACTCAATCGCACCAAGACCATCAATTGGATTACCCAATGGGTCTACTGTACGACCAAGATAGGCGTCTCCCACTGGCACAGATAACACTTCGCCAGTGCGGTAAACTTCCTGCCCTTCTTCAATGCCCGTAAAATCGCCTAGAATAACCACGCCGATTTCGTGAGCATCAAGGTTAAACGCTAGGCCCAGTGTGTCGTTCTCAAAGGTGAGCAGCTCGTTTGCCATGCAGCCAGTCAATCCAGCTACGTGCGCAATGCCGTCACCAGCCGTAACAACATAGCCAACTTCTTGTGTTGGCATGTCTGCTGGCTTGTACGAGTCAACAAACCCGTCAAGTGCCTTGCGTATAAGGGCGGGATCAATAGATAGTTCCGCCATAATTCTCCTTAATTTATTACTTCACTGCCTGTGTCCAAGCGCCATTGCGCGCAGAACGCTGCAGCTGCTTAAGCTGCATTAACATTGTGCGGTCTGTTACTTGATCGCCAATACGTATACGCATTCCACCAAGCACGTTTGGATCTACGATTGGGTTTATGTACGCACGATGACCCAACTTATTGCTGTAAATCTCAATCAAACGCTTGATTTGCTTATCCGTAAGAGGCTGAGCGGTTGTAACAGTAACCAAAGTTTCGCCTGCTTCGCGCTCAAAACCAGACCATGCGCCGCCAAAGCTGCCCGTCTTGCCACTTTCTGCGCCACCATGCCAAGTTCCTACAAGGTAGTGCATAATGCGCAAAACAACGGGATGCGCCTTACCTCCAATAAGCTCGTCGATTAAGCGAGACTTATCTTCCGAAGACCTATTTGGATCGGTAATGGCATCAGAAAGCTCTGGATACTTTTCGATCGTATCCATCATTGTTGAAAGCTCATCAGATATGCGCTGAGCTTCATCATGAGCGTCTGAAATGGCTTGCGCAAGCGAAGAACGCGATAAGTTTTCGCTTACTCGCGATGCCTTTTCTGGCATCCGTACCTCCTCATTTATGCAAAACTAAGTAGCAATTAGCAACACTAAGACATAAAACTTAGTGAAAGCTTGCTTTAACTACTTGTTTTGCGCCGAATCCTTAACGTCTCCTACTTCATCAATCACATGATCAATGATTTTAGAGCCTACGGTATCGTCGTCTAGCTTAGACGCAAGAATTTTGCCTGCTAATGCCGCAGCGAGTACCGAGACTTCTCCTTGGAGGCTAGTCATGGCGTGCTTATGCTGAGCTTCAATGGAATGCTGAGCTTCACTAATAATCTTCGCAGCATCTTTTTCTGCACGCTGTCTTGCTTCATCAACAATCTTGGAAGCTTGTGCGCGAGCCTGTTCGCGAGTCTTTGCAGCATCTGCTTGAGCATTAGAGAGTTCTTCTTCCATCTGGCTCTTTAACTCATCAGCTTCACGCTGCACGTTTGCTGCTTTGGCCATTCCGCCTTCGATTTTCTCTGCACGCTCATCAAGAATTGCCTGGAATTTAGGCATAACGAACTTGTAGAAAAACGCTGCAAGAACAACTAAAATAACCAGCGACCATATAACGTCGTAAGGCTCCGGCAAGAACAACGCCAGTTTATTAGTTTCGGCTGCATATGCCATGGCTTGTCCTTTCTATTCTTTCAACACTTGTATGCGTTGGAACGAGTTGTTTCGTTCGGTTCAGCTTCCCATAATGTAGGCAACGAATCCGAGCAAGCCCAGAACCTCGATGAATGCCAAGCCAATAAACATGAACAACTGAATACGGTTGCCGACTTCTGGCTGACGTGCAGTGGATTCCATAGCCTTGGATACAACCATTGCCATTCCGATAGCAGGGGAAAGAGTAGCAACGGCAAAGCCGAGAATGCTAAGGTTGCCCGTCAATCCTGCGAGAGCGATGATACTATTCATTGGTTTCCTTTCTTTAGGAACAGTAACCAGTTATAAACCCTAAGATTATTAAACCTGATTTATCTGTTTATTTTAACTAGATTTAACTAGATTTAACTATTTATGCAATAGCAACAGCAGATTTTTCTTCTTTCTCGGGGTAACTTTCCGAAATATACACAGATGCAAGAACTGTAAAAATAAACGCCTGCAAACCTGCGACTATTACTTCGAATACTGTAAACAGAATGCCACCAAGCAGCCATAATGCACCGCCTAAGGCAAGGAGTTTATTGCTGGAATCCACCACAAAGAAGTTGGTGAATACTAGGCAAGTGGCCACCAGCAAATGGCCAGCAATCATATTCGCAAACAAACGGATTGTAAGCGAAAGTGGTCGCACAATCAACAATTCCAGCAGCTGCAATGGCGTAAGAATAAAGTAAATCGGCCATGGCACTCCTGCTGGGAACAAGGATTCGCGGAAGAACGTTAGGAATCCTTTTTCTCTAATTCCAGTGATTAAGTATTGGCATACAACCCAAAGAGCAAACACTAATGGCCCTGTAATAGTTGCTGTTGCAGCCATGTTTAAGCCTGGAATAACTGAGCAAAGATTAAAGAAGAATATTGTTATAAAAAGAGTTGTAATCATTGGCACATAACGCTTGCCGCGCTCTTCGCCAATCATTTCGTACACAATGTTGAATCGCACAAAGTCCATTAGGATTTCTAGCACGCTTTGGAATCTTCCTGGAACCACTTTTGCGCGAGATGCACCAATGCCAAAAATAATCATAACGATTACGGCCATAATAAGACGCACCATAACAATTCGATTCATGGCAAAAGGTGTGCCTTGGAATAAAATCTCTGGCGGCAAAAAGTCATTAATGCTTGGCATCTCTGGCTTTGCTGAAGCTAGCAACGCCGCAACATTTATATGCGCAGCTTTCGCTAAAACTTCGATAGCTCCACTCATTCGTGCCTCCTTGTAGGACTCTTTTACAATACAGTTGCGTTAAGTATAAAGTTATTCACAAGCTAGTTTGTAAAACCGTAAATCCTGTAAATTCATTCGTTGACATATGTGCGAAACGAAAATATATCTCTAAAAAGCTGATTCTACTCTTAGTTTGTACATTTGAGTTATATTGCTGATTATTAACGAGTGTTGCGATTATAGCAAGTACGCAAATTATTAATAACTCGCTTTAGTCACTTGTTTATTATACTCCACATTTGTTTAGAATTAAACTAGTTACGCGATAAACTTACGCTAGAAACACGCCGAAGACTTGACAAATCCAAATTTACACCTATCGTAGATAGAGCTGCTAAAAGCAGCCGACGCGGGGTGGAGCAGCTCGGTAGCTCGCTGGGCTCATAACCCAGAGGTCCATGGTTCAAATCCATGCCCCGCTACTTAAGCCAAGAATCGCATATTTCTCACGAATGCGCTCTTGGCTTTTCTTTTAATCTTTTTATTTGGCGCAGTCTTTAGCGTGGTATATCTGATATATCAATAGAGAAGAATCGCTAGGCGGCGGCGAGCGCGATTCAAGCGCTCATCGCCAGCAGGAAGCATTGCAAAATACTCAAGCATGCGGTCTTTAATCACCTCTGCGCAATCTTTGTGAGAAGCAAGAAAATCAAGAAGCCTGCCAAAAGCATCATCAATGTGGCCATCAATCATATCTACATCTGCTACAGCAAGCTGAGCGGAAACATCGCCAGGATTATCGCCAGCAGCCTTGCGCACAGCCTCCACATTTGTATTCGTATTTCTGCTAAGAAGCAAAGCCTTTGCACGCTCACGAGACGCCAAAGAATCATTCGGATTATCTTGCAATACTTTTTCATACTCGCGCGCAGCAAGAGCATAATCGCCATTCATAGCTGCATCGTGTGCAATTTTGTGTTCAGGGGGAATGCTGGATGAATCGCCAGAATCCGCAGAATCGCCAGAATCCGCCGCATTATCATCTACGCCAGAATCTGCCGAATCAATATAAGGAGCCGTTCCAGCAACACCAGACTTTTCTGCAACCTTAACTAATTGCGGCAAAATGGCACTACAAATCTGATTCAACTCATCTTCGCTAGGCAATCCTTGGCAAATAGGCATTGGCCTGCCCCCAACCAATCCATATACAGCTGGAAGCTGCTGCGCGCGCAAAGCTTGAGCAATCGATGGGCTTTCATCCGCATCAATTCGCGCAAGTTGCATTCTGCCATCTAAGGCACTAACGGAATCCGCAAGTTTTTGCGCTAAGTCGTAAGAAGTTTCGTCACTTTTTTGCCAAACAAGCAAAATAATTGGAAAACTTACGGAAGTTTGAACCATTGCCTGGAAAGTTTGATCGTTAACATCAATCACGTATCCGCCTGCAAGTGGAATTTTAGACTGCGGTTTGCCAGATTTTTCGGCAGCTTCGCGCTTTGCAAGAGCCTCCGCCTTGCGCTTTACGCCTTCTAGGTCTACTGCACCAGCAAGCGAAAATCCGCCTGGGTTCATACCCATAGATTGTGAATCAACCATATTTCCTCTTTTGCTTGTATTTCTTCTACAAAGTGTCTAAAGCGCTTAAAACGGCCTTACAACAAGCCTAAGGCGCTTCTACAACGCTTCTACAACGCTTCTACCTTTATAGGCTGACGTTCTGCTCCAACTGGAATAATCTTTGCGTCCGAGCCAGCAGGAGGCACAACCATCGCAATAACGTTCACATAAGTTACGCGCATTGTAGAAGTGGCCTTAGAATCCCCAAATAACGCTTTTTCTTCGTCGGAAGCTGGCCTAGATTCGCGACCTTCTCCCGCTTTTCTAGTCCAAACTGAATCAATGCGAGCAATAACCAAATCACTCCCATCGCTTGCGCGCATAACGCTAATCTGGTTTGTTACAGGAGTAAAAACTTGTTCTTGAGATCCCTTATTTCGCTCCATTCCAGCTTGAACTGTTTTAGAAAGCTCGCTTAATTTTGATCGCAAGTAATCATTAGCAAAATACTTTGCAAACTTGCTCGATTCTCCTCTTTGTAAAACATCCGCATACGCTGCAGCAGCCGCGTGTGGAGACATAACAAGTCCCGAATCATTAGCTTTACCCATAGAAGCTCCGATTGAAGGAACTGGGAATTTTGGCAAATGCACGCCAGGGAAAAGCCTTGCAACAGCCCAAAGCTTGTAGTTTGAGCGCGCACTATCTTGGCGAATAACCAACAATCGTTTAGACTGCTGGTCTTTTGTTGTTGTGGTAATTGTCATTAAATCGCGCGGCCAACTTGCGTTTGTTGGAACAATTGTTTGAGCAACTTCACGCGGAATAGTGGTTTTTGCATCTAGCTTGCCCATTTTTGCAGCAATCGCCAGCTCGCTTGCGCGCACAAGAGCCGAAGGTCCGCTCATGTATTCTGCAAGATTACTTGCGTTTTTCTCTTCGTTAGCTTTTTCTAAAGAGCGCAAAACTCTTAAACGTATATCTTTTTCTTTGATTGGCGTTACATCTGGAAGCTCTTTAACGCTAGAGCCTTCTGCAGCTTTAGGAACTTGGCCTTCGCAAGCGCAAAGTGTAAAGCACATTGCAGAAGCAACTACCGAAGCACACGCAAAACGCGCATAGTGCTTGATTTTATGAGCATAAAACATAGTCACACTTTCCAAAATACGTTATTTTTTGCGGTTTTTTGAAGGTTTTGAGGTGCCATTTTGTGAACCATTTTGGCGGCTGGCATTTTGATGGCTAGCATTATTAAAGCCATTTACATCATGATTGGCGTTATTACTGGCCTTGTTTCCGTCCTTGTTGCCGTTGGCATTTCCGCCGCTTGCAGAGCCACTCGTGCGATTCTCTGAGCCTTTATACTTGCGATTTTTGCCACGATTTTGGCTTCTGTAGTCACGCTGGTTAAACTGGTTGCGCGACTTTCGCCTTGCTTCACCAGACTTTGCTTCACCAGGCTTTGCACTAGTAGAATCGAAAGCCTCCGACGATTTGCCAAGATTTTCGCCAATGCGATTATCGCTCTTACGCCCATCGTCGTCTTTATAATACTCTGCATCCATTCTGCCATATCGATTTTTACGCTCACCGCGATTGGCTTTCTTGGAGCCTCCAGCAGAATTTTCTTTGCGATTATTGCGATCGTTGCGATCTTTATACGATTCCTTCTTGTAGCGCTTTTTTGCAAATCCAGATTCCGATTTAGATGCACTTTCTGATTTTTGTGATTTTTGTGATTTTCCAGGCTTCCCTGCGATTCCCGAATTCCTAAATTTACTAGATTCCGAAGATTCCGCAGATTCAGCAGCTTCACGCAAATCCTCCGATTGCTCCAACTGATTCGCGCTAGACAAATCGAAAGCCGCCGACGCTTTATTCCCAGCAGCAAAATCACCCTTAAAATCAGAACTCGACTCACTAGCAAGCCTTGCAAAATAAGCTTGCAAGTCATCTTTAGAAATAACAGTTGTTTCGTCTAAAGCGGCAGTCTTAGAAGAATTTAGACCAGACTTTACACTTATAGAAGAATCTACAGCGGATTTAGACTTTGCGGTACGCGTTCTTGCGTGAACTCCATGACGCGCATGCGCGCCAGAACCCACTTTGTGCTTAGACTTTTTGTCTTTATTGCTACCAAAAATGCCAGCTATTGTTCCAGCCAAAGCCTCCGAGAACTTAACTTCTTCTTGACTATTGTTTTCAACACTAATCAAGCCCGTTCTACTTGCAACAAGTCGCTTGTTTCGCCTGCGATGCGGAGCCATTGCAAACACAGAAGCCGAAAGACCGCATAGCAAAATAAACAACGCTCCTACAAAATACATAGGAGTAGCAAAATCAGGAAGATTATGCCTGCGCCAACGCAATTCAACGAAAGCTTCGGGAGAATTCTTACCAAGATCGATTATAAGAACCCTGCGAGCAATTTTTGATTGCAACTCCGACGACAATTTTTGGCGAGAAGTCTGCGATTGCGCGCCATTTTGAGTATTGCTTTGCGCATTATTTTGATCTTGCGAGCGCTCTTGCGACTCCTGCTTTATCGCTAAATCCGCCGCATTCCCCGCTTGCTCAAAGTCGGCAGCATTTATAGACAACTTTGCTAAACCCATTTGGCAAGTGGCATTAGTCCATAAATCGGAATCCTTAAAATCAACGTCTTTAGCAGCGTCTTTAGAAACCTTAGAATCGTCTGTTTTTGTGCTATCTATGCGAGCACCGTCATCTGCTTGCATAACATCTGTAGAAAGACTATTCCAATTATTAAGACCCGTTATTCGCTGAACGGAATAACCCTTAGTCCATCCACGAACATCTTTAGCTAAACCAACTGCAACGCAAATTGGCTTGCGACTATTTAGTGCCGCAACGCTAATTTTTACTCTATAGTCAACAAGATTCAAAACGCCTGGATCCGTAACAATGTACCTAGACCCATACACGTTTGCATGCGCCGAAACAATAGAGCTTGGCTTCCAAACAGTTGCGTTAAGCACACCAAGAACAATACTAAGAGCAGCAAGAAGGCCAAAAATTGGGGCCACTACTCCTCGCATAAACCTAGCTCGTTTTGTAGGACGTTGCATCAAACCTCTTTCTTAAGCTTGGCACGCCGCCAATTATTCAACCCCGCACGCGCACAAACTTATTAACGTAATTTTAAATTCGTTATATGCATCTACTGATATCTATTCTACAATCTTTACTAATCTTTTATAAGGTTTACTGTTTTGCGCAATAAATCACGCTAGAATCACGCCTAAATTGCCACCAAATCGCACACAAATCGCTAGTTAAATCACACTAAAATCACATGCAAGTTATAGTCTTAAACTTATGACAAAAACCAAATTAAATTTGACTAAATCACTTATAACTCGAGCAATCTGCGCTGCGAGCGCAATTGCCATGTGCTTTGGATTAGCATCTTGTAGCGCAAACAGCGAGTCAAGCAATGGCGCAGCAAGTAGCGAAGCAAATGCAGCTGGAATGAGTGTTTTAAGTGGCGTTAAGGCTAGCGGAGCTTTAGGAAAGCAGCCAAAGGTTGAGTTAACAGCACCTATAGATGTTAAGCCAAATTCTTACGCAATTTTGCAAGAAGGAAATGGCGCTAAAATTCCAGAAAATAGTCGCGTATGCGCTAATGGCATTGTGTACAACGCTAAAAGCGGCAAAGAGCTTATGAACACCTGGAAGCAAGGCAAACCAGACTGCTCAATTGTTGTTAAAAAGGGCGTTACTAGCAAGTCTTACTACACGCTGCTTAAGGGAAGGAAGATTAATTCCACGATTGCGTTTGGTATTCCTGCAAATCCGCAAACTAAGCAAGACGCGTACGTAATGGTGTTAACTCTTGTTTCTGCAATGAAAACTCTTGATCGCGCAACAGGCAACAAAGTTAAAGATATTCCGCAAAATCTGCCGAAGGTAACTCTCGATAAGTCTGGCGCACCGTCGTTAGATAAGAATAACTACGTGCCAAATGGAAAGTTGATTTCTCAAACTTTGATTGAAGGCAACGGCAAAGTGGTTACCGAAAAAAGCACAGTAACCGCTCACTACACTGGATGGACTACAGACAAAGACGGAAAATTGTACCAATTTGACTCATCATGGAAGCGCGGCACGCCTGCGGACTTCTCGCTAGCCGGTCAAGTTATTCCAGGATGGACTAAAGGCTTAGCTGGAAAGAAGGTTGGGTCACAGGTTCTTTTAGTTATTCCGCCAGAAGATGGATATGGCAAAGAAGACAAGAAAGATGCAAAAGGAAATGTAACAATTCCTGCAAATTCAACGCTTTACTTTGTTGTAGATATTCTCTACGCTTCGTGATTAGTCGCGAATTCAACTCGCGATTAAGCTGCGATTAATGTTATGCCGCGCTTGAATAAATCTTGCGCGGCATTTTTGTATGCGCGACGACCTGCCTGAGCGCTTTGAGCGTAGCGCGAAAAGCGCTTTGACTGAGCTTGAAATTGCATAACGCATTTCAAGCTCCTTCAAAGCGTGATTTGGCTCAAATGTAAAGTCCAGTGGACTTTACATGCCAAATCAGCCGAGCGGCTACTAATAGCCGTGCGCTCCGACCTGCCTTTTCGCTTAAAGCGTAGCGCGAAAAGGTAATTCGGAGCGCTGAGCAGCTCAAGGCAGAAGCATTGCTTCTGCGCTGCGAAGACGTTAGCGCGCTTAGACCGCGCTAACGACAGGATCTGCCTTTTTCGCTTAGAGCGTAGCGCGCGAATGCACTTCGATTCGCTGAGCTTGCTCAAAGTTGAAAGCACAGTGTGCTTTCAACGCAAGCGAAGACGTGAGCGCGCTGTAACGCGCGAACTATTTGCCAAATTTGGTACAAAGATTTGGTACAAAGTCGGGAAACCGCCAGCGTTACAAACGTCTCACCGCTGAGACAAATGTAACGAATTCGGAGCGCAAAAAAGCCAGAGCTAAAGGAGTGTTCAGTAAGGGATTAAAAGAAAACCAACTGAAAGCCTTTAAGCGGGAACATAAGAAATAAAACGACCATACAAGAGTAGAGATACTCTGTGTGGCCGTTTTCTTATACTCAGATACCGAAATAGTATTTGAGATTTTTAGAACAAACCTTGTATTTGAGCTTGTATTAACACTGCAGTAACGCTGGCACCTGTATTAATTAAAAAGTCTTTTAGTCCAACCAATGCTGATTTTAAAATATGCGGTTTCTTCTCTTCTTCAATTTTTAATTTGATGTCAGCTAATAATTCTGTTGCGGTTTCTATATCCTCTTTTGATAAATCAGATTCACTAATACTTTTTTCAACGGCATCAACTACATCCTTAACTTTATCATAGGAAAATGTAACTGTATTCTCACTTCCAGACACTATCTGTACATTATCGGATGGTGAATTGATCACACTTGTATTTCCGTAATAATTATTCACGGTTTGTGGCATGTTCACTGCGGATTCTTTTTCAGTCTTAGAGAAAACCATATTTTCCCCTACAATACCTTCCGATTCTAATTTCAATGTCCATTCTAAAATAGTATTTTTTACTTTTTCTTCAATGTCTTTAACTGCAGTTGTAGGTATATGTAATGCATACATCATTGGAAGCAGCGAATCAGCCATTTTATCAAACAATGCAAGTTGTTCGCCTGAAAAATCTAAAGTTAATACATTTCCTGAGGACTGACATAAAGAAATGATTTCAGAAATTGAATTTACTAACTTTCTTTCACAAATCTTTTTTTCGACTTCATTATCCTGTATTGAGGTTGGAATCCAACCGCGATAAGGATTGAAAGTTTTTAAACTTCCACGAACCTTTCTATACTCAGGGCAAGATTCTTGGTCAGGATAACCATTTAATTCGTGTTGAATCCATTGATCAAAATCATTAAGCTTTAATTTTGATGCAATCAAATGTGCTTTGCGTAATATATTAACAACATCGCAATTTGATGACACAATTTCATTCTGTAATTCTAAAACAATACTTCCCATGTTATTCACCATCTTTCTTTCTGCCATATGGGGCACTATTCTCAGCAAACATCATAGTTCTTCACATAGAAGCAATAAGGAAAAGGAATAACCTAACTTTCTGAAGTTGTTTCAGAATGCTCCTCAAAATTTTCTACCTGCTCCATAACCTTTGTGAACACTTCAGGACTATACTGTGGAGGATAGCCGTTCTTAACCAAACAAATCTTTATCTTCAATTTTAACTGATTACGCACATTCTGATTGTTGAGCCAGTCCACAAATGAAGACTCGGTATCTATTATTTCCTTAACTTTTTTAGCAAGTATCTTGCATTTATCGTTTACCACAACACCGTTAACTTCTTTGTCAATGCCATATTCAAACTTATACTGGTCACGAAGAGCAATCAAAATATCATAGAATGCCTTTTCTTCAAAGGTTAATCCTATTTTACGGAAACTCTCACGATTTTCGTTCATCTGACGAAGTATCACTAAAGCTTGTTTAGTTGCAGCCTTAATAATATCTTCTGAGGCAGCTTCCTGTGTTGCCCCGGCTTCTTCAGCAGTAAGGTGCTTACGTCTTTCATGGTACTCATCAATAGTCTTTTCAATCATTTCTTGGAAAGATTTCGCTGCTAATTGGTTGACCCTGCCATATTCCTTTATTTGCTTACGGAGCATTTTGATAAGTAATTCTAACTTTGTAGCAGGCATTTCTACATCTGATAATTTTTCAAAGTATTCAGGAGAGAAGATATCTTCTTCCTCGCCACTTTCAAGAACACTTTCTACCTTATTGTATTTTAATGCCTCTTCAACCATCTTTGATACCACAAGATTCATAGTTTCAGCATCAACATCGCTGGTTCCGCTCATTTTACGAACGAAACCTGCTATAGCCATAAAGCACTGTGCAAGCGCAGATTCTTCTTCGCCCAGATTTCCAGAAGGTTGGCAAATATCAAAAGCACTTCTCATTCTCTTAACAGACTTTAAGAAATATGTCTTAAATGAGACCTGATTAGTTTTTCCGTTTCCTTCTGTCTGCAAGACCTGTGCTGATGTAAAGACATACTCAGCGGCTTTGGAAAGTAATTTATATCTTTCAACAGGGTCACATTTCGTATTAAGGAATGGAGCTAAGTCATAATCTGTAAACAGTGCTTTAAGTATTTCAATCTCCTCCCTGAATGCAGAGGTAGCCTGCTCAACGTCATCCGATGTGGGAGCAACTGATGTATCACCACCGTAAACCTTCATGGCCTCACGCATATTATCGCGAATGCCAATATAGTCGATAACCATACCATATTCTTTGCCGGGATATTTTCTGTTTACACGACTGATAGTTTGAATCAGCAAGTGCTTCTTCAAAGGCTTATCGTTATATAAATATGTAAGTGACGGAACATCAAATCCCGTAATCCACATATCAACTACGATAACAATATGGAAATTAGACCTTTCCTGTTTAAAGGCTGCATCCAGTTCTTCGCAACGTTTATCATTTTTAACTCCACCAAGATAGTTATACATCTCAGCTTCATCATTACTTCCAACACTCGATACCATAGCCATAAATGGCATAGGCTTTAATTCTTTAAGTTCTTCATCTGTTGCAGTAACTCCGTCAGGAGTTTTCTTTTCTTCAAACCATTCCGGATATTTATCCTTGAATTTCAAAAGAAGTGAATATGCAATTTTTCTGCTAGAGCAGACAATCATTGCTTTCTGAATTCTATCTGGGTCACTATCACAAGATGAAATATAATGGTCATGAATATCTATAGCAAGCCTCTCCAAGCGAGAAGGCTCGCCAAGGATAACTTCCATAGAACTCATTGCACGTTTACTGGCTTCAATATCATCATACGTTGCACCATCATCGGCACACTTTTTATAGTAATTTTCAATTTCTTTAGCTTTGGTCTTATCAAGTAACACCTTGGCAATACGAGGATGATACTTAATAGAAACAGTTAGTCCATCTGCGACCGCCTGATCCATAGTGTATCTATCAATTTCCTGACCAAAGGTCTGATATGTTTCGGCAATAGGAGTTCCTGTGAAACCTACAAACGTAGCATGTTGAGGCGGTAAGTTTGCTAGTCAAGGAGTAAAACGACGAAGATTAGCATTTACTTCCGCCCATGCGATAGCTGTCCGTGATTGACAAGTGCTAGCACGCAGACAGAACGGAGATAGCGAACCGCTGAGTGTGTCGCTCTGCTCGTAAAAGCTTAGAAACCTTTGAACGAAAGGGATAATGAAAGCCTTGATTGCAAGGCTTTTTGCTTTATGGTGGGTAAGTATCAGAGTGAGAAAATTTTTGGAATGAGTAGAAGTGATAGCTAGAAATTATCAGTTTCTATTTCCATTTACCCTGTGGGTACGTGTTTGTTTCCATTGACAAGGAGTTTGTGGGAATAGAAATGTACCCACCTTGTTTGAATCAAGTGAAGTGTAGTTGAAGGAAATCTGTTGAAAGCAATACTTCATTTTACCGAATAAGTAATAATTTAGGCAACTTCAAATCGATTAAAAAAAACTATTTTAAAGGTTAAGAGTAGACAAAAATTGTCCACTCTTTTTTGCAAACTCAATTTATCAATAAATGAAATGAGGGAATGTAAAATGAAATATTTTGAGGTTGAGTTAGAAAATCCTGATGAATTTTTAAAACTACAAACAGAAGATTTTGTGAAAGCTAATCGCTTGCTACTAAGGAAGATAATCCAGAGCGTTACAGTCTATGAAGAAAACTTCGTCATATCCTTTAAATCTGGCATCGAATTGGAAGTATGAGTCTCATTCCATAACTTTTATATTGAACATATCATCTTGTTGTGTTATACTATAAATTGATATAAACAAAGATGTAGGAGGAACCGAAACTATGACAGCCTCAATGCGTTTAAGATAAGCTGGCAATAAAAAAAGCAGAATCTATACCCGATGATAGGCTTTTTTGTTGTGCTTATTTATACGATATTGAGCATTCATTAGTTACGGTGAGGATATTGGTTATTTAACTATACCTTTATTTAACTATGTCTTTAATATGAATGTTTCCAAATTGTATGTATGCAGACCAAAAGCCACATTGTGGGGTTTGGCCTGCATTTTTTATTGCCTAGAATGCTATTCAAAATAGAAATTCAAGCAAAATAATATGCAGGAGATAATATAAATGGAAAAATACAACAATTGGAAACGAAAATTTTATGCAATATGGGCAGGGCAAGCAGTATCATTAATCACTAGTGCCATCCTGCAAATGGCGATTATTTTTTACCTTACAGAAAAAACAGGATCTGCGATGGTCTTGTCTATGGCTTCATTAGTAGGTTTTTTACCCTATGCGATTTTGGGACCTGCCATTGGTGTGCTAGTGGATCGTCATGATAGGAAGAAGATAATGATTGGTGCCGATTTAATTATCGCAGCAGCTGGTGCAGTGCTTGCTATTGTTGCATTCTGTATGGAGCTACCTGTCTGGATGATTATGATAGTATTGTTTATCCGTAGCATTGGAACAGCTTTTCATACCCCAGCACTCAATGCGGTTACACCACTTTTAGTACCAGAAGAACAGCTAACGAAATGCGCAGGCTATAGTCAGTCTTTGCAGTCTATAAGCTATATTGTTAGTCCGGCAGTTGCAGCACTCTTATACTCCGTTTAGGATTTAAATGCTATTATTGCCATCGACGTATTGGGTGCTGTGATTGCATCTATTACGGTAGCAATTGTACGTATACCTAAGCTGGGTAATCAAGTGCAAAGTTTAGAACCAAATTTCATAAGGGAGATGAAAGAAGGAGTTGTGGTTCTGAGACAAAACAAAGGATTGTTTGCCTTATTACTCTTAGGAACACTATATACTTTTGTTTATATGCCAATCAATGCACTATTTCCTTTAATAAGCATGGAACACTTTAATGGAACGCCTGTGCATATTTCTATTACGGAAATTTCCTTTGCATTTGGGATGCTAGCAG
Source organism: Gardnerella sp. DNF01144 (assembly GCF_049244245.1). Lineage (NCBI taxonomy): Bacteria > Bacillati > Actinomycetota > Actinomycetes > Bifidobacteriales > Bifidobacteriaceae > Gardnerella > Gardnerella sp. DNF01144. Next base: position 1,147,050 of record NZ_CP058390.1, read on the forward strand.
GAGGCTTATTATTAGGAAGATTAGGGGGCTTCGAAAAGCATGTATTACTAATAACAAGTTCATTTTTTATAATGGGGACCAGTTTAGCCGTTTCGGGAATACTTCCTCCAAATGGATTTGTAATATTCGTAGTTTGCTGTGCAATAATGGGGCTTTCGGTGCCATTTTATAGCGGTGTGCAAACAGCTCTTTTTCAGGAGAAAATTAAGCCTGAATATTTAGGACGTGTATTTTCTTTGATCGGAAGTATCATGTCACTTGCTATGCCAATTGGGTTAATTCTTTCTGGATTCTTTGCTGATAAAATCGGTGTAAATCATTGGTTTTTACTATCAGGTATTTTAATTATTGGCATTGCTATAGTTTGCCAAATGATAACTGAGGTTAGAAAATTAGATTTAAAATAAACAATATTGGAGGAATATTTATGTATCTTATTTTCATGTAACTCTTCCTGCTAAAATCGCAGGGTTTTCCCTGCATACAAGCAAATGAAAGCATGCGATTATAGACAGGAGGAAATGTTATGGAATTAATATTAAAAGCAAAAGACATTCGTGTGGAATTCAAAGGACGCGATGTTTTAGATATAAATGAATTAGAAGTATATGATTATGACCGTATTGGTTTAGTAGGAGCAAATGGTGCTGGAAAAAGCACTTTACTCAGGGTACTTTTAGGAGAATTAACTCCCCCAGGATGTAAAATGAATCGTCTGGGTGAACTTGCCTATATTCCCCAGTTGGACGAAGTAACTCTGCAGGAGGAAAAAGATTTTGCACTTGTAGGCAAGCTAGGTGTTGAGCAATTAAATATACAGACTATGAGCGGTGGTGAAGAAACAAGGCTTAAAATAGCACAGGCCTTATCGGCACAGGTTCATGGTATTTTAGCGGATGAACCTACGAGCCATTTAGACCGTGAAGGAATTGATTTTCTAATAGGACAGCTAAAATATTTTACAGGTGCACTGTTAGTTATTAGCCATGACCGCTATTTTCTTGATGAAATAGTAGATAAAATATGGGAACTGAAAGATGGCAAAATCACTGAGTATTGGGGAAACTATTCTGATTATCTTCGTCAGAAAGAGGAAGAACGTAAGAGCCAAGCTGCAGAATACGAACAATTTATTGCGGAACGTGCCCGATTGGAAAGGGCTGCGGAGGAAAAGCGAAAACAGGCTCGTAAAATAGAACAGAAGGCAAAAGGTTCTTCAAAGAAAAAAAGTACTGAAGACGGAGGGCGTTTAGCTCATCAAAAATCAATAGGAAGTAAGGAAAAAAAGATGTATAATGCTGCTAAAACCCTAGAGCACAGGATTGCGGCCTTAGGAAAAGTAGAAGCTCCGGAAGGCATTCGCAGAATTCGTTTCAGGCAAAGTAAAGCATTGGAGCTCCATAATCCATACCCTATAGTCGGTGCAGAAATTAATAAAGTATTTGGGGATAAGGCTCTGTTTGAAAATGCATCTTTTCAAATTCCGTTAGGAGCAAAAGTGGCGTTAACTGGTGGTAATGGAATCGGAAAAACAACTTTAATCCAAATGATCTTAAACCATGAAGAAGGAATTTCTATTTCGCCTAAGGCAAAAATAGGTTACTTTGCACAGAATGGTTACAAGTACAACAGTAATCAGAATGTTATGGAGTTTATGCAGAAGGATTGTGACTACAATATATCAGAAATTCGTTCAGTGCTAGCATCTATGGGGTTCAAACAGAACGATATTGGAAAAAGTTTATCTGTTTTAAGCGGTGGAGAAATTATAAAATTGTTGCTTGCTAAAATGCTCATGGGTAGATATAACATCCTAATAATGGATGAACCCAGTAACTTCCTTGACATACCAAGTTTAGAGGCTTTGGAAATACTAATGAAGGAGTACACCGGAACTATCGTGTTTATCACCCACGATAAACGATTACTCGAAAATGTAGCAGATGTAGTTTATGAAATTAGAGATAAGAAAATAAATCTGAAACATTAAATTTAAGGTAGTCGCTGGTCAGTATAGTCTGTTCTGGTTGGCGACTCCATTGTTAAAGAGTATAAAGACTTTAGATTTTATGAATATTAAAAATAGGAACAGTCAATTGAACTGCTCCTATTTTTCTGCTAAATATATTGTAGTTTTCTTATATGTATAATGATAGATTAGCGGATTCTCATCTACGGTACTTACTTCAAATATGAAGAAGTGATCGCGGTTACCTGCATATTTGTTTTCTAACGCTTTTAGTGCGAGTAGGTTATCTCCATGTATGAGCATGTTTTCTGTATTAGGATCATTTTTGCAGTTTGATTTTTCTTTATCCTCAACTAGAATCCTAGGCTCTATTTTGATTTCTTTATCCTTACCAAGCCACGTAAGTTCCAGTTTTTGATTATTAGCCATTACTTTTCATCCTCCGCTATAAATTCCAAAATATCGTTGGGCGTGCAGTGTAAAGCTGTGCAGATACCTTCCACTTTTTCCAGTGATATATATTGCCCAGTGCGTAGTTTCGTAATAATGTTGGCGGAAATATTGCTCATTCTCATTAAGTCCTGATTGGAAATATCTTCTTCAATCATGCGATGTAATAGTTTTTTATAACTAACAGCCATAATTCCCTCCTTATTTTAATAGTTAAATATTATCACGATTCTGTGAGTATATCAACGATATAAAGAGCTAGCCACTCCGGAATATAGCAGATTAAAAAAGTCTCCTTTGCTATTCATTCAAGGCAAATGCCTAATGAATGCTTAGGAGATTTTTATTGTCAAAAATTTTTTCTAAAACCGTCAGATTACACCCTCTTTCATGGCTACCAAGTAGAAGACCAAAAAAACTTTTTAAGACAGGTTAAAAAGTCGGCTTTTTCTTTTGCCTGTGATGTAGAAGGGATAAGCCTTCTAGAAAAGGAGGATCAAATATGGATCTAGAGAAACTGCCAAAAGCACTAAAGAACAAGAATATCTTTTGTTCATGGAAGTACGAGCAGCAAGAAAACGGTAGGCTCACTAAGCCGCCTTATAACCCCATAACGGGAAAGAAAGCAGCTACAGACAACTTAAGCGATTTCACCTCGCTTGATGATGCCATGAAAGTAAAAGACCAATACGACGGAATTGGTATAAAGCTTGTTGATAACCTCTTAGGCATCGATTTAGACCACTGCATCGATAATGGCATCATTAAAGACTGGGCAAAAGAGATTATTGCCCATTTCAAGCACGCTTATATCGAATACAGCCCAAGTAAGCATGGCTTTCATATCTTGCTTCTGTTTAACGGCGCATACGATAAAAAGTCTTATTACATCAAGCATGGGGATATTGAGGTTTACAGCGCTCTAGCTACGAATCGCTATCTAACAGTTACGGGCGACGTGTATCAGGAAGGCGAGCTTTTAGAAGACGATGAAGCCATCATGTGGCTTTTAGACACGTACATGAAGCGAAACATAAACACTCATGAAAAAGAAAATAACGCGTGTACAAGGTCATATTTAAGCGATACATCTGTTATTGAAAAAGCTGGCAACGCCATAAATGGAGCTAAATTTACAGCACTTTGGCATGGTGACATTTCGGCTTACCCTTCTCATAGCGAAGCAGATGCCGCGCTTGTGTCTATTCTTGCCTTTTACTGTGGCGGTAACAAGGAGCAAATAGACCGACTTTTTCGTAAGTCTGCTTTATTCCGTCCTAAGTGGGATGAACACCGTGGCGCGGATACTTATGGCAACACAACCATTCAGAAAGCTGTTTCTAAATGTCATACCTTCTATGAGCCTTTCCATAATGCAAGTGCTGAGGAAGACTTTGATGATCTCTTATCTAAATTACAGGAACTAAAGCCTGATGAAAATATACGATATCGCAACGGTGATTTAGGTAATGGCAGATTGTTTGCTGATATTTTCCAAAACATTCTGCACTATGTACCGGAGCGCAAAATGTGGTTCATCTTCGATGGTGTACGTTGGACTTGCGATATTGGAACGCTTAAAACGATGGAACTATGCAAGGATTTAGCTCTTTCTCTTATACGTTATGCTGGTGTCATTAAAGACGAGAGAACCCGTTCCATGCTTGTTGAGTATTGGAACAAATGGAGCAGCCGTCGTAACCGTGAGATTTATATCAAGGAAGCTCAAAGCGTTTACCCCATTTCGATGGAAGCGTTCGATAAGAACATTTATCTATTTAACTGCCAAAACGGAACTTTAGACCTTCAGCACGGTGTATTTCGCAAGCACTTAGCAACAGATCTTATTACCAAAGTATCACCTGTGTTTTATGACCCGAAGGCAAGAAGTGAACGTTTTCGCCAGTTTGTCGATGAAATTATGAGCGGAGATTGTGAGAAAGCCTTGTATCTTCAAAAGTCATTAGGCTATGCGTTAAGCGGTGATACACGCTATGAGTGCATGTTCTTTCTTTTTGGAGAAAGCACAAGAAACGGTAAAGGCACACTCATGGAAAGCGTTCTGTCTGTGATGGGCGATTACGGAAAAGCGGTACGCGCGGAAACCATTGCTCTAAAGAAGAACCCTAATAGCTCACAGCCGACCGAGGATGTAGCACGCCTTGCCGGTGTTCGCTTTGCCAATATATCTGAGCCGAGCCGAGGACTATTCCTTAATTCAGCCCAAGTTAAATACATGACGGGAAGTGATACCTTAAACGCTCGATTCCTGCATGAGAACAGTTTTGACTTTAAACCACAGTTCAAACTGTACGTGAACACCAATTATCTGCCCGTCATCAGCGATATGACAGTGTTTAGTAGCGACCGCATGCAGATTATTCCCTTTAACAGGCATTTTGAAGCGTGGGAACAGGATAAAACCTTAAAGGCGGAGTTTTCTAAAAAAGAGGTGCAAAGTGCCATTTTAAACTGGCTTCTTGAAGGCTTTACCCACCTCCGAGATGAAGGCTTTAAGCCGCCTAATAGCGTTCTTGATGCCATTTTTAGTTATGCCCACGACAGTGACAAGATGGCACAGTTTGCTGAAGATGTACTCGTTAAAGACCAGAGCTCTGAGATTCGAACGGCAGTTGTATACGACCACTACAAGAAGTGGTGCATTGATAACGGCTGTTTTTCTGAGAACAGCAGAAACTTCAATCAGGAATTAAGAAAATTTGCCGAGGTTGTAAGAAAGCGTCCCAAGACAGGCGGAGAAAAAACCACGCTTCTTAAAGGCTACAGGCTTAAAAGTGAGTTTAGCGATTTTTTAAGTGGCAACTAGTGGCAGTTAATAACCTATATCCCCATATAACCCTATAAGGCAATAACGAAATTTAACTGCCACATCATGCCACGTTTAAGGAGGTGGTGCCTATGATTGCGTAATTCGTATCGCAAACCTGTGTTGAACATGAAGAAGAAATACTATCATGCACAAATCAAAATACTGAAATGATTTCAGCTTTTTGACAACATTGAAGAAAGAAAACCTGCCTAGGTACTGTGCTGTTAGAAATTTATTCGCATACTACTTTCTGAACCTAACCCCCTAGGGGGGGTCAAATCTCTAAAGAGTACCCCTTCGGGAACGGGCGCAGGGTCTTGCGTGCAAAAACAGCGAATTCAAAAGGGTAAATGGGCAAAATCAAGCAAATTACTGCAGTAATTGCAGAAAACAGTAATGAAAGGAACTAACAATTATGATTAACAGAGATATTGAAAAAGAAATGAAACTAGCAAGTCAGGACTACCACAACACGTTTTGGAACGTACTGCGCGACGCAAATGGTAATGCGAACAATATTGCAGGAAAACTGCGCCACATTCATACAGGTGCCTATGATTTGCCGACTTCTTCTCTAGCAAAACTCGAAGCAAAACTTGCAAACAAAAGTAATCTTAGAAAACTGTGTACAGTGGTAAAAGCACACTCGCAATCAAGCAAATTGTTCATCTATGAAGGTACACCGTTCACTAAATGGATGAAAGATTATGATGCGAATATCATTACGCATATGCCTATTAAAGATGGCTTTAAGCGTATTGATGTAACGGATTATACCCTAGTTAACCTTATTCGTTTGGGTACGGATTTTACAGCTGATCTTGACTTTGATATCGAAGAGTTCATCACAAGCGAACTGACAAAGCAATTTACATTGAGTGAGTCGGAAGCTTTTATAAATGGCGATGGGATAACTAAGCCGACAGGAATTTTATCAGATACATCAGGTGCTGAGGTTGCTGTGCAAGCAAAAGAGATTTCCGCAGATACCATCAAACATTTATTCTTCTCGCTAGATAGTAAGTATCGAGAAAATGCCACGTGGCTTATGAATGATGAAACTGCTCTTTATCTTCAAACCTTAAAGGACACTACCGGAGCATACATCCTACCTGATTTTGATGGCAACTTAATGGGCAGACCTGTGGTCATTGACAATGCCATGCCTTCTTCGCAAAAGGGAGCAAAAGTTATCGCCTTTGGTGATTTTTCCAACTATTGGATTATCGAACGCCATAACCCAACCATCAAGGTTCTAAACGAAATATTTTCTCTTATAGACCAGATAGGTTACCTCTCTTTTGAGTATTTGGATGGGAAACTGGTACATCCTGAAGCAATTAAAGTATTGCAACTTTCTTAAACAAGGAGGTCAAAATGCATGGATGAACAAATTAAGGATACACCGGTAAAAACCGAAGTGTTAAGAATCGGAAATACTGAATTTACGGTTAACTCTCTTGAAAGCAAGAGTGCTCAGAAAGGTGTCAAAGACCTAATCAAACACCTTATTTTAAGCAATTTAAACCATGTAATAGAAGCTAAATAACTTGATAAATTCTGAGTTATACGGGAATATATACTGACCGCTTGAAGGCTGTCGGAAAGGAGGAAAAACAGATGAATAAACTAAATAGACAGCCTTCTTATACTCTAGATAATGTAGGCAAGATAACGGCACTTTACTGCCGTTTATCCAAAGACGATGAATTACAAGGTGACAGCAATTCCATTATCAATCAAAAGAGCATGCTGAAAAAGTATGCCGAGGATAATCATTTCAACAATCTTATGTTCTTTGTAGACGATGGCTACTCGGGTACTAATTTCCAGCGACCTGATTGGCTTAAATTAACTGCTCTCATTGACGAAGGAAAGATTGGAACCATTATCGTCAAGGACATGTCACGCTTGGGTAGAGATTATCTGCAAGTTGGTATGTATACAGAGATGGTATTCCCTAACGCTGATATTCGCTTTATTGCAATAAATAACGGCGTAGATAGCAATAATCAGTCAGACAACGACATGACACCTTTCATCAACATCTTCAATGAGTTTTATGCTAAAGACACAAGCAGAAAAATAAAAGCTGTGTTTAAAGCAAAAGGACAAAGTGGGAAGCCGCTCTGCATCAATCCTCCTTACGGATATCTTAAGGATCCTGAAGATAAAAATCATTGGATTGTAGATGAAGAAGCTGCCAGTGTAGTGCGTGAAATCTTTAGACTCTGCGTTAATGGGTATGGGCCTAGCCAGATTGCCAATGAGCTAATCAAAAGGAATATTCCAACACCTTCTGAGCATTTTTTCTCTCTTGGTATTAAAATTCCTTCCGCGAAATCGGAGATTAAGGGAGTCTGGAATCAAAAAACTATCTCTAATATGCTTGAAAAGCAAGAATATCTTGGGCATACGGTCAATTTCAAAACAAGAAAGAAATCGTACAAGTGCAAGAAAACATTATTGAATCCCAAAGAAGACTGGCTAATTTTCAAAAACACACACGAAGCAATTATTGACCAGGAAACTTTTGATATTGTTCAACGTATAAGAGATGGTAGACGAGTGCGTACCAATCTTGGAGAGATGCCGGTGTTATCGGGAATGCTATTTTGTGCGGATTGTGGTAACAAGCTTTATCAGGTTCGAGGAAAAGGTTGGAGCCATGATAAAGAATACTTTGTCTGTGCTACATATCGTAAGCAAAAAGGCAAATGCTCATCACATCAAATTAGAAATATTCAGATCGAAGCAATACTGCTTCACGAGCTACGAATGATTACTTCATTTGCCAAACAGCACGAAGAAGAGTTCGTGGGACTTGTGATGAAGAAAAGCGAGAAAGAACTAACCCAAAAGTTAAAGTCCTCTAATAGGGAACTCGAGCAAGCAAAAGCAAGAATTAGCAAACTTGACACAATTGTTCAGCATCTCTATGAAGACAACTTAGACGGTAAAATTTCTGATGAACGATTTAAAAGCATGTCTGAGTCCTACGACAAGGAACAAGCTGAACTGAAAAGCAAGATTGAATCCCTTGAAGCCTTTATTTCTAAAGCGCAAGAGGAATGTCTCAACGTGGATTCTTTCTTGAAATTAGTACGACAATACACAGATATACAAGAACTTAATGCAGAGATCATTCGAACCTTTGTAGATAAGATTTATGTTGAAAAATCTGAAAAGGTAGCAGGTACAAGAACCAAGAAACAAACCATATGGATACAGTGGAATTACATAGGTGCAGTTGATATTCCACTCCATAAGTAAAATCGGCGTAGCCGGTAGTAATACCGATTACGCCGATAATTTTTTAGGAATTAAATCCCTAAGTGAATGCCCCTAAATGCCCTGGCTTTTGGCTAATCGTAAGCTAATTAACACCGCGCGGCTTACGCGTATGCGTGCGAATCAAGTATTCCTGGCTATCTACCAATGGCCTGCCTTCTGCATCGCGAGAATGCAACGTGTAAGTGCCGTCGCCATCCATCCACCAAGAAACCGTTGAATCCGCCATTTGCAAGTCAATGTATTGAATCAACGCTTCCACCTGGTCTGGAGCGCTTATGCGAACCAGCGTTTCAACGCGCCTATCAAGGTTGCGGTGCATTAGATCTGCCGAGCCAATCCACACTTCTGGTCCACTTGCAGGGCCGTCGCCAATTTGCGGACCGCAAGAATTAGCAAAAGCGTAGATTCGGCTGTGCTCAAGGAACCTGCCAAGAATAGAGCGAACGCGAATATTCTCGCTCAAGCCTTCAATGCCAGGCTTTAGCGAGCAAATTCCACGCTCCACAATGTCAATCTTTACACCAGCTTGAGCCGCGCGATACAAAGCGTCAATCGTCTTTTCGTCAACAACAGAATTGACTTTAATCTTAATCCACGCTTCTTTTCCAGCAAGAGCCGCCGCCTCTTCCCTGCGGATTCGCTCAATAATGCCAGTTCTAACTGTGCGAGGAGCTACAAGCAAGCGATGGAAGCTAGACTTTGGAGCATAGCCCGAAAGCTGATTAAACAAGCGAGTCAAATCTTGACCAACTACAGGATCGCAAGTAAGCAAGCCCAAATCCGTGTAAAGGCGAGCAGTCTTAGGATTGTAGTTGCCAGTACCAACGTGGCAATAGCGGCGCAATCCTTCGGCTTCTTGACGAACCACAAGCGAAAGCTTGCAATGCGTCTTCAATCCAACAATGCCGTAAACAACGTGAACGCCTGCGCGCTCAAGCTTACGCGCCCAAGCAATGTTAGCGTCTTCGTCGAATCGCGCTTTAATCTCAACAAGCGCAAGTACCTGCTTGCCCGCATGCGCCGCGTCTACAAGAGCATCGATAATCGGCGAATTACTCGACGTGCGGTACAGCGTTTGCTTAATTGCAAGCACTTTTGGATCTGCCGCCGCCTGTGCCAAGAACGCCTGAACAGAAGTAGAGAACGAATCGTAAGGATGATGCAACAAAATATCGTGCTCGCGAATCGAAGCGAAAATATCTTGCGCATGGCTAGTTTCCACTTCTGCAATCTGACGATTTGTAGTAGGAATAAACGGACGATACTTCAAATCTGGGCGATCCAACGCTTGCAATTCAAAAAGAACCGTCATATCTAGCGGCGAAGGCAAACGATAGACTTCCTCTGGGCTTACTCGCAATTGATTGGCAAGAAGCTGCGATAAGAATGGGCTAGCTTCGTCGGAAATCTCAAGACGAATAGGCGGTCCGAACCTGCGGCGCAAAAGCTCCTTTTCCATAGCGTTGAGCAAGTTTTCTGCATCGTCTTCCTCAACGTCAATATCTTCGTTACGCGTAACGCGGAATGAGCGAGCTTCCTTAATAATCATGCCTGGGAAAAGCGATTCCAAATGTGCTGCAATCAACTTTTCCATAGTAATGAATCCGTAGCGCTCTTCGCGACCCTCTTCGTCTGTTAAATCATCAACTGGAACAAGACGATTCAAATTATCTGGAATCTTTACGCGAGCAAAATGCGACTTTCCAGAATTTGGATTTTCAACAATAACAGCCAAGTTGATTGACTTGCCAGAAATATATGGGAACGGATGTGCAGGATCTACCGCAAGTGGCGTTAATACTGGGAAAACCTGCTTGCGATAATAGTCTGAAAGCCTATCTTTTTCGGATTGAGTGAGCTTATCCCAACTGAGCATAACAATGCGCTGCTTAGCAAGCTCTGGCAAAATGTGGTCAATAACATAATGAGCATGCTCATCTTGACGACGATGCGTAACCTCGCTAATTGCGCGCAATTGTTGACGTGGACTAAGCCCACTTGCAGCGGTTACTGCGATTCCTGAGTCGATTCGGCGCTTTAAGCCTGCAACTCGAACCATAAAGAACTCGTCTAGGTTGGAGGCAAAGATGGCTGCAAAGTTAGCGCGTTCAAGAAGTGGTAAATCGGTATTTTGCGCTAACTCAAGCACGCGACGATTGAACTTTAACCAGCTAAGCTCGCGGTCAAAGAAGCGATCTTTTGGCAACGGTAGCTCGCCCTCACGAGCTTCACGCTTTTCTGCCTTTTCGTCTTCGGCGATGTGCTCTGCAATCTGGCCGCGCAGAATCGCCTTTGAGGGAGCGTCAAAAATTTGTACCATACTCCGTAATTGTATGCGCTGTAAGGGATGTGCGCGACTGAGTGTCGGCGGCGGCTAGTGCTCGACACGCCGACATCTTCAATATGTGAACGCATTTGAACATGACAACCATTGCATGTTCACAAAATGATGCAAAACCATCTATTTTTTATGTGCGAATGAACACTAATTACAATATGTTAACAAAAGCAATTTTGCACTTTACTCTTGAGTAAAAAGTTGTGATAATAATAATCACAAGAACAAATTAAAAGAGCGGTAACCCACAAAAATGTATGGATGTTAGATTCCAATTACGTTGGACGGATACTTAAGACTTTTACCGTTGCAACGAGGATGTTGTGCAGATGAATCCGCAAGATTGTTTTTGTAGTAAGAGGCTCGCCAAGGTGGTGAGCCTCTTTTGATGCTCGGAAGTTTTACATGCGTGCGAGCACTGGTTGCCTACGCCCCGCCCACAACGCACACACTGTCTGGCTCTTAGGGGAAACTATCAAAGAATAATTGTTGGAAGAATATTGTTAAAATTCATTTTCTTAGCTTCTTTGAAAATGATTTATTGAATAAGAGCAAAACAGCAAAACAATTAAGAAGGATCGAAGGACCATGCAACATTCATTTACAGTAATGTTGGCAGCCGAGTTTATTGGAACTGCCATTCTTATGATTTTTGGCAATGGAGCTGTTGCCAATGTTGAACTTAAAAACACTAAAGGTCATCACGCAGGCTGGTTAAACATTGCTATGGGCTATGGTTTTGGCGTTATGTTCCCAGTGCTCATGTTTGGCGGAATTTCTGGCGCACACATAAATCCTGCTATGACAATTGCGCAAGCTGTAAATGGCATGTTCCCTTGGCAAAATGTTGCACCTTATATTGTGGCTCAGCTTTTGGGCGCGTTGGTTGGTCAGCTTATTGTGTACGTAACTTATTTGCCACATTACAACGAGACTGAAGAGCCAGAAGCAATTCTTGGCACTTTCTGCACTACGGATGCTTACAATAACAAGCTTAACTACTTCCTAAACGAATTCTTTGGCACGCTCGTGCTTGTTTTGGCAGCTCTTTGCTGTCTTACTTCTCCTTGGGGAGAGAAGAATTTGGCAGGCGCTTCAATCGTAGTTGGCTTTGTTGTTTGGGGATTGGTGACTTCTATGGGTGGCCCGACTGGTCCTGCTTTGAATCCTGCTCGAGACATTATGCCGCGCTTACTTCACGCCATTTTGCCGATTCCACACAAGGGTTCTTCTCGCTGGGGTGAGGCGTGGATTCCAGTGGTTGCTCCTACTGCTGGCGCAATCTTGGGCGTACTTATGTTTAAGTCGCTATTTGCGTAAAACGGTTGCTTTTAACTGTTATTGATTGCGGTTGATTGTGATTAATTGCGATTAATTGCGGTTGTAAGAAGCGTGTAATGCTAGTATGAATGCGTTACGCGCTTTTTATTTTACAAGTTTATGTTTTGCAAGCTTGTGCTTATTAAGAAAGATTTTAAGAAAGACATTAAGAAAGACGGAATAATGTTTTCAAAGTCAACTATTGCAATTGGACGTTTTGCGCCAACTCCTTCTGGGCGTATGCATATTGGCAATATGGTAGCAATGTTGGCTGCGTGGCTCTCTGCAAAATCGCAAGGTGGAAGCATGATTTTGCGTCTGGAAGATCTTGATATTGCGCGAATGCCGAAGGATGCTAGCGCGCGAGTGATTGACGACTTGCGTTGGGCTGGTCTTGATTGGATTGGAGAGCCGACTTATCAGCATAATCGCAATGCAATCTACCAAGAAGCTCTTGAGGCGCTAGAATCTTTGCAAGACGACGACGGAAATTCCCTGATTTACCCTTGTTTTTGCTCGCGTTCCGATATTCGCGCGATTGCAGCTCCGCAAGAAGGCGACGGCTTTATACGCTACCCAGGTACGTGCAGAAATATGCGCAAAACTGCAGAAGGCCTGGCACAAATCGAAAAGCGTTTGCAAAATAATCAGCAACATTCTTTACGACTTGCTGTTCCCTCGGCTGATTCGCCGCAAGCGAATGTGAGTTTTATAGACGCGATTTTTGGCGCGCAATCATTTAACATTAATCGCGATTTGGGCGACATGGTGATTCGCCGCGCTGATGGCGTATTTTCTTATCAACTTGCGGTTGTTGTTGACGATGTGCTTTCGGGAGTAAATGATATTGTGCGCGGACGCGATTTGCTGCGTTCGGCGGCGCTTCAAATTTGGATTGGTGAGCTGCTAGAAAAATCGGGATTTTTTGCGGCTCATGGCGTGCATTATATGCATCCGCAATTTGCGCATTTGCCACTAATTGATAACGCTCAAGGCGAGCGACTCGCAAAAAGTAAGCATTCGCTTGATGTTGGTGCGCTTCGAGAATCTGGCTGGAGCGCCGAGCGCATGATTGGCTATTGCATGTATCTTTTGGGATACAGGAATCCTGGTCAAACTCGCCCAGTAGACATGAGCGCTGCAGATGCGCTTGCGTTGTTTGAAAGCCTTGACACGCCGTGGGATTCTGTTCGCGCAAACTTAGCAGACAAATCCGTGCCATTCCTCGACTAAACTATGTATTTAGAATGATAGATTGGGGCAATAAATGGCATACATGACGCAAAAAGATTTGGCGAATACTGAGATCGATTGTGTTCGCGCGCGTCAAATTGCCGACGGTGTGCACAGCGTGCAAGACGCCATTGCTCAAGCCGAATCGCATTATGGGCGCAAACCTGAGTCGGTTACGCTGCTTGCTGCAACTAAAACGCGAGATGTTGGGGAGATTATGGCGGCGCTTAAAGCTGGAGTGCGCGTAATTGGGGAAAATCGTCCGCAAGAAATCGTTGCAAAAGCCGAGATTTTACGCAAGGAAGCTGCTAGAGAAGGCTTAAGCGTTGGCGTAAATGGCGGTATAAATAGCGAAATTCCGCTCTATTTAATTGGCCAGTTGCAAAGCAATAAAATAAACAAAGTTTTACCACTTGCAAATGGAATTCAGTCGATTGACGGCATTGAGCTTGCGCAAAAAATATCTACGCGCGCGCAAAATTTGGGACTTTGCACAGACGTTATGTTGGAAGTGAACGTTTCGGGAGAAGTTACAAAATCTGGATGCGCGCCAGAACGCGCAATTGACGAAGCGCTCGCTATATCTAGTTTGCCATCACTTAATTTGCGCGGATTCATGACGCTCGGAGCGCGCGTGAATGATGAAAAAGTAGTAAGAAGCGGTTTCGCTGCATTGCGAGAAATTAGAGATTGTGTAAGTGAGCAACTTGCGCAGGATTATGATGGAAACTCTAAAAAATTAGAGCTTTCAATGGGAATGTCTGGCGATTTTGCGTGGGCGATTGCCGAAGGTTCGACGATGGTTCGAATCGGTTCGGCAATCTTTGGCCCGCGCGCATTTGTGTAGTTTAAGTCAAAATTTTAAGTCAAATTGATGATTTTAATTACGCATGCATAATCACATTGCGCAGCGAACCAATGCCATCTACATGCACAATCGCTTCGTCGCCAGCGTGCAAAGTTCCTGCTGGATACGGAGTTCCAGTCAAAATAACATCTCCTGGAAGAAGTGTTGAGAAGCTTGAAATTGCAGCGATTTGCTCTGGAATACTGTGAATCAATCGCGCTGTAGTGCCGCTCGCCTCTGGCACATCTTTTCCATTAAGCGTAAATGAGATATGAGCGTCTCGCCAATTTAGCTCAGTTGTAATCCATGGGCCCAGTGGGCAAGAAGTGTCGAAGCCCTTTGCGCGCGTAAACATTGGGTCACTACCTGCGCAATCGCGCAAAGTCACGTCATTTACGCAAGTAAAGCCAAAAACATAGTCCATTGCCTTATCGACCGACACATTTTTGGCGATTTTGCCCATAACAACAGCCACTTCTGGCTCAAAATTCATGTCGTTTGAGAAAGCAGGAATAACAATTGGATCGTCAGGCCCTATTACAGATGTGCTCGGCTTTGTAAAAATCACCATGTCTGCTGCAGTATGCGACGCGGCCGCAGCAGAAGATGCGCGCTCTTCGGCAGAACGAGTATCGTAGTTTTTGGCCAATCCGTAGACTTTTGAAGGAATCACTGGCGCAAGCAGGCGCACACCATCGGCGTCTAACTCGTAGCGCTTGCCTGTTGGCTTAACTCCTTGAGGGCTTAGTGGATGGCCTTCTAGCGCTACTAAATAATCCTTGCCGTCTGCTTCGTCTTTTTGAACAAACGCGTATTGAGGAACTTCATTATAGGAAAAACGTGCAATTCTCATATTTTTAAGATTACGACATATTTAATACTTATTTATTTTTATTTATTTTTGATACTTATTTATTTTTGATATTTGACTTTGCGACTTTGCTGCGGAAAAGTCGCAAGCAAGCGAAGATTTAAGGAAACGCCACAAACATCTTGAAAACAAAACTTGAGTGTAGTAGACTCAAGTTTTAGAAATTGACAGAATGTGGTTTGAGTGTAATTGCAAAAATCGCACGCAAATCACCTAAAATCCGCTAGATAGCGGTGCAAATGGGGGTAAATATGGAACAAAAGTTTACAACCTTAGCGCAAGATGCATTAAGTGATGCTGTGCAAAGCGCGGCGGCAGCTGGCAATGCGCAAGTTGATACGTTACATTTGGCCGATGCCTTGCTTCGCCAAGAGCAGGGCGTCGTGCGCGCGCTTATTGCTCAGGCTGGTGCAGATGCGCAACAAATCGGAGCTGAAATTCG
Source organism: Gardnerella sp. DNF01144 (assembly GCF_049244245.1). Lineage (NCBI taxonomy): Bacteria > Bacillati > Actinomycetota > Actinomycetes > Bifidobacteriales > Bifidobacteriaceae > Gardnerella > Gardnerella sp. DNF01144. The sequence continues at coordinate 1,162,644 of NZ_CP058390.1, forward strand.
CAACGCATTAGTGGCATTGCCTTCATCTACTGGCTCAACTACAACTAAGCCAGATGCAAGTCGTCAGCTTTTAGCTGCGCTAAGTCAAGCCGAAAAAGAGATGCGCGAAATGGGAGACGAATACGTTTCTACGGAACACATGCTTATTGGCATGGTTGCAAGCGCGCCGAATGCTGTTGCAGATATTTTCAAAAAGCACAATGTTTCCGCAGATGCGTTGCGCAAGGCTGTGCCAACTGTGCGCGGAGGAGCGAAAGTTACAAGCCCAGACGCGGAAGGCAACTACAAAGCGCTCGAAAAGTATTCGGTTGATATGACTGCGCGCGCTCGTGAGGGAAAGCTCGACCCAGTAATTGGGCGCGATCAGGAAATTCGCCGCGTGATTCAGATTCTTTCTCGCCGCACGAAGAATAATCCTGTGCTAATTGGCGAGCCAGGCGTTGGTAAAACGGCAGTTGTAGAAGGACTGGCTCAGAGAATCGTTGCAGGAGATGTGCCTACGACTTTGCAAAACAAGCGTCTTATCAGTCTCGATTTGGCTTCGATGGTTGCAGGTTCTAAGTATCGCGGAGAGTTTGAGGAACGCTTAAAAGCAGTGTTGAAGGAAATTCAACAATCAGACGGTCAAATTATTACGTTTATTGACGAAATTCACACTGTTGTTGGCGCGGGATCTGCAGAAGGTTCAATGGATGCTGGCAATATGCTTAAGCCAATGCTTGCGCGCGGTGAGCTGCGCTTGGTTGGTGCAACTACGCTTAACGAGTATCGTGAGCATATTGAAAAGGATTCGGCACTTGAGCGCAGATTCCAGCAAGTGTTTGTTGGCGAGCCGTCTGTTGAAGATACGGTGACGATTTTGCGCGGACTTAAGCAACGTTACGAAGCACATCACAAGGTGACTATTAGTGACGATGCAATCGTAGCTGCAGCAACGCTTTCAAACCGCTATATTACTGGCAGACAGCTTCCAGATAAGGCGATTGATTTGGTGGATGAAGCGGCAGCTCACTTGCGTATGGAGCTTGATTCTCAGCCAGAAGAAATCGACGAATTACAGCGCAAAGTTACGCGTCTTGAAATGGAAGAAATGCAGTTAAAGAAAGCGGAAGATGCTGCTGCGCGCGAACGCTTAGAAAAGTTGCAGGAAGAATTAGCAAACTCGCGCGAAAAGCTTTCTGGTTTGAAAGCGCGTTGGGATGCGGAAAAAGCTGGTCACAACAAGGTTGGTGATTTGCGAGCGCAACTCGACGCTAAGCGCGTAGAAGCCGACAAATTCACGCGCGAAGGCAATTTGGAGCAAGCAAGCCGTATTTTGTATGGCGAAATTCCAAGCATTCAAAAAGCTTTGGAAGAAGCGGAATCACAGGCTGCTAATGCTAAGAGTGAAGCGAAAGAGCCAATGGTTCCAGACCAGGTTGATGCTGATTCTATTGCTGGAGTTGTTAGCGAATGGACGGGTATTCCTGTTGGTCGTTTAATGCAAGGCGAAAATGAGAAGCTGCTAAACATGGAAAAGGAGCTTTCTAAGCGCGTTGTTGGCCAAAGCGAAGCAATCCAGGCTATAGCGGATGCTGTGCGCAGAAGCCGTGCTGGAATTGCAGACCCAAATCGCCCAACTGGTTCGTTCCTATTCTTGGGTCCTACTGGCGTTGGTAAGACGGAGCTTGCAAAGGCTCTTGCTGACTTTTTGTTTGACGACGAGCGTGCAATGGTTCGCATCGATATGAGCGAGTACATGGAAAAGGCTTCCGTTTCTCGTCTAATCGGTGCTGCTCCTGGCTACATTGGCTACGAGGAAGGCGGTCAGCTTACTGAAGCTGTGCGTAGGCGCCCGTATTCTGTAGTGCTTTTTGACGAAGTTGAGAAGGCACATCCAGAAGTATTCGACATTTTGTTGCAGGTTTTGGATGATGGTCGTTTGACTGACGGTCAGGGTAGAACGGTTGATTTTACGAATACGATTTTGATTATGACATCAAACTTGGGCTCGCAATTCCTTGTGCAAGAAGGCTTGGACGATACTGCTAAACGCAAGGCTGTTATGAACGCTGTTCACGCTGAGTTTAAGCCAGAGTTCATCAACCGTTTGGATGAGCTTGTTATGTTCCATCCGTTGAGCCGCGAAGAGCTTGGTGGAATTGTGGATATTCAAGTTCGTCAAGTGGCTGCACGCTTGAGCGACCGCCGCATTAGCTTGGATGTGAGTGACTCTGCTCGCGCTTGGCTTGCAGAGCATGGCTACGATCCAGTTTACGGTGCTCGTCCGTTGCGCAGATTGGTTCAAACGGAAATTGGCGATCAACTTGCGCGATTGCTGCTTTCTGGAAAGGTGCATGATGGCGCTCGCGTAGTTGCGGATTGTGAGAATACTAGCGACCATGTGACACTAAAGATTGCGTAGTGCCTGCATTCTTCAATGTAGCCAAATAATGTAGTCAAATAAAACAAAGCGCGCTGTTTGTTGGATTATTTTCCAGTAGGCAGCGCGCTATTTTGTTGCATAACGCTTATTTTTCTATGCAATAATACGCGTGTCTAATTATGTTTCAAAAGTCGAACCAGTAGTGTTTAATAGAACGTATGTTCGATAATATTGTGATGTTTGTTTTAATGGTGGTTGCTGTTGTAATAACCGCCATTGTTGTGCTGGCTATTGTTAAGCACAACTCTGGAACGCAAGGCGCTAATGGCGTAAACCAGCGCGAATTTAACGAATTGCACTCTCAGTATGAACAAGCGCGCGCTCAAGCGCAAGAAAATGGCAATCAGGCTATACGATATCGCACGCAAGCAGAGCAATTGCGAGTGAATCGCGAAGAGCAATTGCGCACAGAGCGAGAAGAACGCGAACGGTTAAATCGTGAGAAAACTTTGAAAGAGCAAGGCAAAGTCTTGGAAGCGCTTGCTCCAGTAAAAGACAATCTCGAAGCTTTGAAGAATAAAGTTTCGCAGATTGAAGAAGGGCGTAAGCAAGAAATGGGTGCGCTGAACACTCAGCTTAAAGGCTTAAGCGAGCAGCAAGCAAGGCTTGACCGCGAAACAAGTTCGCTTTCTGCAGCATTGCGAAACAATAAGGTTCGCGGAGCTTGGGGCGAGGCTCAACTAAAGAATATTGTGGAATCTGCAGGTTTGCTTGAGCATGTTGATTTTGATACGCAGGTTGTTGTAACGGGAGTAAATGGCGAACAGCAGAGGCCAGATATGGTTGTGCATCTGCCAGGAGGCAAAACAATTCCAGTTGATGCAAAAGTTCCATATGCGGATTATCAGCGCGCTTGCGAAATCCCAGATAACGCAAGCGACGAAGAATTAGCTAGAAGAAGTGAGCTTCTAAAAGCGCACGCTAAGGCTTTGCGAGAGCACGTTAGAGCATTAGGAGCTAAAGCATATTGGCAGGCTTTTGAAACAGCACCAGACTTTGTAGTTGCATTTATTCCAAACGAAGCATTGCTTCAGGCGGCCCTTGAGGCGGATCCAACACTTATGGATGATGCTTTTGCGCAAAAAGTAGCCCTCACTTCCCCAGTTACCTTGTGGGCTGTGCTTAAGTCTGTTGCATACGCATGGCAGCAGCAAAGTCTTACAGATGACGCAAAAGAACTTTTCGATTTATCTCGAGAATTGTACGATCGCTTTGCGGTTCTTGGAGAAAATGCTTCAAAGCTTGGCGTATCTTTGGCAAGAACAGTCGCAGCTTACAATAAATTTGCTTCTTCACTTGAGTCTAGAGTGTTGGTAACAGCGCGTAAACTTCAGAAGTTAGATCAAAGTAAAGTTATTGCTTCAATAGATCTTATAGATTCTGATAAAGCTGATGTTAAAGAGCTGAGCGCTCCGGAAGTATCAGTAGAAGATCGTTAAGCACAAAACATCAAAGCATAAAAAATTGAAGAACTCTAAATGCCAAGGAGTGCAAAAATGACAGAATTACAAGAGGAACGCGCTGAGCTTAAACGCATGCTTTGTGCAGATATGAGTGCGAAACCATTTAGCGAACTGTTTTCTGTTACATTTGCTCAGCGCGGCTCCAAGTTGGTTGGAGATGTTCTTTTTGATGCGATTGAGAAAGCTGGGTATTCGTTAGAACGCGATGTTGACGCAGTTGGAGCGTTAACTGCTGCTGCAGTGCCTATGGTTTTTGCACTTATTCATGCTGCAGAACGTAAAGGAATTGCGCTCGACGGCTTTGTTATGGATTTTGTTTTTCCTGCAACAAAAGGTCCATCTGTTAAAGGCAAGCGAGTGCTGTTACTTGACTCTTGGCTTTCTGAAAAATCGTATGTTCAAACTTCTTCGCTTGTGACTTTACGACACGGCAATGAATTAAGTCTTGATTTTGGCATTGTTAATAAGCAAGGCGCGCAAATTCTTGCTATAGTTGCATTAATTGGTGGTGTTGACGCCGACGAACAAGGCACAAGGCATCTTCAATTAGTAAATCCAATAAGTGAGGAGAGTACTAAAATGGCATTTGTTCAAGCTTTCGGTGAAGAAGAATTACATGCAGATGCAGATCACGACGATTGCTGCAACGACAACTGCTGTGGCGGTCATTGCGAGGTTAAATGCACAGGAGATTGCAAGCATGATGGTTGCACTGAGCCATGTTGTGAAGACAATTGCTGTGGTGGCCATTGCAAGGCAGGTTGCACAGGCGATTGCGCAACTGACGGCTGCCAAGACTAGTTGCAATTACTAGCTACCAATACTAAGCAAAAGTATTAAACGGAGCAAAACTCACACATGCACGAACCGAATCCAATTACTTTGGCTGCAAAAGCTTCCGATGAGCCAGAATTCCGACCTATAGGAGTTGGCCCATGGGAAGAAGAACACCCAGGTGAGCCTCGTCCAGATAATCCAGAATCGCCAAATTATGATGCGCAGTTTAGCACTGAATTACTAGACGAAGGCGACCAGCGTAACGTTCTAGATTGCTACCGATACTGGAAAGTAGAAGCTATAAAAGCGGATCTCGATTCTAAAGGCCGTCATGAGTTTGAAGTAGCTGTAGAAAATTGGACTCACGATTTCAACATAGGCTCTATGGTTCGCACTGCAAACGCATTTACAGCGAAAAAAGTGTATATTGTAGGGCCTCATAAATGGAATCGTAAAGGCTCGTTAATGACTGAGCTTTACCAATACGTTGAGTGCTGCCCAACTATTGAAACTCTAGTAACTAATTGGCGCGAAAATATGCTTAAAGAAGCAGAAGAAGCGCATCAACTTTTGCTTAAAGCACAAGCAGAAGGCAATAAAGAAGCCGAAAAAATCGCAAATATTAAGGAACAAGACGCTAAAAACGCTCGCGTTATAGCGCTTGATATTATTCCAGGCGCTGTTGCTATGGAAAACTACAAGTTCCCCAAACGTTGCCTTATGCTTTTTGGTGCGGAAGGTCCAGGTCTTTCTAAAAAAGCACTAGAGATGGCGGATGACGTTGTTTACATTTCGCAATTTGGCTCTGTTCGCTCGCTAAACGCAGGGGCTGCTGCAGCTGTTTCCATGCACGCGTGGATTGCGCAACATGCAGCACCAAATTGCTGACACAAACTACAAACAAGCGAATATAAAAAAAAACAATCGCAAACAAATACAAAACAAAAATCGCATTACAAAACGCAGCAGCCTGTACTCATAAACGCTTACATTTGATGTTTATTTTTTCTATTTGTGATATTGTTAATTTATGTTAGAATTTCAACATATTACAAAGCGTTTCGGCGCAAAAACAGCGCTTAACGACGTTTCTTTCGTCGCCGAAGACGGTAAAGTCACTGGCTTTTTAGGTCCTAATGGCGCTGGTAAATCTACCACCATGCGTTGCGCATTAAATCTTATTCATGCCAATAGTGGTACTTCTCTTATTGACGGCAAACCTTACGCAAAAATCGCATCCCCAATGACAGAAGTTGGCGCAGTTCTTGACGCAAAGTCCGCTCACAGAGGCCGAACTGCTTACAATCACTTGTACTCGCTGGCTTTAACTCACGGAATATCAAAAAAGCGCGTTGACGAAGTGATTGATATTACTGGATTATCAAGTGTTAAAACCCGCAAAGCGGGATCCTTCTCGCTTGGCATGAGCCAGCGTCTTTCCATTGCGGCAGCGCTTTTAGCAGACCCACACAATCTTATTTTGGACGAGCCGATTAACGGCTTAGACCCAGAAGGCGTTAAGTGGGTTCGCGAATTATGCAAGTATTACGCAAGCGAAGGCCGCGCAATACTACTTAGTTCGCACTTAATGAGCGAAGTTGCGCTCACTGCAGATAACTTGGTTATTATTGCGCATGGCGAAATTTTGGAGCGCACAACGGTTCAAGATTTTGTTGACGCGCATTCGCAGCACGCTGTTCGACTTGTAACTCCAGAAGGCGAAAAACTAAAGTCTGTGCTTGCTCAAAATAATCCTGAATGCAAGATTTTGCCAGATAATCGCACGCCTCAAGACGTTCAAGAAGGCGAACTTTTTAGAATAACAGGATGTGAGCTTAATCAGCTTGCTCGCGAAATTGCGGATAATCAAATTTTGGTATATCAGCTAAATCAAGAGCACGCATCACTTGAGGAAGCATATTTGGCTCTTACGCATGGCCAGGAGCAGTACGTTACTAAGACTGTTCCTAGCAGCGGATCGAAGCCGAGTGAGCAAAACGTAGAGCAATCTAACAATAAGGAGAGTGCAAAATGAGTGAGCAAGTAGCAAATCAACAAGTGCAATCTTCTGAATCTAACGCACATCAGTCTAACGCGTATAAAACAGGTCGCAGCATGAACGCTCAGCACTTGCGCCTTACATTTATGCACACGCTTAAATCTGAGATTGTTAAGTTGCGCGGACTTGCATCAACATGGTGGTGCATGGCATTAGCTATTGTTTTGCCAGTAATCTTTAGCTTTATTATTGCGATTGTGCAAAAAGCAATGTCTAAAGTTGACATTAAGAATGGAGCAAATCAAGGTAGATCAAGCGCTGCAATTACTGTTGGGCCAAGCAATAAAAGCAGCCTTATTGCATCTCAAGATAGCATTTTCCACTTAGTTATTAGTTTTGCTTCTGTATCTTTGATTGTTCTAGCGATTTTTGCAGTGCTTGCTGTAACCGCGGAGCATTCTACAACTTCGATTCAGGCTTCTCTTACTGCTGTACCTAGAAGGGGTATGTTCTTTACGGCTAAGTTTATTGCTGTTGCAATCTACGTTTTTGTGGTGCAACTTATTGCAATGGCAGTTTCGCTAGGCGCTGCAGAATTAGCTTTTATAGGAGACAGCACTTCTGGATTATCTGGAAGCAACGCGTGGAAATTGCCTCTTACGCTGTTTCTTGGATCTCCTGCAATTATGGTTGTTGTAGCAGCAATGGCGTACGGCTTTGGCATGATTTGCAAGTCAACTGCTGGCGGAATTATGTGCGTTATTGGAGCCGTGATGATTTTGCCTAGTGTTCTTAGCATTATTATGTTTGCGAGCAATTTCGCGAAGTGGAATTCAATACTTATACAGCTTTTGCCAGCCACAGCGGTGGAGAAATTCTTGGGCAGCTCCCCTAATTCGGGTGCACAGCTTCCACCAAACGCATATGTTTTTACATGGTGGCAATCAGGCTTGGTGGTTCTCGCTTGGGGCGTAGTCATGTATGCAATTGGCCACGTTGTTGAAAAACATCGCGATATTTAACTACAAATAATATTTAGCAAACAACAAGGGCTTTATCTCGTAACCGACTACAAGATAAAGCCCTTAATTGTATTCACTTATATTTAATTTATTATTTATTAAATTATCTTTATTAAGTTATTTTTTGAAATTGTGATAAGTATCAGTCGTTCTTCACAGTTTCAGCAACTCGTGGCCACAAGGTGGTGCCCCAGTTCTTGATTGTGCGCTGGCGAACCAGTGGCAAATCGGAACGGTCATATACTGTACGCCATGGTTCCCAAACTAAGCCAGTCTTTTCAACCAGCTTGATTCGTAGATTGTGTACATTTCCTTTGAACTGAATAGTGGTGTTGAAGTGAGCTGTACGATACTTGCCATTGCCTTCCCAAGCGCGAGAACGCACGTAAGGAGTGCCGTCAATTTCGGTGCCGTACTCATCCCAGTAGATGTAGTAGCGAGCTACGTAAGCTCCACGGTGATCCAAAGTCAAGTAGCCGTCGCGGTAGGAAGAAACCTTGGTTTCAACGTAATCGCTATTGGTTTGCAAAGTTGCTACTTCGTTATCCTTGACGAAGGAAGTGGTGTAAGCAATTGGAACTGCTGGGCTGGAGGTGCTCAAATTTGCGCCTTCTTGAATCAAAGCCTTCAACGTGTCGACGTTGCCGGTAATAACCTTGGCTGCACCGTTTGCGCTGCCGCCGAGAATTACAGCAGTTACAGAAGTGTTCTGCAAAATGCGGTGGAACTCGGTATTTGGCTTGATTTCAACACCCTTGATTGCAGCTTCAACAGCAGCCTGGAAATCGGTGCTCTTGCTGCGGGTGTCGAACTTTACGTACATTGAACGGCCGTAAGCTACGTTGGACACATATACTGGCGGACGCTTGCTGTCTACTCCGCGGCTCTTCAAGCTTTCTGGCGTAGTGCATGGTGCGAAGAAGTCAGCTGGGCTATCTGGAGCATCAACACTTACGGTGTAGTAGGTCTGCTTGAAGTTCACAATTTGAGTCTGCTTTTCGCCCTTGTGCACAGCGTCGAAATCAATCTTCAGCGGAACGCCAATCTTGGCGAAATCAGCACCAAACTTTGCCTTGAGCTGGTTCATGCTTTGTGCGCTTGCAGAATCGTACTGCATGCGAGCTGCAACATGATGGCTTGCAGCGTACTGTGCATTCCACTTGGAAACTAAGCCGTTCACTGCGGAAGTTACAGAGCTCTTGGTTGGGCGCTGAACAGTTACAGCACTTTCGCCGCCGTGGAAGCCTGGCAAATCAACGCTCAACGTGATTGGAGCGCGGTTTGCGGAAATCAGGCTTGGCATATTGTCCATCAAATTCTGGTCAGCGCGGAAAAGAGCACCTGGGTATACGCGATCATCGTTGGCGGAAGTAACCGACAAGTTTGAAGTTGTATTTGTGATGTTCTTCTTCTGATGCTCAACAACAACGAATTCATCGCCCTTGTTGAAGCTATCGCTAGAGAATTTGTTGTCAATGGTTTCGCCATGACGGGCGAGAATGTTTGTTTTATCGTATTGCAAATCCCACAAATAATTATTCAACGAGTCCTTCTTGGCTGCGCAAGATGCGGTTGGCTCAGAATCCTTAGCTGCAGGAGCGGCCATTGCTGGTGCTGCTAAGCATTGTGGAATAATAGTTGCGCCCGCGAGGAGCAACATTGCTGCATTACGGTAGAACTTTGTGTTATTCATATGTGTCCTTCAATTTTATATTTTATGTTATTTTTTATGAGATACCGTAACTTATTTGCTTCTATGCATGGAATGCTTCGCTGCATTAGCTTAATATCTCATAGCATTTAATTATTACATGCTTTTTTATTTCTGGGATAGTGAAATAAAACAAATTTTTTTATTCTGCAAATAAACGTATGAAGAAGGTTGGAATGCCAACATTCTTTTATTGAATTATTTCCATTTCATGGCGTGTTGACATGCATAGACCCTCGTCTTCACTATTTTATACTCGTTAATTTTATGAAAACTGTATGTGATAATAATTGTTATTTCGCTTATTGTCTCACTAATAAAATTTTTTTAATATTACACATAATTTTCCCTAGAAAATATGGATCGACAATCATGTTCTAAAATTGGGAAAATATTTCTACAGTAACGTGTGTAAATCTTTTATCAATATTGCTTTTTTCTTCTATAAGAAGGTCACGCATCACACATATAGTTGAGGTTATGCCAACATTCACACGCGAAGAAATTGAGCATCTGGGCGTTCTATCCCAGATTGCGCTTAGCGACGAAGAAATCAGTCGCTTGCAAGGCGAATTAAACGTCATTGCAGAATCTATTAACAAAGTGCAGGAAGTTGCTGGCGAAGATGTGCCACCTACTGCAAATCCAGTACCTCTTGAAGCGTATTTGCGCCCAGACGAGCCAGCTACGCCATTGACTCAAGAAGAAGCGCTTTCTGGTGCTCCTAGAAGCGAGTCTGGCATGTTTGTAGCACCTCGAATTTTGGGGGAGGAATAAACATGACTAATACTCAAGATTTAGTAAAGCTTTCTGCTGCCGATATGGCAAAAGCTGTAAAAGCTAAAGAAGTTTCTAGCCGCGAGCTTGTTGAAGCTCACTTGGCAGTAATCGAAGCAGCCGAACCAGAAATCAAAGCATTCTTGCATGTTTCTGCAGATATTGCACTTGAGCAAGCAGATGCTTTTGATAAAAAGAATGCTAATGGCGAAGCCGAAGGCTTACCTGAGCTTGCAGGCGTTCCAATTGCCATTAAAGACATGATTGTTACTAAGGGCATTCCTACTACTGCAGCATCTAAGATTCTCGAAGGCTGGATTCCACCTTACGATGCTACTGTTATTGAAAAACTCAAGGCAGCTGGCATGCCAATTCTTGGCAAGACTAACCTAGATGAATTTGCTCAAGGTTCTTCTACAGAGCATTCTGCTTATCAAACTACTTGCAATCCTTGGGATACCGAGCGCGTTCCTGGCGGTTCTGGCGGCGGTTCTGCAGCTGCTGTTGCTGCATTCGAAGCCCCTATTGCTTTGGGTACAGATACTGGTGGTTCCATTCGTCAGCCAGGCGCTTTAACTGGTACAGTCGGCGCAAAGCCAACTTACGGCGGAGTTAGCCGTTTTGGCGCAATCGCCATGGCAAGCTCGCTAGACCAGATTGGTCCTGTTTCTCGTACCGTTCTTGACTCTGCACTTTTGCAGGAAATCATTGGCGGCAACGATAAGCGCGATTCAACTTCGATTCCAGCTCCTGTTCCTCCAATGGCTCAGGCTGCGCGCGAGGGTGCTCGCCGCGATTTGAAGGGCGTAAAGGTTGGTCTTGTTAAGGAACTTAGCGGCGAAGGCTTCCAGCCAGGCGTTGAAGCACGCTTTAATGAGGCTGTGCAATTGCTTAAAGATATGGGCGCAGAAGTAACAGAAGTCTCCTGCCCTCACTTCCCTTACTCGCTATCTGCATACTACATAATCATGCCTTCCGAAGTTAGCTCCAACTTGGCTCGCTACGACGGCATGCGCTACGGTCTGCGCGTAATGCCACCAGCAGACAAGCCTCAAACTGCAGCAAACATGATGGCTGCAACTCGTGAAGCTGGCTTTGGCGACGAAGTAAAGCGTCGTATTATTCTTGGCACTTACGCACTTTCCGCTGGCTACTACGACGCTTGGTATGGCTCGGCACAAAAGGTTCGTACGCTTATTATTCGCGACTTTGAAGAAGCGTTTAATAAGGTAGATGTTCTAGTCTCCCCAACAAGCCCTACAACGGCATTCAAGTTTGGTGAGAAGATGAACGATCCACTCTCTATGTACATGAACGATATTGCTACGATTCCTGCAAACATGGCTGGCGTTCCAGCTTTGAGCCTCCCAGCTGGCTTGAGCGATGATGGCTTGCCTGTTGGCATTCAGATTATTGCTCCGCAATGCCATGATGAAAAGATGTACAAGCCTGCAGCAGCGTTGGAAGCAGCGCTCGAAGAAAAGTGGAGCGGCCCAATCTGGAAGTCGCTTAAAGCTGGTTGGCTCGATTCATTGGCTAAGTAAAGTGAAATAAAGCTTAAATAAGAAGGATTCTCATGGCTGAAAAACTTATGAAATACGCCGATGCTGTGGAGCAGTTTGACCCAGTTTTCGGCTTGGAAACTCACGTTGAGCTTAGCACGCGCACAAAGCTGTTCTGCCCAGCAGAAGTATCTTTTGGCGGCGAACCAAACACTCAGCTAACACCTGTAAGCCTTGGTTTGCCAGGCTCTCTGCCAGTTGTAAACAAGACTGCAGTTGATTACGCGATTAAGCTCGGTTTGGCGTTGCATTGCGAAATTGCTGAGTGGAGCCAGTTCGCTCGTAAAAACTACTTCTACCCAGATATGCCTCGCGATTATCAGATTTCCCAGTACGATAAGCCTACTAATGGCAATGGCTACTTGGATGTTGAGCTGGAAGATGGCACTGTGTTCCGCGTGCCGATTGAGCGTGCTCACATTGAGGATGACGCTGGTAAGAATACTCACGTTGGCGGCGCTGACGGTCGTATTGAAGGCGCAAATCATTCTTTGGTTGATTACAATCGCGCAGGCGTTCCTTTAATCGAGATTGTAACTAAGCCAATCGAAGGTGCTGGCAGCCGCGCTCCAGAAATCGCAGGCGCATACATGCGCGCTATTCGCGATATTGTTCGCGCTCTCAACCTCTCCCATGCTCGTATGGAGCAGGGCAATATGCGCGCAGACGTAAACGTTTCGCTCCGCAGAAAGCCAACCGATCCATTCGGTACGCGCTCGGAAACTAAGAATGTGAACACATTCCGCGGAATCGAAAAGACGCTTCAATACGAAATTCGTCGCCAGGCTGCTATTTTGAGCGAAGGCGGCGAGATTTTGCAGGAGACTCGTCACTGGGATGAGGCAACTCAGACTACTGCTGGCGGCCGAGTAAAGTCTGACGCCGACGATTATCGCTACTTCCCAGACCCAGATTTGGTTATGCTTCACATCACTAAGGAGCATATTGAGCGCATGAAGGCACAAATGCCAGAAATGCCTCGCGAGCGCCGTAACCGTTTGCAAAGCGAATGGGGCATTAGCGATCTTGAAATGCGAGATATTCTTAACGCGGATGCTCTTGATTTGGTTGAAGAAACCGTTAAAGCTGGTGCAAGTGCTGCTGGCGCTAAGAAGTGGTGGCTTGGTGAGCTTGCTCGCGAAGCAAACACTCGTGGCGTAACTTTGGAAGAATTGCCTATTACTCCGCAAGATGTGGCGCAAGTTGAAAAGCTAATTGCAGACGGTAAGCTTAACGATAAGCTCGCTAAGCAAACTGTTGCATGCGTTTTGGCTGGCGAGGGCAAGCCTGATGAAGTTGTTAATAAGCACGGATTCAAGGTTATGAACGATGACGGCGCTTTGGAAGCTGCTGTTGACGCTGCTCTTGCAGCCGATCCTGAAGTTGCAGAAAAGCTTAAGGCAGGCAATATGAAGCCGATGGGCGCAATTATTGGCGCCGTTATGCGTGCGACTAAGGGTCAAGCAGACGCTAAAGCCGTTACTAAGATTGTAATGGCAAAAATCAAAGGCTAGTTTAGATTAGCTTTTACTTTGCACTTTTTGCGCTTTATACTTTGCGTTTTAACTTTGTGTTTTATAGCATTGTATAGGGTGCAAAAAGTGCGATTTTATAACGCGGTTTTTACTAATCGCTGTAGCGCTTTTTGTAAGCTTTTATAACACGTAAGTCGATTGTACGAAAAAGGTGAATATGCAAGGATTCAATGCTGATTCTACAAGCCACCGCGAGTTGCCAGAAAATATTACGATTCCGCCAATCCGCGGCGAAATGGCACGTCTTAGGCCAGCAACAATCGAAGATTTGGCGCAAATGGACGCATTGCATGCTTTTGATGGAGCAGCCGTTATAACAGGCAAAGATGCGCAATCGGAGCGCGCCATGGTTCACGCGTGGGTGAATCGTTCGGTGCAATGGTCTTCGGCTGGAAGCACTGAGGCAAAATCTAATCATGATGCCGCCTCTAGCGACGCTCAATCGCGCCCAACAATCGCATGGTCAATTGTGCCAGATTTTATTGATGACTCCGAAAATGCTAATGGCAATATTATTGGAATGATATTTTTGATTGACATTGACGGTTGGTCTAAATCCGCTAGGATCCAGGTGATTCTAGGACGCGACTATAGGGGTCGTGGGTATTCTAGGGATGCAATGCCTAGAGTTATGACTTACGGTTTTGCGCCAAGCGAGGTTGGTCTTGCTTTGCACAGAATTTGGGTTGGCGTTCCTGCAACAAACACGCGCTCGCTTTCCGTGTACCAGTCGCTTGGATTTATGAAAACGGGAACTGCTCGCGATGCACTTTGGGATTCTCAAAGCCAAAAGTATCAAGATTTTGTTGTTATGGACACTCTTGTAGACGAGTACGATGCGATTCGCTCGCTAGACGCTTTTGGATTACACGTTATCGAAGATAATCCTGGAGTTTGCGAGGCCCTAAGCGCGCACGAACATTCGATTGCAATCCCAGTTAAAAATGGCGATTCGCGCAAGTCGTTAACGGCCGATAAGGCCGAGCATAGTGTTAAGCACACGGATAATTCCTCTAAGCGCGCATGGTGGCGTATTATAGGACGAGGCCGCAAGCGTGCTCAAGAAGACGACGCAGCGAATAAAGCTACATCAAATACGCAAATCACGCCAACGGAAGGGAAGCAATGAGCGCCGAAGACCTCGACAATTACGAAACAGACGCCGAACTTGCGTTATACAAGGAATATCGTGACGTTATTAAGCTTTTTACGTACGTTGTAGAAACAGAACGCCGATTTTACTTGGCAAATAAGGTTGATTTTAACGTGCGCTCCGCAGGTCAAGACGTGTACTTTGACGTGCAATTAACAGACGCTTGGGTGTGGGATGTTTACCGCCCTTCGCGATTTGTAAAAAACGTTCGTATTGTTACGTTTAAAGACGTAAATGTGGAAGAAGTACAAAAAACAGATATTGATATTCCAGAATCTATCGCGTGATAAGAGTATAATAGTAAAGCTTATATTTAGATTTCAGTATAAATACGTGCTTGCAATTTTGCGTTTTTGACTTTATAAAGCGGTTTTTAGTTATGGAGGAAAATTGGCTGATACACAATCCCAGAAACAATCTGTAGTGATTATTGGTGGCGGTCCGGCAGGGTTGACGGCAGCTTGGGAGCTTGTAAAAGATGGCGGCTCTAGCCGCTACGATGTGACTGTTCTTGAGGCAACCAGCGAGTTTGGTGGCATTTCTCGCACCGTAAAATACAACGGAAACCGCATGGATATTGGCGGACACCGATTCTTCTCTAAAGACGATCGCATTATGCAATGGTGGCGAGATATGTTGCCTCTTCAGGGCGCTCCTTCTTACGACGATAAGAAGCTTGGCAGGCATCACGATTTAGAGGCTGGAGGCCCAGACCCGGAAGTCGAAGATGAAGTTATGCTTAAGCGTCATCGTGTTTCTAGAATCTTCTGGAATCATCATTTCTTCGACTACCCTATTTCTCTTTCGGCATCCACCTTGCGATCTATGGGCTTTGTGCTAACAATGAAGGTTGGTTTTAGCTACCTTTGGTCCATGATTCACAAGTTGCCAGAAACAAACCTCGAAAACTTCTACATTAATCGCTTTGGCAAAAAGTTGTATTCCATGTTCTTTGAGGGCTACACCGAGAAGCTTTGGGGAAGGCATCCAAGCCAGATTTCTGCTGATTGGGGCGCTCAGCGCGTTAAAGGCTTGAGCATTGTTGAAGTTTTGAAGAACGCTATTTCTAAGCTTATGCCTAAGAATAATGCAAGTCAGAAAGAAGTTGAGACTTCTTTAATTGAAGAATTTTGGTATCCTAAGCTTGGTCCAGGTCAGCTTTGGGAGACCGTTGAACGCCGCTGCCGCGAAAATGGAGCCACTGTTTTAACAGGATCTAAAGTTGTTGCCGTAAAGCAAGCGGATGGCAAGATTTGCAGTGTTGTTGTTGAAAATCAAAATGGCGAACGCAGTGAGCTTCGTGCAGATCAGTTTATTTCGTCTATGCCAATTAAAGATTTGGTTGCATCTATTGAGCAAGGCGCGAATGGCGATGCAAATGCAGAAGTTCCACAAGACTTGCAAAAAGTTGCAGCAGGCTTGCCTTACCGCGATTTTGTAACTGTTGGCTTGCTTGTTAAGCGCATGCGTTTGCGCAACACTACAGATATTCCAACGCTTGGCAACCCTCCTATTGTGCCAGATTGCTGGATTTACGTTCAAGACCCTGGCTACAAGGTCGGACGCTTGCAAATCTTTAACAACTGGAGCCCATACCTTGTTAAAGACGTTGATAATACCGTTTGGATTGGCCTTGAATACTTCTGCAGCGAAGGCGACGATTTTTGGAATATGAGCGACGAAGAAGCTCGCAAAAACGCCATTGACGAGTTGATTCGCATGCAAGTTATTGACAGCGAAGACGACGTTTTAGATGCTCATCGCGAACGCGTTCCAAAGGCCTACCCTGCTTACTTTGATACTTACGCTCAAATGCCTGATCTTGTTAAGTACTTAGACGGTTTTGGCAACTTGTATTGTGTTGGTAGAAATGGCCAGCATCGCTACAATAACCAGGATCACTCAATGGCAACTGCTATCGAAGCTGTTCAAAACATCAATAGTGGTAAGAAGTCTAAAGATAACGTTTGGTCTGTTAATACCGAAAAATCGTATCACGAAAAGAAGTAGCGTCTGTAGCGTATTCGCGTATATCGCACATATAGTGCATACCCTGCCGCGCGTGTTGTTGTGAGTCTTACGAGTGTAGTAGCATACATTTATCAGCGACTAATACACATTGATATGTGTTTGTCGTTATATTCACAACGGATTTTCCGTAATCTTCCACGTAAAGCTCCAAGCAATCTATCTTGGAGTTAGGGAAAGGCATAACTGTGGCAACAAGCCAAAATCTTGATGATATGAAGCTTTCGGAGCTTAAGGATCTTGCGAAGCAAATGGGTCTACGCGGTACGTCTACAATGCGCAAGCCAGATTTGGTTGCTACGCTAACTGCTGCGCGCAATGGTGGGGATGCTCCAGCTGGTGTTAGCGTTCATGTTCCTAAAAGCACTTTACGAATAAATCGTGTTTCTCAAAGCGACGACGAAACGCAAAACAATTCATCTTCTTTTGAACTCCGCTCGAGCATTGACACGAATCGCGATTTTAATGATTCTTCTGATTCAAGCGATGCAAATAGTGGGACGCGTAATCGCAATTTTGCGCGCGAAAATCAGACTCATCGATATCGCAAAGAAGGCTCTGCAAATGTTACGAGAGAAGATAACGCTCGTACAAATGCAAGCGTAAACGCTGAGCAAAATAATGGTAGTAATTTTGCTAAAACAGACGAAGTGGATGCTAATTTAGATCAGATTCTTGCCACTTTGCCAAGCGAAAAGTCTTCTGCTCCAAACGCTAACCGCAACTCGGAATCGCGCAGAATGCGTATGTCTACTCGCTCTAGCGAAGAAAATGATTACACTTCTAAAGCAGAAAGATCTGATAGATTCCAGCGCAGAACGCGACGCACTAGAGACGACTACGATTCTAAAGCGGAACGTACTGAACGTGCGGAACGCTCCGAGATTCGTGAAGAGCACGAGATTCACGAGCAAGCTCCACGTCGCGAAGAGCCAAAAGAAGAGCTTGTTCCAGTTGCTGGCATTGTAGATGTGCTTGAATCTTACGCATTTGTGCGTACTTCTGGCTATTTGCCTGGTCCAAATGACGTTTATGTTTCTATGAGCCAAATCAAAAAGTACGGCTTACGCAAGGGAGATGCGGTTCAAGGCTCTATTCGCGCTCCTCGCGAGGGAGATCGCAGGAATCAGCGTCAAAAGTTCGTTCCTTTGCAAAGTGTTGACAGCATTAACGGCATGAGCGTAGAAGAGTCTCAAAATCGCCCACAATTTGCTAAGCTCACACCTTTGTATCCGCATGAACGCTTAAAGCAAGAGACTACGCCAAATCGCATGCTTGGCAGAATCATTGATCTTGTGGCACCTATTGGCAAGGGTCAGCGTGGTTTGATTGTTTCGCCTCCTAAGGCTGGTAAAACAATCACTTTGCAAAATATTGCTAACGCGATTGCTGTTAACAATCCAGAAGTACATTTGATGGTTGTTCTTGTAGACGAACGCCCAGAAGAAGTTACAGACATGGAGCGCACTGTTCAGGGCGAGGTTATTTCTTCTACATTCGACCGCCCAGCATCAGACCACACTACTGTTGCAGAGCTTGCGATTGAGCGTGCTAAGAGGCTTGTAGAGCTTGGCCAAGATGTTGTTGTTCTTCTTGATTCCATGACTCGCCTTGCTCGCGCATACAATATTGCTGCTCCTGCTTCTGGCCGTATTCTTTCTGGCGGCGTAGACGCTCAAGCGCTTTACCCTCCTAAGAAGTTCTTTGGTGCTGCACGAAACATTGAAAATGGCGGCTCTTTGACTATTATTTCTTCTGCTTTGGTGGAAACTGGTTCAAAGATGGATGAAGTTATTTTCGAAGAGTTTAAGGGCACTGGAAACATGGAGCTTCGTTTGAGCCGCGATTTGGCAGATAAGCGACTGTTCCCAGCTGTAGATATCAATTCTTCTGGCACGCGCCGCGAAGAGTTGATTACTCCTGCTCAAGAGTTGCCGATTATTTATCGCTTGAGGCGATTGTTCGGCGGACTGGAGCCAGAACAGGCTTATCAGACTTTGGTTCCGCGCTTAAAGAAGACCGCTTCTAATCGCGATTTTCTTGCGGCTATTGTTCAGCAAGCCAACAATTCCACAAATGGCGGAACAGGCGCAATCGCGTAAAGTTTTCGCGTAAAATAATAATCTAAATTAAATGCCTCTTGATTTAATAATCATGAGGCATTTTTAATAATCTCATGCATAAAACATACAAAAAACATACATAAAAATAGAATGGTCAAAAGTTTATATATGTAAACATGTGTTAAATAATGTGAAAAACCGTGATTTTTTATCTAATTTTGTTCTTTTTCATTAAAAAATACGATACGATTGAAGAGACTGCAGGGGGCGCAGCTAAAGTCGAAGAAGCAAAACAAAGATTTTGGTGGCGCTGTATGAGGATGGAGATCGCATGACGGGAAACTCTCATAGGATTGAAAATAATATTCCTTCTGGCTTAGAAACCAGCGCGAGCACAGTTGCTCCGATCGATTCTACGGATGCAATTATTGTAGATATTCTTGAGCACGATGGCCGTGCAACATTAACCAAGCTAGCCAAAGCTTCTGGACTGTCTGTTTCCGCTGTGCAATCCAGAGTTCAAAAGCTCGAGCGCAAAGGAATCATAACTGGATATCGCGCTTTGATTGACTACGAGCGCAGAGGCTTGCCAGTAAGCGCATTCGTGGCGGTTACGCCTCTTGATTTTGAGCAAGAAGCTTCCGTTCCAACCAAGTTGAAAGACATTGACGGCATTGAAGCGTGCTATTCGATTACTGGAAGCCCAAGCTTTATGCTTGTTGTTCGCGTTGCAACTCCTAGCAAGCTAGAAGAACTAATCAACACAATTCATCGTGTTGTTCCAGTTAGCACAGAAACAACAATGGTTTTGCAAACTTATTTTGACTAAAAATAGCATGTTCAACTTTTCTAAAGAGTCGATTGACGCACGCGAATATTTTGATGAATCGCATTGCAACGATTGCAGCGATTATAGTGATTGCAACGATTCAATGAATGAGATTTTTGCGCTGCGTCAGTCGATTGACAATATTGACAATGCAATTGTTTCGCTTCTAGCAGAGCGCTTTAAAGTTACGGAAAAAGTCGGAGAAATAAAAGCTCGCGCAAATCTTGCTACAGAAGATAAGTCTAGGGAAAATCGCCAGGCGAATCGACTTAAAAAAATTGCTGAAGAATCTGGATTAAAAGAAGAAATCGCGCTAGAGTATCTACATTTTGTTGTAGCTGCCGCAAAAAAGCGTCATCAAGAAATCAAAAATAATCAAAAATAGTAACAAATCTAGCAAAATCTGAAAAATATGCGCGCTTAGAGTCATAATAAAAATATGACTATTGCAACCGTTGAACGTTACGCACAAATGCTTGATGCAGCCAGCAAAGGCGGATACGCCTACCCTGCGATTAACGTTACTAGCACACAGACCTTAAACGCAGCACTACAAGGATTTGCCGAAGCACAAAGCGACGGAATTATTCAAGTGTCTGTTGGAGGATCCGCATATTTTTCTGGCCAGTGCGTAAATAATCGCGTTGTTGGATCAATCGCATTTGCGCAATTCGCGCATCAAGTTGCTGCACAATACCCAAACATTACGGTTGCATTGCACACAGATCATTGTGCAGAAGCCTATTTAGACGATTGGATTAGGCCACTTTTAGCTTATGAAGCAGATCAAGTTGCGAACGGCAAAGAGCCGATTTTCCAGTCGCATATGTGGGATGGTTCCACAGTTAAACTTGAGCACAATTTAGATATTGCAGAAGAATTACTAGAAGAGTCTGCAAAAGCACGCACGATTTTAGAGATTGAAATTGGCGCAGTTGGCGGCGAAGAAGACGGCCACAGAGCAGATATTGACGAAAAGCTGTACTCCACTCCCCAAGACGCTATGCGCGTTGTTGAGCGATTAGGTTTAGAGGACTGCGCAAAATACATGGCAGCTTTTACGTTTGGAAACGTTCATGGAGCATACAAGCCGGGCGTTGTTAAGCTTAGGCCGCAGTTATTAGACAACATTCAAAGCGCTGTATACAACAAGTACAAGCTTGATTTGTGCAATCGCAAGTTTGGCGTGCCAACAAAACCATTCTTGCTAGTGTTCCATGGCGGATCTGGCTCTACAGCAGAAGAAATTGCGCAAGCTGTAAAATATGGCGTTGTAAAAATGAATATTGACACAGATACGCAATACGCTTTTACGCGCGCAATCGCCGACCACATGTTCCACAACTACGACTCGGTTCTTAAAATCGACGGCGAAGTTGGTGCCAAGAAACTTTACGACCCAAGGTCTTGGGGCAAAGAGGCAGAAAAAGCAATGGCTCAGCGTGTTGTTGAAGCATGCGTGCAGCTTGGGTCTGCTGGAAAAGCTTTAAAATAGCTTTAGAACAGCTCTAAAATAGCGCAATCGCAAATATTATTAGGCATTATTTGGCATTATTCGGTATTGGCTTTGCGATAATCTTAACACGTAGGAATTGTGTTTATTTGGGCAACGTTAGCTCAAAAATGGAGGTTCAGCATGCCTGGAATTGTGCTTATTGGCGCTCAATGGGGTGACGAAGGCAAAGGTAAAGCAACTGATTTAATTGGTTCTAAGGTAGATATTGTTGCACGTTTTAATGGCGGCAATAATGCTGGCCACACTGTTGTTGTAGGAAACGAATCTTACGCATTGCACTTACTTCCTAGCGGCATAATCAGCCCAAACGTAACTCCCGTTATTGGAAACGGCGTTGTTGTAGACCCAGAGGTTCTTTTTGAAGAGATTGACGCGCTAGAATCACGCGGCGTTGACTGCTCGAAGCTGCTTGTTAGCGAGTCTGCGCATGTTATTACGCCTTATCATCGCGTAATCGATAAAGTTACGGAGCGATTCCTTGGAAAGCACAAGATTGGCACAACGGGTCGCGGAATTGGACCGACTTATGCCGATAAGATTAATCGCGTTGGAATTCGCGTACACGATTTGTTTAACGCGGATCATTTGCGAGATAAAGTAGAAGCCAGCTTGCATCAAAAGAATCAAATGCTTGTTAAGCTCTACAACCAGCACCCAATTGATATTGATGCCGTTACAAGCCAGCTCGTAGAACTTGGAAAGCGCTTAAAGCCATACGTTGCCGACACTTCGCTTGTGCTAAACCAGGCAATGGAAAATGGTAAAACCGTGCTTTTTGAAGGCGGCCAGGCAACTATGCTAGACGTTGACCACGGAACATACCCATTTGTAACGTCTTCTAATCCTACAGCTGGAGGCGCTTGCACGGGTACGGGCGTTGGTCCTACTCGCATTAATCGCGTAATCGGTGTTGCTAAGGCTTATATTACGCGCGTTGGCGAAGGCCCATTCCCTACAGAGCTTTTGGACGAAAGCGGCGATTGGCTGCGCGAGCAGGGTCACGAATATGGCGTAACTACTGGTCGCCCTCGCCGATGCGGATGGTTTGACTCTGTTGTTAGCCGTTATGCTACTCGCGTAAATGGCCTAACTGATATTGTTCTTACAAAGCTAGATGTTTTGACTGGCTTAAAAGAGATTCCCGTTTGCGTAGCTTACGATGTAACTTTAACTGACGGAAGCGTTGAGCGTGTGGACGAGATGCCAGTAGATCAGTCTTTGTTTGCTAGCGCTAAGCCAATTTACGAGATGCTTCCAGGCTGGAGCGAAGATATCTCTAAAGTGCACAAGTTTGAAGACTTGCCTGCAAACACTCAAAGCTACGTAAAGCGCTTGGAAGAACTTTCCCATTGCCGTGTTTCTGCAATTGGCACTGGCCCTCAGCGCGACCACATTATTAGCGTTCATTCGTTGATCGATTAATGCTATTAATGCTGACTAAATAGTTGACTAAATACATATTAAATGCGATTTAAGGCGGCTAAAAATATGAGTGTTCCGAGAAAAAATCGCCCAGATTTGCCTAAAAAGCGCCAGCATAAATCACTTGGATTAAAAATCTATTTTGTTGTTTTTATTGGCGGATTGCTTGGCGCTTTTGTGCGTAGTGAAATAGGCGTTTTTACGTACGGCATGCATTGGGATTCGGGATATTCTATGCTTTTTAGCCGCTTTACTTTTGCAACTCTTTTATCTAACGTTTTAGCATGTTTTATTCTTGCTTTAGTAAGTTCGCTTGTAGCAAATAGATTGCGCAGCAAAAATAAAGACTTAATAAAATACGGCTTTTGCACAGGATTTTGCGGCGGACTTTCAACAATGTCTACTTTTGCCTTTGAGGGCGCGCATTCCGCATTTACTGCAATGAACATTGTAGAAGTAATTGCCATTATGGCGTTGTCTATGGTTCTTGGCGTTTTAGCAGTGCTTGTTGGGAGTCTAATTGGAGATAAAATTTTTGCTTTTAAAGGCAATGGCAGCGTAAAAAATGCTGGTGATGCAAACGCCATCAATAAAATAGACGCTAACAGGGGCGGTGCAAAATGATGTCTTACGCATACGTTCTTTTTTGGCTGCCTCTTGTTTTTGCGGGACTTGGCGCCGTTCTTCGTTGCGCAATATCTGACGCAATCGGGCGCGTTTATAACCATGATTTTCCAATCGCGACTTTGCTAATCAACGCTTTTGCGTCTTTTATAATGGGCTTAGTTGTATTTTTAAGTTCTTCGATTATATACGATTTAACTTTTGCTTCGACTATTATCTACACGTGCGCATTGGGATTTTTAGGCGGATTTTCAACGTTTTCAACCGCAATCTTAGAAATCGTAAGCCTGTTTAAGCTAAAGAAAATCAAGCTTGGACTATGTCTTTTTATTAGCGAACTAATAGTGCCATTCTTGTGCGCATTTATTGCATACGCTGGACCGTGTTTTGTAATGTTTTTACTTCTAAAGTCTTAGTTTTTAATTTTATTAATTGACGTATTTTATTTATTAATTAATGTATTTTATTAATTAACGTTTATTGTGTTATTAAAATGTTAAAATGCTTTGTGTATTTGTTTGCGATTTGATTTAAGAATAGGTTTATTGTGACTTTAAAGAACGTAGGCGGTTTTATACGCGACTTTTTGCGCGACTTTTCGGATCGCATTCTTAAAACACTTAAGCATCTTAGATGGAAGATGGTTCTTGCAGGCGTAGTTGTTGGCCTTGTTTCGGGAGCGCTTGTAGCAACTTATAGACTTGGGATTGAGTACGGAACCGATTTTGCGCGATGGATGTATGCGCGAATGCTGCAAAACATGCTTTGGATTGCGCCTTGCGTGATTTTTGCGATTGTTGCTGGATTCTTTATTGGCTGGATGAGTCGCAAAGAAAGCATGGCGTCTGGAAGCGGCATTCCACAAGTTGTTGGATACGTTCAGCGCGGTCTAAAAATGTGTTGGAACACTATTTTGCCTGTTCGATTTGTAGGCGGATTGTTGGGTTCGCTATTTGGCTTATCTCTTGGGCGCGAAGGCCCTTCGATTCAAATCGGAGCTTGCGGCGCGCAAATGATGTCTCGCATTTTTAGAAAAGGCAATAAAAACGATACGCAAGAACACTATGTTGTAACCGCTGGAGCTGCAGCTGGCTTATCTGCAGCATTTAGCGCTCCACTTTCTGGGCTTATGTTTGCTATGGAAGAAGTTCAACACGGATTGTCTTCTACAGTTCTTATGGGAGCTGCTGCTGCATCTATTTGCGCGGACTTTGTGTCTCAAACATGCTTTGGACTTCGACCTGTTTTAGACTTTGGAAGGATTCCAGACTTACCAATGACACTTCATTTTTGGCTGATTCCGCTTGGCATTTTTGCGGGACTTATTGGCTCTTTAATGAATAGATCCTTACTTGGATTGCAAACGATGTATAAATATTTGCCAAAGTGGGCTCCTGTATCTATAGCATGCTTAATCGCGATTCCTGTTGGCTTATATTTGCCAGAAGTTCTTGGCGGAGGCTCGAATCTTGTTAAGCTCTCTGAATATGGAAAAGCAAGCATAGCGCTTCTGTGCATTCTGTTTGTTGCAAAAATGCTATTTACTTCTACAAGCTTTGGGTGCGGAGCGCCTGGCGGAATTTTTATGCCAATTCTTGCTGTTGGAGCGCTAGCAGGCGGCGTTGCTGCGCGCGCAATAATAAGCATTCCGATTCTTGGCATTGACGCAAAGCTAATGCCAATTTTTACAGTGTGTGTTATGGCTGGCACGCTTTCGGCTTCTGTAAAAGCTCCGCTCACTTCGATTTTGCTAACTGTAGAAATGTCGGGAACAATGATTCACACTCTTCCAGTTGCTGCATCTGCTTTTATTGCACTTCTTGTATCCGATATTTTGCACACTAAGCCAATCTATGGCGAACTTCTGGAAAGGTACATGGCTTCCAATCCAAAACTTGTGCGTTAATATGCTTATACGCTTGTACAAAAATACGCTAAAACAGCAATGTGGATAACTTTTTGGCGGATTTGCAACGTTTATTGAGCCTTTAACCACATTCTTACAAAAGTATTGCTTATTTATTTTGTATGCGATTCAATAGCTGCATGAGCAATATGAGTATTGATAACTACGATGCACCTTCGTGCGCTGCTAGGGTACTTAACACGTACCCTCCGCAGGCTAGTGCGCTTAAAAACGCCATTAATCAGTCTAACAATGTTAACGACTCAACTGTTATTGCATCTTTTAATCGCAGTTGTGAACTGGCTGAAAATCCTACGTTTAACAAAGATTTTGGCGTTATAAGCAATCGTGTTCTTCAAGACGATCGCAATAATAGTGTTGCTCAAAAAACTACTGGAAGCTTGAACTACTCGCTAAAGCCTTTTCCAAAAAATGTTGTAATTGGTTCTGCAGCAAATAGCGGAATTGGCTTAAGCACTACTCTTGCACTTCTTGCAAGCAATATTGCTAGTAAAAAATACGTTGTAGCTTTAATCGATGCAGATATTTCTAATGGCGGTTTAGATGTTCTACTTGGATTGGAGCAAGACGAAGGCAGAAGATTGCAAGAGGTTCAAGCTCCTTTAGGAAGACTAGACGGTTACGTTTTGCGTTGCGAGCTTTTGCATTGGAACAATGTGGATATTCTGGCCTACTCACCTTGGAAAAATCAGGAGCCTAAGCCATGGGTTATTGAGGCCGCAATTAGAGGTCTTGCTAAAGCTTGCGACGTTGTGATTGTAGATATTGGATCTGGATTTTCGGCAAGAAGGCTTTTACAAAGTCTTCCAACTCTAGCGAATGTTCCAACAATTTTTGCATCGGAGCTTAGCGTTTTAGGTTTAGCTCGATTGCGAGCGCATTTGCAAAACCTAGAGTTGGATCATAAAAATTACGCGGAAAATCTAACTTATATTGTTGCAGGCTTAAATCCACGCGGACTTTCTAACAGATTTTGCCCAGTAGAGATTACAGAAGCTTGTGATTATTTACTTTGCAATGTAGAAGGCCCAATTGGTCACGATTCTAAGATGTACGAAGACATAATTGGTGGGTATGGGATTAGAAGCATACCAAAATGCGCGCAAAGTGCGGTAGAAAAAATCACCATATGGCTGCTTGGCGACTCGCGTAAATCGGGTTTAATGGCATCTAACACGCAAAGTAATTCTTCTTACGCATTTGGCAGATTTTCAAAAATAGTGGGTGGTAGGCATGGCTTTACAAGATATTGATTTTGGAATTTTGCAAGATATTGCAGATAATCCCAATGTAACAGATATTGTTGTTACAGGTGAGGGAAGAGTTTGGGCAGACTTTGGGCTTGGGCTTAATGAATACAATCCAAGAATCCCGTTTGATAATCCCAGTGTTTTGCGCGAATATGCCGTCTGGCTTTGTGCTCAATTGGGTAAACGATTAGACGACGCATGCCCAATTGCAGACGCTTCTAGTCCACTTGGTGTGCGAATTCACGCGCTTATTGCACCAATAGTTTTGAGCGGAGCTGCCATTTCGATTCGCTTCCCTGCGCTAAAGCACTACTGTTTAACGGAACTTAGCAGCAAAGGCATGTTTCCAATTGAGCTATCTAGGATTCTTTATTTGCTTGTTGAGAGTCGCGCAAATATTTTGATTACAGGTAGCACGGGTTCGGGAAAAACAACACTTATGAAGGCTCTATTAGCTTCTTGTAATCCAAAAGACAGAATAGTTACTGTTGAAGAAACTAGGGAATTGGGCTGTGTTTCTAACGATTACGTTTCTTTAGCAACAAGAGAAGCAAACGTTGAAGGCGCAGGATGCATTGATTTACAAGAGCTTGTAAAAGCCACTTTGCGAATGCGACCAGACAGAATCATTTTAGGAGAATGCAGAGGCAAAGAAATCGCTGATTTATTGCGCGTTTTTACATGCGGACACAAAGGCGGAATGACGACTTTGCACGCAGATAAAGTACAAAAAGTTCCAGCGCGATTAATGGCACTTGGTCTGCTCGCAGGGCTGGAGCCAATGGCACTTTGCGCTCTTGCTGCAGACGCATTCGACGTTGTTATTCACGTTGAGCGCGTAAACGGGATACGCGTTGTAAAGGAGCTTGGAGTTTTAAGATCTAATGATTCTGGCGCACTAGAAGGCGTTCCTGTTTTAAGAGTTAAAGACACGCAAATAGAGGCCACTTTAGCATGGAAAGAGTTTTCGTCTAAATGGCATTTGCCACTAAATTCGCAAATAGTTTTAAGAGCTTAACAAGCAAAAAGCAAAACGGGCAAAAATAAGGCAAACTAACAAGCAAACTAACAAGCAAACTAACAAGCAAACTAACAAGCAAACTAACAAGCAAACTAACAAGCAAAATAAAAGCTAACAAAGGATTTAACATGAGTATTGAAGAGTCGCTAGCATCTCTTGTTGCATCATTAAAATCGGGAGCTTCGTTTGAGTCAATTATTGGCGTATGCTCAGATTGCAATGCTAATGGCAATGCGCGCAAAGCATACAACAAGCAAATAAATGCAGAATCCATATTACAGTGGTTTGATTCTAGACTAAGCGAAAGCACAATCACGTCTAGTTTAGATAGCTCTTTCAAAAACGCGAAGAATACAAAGAATACAAAAAATTATAAAAATGCCAAAAAACAAAAAGACATTCGTAAAATAGCGCAATCTCTTATGAGTGTATACAAATTAAGTAATTCGATTGGCTGCCCAATGGCAGATTGCGTTCAATCTGTTGCGGATTCTTATTATGCAAACAAAAGGGTTGATGATTTAAGCGCGGAAGTTTTTGCAATGCCAAAAGCCACTATTAAGTTGCTTATTGCACTGCCATTTTTGTCTCTTTTAACTGGTCAGCTTTTAGGAGCAAACCCAATACTAATGATTTTTACTAGCTACAAAGGATATACGCTTTTAAGCGTTGGAATGGCATTTTACGCGGTTGGAGTTATTTGGGTTGCGCGCATTCTTAAAAATTCTAGAAACGCAATGCAATCCGCTTCTTTTAATGGCAATTAAAACGCAATCAAAAATAATCTACGAAGTAATCAAAGAAGTATTTTAGTCAAAACTTAATGCAGTAAAGGAGGATAAATGCTAAGAGCAATTATTATTTGGCTTATTTTAGTTGCATACATAATTATTTTGTGCAAACTTTTTTCTAAGCAAATGGCATCTAGCTCACTCTATGAGCGCGCTGTTAAGCCGAGCGTTTTTATGCAAAACACTTACGACTTTAGACAAAACATACTAAGCGATATAGATCCGATTCTTGGTTTGCAAATGATAATAGTTGCACTAAAAAGTGGTGTTGCAATAACTAGAGCACTAGACGTAGTCGGTTGTTCTTTGCCTGCATCAAAAGGAATTTGGCTAAGTCGCGTTTCTAAAGCGCTTATCTCTGGCAGCACTTGGAGAGAAGCTTGGAGCGAGCCACATGTTTGCTTTAGTAAAAAAGATAAGAACGCTTGCGCATCTTTGATTTTAAGCACATGGCTAAAAAATTCTTTGCGTGAATCTTGGATTTACGGAAGCTCCCCCGTACCAGTACTTAACGCCGTTTTGCAAAACTACGAGCAATCAATGAAGAATGTTGCAAAAAAAGAAAGTTCGAAACTTTCTGTGCGACTTCTTTTGCCAGTTGGATTGTGCTTTTTGCCAGCGTTTATTTTTGTTGGCATTTTGCCAACAGTTGCATCATTTATGCACTAGCTGCAAATCGCAGTGAAAAATCGCAGTGAAAACGATTTTATATAAAAAGTCGCATATAAAAGTCTTAAAAATGGCACTTAAAAAATTTGTATCCAAACTGGGTACATAAATAAAAAATAAACAATAAATAAAAGAAAGGAAGGTAAGTAACATGAAAACAATTGCTAAAGCATTTTCAAAACTTTGTTGCGAGTTTACAACAAACGCAAACAAAGGATTGATTAAAGCAGAACAGGCGTGCAATAGTATGCAAAACCGCTTGAATAACAGTCTAAAGAAACTAGACGAAGGAGCAGTTACTGCAGAATATGCGGTTGTTCTTATAGCTGCTACAGCTTTTGCAACAGTTCTTATTGCTATTGCTAAGTCGGATGCTGTGCACAAAGCTATTGGCGAACTTGTTAAAAGAGCTTTGCACGTTAGCTAATGTAAAGAAGAATATAAGTTGTTAAGCACTGCGTGAAACATTGCGTGAAACATTATGAAGCTCTTGTTGATATTTAACAAGATTCGATGAGATTAAACAAGATTCAGATTAAACAAGATTAAAACAAGATTAAACGAATGCTAAAGAACTAAGCATAAACACTAATAATGGAGATTCACTAATGCGAAAGAAATGAGAAAAATGAAGAATTATACGTTTTTGAATATTTTCAACAAAAGGAATGCAAAAAATACGAGCATAAATAGTTACAAGCACACTAAAAGCACTAAATTCACTAAAGATGCTAAAGATGCTAAAGATGTTAAAGATGTTAAAGATGTTAAAGATGTTAAAGATGTTAAAGATGTTAAAGATGTTAAAGATGTTAAAGATTCAGGTGCAGTAACCGCAGAATTTGCGATTATTCTACCTACAGTTGCGATTCTTGCTATAGTGTTAATTTTTGTAGGCAAATCAGTAGTAAATACAATGAATTGCAACGATGCAGCAGGCCAAGTTGCCTACTACATTGCATCTACACACGATTCTAAAGAAGCTCAAAATATAGTGCATAAAGTATCTGGAAAAAATAGTTCTGTAAAAGTCGAATATGTTGGAAATATGGCAGATATTGTTGTTAGTTGCCCGGTTGTGCCAGACCCGCTGAAGATTTTGCCAATGCAAGTAGAAGCGCGCATTAGTCAGGTTTTAATATGAATCAAAAAAGAGCTAAGCGATTAATAACGCAATGCTTAAAAGCTAAACATTTACACGGAGCGGATTGCGGATCTGGAACTATGCTTGGCATAGGATTAGTAACCGCAATCTGCTCTATTCTGGTTCTTTGTGCGGTTATTGGAACGATTCTTGTTTCAAAACATCGCGCATATGCGTTAGCAAATGCATCGGCAATATCGGGAGCGGTTGCTATACAGAACATGAACGGAGACGCTTGCAAAATCGCGCAAAACACAGCTACAGCAAACAATGCAAAAATCGAGTCTTGTGTGGAAAAAGATAACGACATATCGCTAAAATTAAGCGTTCCTTTACACGTTCCAATGGCCTCTAGAATAACCGTAAGCGCTAAAGCGGGTTTAGTGGATTGTAGCGAGTGAACCATAATGTAGCATGTAGTAGAGTGCGCATCGTTAGCATGTTAGTACTTAGATGATTAAAATGGAACAGATGATTTGCTTAAACAGTAAGCGGATTTAAGTTAATATCTAGTTGGCGGTAGGTTATAGTTATGGCACTTGCGTTGTATCGAAGATATAGACCAGACACTTTTGAAGGTGTTATTGGTCAAAATCAGGTTACGATTCCGCTTATTAGAGCACTTGATCAAGGCAAAATTACGCACGCGTATCTGTTTTCTGGACCGCGCGGATGTGGAAAAACAAGTTCGGCACGAATTTTAGCGCGATGCATTAATTGTGAACAAGGGCCAACTTCTAAGCCGTGCGGAAAATGCCAAAGCTGTAAAGATCTTGCAACAGGCGGCCCAGGTTCTATAGACGTTGTAGAAATAGACGCAGCAAGTCACAACGGCGTTGACGACGCTAGAGAATTACGCGAGCGTGCAGGATTCGCACCAGCAAGAGATAGATATAAGATTTTTATTTTAGACGAAGCTCATATGGTAACTCCTCAAGGCTTTAACGCTTTGCTTAAGATTGTGGAAGAGCCGCCTGAGCACGTTATGTTTATTTTTGCTACAACTGAGCCAGATAAGGTGATTGGAACAATTCGTTCTAGAACTCACCACTACCCGTTTAGACTAGTTCCGCCAGAAGTAATGGGGCCGTATTTAGAGAGTATTTGCCAAAAAGAAGGCATTAAAGCACAAAAAGGCGTTCTTCGACTTGCCATGCGCGCAGGCGGCGGCTCCATGCGAGACACGCTTTCTGTGTTAGATCAATTGATGATTGGCTCCGTAGATGGCGTTATATCGCTAGATTCTGCGGTTGCTCTTCTTGGATTTACGCCTTCTAACTTAATCGGAGATGTTGTTGACGCTCTTATTGAAAAAGACGGAGCAAAACTTTACGAAACTGTGCAAAAGGTTATTGTTGGAGGCTTCGATAGTCGCAAGTTTGTAGAAGATTTGCTTGGTCGCTTGCGCGATTTGTTACTATTGGCTTCTGCTGGAGTAGATAGTGCTAAAAACTTGCTTGGGGATTTATCGCCAGAAGACATGCAAGTTTTGCAACGTCAATCAAGTCAGCTCACTTTGCGAAGCTTGTCTAGAATGGCAGAAATCGTAAATAATGCTTTTTCAGGAATGGCAAATGCTGTTTCGCCTAGAATGAATCTTGAAATTCTTGTTGCACGCTTACTTTGCACTAGAACGGATTCGAGCGAAAACATTCAAACACAAGTTTATGCAAAAAATGTTGAAGCGCCAAAAGCGAACGTAAAGCATTTTATTGGGTCGGCTGCGGCAAATGCGATTGAAACTGCAGAAACAGCTGCAAAGTGGCCAGAACAGCCAGAAAACGCAAACGCTAGCACAAATGCAAATGCAAGCGCAACTACAAGCGCGCCTCAAATTTTAGACGTTGACGAAGCTTGGAACAATCTTGTTAAAAGTCTTCCAAGCGATGTTCGCGAATACGTAGAAAGAAATCACGTTCCAAAAGTTAGATTAGACGAAAGCAATCCGCTAAAAAGAAAGCTTGTTTTAACATTTGATGAGCCTATAAGTCAGCATGCTTTTGCTCTTGCTCTTTGCACGACTGCTCCTTACGATGGCAAAAAAGTGCCAGTTGTTGTTATGAGCAAAGTAAAAGACGTTTTTGGTAAAGATGTTTCAATCGCGCCTGATTCTGTTGCGGAAAATGGACAAAAAGTTGAGTCTGTAGCAAAAATGGATCCGCAAAAGCTTGCGCAAGTTAAGCGCGAATTACTTATGCGCAAAGCTGGAATTGTAAAAGGATTTGGCAAAAACACAAGCGAGAAAAGCGAGTTAAATGCTGATAGCCCTTTAGGCGGTGATAACCCTTTAGATAATTCTTTAGATGATCATTTAGATAACCCTTTAGATGATCATTTAGACGCATCGCAAGATGACGCTTGGGCTAGTATGGCTTCCGCTCCAATGGGAGACGCAATTGCACCTGCGCGAGCGCAAAATAAAACGCAGTCGCAAGATAAAACTCAGCAATCGCAATCTCTTACTAATCAGCGAGAAAAGCAAGCAATAAAGCCAGTTGATTTTGATAGAGCGCAAAACGTGCAAGAAACGCAAGAATCTTATCAATCGCAAGAATCATTGCAAGAACAAGTTCCGTCGCAAGAGTCGTCACAAGCACAAACTCATTCTGCAGAGGGCATAAATGGCGCTCAAGAAGACGAATGCTCAATGCAAGACGAGTCTTTAGAATCCGCTACAAATTTGAGCATAGATGACTTGGAAAAAATGTTTGAAGTTAAATCTGTAAAAGAATTCGGCGCAAGCGACCCAAATAATCCTAAAAACGCGCGCGCTCGTAAAAGAAAGCAAGAGGAATAAATGCATAATGTGTCATCGTACGAAGGCGCAATCGGCAGAGTTATAGACGCATTTTCTAGCCTTCCTGGAATCGGCCCAAAAGGCGCACAACGAATTGCATTTTACATACTTTCGTCTTCTAACGCGCAAGCGCAAGAACTAATAAACTCGATTAACGACTTAAAAGAAAACGTGCGATTTTGCGAAATTTGCGGTAACGTGTGCGAACAAAGCCCTTGCGTTGTTTGCTTAGACCCTAGAAGAGATCACACAAAAATATGCGTTGTAGAAGAGCCAAAAGACATTATGAGCATTGAGCGCACGCACGAGTACGCGGGCGTTTACCACGTTTTGGGCGGAGCGATTAATCCAATGGCAAACGTGGGTCCTGCAGACTTAAAAATAACGCAACTACTTGAGCGCTTAAAAGACGCACAAGTAAAAGAGGTTATTTTAGCGCTAGATCCAAATATAGAAGGCGAAGCAACAGTTACGTATTTAGCGCGACTGCTTGAGCCGCTTGATATAAAGGTGACTAGGCTTGCAAGCGGATTGCCAGTTGGTGGAGACCTTGAGTATGCAGACGAAGTGACTCTTGGGCGCGCTTTTGCAGGAAGGCAAGATGTTTAGAGATTGCACGCGGAAATTGCACGCTGAAAAGTCGCAAGCAACCGCTAGCCAGAATGCACACCACTAATATATTGCAAAATAAAAATAAAAATAAATAGAGCACGCTTGGTAATCTGATTTTGTAGTCTGATTTTAGATTAGTTCTTCTAACGCGCGTGCTTTAGAAGCATAACAGCTGAACATAAGGGGTTAAAGTGGCTCTTATAGTGCAGAAATACGGCGGTTCGTCTGTAGAAGACACGGACGCAATTCAGCGCGTAGCAAAAAGGATTCTAGACACAAAAGCTGCTGGAAACGACGTTGCGGTTGTTGTTTCGGCTATGGGAGATACAACAGACAATCTTATTGACCAAGCAATGAGTGTAAACGCGCATCCGCCTGCCAGAGAGATGGATATGCTTATGACTGCAGGCGAGCGCATTTCTATGAGCCTTCTGGCAATGGCGATTCACGCGCAAGGCTCGCACGCATACTCTTTTACAGGGTCGCAAGCTGGTTTTATGACAGACGCGCAATTTGGAGCGGCGCATATTCGCGCTGTTAAGCCAGATCGCGTTCAACACGCGCTTAAAAAAGGCAGTGTTGCTATTGTTGCAGGATTCCAAGGAATCAGCGAAATTGGCGACGACACAACGCTTGGCCGAGGCGGCTCAGATACTTCTGCAGTGGCGCTGGCTGTAGCTTTGGGCGCAGATATTTGCGAGATTTACACAGACGTTGATGGCGTTTTTACAGCAGACCCTAGAATTGTTCCAACAGCAAAGCGAATCCCCGTTATTGACTACGATTCAATGCTAGAGATGTCGTCTTGTGGATCGCGCGTTTTGGCTTTGCGATGCGTTGAATATGCGCAACGATTTAGCATGCCATTGCATGTTCGCAGCTCGTTTTCGCACAGAAATGGCACTTTGGTTGTTCCTAATGGCGTAGATCCAAAAAGCCTGCCAAATCTAAGCTAATTATTTATTAAAAATATAGGCATAATACACAAAAATAAAACACAAAATAAAACACACAAAATAAGACGAAACGTAAGACACAGTAAATAAGCAGAAGCAATAGACAGAAGGCGGCAAAAATGGCAAATACAATAGCAAATAAAATGACAAATGTAGATATTCGCTCCACAATGGGCGATTTATTCCCAGACTTAGGACCAGAAACTCCTGTAATTTCTGGCGTTGCACACGATAGAAGCGAGTCCATGATTACTCTTAGAGGCGTGCCAGACAAGCCTGGAAACGCAGCAAAAGTGTTTACGACTCTTGCTACAGCAAACGTTAACATAGACATGATTGCTCAGGCAAGCGCATCTACCGAGACGGCAGACATATCTCTTACAGCTCCAAGCTCGGCTTTGGACGCCGTTTGCAAGGTTTTGCAGGGCGCGCGCGGAGAATTGCAATTTACGTCTATGGATGTGGACCCTTCTGTTGGAAAAGTCGCAGTTGTTGGCGTTGGAATGAAAACTTATTCTGGTCTTGCAGCCACCTTCTTTACAGCGCTAAGCGATCACGGAATTAATATTCTTATGATTTCCACATCCGAGATTCGCATTGCGGCGATTGTTCCAGTAAAGCAGCTCGACGAAGCGGTTCGCGCACTTCACACAGCCTACGGATTGGACGCAAGCAAAGTCGAAGCTGTTGTTTATGGAGGAAGCGGGCGCTGATCGCGCGCAAAAATCCGCTTAAATAATCGTAAAAATCAAAGAAACTCACGCAAAATCGCAAAAATAAGGGAGACAAAATGGCAATTATAAGCAACACAGGCGTAAACCTTGCGGTTTTAGGTGCCACGGGCCAGGTTGGAATGGTTATGCGTCGCGTATTAGACGAGCGCGATTTTCCAATTAAAAACTTGCGATTTTTGGCTTCCGCGCACTCTGCTGGAACTGTTTTGAACTATCGCGGCAAAGATGTTGTTGTAGAAGACGTGGAAAAAGCAGATTTAAGCGGAATAGACATTGCGATTTTCTCCGCAGGTGGCGGAACATCCAAAGTGTGGGCGCCGCGATTTGCGGATGCTGGCGCAATAGTAATCGATAACTCTTCTCAATGGCGTATGCATAACGATGTGCCTCTTGTAGTTGCAGAAGTAAATCCGCAAGATTTGAACGATATTCCGCGTGGGATTGTTGCAAATCCTAATTGCACAACAATGGCGTGCATGCCTGTTCTAAAGCCACTTTCTGACGCTTTTGGCTTAAAGCGACTTATTGTATCTTCCTACCAAGCGGTTTCGGGAGCTGGCAGAGCTGGTGCATTGCAGCTTATGAACGAAGCGCAAGCGGCTTTATATCAGGGCGCAGATAAGCTTGTGTTTGATGGAGATGCGATTGATTTTCCGCAACCAACCAAAGTTGCGCGCACAATCGCATTCAACGTTGTGCCATTTATTGGCGCGATTGTTGATGACGGATCGCAAGAAACCGACGAGGAGCAAAAGCTTCGCAACGAAAGTCGTAAGATTTTGCACTTGCCAAAGCTCGCAGCAAGCTGCACATGCGTGCGCGTTGGCGTTTTTACGGGTCACGGAATGAGCATTAATGCCGAATTTGAGCACGATGTAACTCCAGAGATGGCTCGCGAAGTGCTAAAATCGGCCGCTGGCGTTGCACTAGACGATATTCCTACGCCTCAGCTTGCTGCAGGAAAGTCTGCGAGCTACGTTGGCCGCATTCGCCAAGATCAAGCGGTTGATGGAAAGCGCGGATTAGCAATGTTTATTACAAACGACAATCTTCGCAAGGGCGCTGCGCTTAACGCTGTACAATTGGCGGAAATCGTAGCTAAAAAACGCGGATTTGCGTATTAATCAAGCTAAGTCGCACTCGCGATTGTAGAAAATTTTACGTAAAATGTAACTATGTCTATTGCTTCGCAAGAAATACAAAAACAGCTTGACCGCATTGTTGCCCTTGGCTACCCAGATGTTGCAGATATGAGTGCAGCGGCGTTCCGCGCTTTAGCATTGCCACTTATTCGCGCGCTTGAGCAAAGCGATTTGGGAACAAACATTCTTCTTGTGCCTACTCGCGAGCTGGTTTCGCCAGAATCTTTGATTTCTCGAACTAGCATTGAGCGAATGGCTGGGTTTACAACAATGCCGCCTAGAGATATTGCCAGCTTCTTGCCACAAGATGGTTTTGAGCCTCCAGAAGGGCCATTTTACCTTGCGATTGACCCGCATACGGGTACGTCGTATTTGAACCGTGAGCCAGATGTTGCTAGAAAGCTTATTGACTCCGACGAGCGCCTTCCTTTAACTTTAGAAGAAGGATTAGCAATTGCAACGCAGCATCCTGATTGGCTTGAAAGCAAAAATGGCTTTAATCTTTTAGGCTCAAAAAGCTCCGATGGAAGGGTTCCAAGTATTTGGATAAGTCAAGGAGCCGCACGTCTTGGCGCTGTTTGGCCAAATTCAAGGCACACTTGGCTTGGAAACGCATATTGTACTGCAAGACGCGGCGTATCGCTGTTCCAATAGAGCATCCGCAAACCCAGAAAACCCAGAAAACCCAGAAAAGTCCTATAAGTAAGGTGTAATTTTGGCATACATAACATTTGATCATGTTGTAAAAGAGTACCCATCTGGTACAGGCGTCGTGCGAGCGCTAGATGATGCCAGTTTTACAGCCGAGCGCGGCAAACTAACTGTTATTTTAGGCGCTTCGGGAGCTGGAAAAACTACAGCATTGAATATTTTAGGCGGCATGGATACAGCAACAAGCGGTAGCGTAACTGTTGGCGATTTAAATGTTACAAAGCTCAATGGCCGTGGGCTTGTAAAGTATCGCAGAGAAGATATTGGATTTGTTTTTCAATTTTATAATCTTGTTCCAAATTTAACGGCATTAGAAAACGTGGAGCTTGCCTCCCAGATTTGCGCGGATCATTTTGACCCAGCTCAAACACTTATTGACGTAGGTTTGGAAAACAGACTTAACAATTTTCCAGCCCAGCTTTCGGGCGGCGAGCAGCAGCGAGTTTCTATTGCGCGTGCACTAGCTAAAAAACCTAAGCTGCTTTTATGCGACGAGCCAACCGGCGCATTAGATTACGAAACTGGAAAAGCTGTTTTGCAATTACTTCAAGATATTTGCCAAAAAGAAGGCATGACGGTTCTTATTATTACGCATAACGCGGCGATTGCTCCTATGGCACACAAAGTTGTGAGATTCCATTCTGGGAAAGTCGTAAGCGAAACTGTTCAAGAAAATCCCGCTGCAATCGCAGACATTGAGTGGTAATGCAGAAGGGTGATGCATAGTGGTGATTTATAGTGAATAACAAAACCGTAAAATCCAAGATAATCAAGCGTAAAACTGCGATTCGCACTAAGCGCGCACACTCCATTTTGCCAATAGTTTTTATTAGCGCCGTACGAATGTGGATTCATGAATGGCGCCGTTTTTGCGTACTCGCCGTTATAGCAATGCTTGGAGTTGCTGTTATGACAGGCATCTACGCAGGCTGCAACGATATGCTTCTTGGTGCAAACAATGTTTACACAAATCTCAAAGCTTACGACTTGCAAATCGTATCTACTCTTGGATTAACTAAAAACGATGTTAAAGCAATCAAAAAATTGCCCATTGTTAGCGAAGCCGAGGGCGAAAAGTCTTTTAAAGCCACCGCCCACCCGCTAAATAATGCCAGTTTGTCTTACGCAATGAACCTCGTTCAATATAATCACGATTCTAAAAATCTAAATCGACTGCATCTACTGCGCGGCAATATGCCAACTAATAATCACCAAGCTGCCGTAACTGAGCGATTTTTGCACGATAGTGGATTGAATATAGGTAGTACGCTGTTTTTAAGTGTGCAACAAAACTCTGGTTTGCCTAATGCTACTAGTCAAAAGCAAAAATATAAGATTTTAATTACGGGAAGTGTGTTGGATGTTAACGATTTAGACAATCCAAACGGGTATCAGTCAAAAGCTTTCCGCAACTCTGTTATATCGAGATATCCAATTTTTACATCTGCTGCTAGCAAAAGCACTAATAACCACCCATACACATCTATATCGGTGCGATTAGCAGAGCCTAGCCGTGTTAATGATTTTTCGCAAAAGTATCGCGCAATTGTGGCAGATGCTTCAAATCAGATTAAAAATAGCGTACAAAGCGATTGCCAAAAAACGCGCAGAAATCAAGTTATAGAAGACCAGACAAATCAAAAAGTAAATCAGACTATAGCCAACATGCCAATGCTTAAAAACGCTCCCGACTCGGTTTTAGCTAAGGCTCGTGCGCAAATTTACGCAAAAATTAAGCCAGAAGTAAAAAAGAACGTTCCTAAAGCAAAATGGTATATTGCTACTCGCGTTGAAAATGGCAGCTATGCTCGCTTGCGATCCGACGTAGCTTCAATTCAGTCGCTTGGATATGCCTTCCCAGTGCTTTTTCTTGTAGTGGCAATGATGATGAGCCTTACAGCCATGGCAAGAATGGTAGAAGAAGAACGAGCGCTAATAGGAACGTACTTAAGCTTAGGTTATGGACGTTGCGCAGCAATAACAAGGCACGCTTTCTTTGCGATTTTTGCATGCTTTATAGGCGGTGGCATAGGCGATATTCTGGGATTCTTAGCAATTCCATCTTTACTACTTAAGATTTTGCGCGGATTGTACACAGTGCCAGGAGTTGTTTTACGATACGATTGGCTTTACGGCTCGCTTTGTGTGCTCGCGTTTGTAATACCAGTTGCAATATGCACAATAATCGTAAGTTGGAGGGAAACAAGGCAGGTTCCAGCAACATTACTGCGTCCAAAATCTCCAAAAGCTGGCGCTCGCGTGCTGCTTGAACATCTACCTTTTATTTGGAATCGTCTAAGCTTCCTAAACAAAGTATCTATAAGAAATCTAGCTCGTTTTAAAAGCAGATTATTTATGACGATTGGCGGCGTAGCTGGCTGCACGGCGTTAATTGTGTGCGCGCTGGCACTAAACGATACCGTTGCAACACTTGGCATTCGCCAATATGACGGCATTTACCAC
The DNA here is from genome assembly GCF_049244245.1 of Gardnerella sp. DNF01144. NCBI lineage: Bacteria > Bacillati > Actinomycetota > Actinomycetes > Bifidobacteriales > Bifidobacteriaceae > Gardnerella > Gardnerella sp. DNF01144. The sequence continues at coordinate 1,201,767 of NZ_CP058390.1, forward strand.
TACGATATGATTTCTATTTCCACTCCAGATGCATTCCAAAATATGAAGAAAAGTGTGCAAAAAGATAAATCCAACAATCTTGTTGATACCATTTTGCCTGCCTACATTAGCTCTGGAGAAATCGCAAAAAGCGATACAGATAATGGTAAATCTAACAGCAAATCACATAACAGCAGCGTTGAAGATTCCGAAAGCGTGCAGATTGTAGTTGTTAAAGATTCAGCAACGTTGTCTAAAATGGTTAATCTTCAAGACGTTAATAACAATTTGCAAACTATTTCGCTTAACGATAACGGGCCTCTTCTTTCTCAAAGCGCGGCATCATCGCTTAACATTTCTCGCGGAGATTATATTAAAATAACTAATTCCAACTTTAAACACGCAAAAGTAAAGTTACAAGCCGTAGTTCGCAATCTTATTGGCTCAAACATATACATGACTTCGCGCTGCTACGAAAAAATATTCGGCTTTAAGAATGGAAAAACCATTAAACACAACGCTTTAATGCTACAACTTCGCGGAAAAGACGACGCAAAAATGCGTTACGCCGATAATGTTGCTAACCAAGAAGGTGTTCTTGCTGTTATGAGCATTACGCGTATGAAACACGCTTTTAGCTTCGATTTAATGAATGCAGTTGTTGCGCTTATAGTAACTTTGGCTGCTGGCTTAGCATTAGCCGTGCTATTCACATTGGCAAGCACCAATATCTCGGAAAGATCTCGAGAGATAGCTACGTTGAAAGTTCTTGGGTTCTATCAAAAAGAAGTTCATGCCTACGTGCATAAAGAGATGTTTGCACTCACAGTAATAGGCGTTCTAGTTGGTTTACCACTAGGAAGACTAGTTGCTGGCTTGCTAACAAACGCCTTGCGAATGCCAGCACTGTATTTTGAAGTCGAGGTATCTTGGCTAAGTTATGCGATTGCTGGCTTTGCAACGCTGATCTTTGCTCTTATTGTTCAATGGTCAACCAGCCCAGCGCTAGACCGCATTGACCCCGTAAGCTCGCTTAAAAGTGTGGAATAATAATCCAATATTTAAGGGTTCCTATAAAATTGAAAGCTCACGTCTAAAAGAATGGAGTTATAGCAATGAGTGATATTGACCAAACTAACAATGGTCACACTAACAAGATGGAGCGCAGCCTTACAAAAAGACACGTACAATTCATTGCTATAGGCGGAACAATCGGCACTGGCCTATTCCTGGGTTCTGGCAAATCCATTAGTCTTACAGGCCCAAGCATTATGTTGGTGTACATAATTGTTGGCTTAATCATGTTTTTGCTTATGCGTGGCATTGGCGAACTCATGTATAAAGACCCAAATCAGCACACTTTTATTAGCTTTATTACAAGATATTTAGGCAAAGGCTGGGGCAATTTTGCAGGATGGTCGTATTGGATAGTGCTTGTGCTTATTGGCATGAGTGAGATTACGGCAGTTAGCACGTATTGCGTTACTTTCTTCCAAACTTTTGGCATAGACGTTAGCAGCTGGAAATGGCTTATAGAAGTAGCGTTTTTGGCTGCTTTAGTGTGCATAAATCTGGTTGCTGTAAAGCTATTTGGAGAAACAGAGTTTTGGTTCTCAATGATTAAAATCACGCTGATTGTGGCTCTTATTGCAACTGCTGCAGTTATGGTTATTATTGGCTACCATTACCCTGCAACACAGATTAGTGGCGTTGCAAATCCTGCAGGACACGCAGGCTTTGACAATATTTTCAACAACTTCTCGCTTGCGCCAAATGGGTGGCTGGCATTTTTGATGAGCTTCCAAATGGTGTTCTACGCATACCAGCTTATTGAGTTTGTAGGCGTTACAGTTTCGGAAACTAAGAATCCTCGCCAAGTTTTGCCAAAGGCGATTAACGAGATTATTATGCGAATCTTGATTTTCTACGTTGGAGCGCTTGCTTCAATCATGCTGATTGTTCCTTGGCAACAATTTAAAGCTACCGATTCTAAAGGCGTTTATATGTCTCCGTTTATTATGGTTTTCCAATATGCGGGGCTTCATTGGGCTTCTGCGCTTGTGTTCTTTGTTGTTATTACGGCAGCGTCTTCTGCGCTTAATTCGCTGCTTTATTCTGCAGGAAGGCACATGTATCAAATTGCGTTAGAATCTAATTCTCCTGTTCTTTCGCATTTGCGCAAAGTTTCGCGCACTAAGGTTCCTGCGCGAGCAATCATTTTTTCTGCTGCACTAATACTGTTCTCGCCGATTATTAACTCAATTCCTGGAGTGCATGGCGCGTTTATTGTGTTTGCTTCTGCGTCTTCGGCAGTAATAATCATGATTTACATTTTGATTATGGTTACGCATAGAAAGTACCGCGCTTCGGCTGATTTTATGCCAGACGGATTTGTTATGCCGCACTATAAGCTGCTTAATTCACTAACGATTGCTTTCTTTGTGTTTGTGTACATAACGCTGTTTATTAGCGAAGACACTCGCGGATCTGCGATTGGCGGCCTTATTTGGCTCTTGCTTTTTGGAGGCTATTGCGCGTTGCATCAGCGCTGGCAGAATCGCGATTTAGCGGCTGCTTTGGGCAGATAGTTTTTGTGCAAGTAATTACGCTATTTATGCTACGCTTTTTGTGTGCGAATTATTGTTGCGGATTGTAGTGCAGAATACACTGGTAGGCTTAATGCAAGTCTTCCAACAGCTAAGCGCGTCTTGCTTCTTAAAGAAGACGGAAGCGTGCTTATTTTTTCGGAGATTGGCTCATACAAGCCACTAAATTGGATGGTTGCTCCGTGCACGATGCACGTTGAGAAGGATTCTGGCGAGGCTGGCGATTCTGGCGATTCCTGCAATTCTGGCGAATCCGATATTGAATCTTGCGAAGAATCTAATGCCGAAAATGCCAAATCTAATGCCGAATCTGTTTTTGCAAACGGAACTGTTCTAAAAATCGCAGCAAAAAAGGGCAACGACATACTTCGCATTGTTTTGCAACACGTTTATAGCGATTCTTCCTACGACTTAGGCGAGGACCCAGGCCTTGTTAAAGACGGCGTGGAAGAGCATTTGCAGCATTACTTAGCAGAGCAGATTGAACGCATTGGCAAAGGTGCAAAGCTTGTTCGACGCGAATACCCTACTGCGATTGGTCCAGTGGATATTATGGCTAAGGATTCTAACGGCGTTCACGTGGCTATTGAGATTAAGAGAAATGGCGGCATTGACGGCGTTGAGCAGCTTACTCGATATTGCGAATTGCTAAACCGCGACCCACTTCTTAAGCCCGTTCGCGGAATTTTTGCAGCGCAAACGATTAGTCCACAAGCGCGCGTTCTTGCGCAAGATAGAGGATTTACTTGCCTTATTTTGGATTATGACGATATGCGCGGTGCTGATTCAAACGAGCTGCGACTTTTTTAGGCATACTCACGAATCGCGTTTCGCACGCATCCACGCATCCACACAGTCACAGTCACACAGTCACAGTCGCTAAATCTCAAGCGTTCCAGCAGCCAAATCGCCAGCCACGAACGTCATAAAATAAAATGGCATAGTCGCGATTTTCTGATTTGCATCATAGCCATAATTATTTTTAGAAACTTTTATTGCAAACTCAAACTTGTTGTGCATTGCAAACTTATTTAAAGAGTTAAGAGTTCCTCTGCCTTTTTTAACATCAATCGGAAAAAGCTTGTTATTTGATTCAATTATAAATTCCAATTCCGAATCCGATTTTCCGCGCCAATAAAACAGTTTTAAACCATTTGCGCTAAGTTCGTTTGCAACGTAATTTTCGAAGAAAATACCAGATAGCGTATTGTCTCTTTCGCTTGAAATAAAAGATGCTGCATTAACTCCGCTTTGATACGAGAACATGCCAATATCGCACAAAAATAGTCGGAAATTACTTTCGTTTTCTTGCATAAGCGGCATGGTTATATGCTCTTTGAGTTGGAATGACTGATTAACAATATGGGTCATAAGCAGCCACTGAATGGACGTAGCAAAATCTCTAGTTCTACTATCTTTTTTAATAAGACCAGCTGAAAAGTTTTTTGATTCCTTATTAAGCTCTCTAAAAATATTCTCAAATAAAAGTCGAGATCTTAAAATCGATTCGCTACTTGCTTGATACAACTCCATATCTGCAAGATAATTGTCATAAAGCGAGCGCAAAATCTCACGCGATTCTAGTAAATCTTTACGTTCAATATATGCTTCTACTGCTTCTGGCATACCTCCAATCAGCAAATATTTATACACCTCGTTTAACGCAAGATTATGTATTTCGGAAGAAAGCGCTTGCTTAGAATCATAAGCTTCACGCACCTTAGAATATAAAAGACTGTTATTGTTTAGTAGGAACTCACCAAAAGTCATTGGATAGATTGTTATCTGGTCAATTTTGCCTACTGGAAAGAGGAATTGACCAACTGCTGATTTCGACGAATTTTGCTTGTGAGCTTCGCGATGCAATTTGATTCGCACCATTGAACCCGTTGCAATTACGTGAATTCTTCTAAAATCTTGGCAAAAATATTTAAGCGACGAAATAATATTTGGGCATTCTTGGATCTCGTCAAAAATCAGCAAAGTGCCTTCATCTATAGCCTTGGAAAATCGCAAAGACAAGTATTCTATAATCTTTTCTGCGTTTGCTGTGCTTTCGCAAAAGTTACGAACCTCATCTTCTTTTTTAAGATCGATGTAAATATAGCTATTTTTATAATACTTTTCTGCAAATAGATCTTTTACTAGATACGTTTTGCCAACCTGACGCGCACCCCATATTATTAGTGGCTTGCGATTTGGTTTACTATTCCAGGCGATTAATTTTTGTAATGCTAGTCGTTTCATGGCTTACTCTTTTTAATGTTGATATTACAACGATTATAGCATTATTTGCCAGTTTTGGGATGTTTTTTGAGTAATTATTTGCCAGTTTTAGGATATTTTTTACGCAATAATTTGCCAGTTTTAGGATATTTGGAAGATTAGCAAACAATAACAACACTTTTGCTACGCACGTTTATGCCAGTCATGCCTGCGTACAAAATATAAAACATTAAAGCACAACTAAAAGTTACAAAAGAAAAACGCTAAAATAGTGAATATGAGTGCAACAGTAGCGAAGAGATATGTTGAAGCAGCTGGCGGTATTATCTACCGCTTGCGCAAAACTGCTAGCAAAGAAAGCAAGTCAAGCAATCCGAACATCACAAATCCAAATAAAGATTTCGGTAATGTTGGCAGCGAATCCAACGCTTGTAATCAAGTGTTAAACGAAAGCAACATAGAACTTTGCCTTGTTTACCGCCCAAAATACAACGATTGGAGCTGGCCAAAAGGCAAGAACGAAGCCAATGAATCGCATCGTCACACTGCTGTGCGCGAAGTTGGCGAAGAGACTGGCTACGCAGTTACACTTGGACCACATATTGCGCAAATCGAGTATCCACTCGAAAACGAAGGCAAAAAATCGTCTGCAAAAAACGGCATAAAAAGCAGCACAAAAAACGGCTCGCAAAATAACGATCAGCCAGAAGTAATCAAGCGAATTCACTATTGGATGATGCGCGAAATCAGCGAAGGCGATGCAATAAAGCGACTTCCAGCATTTGGCCCAATAAAACCAGCAAAACCTACAGAAATTGGCAATGTTATTTGGCTTACACCCGAAGACGCTCGCAAAAAACTTACGCACGATAGTGATCAACTTGTTTTAGACGCATTCCTTGAACGAATAAAGTCTGGTCAAGCAAATTATAAAACGCTTATTCTTGTGCGTCACGGCAAAGCGGAATCGCGAAAAGCTTGGCAAGGCAGCGAAGCCACTCGCCCAATCACACCTCTTGGGTCCGCCGCATCATACGCGCTCGGTCGCGAGCTTGCTTGCTATGCTCCAAACAAAATTGTTTCTTCTCCTTGGAGGCGATGCTTGGAAACTGTAGACGCTTTTGCAAAAAACTCTTCAATCAATATAGAAAAAGTGGCGGAACTTACAGAAGATTTTCACGAGAAAAATCCAAAATCAACTCTAAACGTGCTAACAAGTGAAATAAAAAATCTCATAGATACAACTAACGATGGCAACACAACAGAAACAACAACAAAAACAAAAACAAAATCAGAAACACCAACCGCAACAACAGTTATGTGCTTGCATCGCCCAATTATTGGAACATTTTTTGCGCATTTAAGGGATATTTCTAAGCCAAAAGCAAATAAACGCATACTTAGTCAAAAATCGCCATATATGCCTACTGGAAGTGCCGTAATTTTGCACATTGTAAGCTCCAAAAAAGGTCCTAAAATCGTAAACATAGAAAAGGTTTTGCCAATTGTCTACTAATATTAATTCGCAATCGGGTTCAATTCACTCTAGCAGATCCGCGTTTATGCCAAGCCCAATCGGCTCGAATCGCCCTAGCAGGCCAGCGCAAATGGACCCAGCAATGCTCGCGCAAATTGAGGGCGGCACAGACCCACAAATCGTAAACGAAATTAGTCACACTTCAGCTGCCGTTTTGCTAAACCGCGTTCATAAAACGCAAACTCCCGAAATTGTTGAGCGCGTGCTTAACTTGGTAGAAAACGAGGGCATTGAAATTATTGCGGATTTATGGAGTAAAGCAGAGGCTCAATCTCTTCCTGGAATGCTTTGGCGATTGTATTTGCTTAGAACATCACTACGCAAAAATGGCGACTCTTATGCTGCATATTGGCGCATTGGCGAGCCAGAGGCCACTAGCGCTTCGGCGATTACTGGAGTTGACGAGTCTCCTACAAAAGAAGATATTGCGCGACTTGCCGACTCGATTCTTTCTGGCGCGTTTACTGGCGATTTTGCTGTTGCGCTATATCGCGCTTCTGCGTTTAGCGCGATTATTTCGCGCGGAATGCGCACGTACGCAAAAAGACTAGGCCAGACGCAAAATTCTGAAAGCAGCAGCGCGCAAAAAATTGCCAACGTTTTGCACACTTGCGCTAACATGCACGCGCTTTCTTTAGACTTTGCTAGCGGCGCAAAATTGTGGCAGGCAGGCAAACTTGATTAGATTATTCGCGGCGCGCTGAAATCAAAAAGCATGTATACTCGGGAAGTGACGCTGGCTTGTGCTTAAGCCCCGGGCTCCATTTTTTGCCGCTGCGAGCGGCGTTTGCGCCGACAGGCGCTTTCGCAAGTCAGCGTTTTTAAGATGTTTTAAATTCTCCAACAATTCACAAAATTCAACCTTCATTAACAATTGTTTATATTTTTTCTAAATAATCACGGCACGCCGCTAGCTTAACGTGCAATGCTTGCACTAATCTAGAAGGTATGGATCTTCATGTTTTACATCATCCGCTGGTGGACCACAAGCTCACCGTTTTGCGAGATAAGAATACACCATCTAATATTTTCCGCGAGTTAGTTTCCGAATTGGTAACTCTCGAAGCATACGAAGCAACACGCAACTTGGAAGTTAGCGATCGCGAGATTGAAACTCCTATTTGCAAGATGACTGGCAAGCATTTGAACCGACCACGCCCAATGGTTGTGCCTGTTTTGCGCGCTGGTCTTGGTATGCTCGACGGCATGACTCGCCTTCTTCCAACCGCTGAGGTTGGATTCCTTGGCATGAAGCGCGATGAGCAGACGCTCGACATCGTCACTTATGCTAACCGTTTACCAGAAGATTTGACTGGTCGTCAATGCTTCCTTCTTGACCCAATGCTTGCTACCGGTGGCACTCTTATTGCTGCTACGCACTACTTGGCAGAGCGCGGCGCTAAAGATGTTACTGCTATTAACATTTTGGCAGCGCCAGAAGGCTTGGAGCGCATTGAGAAGGAGATTGATCCTTCTATTGACTTTAAGGTTGTTGTTTGCGCTGTAGATGAGCATTTGAACGACAAAGCTTATATCGTTCCTGGTCTTGGCGATGCTGGCGATCGCTTGTACGGCTTGATTGACTAATAATCACCAGCTAAATCAAACGAAAACTAGAATCAAAATCTAGAAATAAAACTACAAAATAGCCTGCTGATTTGCAATACTTTGCAAACTTCAGCAGGCTTTTGTATTTACATCTTTAATTATTTGTCGGTCTCATATTCGTTTAATTTTATTACTATTAAATTCCAGTTCGTGAATACTCCATAACACCATTGAGACAACTACGATAGATGCAGCTGCAACAGTAGCAACATTAACTTGCGGTCCACGATCCATTGTGTACTTGACCATTCCACGATTCAAAACATGTACAACAATAAATTGGCCAAAGAATATTTCAATAAAGCCAGCAAGTATTAATATGATATCAATAATAATTAATATTTTCTTACGAATTAATCCTCTATTACACAACCCAACAATCATTTGAATTATTGGTGAAATAATTGAAACTAACACAACACCCAAAAGACTTAAATCAAAATCTGCTGGATACTTTCCTGGCATTTTAATAAGCAATAAAACTGCTAAAAATACAAAAGATAATGGTAAAAACCATTCTTTCCAATATTTAACGACGAACACGATAATAAGCTCCTTTAGCATATAAGACTTCTAAAGCATCGCGCAAAGTGCCACTGTAGCTGATTCCAGCTTTTTGTGCCCAAGTGTCAAGCCAAGCTGGAACAGTAACATTTTTACGAACTGCCTGAGAACCGTATTTTGCAGCATAGGAATCCATATCAAGCGCAACCATAGACAACTTTGAATTAGGATTTTCTACAACAATATCACTAATATCACTAGCTTTTGGCGCAGTCTTACCACTTTCGAGTTCTGTAAGAACCCATCCACTTGCTGCATCTTCTGCCATAATCAGAGCCTCTGCAAGATTACTACCGCCAGTTACACACCCTGGCAAATCAGGGACTTCTGCAACAAAACCTCCGCTATTATCTTCGTATGGAGTAAGAATAACAGGATACGCTAATTTCATCATTTCACCTTTGCTTCACTAATTCCCGCCTGACGCCAAATTGACTTAACAACAGATGGGTTAATGCGTAGATTATACACACTATGCGCATAAAATAAAATAATCAATCAAATTTCTACTAAATCATGCATACGCCTATGTTAATTTACCGCGGACGAGTTATGGCGACTTTTCGAGCGCGCTCGGCTAATTCGTCTAATTTAGCAAGCTCTGCGCGTTGAGAATCAGTCTGCTTTGGCGCAAATTCTCCGTAACGATTTTGCGCAGCAGTGCGAATTAAAAAGTCAGCCAGACGCGGATTTTTTGGCAAAACCGATCCATGCATATAAGTGCCAATAACGTTGTACTTGCGCGCACCTTCCGTATGATCTTCGCCGTTGTTTCCACAATTTTCGCCATCAACCAATCCAAGTGGCTGCGTTCCATCTTGCAAGCTTGTGCGCCCAGAATGATTCTCGTAGCCCACAATATCACCAAAATCGGCACTATGCTCAACAAGATTTCCAATCATGCGCACATCTTGACCAACCGTATGCTCGCCAAGTATTCCAATTCCTTGAAGCTTTTGCCCCTCAACGGTTTCAAAATACTCTCCAAAAAGCTGGTAAAGCCCGCAAATCATAAGCATTGGAACGCCATTTTTTGCAAGCTCCCGAATCGCGTCTGCGCGCGCAAATAAATCATCTGTAACTCTGCTTTGACCATGATCTTGGCCGCCGCCGCCAAGAATCATATCTACTCGCTCTGGCCAAGCATCACCAACGTTGTACTCGTGCAACACGGGCTTGTAACCATACAATTCCGCTCGACGCATAATCGTAAGCACATTGCCATAGTCGCCGTAAATATTCATGTCTTTTGGGTATAGCGACACAATATCTAATACGCGATTCTCGGTTTTGCTTGCAACTACAGTATTCGCTTGACTAACATCACTAACATTATTCATGACGACTACTTTCTTTACTTTCCAACTCCAACGTCTTTAACGCTTGCGATTTGCCCCAATGTATCTCGCACGCGAAGCATTGCAGTGTATGTGCAATATATGCGTTTTGCGTTTTTAACATTGCTACTAAAATCGCCATTTACAAAGGCTTTAACGTCTTCTTCTAAATCGGTGTTCACATTTCTAGAAGCAACTTTGTTGTATTGCAAACGCAAAGCCATATCCCACGCACGTGTGCCAGAAACGCAAGCGACTCCAACGCCACTAAGGCTCGTAAAATCAACGTCCCACAGCCAGCTCATATCTCGCCCGTCCGCATATTCGTCGCAAATCGCAATCATGGTATCGTGATTTGCAGGCTCACACGAGGCGAGCGCAAGTCTAAATCCAATAGGATTTTTCACTAGAACAAGCTCCACAGGAGCGCCGTTAACTTCGATTACTTCGCCTCGCCCAAACGCTGGCGTTACGCGAGAAATCGCATCCATAAGCGCATCGTCGTTAAATTTTGCCAGCGTTGCATCTTTTTTAGCAGCATCCGCCAAAATAGCGCGCAAAATCGTAGACGCAGCAGCCGCGTTAAAAACGTTATACACGCCTCGCAACTTAACGTTAGTAGTCTTTCTGCGCCCATCAATCAAAAAATCGGCCTTATTGCCATCAACTTTTGCCAACACAACATCTGCATGCAAAAGATTGCGCGAATCATCATGCAAAGCATCACACGAATCGCCAGCCAAATCATTATGCAAATCGTCGTCGGTTGGAAACATGCTTCTTAACGAATCATCCAAACCAAAATACTTTACTTTACAAGGCGGCAAAACGTCTTTAGAAAGCGCAGAAATTCGCGGATCTTCGCGATTTAGTACAACTACCTGCTTAGTCGCACGAGCCACATTACTCAACAATTTAGCTGTAGTGTCAATCTCGCCAAATCTATCTAACTGATCTCGCATAACGTTTAGAAGAAGCGAATAGCGCGGCTTTATTTGATTTACAAAATGCACAGCGTAAGCTTCATCAAGCTCTAAAACAGCTATATCCGCATTCAACTTTGTACCAAAAACAGGCATTTCTTGCACAAGCGACGCCACGACTCCGCGCGTAAAATTCGATCCCGTAGGATTTGTAAACACGCGCAATCCAGCATCTCTAAGCATAGACGCAACCATGCGAGTTGTAGTGGTTTTGCCATTAGTTCCCGAAATTAGCACAACTCCGTAAGGCAAACTCCCTAGCGTTCTAGCTAAAAACCCACTGTCTAGTGTTTCTACAACTTTGCCTGGTAAAGCGCTTCCGCCGTGATGCAATGCTCTAGAAACCGCGCGAACCAGCTTTCCTACAGCAGGCATAAAAGCATCAAGCAGACTGGCCATCATAGCCTCCAACAGCATCGTTCCCTTGTGCATATGATTGCGACTGGTAGTCTTGCGGCATATCTTTAAACTTAGATGTTGCTCCAAGAAAAGCTAGATTAAACGTTCCTGTAGGGCCATTACGATGCTTTGCCATAATAATGTCTGCTTCGCCAGGGCGATCTTCTTTGTTGTAAAAATCAGGCCTATGCACAAGAAACACAACGTCTGCATCTTGCTCAATAGATCCCGATTCGCGCAAATCCGAAAGCTGCGGCTTTTTATCGTTTCGCATTTCTGGTCCGCGGTTTAGCTGGCTTAGTGCAACAACTGGCACTTCTAGCTCTTTTGCAAGCAGTTTTAACGCGCGCGAAAACTCGGAGACCTCTTGCTGCCTCGATTCAACCCTTTTACCCGAAGTCATAAGTTGCAAATAGTCGATTACAACTAGCTTTAAGTCGTTCGTTTGCTTTAGTCGCCTACATTTTGCGCGAATTTCCATAAGACTCATATTTGGGCTGTCATCTATAAAAAGCGGAGCATCCTTCATTTTTGACCAAAACGCGTTTAGCTTAGTCCACCTATCGGTTGTAATGTCTTCTGGAGTTCCACGATGCATTGCCGTCATTGGAATATCCGTTTCGGCTGCAATTATTCTTTGAGCAAGCTCCAATTTGTTCATTTCTAGCGAGAACACTATTGTTGTCATATTGTGATGCAACGCTGCAGAACGCGCAAAGTCGATTCCAAGAGTTGACTTTCCCATTGCAGGTCTACCAGCTACGACTACCATTTGCCCAGGCTGCAAGCCTTGCGTACTATCGTCAATGTCTCTAAATCCTGTTGGAACACCTTTTTCAATCTCGTTGCTTTGCAACTTGTCTAACTGCTCGAGAGCGTCTTGCACAACAGGACCAATAGCAGAATAATCCTGATGAACTTTGCCCGAGCTCATCTCGTAGACTTCGGATTGTGCAAGGTTCACAACATCTTCCGCTTGGTCTCCAGTGGCCGAATAGCCCATTTGCGCAATCTTTGTTCCAGCAGCAATCACGTTTCGCAAAATCGCATTTTTGTGCACAATATCCGCATAATATAGCGCGTTTGCGGCTGTAGGAACGCATGCTACAAGGCTATGCAAGTAGTCTGCTCCACCAATTTTCTCTAAGTTTTCGTCTTTTAGAAGCTCATTTGCAACTAAAACAACGTCTACTGGTTGCGACCCAGAAAATAGGCTTATAATCGCGTCGTAAATTGTTTGATGCTTTGGAACGTAAAAGTCTGCCGTTTCTAGGATTTGCGAAACTTCGCCAATAGCATCTTTGCTCATTAGCATTCCGCCTAGAACGGCCATTTCTGCGTCTTCGTCGTGAGGTGGAACCTTGTCAAACAAGCTAACATTAGCGTTAGCGTTGTTTAATCGGTTTGAGTCTTTTCGATTTGACTGCCACATATCATTATCTGCCATAAAATCGAGTATAAACGTCTGCACGGAGCACGCAAACAAAAGTTTATATAAACTAACACAAATCGTAAGTTAAATGCTTTGCGATTTTACGAATCAACTTAAAAGTCACAAGTCACAAATCACAATTCACAAATCAACTTAAAAATCACACTTCACAGATTTGCGCACTTCATCCAATCATCCGTTTTAACTCTAAGCGAATTTCCAAGCGCGCGTCCGCCAATATACACAGCATTAAGAGCAACCCACAGCGATATTGTTTTAGTAACATCTCCCGCAAAAAGAGCCACATTTGCCACACAAACCGCACTAATTGCAAGAAGATAAACAACTGCTGTAATTGAGCATGATTTAGCTAAATACTTGTGATCTCCAGCTCCGATTAACACTCCATCTAGCGCCCACATAAATCCAGATAGCGGCAAGAAAATTCCAAGAATCGTCATTCCGATTGAAACCAAAAGTTGAACTTCGGCATTTGGGCTAAACAGCGGAGAGCATAACCATCCTGCAAATATCATTAGAATTCCAACGATTACGCTACTTAATGCTCCTACCTGTGCACAAACTTTTGTTATTACATTAGCGCGTTTTAATAAACCAGCTCCAAGCGCAGATGCGACTATTGTTTGAGCTGCAATTCCTATAGCGTCTAATATGTTCATAACAAAATTCCAACAAGAATTTGCAACTTGATATGCCGCTAAAGTGTTGGTTCCAAGTCGCGCAGCCGCTGCAACAGTTGCAACCATGCACGCGCGTAATGCCAATGTGCGTATAAACAGCGGAATGCCACTTCCAGCGCTTTTAAGTATGCTATGTGCTTGCGGGCGCAAACGTGCTTTTTCGCGAGCTGCCCAAAAAATCGCTGGAAGCGTTAAAACAATGCCCATATACCATTGCGCTATCATTGTTGCTATTCCAGAACCAGCAATGCCAAGGTTCATTCCAAACACAAATAGAATATCTAAAATAGCGTTTAGTGCAGCTCCACTTATTGCAGCAAAAAGCGTGATTTTTACTTTGCTAAGTCCTCTAAAAATGCCATTTGCAGCGTAAATTAGCAACATTGCAGGCAAACCTGGCATAACAGTTTGAGTGTAAATAATCGCGTTTTTAAGCGTTTCGCCGCTTGCTCCAAAGCTTTGGCAAAGCGGACTCGCAAACACCATTAAAACAAGCGTTAAAACAACTCCAAGCGCGAGCGCAAGCCACAATCCATCCATTCCAACGCTTAACCCTTGGCGATTTTTGCCGGCACCCAATAGCCTTGCAACTTGGCTTGTTGTGTTGTACGCCAAAAACAGGCATAGCCCAGTTGTGGTTAAAAGCACGGTTGAGCCTATTGAAAGCCCCGCTAATTGCGTTTTACCTAAATGACCTACTATTGCAGTGTCTACTAAAACAAACGCTGGTTCTGCAATAAGCTGGCCAAATGTAGGAATAGCTAGAGAAAATATGTGTTTCAGTAGGTCTTTTTTGTTAACGTTTTCACTCTGATTGCTCATAATAATGGCCTATTTAACGCCTTTTCATGCCTTTTTGGTAATTGAATCATTTATCTCGAATTATGCAATCGCTATCATAAAACTTTTTGAATTGCAAACTGAATATGATTTCAAAAAAGTTATCCGCAGGATATCCACAAAGTTATCCCCCATTTGTGGACAACTTTTATAGATATACACAGCAACACGCCTAAAATGTGGATAACTAAAAGTTTTATCCACATTGCGCAATCCGAGTGTGTCACATTTGCGTCTTGTCTTCAGCGTCAATCGCAGATTTTTCTTGAGCAATACCAGAAAAATCGTACGCGCGCTCACCTTGATCCGCTAAATCAACGCCCTTACGCTCTTTAGCCTCCGATATTCTCCAACCAAAAAGCTTCTCTAATCCAAACGCAAGCAACGCACTAACAGCTCCAGAATAAAGAATCGTGATTGCAAGAAGGCATATTTGCGCAATTAGCTGATGCCAATCGCCAGTAGAAAGCAATCCGCTTGCATCCGCAAATAATCCAACAGCTAAAATGCCAATAAAAGCGGCAATGCCATTTACGCTTACAACGTGTAGCGCACCATCGTAGCGAGTAAAAGTCTTAGAATGCGTAGCAAGGCATGTAACAACTCCAACAATCGCACCCAATACAACCGCCCACAAAGGCGCTATAACGTCTGCAGCGGCAGCACTAGCAGCCAAACCAGCCATGATTCCACTAGCTGCACCAACGGCACTAAAGCACCCCGAGCGCAAGCGTTCCGTAACGCCCCAAGCGAGCATAGACGCAGACGCTGTAATAGTTGAGCTAACCCACGCGTACCCAGCAACCCCTGGAAGACCTACAGAAGAACCAATCATTAAGCCAAGCCAGCCAAACCAAATGATGAAAATTCCAAGAACAACAAATGGAACATTGTGCGGAGCGCGTGCAGAAACATTGGCAAAATTGCCATTAGCCACAAGCTCGCTAGCGTTTTCTAAGGAAGAATCGCCCTTAGCTTTAGAATCATCGCTAGAAGCAGCAGAATCATTAGTCTTATTAGACTTTGCGACTTCCATCAAAAGTGCGCGAACTAAATTGCCCTTGTGCTCCGAATTTGCGCCACCCAAAGTCGCAAAAGACTTGGTATGCAAAACAAAATTCTTAAGAGGAAAATGAGCATGACCGCCAATAATAAGCACAATTGCTAAAGCCGAAACTGCCGCAGCTACGTGCAACAAAGATCCGCCTGCAAAATCATGAACCTGGATTCCAAGAGCCTGAGATATAGCGCCATTTGGCGAAAGCAGCCCTCCTCCGCAAACCATGTGCGCAAGAGGTGCAAACACAAGCGTTACCCAAACAGCAACGAATATTAGCCAAATCGCATAGCGCACACGACCAGCAAGCGCTCCAGTTATAAGAGCCACAGCAACAACCGCGCACGCAAGTCTAAATGCCGCTGGAATTCCGCCAGCAAGACCAGTGTTTGCGTCCATCGAAGTAAAAATGCCATGATCTGCCACCATTGAATCGCGTAGCAGCAATCCGCTTACAGGGTCTCCAACAACGCCGCCAATCATGTCTTTGCCAGCAAAGGCCATTGACCAGCCCCAAAGCGTCCAAACTATGGTTGTTACCGCAATTGCACCAGCGGAAAGCATCATCATATTAACCATTGATGTTGCGCGCTCACGGCCACCATAAAACAGTGCGATTCCTGGCGTAATTATAAACACTAATGCGGCAGCTAGTAACGCCCATTGCGGATCCATTGCGGTCATTTTTCACCTCACAAACGCAACCATCGGTGGTTGCAATTTAATTTATATTCTAATCAACTCAAGCTAAAAGTTACTAAAGCAAAATTACTTAATCTAAACTGCGACTAAAGCTAAAAGCAACTCAAGCCAAAATGCCGTCTACAAAACTTTCTGGATCAAACGGAGCAAGGTCATCTGGACCTTCTCCTAGCCCAACAAGCTTTACAGGAACTCCAAGCTCGCGTTGAACAGAAATCACAATTCCACCCTTTGCGGAACCGTCTAACTTTGTTAGCACAACGCCCGTAATTCCAATAGCTTGAGCAAAGACTTTTGCTTGAGCCATTCCATTTTGGCCAGTTGTAGCATCAAGAACTAAAAGCACTTCGTCTACAGGAACAGTTTTTTCGACTACGCGGCGGATTTTGCCAAGCTCTTCCATAAGATTTGCTTTATTTTGCAACCTTCCAGCCGTGTCTACAATCAAAACGTCTGCGTTTGCTTCTTTGGCAGCCGTAGCGCCATCAAAAGCCACGGAAGCAGGATCTGCTCCATCTTTTTGACTACGCACAACTTTAACGCCTGCAGCATTTGCCCAAGTTTCAAGCTGATCGGCAGCAGCCGCGCGGAAAGTATCGGCAGCAGCAAGAATTACAGAACGATTTTTAGAAACCATTAGTCGCGCAAGCTTGCCAGCAGTAGTGGTTTTTCCAGTGCCATTTACGCCAACCATCATAATTACGCTTGGCTTATTTGCATCTTGCAAATCTGCTTTTAGACTTCTATCTGCTTTGACTCCAACAACATCCAGCAGTTTTGCGCGCAATGTTTCGCGAACCTCTTGCGCGCTGGCAGCATCAGAAATCCTGGCGTCTTTTTTAAGCGACTCAACCAACTCTTCGCTTGCTTGAGCGCCAACATCTGCCATTAAAAGCGTGTCTTCTACATCTTGCCAATCATCTTCACTAATATTATCTTTGCTTAAAATGTTAAAAAGCGCGCGTCCAAAAGGATTTTGACTATTCGCAAGCTTGCCTCTAAGCCTAGCCATTCTAGACGTTGCATTTTCTGGCAATTGCGCGCTAAAATCGCCATTATTTTCAGCGCTACTAGACAATGGGTCTTCTTTGCTAGTAGGTATTACTGGGCCATTCGATTTTCCAATAATTCGCAAAACAACAGCTACCGCCACTAAAGCAACAGCTAAAATAACTGCGCCAACAGTAAACCATATAACCAAATTTAAGTCCATAACCATGTTCATATAATAAGCCTATGAAATTAAAGGGACACATTAAAGGGAATTTGCTCAAATTTTAGTTAAAATTGTTGATTATTCGCAAAAATTACACAAATATTAGTGTTCTAATACAATGATTTTACAGACCATTATGAGTGCAAATTTATGCTACATTTGCAAGCCACTTTAATGGCCACTTTACAATCAAACTGAATTGGGGTGATAGTTTATGGAAAATTTGCCATTAGTCAATGTTTACGGAGCCGATTGGTGTGGCGATTGCATTCGCGCAAAGTCCGCGCTTAACCAGTTTAATGTTGCTTTTACTTGGCACAATATTGAGTCCGAAGACGGAGCTGCTCAAAAAGCTGTTGAGATTAGCGGTCAGAAGCATATTCCTGTTGTGACTTTTAGCGACGGCAGCTTTATGGTTGAGCCATCTGCAAGTCAAATCAAAGATAAGCTTATGCAATTAGGACAACTTGCAAACTAACACGCCAACATCAAAGAAGTTGGATTAGTCTACAAAATGTAGTACACTAAGCATTTGTTGCCCCTTTAGCTCAATTGGCAGAGCAGAGTCCTTTTAAGTCTTGGGTTGTGGGTTCGAGTCCCACAGGGGGCACAAAATAAGCACTGCACGTAGCAGATGGTTCTTAAATTCCAAATCATCTTGTTACATGCAGTGCTTTTATGCTATAACACTTAGATTTCTATATCTCTACAAACAGATAACAAGCAAATAACAGATAAATAGCATATAAATATAAACTT
Source organism: Gardnerella sp. DNF01144 (assembly GCF_049244245.1). Classification (NCBI taxonomy): domain Bacteria; kingdom Bacillati; phylum Actinomycetota; class Actinomycetes; order Bifidobacteriales; family Bifidobacteriaceae; genus Gardnerella; species Gardnerella sp. DNF01144. The sequence continues at coordinate 1,219,713 of NZ_CP058390.1, forward strand.
ATTTACCTATTTACGCTACTCTCCAGCAAACACCACGCCCTTACGCAGCATAATGTTAGCGTATTGAGCACGCTCACCCGTGGCAACAACACAATATGCCTTCTTTGCCTCATCGTAGAACGCAAATCTTTCAAGAGTTCCTAAAGTGCTTGCTCCACGTTTATCGTATTTAGCAATAATATCTTCATATTCCTTCCAGATTGGAGTTTCGCAAGGGTCTCCTGGAACAACTTCCATAAGTGTAGCTGGCTTATCGGTGTATTGATCGAGTGGCATCAACTTTAAGATTGCAGTTAGCAATTCCGAAGTTCCATGACCATCGCAGCGTACAACTATAGCGTCTTTTCCTACAGACTCAGTTGGAAAATTTCCATCGGCCAATACTAAAACATCTCCGTGGCCCATTTCGCAAAGAACCTTCAGCAATGCTGGAGGAATTATAGAATCTACACCTTTTAACATAATAATCTCCCTTGATTAATTGATAAATAACTATGATTAGTTGGCAATCATTGACAACTAACAAGAAAATTCTATCACCATTCACAAAAGAAATTAACAAAATTCCTAAAATAAATACGAATTATTCCACATTTCAAAGAGAATAATTCCACACTTCACTAAACAAAAGTAAAGCAGGTGCAAAGCAGGTGTAAAACAGATGTAAAGTAAGAAATCTCTTAAAACGCTATCAAAACAAAATGCTCACAAAAACACGCAAAAAGCTCACAAAAAGCTCAGCTTGCCCAAACACTTGCGTCTTGATCGTACTCGTCATCGTCATCACTCGCTGCAGCGGCAGGAGCAGCTGCAGGCACAGGCGTAGAATATGTGTACTCGTCGTCTACAACGCCAGAATCCGCATCCGCATTAATCGCAGCCAAAACGCGCTTATCCATCTTGTATTGTGGCAAAACGTTCTTAATATAGCTTGTTACAGCGTCTTGCATAGAAACATCATGCCCAACGCGTTCCGCCATAAACCAACGATGATCCAAAACTTCGTGGAAGAACTGCGCAGGCTGAATTTGCGATCTAAACTCAGGCGGAATCATGCGAACTGTAGGCTCAAACACTTCGCGCATCCAGTCTGTAGCAACAATCTCCAGCTCTTCGCCTTGACGCCATGTAGAAGTGCGGTACGCGTCTAAATCGTTAAGCAACCTACGAGCTTGATTTTCTTGCACATCTAAGCCAGTTAAGCGCAAAAGCTTTCTAGAAGCATATCCAGCATCCACAACTCGCGGTCTAACCAAAACTCTTCGCCCATCTTCGGAAGTCTTCATTTCAAGCTCGTCTACATCGAATCCAAGCTCATTAAGACGATTCACGCGGCGCTCAATACGCCACATCTCATCTGGACTAAACTTATCTACGTCTGTAAGTGTGCTCCAAAGCGAGTGATATCTGTCTACAAGCCTATTTCCAATGCTAATTTCGTCAACTTCTCCAGGCAAAAGCTGGCCAGAACTCAAATCCATTAATTCGCCGATTATATTTGTGCGAGCTAAGTCAATATCGTATTCTCGCTGACCTTCGGTAAGGCTTCCGTGCAAATCTCCAGTTTCCGCGTCCACCAAAAACGCAGTAAACGCGTCGGCATCGCGCAAGAATAGAACGTTAGAAAGCGAAACATCTCCCCAATAGAATCCCGAAAGATGCAAGCGAACCATAAGCACAGCAAGCGCATCAATTAAACGCTCCGCAGTATCTGGGCGCAAAGTTCTAGCAAATAGTGCTCGATAAGGCAGTGAGAATTTAAGATGACGAGTAACAAGCATTGCTTCAAGCGGCTCACCATTCTTATCTTTTCTACCAGCAACAACTGCTATAGGCTTAACTGTTGGAAGTTCCAGCTTGCGCAAACGTCTTAAAAGCTCATATTCGCGCTCAGCGACTTGACGAGTAATCTCCTTCATTGCGTACACTTCGTCGCCTACGTGCACAAAACGCACAACGTGCCTAGATATGCCTCGAGGAAGGTTAACAAAAAGATTTGTAGGCCATTGAGAAAGCGGCAGCTCCCAAGGAAGCATAAACATTTGAGGATTAGAGCTTGCAGCAGTAATCTTCAACGCTGGCGGTTCCGCAGAAGATACGGTCTCGCTAAGAGCAGAAACCGATGTTGCTTGCGCAGCACGCGGATCCATTAAAGGAGTTTCGTTCCATTCCATAAAATCTAGTCTACATGTAAAGATGAACGCAAATAATCAAATATAAATTAAATATAAATTAAAAACGGCTAAATCATGCAAAAACGGGGCTCGCCTAGCGAACCCCGCCATACCCTTATACAGAAATCTTGAGCGCTTAAAACAAGAATCAAACAAGAATCAAGCGCTCAAGAAAACGCTAGTTCAAACGCAACTCTGTAGAAGGTGCAAACAGGTGCATCTTGGATGGATCAATCTTAATCTTTACAACGTCACCAACCTTTGGAAGCGCACGTGGGTTCACGCGAATCGTTGTGAGCTTGTTCTGGTCGCTCATCATTGTAGATGCCTCTTCTGGAGAGCCATCGGTGATGATGTTTCCGTAGATGTAACCGTCGGAGCCAAGATCTTCCACGTTTACAACCTTCAAGGAGAAGGCGTTTGGATCGTCGGAAGTTGCCAAGCTTGCATCTTCTGGACGGAAGCCAACAATAATCTGATCCTTATCTTCCTCGGTAAGCTTATCAACAGCTTCTGCTGGAAGAGTGATGGAATCCTCGCCAATTTGAGCCTTGCCATCAACCACTGGATGCTGGTTAATGTTCATAGATGGGGAACCAATGAAGCCTGCAACAAACACGTTTGCTGGGCGGTCATAAAGCTCGGTTGGAGCGCCAACCTGCTGCAAAATGCCAAGCTTAATAACGGCAATGCGGTCGCCCATTGTCAAAGCCTCGGTCTGATCGTGCGTTACGTAAAGAGTAGTAACGCCGAGCTGACGCTGCAATGCTGCGATTTGTGTACGAGTCTGCACGCGAAGCTTTGCATCAAGGTTAGAAAGAGGCTCATCCATAAGGAAGACTTTTGGTTCACGAACAATTGCGCGACCCATTGCAACACGCTGACGCTGACCACCAGACAAAGCCTTTGGCTTACGATCCAAGTACTCAGTCAAATCCAAAACTTCAGCAGCTTTTTCAACGCGCTTGCGGATTTCTTCCTTGTTTACGCCTGCAATCTTAAGAGCAAAGCCCATGTTATCTGCAACAGTCATATGTGGATACAATGCGTAGTTCTGGAACACCATTGCGATATCGCGATCTTTTGGCTGCATTGTAGTAACGTCTTGACCACCAATAAGAATGCGACCCTTGTTAACCTCTTCCAAGCCAGCCAACATTCGCAGCGTTGTGGACTTACCGCAACCAGATGGACCAACGAGTACAAGGAACTCGCCATCCTTAATAGTCATGTTCAAATCATCAACCGAAGGCTTATCGTTGCCTGGGTAGATTCGAGTTACATGATCAAATACAACTTCTGCCATGATATTTTCCTTTCATCGGCAGGTACGTGCCGAACGATCCGTTGTGAAGGGTGTGCACCAAAGACCCCAAGTCCTACATCGGCGGCGTCAATCGTCCACATTTACTTACATGGTTCATTGAAGGTTCTCTTCGTTGAGCCATGATTCAATATATCATGTTTATTCAGTAAAAACAGCAAAATTACAGTATTTTCTAACACTTCGGCGTGTCGAGTATAAAAATCACGCATAAACAAAGGCTTATAAACACGATTACTTTTACAGTAGATATATAAACATTTGTTTATAAAATCGCGTGTTTAGTGTTAAAAAACAAATTGGCATAGCTGCACACTAACATAATGCATTATGGAAGATGTGAGCATGTTTGACTTGCGCTCTGGCCAAAATGTTGGCGGATACACGCTTATTGAGCGACTGGGCGGAGGCGCTATGGGCTCCGTTTGGCGAGTAAAAGACGACGGTGGCCATTTTTACGCAATGAAGATTTTGCGCGCATCAATGCTAGAAAACCAAGACGATGATTTGGAATCTGCAGAAGTTAGCAATCCGCAAGAGCAAGCAAGACTTAGACTTAGGCGCGAGGCGCTAGCTTTGCAAAAAATACACCACGAAGGCGTGTGCTCAATAGTAGACATGGAGCTTGATGCTTCAATCGCTTTTATAGTCACAGAACTTATTGACGGCCACAATCTTAAAGAAGACGTTGCAATTAACGGCCCATACGCTGGTGGCGATTTAGAACGACTTGCACACAAACTAATCGATGCCGTAAAAGCAGTTCATAGCGCGGGCATAATTCACCGAGATATTAAGCCTACAAACATAATGATTTCCACTACTGGCCCCGTTTTAGTTGATTTTGGAATATCTATGGGGCAGGGCGAGTCGCATGTTACGCGAACTGGCCTTGTAATGGGAACCCCTGGATTTATTGCTCCAGAAATCATTGAAGGCGGAGAATCGAGCGAACTTACAGATTGGTGGAGCGTAGCTGCCGTTCTAGCTTTTGCAGCAACAGGAAAGCCTGTTTTTGGAACCAAGCCAATAATGGCAGTTTTAGAAAGAGCAGCATCTGGGAACGCAAATCTTAATGGCCTTCCAATAAGAACAATGCAAGCATTCAAAAGCGCATTAAATCCTAAAAGAAGCGAAAGATGCACTCCCGAACAGCTTGAAAACGCAATTTTCCAAGATGCTATGAACCCTACAGACTGGCAGGATTCAAGCTACCCTTTTGAGCACAGCTTTAGTGGAGAAACTGTACCTAATAATGCAAAAATTCACGATTTTAACACGACTTTTCAAACAAGAACGCTTCCAGAAAACCCTAGAAAAATGTGGGTTTCTAAGAATGTTGACAATACAACTTTGTTACACTCTACAGAATCGGATTTAATAGACCCCGAGCCAACATCTTTACTAGACGCCACTAGCACATCCACTACCAAGGTATACGCAAACGGGTTAGAACAAGCTATAGAGCCAGAACAGGTTACAGAGCCAGAACAAATCGCAAACTCAGAACAAGCAACCAAAATTGCTGAGCCGCCTGAGTTAGATGAAAATCCGCATCCAAACGTAAATAAATACTTATTTCGCGGGCGAGTGGCGGCGGCTGTATTCATTACTCTTGCAAGCTTACTAGCTGCGATTTCTCCAATAGATGCGCTTGCTGCAAATCTTATTTTTATGCTAATTACAGCAACAATCGGATACAATGTTTGCTCAAGCGTACGCAGAAAACGCGCGAACGAATCCATTGGCGGAAAAGACGTATTCATAAGAATCGCTAGCATACCGTGGCATTTTATTAAAGCAATCGCATACTCGATTGAAAAAGTCCTAACTCTTGCAATAGCAGGCATTATTGGCGCATACGTGTATCCAATTTTAATACATGCATCTAGTCAACTAATCAAAGTTCAAGTTTGGTCAATTAGCGTGATTTTACCAACATACGCTCCAGATATTTGTTCGCCAACTTCAATTGGGTACATTATTGGATTTATTGCAGGATGGATTATTTCTTTTATATTGGGTAAAACTAAAATATTCGCCGTTGGAGCAGGGGCCATTTGCGGCGCGGGAAAATCGCAAACAACCGATGGCGATTAAGCCCGTTGATACCGTCAACTAGACTATTCTTTTAGATTAATTGACTTACGTATGTTATTTGTAAAAATCAGGGGAAGGATAGGCATGCCTAACAGTAGCAGAAGCGCGCAAAATCAATCAAATCAAAATCTTCAAGCGCGCAAAGCTAAAGAATTACGCCAACAAACAATCGTTGGAATTGTTGTTGTCATTTTAATTGGCATGATTGCAGCAATTGGAATTACAGCTCTTAACGCCACTAATGCGCAAAATCAAAAGAATGTCGAGCAAGCTCAACAAGCAAGACGAGATGTTAAAAATCTTACGACTAATCAAAAGCCTAAGTACGCAAACGAACAAGGCGGAATTTTAATCAGCAAAAACGGCTATAACACAACGGCTCCAAACGCTCCGACTATAGCGGTTTATGCCGATCCTCTGTGCCCAGGATGCGGTAATTTTAATCGCGATTCCGATCAAATGCTTATTGCAATGATGAAAGCTGGCCAAATCAACCTTGAGATTCACCCAATGTCGTTCTTGGATAGAATTTCTAGCGACCACTATTCAACACGCGTAACTGGCGCAATCGCATACATTTCTTCTAACGACGACAATCCTTCGCACTTACTTCAATTTATTAACAACATTTTTGCAGAAGACTTCCAGCCAGAAGAAGGCGACGACTACAAGCCTGTTAGCAACAAAAAGCTGATTGAGCAAGCCATAAACGCTGGCGTTAGCGAAGAAGTTGCAAACAAAGCATTCAACAGAAATTATCTTGATTGGCAAAACGCTATTAATGCCGATACACCAAATCGCAAGGCTTTGTGGAATGTTAGCGGATCAAATAAGGGAGCTATGACAACTCCTACAACCACTATCAACGGGAAGCTGCTTGATATGGTTGAGGTTGGCAAGAAGAAGCTTAGTACACCAGATGCAATTCTTAAGTCTATTGGATTAGACAAGTCTAAGGTTGGAGTTGAAGGTGTTATGCCAAAGGTAACAGATAAAGATCAGCCAAATCCTCTTGACTAGTTCTTGTTGATTAGTGTGTTGGTTCCAAAAGTTGCACTTGGCAACGGGTGCTGATACACTAATCAATGTTTTGCTCGCGAAGATTTTTAACTAGCGTGCAAGAACTCGCCTCCTTAGCTCAGATGGCCAGAGCGGCCGCCTTGTAAGCGGCAGGTCGCCGGTTCGATCCCGGCAGGAGGCTCCATTTTATAGGCGTTTTGCATAACAAAAACAATCTAAATTATAAAAATCCACTTGTATGCATATTATGAATCATAAGCATATAAAAAGTTTTTAGTAAATTTACAATAACAATAATAAGATAATAAGTCATAAATAAATTTATTGTATGACGAATCGTAAAGCTTACAAGAACAATTTATGCTGATTACTTCGCTTGAGTAAGTTCTCGGGAACCTTCCCCCAACTCAGGGTTTCCGAGCAAGAGGATGGAGCGTCCCCCAACCAGCTCCTCCTCATGGGGGCAGGACAAATCCCCTTCTCTCCTGCCCCCCTTTACCTTTTATAGTTTTATAGTTTTATAGTTTAAGATTGATTCTTCTTAACGCATTTTTAATGAGTTAGATAATATGCTTATAGTCTTATTTTTTGGCTGATTGCAATCATTGCTATAATTAAAATTCAGTTTTGCGTTGAAAGTGAGGTTGAATGGCACGCAGATGGACGCCTCAGCGGTTTGTAATAATGAGAAGACTACGCGTTTTTATATGCGTTCTAGCTCTTGTTATTTCTAGCACTGGGATTTTTGCACTTTCTGCGCGTAAATCTATTGCTTTAATCATAAATGGCAAAACTAAAGTAGTAACAACTTATGCATCTACTACACAAAGACTTCTACAAGAACAAAAAGTACCAGTTAAAACACACGACCAAGTTATTAGTACTTCAGGAGACATATTAGCAGATCACGCAACTGTTACCGTTAGAAGCGCTTATCAAACATCCATTACAGTAGACGGTGTAACAATACCATTTTGGACTGTTGCAACAAGCATTGATCAATTAATCGGATTCTTCCAAGCAAACGCAGACCATGCTGCAAAAATAACTGTTAATTTGCAAAACATTTATAACAAGCTTACTGGTGGACTTTCTATAAACAAAAAAGGACCAGTCACAGTTATTTGCGATAACAAAACAAGAGTTGTTCCAGACGGAACACTGCCAGCAAGCTCAATTCTTGATTCTTTAGGAATAGTCTTAGGAAAAGAAGACCAAGTAACTGTTAGCGAAGAAAACGGAAAAACTTTGCTTCGCATTCTTAGAGTAACGCATGGAAAAGAATCTAGAAACGTTGTTATTCCATTTAGCACTATAAACGTAAACGACTCAAGTCTTGCAATCGGAGCTAGAGTTATTAAACAAGCTGGCGCAAATGGCGAGCGCATAGATTTGTATAACGTGACTTATGTGGATGGCAAAGCTCAAAGTGCAACGCTAATAAAGCAGTCAATTGTTAAGCCGTCGATTGATCAAATTGTTGCAATTGGCGCAAAGTCTACTCCTAGAACACAAAACGAATCTAAGCCAAGCAAACGAATCAATAAACAAGAAGAAAACAAGAAACCAAATAATCAAACTCAATCGCAAAAAACAAACACGAATCAACAAAATACACAAAACAAGAGCGCACAACAGGGCGCGCAAAATCAAAACATTCAACAAAATAATAACAACAATCAGCAAAATTCTAAGCAAACTGCTGAAACTTCACAAGCTATAAAACAAACACCTGCACCAACACCAACCCCTGCACCCGCACCTGCACCCGCAGATAACCCAAACGGCATGGTTCATGCAACGCCCGAACAAGCAAAACTTTACGCTCAAGCAGCATGCGCACAACTTGGTTGGACTGGAGCAATGTGGGAAGACCTTGTTAAATTGTGGACAAAAGAATCGAATTGGCGCTGGAACGCAGAAAATAAAAGCTCTGGCGCGTACGGAATTCCGCAATCACTTCCAGCAGATAAAATGGCGAGCGCGGGAGCAAACTGGCATGAAGATGCATCAATACAAATAACGTGGGGCCTTAGTTACATTAGAAGTAAATACGGAAATCCTAGCGAAGCGTGGAAGCATTCACAAGAAATTGGATGGTATTAAAGTTTGGATGGTATTAAATTGACGAAAGATAATATTGAAAATCAACAAGGCCGTCTTCTTGGAGCAGCTGATATTCGCGCAATCGCAGCGCAAGAGGGCATTACGCCTACAAAAAAGTTTGGTCAAAATTTTGTTATTGACCCTGGAACAGTTAAGAAAATCGTTGCTGCGTCAAAAATTAATTCAAACGATTTTGTTATGGAAGTAGGCCCTGGTCTTGGCTCTCTTACACTTGCGATTCTTCAAGCGGGCGCAAATCTTACTGCTGTAGAAATAGATCCTCCGCTTGCTAAACGTTTGCCGAGTACTGTTAAAGAATTTATGCCTAATGCTTTAGAACGGTTTAATGTGATTCTTAAAGACGCGTTAGAGGTAAACGCTCAAGATGTTCCCGATTTAGCAAAAGCGGCGCACTTTACGCTTGTTGCAAATCTTCCATACAACGTTGCAACACCGATTATTCTTACTCTTTTAGAAAAATTCGATAATCTTACAAGCTTTCTCGTAATGGTTCAAAAAGAAGTTGCAGATCGCTTATGCGCGCAGCCTGGCAATAAAACGTATGGAACTCCAAGCGTAAAGTTGGCTTGGTATGGTACTGCTCAAAAAGCTGGTTTGATTGGCAGAAACGTATTTTGGCCTGCTCCAAACGTTGACTCCGCGCTAGTGTACTTTAAGAGAAACGATAATCCAAAAGGCAGCGAGCAAGAAAAAGAAAAAGTGTTTAAGATTATTGATGCAGCATTCCAGCAGAGAAGAAAAACGCTAAACGCAGCACTAAAAGGCATTGTTCCTAAAGAAGCTTACGAACTTTCTAAGATTGATTCAACAAGACGAGGCGAAACTTTAACTTGCGACGAATTTTTAGCTCTCTGTAAAGCTTTTAACAGTTAAAATACGTTGCTAGCACACCGTCATGCATAGTAAGTAAAATAGCTAACACTTATGCATACGCATACGCGCGCACAACGCGCACAATACAAGCACACAGTACAGATCGGAAGTTAGCATGACGCAGTTTTACGACGAGCGACTAGCCCGAAGAGAGTTCATGTATCAAAGAAAACGATTTGTGCTATCGTCTGTTGCAATCGGAGTTGCAATTGCCTTTGTTTTAGCTCTTATTGTGCAATCGCATCTTTTTGGAATCGCTGCTCCTAGAACTCCAGAAGTAGACCCCAACTATGGCATTCAAGCGCCTTGTGCTATAAAAAACAAAGACGAAAATAAAGCGTCTTATATAGATAATCGCGCTGTTTCTATACGCGTTCTAAATGGAACAAAATTCCGCGGATTTGCGCGAGCAGTCGGGGAAGGCCTTAGAAATCGCGGTTTTAACTTAATCGAAGTTGGAAATAGCGAAACACGCGTTAAGCGCACAACAATCTATTTTGGAAAACAGTCGATTAACGAAGCTTATACACTAGTAGCCAATTTTAAGGACGCCATTTTGCGCATGGATGACCGTCAAGATAAGCTTATTGACGTTGTTTTAGGAGCCACTTTTAGCAATCTTCGTCCTAAAACCGACGTTCCTGCTGCTGGAGCTGCAATTAACGAGATTAGAGGCTGCGCAGCGTATAACACAATTAAGAATCTTCCAAAAGCTGCAAACCACAAGCCTATTCAGTAAGATTCTAGCTTACATAGACGCTTATATAGACGCTTTGCGCGATTCGCTTTATTCAGCTTGACTTTCGTACCATTTTTTAAGCTCATCAACAGCAACACTGTGCTCTACAGGACCATTATCTAGTCTGTATTCCAACATGTGCTTGTATGCTTTACCAACAATAGGACCAGGCTCCAAACCAAGAAGATTCATGATTTCATTGCCATCCAAGTCTGGACGAATTGCGTTAAAATCTTCCTGCTTTTTTAATTCGCGTACGCGATCTTCCATCTCGTCCATCGCATGCTCAAACATAAGCGACTTGCGCTTGTTTTGAGTAGTAGCATCTGCGCGCGTTAGGCGATTTAGACGCTCGTACAAATGGCCAGAATCCTTAACATACCTTCTAACTGCAGAATCCGTCCAAGGCTCGTCTACGTAGCCATGGAATCGCAAATGCAAATTCACAAGCTCGCTTACATCGTCAATAATATGATGGTCAAAATGCAAAGCTTTCATGCGCTTTCGAGTCATTTTAGCTCCAACAATATCGTGGTGATGGAAGCTAACTTTTCCGCCGTCTTCAAACTTTCTAGTGCGCGGCTTACCAATATCGTGCAAAAGAGCAGCAAGTCGCAAAGTTAAATCTGGGCCAGGAACCGCACCTTCGTCATCTGTTTCAAGCGCTATTGCGCGCTCAAGAACCATCATTGTGTGCTCAAAAACATCCTTATGCCTGTGATGCTCGTCGATTTCTAAGCGCAAAGCAGGAATTTCTGGCAAAACCCTATCTGCAATACCAGAATCAACCATTGCTTCAATTCCAGCGCGCGGATTTGCCGAAAGAAGCATCTTTGTTATTTCGTCGCGAACGCGCTCCGCAGAAACAATATCTAATCTAGAAACCATGCTCAAAATGGCCTCAGCCGTGCTTGCTTCAATAGTGAAACCAAGTTGAGCAACAAAGCGAACAGCACGCATCATTCTTAAAGGATCGTCGTCAAAAGATTGACGTGGATCTACTGGAGTTCGCAAAATACCTTTAGATAAGTCGCTTGCTCCGCCAAATGGATCCACAAATTCTAGACTTGGCACGCGCAAAGCCATTGCGTTTACAGTAAAATCGCGCCTAGAAAGATCACCTTCCAAAGTATCGCCATATTTTACTTCTGGCTTTCTAGAATCTGGATTATAAGCATCGCATCTGTAAGTTGTTATCTCTACTTTTACTTCGGTTCCGTCTTTTCTGCGCTTCAAAGCTCCAAGCGTGCCAAACTTTCGACCCATATCCCAAAAACCGTCATGACCCCAAGACCTAAGAAGTGGCTCAAATTCTTCTGGCTTAGCAGATGTGCAAAAGTCAAGATCGTGCGAAACTCTATGCAAAAGCATGTCTCGCACAGGGCCGCCAACAAGCGCCAACTCGTAATTGTGATCGGCAAATAATTTACCCAACTCTATGGCTTCTGGCCAAACTTCAAAGTTCACAGACACGCTTAAAAACACCCTTTCAGCAAAAATCAAACTACATTCCAGCATACCGTTACCCCAATGCACAGCGGATTGAGTAAGGTGGAGTGTATGGTTACTCCGAAAGACTTAAGACACATGCTCGCCAGAGCCTCGGATAATCATACCCAAAACACTCCAAGCATTAGAGTCACTCCTCTTGATGTTGCTAGAATGAAAAGCAAAATTCAGCCACAACAGGCCGAAGAAGAGGAGTCGATTTTTGTTGATATTTCGGGCTTTTCGGGCAGTTACACTGTTGAAAACATTCATGTTAATATAACGGAATCCAGGCAGCAAATATCTTCTATTAATGCTCCTTCTCCTGCATTAATGCCTCAAAGAAGAGTTAATGACGGCCCTAAAACTTTTGCTTCTCTAGACGCACAGGATTTGCCTATTGTTCGAGAATATTCCGCTGGAGGATTAGTTTTTGACTCTCTTGGGCGTGTCGCGATTATAGCACGGCATTCGCGAAGTGGACACATGGAATGGTGCTTGCCAAAAGGCCATATTGAAAAAGGCGAAACACCGCAACAAACAGCAGTTAGAGAGATTCGCGAAGAAACGGGTATTCTTGGCGAAGTTGTTGATTCAATTGCAACTATCGACTACTGGTTTACTGGAACAAGCCAGCGTGTGCATAAACTTGTTCACCACTTTGCGCTTAAGTATGTTAGCGGCGAATTATCTGTTCTTGGAGACCCAGATCACGAAGCAGAAGACGCGATTTGGGTTGATTTTAAGAACCTTAACGACATTTTAAGCTACCCAAACGAACGAAAAATAGCATGGATGTATGCTAAAAAGGCGAATAGGCGGCAAAACCGTGATTAACGTTACTAATGTGATTAATGTGATTGATTTTTCAAAAAACCAGTTGCGTAAGTCGCAAAAAAACGCGTTTTTAAGACTTTGCGTAACCACAGTTCTAATGGCACTCTTGCTTGCGACTTTCCCATTCTTCTTCGCACCAAAAGTCGCGTATGCTAATCAGTCTTCCCTAAGCTCCTACTCTTTGTATAACACAAAATCCAAAGGAATTTCGCTAAAAATCGTAAAGTCAACTTCGATTCTTACAGATAAAAGCGGATACCACATTAGTCTTCTGCTTAAAAACAACAGTTCTAAAGATTTTTCAGAAGGCAAAATTCAAGTCACTTTTAACCCTTGGTACACTTTTATGTCTAGAACCGACTTGCAAAAATGGAGCCAAGACGAGTCTAGGATTCCAACACCTCAACTAATAGGCGAAGTTAGTGTTCCAGCGCTTGCAAGCGGAAAATCCTATAGTGCGCAAATTGACGTTGATGCAAACAGTCAAAATCTTTCAAACATTATTTATTGGGGTCCAAAACCTGTTTCAATAACGTATTCTTCTTTAGATTTTAAGCATTATTATTCTGTTAAATCGTTTGTAACTCGAGCAAATATTGGCATTAAAAACGTTCAAACTCCGCCAATTAATGTGACTTTACTAATGCCAATAATCGCAAAATCTTCCGATTGGCGTTACAACATTAGCAAGCACAATATTTCTCCTTCTATTAACACGATTAGTGAATCGCAAGAAGATTTATCAAATCCTACAACAGGCTCTACAACAGGCTCTACAACTAACCAAAAAATCAGACTTAGTAAAAACAGTATTAAGCGCATTACTTCTTTGATAAATCTTGTTCAAAAGCATCCAAAGTTGCAAACAATAGCAGACCCAAACACTCTTAAATTTAGTGAACCAACATTTACACCTTCCGTGTTTATGCAAAATAACGGTTTTAACATAAGCAGGTATGCGGAATCTGAAAATCATGTTTCTTATAAACTAGCTGGAATTGACTCAGATTCTTGGAGTAAAAAATCATCTGTATTAGAAAATTCAACAACAAAGCCGCTAAATATTGATTCCTACGCTTTTCAAACAGGCGAAAAATGGACTCTACGCGCACTAGAACAGGCTGCCGCAAACGGATACAAAACAGTAGTGGCCACTAGCGGATTCGACCCTCTAGCAAACCGTTTTGCCGTAAAAAATGGTGTTTACGAGGTTCAAACATCTTCGGGAAGCGTAAAAGTGCTTTCTTGCCAAGAAACGCTTAACGAATTAATAAATGGACATTTTACGAGCGTTCAATCGGCAGCAGAAACTACTAGCGCAGGACTTCTAAACAGACTTGCAGCACAAAGCGCCTTCTACCAGATGGAACAGCCTTATATGCCTAGGCATTTGCTACTAACGTTTAGCCCAGATTCTTCTATACCTTTAATCGAATCAGTTGTAAGCATTCTAGAAAAATCGCCTTGGATTAGTCTTCTAGATATAAATTCTTTAACACACTCAAAAGCTATTACTAAAGAACACCTTGGATATAGCCCAGTTCCTAAGGCAAGTGCAATCGAAGGAAAATCATTAATCGCAAGCAAATCTAAGATTAGCCAACTAGCTTCCGATAGAATGCTAGTAAACCAATTTATAAACAGCATTCTTGATCAAAATGAGCTTAATAACCATAAAACATGCGAGTCAGATGCTCAGTCTCTTGCAAAACAAAACGCAAAGTTAAAAATTAATCAAAACAGCAAAATCTGGAGCGAAAATCTTATTAAACTTTTTGACGCAATGGCTCAAAGAGAGCTAGATAATACGTTAAATAGCGCCAGCCAATCAAACAGTAGCGCTAGCGAATCGCAGACACAAACCAAAAATGGCACTCACGATTTGGCTAAAATGCTCATTTCTGGAATCAATATTATTCCTCCAAAAGACGTTACTCTTGTAAGCGAAACAGCAACCATGCCGATTACAATCAGCAACACAAACCCATACCCGATTAGCGTATATTTAACTGCGTATACCAATTCTATGGAAATAGTAACTAGAAGAAAAACACCAGTTAAAATCGCAGCAAATAGCGAATCCCAGGTGATTTTGCCACTTAGATCTACAACATCTAGCAAAGTTAAAGCCACTTTTGCTCTAGAAGATAGAAACCACAACGTTTTTAGTAGCACTAAAGAGACGGCAATCACAAGCACGCTGCAAATCAGCGATAAAAGCGGTACGATTATTATAATATTTGCTTTTGCACTTGGAGCTTTTGGGCTTTTCAGGCAGTTTAATCGTAAAAAGGATCCAGACGAATGAATTCAGTAGGCCGCAACTCGATTATAATGGCAAGCGGCACGGCTGCTTCCAGAATAACTGGCCAGATTAGAACAATTTTGCTCGCCGCAGCTCTTGGCACAACTGGTTTAGCAGCAAATGCTTACCAGGCTGGGTCTATGATTCCTCAGCTTATTTATACGCTTGTTTCTGGCGGAATTTTCAACGCTGTTCTTGTTCCACAAATCGTTAAGACTCTAGAAAAACAAGATGCAAAAAATAGGCTAAATAAGCTAATAACATTTGCTATTATCCTTCTTTTAGGCGTAACCGCTTTAATGGCGATTGCCACACCTGTTTTAACATGGCTTTACGTTGGGTCTAACCCAGCAATGATTGCACTTACAAACGCTTTTACGCTATGGTGTATGCCTCAAATATTCTTCTACGGCCTTTATACAGTACTCGGCCAAGTTCTGGCTGCTAAAGGCAAGTTTGCAATGTACGCTTGGAGCTCTGTTGCTGCAAACATTGTTAGTTGCACGGGATTTGGCGTGTTTATTGCGATTTTTGGAAAGGCAAGTAGGCAGCCTGCACATTTTTGGAACAACACTACAATGCTTTTAACTGCAGGCTTTTGGACTTTAGGTGTTGCAGCTCAAGCACTTGTTTTGTTTATTCCTCTTAAAAAAATCGGATTAAAGTATAAGCCAAGTTTTGGCATTAGCGGCATTGGCTTGCGCTCTATGGGCCCCGTTGCAGCTTGGAGCTTTGCAATAGTGGCTGTTAGCCAGCTTTCTACAATGGCTACAACTCACATAACAACAAGCGCACCTTCTATAGCCGAAGAAACCTTGGGATTAAGCCAATTTGATGTTGCAGGAAACGCCACTTTTCAAAACGCATACACAATGTTTATTCTGCCTTATTCGCTTATAGCTGTATCGGTTGCAACCGCTGTTTTTCCAAAGATTTCCAAGTCGATTGCGCAACACGATTTATCTACAGTTCGCGCAGATTTAAGCTCTTGCATTAGAAGCGTTAGCATTTTAATGTGCTTCTTTAGCGTTGCTTTTATTGTTATTCCAATGCCTATCTCTTTGGCTCTGCTTCCTTCAATTAGCATAAAAGAGGCGTACTTAATGGCCGATCCTCTTATGATGCTTTCGATTGGCTTGCCACTATCTAGCGCCTATTTGATTATTCAACGCACATTCTACGCTTTTGAAGACGGAAAGCATCCATTTATGTTTTGCGCAGCGCAACTTTGCGTAGAACTTGTTATTGTGTTTTCTTGCATAAAGTTCCTTCCGCCAAACTACTGGGTTAGCGCTTTAGCAGCAGCTGCATCATTTAGCTACATTCTTACTTTCCCTGCTCTTGTTAAAATGATTAGGTCTCGTTTTAACAATAATTTAGACGATAAGCAGCTTATTATTACTCACATAAAGGTGATTGCGGCTTCTATTGTTTCTATTGTTGTTGGAATTTTGACTAGAGAATTTATTTACAAATGGATTTCTTTAGATTCACCAAACCTTCGTGGTGTTAATCGATGGTTGCTTGCGATTTTTGTTTGCGCAATTATAACTATTATTCTTGTAATCGTTTACGTATCTACTCTTTTGCTTTTAAGAACAAGCGAATTGGCGATCATTATTAATCCAATTCTTAAAAAAATCGGCGTAAAATGGTCGTTCTTGCTAAATCTTGAGCGCGCAAATGCTGTTAAAAGTAATGCCAAAAACAGCAGCGAAAGCAGTAGCTACAATGGCAACAAAAATAATTCGTCTCGTGTTGTTCGTTCAAAAATAGGCAAAAACAGTGCAGATGTGTAATAAATCGTCACAATACAAGTTGATAATCATAAATCAACACAGTGAGCAATAATTAAATCAAAATAATTAAACAACAATAATTGCAAAAATAAGGAGCGTTTACTAAATTCTTCAATTACAATAATTGATGGGATTTATTATTTACGCATATTCATTACTCATGTAGGAAGCCGGGGAGTAGATGAAACCTCAGTTGGGAGATATTATACTTAATCGCTACGCTCTAATATCACCTTTGCGAGAAGAAGCAGGCATTCAAGTATGGAAAGCTAGCGACCGCATACTTGCTAGAGATTGCCAGCTCTTTATTGTGCGCGACCGTAGATTCCTTCCCGAAGTAAACACAATATCTTCTACTCTTGCACTATCTAGAATCCGCAAATTTACGCCAGTTCTAAAAATTCACAACATAGATGATGTTGCAATTATTATAACTGAGTTGGATTCTGGAATAACTGTAGACGACTACATAAAATCACATAGCTCTACACTTAGCTACGAAGCTATACGCTCTATTGTTGCCGAAGCAGCAAACGCACTTAGTAAACTTCTTGCATCTGGAATAACTCATTATGCTATTTCAACAAACACAGTAAGAATCACAAATAATGGAGTAGAGCTAGCTTGCGCGCCAATAAGCCCTCTACTAAAAGACATTACTGTTGAATATTCAAAGCAAGATTCACAAGACAAACAAGATAAGCCGAGTACTAAAAATAAGCAAGACGCGCAGGATTCACAGAATTCGCAGGATTCGCAAAACAAAAGCGAAAATCAAAATAAAAGCGAAGAACAGTCTAAAAACTTGCCACAAAGTGTAGAAAACATTGCAACACATCAGCTTTCTGCGCTTTTATATGCTCTTCTTACGCGCACTGGATACACGCAAAATAACACAGTTTTTAACGTTTCTAGACTTGCAGACGGCGTTCCTGGCGAATTTGTTATGATTTGCAAAAGAGGCCTTTCTTCTGCTAAGGATTCAAGCATTATTCCAATGGCATCTATTGGGGAGCTTCTGGCACTTTTAGGCACATATACTCCTGTTAAAAAGCTTAGCGAAAAAGATATTATTCTTAACAACGATGCAAGCGAATCTTCTATTCAAAAAGCATTACTTTTACCTTGCAAAGACAATGATCTTATTGATTTTCCAGAAGGATTATCTAAGAACGAAGATTTGCTTGAAAACGAACTATCAAGTCAAGAATCTATTGGTATTTTAGATTCAAGTGATTTATCAATAAAAAACGAAGACGAAAAGCCTAACAAGTTTGGCAAAAACGCTAAAAATACTGGTCTTAAAAATGCAAGCAAAACCATTGGTGCTTTAAGTGCTTTGCTAAAAAGAAATGGTGATAATTCTGGGAAAAAACTTGATTCTTTGCCAGAGTCCGATTCAACTGGAACAGACTACGACTTCCACGATATTGCTGCAGCAGAAATGGCGAATATTTTAGCTCCAACTGAGCTAGACGCCGATGATTCAATTTTCCACAATTTGTCTTCAACATACACAAGCTTCCCTAGCTATTCAACCGATAAATCGCAAGCAAGCGAAGAGAATAAGGTTGGCGAAAATAAAAATAACGAGAATAGCAAGAATGCAAACATTGGCAATAATTCTACAAACGACTCGTACGCAAAAGAAAATGGCAATAAAAGCGCGTTAAACACTTTAGACTCGCTAACTTCTGGAAACGATTATTCACAAAAAGATGACTTATCTTCTCCACTAATGCCTAGAAGATTCGACTTTGAAGACCTTCTAAGCAGTAACACAAAGCACACGGAGTTGCTTTCTAAGCCGCAAATCTTGCCATTAGAAGCCGAATCAACAGGAAGAGTGCCTGTTGTAGACAGCAATGGGCGTTTTGTTGCTCCTGGCGAAGAATCCGCTAGAGCATTGCGAGAAGAGGAGCTAGAAAACGAGGAATATGGCGATTACAGCAGCCAAAATGCTGGATTATTGTCTCACTCATCCATGCCTCCTAGCTTCCAGCCTCACGAGCATCAAGACGACTTAAAAGCAAAGAAATCTTCAAATCAAAACAATGTAGATATTGCGGATGCTAAGATTTTTGGAGGACTTTCTACAAAAGTCTTAGCTATTGGCGTTGTTGCATTGCTGGTAGTTGTTGTTTTTGCAATATCTTTGCATAGTCTTTTTAACTCTCACGAAGCGCCATCAAACTTTGCAAAATCTAATTCTTGGGATTCGCAAAGTGTTGAAAATGTGCCTTTTGGAAGTCAAGGCGTTCTTTCGGAAGATAAAAGCGATTCATCTAAAGAAAAGCAACCAAATAAGAACAATACGAGTAAGGCTGGCGAAAAGAAGGCTGGCGAAAAGAATAAGAGCAATAAGGATAATAATAGCCTTAAAAACAAGCATAAGAAACAAAATAAACGCAAGAAAGTAAAGCAAGTACCAAAGCCTAAAATGCCTACTAACAACACGCCTTACCCTATAGATATTCAGCAATTCTTGGAAGATACGGGCAATCAGCGCGGCTACGGCTACTACATGCACTTAACTCAGCCTCAAGAAGCATACAGGTTTGTTGTTTCGATTCGCTCTTCGGGCGGGCATGGGTATTTGATTGCAAATTCCAAGAACGATCCTAGCGCTGGAGAAAAAGTTGCAGACTTTACTTTTGACGCTAGCGGAGTAACAGACGTAAAGTTCAAAAAGCCTATAACTGCGCAAGACTTTATCTTGTGGGTTCCACAAGGGTCTATACCAATGAATGGGCTATATATAAACTACGTTAGAATTTACTAAAAAATATTAAAACTATTAGGAATATTAGGAATATTTTATGAAAACTGTACAAAAAAACGTAATTATTATTGGCTCTGGTCCTGCTGGATACACTTCTGCTTTGTATTTAGCGCGCGCTGGATACAGCCCTCTAGTTATTGCTGGAGCACTAACACCTGGCGGGCAGCTTATGAACACTACCGAAGTGGAAAATTATCCAGGATTTGCAGAAGGCATTTTAGGCCCAGACTTAATGGAAGCAATGCAAAAACAGGCAGAAAAATTCGGAGCACAAATCTTGCTTAACGATGTTGTTTCCGTAGATTTTAATGGCGATTTAAAAGCGGTTACAACCGACGATGGTGTAACTTATACATCTAAGGCTGTAATCGTTTCTACGGGCTCACAAGTGCGCAAATTAGGCGTTCCAGGAGAGCAGGAGTACTCGGGCCGCGGTGTTTCTTATTGTGCAACTTGTGACGGATTCTTCTTTAGGGAAAAGCCTATTGTTGTTGTAGGCGGTGGTGATTCTGCTTTCGAAGAAGCGCTTTTCTTAACTCGTTTTGGCTCTTGCGTAACGCTTATTCATAGGCGCGATTCATTCCGCGCGTCTAAGATTATGGTTGACCGCGCGCGCAAAAACAGCAAAATCAATTTTGTTTTAGATTCTGTTGTTTGCTCTGTAAACGGCGTGGATGGAGATGCACAATCTGTAACTGTTAAGAATGTTAAAACTGGCGAGACTCAAAATATTGAGGCAAGCGGAATTTTTGTTGCTATTGGCCACTCCCCATCTACAAGTTTCTTAAATGGTGCTTTAGAGCTTAATGAAGATGGAACTATTGCTGTGCAAGGAGCATCTACTAAAACTTCAGTTCCTGGCGTTTTTGCTGCTGGCGATGTTGTAGATAGCGTGTATAGGCAAGCAATATCTGCTGCTGGCATGGGCTGCCGCGCGGCTCTTGATGCACAAGCCTATTTGAATGATTTAACTAATTTGAACGAAGAATAATTTTTGTTCCACGTGAAACAATAACCCCCAATAGTTGTATTAGCAGCTTATTGGGGGTTTATTATTAATCTTTTTTATCTACTAAAATATTGACTATTCGATGCAGTTCTTCTGGAGAAGAAAATACTATTTCGATTCTTCCGTGATTTTCGCTTCCTTTAATGGCAACTTTTGTGGAGAATCGATCTTCAAGCTGCTTTCTAATTGGAGAAGACACCCACTTGTTGTTTCGTTTAACTCTAGTTCTTCTAGAAGAATCGTCTCCATTGTCTACTTTAATCGAAACAATTTCTTCCGTACTGCGAACCGATAAGCCTTCTGCAATAATACGTTTTGCGAGATTTTCCATTTCTTCTGTAGAAGCTAATGCAAGAAGAGCGCGGGCGTGACCTGCAGAAAGCACTCCCGACGCAATATGTTTTTGCACGCTGGCTGGCAAATTCAAAAGTCGCAAGGTGTTTGCGATTTGAGGACGGGACTTAGAAACGGATTTAGAAAGCTGAATTTGCGTAAGTCCAAAATCATCAATCATTTGAGCGTAAGCTGCAGCTTCTTCTAACGGATTTAATGCAACTCTGTGCAAATTCTCCAAAAGGGCATCCCTAAGCATGTTTTCATCCGAAGTGGTTCTAACAATCGCTGGAATCTTTTTAAGACCAGCTAGCTGTGTTGCTCTCCACCTTCGCTCGCCCATTATTAACTCATAATGAGCATTGTGTAAATCATCTTTACTTACATCCTTGATTTTTCGCACAACAATTGGCTGCAAAACTCCAACCTCTTTGATTGAAGCAGATAATTCTTGAAGCTCTTCTTCGTCAAAAATCGTACGCGGCTGATGAGCGTTTGGAACAATATCGCTCGGCTCTAAATACTCTAAATAGCCACCTTCAATGGGCTTTAGCTCTTGCGCTTGGCTTGTTTGTTTATCTTGCGATATTTTTTCTGCAACTTTATTTTTATCATTATCTTCGTTCTTTTGCTTTGAAGAAACAAATGACTTAGAAGCAGAATCACCAAAGAAAAAGTCAATTGGCCTTGTAACGTCATCAATTGACGGCATAGAAGTTCGCTTTGCTGAATGCTTATTTTTACTAGCGGTTGACGACACTGTTTCACGTGAAACAGAAATATTTTCCCCCAATTTTTGGCTTAAATGCGGGGAAATTGAGTCATCAACGCTAGGAACTTTGGCGGTCTTTTTGACAAACACTTTGGTTTCACGTGAAACATTTTTTTGCGTATTTTTATCTACGATTTTACTGTCTGTTTCACGTGAAACAGTGCTCGAAGTGTCATTACTCTCTAATGTTTCATGTGAAACATCTTCAATCTTTTTGTTAGCAAACTCATCTAAACTATCTTCTCCAGGAAGTGCAGGGAATAATGCACCCAATCCTTTACCCAAACGCGATTTACTTGCACTCATCACTAATTACCCTCTCTTTTTGAATCAATAACAGACAAAATTACATCAGACTTATTAGCTATCTCAAATGCAGCTTCTCTATAAGAAACAGCACCTGTTCCATGCGGATCGTAGGTTATAACACTTTGATTAAAACTTGGCGCTTCTGGAATCTTAACAGTTCGCGGAATAGTGGTATTAAGAACAATATTTGGATAATGATTTTTAACTTCTTGAAAAACTTCCCTACCAAGAAGAGTTCGCTTATCAAACATTGTTACAAGCATTGTAGAAACAACAAGCGCAGGATTATAGTGCTTTTGAACCAAACCAATTGTTCTAATCAACTGACCTAAGCCTTCAAGAGCATAGTATTCCGCTTGAATCGGAATTAGCATCTCGTGCACAGCACACATTGCATTAATTACTAAAAGACCAAGAGAAGGTGGGCAATCAATAAAAACGTAATCGTAATGTTCGCTGCTAGAGCTTAAAAACTCATCAATTGCGTTCTTAAGAAGATTATTCCTATCTTCCATTTGAGCAACTTCTAATTCAGCACCACTTAACTCAATCGAAGCTGGAACAACATCTAGCCCTGCAATATCTGGGCACTCTTGTTTAACATCAGCAATAGTCTTTCTTCCTTCAATAACATCATAAATAGAAGGATCTGCGGAAGAATGTGGTATATTCATTGCCGTAGAAGCATTACCTTGCGGATCCATATCAATTAATAAAACTTTTGACCCACCAACAGCCATTGCTGCCGACAAATTCACAGCGGAACTGGTTTTTCCAACTCCGCCTTTTTGATTCGCAACCGCAATAAAACGTGTAGTCTTCGGCTTAGGGAATACAACGCCATCAATGGCGTGAAAGCGACTGGTTATATCTGCCAACTCACTGCCCAAGGAAGATCCAGAATCCCCAAAAATACGTTTAATTGTATCTTCTGCTGATTCCACCATTCACACCACCCCGCCCACCTATGGGAAATTACCAAACTAACCGACTTAACCGTAGTATTTTCAAGTTTCCTTTCTTCTATGGACATAAAACACCATAAAAATTGCAGAAAATACTACAAAAATATTATAAAAACACACAGTTTCACGTGAAACATATAACATCTTTATTCAGTTTCACGTGAAACATTCAATGAAAATTAACGCAACAAAATAAATGCGCATAAAAGTACAGAACTAAATCACAAAACTTAAATCAGCCTTTATCAATTATTACAACACTTGTTGATTGAAGGCCTTTAGCAACAGGGGCATCAACTACTCTAGGATTTAACCCCTTTACTTTTTTAATCATCTTTTCAGCCTTATCAATCTCCGCTTGTGCAGACTTTCCTTTTAACGCGATTAGTTGGCCATTCTTGCCCAATAGTGGAATGGTCCATCCAGCCAATTTTGTCATAGGTGCAACAGCTCTACATGTAACTACGTCAAAGGCTGGAATTTCGTGAGACTTAACTTTAGCAATAACTTCGTCTGATCTTCCATGAAAAACTGTAACATTTTTTAGGTCCATAACCTCTACGCATTCTTTTAACCAAAGAACTCGTCTTTCCATTGGTTCAATTAATGTTACTTTGCAATCTGGCAAACAAGCAGCAACAACAATTCCTGGAAAACCTCCGCCGCTTCCAACATCTGCGATGGATTTTTTATTTGACTTTTCAACTGCTTTTTTAACAAATGGAACAACTGCAGCAGAATTTAGAATATGCCTTTCCCAAAGAATATTCATATCTCTAGGACCAACAAGGCCGCGAACTAATCCCTCTTCCTTAAGTTTCACGTGAAACATCTTACATTTATCAAGAGCATTGCCTAAGACTTCACTCAACAAAGGGGAGTTATCTAATTCATCTACATTGTTTTTATCTACATTGTTTTGTAAATTGTCAGCCTGTTCCATATCTAAAATCTTTTCCGCAAATCAGCCCCTCAAACAAAAAGTAACACAATAAAACATTTTTGTTCCATTGTGTTACTTTTTATTTAAGCTAATTGCTACTCTGTATATTCTTCGTCCAACTCTACGTCTACATCATCCATGTCTACATCCACATCTTCATCTAAATCATCGTCTTCAATGGCACTTGCAGGCATATAAACAGTAACGTAGCGGTGTGGTTCTTCTCCATGAGACCTAGACCTTAAGCCTTCTTCTCTAACTGTATCGTGAATAACTTTACGCTCAAACGAATTCATTGGCTTCAAATCAACAGAATCACCAGTTTCGCGAACTTCATCAACAGCATCCAACGCAATATCTCGCAAATGTTGACGCTTACGCTTAAGGAACCCATCAACGTCTACAATTAAGTGCGATCTTTCACCAGTTTTTTGCTGAACAGCTAGACGGCTCAATTGTTGCAAAGCATCAACAACCTCTCCATCTCTACCAATTAAATGCTTAATATCGGAATCATCATCCGCAACAATTTGAATCATTGGCCTATTGTTGCGAACGCCCATTTCAATATCGCCTTCGTAGTCGGCAATATCTAAAAGTCCTTCTAAGTAATCGGCAGCTATATCAGCTTCCTCATTGAGCTGGTCAATGCTCCTGGTCTCGTCTTGTGCCATTTACATACTCCTTAATTTCAATAAATGTCAAGAATCACAATTCTGTGTACAGTTTAACTGAAGATAAATCCAAATTTATAAATTATTTTAATAATTTTAATAAATCTAATAAATAAATTCACATTTACCTTGTTTTTACATTATTTACTTGTTTTTCTCTTGCGATTAGGCTGCTTACGTTGGAATCCTTCTGATTCTCTGCGCTTAGCCTCTTCTCGAGCCTGTTGAAGCTTTTCTTCTTCAATAGAAGGCAAACCTTCGCGCTCTCTGCGCTCGGATTCTTTTTTGTAATCGCGCTCTTCTTTTTCCTCGGCTGCAGGAGATCCTGGAGTTGGGAAGGCGTACACCTGCCAAATAGAGCGAAGCATATTCATAATGTTGTTTACAAGCCAATAAACAAGCATTGCAAATGGAAGAGCAAATGCAGAGAAAACATAGATTAATGGGAATCCCCACATCATAAGTTTTTGCATCGTATACTGTGGACCCTGCTTCGATTCTGGCGGAAGATTCTTACGAATATTGTTAAATTGCATGTACCACATTGCAGCACACATCAATATAACAAAGATTACAATAACAACTTTTCCGCCCGCTTGAACCGTCATAAACGTGTCGGAAACACCAACGCCAAACACATGAGTTTTAACAAATTGCTGCGCTGTAGCAACATCAAAAGCACCAAGAGCAGTATGCTTGCCTCTAGCAATAAATGGAATAACAGAAAGCGTATACCAAATACTCATAAATGCTGGGCCTTGAATCATCATTGGCAAGCAGCTTCCAGCAGGATTTGCGTTATTCTCCTGATACAGCTTCATCATTTCTCGCTGCATGGCTTCTTTGCTAGCAGAATCGTTTTTACCCTTATACTTTTGCTGAATTTTCTTCATTTTAGGAGCAATCGCTTGCATGTTGCGCATACCTTTAATGCTTTTTATAAAGGCAGGGAATATGCACGCGTGCACAACAAGCACAAGAAAGACGATTGAAAGAACCCAGGAGAATCCAATTTCATTCATTCCAATAAGAACAAATAGCTTGTGGAAAAGCGCCATTACTTGAGTCATAAGCCACTCAACTGGCGTAAGGATTTTATAGAACCATCCCCAAGGTCCGTTATCAAGTAAAAAGTGGTCTTGATTAAACATTAGTTTTCCTTGTCTTGATCAGCCAAGGGAGTTAACCGTGGCTCTTCATGCGCTTTGGACCAAGCGCAACGATAAAAAATTGAATATTTGCGTGGTACATCGTCAATACTGCAACTAGTCCATGGTCTACAGCGCAATAGCCGTAAAACGGCCAGAACGCCACCCTTAAACGCCCCATAGCGGCTAACGGCTTCTATAGCGTATCTTGAGCAAGTTGGGTAGTATCGGCAGCAAGCTGGTCTATTAGCAGAAATCGCGCGTTGATACCAGCGAATTGCTTTTATAATCAAATTCGCTACAACACTTTTTCTGCTGCTCATAGCTATCACTATTCCTTAAACCAACTTATTAAATCAACTTATTGTTGTTTTTTGCTGATTAATAGCGGTTCTGCTGCTTGATTTAATTTGTGATCTACTTCTGCGGATTCCTGATTTTTATCTTGATTTCTGGCTATTTTTCCAAAAATCTTTTTAATCTGCTCATTTAATGATTCAAACGATGCACTAGCAGCAGTAGATTTAGCTCTTAGAACTACGTCACAACCATTTGGAAGTAACGATTGATGCTGTTTTGCTATTACTCTAAAGCGTCTTTTTACTTTATTTCTAACAACAGCTTTTCCTACGCTTTTAGATACAGCAAGCCCTAGCCTTAAGTCAGCTTCATTTTGTTGAGTCTGATTTAAGGTATCACAAAATGCCGCGGGTGTATTACCATCACAACCCGTGGCAATCTGATTCAGACTTGTTTTTTCGCCTTCGTTAAGCGCGTTTAACACGGCTATATCGCCACGCATGCTGTAATGCGCGACGATATCCCGTGAACACACCTTGCGTCGTTTTTTGAGCACCGCAACAAAATCGCGATGGCTTTTCAGCCTATCCATGCTTTACGACGCGCTCCATATCAGGCAGATAGTGTCTTACGACCCTTAGCACGACGACGGTTAATCACTGCGCGGCCAGCACGAGTACGCATGCGAACGCGGAAGCCGTGCTTCATGTGACGACGACGGTTGTTAGGCTGGAATGTCCTCTTCATAACTAACGCTCCTGTATTTAGCCATGCAAAAGCACGGCTCCGTATGAGTCAAGCTATACTAAATTACTATTACCCCTCACCAAGAGTCAAAAAATCTTTTTATAAACGTGTTTACAATTGCGCTTGAGTAAGTCAAATTTTTTAATACCGTAAAATTTTCTGTACCATTTTTACCAAATCAAACTACTTATAAAAGCCTTGAAAAATGTGGATTAGCAGCTTTTATTTTATCCACAAATTACACACATGTTATTCACAATTAAGCATTTTCAACACGCGAGACTGTGGATAACTTCTTAGGGTTGGAGTAAACATATTCTACTAGCACTCTTTACGCGCGCGAATAGATATGCATTCTGTTGTGCATTTCTGTTGGTTAAGTGTAAAGAATCAAATAAAATGTTTCTGCCAGTTTTAGGGGGTGTAGCATGACGGATTCTTTTAGTGATCCAAATGCGCAAGCCACTATTGTGTGGTCAAATACCCTTGCAGTATTGCGTCATAACGCTCTATTAAGCAACCGCGATAAAAGCTGGTTTGAAAGTGTAAAACCTGAATCTATTTTTGGAACTACCATTGTTCTTTGTGTCTCCAATATAGAAACACAGCAAGCTTTGCAAAATGAGCTTAGTTCAGCGTTGCTTACGTCATTAAAAATTTGTACTGGAAAAGATATGTTTCCAGCTTTTAAGATTGTTCCTCAATCAGAAAACAACAATACTGCCACTAATAGCACAGACACTAACATCAATGCCGCTAATAGCTCTTCCGATTTAAGCAATCTTAATCAGAATGTAAACGAGAATTCCCGAGTATTTTCAACATCTTTAGAAGAAAATACAAACGTTAATTCAGACTTATCTTCTTCTAAAAGCAACTATTTAGAAAACATAAAATCAGATTTTGGTGCACAAACCGTTGAAAACACTAGCATTCCTGTAAACACTAATAGTGTTGAAAATGTTGATTCAGCTAGCAACGCTCCTATTCAAAACGATTTTGACTACATAACTGGCTTAAATACCATGCAAAATACTGGTTTAGTTAATTCTGGTATTAATTCTGGTATTAATAGTTCACAAGCAAAAATTCCTTCTTCAATAAAAAGGGATCCTGTTACTCACTTAAATACTTGCGCAACTTTTGACACTTTTGTTCCTGGAGATTCTAATCGTTTTGCGCGCACGGTTGCTTTAGCTGTTGCAGAAGGTTCTGGAAAAGACTTTAATCCTTTATGTATTTACGGCGGATCTGGCTTAGGTAAAACACATTTGCTTAATGCTATTGGCAATTATGCTCTTGTTAAGGATTCTTCACTTAAGGTTCGTTATATTACAAGTGAGGAATTTACTAACGAATTTATTGAGGCTTTGCAAAATACAAGTCAAAACCAGGGTCAAATCGCTAATTTTAATAGGCGATTCCGCGAGGTTGATGTTCTTTTAATCGACGACATTCAGTTTTTGGGAGGAAAAGAAGCAACTCTGGAACAATTCTTCCATACTTTTAATGCTCTTTATCAAGCAAGTAAAAGAATTGTTATTGCTTCCGATGTTGCTCCTAAAAATCTTAGAGGATTTGAATCAAGACTTATTTCTAGATTTGAATCTGGATTAACTGTTGATATTAAGCCGCCTGATTTAGAAACTCGAATAGCCATTCTAAGAATGATGGCATTAATGAATAATTCTAACGTTCCTAGCGATGTTCTAGATCTTATTGCGGAACGTTTTACAGAGAATATTCGTGAGCTTGAAGGTGCTTTAACTAGAGTTACAGCCGTTGCATCATTAAGTAATCAACCCGTAAGCAAAGCCTTGGCAGAACAAGCTTTACAAGACTTCTTTGCTTCCGATATTGAAATTCGCCCAACAGATATTATTGGTCAAGTCGCTAAGTACTTCCACATGACTTTTGACGAGATTGTTGGCAGATCTAGAACTAAGAATGTTGCTTTGGCGCGTCAAATTGCAATGTATTTAGCTAGAGAAATGACAAGCATGAGTCTTGTTGATATTGGCGAAGTCTTTGGCGGGCGCGATCACACGACTGTTATGCATGCATATACTCGAATTAGCGGAGAGATGCAAGAAAAGCAGGAAATCTATAACTATGTTATGGAATTAACTGTTAGATTAAAACAAAATCCTGCAAACAAAAAGTAGTTTTACACAAATCTGTGCAACTCTGTTAATTAAAATAAAAAAAGTTATCCACATAGTTAGTCACAAATGTGGTTAAACCCTGCGAATAAGCGGTGGAAAACGCCGTTGAAAAAGTGAATAAACTGTTTATAAAGCAGCTCGAAATGTGGATGAACGAAAAAATAGCTTCGATTGTGGATAACTCGGCTCTTTCTGCACACAATTACCCATAGGTTATCCACATTTTTCTTATGTGGATAACGGCTTTAACAAAGCCTTTCTAGACACATGTCAACATTTCCACATTGCTTATTACTACTATTACTTTATTTTTTGAATAATAATATTTTTTATTAACACTTAGCATTTATTTCTAAATTAGATTTTCATTAGCCAATGAGATAGAATAAACACAGTTTTAATGAAATGAGGAAATATGAAAGTTGAAGTTAATTCCGCTTCTTTTGCAGACGCACTATCTTGGACTACTCGCGTTATAGATAATCGTCCAGCAAATCCTATTCTTGCAGGATTAAAGTTAGAAGCAAAAGACGGAACTTTGCAACTTTGCGCATTTAATTATCAACTTTCTAGCCGTCATCACATTGAAGCAGGTGTAGACGAAGCAGGGAGTGTGCTCGTTTTAGGCAGACTACTTGCAGATATAACAAAATCTTTGCCAGCAGAAAAAACGTATTTATCTTCTACTGAAACAACTCTTACGATTACTTCTGGTAAGTCAACATTTACTTTGCAACTTATGCCAGAAGGAGAATATCCAGATTTACCAGAAGTTCCTTCAAAACTTGGTCAAGTAGATGCTCCTACTTTTGTTCAAGCTGTAAATCAAGCTTCTGTAGCAGTTTCTAGAGAAGAAGATAGGCCAGTTTTAACAGGAATTCATGCTCGTTTTGAAGATGATACTGTTACTTTTACAGCTACAGACAGATATCGTCTTGCTCGTTCCACCTTTAGATGGACTCCAGAGCATAACGATATAAACACTTCAACTCTTATTAAGGGAAGTATTCTTAAAGATATTTCACGCTCTGTTGACGAGCATCAAAATGTTGTTATTAGCTTAGATGAGCAAGAACCTTCTGTTCTTGGATTTGAAAATTCTGGAAGAATTAGTACTTCTCAACTTATTGATGGAGAATTTCCTTCTGTAGATAGTCTTTTTGTTGATGAGTATCCTATTCACGCAATTATTAATCGACAAATGCTTATTAACGCAATCAAGCGCGTTGCTATTGTTGCAGAAAAATATGCTCCAATCTATATGTCTTTTGCGGAAAATGAACTTACTTTAAGTGCTGGAAATGAAAGTGAATCTAAAGCAAAAGAAACTATTGACATAGATATGGATGGTCAAGATATTATTGTTGCTTTTAATCCTAATTATTTGATTGAAGGATTAAGCGTTATTAGTGAGCCATTTGTTCACGTAAAAATCACATCTACTATTAAGGCTGTTGAATTTAATGGTCAACAAGAAGCAGATGGCGATGAATCAATGAATTACAGATATCTTGTTGTTCCAATGCATCCTTAAAACAAATACTTATAACGAATCACTGTAGTTAAATAAATGTATGTTTCAAAGCTTGCATTAGACCATTTTCGCTCGTGGAGTAGTTGTGTACTCGACTTTTCCCCCAAAATGAATGTTCTAGTAGGTTCAAACGGTTTAGGTAAAACTAATGTTGTTGAATCGTTAGAAGTTATTTCAACAGGAACAAGTCATAGAGTATCTTCTTTAACGCCATTAATAGAGATAAATCATAATTGCGCTACAATACGAGCAAATGTTAAGGATTTTAGCAATACTTGCAATATCAATACTTTAGATGGTTCAGATAATTTAGATAATTTAGACGAAACAACATTTGAGCTAAGCATTAATCTAAAGGGTGCTAATAGAGCAAGGATTAATGGTAAAAAATCTCTATATATGAAAGATATAGTTGGCTTAGTTCCTTGTGTTTCTTTTACTCCAAGAGACCAAAATTTGATTGTTTCAGATCCTACTGTTAGAAGAACATTCATTGATCAAGCTGGAGCATTATTAATACCAAACTATTTGCCTATTTTGCAAGAATATAATCATATTGCAAAGCAGCGTTCTGCACTATTAAAAAGTTTATCTAATAATTATTCACCAAATTCAATGAATAATTACAATACGGTTTCTGATTTAGAAGTATGGACTGCTAAGTTTATTGAAACTGGAATAATTCTTACAAAATTACGCAAACAAATAATAGAGTTACTTAATAATGTTTTTTCAAATATTGTTAAACATCTTTCTAACTCATCTAATTTTGCTTCAATCGAATATAATCCTTCTTTTAGTGAGATTGATTTTAGCGAAAACGATTTTGAAGAAAATAATGATAATTCTATTAGGCTTGCGATTAGTGAGCATTTTCAAAGAATTTATAATGGAGAAGTTGCAAGAGGATACAATCTAATAGGGCCTCATCGAGACGATTTTACTATATTGCTTAATAATTATAATGCAAAAGAATTCGCTTCAAACGGTGAATCTTGGACTCTTGCATTAGCGTTAAAAATGGCTTTATTTAAGTCATTAGAAAAAAAGAATGGGAAAAAACCTATTGTTATTTTAGATGATGTTTTTGCACAATTAGACGAGTTTAGAAGAAAACAAATTTTAGAATTTGCAAAAAATCAAGATCAAGTTTTTATTACTGTTGCGTCTTTAAGTGATATACCAAAAGATAAAAGTGTGTTAGAAAACTCGATTATTGATGTGTCTAAAATAGCAAAAGATCAAAATGAAGATGATTCTAAATCTTTAGAAAACAATATTGATATTAATCATAAAATTTTATTGGAAAATATTGTTAATAGTCGTAAAAATAGTGTTGATTATATTGAAAATAACCAAAATAAATCTACTGACTTAGGGGATATTAGATGAAAATTCCCGTAAATAAAATACTAAAATTAGATACAAGAAAGCTTCCAGAACTAATTTTTACGCCTATTAAAAAGAAAGCAATAAAAAAGGTAGTTAACGAGCAGAATGCTTATAAAGCTTTAGAAAGTTTTGGAAAACCTGGTAGAGATCCACAAAATCTTTATTCTTTACTTGCAAATTTTGCTAATCAAAACAATTGGAATGAGCAACTTTCTATAGCAAAAATGCGCGAAGATTGGTGGAAAATAGTTGGAAAAAGCGCATCATTGAATTGTTATATAGACAAAATAAAAGATGGCGTTTTAATTGTTAGAACAAAATCAAATGTTTGGTATACGCAACTTAGCTATTGCAAGCCTATGCTTGAGAAAAAAATATTTGAATATTCTAAGAATATTAATATTAAAGAAGTCAAAATAGTTGGCCCATCTTTGCAAAAAACAGGCAAAAAATCAATAAACAGTAGGTTTAATATTAAGAATCACTAATAATGGCTCTTAATAAAGAGCGGTCATTATGCATGTGTAGAATGTTATGTAATATAGTTAAATCGCTAGAAGACCCTTTTTTGTGCTTTCTAGCGTGTATAGACCTCGTAAATGCCTCTTGGCATGAGGTAATACGGGAAGGGATCTAAAGTGTTAAACACTGAAGATAATTCAATGGAAAATTCTGTTGAAGAACATAAACTAGATGATGCTCAGCTAGATGATTCACTTTCTCCTGAACATTATGATGCTAGTGATCTTCGAGTTCTAGAAGGATTGGAAGCAGTTCGAATTAGGCCAGGTATGTATATTGGTTCAACTGGCCCTAGAGGATTGCATCATCTTGTATACGAGATTGTAGATAATTCAGTTGATGAAGCTTTGGCTGGTTATGCTTCTCACATTGAAGTGACAATTTTGCCAGACAATGCAATAAAAGTTGTGGACGATGGACGTGGTATTCCAGTTGACGAAGTACCAGGCGAAGGTGTTTCTGGTGTTGAAACAGTTATGACTAAGCTTCACGCTGGCGGAAAGTTTGGCGGCGGCGGATACGCTGTTTCTGGCGGCTTGCACGGCGTTGGCATATCTGTTGTTAATGCTCTTTCTACGCGTGTAGAAATCGAAGTTCGTCGTCAAGGATTCCATTGGACTCAAACGTATGTAGATCAGCATCCAACGGCTCCTCTTAAAAAAGGTCAGCCAATGGAAGATGGTGAATCTACGGGAACTTCTGTAACGTTCTGGCCAGATGGCGCAATTTTTGAAACAACTACGTACGATTTTGAAACTTTGCGATCTAGATTCCAGCAAATGGCTTTTCTTAACAAGGGATTGAAGATTTCTCTAACCGATTTGCGTAAACCCGATGAAGCAGGGGATGAAGTCACTGGAGAAAATGAATCAATTAGCGAAGAAAAGCATCAAAGCGTTAGCTACAAGTATGATCACGGAATTAAAGATTACGTTGATTACTTAGTTAAATCTCGTAAAGCTGTTCCAGTAGAGCCAGATGTTATTGATTTTGAGGCAGAAGACCTTGAGATTGGTATTTCTGCAGAAATCGCTATGCAATGGACTGTTGCATATTCGGAAGCAGTTCATACTTTTGCAAACACGATTTCTACTACAGAAGGTGGAACTCACGAAGAAGGATTCCGTGCTGCTCTTACATCTCTTGTAAATCGTTATGCTCGAGAAAAGAACATATTAAAAGAAAAAGATACCAATCTTTCTGGAGACGATGTTCGAGAAGGCTTAACAGCAGTTGTTTCCGTAAAGCTTACAACTCCACAGTTTGAAGGTCAGACTAAAACAAAGCTTGGTAATTCCGAAGCTAAGACTTTTGTTCAGCGAGTTATGACCGAAAAGCTTGGAGATTGGTTCGACGCTCATCCAAGTGAAGCAAAGAACATTATTCAAAAAGCAATTGAAGCATCGCGTGCGCGTCTTGCAGCTAAGAAAGCTCGCGAAAATACTCGTCGCAAGTCGATTTTTGAAACTGCTGGAATGCCAGATAAATTGAAGGATTGCCAGTCTAATAATCCAGAAGAATGCGAGCTGTTTATAGTGGAGGGTGATTCCGCAGGTGGCTCAGCAATTCAAGGACGAGACCCTATTACTCAAGCAATTTTGCCATTGCGCGGTAAGATTTTGAATACTGAGCGCGCATCAATCGACAGAATGATGAAGTCGGAAACTATTGAATCATTAATTACTGCTGTTGGTGGCGGTTACGGTGAAGACTTCGACTTAAGCAAAGTTAGATATCACAAAGTCATTATTATGGCTGATGCTGATGTTGATGGTGCTCATATTGCAACATTGAATTTAACACTGTTCTTCCGCTATATGCGACCAATGATTACAGCAGGCTACGTTTACGTTGCAATGCCTCCGCTTTATCGTTTGAAGTGGAGCAAGGGTGCGCATGATTTTGTTTATACGGATGCAGAACGAGACAGAGTTCTTGCAGAAGGTAAAGCTGCAGGCAGACAACTTCCTAAAGGCGAAGGCATTCAGCGATACAAGGGCTTGGGTGAGATGAGCTATCAGGAATTGTGGGAAACAACAATGGACCCTGAGCACAGAATCCTAAAGCAAATTCATATTGAAGATGCTGCTCGAGCTGATGAAACTTTCTCAATGCTTATGGGAGACGAAGTGGAACCTCGTAGGCTCTTTATTCAACGTAATGCTCACGATGCAAGATTTATTGACGCTTAAAAAGTCAAAAAATTGTCAATAAAAGCATTTAAAGCAAATAAACTTAAAGCTAAATAAAAAGGAATTACAGTGGTAGACGAAATAAATGCCGCTAATAATAGCGAAGAGCCAAATCAGTTGCCTGATGGTTCAATGGAACCACAAAGCCCGCAAGAAGCAGATAGTACTGATTATGGCTTAATGAAAGGTGCTCGCGTAAAGCACATGGATTTGCAACAAGAGATGCGCGAATCCTACCTTGCTTATGCACTTTCTGTTATTGTTGAGCGAGCTTTGCCAGATGTTCGAGATGGCTTAAAACCAGTGCATCGTCGCGTTATTTACGCTATGTATGATGGCGGATATAGGCCAGATCGAGGGTACAACAAGTGCTCTCGCGTTGTTGGCGATGTTATGGGTAAGTACCACCCTCATGGTGATTCTGCTATTTACGACACTTTGGTTCGTATGGCTCAATCTTGGTCAATGCGATACATGCTTGTTGATGGCCAAGGAAACTTTGGTTCCCCAGGTGACGATCCTGCAGCAGCAATGCGTTATACGGAATGCCGCATGGCGCCTCTTGCTATGGAAATGGTTCGAGATATTGACAAAGATACTGTTGATTTCTTACCAAACTACGATGGTAAAACTCAAGAGCCAACAGTTTTACCATCTCGTTTCCCGAATCTTTTAGTTAATGGTTCTGCAGGTATTGCTGTTGGTATGGCAACTAATATTCCGCCTCATAATATGCGTGAGGTTGCCGATGGCGTACATTGGGCTTTAGATCACCCAGATGCTAGTAATTCCGAGCTTCTTGAAGCTTTAATTCAGCGAATTAAAGGTCCTGATTTTCCTACTGGAGCAACAATCTTAGGTCATAAGGGAATTGAGCAAGCGTACCGTACGGGTCGCGGCTTAATTACAATGCGCGCTGTTGTTAATACAGAGGAAATTAAGGGTCGTATGTGCTTGGTTGTTACTGAGCTTCCATACCAAGTTAATCCTGATCGTTTAGCTGCTTCTATTAGAGAAGCTGTGCGAGATGGAAAGATTCAAGGCATTGCAGATATGCGCGATGAAACGTCTGGCCGTACTGGTCAGCGTTTGGTTCTTGTTCTTAAGCGAGATGCTGTTCCAAAAGTTGTTTTGAACAACTTGTATAAGCATTCGCAATTGCAGCAAACTTTCGGCGCTAACATGCTTGCGCTTGTTGATGGTGTTCCTAGAACTTTGAGCTTGGATGCGTTTATTCGTCATTGGGTAAGTCATCAGCTTGAAGTTATTGATAGGCGTACACGCTACTTAAAGCGCGAGGCAGAAGAGCGAGATCATATTTTGCAAGGCTACTTAAAAGCTTTGGATATGATTGACGAAGTTGTTGCATTAATCAGATCTTCTAAAGATGTTGAAACAGCTCGCACTGGTTTGATGAATTTGCTTGATGTTGATGAAGTTCAAGCAGATGCTATTCTTGCAATGCAACTTCGTAGGCTCGCAGCTTTGGAACGTCAAAAGATTCTCGACGAGCATGAAGAATTAATGCGCAAGATTGAAGATTACAACGATATTCTTGCAAGCCCAGAGCGTCAGCGCAAGATTGTTGGCGATGAGCTTGACGAAATCGTAGCAAAATATGGAGATGAGCGCAGAACTAAGATTCTTCCATTCTCGGGAGAAATGAACGTTGAAGATCTTATTGCCGAAGAAAACGTTGTTGTAACAGTTACTCGCGCAGGCTATATTAAGCGTACAAAAGCAGACGAGTATCGCGCACAACACCGTGGAGGTAAGGGTATTAAGGGCGCAAAGCTTCGTGAAGATGATGTTGTAGATCACTTCTTCTTAACATCTACTCACAATTGGCTTTTGTTCTTCACTAATCGCGGACGCGTTTACCGCATTAAAGCATATGAGCTTCCAGAAGGATCAAGAGATTCTAAAGGTCAGCATGTTGCAAATCTTCTTCAATTTACTCCTGGAGAAACAATTCAAGCGGTATTGTCAATTCAAAATTATGATGTAGCAAAGTATTTGGTTTTGGCAACTCGTTCTGGAAAAGTTAAGAAAACTGCTTTGCAAGAATATGATTCTCCACGACAAGGTGGCTTGATTGCTGTTCGACTAATGGCAAACGAAGAAACTGGGGAGCCAACAGACGAGCTGATTGGTGCAGCTTTGTGCAACCCAGAAGATGACATTATTCTTGTTTCTAAACTTGGTATGAGCCTTAAGTTTAGAGCAGATGATGAGCAACTTCGACCAATGGGCCGTCAAACTGCAGGCGTTCAAGGCATGAGATTTAGAGAAGGCGACGAACTGCTGGATATGGATGTTGTGTCGGTAGATACAAGCAAAGATCTTCTTGTTGTTACAAACGAAGGATTTGCTAAGCGTACAGCTATTGAAGAGTATCGTTTGCAAGGAAGAAACGGCTACGGTGTTAAAGCGGTACAGCTTACAGAAGGCCGCGGTTCTTTGGTTGGTGCTTTGATTGTTGAAGAAACAGATCAAGTAATGGCAATTATGAAGTCTGGTAAAGTGATTCGTTCCGACGTTAACGAAGTTAAGCGCACAGGTAGAACCACTCAAGGAGTGACTTTAGCAAAGCCAGATAAGGGTGATGAAATCATCTCGATTGCTCGAAACGAGGAAAGAGATGATGATGAAACTCAAAATGAAGAATCATCAGAAAAAACTATTGGAAGGAACTTAGATGAGTGAAGATTTTGAAGCATCCAATAGCAAAGTTAGTGGAGAATCTAATACTAGTTCTCCAAGAACAGTAGGTGCAACAGCTACGTCTTCTTCTAATGCGTATAGCGTTAGAAAATCTACTCAACCAAGAGCTAGAAGGATGAGTCTTTCCCTAGTTAGAGTAGATGCTTGGAGTGTTGCAAAAGTAACATTTTTGCTAAGTGTTGCTGGCGGAATAATACAAGTTATTGCAGCGGGATTAGTTTGGCTATTTCTAAACATGATTGGTGTTTTTGATCAAGTAACACAGATTGTTTCATCAACAGGCTTAAATAGCAACGGTTTTAACCTTGCAGACGTTTTTTCTTTGCCAACTGTTTTAAGTGCTGTAATAATTTTTTCTGTTGTAGAAATAGTTATTGCAACATTATTATCTGCAATTGGATCTTTGCTTTATAACGTTGTTGGATCATTAGTTGGTGGAATTCACTTAACTCTTGGTGATGACTAAAGCAAAAGCACTTATAATTAATAATTTAATCTCATAAAATTAATCCCCACTAAACTTTAAGTAGATTAGTGGGGATTAGTTTTTATAAAAATCATTTATAAAAATCATTAAACAAACTATTTTTTATAAGATAGATCTCGAATATCTTCCAAAATTTTAATCATTTTTTCTTCGCGATCTTTGCGTTTTTCTTCATCACTCTTTTCTTTTTCAAATTGTAAGAAAGGAAGACCAATCTCCCTTAACTTATTAATAGGAAGAACAATGCAAAAATAAACAGCTGCAGCAACAATAAGGAAGTTTAAGATTGATCCAAGAACGGCACCAAATGATATTGTTGCACCATTTATTGTTATTGTTAAAACACCATCAAGATCTGGCTTTCCACAAATCATTGCTATAAGCGGATTAATAATGTTTTTAACAATCGAAGTAACAACGGAAGTTACGGAGCTGCCCATAACAACACCAACCGCCATGTCGATTACACTACCTCGTGCAATAAATTTTTTGAAACCATTAAACATAGAAAATCCCTTCTGGTATTTAATATTTTATGTCTATTTTGATATCTATATTATTTTAATTTTCTTAATATTTTGTTGTAAATAAAACTATTACTTTTAGATAGATTAAGAATAGACAAAACAAGTATTGGGTACATTATTGCAGAAGTTAAAACATCACTAGGGAAGTGTGCTGCAACAACAAGTCTAGAAATTGCAACAATAGCAACAATAATAATGCTAACGATTAATCCAAGCCTTAAGAAAGACTTATTTGCAATATAAATAATCATAAGAGTCATTGAACAAATAGCTACTGCTGCTGCAGTGTGACCGCTTGGAAAACTTGGATCTGGTGGAACTTTAATTTTTACACCAATAAATGGCCTAGGTCTATGAACTATGAATTTAACAGCAAAAATATAAATCATTGGCAAAAGGCAAGTCGCAAGCTGTATTAGAGTTATGCGCCAATCTCGTTTTATAAAATAAGAAATAACAGCCAAAATAAAAAGTATAACAATGCATGATTTTGTAGAAAAAACTATTGCAAGCAATTTAGAAAGAGCCATTATAAAAGACGGAGAATAGTTGTGGAAAAATGCTACGATTCCTGCTTCAAAAGATCTTTCTGCACTATTAACAAGCAAAAGTTTTCCAATTAAAGGAACTAAAATCGCAAGAAGTATAACAGTAGAACACTTCTTATTATTAGTTATATAGAACTTTATTTTTTCTAAAAATTCGTAAAGCTTATTTTTTTGATTCATAATTAAAGATTACACTTAGAAATATATAATAAACTTGTAATATTAAATTGGTTTATAAGTTTTATTTGTTTATTTTGCATAATTTTGTAAAAATGTAGTATATAAACAAGTATGTAAATAAATTTAGCAAACGCATGTTTGGTATTTAGATGTGATTTGTACACCGTACGAGGTGACGAGTAATATGAGGAAAAGGTAGAAAGGGTTTACAATGAGCGTGCTTGACAGACTTGAGAAGAGCGTTGAAGGTGCAATGAATGGAGTCTTCGCAAAATTCGGGTCTAAAGACTTGCAACCTGTTGATCTTTCTAGTGCATTAGAGCGAGAAATTGATAACCAGTCTATGCCAATTGATCGCGATCGTACGGTTGCACCAAATGAGTATCACTTTAAGCTTAGTACTCCAGACTTTGATCAGCTTGGTAGTGAAGCTTTAGCAAATGAGCTTGCGGATAATCTTACACAGTATGCAAAAAGTCAGCATTATGCTTTTGTTGGCCCAGTTGCAGTTATTTTTGAAGAAGATACCGATCTTACAAAAGGTAATTTCAATTTAACTTCTGATTCTGTTCCAGGAAACGCTGTTCCTGTAACAACTCAAGAGCAGTCAGAAAATCATCCAATGCTGGAGATTAATGGGAATAGGTATTTGTTAACAAAAGATCGCACAATATTAGGCAGAGGTTCTGGTTGCGATATTGTTATTGATGATCCTGGAATTTCTCGTAGACATCTTGGAATAGACGTTACACCAGATGGTGTTATTGCTAGGGATCTTGGATCCACTAATGGTACTTATGTTGAAGGTCATCAAACTCCAGCAGCAACGCTATTAGATGGAAACACTATTACTATTGGGCGCACCCGTATTCTTTATTGGGCTTCGGATCAAGATCAGGAGTAGTAGACGAATACGTAAAGAGATACGAGTACACGCATGATATTAACCGAGTTGACTTTTGCTATACTTAAGTACAGTTTTTTAGTACTTTTGTGGGTATTCGTATGGTTTGCTGTTCGATCTTTACGAAAAGATATTGAAATTTTTAGTCCTAAAAAGTCTAAAGCTTGGAAGAATAAGTCTCATCGCAGACCAAATCCTTCTAATGATGAATCTTTAAGAAATAACAATATTGCTTCTGCTAATTTAGAGAAGAATAATCAAGCTGAAATGCCAACTTTGCTTGTTATTATTGATGGTCCTTTAGCTGGTTCGTCATTCCCGTTGGAGCCTTCTGGCGTAACTCTTGGAAGATCTGCAAACAATACGGTTGTTCTAAATGACGAGTTTGTTTCTTCTCATCACGCGCGCGTGTATTTTAATCAATCTGTAAATTCTTGGGTTCTTGAAGATTTAGGTAGCACTAACGGAACTATGATAGGTCATAGTAGAGTTAATGAACCTGTTGTTTTGCCTCCGCGCAAGTCTGTGCGAATCGGAGCAACAATGTTTGAATTGAGGTAAATAAATGGCGCAATTCGATTCAAACATTGAAGATAAAACAAGTAGTCAAAAGCAGCAAGATCAAGTTGATTGTGCAAGTAATAACGTTTCAAGTAGTGACGTTGCAAATGTTGTAAGTAGTGAGTCTGCAAATAGCAGCGATACAAATAATAATCCAGTAAATAATGCTGTAAAAAGTGAAGAACAAAACTTAAATAAGGCCTATTTTATAGACAAAGCGTTGTTTATGTATTCAACAGCTGTTAGCGACGTTGGTACTGTTAGAAGCAATAATCAAGATTCTGCGTTTGCTGGAGAAAGATTGGCCGCTATTTGCGATGGTATGGGCGGTCATGCTGGAGGAGATACTGCTTCTACAATCGCAATTAGGTCTTTAGCGCACATTGAGCAAGATTCAAGGCCAAATGATGTAAAAGCTGTTTCTTCAATGATGGAAACCTCGATTATGGCTGCCCACGACGCAATTGTTGGCAAAGCCAAAAGAGAGCGCAGACTTGCTGGAATGGGAACAACAGTAACAGCCGTATCTCTTGTAAATGGTTACTGGGTTCTTGCACATTTGGGTGATTCTAGAGCGTACTTGTTGCGAGATAATCATCTTATAAGAATGACTTGCGACCATAGTTACGTTCAACATTTAATAGACACGGGTCACATTACGCCAGAAGAAGCAAGAAATCATCCGCAGCGAAATGTTGTTATGCGCGTTTTAGGTGATTTTGATATTGACCCAAGGCCAGATATTGCTATTAGGCAGGCACACCCTTCCGATCGCTGGCTTTTATGCTCGGACGGTGTGTGTGGAGTGTTAGAAGATTCCACAATTCAAGAAGTTATGAGCACTGTATCTAATCAAGAAGAGTGTGCTCAAAAACTTGTTTCTATGGCACTTAAAGCAGGAAGCACAGATAATGCGACTGCTGTTATAGCGGATGCAACTTTGGCACTAGACGCAGATGCTTTTGACTTGCCTCACCAAACTCCATTAATTGGCGGTGCTGCAAGCAAAGATTTAGAGTCTATAGCAGATATTGTTAATAAGGCTGTTTCTTCTACGCCACCATTGCGTGAAGGTAAGGATTCTCCTGCTCAAAGAGCTGCTGCTCTTATACAAACAGACGCAAAATCGGCGGAAAAAGATGAGAAAATTGTAGAAACTACTCGACTTGTGCAGCCTTCGCATTTAAGAAATGAAGAGGAGCTAAGGTCTACAGACACAAACGAGATTCCTATTGTAAAAAAGAAGAACGGTAGAATATCAACAGATCCTAGGGATCCAGATGTTCAGCGTGCTGTAAAAAGAGAACAGGCAGAAGCACACAAAGCAAATAGAATTAGAAGAAGATGGATGAGAATAGGTGTTGCTTTTGCAACGCTTGTTGTGTGTGCGATTGTTGCTTGTGGAGCTTATCTTGTTTATTCTTGGACTCAAAAGCAATACTACATTGGCAAGGGAAACGGCAAAGTAGTTATTTACCAAGGTGTTCCTACTAACATATTTGGATTAGAGCTTTCACACCAGATTGAAGAAACAAATATTAAAGTCAAGAATTTGGATAAGTCTTGGCAAGATCAGCTTGATGAAGGTATTAGTTTTAGCAGTCTTAAAGAAGCAAGAGGTCATGCAAGGCTAATTGGAAGAGAAATGCGCGCTCGAGAAAACGAGAAGCGTGGTAATAAGCCAAAAAGTATTATTTCTAATTCAGATAATAAAGACGGAAATAATAGTGGAGTTGTAGATTCAAGCAATGATTCAGGAGGTAAAACCTCGTGAACATGTTTAGTATGCGCATTAAGCAAATATCTTTGTTGCTGTTTTCTGTAATTATATCTTCAATAGCATTTTTACAAATGTTTCTAAGGATTGATGGATTCGTTCCAGCAAACTATGTTGGTATGCTTGTTTTAACAACGGCGTTATACCTTGTTTTGTGGGGCGTTTTGATTGTAAAAAAGCCTTATTCTAGTCAGGTAATACTCCCTTGTATTCTTCTTCTTACAGCTATTGGAACTGTTATGATTGCAAGAATAGATAAACAGCACAACACTAATGTTGCTATGAAACAGCTTATTTGGGTTTGTGTTGCTCTTGTATTATCCATAATTTTTGTGATGGTTCTAGAAGATTATAGGATTCTTAGAAGATTCTCGTACGTTAGCATGGTGATTGGTCTTGTTCTCCTTTTATCTCCAATGCTTCCAATAATCGGTAAGGAAATTGGCGGAGCGAGAATTTGGATTGGCTTTGGAAACCACACTATTCAGCCAGGAGAATTTGCAAAACTATTCTTAGCTTTCTTCTTTGCAGCATACTTGTTTGATCATAGAGACAGACTTGCAGTTGGTGGAACAAAGATTTTTGGAATTCATCTTCCACGATTCAAAGATATGGGTCCTATAGCGCTTGTTTGGGCTGCTTCAATGTGTGTGCTTGTTGTGCAACACGATTTAGGAACATCATTAATGTTCTTTGCAATGTTTGTTTCTATGCTTTACGTTGCAACTGGAAGAAAAGGCTGGCTTGCAATAGGCTTTATAGCATTTATAATTGGATGTTTAGTTGCTGTTAAGCTTTTTGCACACGTTCAATACAGAGTTGACGCTTGGCTTAACCCATACGACCCAGTTATTTACAACAGATTCCCAGGTGGGTCTGCTCAAATTGTTACTGGATTATTTGGCCTTGCTGCAGGAGGTATAACTGGAACAGGATTAGGCCAAGGTCATCCTTCTTTAACGCCACTTGCTAATTCCGATTTTATTTACGCTTCGGTTGGGGAAGAATTAGGATTAACTGGTTTGTTTATAGTCTTAATTCTTTACATGATTATTATTGCGTCGGGCATGATTACTGCTATGAAGATTAAAGACGGTTTTGGAAAGCTTCTTGCATCTGGTCTTGTTTTTACAATGGCGTTCCAAGTATTTACTGTTGTTGGCGGAATCACGCT
The DNA here is from genome assembly GCF_049244245.1 of Gardnerella sp. DNF01144. Taxonomy (NCBI): domain Bacteria; kingdom Bacillati; phylum Actinomycetota; class Actinomycetes; order Bifidobacteriales; family Bifidobacteriaceae; genus Gardnerella; species Gardnerella sp. DNF01144. The sequence goes on from NZ_CP058390.1 coordinate 1,263,168, forward strand.
TGTTATTCCACTTACTGGTTTAACAATGCCTTATATGGCAGCTGGCGGGTCTTCTCTAGTTGCTAACTATTTGCTTGCATCTATTTTGATTGTTATATCTAATGCTGCTAATAAGCCAGAGGCTGCTATATCGTCTGATACTTTCCAATACGAAGCTTTAGCTGCTCTTAGGGAAAGAGAGCTTAAGCAAAGAGAAAATAAGTCCTCTAATCTTAACTCCTCTAATCTTAAAGAAGATGGGGGTGAATCTTATGAATAAATGTTTGAAGCAGCTTTTTAGTGCAGTAATTGTGTTGTTTGTTGTTTTATGTATTTCTAGCACGTATATAACATCTATAAAAGCAAACGAATTAAATTCTGATCCTAGAAATAGGCGCGCGCTATATCACGAATTTGGCGCTCCAAGAGGAGCAATTCTTGCATCCGATGGAACTGTTTTAGCGAAATCAGATCCATCTAAAGATGCATTCGTGTATCAAAGGTCATATTTTAACGGCCCTGCTTATGCTCCAATAACGGGTTATTATTCAATAAGTCAAAGAGCAGATAGAGGAATAGAGGCTTCTAGAAATCAGCTTTTAAGTGGAGAATCCGACGCGCTATTCCTTCAAAAGTTTAAGTCTCTATTTACAGGAGCAGAAAACAGAGGTGCTTCTATAGAAACATCTATTAACACTAAGCTTCAAACTCTTGCATACAATCTGCTAAAAGACAAGAATGGCGCTTTAGTTGCAATAGAGCCAAAAACTGGAAGAATACTAGCAATGGTTAGTACGCCTAGCTACGATCCTTCTTCTCTTGCATCTCACAATGTTTCTTTAGTAAACAGAGCATATAAGGATCTTATATCTAACATATATAATCCAATGCTAAATCATTCAATATCTGAACTTTATGCTCCTGGTTCTACTTTCAAAACGGTTGTTGCGGCAACTGCGCTAGAAACTGGAAAATATGATTTAAATACTTCGATTCCAGCTGGATCTTCGTACACTCTTCCAGGAACGCAAACTCATCTTACAAATGTTGTTCCAAGCGCTAGCGGATTGAATGGTCAAATATCTTTTGAAGATGCTCTAGCTTATTCTTCAAATACTGCATTTGCACAACTAGGAGTTTCTTTAGGAGCAGATGCGATTGTTAAGCAGGCTAAAAAGTTTGGATTATTTAGCTCATTTACTTTAGACGGATCTGATTCAACAGGATTCCCAATGAGGGTTGTTGCGTCTTTGCTTAATCAAAAGCCTACGCAAGATAAACTTGCTCTTCAGTCAATTGGTCAGGGAGATGCTAGGGTTACTCCTCTTCAAAATGCTATGATTGCAGCTGCTATTGCAAATAATGGAACACTTATGAAGCCAACGCTTGTTGATTGCGTAAGGTCTAGTGACTTGTCTGTTATTTCTCAAACAACGCCTACCGTTATGAGTCAAGCTTTAAGCGCACAAAGTGCTGCAAAACTCAATGCTATGATGCAAAGTGTAGTTGTAAAAAGTAATCAAAATCTTTCTTTGCCAAATGTTGCTGTTGCAGCAAAATCGGGAACAGCACAAATTGGGTTTAGAAATCAAGCTATTAATGGGTGGGTTATTGGATTTGCTCCTGCACAAGATCCTAAAATAGCTGTAGCAGTTGTTATTCACAACGCTAGTACGTATGGAACGCTTACAGCAGGGCCAATTATGAGACAGGTGATGAAGGAGGCGCTTAAGCAATGAAACTTGTTGAAGGACAGTTAGTTCATCATCGATACAGACTAGATAGAAGACTTGCACAAGGAGGCATGGGGGAAGTCTGGAAGGGCTTTGATATACAGCTCGGCAGGATTGTTGCCGTTAAAGCGCTTAGAACCGATACAAGCAATGTTGAAGCTAAATTACGCAGACTTAGAGCAGAAGCGCATAATTCAGCCAATCTTGCTCACCCAAATATTGCAGCGTTGTTTGACTACTACGAGCATGATGGCATTGGCTTTTTGATTATGGAGTATGTTCCCAGCAAGTCTTTAGCAGACTTATATCATAAAGAAAAAACTGTTGAGCCAACGCGATTGCTGCCTATACTTATTCAAACTGCAAGAGGTCTTTTTGTTGCACATTCTCACGGTGTTATTCATAGAGATGTTAAGCCAGCAAATATTATGGTTTCCGAAACGGGAAGCGTAAAGATAACAGATTTTGGTGTTTCGTACTCTAGCGACCAAGAGCAGATTACTCAAGATGGAATGGTTGTTGGAACAGCTCAATACATTTCCCCAGAGCAAGCTCAAGGAGAGCAGGCAACTGCACAATCCGATATTTATTCTCTTGGAGTTGTTGCATACGAAGGACTTTGTGGGCATAGGCCATTTACTGGAACTACGCCTGTAGATATTGCAGCCGCACACGTTAATGACCCTGTTCCACCTCTTCCAGATAGTGTTGACCTTCAATTAAGACAGTTTGTAATGTCAATGCTTTCTAAGAATCCAAAAGATAGACCTAAAGATGCTCTTGTTGTTTCAAAAGTGCTTGCAAAAATTGAAAGAAGACTTTTGGATCAGCAAACAGCGTTTAACAATAAAAACACAATAGATTCTTCCAATGCTCAGCGCATTAAACGCAGCGTTAGAAGTGTTCCAAAAACACAAGTTAATATTATTAACATTTTGAATAATAACGACCGCAAGGAGCAGCAATGAGTAATACAATGCCTACCTCATTAGCGAATGGACGGTACCAATTAGGTGAATTGATTGGCCGCGGTGGAATGGCCGAAGTGCGAGTCGCAGAAGATAAGCGCTTGGGTCGTACCGTTGCTGTTAAAATCATGCGTTCTGATTTGGCAAATGACGAAATCTTTTTGTCTCGTTTCCGCCGAGAAGCACATTCGATTGCGCAAATGAATAACCCAAACATAGTGAATATCTATGATTCTGGAGAAGAGTCTGTTGTAGACGACAATGGCGTAGAAGAGCATTTGCCGTATCTTGTTATGGAATACGTTAAAGGCAAAACGCTTCGCGATATTCTTAAGATGAATGGTGCTTTAAGTCAAAGAGATTCCGAACAAGTTATGCTTGGAGTTTTGAACGCCCTGGAGTATTCGCATAGAATGGGCGTGATTCACCGAGATATTAAGCCTGGAAACATTATGATTTCCGAGCAGGGCATTGTTAAGGTTATGGATTTTGGAATCGCAAGAGCGCTAGACGATTCTGCAACAACAATGACACAATCGCAAGGTGTTGTTGGAACTGCGCAATATTTGTCTCCAGAGCAGGCGCGTGGAGAACAGGTGGATATGAGGTCCGACTTGTATTCTGCAGGATGCGTCTTATACGAGATGCTAACTGGAAGGCCGCCTTTTACTGGCGATTCTGCAGTTGCAATCGCATATCAGCATGTTTCAGAAGTTGCAACTCCTCTAAGTACGCTTGTTCCAGGTCTTCCTTCAATGTGGGATAAGATTTGCGCAAAAGCAATGGCAAAAGATAGGCAGAATAGGTATGCAACGGCTGCTGAATTTAAGAACGACATATTAGCGTTTATGAACGGCGGTGTTCCTGTTGCAGCAGCTTTTAATCCGCTAACCGATTTAGCTAATATGCGCGCAAGAAAGCAGGCAGAGCAGAATGCTGCAACTCAAGCTATTGGAGCGGCAGACACTGCCTCTACTCAAAGTTTTGGCGCGATTACAGGCCAGTTTGATGCGTATCCAAATACGGGCTACAACACAAGAGCCGCTCAGCGCGCTGCAAATCAGGCAAAAAGAAGTAAGCGAATTGTTATTGCTTCTGTTGTGTCTGCGATTGTTTGCGCGATTGTTGTTGGCGGAATTCTATTTATGCTAAATCGCAGTAAGCTAGCTGGAGATATTGTTGTTCCAACGTTTAGCGAAACTACAACTCAAGATGCTGCTAAAGAAAAACTTCGCGCGCTTGGTCTTATTCCAGATATTTTGGAAGACGATAAGTCTACTAAGCCAGAAGGTACTTTTACCAAGCAATCTCCTAAAGGTGGAGAGAAGGTTGCGTCTGGGTCTAGAGTTAGCGTTTGGTTCTCTATTGGTCCTCAATCAACTAAGGTTCCAGATGTTACTGGAAAGTCGCAAGAAGCGGCTAGAAAAGCTCTTGAGCGTGCAGGATTTAAGATTTCTAACGTTAGAGTGGAAGATAGTACAGACGTTAAAAAGAATCACGTTACTAGAACTGACCCAGTTGCAGATTCGTTTGCCGATAAAGGTTCAATGGTAACTTTGTACATTTCTTCTGGCTTAACTAAGGTTCCAGATGGAATGGTTGGGCAGTCCAAAGATATTGTTGCTGGAGAATTGCAAAATCTTGGATTTACTGTTAATACCGTAGAAGAAGAATCCGACACTGTTGCAGAAGGAATGGTTACTAAAATGAATCCGTCTTCTGGAGCTGCTGTAAAACCTCATAGCGCTATAACTGTGTATGTTTCTAAAGGAAAGCCTAAGGTAGAAGTTCCTCATGTTGCTCTTGGAACATCAACGTTAAAGCAAGCTAAGCAAATACTAGAAGCAAAGGGCTTTAAGGTTGTTGCTGATGGCTCCGCTACAGATGACGATATTGTTGATAGTATGTCGGAAAAGGAAGGGTCTAAGATAGATAAAGGCTCTACAATAACGCTTACTGTAAAAACTCCTCAGACTTCTGTAGACACCACTACAAAGCCTGGAAGAACTTCAACATCTGACTCATCTTCTACAACAACAAGCGATAGCGATAAATAACAAGAAGCCGCCTAGCTTGCCGTTGTTTTAACGGTGCTAGGCGGCGTTTTGTATTTAACTTGTAAGCTACTTAACTTGTAAGCTACTAAGATTAATAGTTTGTGTTTTAATAAGCTATTTTAATAAGCTATCAAACCAATGATTTATAAGCTGCTTGTAATCTAATAAGCTAGAAAACTAATTAGATAAGTAAACTGTAAACTAATAGATTCCTAGCTTATTAGTAGCGATTTAATAAATCGTTGTTGTGTATGCAGACATTTCTCTTAAGAATGGAATTGTTGCCGAAGCAAACGGATATATCCATTGCATAAGAATTGCAATTGCTGTTACGTAGATTAGTGCACAAAGAACTAATCTTATTGGCAAAATACCAGGCTGCAAGCGCATAAGTCCGCCAAAAATGCTAAATTCTGGCTTTGGCTTTAATCCAGCTCGAATTTGACGTCTTAGAGGCCACTGCCAAGCTATAGCTGCTGCAGCGAAGATAATAATGTACGCAACTATAGCAATAAGCATAATTGGCACAAGTGAATCTAGCTTAGAAACCAAAGACTGCTGTTCGTTGTTTACAAACTTAACTTGACCGTTTGCATCTACCGTAGAAAGCTCTTTAGGAATACCGTCGGAAACCTTAGCCCAATAATCAAACTCGCCAAAGCTAATAAAGCGGAACTTAGGAGTTGAATATTTTGGCTCACAAGTAACAAGCGTAATCATGCGCTTTTTAGGATTCTTGCTGTGATTTATTGGGTCTTGATCAAGAACTTCACTTTGATCTGGTCTAACAATCTTGTGAGTAACGTACTTATAAACGAACCAATAATCTTTTGTGCGAATAATAATAGGATCGCCCTTTTGGAATCGGTCAACGTCTGCTAAAGGCTGACCGTAACCATTTCGGTGACCACTAATAGCCAAGTTTCCAATTTCTCCTGGCATTTCTGTTTTAGGGAAGTGTGCAAGTCCTCGCCTATTTAATATTTCTAGGCTAACGCCTTCAACAATATTGCGCTCCCATTGATCGCCAAACCTAGGAATGTATGCTCGAGCAACAAGTTCTCCATACTTTACTTTTTGCAATTTAGGAGGATCGTCTACTTGAGGAAGAGCAATCTTGGTTTTTTTACCAGCAGCAGGATTCTTCCACGAAACAGCCTCTCTGGTTTCAAACTGTACATGCTCGGATTGAGCGCCCGTCCACCACATTTGCCAGACAATGTACAATGCGCAAACAACTGCAAAAGCTATAAGAAGTTCTCCAACAACGCCAGCTATTGTCCAAAGTGCGCTAGCCTTTGTTGCTTTGGCTTCGCTACGTTCGTGCTTGTAGTTAGAACGCTTCATTTTACTCCTTTATTGTTTGGTGGAATGGTGTTGGGGAATATTGTCAATAATATCTGCATCTTTTGGAACCGATGCAAACCTTAGAGGCTGCAATAATGCAGACGACTCTAAGAACTTTAGGTTCCCCCTTTTTTCCACTTTCCATCCCAGCCCAAAAGTACTGACATAGTCTTTATATGTTTGAATTGCTGGAGAATTATCCAACGATTCTATCATGTCTTCTATTGAGCCAATAGCAGATATTCTATACGGTGGCGAGTACTGATGGCCTTGCAACATAAGCACATTTCCAATACAAACAACAGCTGAATTAAACAAGATTCTTTGACCCTGAATTGTTATAGCCTCCGCTCCGCCTTTCCATAGGGCATTTACAACGGCTTCTATATCTTGTTGGTGAATTACATAGTCATTTATGTTTGCGGAGCTTCCAGACCCGTTTACGGCCGTTTTCCAAAGTGGCGAATCGTTTAGCGTTACAGTAATTCCTGGTCCTTGTATTGCTGGAAGTATTGTGCTTGCGCCAGTATCGTCGGAAGAATCAGACCCGCTTGTGCTGCTTGTTAACGTTTTGTTTAGAAGATTAACTTTAGAATCTAACTCTTTAACCTCTTCTCTCAAAGATTTTGCTCTTTGAGAATTTCTTTCCACCATTTGCCCCGTATCGGAAGTTACAAATGCAGTACGATTTATGCGCAAATTAGTAACGAATAAGTAACCAGTAAAACAAATTGCTAGGGCAACGGCAACGCTTCCTAACAGCGATTTTCTAGCGCCGTGTTTACCTGTTTGTTTTGCCATATTACCCATTCTTCTTCTTGCGTTCGAGTGTAACTATTATTATAGCGTGTAGCCGATTGATTGGAGTGTTACTGTTATGGCTGACGAAGAATTGAATAAATTGAACACCACTTCATCTGCCGATGTGGATGAATCTCAAAACTCTTCTAAAGAAGACTTGTATGGTGTTCCTATGGAACAGGTTGAAGCTGTTTTGAACGCAACTGCCGATAAGTCGTCGTTGTCTCCGCAAATACAGCGCATGATGAAGCGTCAAGAAGAAAATACTCGCAGAGTTGAAGAGTCCATTAAGGGCACTAAAGCTAATGCTGGATGGTTTGTTCCACTATTTTGCACGCTTATGATTGTTGGCTTGTTCTGGGCTGTTATTTATTACTTGAATCCTGCTTTGCCAATTCCAGGAATTGGAGCGTTTAATCTTTTGATTGCAGCGTGCTTGGTTATGGCTGGATTCTTAATGACAATGTGCTGGAGATAGCTTGTATATAGCTTGTATATAGCTTGATTTTTGATGGCTGCATGTAATAAGCATGCAGCCATTTTTATATGCGTGTTTTGTGTTTTTGTGCATTTTGTGTGTTTATTACTCCGCTTTACTTGCACAAATAAGAACATGATTATTTTTAGAATCGGTAGTTGCAATAATCCTAGTGTTTCCACCGTCTTTTAACTTAAGCCTTTTCTTTAAGTCGTTTACGCTTAGTGGAAAATTGTATGTTGCAATATTTGCGTAAGTTATTTTAGAAAGAGCTTTGCTGATTTCTTTTTTGTTTAAGCTACAAATATTGTCTATTTTCCAAATGTTTCCAGGAAAATCTGATTTATATTCGCAAGATATAAAAACGTGGCTGTTGCTTGCGATTTGAACTATGTTGTATTTAGAGCTTAAAATCTTAAAAAATCCCGACTTCATAATTGAAGAATTTGGCTCATAAACATATTTAGCGCAGTTTTTCCAATCACTTATTGAATCATTTGAATCATTTGAGTTTTGTTCGGTTTTTATGTGTGATTCTTGCGATTTTTGCGTCTCTTGCACTTCTTCTACTTTATTTAAGTCCAGATTGTATTTTGCGTTAAAAACGGTTACTGAATCGTTGTTTGCGCAATAAACTTCAATATTTGAATGCATGTTTGAGTCCAATACTAAAAGCAGCTCTTTGCACTCATTATTGTGCGAAACAATGTGTACTTGACTAACGTTTCCACAAAAATCGCAAACAGCTTTTCTCCAATCAAGCATTGGAGATAGTTTAATAATCACAAATTTTGCTACTTGCAGCATGCGTGGTTTTAGTTCTAAAACATTAGGTGTGCAATCTTTAATCGCGTACGTTCTAGCTCCACTTTTATCTCGTCTTGCAGGATCAATGTAAATAATCGTTGCGTAGTCTACTTTTTCTAAAACTTCTACGCTTGTTGAGTTTACGCATTGAACATTGTTTAAGTGCATAGCAGTCATATTGTGTTGGCTTATGGCAGATAGTTCTTCTTGAGTTTCTACGCAAATTGCTTTGCAAAACTCTTGGCTCATAATTGCGCAATCTACTCCAAATCCGCCAGTTAAGTCGATTAGGGTTGTTTTGCACTTATCAATATTGTTGTTTTTTATAAGACGATTTGCTATGCGTGCTTTATATTGTGCGGTTGCTTGCGATGAGCACTGTTCCATAGAAATATGTGATGGGTATATAACTTGATTGTTTTTGTACCACATTGGCAACTTTGTTTTTGCAATTTGCATTCCGCTTATTTGATTAACAGCAAAAGCAACATTCACGTTTGGGTTATTAGACGCTTTTAGTGCAGCTTCTTTTGGGTTTGTGTTTTGATTTTGAAGAATAAAATCAATAGTTTGCTGATTTTGATCTTGTAGTTGTTTTGTGTGAGTGTTGTTAGATTGCATAATTCTATTTTTGATTAAGGTTTAGAGAAAGTCACAATTTTTCAAAAATGTGGATAACTTTTATACACTTGTTAACATGGCTGAAAATGCAGAGTTATCAACGATTGTGTATAACAATGTGGATAACTTATTTAGATATACCCATGTTATACCCAGGTTATGCACATTCATGTCCACAATTGTGGAGAACTACACGCGTGTAATTTAACGAAATTTATTGTAAACAGAATGCGCTTATTGCAAGAAGAACAATAAGTGTTAGTAAAGAGTAAACAGCAAATCTCTCATTAAAAGATGCTTTTTTAAGAAGAGGATTATTAGTGCCGAGTAAAGCAGACAGAACTATTCCAGTAACAATTCCACCAATATGAGCTTGCCAAGCAATATTTGGAACCAAAAGAGGCATTGCAAGCGTTAGGCCAATCCAAATTAAAGTGCCATTAACGCTTTCGCCAAGTCGCCATTGCGCAACCAAAAGAGCGCCAATAAGCCCCATAATCGCTCCCGAAGCCCCATAAGCTGCAATCACCCAGTCTTGTGTAAGCTTTGAGTAAAGTAGAGTTGCAACGCATCCACCAAGCCCACTAATAGCGTATAAGAAAAAGAACTTCCATTTACCAAAGAATCTCTCAAGTTCTACGCCAAGTGAATACAAGCAAATCATGTTAAAAAGAATGTGCGTAAGTTCTGGCGCGTGAACAAACATAGACGTAAACCAAGTCCAGCTTGCTTTTGTAATCAAAAATGGCGCAAAAGCAGTATTTTCAACAAATAGTTGATATGCGCTTGGCAAAAAAGTGTGAAGAATCATCTCAATAATCCACACAAACACGCAAATGTAGATAATTGAATACGTTGCGGTTTTGCAATTAGTTTTAAAGCGCTTAACAATAGTGTTTATGTCAAAATTGTTCATAAAATAACATTATCTAATTGCATACACAAATTTGTATACATAAATAGCGACCATAATGGTCATTAAAAATGTTTCGTAAGATTTATGCTGTTTTGTGCATAAAAATATAATAAAAAGATGCAAGTGTTAAAAAAAATCACTATTATAGTGAATACACGAGTAAACTCGATACAAACGTTGACTTGGACGAGCAGGTCAGCTTAACGAAAGGAGCCATCATGGAGAACAGGTCCTCTGGCGGTTGGAAGTTCTTTGCACTGCTCTTTGGAGCACTGCTCGCAGGTATTGCAGCATTGTATGTTTACAAGCAGCATAATCCTGATTACGATCCATGGGAGCAGCCATGGGAGAACAGCTCTTCGCCAATTAACATAGGCGCAGAAAAAGAAGATAAAGACGAATCTGAAGCAGCTAAGGCAGTAGAAGCTTAATAGCTTAACTGTTTATAAACATAAGTGGCGGTAGATTTCTTTGAGAACCTGCCGTCACTCGTTTTTTATTTTGTGTTTTATTTTGTGTTTTATCTAAATATTTTTTAGAACCAAGAAGAACGAGGACGAGTGTTCTGTTCGATTCCTCTTGTATTGTCTGCAATCTCTCTAGTGTTGTTAGCAATTGCGCTTGTATTGTCTGCAATAATAAAGCTATTAACGCATGTCATAGTTTGAAGAATGTTAGAAATCTTCTGTAGCTTAATCATCTCTTCTTGATTCTCAAGCATTGTATTCTGATTATCGACCATAGCATTTAGCTTTTGTCTCATATCCATTTGATTATTAAGAACTTGGTTATGATATTGATCTCGCTTGTATGCAGTAATCATCTCTTTGATTGTATCTGCCTCGTGATTCTTAACTAGAGAAATAAAATATTCAACAGAATCTAAAACATAGTAATCATTTGGATACCAAGAAGAAGTTTCTGCAAGCATACGCTCTTTAATGTCATTCATTTCTTTGTATAGTGCATTACGACGCTCGTCAACCATGTTATTGTGTTGAACAATCTGATCATTCTTCTCTTTAATTTGTGCATTTAATTCAGAAACACGTTTTTCTTCTTTATTGTTATCGCGATTAATCTTTTTATTATATTTTTTAACAATAATCGCAGCCACAATAGCCGCAACAACGAATGCAATAACATTAATAGCAGCATAAAATACAAACGACTCAACATTGTTGTATTTAACCGAAAAAGTATAAGCATTCCACAATCCACTAAGCCAAGCTAATATAAGCAGAACCAGTAAGACTCTTCCTGTAGTTAACATTGCTTTGCTGTTCTTTGCTTTTCCAACAGCAAACACAGCTGTTATAACTACGCAAAAAATAAGTCCGTTAATATTTCCACTTAGTGCAGTAATAACTCCGAATACGACGCTAAAGGCTATACCAGCCATAAAAAGACCATAATCAGATTTTTCTTTAGCGCTGTCTGTTTTGATAAGGTTTTTAAGAATAAGTTGCTGTTCAGATAGTAATTGTCGTTTTTCTTTTTCTGCTTGCATAAACAGACTAAGTTTTTCATTAAACTTTTGTATATAATCCCTTACAGAATATAATCCGTTTAATAATTCGGCACCTTCTGGGAGCAAACTATGCTGCATATTTTCTTCTACAGACATATTTTTCCTTAATCTTAGATTAATTAAAACGTATATTTACCGCGTTATATTGTATGACTTTAAGATTACAAGTAACACATTTTATAAAAGATTGAAGAACACATAAAACGCATAAAACATATAAAAAGAGCAGCGGAAAAATGTTTCCACTGCTCTTTTCTTTATTTAATAGCTACTACAATTAGCGCCTTTTGCTTATTCAGCAGTTGGAAGAGCGCCAGTGTGCCAAATGCGATCGAGGTAATCTTCGATAGAGCGATCGGAAGAGAAGTAACCAGAGTTGGCTACGTTCAACACAGCCATACGTGCCCACTTCATCGGATCGCGGTAAGTTTCCTCAATTTGAGCTTGAATATCCATGTAAGAGCTAAAGTCAGCCATTGCCATGAAGTAATCGTGAGTAAGCCAATCGTTGACGAGTGGCTCATACACGCTCTTGTCGCCGTTGGAGAATGTGCCGTCAGCAACCATGTCTACAGCTGTCTTCAAGCGAGGATCAGACTCGTAGTACTTGCGGGAGCCGCCGTGATCGTAGCCTTCAGCGTAGAGCTTCTCAACCTCGTCAACAGTCATGCCGAAGAGGAAGAAGTTCTCAGCGCCAACGCGTTCACGAATCTCAACGTTTGCACCGTCGAGAGTACCAACAGTCAAAGCACCGTTCAAAGCGAACTTCATGTTACCAGTGCCAGAAGCTTCCTTACCAGCTTGAGAAATCTGCTCATCCAAATCGGTTGCAGGAATCAAGTTCATAGCAAGTTCAATGTTGTAGTTCTCTGGGAAGAACACTGCAAGCTTGCCCTTGCATGCTGGATCGTTGTTCACAACGCGAGCAACATTGTTGATGAGCTGAATCGTAAGCTTTGCCATAGCATAGCCTGGAGCGGACTTAGCGCCGAAGAACACGGTGCGTGGAAGCATCTTGTCTACGTCGATTGTGCCATTCTTAATTCCAGCGTATGTGGAGATAACCTGTAGGATCTTCATGGACTGGCGCTTGTACTCGTGCAAACGCTTAACAATGGTGTTAAACATAGTGTCTGGGTTGATTTCAAAGCCATACTTGTGCTTTGCAAAATCAACGAAGGCAAGCTTGTTCTCCTGCTTGACTTTAGCGAACTTCTTCACGAAGGATGGATCGTCAGCCAATGGCTTCAAACCTTCAAGAAGCTCCAAATCACCCTGCCATGCGTCGGTGCCCAAGCCCTCAGTAATAAGAGCAGACATGCGTGGGTTGCTTAAGCGAACGAAACGACGAGGAGTTACGCCGTTAGTAACGTTCTTGAACTTATCTGGGTAAACGCTGGAGAAGTCCTTTAATGTAACATCCTTCAACAACTCAGAGTGAAGCTCAGCAACGCCATTAACGTAAGAGCCGCCGTAGGTAGCCAAGTAAGCCATGCGAACTACAGCACCTTCGCCATTTTCGTCGGCGTCGGTAGCAATGCGCATACGCTCAACCTGATCCTCGGAAACGCCCTTGCTGCGAAGCTCGTTGCGGAACTGCTCGCTAATGCCTTGAATAATCTCAAGGTGGCGTGGCAAAAGTTCGCCAATAAGCTTGGCTGGCCAAACTTCCAAAGCTTCTGGAAGAAGCGTGTGGCAAGTGTAGTTGAAGGTCTTAGTAGTAATGCCCCAAGCGGTGTTCCAATCGTAGCCGTATTCGTCCATAAGAACGCGCATAAGCTCTGGAATACCAATAACTGGGTGAGTATCGTTCAACTGGAAGTTGATCTTGCTTGGGAAGGTTGTAAGATCTGGCTTATCTTGACCAGGATAGAATACGCGAATAGCGTCGTGAATAGAAGCAGCTACGAAGAAGTATTGCTGCTCAAGACGCAAAGCCTTGCCCTGTGGAGTGGAATCTTCTGGATAAAGAATCTTAGAAATGTTTTCTGCTTCAACCTGTGGCTTAACAGCATCCAAGTACTCAGACTTGTTGAAGGTGAGCAAATCAAATTCGTCGTAAGACTTAGCAGTCCACAAGCGAAGAGTGTTTACGCGACCAGAGTTGTAGCCTGGAACCATGTAGTCAACTGGTACTGCGCGAACAGCCCAATCTGGCTTCCACACGCGCTTGCCATTTTCTTCAACAACCTTGCCGCCAAAGTTAACGCGCTGATCTCTGCCGTAGTCAACGTGACCCCATGGCTCTTCGTTGCTAAGCCAGTAATCAGGGGTTTCTACCTGCTTGCCCTGCTCGTCGAAGCGCTGCTTAAAAATGCCGTAACGATATTGGATGCCGTAGCCGAATGCTGGAACGCCGATAGAGGCGAGCGAGTCAATAAAGCAGGCTGCGAGACGACCCAAACCGCCGTTACCTAAACCTGGCTCATACTCAGCATCGATAACATCTTTTGGCTCAAAACCAAGCTTTGTAACAGCCTTGTTGAACTGATCGGTAAGGCCAGCGTTAAGCAAAGCATTTTCAAGCTGCTTGCCCATTAAGAACTCTGCGCTCAAATAGCCAACAGCCTTGGTGTTTCCGTTAATCATGTCATGCTGTGTCTGCATCCAAGAGTCCATCAAATGACGACGGACAGCGGTAGCAGCGGCAACATACACATCAGCCGTAGTGGCCTGTTCTGGGGTGACACCCTGGGTATACTTCAGATTTTCTTGAAGTTCTTTGGCAAATGCCGCCGCAGTAGTCTTGGCTTTAGGCGCGACGTGTTTAGTCATATTTGACTCCTTGTGCCGTGAATAATATATTTACCTAAAATGTGCGAATAGCAACCCTTGATTATGCTGGTTGTAGCCGCGCCAAATTGCACTTAACAAGACGGTACGCGGCAATGCACACGTTTTCATTGTTGATGATACCACAACCCCAAACCCTTATTAATAATTATTTACAATATGACTTTTATAAAACAACATTAAAATCGCAAATAATACTTAGACAATTCGTGAGATAATTCAAATATGGCTGTTATACGAGAAGCGGATATAAGTGGCGCTAAAAAATCGTTTGAAACGTGGGCAAATAGTGCAAAATCTTATATAAATTCTATGAAAATAGATTCTACGAACAATAAAAAAGATTTGTGCTGCATAAACACAAGCGAAATAGGCGTTAGTGTAAACGATGAAGCAATGGCTGTTAGATATTCGCTTTACGTTCTAGAGCATATAGCTCCAGGATGCGCTGTAGAGGTAAGAGTGGCACCTTGGGGAGCTGTAAAAATCTTAGAAGGCCCACATTCGGATCCGCACAATTTAACACCGCCAGATGTTATAGAACTTGACCCAGATGTTTGGTTGCGACTTTCTTGCGCAATAACAAAATGGGATTACGAGCAGCAAATTGGGAATATAAGCGCAGTTGGAGAGCGAGACGATTTAAGCAATTTGCTGCCCGAACTTACAAAAGCTCTTCTTAACAATTAATGCTAACTAAGGGTATTTGCCTACATGCTTATCTACATATAGAATTAAGCGTTCTTGTGCAAATTCTTGTGCAAATTCTTGTGCAAAAATTACTTGTTCTTATGCATAAAACTAGGCATAGGCATAGGAATGTGATGATGAACAACGCCAGAATTGCTAGACGACTTGTCTTTAGTAGCGGCCTGAGCGGCAGACTGAGCAGCCCACTCGGCGTAGTCGTCTAAATCGTCATCTCCACTCGAAACGGAATCATGCAAGCTACCAACACTATCATTACCAGCATTAGTGTTGGTGTCTTTAGAATCATCCTCTACAGATAAGCTTTCGGAATCATCTTGATTATCTAGATAATCCTCGGTGTTATTGTAGCTATCAGATTCAAACGGATCGAAGGATCCTTGACCAGGCTCGTGAGTATTAAGCTCTTTAGCAAGCTCGTCGTAATCCGTATCGGTCGTCAGGTATTTGAGCTTACGGGCAATTTTCTGTTGCTTTGCCTTCTGTCGTCCGCGGCCCATCTGACCCCCTCATATTTACCGAAACAATCAATTCATCACACAAGAGCGTACCACTTTGCCGCAACAGAGTATATTGTCTGAGTGAACTTTTACCATAAAAGCCATATTTTAGGCGTAAAAATCGCAAGAAAAATTGCGTGTGTAAGGAGTTAGAAATGGCAGAAGAAGCACAGGTTACAGCTGCTGGAAACGAGATAAGCGCAAGCTTTGTGGCAGCTCAAAAACGTTCAGACGCAACGCTTGAGAAGCTAAAAGCAAATCCTAGCTCCTTTACAATGCTTACAGGAGATAGGCCAACAGGAAGACTTCACTTAGGTCATTATTTTGGTTCGATTCGTGAGCGTGTCGCAATGCAAAATCTTGGCGTAAACACAAACGTGATTATTGCAGACTACCAGGTGATTACAGATAGAGACACTGTTGAGCATGTAGAAGATAACGTGCTAAACCTTGTTCTTGACTACATGGCTGCTGGAATTGACCCTAAGAAAACCATGATTTTTACGCACTCCGCTGTGCCTGCAGAAAACCAGCTTATGCTGCCATTCTTGTCTTTAGTTACAGAAGCCGAATTGCATAGAAATCCTACTGTTAAAGCCGAAATGGAGGCTTCGGGTCACGCTTTAACAGGACTTTTGCTTACGTACCCGGTGCATCAAGCTTGCGATATTCTGTTTTGCAAAGCAAATGTTGTGCCAATTGGCAAAGATAATTTGCCACATATTGAGATTACGCGCACGATTGCTCGCAGGTTTAACGAGAGATACGCAAAGAAGAATCCTGTTTTCCCAGAGCCAGCTGCGATTCTTTCGGATACGCCAGAAATTCCAGGATTAGACGGCCGCAAGATGAGCAAGTCTTACGGAAACTCGATTATGCTTGGCGCAACTGCCGAAGAAACAGCAAAGTTGATTAAGAAGAGTCCAACTGATTCTGAGCGCACAATTACTTTTGATCCAGTGGCTCGTCCGCAAGTTTCTGCGCTTTTGACTACTGCTGGTTTGGTTACAGGCAGGGATCCAAAAGATATTGCGCAAGAAATCGGCAACGCGGGCGCAGGAGCACTAAAAGCGTACGTTATTGAATCTGTAAACAACTTCCTTGCTCCACACCGCCAGCGTAGAGCGGAATTGGCCAAAGATATGGATTCAATTCGCGATATTTTGCACGACGGAAATGCGCGAGCTGCTGCGATTGCACAAGAGACGCTTGATCAAGTGCGCGAAGCAATGAATATGAAGTATTGATTAATTCTTGATTGATAAAGCTTTCTTGATTGCATATTTTGATTGCATGCAAATAGAACGCGCATAAATAAAACGCCCAGTAGCAGCTGGGCGTTTTTTTGTTTATTAGCTTATGACTAAATGTCGTATCGCCAGCTTTTATCTGTTATAACGCGCGCAACTGCAAGCCCTAATGGCAAGCAAATAATCACCATAAACGCGCGGAAAGTCCAGTCTAAAGCAGGAAGAGTATTAAACTGCCCAAGATAAAACATTGCGCGATACATATAAAGTCCAGGAACCATAATCACAATAGATGGAACCGTAAGACCAATGCGCGGATATCCCAAGTATTGCGGCGCCCAGCCTCTATGCACAATTGCACGCCAGGCGGAAGCCAAAAGGCCAGCAAGCAAAGCGCCAGTAAATGCTGCGATTTCTGCAGCAATACCAAAATCAGCCATTGTTAAGCGCAAAGTATCGGTAATTGCGCCGATTGTTCCAGCAACAAAACACATTCGTTGAGGCGAATTAAACAGAACGGAGAATCCCCACACGCCTGCAAACGCTGTAATCATTCTAAGAACAGCATTAAGCCAAGGATTTAAGCCAAGCGGAGTAAAACCTTGAGGGTCTAGCTGAACAAGGCTTGCAACCATCCAGCCAGCAAGAGTGCCCATTAGAATAATCGCCATTGTGTAGCAAAGCCGCTGAATGCCAGAAGGAAAATCAATCTTAGCAATATCTAAGCCGCCTGTAATAAGCGGGAAGCCTGGAATCACAAACAAAACAGAACCAATATAAGCCGTATTGTGATGCAAAGCAGAAGGGTCAAAGCAGCCAATAATGCGCAAAGAAGCAATGCAACTTAAAGCGCCAACAGCAACAGCAATAAACGTTACAACAAATTGGTTTAGATGATGCATAAACATGCGTCTTCTAACGTAGTGGCCGATTCCAGCGCCAATAAAAGCACCAAGCATGTCGTAAGCGCCGCCGCCGAGCAAAAATGCGAAGGATGCGCATGCTACAGCAGAGGCAAGGCCCGCAAACCACGGTTTATAAAGAGGCTTGCGGTTTTTGATTAAGTCTAAGCGGTCGTGAACTTGACGAACCGTAAGCGGCGCGGAAAAATCGCCAGCAGGATTTGCGTTAGATGAAGTAGTGGAATTGTTTTTAAGATCTGAATTCAAATTATTTTGGCTATTTTGAGTATTTTTAACATTCTTGACATTTTGAACGTGAGAAAAATGCTCAGCATACGTTTTTTCTGGCTGAAGCGCAAAAATTCCGCGAGGTTTTTCTTTACGAATCGCTTCTTGAATTGCCATTTTTTCTTCGACTTTTGCAGCGTGCTCCTCTGACTGCTTAGCTGTTTGAACAATCGCGTTCTCGTTACTGCTAGCTTGAAGAGTGTCTACTAATTCCTTGGAAACAGTGGCTTTTGAATGATATAAGGAATCGTTTCCAAGTTTAACGTTAAACCAATCTGCAAAATGTTCGAGAAGCCAAATTCTCTCTGTGTTTACGCCAGTAGTAGGAAGATCAACAACTTCTGTAATTCGCTCGTGCTTATCTGTGCAAGTAGCTTCAATATCGGTTAAATTAACGTCTGCACGAACGTTTACGCCCATAGGTTCGCCAACGCGGTGCATAAGCTCGCGAACGCGGTAGCTTCCAGTTCCAGCGCCTAAACCTAAAGCGCCAACACGAATAATAATGCTGGATTTTGCTGCAATTCCAGCTTGCGTAACTGGTTTATCCCAATCGCGCTCAACATCTTCCATATCTAGCGGAATCGCGTGCGTTTGAAAGCGCCCAGAAGGCTTTCCAACAATATGACCAGTCGAAAGTATTTGCGGCTTATTGCTATCGCTGTTACTGCCGTTATTATTGCTGCTATTGCTATCGCTGCTATCCGCGTTATTCTCTTCTATGCTCACAATTTTTTAGTATACGCATTGCATTGCCTATAAAAAATTATATAAAAAATTTATACAAAAAATCAGTCCTAAGGTCGGTTCACAATTATTTTGGAATCTCGCTGGAAACAAAGGCTGTGGGCTTGCAACTTTTGACCTAAATAACCGCGGAGGAGCCGCGGAAGTCAAACGACCAAGCAACCTTATGACTAGCACAAGGAGGTCTGATGACAACTCAAAATCAACAGGTAACTCCAGCAGACGCAACGATTGTAACGTCTGGTTTAGGGCGAAAAGGCCCCGAGGAGCGTGAACTTCCAGCATCGCTTAAGCAAGACATGGATTTGTGCTTGCATATTCTGCGCGATGTTTTGGGCGAATTTGATGAAAAATTATTAACCGTATTTGACGAAGTGCGCTTAAATGCTGTAGACGCAAGTGCTGCACACTTTAATCAAATGCTTGATGCTCAAGAAACAGAAAACGACGGATTAAGCAAGGCTGTAGAAAAAATCAACGGCATGGATTTGCCAGATATGCAATTGCTTGCACGCGCGTTTGCTACATACTTCCATCTTGCAAACCTTTGCGAAGAAAACTACAGGGTTTCTGTGCTTCATCAGCGTGAATGCGACGTTGAGGATTCCAATCCAGTGGACCCAGTAAACGAGCTAACTTGCGCATATCATAAGTTGCTTACGGAAATGAGCCCTGCGCAAGCTAAGGAATTGCTTGCAAAGCTTGAGTTCCACCCAGTTTTTACTGCGCACCCAACAGAAGCAAGACGCAAGGCTGTAGCTGGTAAAATCCGCAGAATATCAAAGCTTCTAAGCAAGCACAATAGTTTAGGCGGATCGGATAAGCGCGAAAACTACAGGCGTCTATACAACGAGATTGACGCATTGCTGCGTACCTCTCCAATCGCACTTAAAAAGCCAACTCCTGTTGAAGAAGCAGACACGATTCTAGATATTTTTGACGCCACTTTGTTCAACACAATTCCTCTGGTTTATCGCAGATTTGACGATTGGCTGCTAGGTAAAAAGGCTGGCTTAGTGCCGCCGCGTTGCCCAGCATTCTTCCACCCAGGAAGCTGGATTGGCTCCGATAGAGACGGAAATCCAAACGTTACGGCAAAAGTTAGCAGGCAAGTTGCTCGAAAGTTTAGCGACCACGTTCTTGCTGCCCTAGAGGAGCGCACGCGTGAAGTTGGAAAATGCTTAACAATGGAAACGCGCACAACTCCTCCAAGCGTTGAGCTTTTGGAGCTTTGGAATCGTCAGCGAGAAATGAGCGAGCAGCTAACGGAAAGCGCATCCGACGTTTCCAACAGCGAGCCACATAGAGCCGTTATGCTTGTTATGGCAGATCGTTTGCACAGAACGATTAGCCGAGATACAGACTTAATGTATCATTCTTGCGAAGATTTTATTGAAGACTTGCACATTGTACAAAGGTCTCTTGCGGCTGCTGGCGATTCGCGCGCGGCTTATGGTCCGTTGCAAGATCTTATTTGGCAAGCGCAAACCTTTGGATTCCACATGGTGGAAATGGAGTTCCGTCAGCATTCGCTCGTGCATTCGCGCGCTTTGGAAGATATTCGCGAACACGGTTTGCATGGAGAGCGTGGACCTCTTCAGCCAATGACTCGCGAAGTTCTAGACACATTCCGCGCGCTTGGAGCTATTCAAAAGCGCAACGGTATGCGTGCAGCTCGCCGCTACATTATTTCGTTTGCAAAGTCTGCTCAGCATGTTTGCGATGTGTTTGAGCTTAATCGCCTTGCGTTTGCGCACCCTCAAGATGCGCCAACAATCGACGTAATCCCGCTTTTTGAGCAGCTGGAAGACTTGCAAAATTCGGTTAATGTTTTGGAAGAAATCATTAAGATTCCAGAAGTTCAGGCTCGCTTAAAGGCCACTGGCCGAAAGATGGAAGTTATGCTCGGCTACTCCGACTCTTCCAAAGACGCAGGCCCGACTTCTGCAACGCTTGCTTTACATTCTGCTCAAGAGCGCATTGCTCAATGGGCTAAAAAGCACGATATTGACCTAACGCTGTTCCATGGCCGCGGAGGCGCTGTTGGACGAGGCGGAGGCCCTGCAAACCGTGCTGTTTTGGCTCAGCCAGTTGGGTCGGTAAATTGCCGATTTAAGCTTACTGAGCAAGGCGAGGTTATTTTTGCTCGCTATGGTAACCCAATTTTGGCGATTCGCCACTTGGAATCCGTGGCTGCAGCAACTTTGCTTCAGTCGGCTCCAAGCGTTG
Organism: Gardnerella sp. DNF01144; assembly: GCF_049244245.1. NCBI lineage: Bacteria > Bacillati > Actinomycetota > Actinomycetes > Bifidobacteriales > Bifidobacteriaceae > Gardnerella > Gardnerella sp. DNF01144. Next base: position 1,283,823 of record NZ_CP058390.1, read on the forward strand.
AGAAAACAAACACAGAGATGACGCATAAGTATGCGGATATGGCTCAAAAGCTTGATGTTGCAGCGCATAATCGTTTTATTGATTTGCTTCAAACAGATGACTTTACGCCGTGGTTCTCAACTGTTACTCCGCTTAGTGAGATTGGTTTGCTCCCAATCGGCTCTCGCCCTGCAAAGCGTGGACTTGGCGCAAAGTCTTTGGACGATTTGCGTACAATCCCGTGGGTTTTCTCTTGGGCACAAGCTCGAATCAACTTGGCAGCGTGGTACGGCTTGGGTACAGCTTGCGAAAAGTTTGGCGACTTGCAAACTTTGCGCAAAGCATACGAAGAGTGGCCGCTGTTTAGTACTTTTATTGACAACATTGAGATGTCTTTGGCTAAAACGGATGAGCGAATTGCTCGCATGTATCTAAGCCTTGGAGATCGCGAAGATTTGAGTAATAAAGTGCTTTCCGAGATGCAACTTACTCGCAAGTGGGTTTTGCAAATTGTTGGAGATAAATGGCCGTTGCAGCATCGCCATGTGCTTGGCCAGGCGATTCGCGTGCGCTCGCCTTACGTGGACGCGCTTTCTGTGATTCAGTCACTTGCATTGCATAAGCTGCGCAACAAGGTAGATAAAGAAGAGCTTAGCGAAAGCCAGCAAGCAGAGTTTATTTACTTGATTCTTTGCACAGTTTCTGGTGTTGCTGCAGGCTTGCAAAACACTGGATGATTTTAATAAATTACTGAATCAAGAAGGCTCTCGTATTTGCGAATTGCAATACGGGAGCTTTTTTGATAATAGGCTTATATTCTTAAACAAAATTCTTATTTACTACGAAAGATACAATATATTTTAAGTCAAAAATTTTAAACTTTAAGCAACTGAAAATATTGCCAATGCCAGTGTAGGAGGTAATAATGCAAGAAGAAGTCAGCGAAGATTTTGCTAATGAAGATTCAGTTTTAGCTACATCGGTATTAAACGCAATGCTTGCAGGGAATCGCAAATTTGCAGACGGCAATTCAGAGCATGCAGGCGTAAATTCAGAATCGCGCATGAAACTTATTGACGGTCAGCATCCTGGAGCTGTTGTGCTTTCGTGCGCAGATTCGCGAGTTGCTCCAGAATTTATATTCGATGCTGGTTTGGGCGATATTTTTTCTGTTCGCACAGCTGGAGAAGTGTTGGATGATGCCGTAATAGCTTCGCTAGAATACGCTGTAAGTGATTTGGGAGTAAAAGTGTTGGTTGTGCTTGGGCATGAGCATTGCGGCGCTGTACAGGCTGTTTTGCCGAACGTGCAAAAGCTGGTTTCTGAATGCGGCGAAGATAAAACAAGCGAAATAATTGAGTCGAGCGAGTCAATATTGCTGCGTTCTTTAGGGCCTGCTGCGCTCGCAGGTGTTGAGGAAAATTTAGATACAGATGATATTGAACGTATTCACGTGTCTAATATTTTGGCTGAAATTTGCGAAAAATCACAAATAATTCGCGAAGCTGTTTTCAAAGACGCTTTGATGCTTGTTGGAGCAAGGTATCGAATGAGTGACGGCTTGGTGGAAGTGTTGTCATGCTAAAAACAGAAACCGAAGCAAAAACAACTATCCAAGTAGAAAAAGCAAGTAAAGCAAAACAAGCAAATTCTGCAAACTATCTATATTTGATTATAGGTATTCCTTTTATTTCTTTGATTATTGCAATGTTTCCAGCATTGCAAGCACGCAACCCGTGGCTGCCTGTAAACACTGTTATTAGAGGTGTTTCGGGGCTACTTTTGCAAGCCGTTCCCTTTACGTTAATTGGTGTTCTTGTTTCTTCTGCTGTAGAAACATGGGTTACGGAAGATTTTATTGAAAAACACGCTCCAAAGTCTATTGCAAACGGCTTTTTGGCTGCGATTCTTGCAGGTGTGTGCGTTCCTGTTTGCGATTGTGTTGTTGTTCCAACTTTTTCTCGTCTTGTTGCTAGAAAGCTGCCTTTGCCTTGTGCTGTAACGTTTTTGTGCGCTGTGCCAGTGGTAAATCCTGTTTCTATTTGGGCCACTTGGTATGCTTTTGCAGACGTTCCAGCAGTTGCTGTAACTCGAGTGGCTTTGGGTGTTGGTGTTGCTCTTTTAGTGGGTGTTAGTTTTGTGATTTTTCCCGTAAAGTCGCAAGTTTTAAGGCAGAATGTATTGGAAAAAGTTCGCGCGGATTGTGTTGATTGTGCAGCGTGCGCAGATTTTAATAAGTTGCAAAGTGGCAATTCTTCGTATAAAAATTCTTCCAGCTTTAAGTCTGATATTAAAAATAGTTTGAAAACTTACGCACATCACATTTACTCAGATTTTATGCGACTAATGCCAATAATTTTGTTTGGAACAATAGTAGCTTCGATTATTCGAGTTTGGCTTGGTGCAGATCCTGCGTCAAAAGTTAATACAACAACTGTTTTTGTTGCGATTCCAGCAATGATGCTAATAGCGTACGCAAGTTCACTTTGCTCCAGTTCCGACGCTGTAATCGCTCGCTCTTTGGCTTCTTCTCTTCCAATGAGTTCGGTAATTGTTTTTCTACTTTTTGGGCCAATGCTAGACATAAAAAACACGCTTATGCTTGTTGAAGATTGCAAAACTGGCTTTGTTTTGCGCTTAATTGCAACGATTGTTGTGTTCTGCTTGTTTGCTGCGCTTATTGTTCATTTTGCGTGGGGAGTAATGCTGTGAGTGATGCTGTGAGTAGTGCTGTGAGTGATATAAATTCTGCAAATTCTGCAAAATTGTCTAAAAAAATAACATTTGCAAGTATTGTTCAAGCGTTGTGCTTATTTTGCTTTTCTGCAACTTTAATGCACAGTGCGCTAAGCGGATCTTACGCAATTTTAACTACTCCGCGTGCCTTTGCTTATCTTATTTTTGCTGCAATTTTGCTTTTTGTTTTAGGAATTTGCTCACTTTTTGGAATTTTTTCTGCGCATGTTAAAGATTGCAAAAAAATAATGGTTTCAATCGTAGCGCCAATGCTTATTATTTTAATCCCATTGCAAATGTCTCAATCTGCACTGGGTGGCGGTTCTTTAAAGTCTGCAGGTTTTGACGAATATGCATCTGGTCGTGCAATAGCAATCGCGTCTAATCGTAAAAATAATAAAAAAAATTTAAGCGGATTAGATGTAGTTAATAAAAAAATTGTTGTTTCAGACGATGATTTTGGCAATTGGTACAACGAAATTGACCATAATTTTGATAAATACAAAGATTATACGATTGTTGTAAAAGGGTTTGTAAGCAAAGAATCTACGCTTTCTAAAGATCAGGTTCGCATATCTAGGCAGTTTATGTCTTGTTGCATTTTAGATATGAGCCCATTTGGTTTTGTTGCGCAAATGCCCCAAAATTTGCAGTTTTCGCAGCATCAATGGGTTGTTGTTAAAGCCAAAATAGCTCTTGGAAAAGTTGGGCTAAAAGGTTACTCGCAAGATGGAATTGTTCTTAAAGTTGAATCCGCTAGCGTTTTGAATAAAGCGCCTTCGGGGTATTTCTACAGAACTTGATTGCGCGTATTTGTTTATTATCCGCATATTATCAACATTATCAATATTGCTTTTATATGCACTTTTTATATGCGTTAAATTCAACTAAGATAGCAAGTATGTCGTTGGGTTTTAACATTGCACTCATTGTTGTGTTCCTTTTGTTTGGTTCCATATTTGCAGCAACCGAACTTGCGCTTGTTAACTTGCGATCGTCGCAGCTGGATCGCATGAAATCGCAGGATGCGAGAGGGGCGCGCGTAGCAAAAATCGCCCGCGATCCAAACACTTTTCTTTCCACTCTTCAAATCGGAGTTACGCTTTCTGGTTTTCTTTCGGCATCTTTTGGCGAATCTGCAATAGCGCCTCATGTTGTGCCATTAGTGGAGTCTTGGGGTGTTTCAAAACATGTAGCAGGCCCGCTTACGACTATTGTTTTAACGCTTATAATATCTTATTTTTCAATCGTAATTTCTGAGCTTGTTCCAAAAAGAATTGCAATGCAGCGATCGGAGCAAATCGCAAGGGCTGTTGTTCCTGCAGTAGATGTGTTTTCTAAAATATGCAAGCCTTTAATATGGTTGATTGCTAAGAATACCAACGGTTTTGTGCGCTTGCTTGGGTTTGATCCAAACGAAAAAGAAAGTGAAGTTTCCGACGAAGAGTTGCGCGTTTTGGTTAATTCCAATAAAAAACTTAGCCAAGATGAGCGCACTATTTTAGACGATGTTTTTGACGCTTCAGAGACGATTGTTGCAGAAGTCATGCGTCCTCGTGCGGACGTTGAGTTTTTGGATGGCTCACTAAGCTTAGAAGATGCTGCTGCAAAGATTCGCGAGCTTCCGTATTCTAGGTACCCAGTAACAGGCAAGGATTTTGATGATGTTATTGGATTTGTTCACGTTCGAGATTTGCTGGATGTTAAAGATCCAAATGCAAAAACTGTAGCAGACGTAACTAGAGAGGGAATAAGTCTTCCTGGAACGTCTAAGTTGCTTCCAAGCCTTGAGCTTCTTAGAAAGCGAGGGGTTCATCTTGCGGTTGTTATTGACGAATATGGTGGAACTGATGGTATTGTAACTCTTGAAGACATGACCGAGGAGCTGGTTGGAGATATTCGAGACGAGTACGACTTGCCAGATGAGTCTGATTTAACCCGCGATAGTAAGTCTACGGCGTTTGTAAACGGAGTGGCTACTGTTGACGGCGGAATGACGATTGAAGACTTTGCAGATGTTACTGGAATCGAATTGGAAGATGGCCCTTACGAAACGGTTGCAGGGTATTTTTTGGCTCGTACAGGCTCCATGGGCAAGGTTGGCGCTGTTTTGCACGATGCAGACGGCTACGATATGACTGTTGCAGAAGTGGATGGTCGTAGAATTGCTACGATTGAAGTTAGAAAAACAGAGCAAAATAAAGATTTGAACAAAATCAATAATAAAAATTAATAAAAAATAGCAAAAATGGAGGATACTATGGCTTTAATGCATATTGTGCCAGGTTTAGACGAAGTTTCTAGCGAGAAAGCTATTGCGGTTTTGCAAAATCGCTTAAGCCACGAGCAGGAAGCTGCTTTAGTCTTAAAGCATGCGCATTGGAATGTTACGGGCTCAGACTTTATTGCAGTTCACGAAATGCTTGACCCTCAAGTTGCAGAAGTTTTGGCTCAAGCAGATGAAACAGCTGAGCGAATTGCAACGCTTGGAGGCTCGCCATTGGGTCGCGCGGACGATATTGTTTCATCTCGCACGTGGAAGCGTTTTTCTCTTAGCGGCAGAAAATCCACTAAAGAATATTTGCAAGCGTTAATTGAGTATTACAACGATATGATTGCGGACGATAGGAATGCCATTGCGCAGCTTGATAATCTTGATATTGTTAGCTCAAACATTATTCAAGACCATGTTCAGCAGCTTGAAAAGTTCCAGTGGTTTATGCGTAGCCATTTAGAATAATTTTGTAGAATAATTTTGCGACACGCTTAGATTTGCTATTTGACATTTTCTGTGTCTGTGCTAATCTAACTACTTGTATGTTTTCAACATACAAGTTGGGCCCGTAGCTCAGGTGGTTAGAGCGCATCCCTGATAAGGATGAGGTCGGAGGTTCAAGTCCTCCCGGGCCCACGATAGAATGAACATCATTCTTTCGAATGGGGCTATGGCGCAGCTGGTAGCGCATCTGCTTTGCAAGCAGAGGGTCAGGAGTTCGAGTCTCCTTAGCTCCACAAATAGGGTTTCTAGCAAATCGCTAGAAGCCCTTTTTTATTCATTGGGTCCGTATTGTGTTTTGTGTGCGTTCCTTGTGTTTGCGCGCGTCTTGTTATATTAGAACGCTTCTCATCAATGGTTGTTGTTAATATATTCATTAACAAATAAACATAAGTATCTTTACGCCGTGTATTGAGTTTGCTGTTATAAATAGCTGCTCAATGGGTTAACAAGGCGTGAAATCGTGTGTTAGCAGCGTTTAGCGCAGTTAGCCTGATCAGCGTAAGGAAAGTGTATGCGTAAACTTTTAGCGTATTGCCGTCGTGCTCCTCAATTAGTAATCGTTTTAGTTTTGTTCCCGTTTATTGCGGCGTTTTATTCTAGCAATCTAACTTTTATACTCGATTTTTGCAAAGCTATAAGCAAGACGTTAAATCAACTATTTTCATTGATAAATTTTGATTTTAATGCACAAATAAGCCTTACAATCGGGCAAAGTATAATAACTTGTTTAGTTTTATACACATGTGTTAAGTCGCTTTTAAGTATGATTGATGATTTGGCGCATGGCACACTTGGAATTGACTTGCTTGCGTTTGTTGCATTGCTTGCAACGCTTTGTATAGGCGAATTTTGGGCAAGTTATTTGATTGTTGTAATGGTGTTTACAGGCGGTGCAATAGAAGACTTTGCGCAAGATGCAGCGCAGAAAAATCTATCTCTTTTAGTAAATGCGTCTCCTCAAACCGCGCATTTAATGACGCTTCCTGGAATAGTGTGCGGTGAATCTTGTGAGCAATGTGCTCTGCTTGATCATAGTCATTTTAGAAAAGTCAGCGATGAATCTTCGCTAGAGGCATTGCAAGAACATAAAGATTTTACTAGTTGTGAATCGTGTAAAAAATGTAACAATAACTCTAAAGAATGCCCAATATTGCAAGATGTAAAGTCTTCTAGCCAATTGCAAAGATACAAAACAGTTCCAGTTGAAGATCTAAAAATAGGCAATGTAATAGTTGTTCTTCCAGGAGAAACAGTTCCTGTAGACGGTGAGCTTTTAAGCGGTTCTGCTGTTCTAGACACAAGCGCAATAAATGGCGAGTCGCTTCCGCGCGAAGTGTTTGCTGGCGCGCAAGTGTTGTCTGGATGCGTAAATGGCGGCGTTGTGTTGATTATGCGCGTAACTAAGTTATCTCAAAATTCGCAATATCAAAAAATCATGAAGTTGGTTGAATCTGCAAGATCTTCTAAGGCTGCTGTAGTTCGATTTGCGGATATGCTTTCCGTTCCTTTTACAGTGATTTCTTTTGTGATTGCATTTAGCGCTTGGGCTGCATCTGGTCAGGATTTAAGATTTGCGCAAGTGTTGGTGCTAGCTACGCCTTGCCCGCTATTAATCGCCGTGCCAGTGGCATTTATGGCAGGAACAGGAAGACTTGCAAAGCTTGGGATTGTTGTAAAAAGTCAGGATGTTTTAGAGCAATTAAGTTGTGTAAGTGATGTTTTCTTCGACAAAACAGGAACGCTTACTGTTAAGCAGCCTCAAGTTGTTAGAGTGGATTTAGCGAATCATCAAGATAGCGAAAATCAGGAAAATCAAGAAAATAGCGAGTTGCAAAATAGAATACTAATGTTTGCAGGCGTTTTGGAAACATACTCGCAGCACATTCTTGCAGGAGGAATTGCAAAAGCTGGAGCAGATCTTTGGCAAAACACGCATCCATCCGCTGTTCCGCAACTTCCAAGCGTTCGCGAATATCCAGTTATAAGCGGTGTTAAAGAAACTGCTGGGCAGGGTATATGTGCAAGTGTGGATGGCGTAAACGTTAGAGTTGGGCGAAAAAGCTACGTTTTGAATGCGCCAGCTGGCTGCCTCGAGGAAAAGTCGCAAGCAACCGAAGATAAAGACACACGCGCAAATGTAGAAAATATAGAAAATGCAGAAGATGCAAAAAATATAAAAAATATATCAAAAATAGAAAGCAATTTTGAAGAGCTTTCTGCCGACGAAATGGCAACATACGTTTCTTTTGATGGCAAACTTGTTGGGCGAATTGTTCTAAAAGACGTGCCTCGAGAAAATGCAAAATCAACGATCCAAAAGCTAAAGGAGCTTGGTGTTCGTTCAATAAGCATGCTCACGGGAGACGGCTTGCAGGCTGCTCAAACAATAGCAAAAAGCGTTGGTATTGAGCGAGTAAAGGCTAATTTGCTACCACAAGACAAGCTTGATTGCATAAAACAGCACTATAGTGGTTATAAAAGCGAAGAAGATTGCGGCAGATTTGAAAGTTTTGGCATATTTAGCAGATTTATGCATAAGAAAAAAGATAAGCGCGTAACGATGATGGTTGGAGATGGCGTAAACGATGCCCCAGTTTTGGCTGCAGCAAACATTGGCGTGGCTTTAATAGATGGCACGGATACAGCAGCTTCGGAGTGCGCGCAAGTTGTGATTATGAACAACAACATTTATGCTGTAGCAAACGCTGTAAGCGTTGCAAAACACACGAAGCGAGTTATGGTTCAGGCTGTTATGTTGGGAATTGGTTTGGCTGTTATAAGCATGATTGCGGCTGCTTTTGGGCTGATTCCTGCCGTTTTTGGAGCTATGATGCAAGAGATGATTGATGTTGTGTCTATTTTGTGGGCGCTAACAGCGTTGAAAGGCAAGCGTGCGTAAGTGACAATATTCACTTTGCTCTTTTCTTGAATGAACCAAGGCGCTAGTCTAAGTAGTGGAGCATAAAAGCCAGCGATTTTATTTAAATCTTCAAAAAGAATAGGCTTAAGAATGCTCGAAACACGCAAAATGTAATGTTTTAACATAACAAAAGTTGAATAATAAAATTTGAATAACAACATGGGAAAATTTATGGAAATGAATTATGATGCGGATTCGCGCGAATTGCGAATCGCAGTTATTGGCGCGGGGCCTGCTGGAATCTACTCGTCAGATATTTTCCTTCGTCAGCTTAAAAAACTAGGCGACGAAATGGGCTTGGGTACGGCAGCTAGAATCGATTTATTTGAAAAGTTGCCAGTGCCATTTGGGCTTGTTCGATATGGCGTTGCTCCAGACCATCCGAGTATAAAATTCATTGCAGATGCTTTGGCTAAAACGCTTGATAATCCAAATATTCACTTGTATGCGAATGTTGAATTTGGCAAAGATATTACACTAGAAGATTTGTTGCCGCGCTATGACGCAATTCTTTTTGCTACGGGCGCTGTAGAAGATAAGCTGATTAGTATTCCGGGAGCATCGTTAAATGGCGTTTATGGCGCTGCAAAGTTTGTGGAATGGTACGACGGATATCCTACCAGCGAGCGTACGTGGCCGCTTGATGCAAGCGAAGTGGCTGTTATCGGCGGCGGAAATGTTGCTATGGATGTTGCGCGCGAGCTTTTGCGAGATGCGGATTATCTTAGAGAGCACACGGATATTTCCGACGATGTTTACAATGGTTTGCTTAAAAATCAGGCTAAAACACTTCACTTGTTTATTCGACGAGGCGTTGCACAAGCTAAATTCTCTGTGCAAGAATTGCGCGAGATGGAAAAGCTTTCTGGTGTGCAAATAGTTGTAAACGAAAGCGATTTTGACCTGGACGACGAAACAATTGATGTTGCTGGAAAAGACAAATTGACTCGCCAAATGGTAGAAGAGCTTTTTGCTATACGCGATTTGAGTGAAGATATGCAAGACGGCGGAAACGTTGACTTTGAAGGCAATCCTGCAAATAAGCGCTACGTTATTCACTTTAACGCAAATCCAGTTGAGATTCTGGGAGAAAATGGGCAGGTTGTTGCGATTCGTGTAGAGCGCACGGCTACAAGCGCGGATGGCAAAATGACTTGCACTGGCGAGTTTGAAGAATATCCAGTTCAGGCAGTTTACCATGCGATTGGATATAAGCCTGCGCAAGTTAGTGGAGTTGCTTACGATTCTTCTCGCGCACTTCTTGCAAACAACGATGGCAGGATTTTAACTTCTGCGCAAAATGGGGTTGTTTGCCCACGATTGTATGCAACTGGTTGGGCTAAGCGAGGGCCAGTCGGGTTGATTGGTTCTACAAAGTCGGATGCTTTGCAAGTCGTTGAAAATATGCTGGAAGACTTAGCAAAAAGTTCGACCGAAGAATGTGAAAGCGCGCTTCCTGAGATTCCTGCACTTCCTGGAAGATTGGCAACAGATAGAGACCCTAAGTCTATTGAAAATCTTCTTGAATCTAGAGGAGTCAAAGTGGTTGATTTTGAAGGGTGGAAGAGGATTGATGCTTTCGAGGTGGAATCTGGATTAGCGGAAAATCGCGCTCGCAAAAAAGTCGTATCTAAACAAATGCTTATGGATATAGCGGAAATTAAACAATAGTTTATATTGAGTGTACGCATTGATTGGTAAACATTGATTAGTGGCCATTAACTGTAGCCAAATTGCGCAGAAAGTGGCCACTTTTCAACATTTATTCACCTGTTTTAAGTGTGTTAAATCATAAACATTAAATACACAGTTTTCATTCAGCAAAATTACAGTTGCGATTATTAAAATCAAAAGCATGTTTGGCAACATGGGTATGCGCTATTGCAACAATTTGAAAACAGTAGTGTTGTTTTCGCTAATATGGCTATTTGCTGCTTTGCTGTGGATTGTTGCTGGATTGCGTTTGTCGATGCTGGTTTGGTTTGCAATTATTGCAATAATTTTAAGCTTATGTGCTTATTGGCTTTCTGGAAAAGTTGCCACTCGCATTATGCGTGCTAGCGAAATTAGCGAGAACGAAGAACCTGTTTTATACGGCATTGTTCGCGAGATTTCTGCGCAAATCGAAAAGCCTATGCCGCGCATTTATGTTGCTCCAACAGACAGTCCGAATATTTTTGCAATTGGTAGAAGCGAGCGTCACGCAACAATTTGCTGCACTCGTGGTCTTTTGAATATTCTAAACGAGCGCGAGTTGCGTGGCGTTGTAAGCCACGAGCTTGTTCATGTTTATAATCACGATATTTTGAATTCAACGGTTGCATCTGCAATCGCAACAGTTATTACGTATTTTGGGTATGTGCTTATGTATTCGGGAAGTGAGTGTGCAAAATCTGCTAAAAGGCGTTGCCCTGTACTAAAAGTTATTGGCAAGGTTTTAAGTGCCATTTTTGTGCCGCTCGGTTCTCTATTTGTTAAGCTTGCGATTTCTAGAGCGCGCGAGCTGGATGCAGATCGAAGTGCAAGTATGCTTACTGGCGACCCTGCGGCTTTGGCATCTGCTCTAAACAAAATTTCCTACGGAGTTAAGATGCATAAGATGGATTTGCATTCGGGAGTGCAAGCTATTGCTTCACTGATGATTGTAAATCCGTTTGCAAACTACGATTCCAAGCTTTTAAAGCTGTTTTCTAGGCAGCCAGATGTTAACAAGCGAGTTGACTCTTTAATGCTTATGTCTAGTAAGATGGAAAGTCTTGTGCAAGAAGATGCACGTGGAGAAATCGATCATATTGAGCATGATGGCGATAGCGTGTTTCGTTTTAATAATGGCGCTAAATACAATGTTGAATACGGCAAAGGTGTTTCTGGCGGAGTTGTAGCAGTTAGCGGAGCGTGATATTCTTAGATGGTTTGCTTTTTAGATTGATTCTTGAGCGCTTATTTGCTTGTTTGTAGGCAGATTATCGGTAAGGATTAATCGCGGAGTAACCGAGCATGCGGACATAGTTCATCGGTAGAATGGAAGCTTCCCAAGCTTCAGAGGCGGGTTCGATTCCCGTTGTCCGCTCCATGTAGAAAACGTTGATATATCAACGTTTGTGGCTTGTTCTTATGTCTTAGAAGTACGCTAAATGTGAAAATAATGTGCAAAATTCTATAATTTTTTTTTTAATATTGACACGAAAATCTTAGTTAAATTAAAATCGTATTAAATCCGCTATGGTAGAGGATTTAATTGGGCAGGAGGTTTTTATGTTAGATATGTTGTTTGCACTTGTTGCTGTTGCATCAATGTTAATAGGCTTGGTTTTGTCTGTAATGCTTTGGGTTAAAAGCAGCAAGTCAGTTAAAGAGTTGTATAAAAACGCATGTGTATATGCGATTGTTGATGTTGTATTAGGTGTATTGTCTTGGGCAACTTATGCTGCGACTATCAATTCCGTAGATGTTGATGTGCGTGAATTCTACACAAATTACTTCACAGCGCCATTGATTGTTCTTGCTGTTCTTGTTGTGAGCATTGCAGCTATAACCATCTTTAAGAGTAAAAAAGATAGCTATGTAGCATAACTAGATTAAACAGTTTATTAAAAATAATAGCCTTCTGAGATTAATTAAAATTCAGAAGGCTATGTTTGTTATATGTTGTGTTTGGTTTGATTGTGATTTATTGATTTCAGTCTGAATTCTGTGTGTTATATTTAGACAAAAGATGTATAAATCGTAGTTTTTGTACATTGGATGTATAAAAAATTGTACATTGAATGTACAAAAAATACGTTTTTTGTGTATACAAGTTCTTATAAGTTTGCTGTGGGAATGCATTTGGATTATAGGCCAATTAGAATCTGTGGCCAAGTCGGAGATTCGACCACAGTGCTGTTAATAGTTCAGTCAACTATCTGAGAGAATAACAGTAAAGCCAATTGCGCGTAGCTTTAATTAAAAATAATCATTACTCTAAAATAGACAAATACAAATCAAGTCTTTGATTTAAATATCTTGCAAACAAGTTTGCCATGGCAGACACGTTATGTTTTGAGTGATACTCATCAAAAGCTTCATAATATTTCAAGCGATCAGTAAATTTTATATCTATTGGTGGGTAACCTGCTTTCATCAATTCCAAATTGACCAGCAGTCTTCCTGTTCTTCCATTTCCATCAATAAAAGGATGAATGCTTTCGAATTCTATATGAAAACGAGCAAGTTTAGTAACAATATCTTCATCGCTATTTTTGTATTTTTTCAATAATTCTTCCATTTTTGAAGCGATTAAATATGGTTGTGGTGGCTCATGTGTAGATCCCATAATTCGAACGGGAACTCTTCTATAAACGCCTCTATCTTCTTTCTTATTGGCTAAAACTAAATAGTGTATGTCTTTTATAACTTTTTCATTTATTTGCTTATTTTTGCTAACAAGATGTTTTACGTAATCAAAGGCTTCTTTGTGTCCAATAACTTCTAGGTGCTCTTTTAATGATTTTTGATCAACAGTAAGCCCTCTAAGAACCATGTCTGTTTCGCGCAGTGTTAAAGTGTTTCCTTCAATTGCGTTTGAGTTATATGTATATTCTATTAGAAATTCTTCATTAAGTCTTTCTAATTCTCCTTCAGTTAGGGGTCTTCTTGTTTTAAGGGTTTCTAATTTAGTTTTTATGATTGGAATTAGCGATTTGCTAATTTTATATCTTCCGTCGGTTGGCTTTGCTGCGTCATGCGGTATTTTCCAGGATCTTCCTTCTCGATATACTCCTGGAATTTTCCCTTCGGAGCATAGAATTCTTACTCGTCTATCTGATATGCCCCATTTTTCAGCAGCTTGCTTTACTGTTATGTACATAAAATACCCTTAATCATTGTTGCATTTTATTATATTTTAACGTTTTATCGGAATAACATAAACAGTAGCGGAATAACATATTTAATTTATCGGAACAATAGTGATTGATAAAACTAGTAACGTGAATCTGTGTTAAATATTGGGATATCTTTGTTTAGAATGATTTTGCAAGTAAAGAATAGCCCAGATTCGATTGTGGCAAAACGCTTGTATTGCAATACGCTAGACATGATTTTTTTACACACTTTTGGGGCTTCGGGCCCTTGATTTCAGTCTGAAGTGTGTGTGATATTTAGACAAAAGATGTATAAATCGTAGTTTTTGTACATTGGATGTATAAAAAATTGTACATTGGATGTACAAAAAATACGTTTTTTGTGTATACAAGTTCTTATAAGCGCGCTGTAACGCGCGAGCGACATGATCTTCTATTCCGCTTTTTGTACGTGTTTTGGGTCAAATTTGGTACAAAATGCGTCAATTGGTTCCGCTTTTTGTTGCTCAACACGCTGATTATAACTACAAAAAGCGGAAAGTTTTCCCGAGTTTGTTTCTCTACGCACTTAAATCAGCTACAAAGTGCGGAATCAAGCGGCGCGACACGCGCGAAAAGTCTTTCCTTAAAAAAACCTGAGAAAATTCTTCAAAAACCTTGAAATACGTATTTTTACGGTTTAAGTGTTGTTTATCCACAAATTTTACGGTAATGTGGCCTTTATTGTGGATTAGTTTGTGTATAACATCATTTTTTTTCGGTTTAGCATGTGTGGCTGGGGCTTGACTTTTTCAAACGGGGGGGGGTATGTTAATAGCAAACATGGCCGCACCTAGTTTGGCCGTGTGCCACAGTCCGCTTTTGGATTGTGGAGCAAATTTTTCTATGCGCCCCTAACGCATAGGAGAAGAAGAAAGGAAATAAAATGATGAATAAGAAGGCTATCGCCGCTTTCGCTGCTGGCGCAACTTTGCTTGCTGGCTTCGCAATGGCAACCCCAGCTTTTGCTGAGACTCCAACCGCTCCTAAGATTACTAAGTCTCAGGCTGCTAAGGATGTTAAGACTGCTAAGGACAACTTGGATAAGGCTCAGGGCGAGCTTAAGGCTTTAGAAGCAGGTAAAGAAGAGGCAAAGGCACCAACTATTGCTGGTGTAACTTTAACTGATTGCTATACTACTAAAGATGGTAAGTTTGAGCCAGTTGAGGCTAAGATTGGTGCTCTTAAAGAGGAACAAGCTAAGCTAGTACGTAAGTATATTAATGAGTACAATGCTCATGTTGATTACACTAAGAAGGCTGAAGAGGTTCAGAAGCTTGATGCTGCTTACAACAAGGCTCTTCGTGAACAAGCTGAAGCTGTAGATGATCCTACAACTCCATCTGAGGATGATCAGAAGGATGCTGCTATCGCCCGTGTTCGTACCGCTGCAGCTGATCTTCAGACTAAGATTGAGAAGAAGCAGAAGACTTATGCTGAGTATCTCAAGAAGAAGTCTGCTTACAATGCAGCTAAGGAAAAGGTTTCTGCCTGCAAGGAAGCTGTTAAGGCTGCTGAGGATGCTTTGAATGACTTTATGATGAGCGGTGAAACTGATTCTAAGCGTGAAGACCATCTTAATGATGTTCTTGATCGCGCTAAGGCCAAGCTTACTGCTGCTGAAACCAAGCAGACTAAGGCTGAGGGAGAGTATAAGGAAGCTAAGCAGAAGGCTACGGATGCAAAGTCTCTTTGGAAGGATGCTGTAAAAGAGTATCACGCTGCTTACGATCATGCTGTGTCTCTTGATGTAGATCCAACCAAGCTTCCAGTTGTTTCTACTGCTGCAGATCCATTGGATAATGACTTCCTTGATCTTCCAAGCACCTCCAATGGTGTTGCTCCAGCTGGTAAGAATGGTGCTCAGGCTGGTGCTAACGGCGCTGCCGCTGGTAAGGCTGGCGCTGCTAATGGCTCTGCCGCTGCTGGCGCTAAGACTGAGGTTGAGAACAAGAATGGCAAGGACAAGCGCGGTAACGCCCACGCTACTACTGGTGTTGGCGTAACTTTGACCGCTTTGGCTGCCACCATGCTTGCTGGCATGGGTGCTGCTGTTCGCAAGGCTCGTCACTAAGCACTGCGCGCGCACTGGTGTTCGCTGGTGCGCGCTTGAAATAGGCTTGCGTTAGGCGGCGGCGCGTGTTTTGTGCTGCAGCTTGCACGCGGGGTTTAGAGTTTGCTCGGTTTGCCGAAATTTCCTTTTCTTACCGTGTAGGTTCTTTATTCTGCTTGCGGGTGCTTAATGCTTGTTGCTAGAGATGGTTTTCCGCTAGGGACGGGATTCTGTTCTTTAGTTTTAAAGGCTTGTTAGGTTTCTAACAAGCCTTTTTCTTTTACGTGTTTTGTTGTTCAATGCGCTAAGTATTTGTATATTTTTGTTTTAGAGTTATTCTACGAATGAAGAATAATCATATTTGATATGCTATGAGTCTTACTGCTATAAGGGCTATGAGCTGATTTGCGCACTTTTTAGCATATAGCCCACCATCTTGGTTGTTTGCAAGCTGGTGGGCTATATAGTATTTAGTATCTAGTTTTTTACATTAGCTATTTAGTTAGATGTGATTTTCTTGCAGCTGTAATGATTGTGCAAACAAACAGCATTAATGCAGTGCTAAAAACAGCTGGAATCACTTGTATTCCAGTATTAGGAAGCTTGTTGTTTACACTAGCGCTATGTGTTTGCGATGAAACAACTTCACTTGAAGAATTATTTTGCAAAGATTCGTTTTTCTTTACTAACACATTAGTCCATGCAACTTGCTTGCCATTTTCGTCGATAAGAACAATAGTGTGATTGCCGCTATATTCTTGTGGAATAATCGCATCAAATATTGCTTTGCCCTGTTTGTTGATGCGAACTGTTACATGCTTTGTTCCATTTACGCTATAAAGAAGCTTAGGGCTTGAATAAATGTATGCGTATGCTTTTACTGCTTTGTTTAGTTGCAATTTACGCATGAATTCTGCTGTTGTGTTTAGAGAAACAGTAATCTGATTGTTCTTTCCTGCATAAGCAATGTTATTGTTTCCAACAGTTAGAGTGTTGGTTAATTCTGGCAGCAAATCAGCAATGCTCTTTGGTGCTTCTGGCACTTCTGTTGATTCTGGTGCCTGCTTCTGATTTGTGAGCGATTCTGTATTGTTGTTAATTTCCACAAAGCTTTTGCTTGGTGAGTTATTGTTAGCATTAGGAGCTTGTGGACTATTAGTCTCGCTAGGCGGCTTATGAGATTCTGCATTTGGGGTTGGCTGATGAGTTTGATGAGTCTGATGAGTCTGATGAGTCTGCGGTGTTGTATTGTTTGTAGGGTTTGCAGGCTCTGGATTTGGTTGCGGTGTAGGTGGAACTGGAGTCTGTGGGTGCTCTGGTTGTGGATGTGGTTGTGGATGTGGTTGTGGTTGAGGTTGAGGCTGAGGTTGAGGCTGTGGTTGAGGCTGAGGTTGAGGCTGAGGTTGAGGCTGAGGTGGTGTAGGAATATTAGGCTCTGGTTGTGGTGCTGGTGTTGGTGTTACTGGCGTTGCTGGAGTTAGGTTGATCCATGGGATTACTTCTTTTGCTGGCGTTAGCTCCGCCCACGGTGTTGCTTTTCTTGCTGGTGTTAGTGGCGTTGCAGGAATTATTTTTACAACGTGAGCTTTAAGAGTTACTTTCCGCTTTGCTCCACTTGCAAATTTCACTTCTACAACAAGTGTAGTATCGCCAATTTTTGTAGTGTTTGGCTGCGCAATAATTTTAACGGTGCTATTTTTCGGTAAACCTTGCAAATATGGCTTAAAGTCGAAATCTGCATTAATCGTAGTATCTTTTTTGACTTCTACTTTCTTACCTTCTACTGCTGTAACGTTTGGTATTGGTGTAATAGTTTTACCTGGAGTTACTTCTTTTGCTGGCGTTAGCTCCGCCCACGGTGTTGATTTCTTTGCTGGAGTTAGCTCCGCCCACGGTGTTGATTTCTTTGCTGGAGTTAGCTCCGCCCACGGTGTTGCTTCATAGATTTTTACGGGAATCTTTACCGTTCGCTTAGTGCCGTTAACAAAGCTTACTTTTACGGTAATGTCTTGTGCGCCCTTAGTGTTCATATTTGGCGTATTGAGCAAAGAAACTTTAGCGTTACTAGGTACGCCATCAAGATATTTCTTAGCGTCAAAATCGTTAGGGAATGTAGAATTTAGCTCAAAACGAAGGTTGGTATCGCTTTTAACGGTGACTTCTGGCATATTTACTACGCGTATAGTAAATCCTTTTTCAATCGTTTTAGTGCCATTTATTTTTATCTTAAGCTTGCCTGTATAGTCTCCAGCTTTAGAGATGTTAATTAAATCGCGATTTGTAACATCTTCAAAAGTTGCTCCTTGAGGAAGATCCTTAGCGTTTGCTAAAGCATCCTTAAAATCGCTTGGTAAAGGCTCGCCATTTGCAAGAAGAATTTCTTTAACTTCTGGCTTGTAAGTTTCTTCGTAAGGCTTTACTTCTGCAGGTTTTGGAGTTTCTTTAACTTTTGTAACGCCTGGGTTTACTGTTCCAGTGCCATCAATCTGTTTTCTGTTTCCAACGGTAAATCCTGGCTGATTGTCCATCTTTTTATCTAGGAAGTTGCGCGAGCTGTGACCATTGTTTCCAGTGTCTATAATTTTTGCACCATCAACATGACCAATAAAGCTTATAAGCGTATCTTTCTTTGTGGCATAATGCTCAGCGTAACCTTTTTTAGTAAGTTCGTTTAGTTCTTCGGCTCGTTGCTTCATTGATGGCCTAAAAATGCTTCCCTTAATTTTTGGAGCATTAAATGTATAAGCTTTAGTAAACCAATCGTAATTTTTCCGCTTAGCATAAACAAGCGCACGTTCTGTTAAATATCCGCCTAAAGAATGGCCAGTAACGTACAGATTGCTTACTAAATGTTCACTGTTTAATTCATCCATAAGTTTTTCTGTAGTTGTTGCTTGGCTAATTTCTCCGCCAAAGAATAGCTTGAAATCCATTCCTGCGTCTTTTGAGCCTTGAGTTCCGCGGATTCCAAGAACTTGCACGCCGTTTTGCTCAATAAATGGGTATTCAGGATTAACATTTTCAAAAAGAACAGCATCAAAGCCATCGGACTCGTGGTATGTTTTCTTTACTTTCCAATATGGCGCAAGTTCGTTATGCATAAGCTTATATTCGTTGCGATCTTTGTAAATATCTGTAAGCTCATGCTTGTCGTCAAGTACTTTATTTACGTAATTATCATCCCTATACACAAGTTCCATAAACAGAGCCATGTCGCGGGGGCTAATATCCCACCTGCGAGGATTTTTATCGTCTTTGTCGTTTAATCCGTCGCCATCGGTGTCTTTAATCAAAGGATGTGACTTGTATCCGTAGTAGGTTCGTCCATCTTTTGTGTACGTGTAAAGCTCTTCGCTGTTCTTAAGGTCATCGCCATCGCTGTCTTCATTTGGATCTAGAGCTGGCTTTCCATACAACAATTGGTCAATTTGGCCATTTTCTAGGCGAATTCTGCCAGTTGAAATGTCGTGAGCGGTTTGTGCGGTAAGAGGTGTGGTAGATGGCAATGTCTCACTTGCAATTGCTGTTGATGTTAATACTGGAATTCCAAGCAGTGACGAAAAAACCAATCCAAAAGTTAATACAATTCCACTAATTGTGCGAATAGTACTTACCTTTCTCATACCACAATCCTTACTTTATATAGTTTTATTTTGACGATTTGGAAAGTCTTATTGAGAGCAATTCAATCGATTTTACTCAACCTTGTAATTTTATCAAATTTAATGTTTTTTACAAAAGCTGCTTTAGTTTGCAAACAATTTAGTCGCAAGTACAAAGATTTATCAGACGTCTGACGAATTGTAGTGATATTGGTGTAATCTACGAATCAAAAGACAAATCGAAAGATAAGTCGAAAGACAAATCAGAATACAAATCAGCTACGATTTCAAGGAGGATATCATGCTGAAAGCTAAGTTTGTTGTAGGCGCATACGCATCGTTGCCAAAAACTCGCGAAGATCAAGAAAAATACTACGATTTGCTGGGCAAGCAAAGCTGGATTGGCGGAACGGAGATTCCATACCCAGGAGATTTGGCAGATCCAAAAAATCGCGCGTGGCTAGCAAGCGCAATACCATCGCATTGGCATGCAAACACGATTACGGCAATTCCTGGAACAATGCGTCACATAAACTTTGACCCAGATCCAGAATTTGGACTTGCAAGCCCAAGTGAAGAAGGCAGGCATCGCGCGCTCGCATTCTTTAAGGATATTCGCGAAGCAATCGCAAACGTTGTAGACATTAGAGATAGCTGCGATATATCTCATGTAGAAATACACACGGCTCCAACTCGTTTAGCGCAAGCGGATGCAATGAAAAAGTCGTTAGAAGAACTCGCTCAGCTTGATTGGTGCGGAGCAAAGTTGGTGATTGAGCATTGCGATAGATATATTGAAAGCCAAAATCCAGAAAAAGGATTCCTGCCTCTAGAAGAAGAGATTCAAATTGCAAAAGAAGCGGGAATTGGAATCACAATCAACTGGGGTAGAAGCGTTGTAGAAGAGCGAAATGCTCAAGCGGCAGTGGAACACGTGCGCGCGGCAAGGCAGGCGGGAGTTCTGCAAGGATTAATGTTCTCGGGAGCTGGCCCAGATGCAACGCAATACGGATACGAGTGGATTGATGGCCACTTGCCAATGAACCCAGATGAGCCGACTTCGTTAATGACGTCTAAAGAAATTCAAGAAACCACTCACGAAGCGCTAAAAGACGATTATGCAATCGACTATTTGGGCGCAAAAGTGTGCGTTCCGCAAGATGCGAGCGTGGAGGAGCGCTTGGGATATTTGGCGCGCATTCACGATGCTGTGGTTTCTGCGCAGGGTGAGTGAATAGGTAAAGTCGAGTAAATAGTAAAAATAAAGTCGCAAACGCAAGAAAGAAAACGGAAATTAGTTATGGACGAAATAAAAGATTCTCGCTCTACGTATCTTGCTTTTGATATAGGCGGAACAAAAATCGCGTACGGATTGGTGACTTTGCCAGAGTCTTTAGAATCTTCAGGGTCTAGCTTTGGTAAAGAAGGCGAAGATTGCGCTTTTCCAACAGTGGAAGACTATGGCTCTATGCCAACAGAAGCTGCAAAAGGCGGAGAAGACATAAAGAATCGCTTAGTGGCACGCGCAAAGCAAATATTGGAAGATGCGGCGAAAAGTGGCAAAACCATTAGCGGAATTGGAATAGCAGCTGCAGGAGTGCCAAATAGCAAAACTGGCGAAATTGTAGCAGCTACAGACATTCTGCCAGGTTGGCGAGGTCAGCGAATTTACGACGCGTTTAAGCGCGTAACTGACTTGCCAGTTTATATGATTGGCGATGTTGGTGGCCACGGCCTTGGAGAAGCGATTTACGGAGCAGGCCGCGGAAAATCGATTGTGTTTTCTGTTGGCATAGGCACTGGAATTGGCGGCGCGATTATTGTAAACGGCAAGCTGTTTACGGGCGCGCACGGAGTTGCAGGACACGCTGGCCACGTTGTTAGTGATTTGGGAGTTGGCTTTGACTGCTCTTGCGGAGCGCATGCTGGTCATATTGAGCCAGTGGCTTCGGGAACTGGGCTTGCCACTCTTTACAACAGCAATCTTCCGCAAGGCACCGAGCTTGCAAAAAACGGCTACGAGGTTTGTGTGCGCGCAAATTCTGGTCAGGATGCGCACGCTAAAGAAACGCTTGCTAGAAGCGGCAAGGCCTTGGGGCAGTGCGTTGCAGGAATGGCGAATCTTATAGATCCAGATGTGATTGTGCTTTCTGGGTCTGTTGTAGAAGCTGGCGATATTTGGTGGAACGCTATGCGAAGCGGATTTGAAGATTCTGCTTTAACGTTGATTAAAAGTACGCCGATTGTTAAGGGCAAGCTTGGTGGGGCGGCTCCGCTTATTGGTGCGGCTTGGGCTGTTCACTCAAATCGCGTTTAGTTGCGTTTGATTGCGATAGGTCGCGTTTAATCGCGCTAGCGTTTGATTGTGTTTAATTTTGTTTAGTTTAGTCATATTTGAAAAAAGGAGGAATCTATATGAATCCTGTGATTGAAAAAATCAAGGGCGGCCTAGTGGTTAGCTGCCAGGCGTACCCAGGGGAGCCGCTTAGGCACCCAGAAACAATGGCACAAATGGCAATGGCGGCCGTAGAAGGCGGAGCTGTTGGCATTAGATGCCAGGGGCTGTCGGATATTTCTGCGATTAAAGGGCAAGTTGATGTTCCTGTAATCGGCATTTGGAAAGACGGTCACGAAGGCGTCTATATAACTCCGACTTTGCGTCATGCGCGCTGTTGTGCTGCTGCTGGGGCAGATATTATTGCGATTGATGCTACGGATAGGCCACGCCCAGATGGATTGACTTACGAGCAAACTGTTCGCGCGCTGCACGACGAAGGCATAGTTGTTATGGCCGATTGCGGCAACTTCGATGATGCCAAGCGCGCGGCGGATTGTGGAACGGATATTATATCTACCACTTTGGCTGGCACTTCTCCTGGAAGGCCAAAAACGGACGGCCCAGATTTTGAGCTTTTAGGTCAGATTTTGCAAGCTTTCCCAGATTATCCAATTATTTGCGAAGGGCGTATTCACACTCCAGATCAGTTGCACAAGGTTATGCAAATGGGCGCTTGGGCTGCTGTTGTTGGAACGGCGATTACGCACCCAACGTCGATTACGCGCTGGTTTGCAGCAAAGTTGTAGGCGGCGAGCAGGTAGGCGGATGCGGCTGGGGGCGCTAAGGAAAAGTCGCAAGCAGCCGCGGATTCGCCGAGCGCGCGTAAGTAACAAATAAAGAAAAATAGTGGTTATATGTGTGTCGATTATGTGCGATTTTGTTCTAATTTTTCGTGATTTAAAAAATAATCAAAATTTTCACAAATTCGACACACGCATAACTTGACATCAGACATCAGACCTCTTATGTTTGAAGTAACGTGAAAATAACGCACGCGCTATAATTTAAAATGTTTTCGCATTCGAAGACGAAATGCAAAAAACCCAAACTCAATGGTGAGGAGAAAATATGGCACGAATTAACTCGAAGCTAACCGTGGCAATCGCCGCTGGTGTGGCCGCATTAATGATGCTTTCTGGCTGCGGTGGAGCAAAAACCCACAAGGCAGCAAAAGCAAAGACTGCTGTTAAAGACACAATTACTGCACAGGTTGCATACGCAAGCCGCGACTTTGCGCCATCTACAACCTCTGGCGCGTTGCCAATGGCAGCAAACTGGCACGTTACAGAGCCACTTTACGCTCTTGATTACAGCAACTTTAAGGTTTTCAACGCTCTTGCAAAGGGTGAGCCAAAGAAGATTTCCGATACCGAATACGAAGTAACAATTCGCGATGCTGCTAAGTTCTCGGACGGAACGGAAGTAACCGCAGGCGATGTAGTGTCTTCCTTTAAGCGCACAACTGCAAAGGGCAGCCTTTACATCTCTATGCTCGACTTTATTGATTCTGTAGAAGCAAAAGACAATCGTCACGTAATCTTTAAGCTAAAGAAGGCGTTCCCACTGTTCAAGCAGCGCCTTGCTTTGATTCAGATTGTTCCAACTGCAAAGTCTGATGCAGATCTTAAGAACATGCCAATCGGCTCTGGCCCATGGAAGTATGTTTCGATTACAGATAACCAGGTAAAGTTTGAGCGCAACGATCTTTACAATGGCAAGTACAAGGCACAGACCAAGAAGATGGTTTGGAATGTAACCGTTGACGATACTGCTCGCGTAACCGCAATGCAGGGTGGCAAGACCGACGTAATGGAAATGGTTCCAGCACAGGCATTCAACACTTTGAAGGCGTCTGGTTCCGAGCTTAAGACCGCACAGGGCTTTACTCTTCCATTTGTTATGTTCAACACAAAGCAGAAGCCATTCGACGACAAGCGAGTTCGCCAAGCAGTTCTCTACGCGATTGACGTAAACAAGCTGATTACCAACCAAATGAGCGGCCAGGGCGAGGCAGCAACAAGCTTCTTGCCAAAGAACTACGCAAATTACCACAAGGCAAAGAACGTTTACACCAAGAACATTGCTAAGGCAAAGAGCTTGCTTAAGGAAGCTGGCGTAAATGGCCCACTAAAGTTCACTCTTTACACAACGGACCACACTTGGATTACTCAGCTTGCTCCACAAATCAAGAACGATCTTGCAGAGATTGGTATGGATGTAGAGATCAAGTCTATGAAGTCTTCCGCACTCTACCCACAGATTACCGACCGCGACGATGCAAACTACTCCATGGTTCTTGCTCCAGGCGATCCATCCGTATTCGGCAACGACCCAGACTTGCTTATGAGCTGGTGGTACGGCGACAACGCTTGGACCCGTCAGCGCTCCTTCTGGAAGAACTCCGAAGGATACACAAAGCTCCACGAGCTTATGGACAAGGCTTTGGCTGCCAGCAAGCCAGCTGAGCGTCAGAAGTATTGGAACCAGTGCTTCGATTTGATTAGCGACGAAGTGCCTCTGTACCCACTCTTCCACCGCAAGACTACGACCGCTGTAAAGAAGGGCGCATTGGCTGAGTGGAATGCAATCGGCTCCACTGGCATCAACCTTGTAAAAGCAAAGCTAACAAAGTAGGTGCAAGTCAAAGTAACAAACTTCATTTTCCCTAACCTCTAACCGCAAAACCGGCCCAACTGTTTACCTTTCTCGCCTTTGTGCAGATGGGCCGGTTTTGTTATGCAAAAATAATAATTTTCTTCAATGGATGTGTGGATGTCTTATGAGTAATTTTCTTAGACTTTTAGGTAGGCGACTGATCGCCCTGCCGTTCATGGCATTCGGTGTTACGTTCCTCGTATTCTTCCTTATGTCATTTTCTAAATACGATCCAGCAGTTGCAGCATTAGGCGAAAACTCGTCTCCAGCAGCTCTGGCAGCCTTCCGCCACGAAATGGGCTACGACAGGCCATGGTGGGAGCAGTTTGGGTCCTACATAGTTGGACTCTTCCAAGGAAACATGGGTGTTTACGGTGTAAACAAGGATTCCGTAGCTCAGCGAGTGGCGGACGCCTTCCCAATCACCTTGCAACTAACCTTCATTGGCTTGTTAATCGCAATAGTCTTTGCAGTAATCTTTGGCGTTTTTGCAGCGCTTTACCGCGATACTTGGGTTGACCAAACGGTTCGCGTACTTTCGATTATTGCAATCGCAACTCCATCCTTCTGGCTTGGCGTTCTTTTGATTTACGTCTTGCAAATCAAGCTCGCATGGCTCCCAGGATCTGGCGATTTTGTGCCGTTCTTTGAAGATCCAGAAGCGTACATTGCAAGAATGGCAATGCCTTGCTTCGCATTAGGCCTTCCAGTAGCAGGTCAGCTTACGCGAATCATACGAACCTCGATGGTAGAAGAATTGGATAAGGATTATGTGCGAACCGCAATTGGCGCAGGTATTCCAAAGAGCGTAGTGGTTGCTAGAAATGTGTTCCGCAACGCTTTGATTACACCAATCACAACTCTTGGTATGAAGATTGGTTACCTTATGGGTGGCGCAATCGTTATTGAGGTGATTTTTGCACTACCAGGAATGGGTACCGCAATGTTCGACGGCATTAATGGCAACCAGCCAATGCTTGTGCAAGGCGTTGTTTTGGTTGTTGCAATCGCATTCATCTTTATAAACATTATTGTTGATTTGCTTTACGTGCTAATCAACCCAAGAATTAGGACGGTGTGACATGCTATTTGGAAAAAGTCAGGTAGTAGATGCCGCATCAAAACCAGGCATCAAATTTAACAGATTTAAAAGCATGAGCTTAGGCTCTAAAATCTCGCTTATTGTGATTGCAATATTGGCGTTCTGCGCAGTATTCGCGCGATTCCTAGCGCCATGCGACCCAGTAAAGATTACGCAAAACTATCAGCCGCCAACAGGAGCGCACTGGTTTGGCACCGATAACCTTGGTAGAGACGTGTTCTCGCGCGTTATGTACGGCGCTCGCTACTCGTTGGTAATCGGCTTGTCGTCTGTGCTCTTTGCGTTGGTGATGGGCGCAATAATCGGCGCAATCGCAGCTGTGAGCCGCACTTGGATATCTGAGCTTATAATGCGATTGATTGATATAGTAATGTCTATCCCAGGAATCGCATTAGCAGCTGTGTGCCTTGCAATTCTTGGACAATCCATGATTGGTATCATCATTTCCATTGGCGTGCTTTACGTTCCACAAATCGCAAGAATTGTGCGAGCAAATATAATAAGCGAATATGGAAAAGACTACGTGCGTGCAGTAATCGTTTCTGGCGCTCGCGCACCTTGGATTTTGCTCAAGCACGTAACGCGTAATATTGCAGCTCCAGTTATGGTGTTCACAACGCTTTCTGTTGCAGACGCAATCGTGTTCGAGGCTTCTCTTAGCTTTATCAACGCTGGTATTCCAGAGCCAACTCCAACATGGGGCAACATTTTGTCTTCTGCTAAAGCGGGCGTTATCTTTGGATACTGGTGGCAGGCATTGTTCCCAGGCTTAGCAATCATGATTACCGTTTTGTGCCTTAACATTCTTTCTGAGGGCATTACGGATGCAATGGTTGCAGCTCCAACCGCTCCAGTAGCTAAGAGTGCTGCAGATGCGGATGCTGCTCGCAAGGAAGACAGGATTCTTACCGACCCAGTTGCAGCTTACAAGGAGCAGCACGACGCTTTGGTTGAGTCTTTGGCAAAGCTTCGCGAGGCAGAGTTAAAGCGCACGGATCGCTTGCAGCCAACGTCTACGGAGCCTCCAGTTATTGAGGTTAAAGACTTGTGCATTCAGTTCCCACGCTACGGCAGCGTAAATGTTGTAGACCACTTGAGCTTCTCTGTTCGTCCAGGCGAAACAATGGGCTTGGTTGGTGAATCTGGTTGCGGTAAGTCAATCACTTCGCTTGCGATTATGGGCTTGCTTGATCCAAAAGCTAAGATTAGCGGACAAATCCTGTTTAATGGCAAGGATCTTGTAAAGCTTAGCCCAAAGGAGCACAATGCTTTGCGTGGCCACGAGATTGCAATGGTTTACCAAGACGCGTTGTCTTCCTTAAACCCATCAATGCTTATTAAAGCGCAAATGAAGCAGCTAACTTCTAGAGGTGGCACTCGTAGCGCCGAAGAGTTGTTGGAGCTTGTAGGCTTGGATCCAAAGCGTACGCTTGAATCCTACCCACACGAGCTTTCTGGCGGTCAGCGTCAGCGCGTGTTAATTGCAATGGCACTTACGCGAGATCCAAAGTTGATAATCGCAGATGAGCCAACAACCGCTTTGGACGTTACTGTTCAAAAGCAGGTAATTGACCTTCTTAACGAATTGCGCGAAAAGCTTGGATTCGCAATGGTGTTTGTAAGCCACGATTTGGCTCTTGTTGCTAAGGTTGCGCACTCGATTACCGTAATGTACGCAGGCCAGGTTGTTGAGCAAGGCTCCACTAAGGAAATCCTCACCGATCCGCATCATGAGTACACGCGCGGCTTGCTTGGCTCCGTAACTTCCATTGAGGCTGGTGCTCCAAGATTGCACCAGGTTCCAGGAACGGTTCCAAGCCCATCCGACTTCCCTAAGGGAGATCGATTCGCTCCGCGTTCTTCTCATCCAGATCAAGGACTTGACGTGCGCCCAGTAATGAAGCGCATTCCAGGAACGTGGCACTTCTACGCTGCGCCTCCAGAGCCAGAATCGGATGTGCCTTCCGCAATTTTGACCAACTCCGATAAAGGAGATGTGCGATGAACATGAATGTTAACGAAACAAACAAAACTCAAAGCGAAAATGGCGATGTTCCAATCATCGAGCTGCGCGACGCCGAAGTGGTGTTCACTACTCGAGCAGGATCTGGCTTATTCCATAAGAACAAGATTACGGCCGTAAACAAGGTGAATCTTAAGCTTATGCCAGGTAAGACGATTGGTATTGTTGGCGAATCTGGTTGCGGAAAGTCTACTACTGCAAACATTATGTGCGGACTCCAGCAAGTAACAAGCGGCAAGGTTTTGTTCAAAGGTCAAGACGTTACGCATAGAACTGCAAAAGAGCGCATGGATATTGGACGCGTGGTTTCCGTTGTGTTCCAGGATCCAGCAATGGCTTTGAATGCGCGCATGAGTGTGATTGACCAGTTGATTGATCCGCTTGTTGTGCACAAGATTGGAAGCAAGGCTGAGCGCGATGCTAGAGCCAAGGAGCTAATCCGAATGGTTGGTTTGCCTCATTCTGTTCTTGGTGCTTTACCAGGTCAGCTTTCTGGTGGTCAGCGTCAGCGCGTGGCAATTGCTCGTGCTCTTTCGCTTAACCCAGATGCAATCATCGCAGATGAGCCAACTTCCGCTTTGGATGTTTCTGTGCGTGCTCAGATTTTGAATCTTCTTTCCGACTTAAAGAAGAAGCTGAATCTTTCCAT
The DNA here is from genome assembly GCF_049244245.1 of Gardnerella sp. DNF01144. Taxonomy (NCBI): domain Bacteria; kingdom Bacillati; phylum Actinomycetota; class Actinomycetes; order Bifidobacteriales; family Bifidobacteriaceae; genus Gardnerella; species Gardnerella sp. DNF01144. The sequence continues at coordinate 1,311,542 of NZ_CP058390.1, forward strand.
GGTGTTTATTAGCCACGATATTCAAACAATCCGATACATTTCTGACGAAGTTGTTGTTATGAATCACGGAACGATTGTTGAGCGCGGCGAAACTCACCAAGTGATTAACAATCCGCAAGATGAGTACACAAAGATTTTGATGGGCGCGGCACCTTCGCTGTTGCATCCAACGGAAGAAGAGTGCAAGTAAGCGGCAAGCGTTAGTCGCTAGTCGTTAGTCGCTAGCTTGAATGCGCGGGCGGTCTGTTAAGACCTTGCAGTAAATCCATGCAGGCCGCCCATTAATTGCAAAATCTAAAATCATAAGTCATAAATAGTCATAAAAATACGAAAGAAGTTTAATCATGACAGAAAAATTCCACGGCGTTATTCCACCAGTAGTTACGCCATTAACGGCAGACGGCGAAGTAGACGTTGTTAGCTTTGAGCGCTCTCTTAACCGAATGATTGAGGCAGGCGTAGACGGCCTATTTACGCTTGGATCTTCTGGCGAAGTTGCGTTTAGCACAGATAAGCGCCGTCGCGAAATCATTGAAACCGTAATGCGCATTGTTGACGGCCGCGTGCCAGTGTTGGTTGGGTGCATCGATACGGAAACAAACCGCGTTATTGAGCATGCAAAGGAAGCTAAGGAGCTTGGGGCTTCTGCGATTGTTGCAACAGCGCCATTCTACGCACTTGGCGGCATGGCAGAAGTTGAGCGCCACTTCCGTCTTATTCACGAAGCTGTTCCAGATTTGCCACTGTTTGCTTACGATATTCCAGTTTGCGTGCACACAAAGCTTCCAGGCGGTTTGCTTGTAAAGCTTGGTAAAGATGGCGTTCTTGCAGGCGTTAAGGATTCTTCCAACGACGACGTGTCGTTCAGGTTCCTTGTAGACGACAACAATAAGGCTGGTCACCCATTGACTTTGCTTACGGGTCAAGAGGTTGTTGTTGACGGCGCATACATGGCTGGCGCAGACGGTTCTGTTCCAGGACTTGCAAACGTTGAGGCCACTGGCTACGTGCGCATGTGGAAGGCTGCTCAGGCTGGCGATTGGGCAACGGTTAAGAAGGAGCAGGATTGGCTTGCTGCTTTGATGCGAATCGTTACTGTTCCTAGCGGCGTGGCAGGCTTTGGCGCTGGCGTTGGAGCGTTTAAGACCGCAATGGCGTTGCTTGGCGTGTTTGACACAAATCAGATGCCAGATCCAGTTTGCCCACTTAAGGGAGAAAACGTTGAAGCCGTTGCTGGCGTTCTTAAGGAAGTTGGCTTGACTTTGGCAAAGACTCCGCAAGAAGTGAGCGATTCCACAAAGTAACGTCTTAAGCGTGTGTCTTAAGTAAAAAATCAAATAATCTAATAGCCTTTTACCGATGGTGCATAGTAAGTAAATAGCGTTGCGGTGTGCGTTAATTCGTATGCCGCAATGCTAATAATTGCTAATAAATGCTTACAATTACTGATTAATGTTGCTTAAAAATTGCTAATTATGCTAATTAAAGCTTTAAAGGAGAAGCAAAGATGGCAGAAGTTATTATTGTAAAAGATCAAGATGAAGCTGGCGAGCTCTACGCAAAAGCAGTTGTAGATTTGATTAGTCGCAAGCCAGATGCAGTACTTGGCTTAGCTACGGGATCTAGCCCATTAAAGGCCTACGAGCATCTTGCAAAGCTTGTTAAAGAAAATAATGTTGACGTAAGTCGCGTGCGCGGATTTGCGCTTGACGAATACATTGGATTGCCATTAGAGCACGAGCAGTCCTACCACAGCACAATCCGCAGAACTGTAACAGACTTAATCGGCCTAAACCCAGATTTAGTGCACGTTCCAGGAGATGTTCTTAACGGAGCGCCATTAAGCGAGGGCAGCAAGATTGCGCACGCTGGAGCCGACTACGATGCTGCTATTGCGGCCTCTGGCGGAATCGACGTGCAAATTTTGGGAATTGGCTCCGATGGCCACGTTGGATTCAATGAGCCAGGCTCTTCGCTTGCGTCTGGTACGCGCGTTAAAACACTAACCGAGCAGACTCGCGTAGATAATCGCAGATTCTTCGACGGAGATATTAACCAAGTTCCAACTCATTGCATAACGCAAGGAATTGGAACGATTTTGCGCGCTAAGCATCTTGTTCTTCTTGCGTTTGGCTCAAATAAGGCAGACGCAGTGGCAGCAACGCTAGAAGGCGGAGTAAGCTCGCTATGCCCAGCTTCCGCGCTTCAAATGCACCCGCACGCAACTGTGATTGTAGACGAAGACGCAGCAAGCAAGCTTAAGTTGGCAGACTACTATCGTTGGGTGTATGCAAATAAGCCATCTTGGCAAGGAATCTGATACTCAAGTCTAAAATTAAGTAACGTATTCAAAAGCACAAACTTCAAAAGCACAATCGCAGGTGAGTGAAATGTCAAAAAATGCATATTTAGACGCCGTAAAGAAGATTGATGATTCACTAAAATCAAGTGAGGGGCGCAATTTTGTAGTGCGCAACGTGAGTGTTGTAGACGCGCGCGGAATTGTTCCTAACGCTTGGATTTTGGTTAAAGATGGCGTGATTCTAGAAACTGGCATTTTAGACGAAGACCTTGCGCTTGCGATTAATGCTTGCGGATTGCGCGCATCTGACTTAAGCGTTGTAGACGGGCGTGGCTGTTTTGCTGCGCCAGGCTACATTGATTTGCACGCTCACGGAGCATGGGAGCATTCGTTTGACGACGGTGCCGAAGGGATTGCCATTGCGCGCGCGTATCACATGCTTCATGGAACAACTAGGCAAGTTCTTAGCTTGATTACAAACCCTCTTGACGTAATGCAAGAGAATTTGCGTACTGTTAAGCGCGTTATGCAAACGCGACCAGATGTGCTTGGATCTCACTTAGAGGGGCCGTTCTTGGCGCTTTCTAGAAAAGGAGCGCACGATCCTAATTGCCTAGTGGACCCTACTCCCGAGCGCGTTGAGGCGTTGCTTGAGGCGGCGGATGGCACTTTGCGCCAGATTACTTTGGCTCCAGAGCGAGAACACGGCATGGAGGCGATTAAGCGTTTTGTAGAAGCTGGCGTGATCCCAGCAGTTGGGCATTGCGACGCGGATTATAAAACAGCGCGCGCGGCTTTTAACGCTGGCTCTACGCTTATGACTCACATGTTTAACGCTATGAACGGCATTCATCACCGCAAGCCAGGTCCAATCCCTGCAGCCTTGGAGGATTCGCGCGTAACGATTGAGCTAATTAACGACGGTTTCCACGTTGAAAACCCCGTTTTGCGAATGGCGTTTAAGGCAGCGGTTGGAAGGATTGCGTTTGTAACGGATGCTATGGCTGCAACGGGGTGCGCAGATGGCGCTTATAAGCTTGGCGCTTTAGACGTTACTGTTACGGGCGGCCATGCAAGGCTTGTTTCTAATGGCGCTATTGCGGGCTCTACTTTGATTCTAGAAGTTGCTATTAAGCGCGCTGTTAAAGAGCTTGGAATCGGATTGCCAGAGGCGATTGCTGCTGCGACTATTGTTCCTGCTCGCGCGCTTGGAGTAGATAAGCCGAATGCTGTAACTAGTGCTCCTTTAGGCTTAGTTGAAAAGGGGTACGCAGCCGATTTGCTTTTGCTTAATCCAGGAACTTTGGCAGTTGAGCACGTTTGGTGCGACGGCCATAAAATTTCGTAACGTAAATCGTATCGTTGCGATTAATCGTGATGCTGTAGTACTCAGGCATCACCATTGAAGATGAAAGAACCGCTCTCGTTAAGTGAGCGGTTCTTCCATTTATTTAGTGCTTTTGCAATCTATTGAGCAAAATCGACTGAATAGGCTCGTAATGGTCATTTACAGCTTGCCTATATCCGTCTGCGTCTCCCGCAATAGCCGTTTTTAGCATAAGTTCGTGCGCTCTAGCGGTTTTTTCAAGTTCGTCCGAAACTTCCAGCCCCAATTGTGGCAAAACAGCCATATGTACAAGCCACAAGCATCGCACGAATTGCTCTGCAATCGTATTGTTTACCGCGCGCAAAATGCCTGTGTGGAAAGCAATGTCTTGTTCCAAGAACGTTTTTCCAGCATGCGCTTCTTTAGTCATTATTTCCGAAAGCGCTTCCAGCTCTGGATGCTGCGTTCCTTTAAGTGACTCAACCACCTTATCCGCGCATCCAAGGTCTAGGAATTTTCGCATTTCTACAACGTTATTCAAGTCTTCAAAATTCTTATTAATGGAGATTAAGGAGCGAAAAGCGAGTGTTTCCACCATTGGATCAAGAGATAGCGAGCCAACAAACATGCCTTTTCCTTGCTTAACTTCCACAATGTTAAGTGCTTCCAGCTTGCGAATCGCCTCGCGCACCGATGATCTTGATGCGCCAATCAAATTGCATAGCATTGGCTCAGTTGGCAGCATGTCTTTTGGTTGCAAGCGTTCTCTTAAAATAAGCGATCTGATTGCGTCCATTGTTTCATCGCAGCGCTTTCTTGCTGCGATTGGAGCGGAGTTAGAGCTTGCTTGCAATAACGATAAGCGGTCTAGTGTTGTCATCTCATCGTCTTCGCGGCTGCTAAATGTCTCTTCCATTTTGGCTCCTTTCAGTTCGCTTGAGTCTTCTCTCTTTTGTATCTTCCATTTTTTCGTTTGTGTGTACTTTGTTTTTGTGTACTTTGTTTTTGAAACCTGCGTGCAAACTATCTTGCTGCCAAAGCGAGGAATCTATTGCTGTTATATAAATTCCAGTAGTCTCTCTTTCCCACAGTAGTTGCAAAGTTCGTTTATTGCTAGAGCTAAGGCATTGATAAACGTGATGGAACGGGTTTATGCACACGCTTTTTGCCCACGTTTTGCCGCCGTCGTAGCTAAATCGCACAACTCCGCGACCGCGGTACGGCATCATTTGGCTTGCGTTTGCAAATGCTATGCAGTCGGCGGTTTCTGCGTTTTCTGCATTTTCATTGCTAAAGCAGGTTGCGCTCGGTTGGCTGAATATTTCGGGCAAGCTTGTGTCAAAAATCAGCTCGCTCCACGTTTCTCCACAATCGTGACTAATGGCTTTGCCTACACATCCCGAGCGATTTTGATTGCGGAAGAATGCTAGAATATCGCCATTTTTGCGTTCAACAAACACGGTTTCGGAGCTTGTTGCATCGTCGTCTTGCATTGTTACAGGATCTACGATTTTTCCGTTGATTAATCGCCCTTCGTTAATCATTTTGCCTCGGCTCCACGTTTTGCCGTCGTCGTCCGAAATAAGTGCTCCCGAAGAATAGTGGGATTTGCTTTGGCCACTGCAATAGAATGGCACGAGTATTCTGCCGTAATGTTTTTCGCTGTGCCTAATAACAATTCCGTTCCCGGGGCACACTCCCGCAAAGCTCATCCACGGCTCCTTAACCATGTGGTCGATTAAGCGTGGTGCGCTCCATGTTTTGCCGTCGTCGTCTGAATAGATTTGCGCTATATAACACGTTTTTTCGGCAAATAATGGCTGACTTTCGCTTGCGATTTCTGGCGATTTCCATATGTTCCACGTGGAACAGTCGCAAGTTTGATTACTGTGCGAGTTATTGCGTAAGTCATTGTGCAAATCGTCATTCAAATCGCAATTTTTTATGCTTCCGTCTGGGAAAACTAGCCACTTTGTTGCGCATTCCCTTTCGCTAGAATCGCATGGCAATTTTACGGCCGCACTTGCGTCCATTGCCGCCGCGTACTTGCCGCCTAAGCGGTCTATAAGCTTGATTCTTCCGCACGCGTCTACGCCTACAGCGGTTTTGCAATTTGTTAGCCCAATTCCGCCAGGATTAATGTCGATTAATACGTTAATTCTTTCGCTTTTGCCTTCTGGGTCTAAAACAGGGCAGGAGTCGATTGCGCTTGCGCCCAGTTTTCCAAGGTTTTTGCCAGGCATGTTGATTACGGTTTGCAAAGGCTCCCACGTTTTGCCGCCGTCCGCGGATCTGCGAATCACAAAGTTTATGTGGTTTGGAGCGTCGTTTGAAACGCTGGTTCGCTGGTCTGCTCCTGCGATTAGCGTTCCCATGTGCGTCTTTACAAGCGACGGTATTCTGTAGCTGCGAGAGACCGCATATCCCGTGTCAAATAGTGCAGTTGTTACAAGTGGCTTTACTCTTGATATTCGTTGGATTTGGCCTTCGGTTAGTGCGCTAAAGTAGATTCCGCCTGTTCTAGCTTCGCCCATTAATCGCACTCCGCGCAAGTCTTCGCCAATGCTTACGGCGTCTAATTCTGGTATGTTTGCAAACCAGAATTGCCCTATGTTGTGCGACTGGCTGTATCCGTCTACGTAAATGTCGGTTGCTCCGCGATTTGCGCGAATAATCAAGTCGTGCCATTCGCCGTCGTCAACGCTTGCGGCTGCTTCGATTACGCTTTTTACACACGTTTCGTCGTCGATTAGCGTGATTTTTATGCCTTCTGGCCCTGCGTACACGCTTATTTTTTCGCTAGATTCTAGATTAGTTTTTGTTCCAACAGTTCCAGCAGTTCCAGCAGCAAAAAGCACTCCGTGTTGGCCAGGGCCTCGCAATCTAAATTGAATGTGCAAAGTTCCGCTCGACTTGCAAGATACGCGTTTTATGTCTCTTGCACAAATCGTAGGTCCTGCAAACCATATGTCTGGCTGTGCCTGTGTGGCCGAATTTGCGATTTCTTCTGGATTTGGCAAGTGGTTTGAGTAGTAAAAGTCGTAGATTTGCGAAGATTCTGCCTGCGCTGCACACACTTCGGCCGCTTTTTCGCTCACTCTTTGCGGCCCAAGATTCGTTGCGCTCGCAAAGCATTGGTATCCGTCTAAATAGAATCGGCTTCCAAAACTTCCGTACGTTATTGCAAAATCGTGTTCGCGCCCGTCGCGTGCGCCTAGCGCGTCTTCCATGTGTAGCGCAATTTCTTTCGCACCGTTTGCGTCGGCGCTATCTTCTAAAAGATTTTGCGCAACAAGTAGTGGAGCATCTTCTTTAATACTTATTTTTATTATTGGAGTTGTGTGCTCTTGTAGCGCGGAAGCTTCCGACTTTTCCTCTGGCTTAATATGCAATAAATCGCAATCCGCATTTGCTACAAATTTGAACCTTATTATTCCCTCGTTTTGATTTATTTCATCGTTTTTATCTTTACGATTGATGCTCGATGCGTTTTCGCTATATTTTTTGATTTCACTAGATGGTGTAATTTTTATTACGGCATGATTGAATCGCGTATGCGTCGAACCCTCGATATCCGCGATATCTTCAATAAGGCTCGTCGTCTTCGTTGAACGACGTTCCATTTTAGTCCTCCATGACCGTAAAAATTAAAACACCAATGTTTTAACACGTATGACGTCTTATGACGTTCACTATTCAGTCTATCACACATTTTTAAGCAAATGCACAATTGTTGCACATGATGTTGCAGTCGTTGCCACAAAATAAAAAAGAACGTTGAAAAATCAACGTTCTTAAAGAGTGCGAACGGCGGGACTTGAACCCGCACGAGTATACACTCACTGCCACCTGAAGACAGCGCGTCTACCATTCCGCCACGTTCGCATACAGACCACAAAGCTACCATATTTGCGCGCTTTTAGCAAATATTGACATTAGTGTGTTTGCGCTTTGACTGAGCTTGAAATGCGTTATGCAATTTCAAGCTCAGTCAAAGCGCTCATGCAAGTCGATTCGCGCGCGATCCATTTTCGTAGTAGTGCGCAAGCGATTCATCGCGGAAGTCTTCAAAATATCCTCCGTCAATCGACGCGCGAATGTCGTCTAGAAGCTTAACAAAGAATCGCTCGTTGTGAATTGTAGCAAGCGTGTATCCGTTCATCTCTTTAGCGCGCAGCAAATGGCTAACATACATGCGCGAATAATGCGTGCAAGTGTAGCAATCGCAGCCAGCTTCAAGTGGCCCCTGGTCGTGCTTAAATTCCGCGCGCTTTACGTTGTATCGTCCGTGGCGAGTAAAAATCGCGCCGTTTCGGCCGCATCGCGCAGGTGCAACGCAATCAAACGTATCGCCGCCGTTTTCTACGCAAGCAAAAATGTCGTCAACAGCAGCAATTCCAAGCACGTGGCGAGGTCGATTTTCTGGCATAGCATCGCAAATCCAAGCGCAAGTGTCTCCAATAATGCGCTTTTCAATCGCTCCGCCAATTCCAACGCCGTCAAAGTCGAGCGAAGCAATCTGCTGCGCCGCGCGCCTACGCAAATCCTCGTAATTCGCTCCCTGAACAACGCCATACAACGCCTGATACGGCTTTCCTAATCGCGCCTCGGTCAATCGCTTGTGTTCTTCAACGCAACGCTTAGCCCATCGGAAAGTGCGCTCAACAGACTCCTCCTGGTAGCGGCGAGTGTTCATAAGCGTTGTAAGCTCGTCGAAAGCAAACATAATATCCGCCCCAAGCTTGTGCTGAATCCCCATTGAGATTTCTGCGCTGAATCGGTGAATCGAGCCGTTTAGAGGAGACTTAAAAGTAACGCCATCTTCGTCAACGAATGCCATGCGCTCTTTGCCAGCTGCGATTACGTCGTCGGACTTCATGCCAGTAACGTCCATTGCAAGCGTCTTTTTGAATCCTGCTCCAAGCGAAAGCACTTGGAATCCGCCGGAATCCGTAAAAGTTGGACCATCCCAGTTCATAAACTTTGCAAGGCCGCCAGCTTCGTCTAAAATGTCTTCGCCAGGGCGCTCATACAAGTGGAATGCGTTAGAAAGCATGCATTGGCCGCCCAAGTCTTTGATTGATTCAGGTAGCACGGCCTTCATTGCGCCTTGTGTTGCAACTGGCACAAACGCAGGCGTGCAAATATCTCCATGAGGCGTGCGAATCACGCCAGTGCGGCCGTATCTGGCTCCGTCTTTTCCCTTGCCGTCTGCCGCATTTTCTAAACGTGTTTTTGTTGTAAACGAGAATTCGCTGCGATCTCCTGGCTTACCAGGCTCTGCTCCGCGTGGGTGTTCAATAAGATTAGTCATACCTTTTACTCTATTAGAAGGCATGACGATACGCGCATAAGTTGCGGCATTGCGCGCGGAAAAGTCGCAAGCAGCCGTTCGTTAAATTTTACGTGTTTTTATAATTTTTATAAAAATAGTTAGCTAATTTATGGGTTATATGTGGTATTTATACGGCATTTATACTACTAAATATTCAGGTAATTTTAAGAGCGGCACGTTTAACTCGTATTGTAAACGCAAAATTGTGTAAAAATTGCACATTAATTGCATATTAGCTTGTATGAATTTGTGTAATCAGATTAGAGTATGCTTTGTAAAAGATTTAAGGAGGATTAATGGCTGACGATATTTACGATTCTAAGGCCTACGATTCTAGTGAAGAGCATAATGGCAATGCTTCACAAAGCCAATCGGAGCCAACGAGCGCGCAGGAAAATCATGTGGAGTCAGAGCAGATTTATAGACCAGCTCCAGAATACGGAGCGTATGGCCCTGTAGACGCGAGTGATGCAAATAATGGTGATGCAAATAAAAATAGCGGTGATTCTAATCATTCTGGCGAATCGTTGCAAAATCAAGAGCAAATTGGCGCGAATGGTGCAAGTGTAGCGAATAGCGCAAATAGCCGTGATTATGCAAATTCAGAATACGGAAACGGTTTAGATAACCCATTTTTGCCATATGGCGATCCATATAATGCAAATGGCGAGCAAAAGCGAACTAGATTCGGCAATCCTTACGATTTGAGCGATGACAATAGCACGGATAGTAGCGATGACAATAGCGCTGATAATAGCGCGGAAAGTCAGCCTGCTGAAGCGCCAAATCAAGTGCTAAATCAAGTGCCAGATCAAGCGTCAAGCCAAATGCAAAGCCAAACTCCAAATGTGGTTTATAAAAAGCGCGGGTTTAAGGCGGAATATAAAGAAAACTCAACAATAATGGTGGCAATTGTGTCGTCCATTATTTCTGCAATTGTGTGCGTTGTTGTAATGGCGTTTGTTCTTACTCAAGGCTTGATTCCTATTCCAGGCGCTGGAACACTTGCAGATGTGGGTGCGCAAAGTCCTTCAAAAGGAACAGCCGTAGTAAAAGGCGGTCAGTCTCCCGATTGGCGCTCGGTTGCTAAAAACGTTTCTGGCGGCGTTGTGTCTATTCAGGCGCGCAACAGCAAAAACATGAGCAAAGGCTCGGGCGCAATAATCGACAAGCAGGGTCACGTTGTTACAAACAACCACGTTATTGCTGGCATGCAACAGCTTCAAGTAACGCTTTCTAGCGGTCAGATTTACAAGGCTAAGCTTGTTGGAACAGATAAAACAACAGATTTGGCTGTGCTTAAAGTAGACGGTTTGCCTAGCAGCATAAAGCCAGTTGATTTTGCGGATTCGGACGCGCTCGCAGTTGGCCAGCCAATAATGGCAATCGGAAATCCGCTTGGATACGACGATACTGCTACAACAGGCATTGTTTCTGCGCTTAATCGCCCAGTTTCTGTTATGGACGATCAAAGTCGTTCGGAAATCGTTACAAATGCTGTACAGATTGATGCCGCAATTAATCCAGGTAATTCTGGCGGCCCAACTTTCGACGCTTCTGGGAAAGTGATTGGTATTAACTCGTCTATTGCAGCAACTTCTGCAAGAGGTGGCACAGCAGGTTCTATTGGAATCGGCTTTGCTATTCCATCTAACCTTGTTAAGCGCGTAGTAAACGAGATCATTAAGCATGGTTCCGTAAAGCACGTTGCTCTTGGAATTATGGTTAAAAGCGTAAATGTAACGCAAAATAACATTACGCGCGGAGGCGCTCAAGTGGCGTCTGTAACGCCTGGTGCTCCTGCTGCAAAGGCGGGAATGCGTGCTGGAGATACAATCGTAGCGTTTAATGGCAAGTCGGTTACAAGTAACTACTCGCTGCTTGGATTTGTGCGCGCTACCGCTTTGGGAGATAAAGCAACAATAACGGTTGTTCGTGGAAACGGAACCGTCAATTTAACTGTTAAGTTTAACCAAGAAGAAGCTGCGGTTAATGGTGCAACTCGCCAAGACCCTCGCTCGCTAAGAAAGCGCGGCAACAAGAAGCCTGATTCTTCCCAGAATAAGAGCCAAAAGGGTGACGGCGGTGATTCTTCGGATGACGACGATCCTTTGGATCAGCTTCCTAGAGGCGGAGACGACGATTCCGACGACGGCGGCATTTTTGACCCATTCGGTTTTTGGTAAACTGATAGCATGACTTACAAAGATTTTGGCCAACTTGCATCGGAGCGGTTTTCTGCACGCGACTTTTTAAACAAGCCGATTGAGCAAAACGTTTTAGAGTCAATATTGCACACCGCTTCGCTTGCGCCAAGCTGGAGTAACACAAGGGCTTATGCGCTTGCGATTGCACAAGGCGGCAAAAAAGACAACATTGTAAAAGCTTATTTAGATAAGTGCAATGCAATGCTTAAAGCTAAAGATAAGAGTTTGAGTGAATCTGAGCGCGATCAGTTTGCTCAAGAGTCAGCGCCTAATGGCGACGTTCCTGTTGCAAAGCCGTATCCTAGCGACTTAAAGCAGCGAAGCGCTAAACTCGGTCTAGCGTTATATTCGCATTTAGGAATTGAAAGGCACGATTTTGCAGCCAGGAACGCCCATACGCGCAGGAATTTCGAGGCTTTTGGAGCGCCTGTTATTGGTTTTGTTTTAGCTAGACGCGACTTTATGCCGTTTGCTGCAATGGATGCTGGCCTTATGTTGCAAACGCTGTTTCTTGCTGCTAAAGATTTAGGCGTTGACTCTTGCCCGCTTGGCGTTTTGGCAACTTGGCGAGATCCGCTAGACGCGGAGTTTGATGTTCCAGAAAACATGGAGCTTTTAACTGGATTTGCGCTTGGGTATGCTAGCGATTCGCACACAAACGAGTTTAGAGCCGAGCATCCAAAGATTGAGCTGCTGTAGCGATTGTTTAGCGGTTGTTTATCGATTGCTAAACAACCGCTTTCGCTTATTTTATGTGTGCTTTGCGCTCGTAAATAGTGGCAGTGCTTTCCCAAACAAGAGCTTTCCAAGACGTTTTAACGTTGGAAACAGCATGCGCGTTGTAATGCGAAATGTTGTAGTTTAACGCCAAGAAGTAGTACCAAGGCTGGTTGGATTCGCTAACAAAAAACTCTGGCTCGCCTTTTGCAGCGCACGCTGCCAACTCCTTTTCTTGCTGTTTTGCGCTAGAACTTTCGTTTGTTATAAAAGTCTTGTTTTTGTAAGCGCAGTCTATAAGATTCTTAGAAAAATAAGGATTTGCGCCCACTAAAAGCCACGAATATTGGTGAGTGTCGGATTCTTCGTGCGAAATAACGTTTCCACTATCGTCAACTTGCTCGTAATTATGGAGCCAAGATGCTACAAAACGCTTATTTTGCAAGTGATTACTAGATATGTATTGCGCTACAGCTCTAGAGGGCGAATAGTCAAACAGAATGTCGTTTACGCAAGCAAACGCGTTCCAAATTAAGCTTGGTGCAAGAATTATTGAAATCAGCACGTTGATTTTCAAAGCTTTGTTTTTTATAAATCTGAATTTAGTAGGGGCGATTTTAACAAAAATCGCAGGAATATCCTTGCTGCTAAGCGGCTCTTTTATGTGACTTATCCAAAGCACACTAAGCAAAAACACAAAGATTAGACCTGCGTGGTGAAGCGTAAAATAGCGAACAGCTACGATTGTAAGAACGAGATAAGGGATTACAAGAACTGCAAGAAGTTTTCTTCGCATGGTGATTTTAATTGCAAATGCCCAAATCGCAAGGCTAAACAGCGTGCATATTGCAATTGGCAAAAAGTCAAAAGGCATTCTTCGCATTGAAATATCGCCATAAAAGCTTGTAAACATGCTTTCGGAAGGCATTACGAATATAAAAGCAAAGCATTTTGCGATTGTTGAATTGCCATCAATCGTTGCGCGAGTGGCGAACGCGTTTTTTGCTGGCCATGCAAGAGCAAGGTTTGCAACGCCAAAAATGGCGATTAATCCCCAAGATATAAGTCGTGCCAAATTTGATGCGATTGACGGTATAATTGTTGCCTTAATCGCGTGAAAAATTGCATTAAAATCAAGAGTTTTATTGCGAGTTTTGCTAAGACCTTCGTTAAGGTTTTTGTTAATATTCTTGCTAAAAACTCGCCAAATCCAAGCAATCGTAAATCCTGCAGCAAACGCGATTCCATACACGCTAAGCAGGCACATAAACATAAGACTAATCGCAAGTTTGCAAGCGCTAGAAGTCTTAGAATCCGCACTATTCCAGTAATGTGCCGCTACTAGCAAGCTTAAGCAAAGCAAAGCGTATGGTCGCGATGTAACTCCGTATTGGAAGCAAACAAAATAAGTAAAAGGAATAAGAAAAGTTGCAAGGCTGCTTGCGTGCTTAAAAGGCGACTTAAAAATAAGCCACGCGCCAAGTAAGCTTGCGCAAACCAGCTGAATGCCCTTAATTCCAAACTCGTATGGAACGCCATTTTTGGCTGCAATCGCAAGTAAAAGATTCCAAAAAGGAGGGTGACCTTCGTAATGTGTTCTAATGCTAAAAATGCTTGCGATTGGCGAATCGCGCGCAATCAGCCAGCTTTGAGCTTCGTCGAACCAAGGTTCGTGGAAACACATTACGATTGCAATAATCGCAATGTATAGAACAAAAGCCAATAGCTGTGCCAATGTGCGCGCGTTATGTGAGCTTTGTAAATTGCGTAGCTTTAAAATCCGCATTACCGTTAACTCTTAAATCCGCAATATTCTTAATTGCAAACAATTGCTAATTTTGACTTAAAGCGGCAAGCCTACGCGCATTAGCAACAGCATACAAGCTGATTCCAGCAGCAACGGATGCGTTAAGCGATTCAACAGCGCTAGAAATTGGGATTCCAGCAATAGCATCGCAAGCTTCGCGCGTTAGGCGACTCATGCCTTTGCCTTCGCTTCCAAGAACTACAACAAGCGGATCGGTTTCAAAGCCAGTTTCGCCAACAAGCTTGTCTCCGCCGCCGTCCAGGCCAATCGCGTACCATCCGCGCTCGCGCAAACCTTGAATCGCCTTGTTTAAATTCACAACGCGAGCAACAGGCAAGTGCGCTGCGGCTCCTGCAGAAACCTTCCAAGCTGCAGCCGTAACAGATGCGCTTCTGCGTTCTGGCAAAATTACGCCATTTGCGCCAAAAGCGGCTGCGGATCGAATAACAGCACCAAGATTTTGCGGATCGGTAACTCCGTCTAGCGCTATAAACAATGGGCGTGCGTTAATGCGTGCAGATGCAGAATCAGCTGCTTCCATAGCGCGAGCCTTCTTTTCTGCGCGATCAACAAGCTCTTGCAGCGAATAGTATTGATAAGGCTGCACCTTTAAAATAATGCCCTGATGATTAGTGCTGTGAGCAATGCGATCCATCTCTAGGCGATCCGCCTCCAAAAGTCGCAAGCCTTGCATGCCAGCAAGCTTAACGATTTCGCGCGTGCGATCGTCGTGCTCAATGCGATTTGCAACATAAAGCTGCGTGCTAGGAACGCCTACGCGCAAAGCTTCAAGAGCTGCGTTTCGCCCAATAACCAACTCATCGCTATCTGTGCCCAACTTATCTACTCTGCGTCTTGCAGCCAAACGCGGATCTGCAAAAGTGCGCTTAATCGCAGCCTTTTTAGCGAAATAAGCTTTATGGTAAACGCGGTCTTCTGCCTTAGGAGTAGGCCCCTTGCCGCGCAATGCATTACGATGTTTTCCACCCGACCCCTTGGTCGGTCCTTTTTTCATAGCCATATTCTTATTTTCACATGCCCCCGAGGCATTAGTATTTGGCGCTTTATGTGGCATAATAGAACGGTACTTAATTATTGTTATTGCAATAATCCACAACCGCGCAATAATCAAGATTTTGAGTTAACTTTGCATAAATCTTGATTATTGACTACTCCGCGGCGCTCCCAAGGGGGAAAATATGGTTGATCAAAGCGATCAATCCAAAGATCCGTCATTGCAAGACGCACAAAGTGTTGCAGATGCGCTTAATGTAAATGTTTCTACTGGTCTAAGTAGCGATGAGGCTTCTAGAAGGCTCGCGCAATTTGGCCCGAACGCTCTAGCTGGTGCTCCTAAAACGCCAGCGTGGAAAAGGTTCCTCGAACAGTTTAAAGATCCGCTTGTTTACTTGCTTATAGCGGCAACTATTATTTCCGCAATCGCATGGTTTGTTGAGCGCGCACAGCATGGTGGCGAAAGTGGCGGCGAAGTTTTGCCGTTTGACTCAATAGTTATAATCGTGATTCTTATAGCAAACGCAGTTTTGGGCTATATTCAAGAATCGCGTGCGCAAGAAGCAGTTGAAGCGCTGGCAAAAATGAGCGCTCCGCAAACGTCTGTTCTTAGAGATGGGCGAGTTATGCGCATAGATACGGCAGATGTTGTACCTGGAGATATTTTGGTTCTTGGCGAAGGCGATGCTGTTTCTGCAGATGCAAGGCTTATTGCAGCCGCTTCTTTGCGCGTTGCAGAAGCAAGCCTTACGGGAGAATCGGTTGCCGTTAGTAAGCGTCCAGAAACTCTAGCTTCACTAAAGTCTTTGGCAGACCGCACAAACATGGTGTTTAATGGCACTGCCGTAACGCAGGGCACTGGTCGCGCAATCGTCACGTCTACGGGCATGAAAACTCAGGTTGGAAAAATCGCAGATATGCTTTCTAGCGCGCAAGAAGAAGCTACACCTCTAGAGAAAGAGATGGTTCGCGTATCTAAGGTTCTTGGAATCGCAGTGTGTATTATTGCAGCCGTTGTGCTTGCGTCTATGTGGGCTCTTGAAGGCTTCCACACTATTGAAGACGTTATAGATTCTTTGCTTCTTTCTGTTTCTCTTGCTGTTGCTGCTGTTCCAGAAGGCTTGGCTGCTATTTTAACGGTTGTTCTTGCTTTGGGCGTTCAGCGCATGGTAAAGCATCATGCTGTTGTTAAAAAGCTTTCGTCTGTAGAAACTCTTGGCTCTGCATCTGTTATCTGCTCCGACAAAACGGGTACTCTAACTCGAAACGAGATGACTGTTGAGCGTGTTATAACGCCTAGCGGCCAAGTGCAGCTTACGGGTAGTGGGTATAAGCCAGAGGGACGAATGGTTTTGCTGGATTCTTTAGATGCGGATTTGGCAGTTCCTCCAGCTCTAGCTACAGAGGTGATTGGTGCGCTCGGATCTGGGTATTTAGCAAACGATGGCGATTTGCACTACAATGAATCGTCTGGCGCATGGCAGCCAGTTGGCGACCCTACCGAGGTTTCGCTTATTGTTGCGGCTCGCAAAACTAAGGCAGACAAGCGTTATGCGCATCTTAGTCGCGTTGCGGAAGTGCCGTTTACTTCTGAGCGCAAACGCATGTCTGTTGTTGTTAAAGACGATTCGGATTCTGGGAATCTTATTGTTTGCGCAAAAGGTGCTCCAGATGTTTTGCTTTCTTATTGCACGCGAATCGCAGTTGCTGGCGCTGTTCGTCCGCTTACAGACGGAGATCGCGAAGAAATTCTTGCAAATGTGGAAAAGCTCTCTGGCGAAGCTTATCGCACGCTTGCAATGGCGTATAGGCCGCTTGGCGTAGATAGTTTAGCTAAAGTTAGCGGCATGGTTTCTAATGCTGCAGGTCAAATCGCAGATGTTGCCGAGCAAAGTGACGTTTTGGAGTCCGATTTGATTTGGAACGGCATGGTTGCGATTATTGATCCTCCTAGAATCGAAGTCCGAGATAGCGTTGCTCAAGCGCATCGTGCTGGAATCCGAACTGTTATGATTACTGGCGACCATCCGCTTACGGCTGCTCGAATCGCTAGCGACCTTGGCATTATTGGAAAAGATGAGCATGCTCTTACTGGCGATGAGCTTGACGAGTTGCTTTCTAGGGATGACGACAATATTGCTTTCGACGATGCGATTAGCAAAGTGAGCGTGTATGCGCGAGTGGCTCCAGAACACAAGCTTGCGATTGTTTCCTCGCTTCAAAGGCAAGGCAATATTGTTGCTATGACTGGTGACGGCGTAAACGATGCTCCTGCTGTAAAGTCGGCAGATATTGGCGTTGCAATGGGCATTACGGGTACGGAAGTCACTAAAGAATCCGCAAAGATGATTTTGGCAGACGACAACTTCTCTACAATCGTTGCAGCAGTGCGCGAAGGTCGCGGAATTTTCGACAATATTCGTAAATTCTTGAGATATTTGCTTAGCTCCAATGTTGGCGAAGTGTTCACTGTTTTTGGTGGCGTAGTGTTTGCTGGCGCTTTGGGAATTACGCAGCCAAACTCTGTAGGCGTGACTTTGCCTTTGCTTGCAACGCAATTGCTTTGGATTAATTTGCTTACGGACGCGGCTCCTGCGCTCGCAATGGGTGTTGATCCGCAAACGGATGATGTTATGAATAGGCGGCCGCGAAGGCTTACGGATAGCGTTATTGATAAGCCAATGTGGGGAGACATTGTGTTTATTGGCGTGATTATGGCAGCTATAACGTTGATTGGCATGGATATGCATTTGGCTGGCGGATTGTTTACAGACCGCTCCACAACTGTTTTAACTCATGCTGCTCAAATGACTCACGCGCGCACAATGGGCTTCACTATTCTTGTGTTCGCTCAAATGCTTAATGCTCTTGCGTCTCGCTCGCATTTGCAAAGCGTGTTTGTTGGCTTGTTTGCAAATCGTTGGCTTTGGGGTGCAATCGCAGTTTCCGTAGTGTTGCAGCTTGCTGTAATTTATATACCATTCCTTAATGGTCCGTTTGGCACAGTTCCGCTCGACTTTATGGAGTGGGTGGAGTGCCTTGGTCTTTCAATGGTTGTGCTTATTGCTTCGGAGTTAAGAAAGTGCGTTTTGCGATTTATTGCTAAGCGCAAAGCTGCTTCCTCTGTTGCAATATCTGCCATCTAAAGCGGCTTTCATGTGATTAGTGTTATTTGATTAGTGGCCACTTTTTGCGTGATTTTTATTGCGCAGCAAGTGGTCACTTTTGTTTTTACTATTCACCTTATAAATCAATATTTTCTGCAAAACAAAATATAAAAATTAAAGTTATCCACAATTTTTATATTTTCTTGATATTGAAACATTTATTTATAAAGTTGTATTCAATAATGAAATTACTTAAAGGGTAAGTGATTTTCGTATAAAACATATTTTGCAATTATTTGATTGTGAAATATATATTTTGAAAATAGTAAAAATATATGTTAGGGGAATTATGAGAGTAGAAGATAAACAAAATCTGATTTGTAAAGCTGATAGTACAATAGTTACGCAAGGGCAATTGAATATATTAGGCTTGGAGAATCTGATTAAAGTGGCGCAGCTAAAACCGTTTTTGAAGTGGGCAGGTGGGAAAAGTCAACTTCTTAATGAAATTAAGAAGTATTACAGATTTTCTGATTCTAGTATTACCAAGTATGCTGAGCCGTTTATTGGTGGCGGAGCAGTATTATTCGATATTTTAAGCTTGTACGATTTACAAGAAGTGTACATAAGTGATATTAACGCTGATCTTATTAATACATATAAAGTAATTCGAGATAATATTGACAATCTGATTGTTTCTCTTAAAAAGTTATCAAATGAATTTTTGCCATTAGATATGCCTGCGCGTAAGGAATATTACTTAAGCAAGCGAGAATTATTTAATTCTATTGACTGTGTGGATTCGTCAAGTGTTGATTCGTCAAAAAATGTTATAAAAGCAGCTTTAATGATTTTTCTTAATAAAACTTGCTTTAATGGATTGTTCAGAGTTAA
Organism: Gardnerella sp. DNF01144; assembly: GCF_049244245.1. Classification (NCBI taxonomy): domain Bacteria; kingdom Bacillati; phylum Actinomycetota; class Actinomycetes; order Bifidobacteriales; family Bifidobacteriaceae; genus Gardnerella; species Gardnerella sp. DNF01144. Next base: position 1,330,252 of record NZ_CP058390.1, read on the forward strand.
TAAAAAGGGCTATTTTAATGTGCCAATGGGAGTGTATAAAAATCCGCTAATTTGTGACGAGAATAATTTACGAGCGATTTCTAAAAAATTGCAAAATGTCACAATTGTGTGTGGGGATTACAGGAAATCAGCCGATTTTATTGATAATCATACTTTTGTCTACTTTGATCCTCCATACAGGCCAATCACAAAAACAGCAAGTTTTACAGCTTATACAAGTCAATCTTTCGATGATAAAAATCAAGTGGAACTTGCTAACTTCGTGTCTCTTTTAGATAAAAAGGGAGCGAAAATAGTTGTTAGTAATTCAGATCCAAAGAATACTAATTGTGCAGATAACTTCTTTGACGAAATTTACTCTTCATGTTCCATTAAACGAGTTGACGCTACCAGAATGATTAATAGTAAAGCTGAAGGAAGAGGAAAAATCAAAGAATTACTGATATCTAATTTTAAGTAGATATTTAATTTAATAATTTTTACATTCACAGGAGTAAGAGATGGAACGTGATTTTAATAAATGGATTTTGACTTTTAGAAAAAGTATTGCAACTTATGGGTACTATTGTGATTTCCAAAAGATTTATGCGAATGTAGATAGTATAAAAGTTGAATTAAACATATTAAATTCATTAGTTGGTTCGCATAATATTGATCAAGATTTTGATAATCTTATAAACAAGTATCCAGAAGTAGTTAAATGCATACCAATCCTTCTGGCTGTTAGATCCTATGAAATATATTGCCAAGATAATTCTGGGAACAATACTTTTTATTTTGATCCTAAAAAATTCAGTTCATTATCAAAACTTGAGCGCGAAAAATATAAATACTTTATGCATAAAACTGGATTATTCGAACTTTTGCAACATCATATTGTTACAAATCTAGTTGACTATGTAACTGGTATTGAAACTGGTCTTGATTCTAATGGCAGGAAGAATCGTGGCGGTCATCTTATGGAAGATCTTGTAGAAAGCTTCATTCAATCTGCAGGGTTTGTAAAAGGTGAAAATTATTTTAAAGAAATGTATATTCACGAGATTTCCGATAAGTGGAGTATTGATCTTTCCCCAATATCTAATCAAGGAAAAATGGAGAAACGATTTGACTTTGTTGTAAAGACAGAAGAAACCGTATATGCAATTGAGACAAATTTTTACTCTTCTAGCGGAAGCAAGCTGAATGAAACTTCTCGTAGTTATAAGACTCTTGCTCTTGAGAGCAGCAGTATTAAAGGTTTTACATTTGTATGGTTTACAGATGGAGAAGGTTGGAAAAACGCTTCTCATAATCTTGAAGAAACTTTTGATGTTATGAAAAATATTTATAACATTGCGGATATGGAAAATGGGATTATGGGGGAGATTTTCAGATGACTGTTACGTCAATAAAACGGTGGGAGCCTGAAAATTTTGAATTAGAGATGACTACACATTGGTCATTTCCTGATCGCGGTAATTGGGCTACTCATGATTCAAAGTGGCGAGGCAATTGGTCTCCATATGTTGTTCGTAATCTTCTTTTACGGTATTCTGCAGAAAAAGATTTAGTGCTAGATCAGTTTGTTGGTGGCGGTACCACTCTAGTGGAAGCCAAGTTGCTAAATCGTGATGTAATTGGTGTTGACGTTAACGATATTGCGATTAATCGGTGTAGAGAAAAGGTGTCGTTTAACCACGAAGGGGCAGATGGAAGAGTTTATATACGTAAAGGTGACGCTCGTAATTTAGATTTTCTTGATGATGAAAGTATAGATTTTATATGCACGCATCCGCCTTACGCAAATATCATCAAATATAGTGAGAATATACCAGAAGATTTATCGTTGCTTAAAGTTGATGCGTTTTTGAGTCAAATGAAAAAGGTTGCCGAAGAAAGTTATAGAGTTCTAAAAGCAAACAAGTTTTGTGCTGTTCTTATGGGAGATACTCGTCAAAAGGGATGTATGATTCCAATGTCTTTTGACGTAATGAAGATATTCCAAAATGCTGGATTTACGTTGAAGGAAATAATTATAAAAGAGCAGCATAATTGCAGAGCAACAGGTTATTGGAAAACAAATAGTATCAAATATAATTTTTTGTTGATTGCTCACGAATATTTATTCGTTTTTAGAAAATGATTATGTGATGCATAGACCGCGGCACGCGCTACACTTGGCATATAAGTGTGTTTAAGTGTTTGTTTTACGAAGTTTTATCGCAAGGAGATTTGACGTTATGCTGTTGTCTGATCGCGACATTCTCAAAGCTCATGACGAGGGTCATATTGATTTGACTCCATGGACCCCACAAATGGTGCAGCCTGCGTCGATTGATGTGCGGCTCGACCGATTTTTCCGTTTGTTCAATAATCACGCTTACACGTACGTGGATCCTGCGGAAAACCAGGGGGAGTTGACTGAGCAGTTTGCGGTTGCACCAAATGAGCCTTGGATTTTGCATCCTGGCGAGTTTGCGCTTGGCTCCACTTGGGAGTATGTGAAGTTGGATTCTACGATTGCTGCGCGCTTAGAGGGCAAAAGCTCGCTTGGCCGTCTTGGAATTTTGACTCATTCCACGGCTGGCTTTATTGACCCAGGTTTCGAAGGTCACATTACTTTGGAGCTTTCAAACGTTAGTACGCTGCCAGTTAAATTGTGGCCAGGGATGAAGATTGGGCAAATGTGCTTCTTTAAGCTGAGTTCTCCATGTGAGAATCCTTACGGTTCTTCTGTTAACGGATCTCACTATCAAGGTCAGCGCGGTCCAACTCCGTCTAGGTCTTACGAGAACTTCTATCGCGCAAATTTGGAAGATTAGTCTTGATTAAGATTTGATTAGCCTCGATTAGTCTTGATTTTTAAGAAAAATCAGGGTAAAAGTAGAAAACTTTCAGCAAGTTATCAGCTAGTTCACTAGCAGCGCTAAGGATTATGTGTTTTCATAATATTAGTGAAAAACTTAAAAGGTAATTCACGAAAGCTTATTCATATTTTTCCTTAAATTTAAACCCCAGTCCAATCGGCTGGGGTTAAATTTTTATGCAGTGTTCGCTGTGTAAATGCCAAAGCTGTGCCGTATGCTGTAGTTATGACTAATCATAACGGTGTGATCTCTAGTGAGTTCGACAACGGCGAATTTAACAATAATGATTTTGGCGGCGGCAATAACGGCAACAGCAACGCCAATAATGGCGATTTTGGCAGCGAAGACAGCGCGGATGGTGCTTCAAATGGCCTGCATGCTGGCCGTGAATCAAGTGTTGTTCCAGGCAGATTCGGCGAAGATTTGCATGTAAGCGTTGCTAAGTATTCTCGAGGCGAAGCAGCTGCATACGCCACAAGGCCTCTTCTTTTGCTGTTGCACGGATGGGGTTCAAACGAGGACGATTTGCTTGACTTAATGCGCGTTGTGGCTCCTTATAACGATGCGATTTCTTTGCGTGCTCCACTTCGCTTGGCTCAAGGCGCTTACAGTTGGTTCCATGATGCTGTGCCTAATGGAGATGACTTAGACCGAGATATGTATGCTGCGGCTGCTGCGATTGATGAGTGGGTTGCGGCGAATGTTCCCGAAGATCGCGCTGTTGTGCCATTTGGTTTTTCGCAAGGTGCGGCTCTTGCGATTCATGTTCTTAGGCTTAATCCAGATCGCTATCGCGCATCCGTTGCGCTTTCTGGCTTCGTGGCTCCTAATATTGCTAAAGATATTTCTCTTAACGACGACGTTCTTGCGGATCTTAATACGCCTGTTTTCTTTGGCTACGGCTTGGATGATGCTGTTATTGCTCCTTACGAGTTTTCGGCAGCTGCAGCCTGGCTTGAGGAGCATACGTGGCTGGAAGAGAAGCGTTACCGCGGACTTGACCATGCAGTTCACATGGAAGAACTTGGCGATATTCGCTCTTGGTTTGCGTTGCACAATATTTCTTCGGGGTTAATGTGACTTTGCGCGCGCGCGAATATGTTTCGCTAATGCAAGAGGCGCTGCGACTTGCACAAGTTGCTGCCGATTGTGGAGAAGTTCCAGTTGGCGCTGTTGTTGTAGATGGTTCTGGGGTGATTATTGGCCGCGGCTCTAATCTTCGCGAGAAAGACGCGGATCCTCTTTCTCACGCAGAAATTCTTGCGATTAGGCAGGCGGCGGCATACGCCAAGTCTTGGAATCTTAGCGATTGCACGCTTGTTGTTACGTTGGAGCCTTGCCCAATGTGTGCTGGCGCAATTTTACAAACGCATATTAGTAGCGTTGTTTTTGGCGCATGGGATTCAAAACTTGGCGCATGTGGATCCGTTTGGGATATTTTGCGAGACCCTCATATTGGCTCCCATCCGCAAGTTTTTGGCTCCGTTTGCGAATCGCAGTGTGTGCAGTTATTGCGTAATTTTTTCGAAAATCATCGATAAAACTGAATAATTTTTTAATTAGAAACGCTGTAAAGATGTAATTAGAAAAATTTTGACATTCTCAAAAAACTGTGTAATATGCTATAAAAACCAAAGAGCAGTTGACTGATTGTTTTTTCACTCATTCAGTCTTCTGCTTTTTGTTATATTCGTGGTTGCTTCCGCGTAATCCATGTAAACGAAAATTTATGGATTTATGCCTGGTGCCACTTTACTTACAAGCCTACATGGAGGTGTCATTATGAGTGACATGAAATATGCAATGATCGGTTCTGGAGCTATGGGGTATCGCTATGGCGTTTTGTTGCAGGAAACGGCTGGCATTCATGTTGATTTCATTGATGCCTGGGATGAAAATGTGAATAAGGTTCGCCAGCAAGGCGGTGTAATGGTTAGCCGAGATCACGAAAATCGTCATCTTGTGCCAATCAATATGTATACTCCAGAAGATTATGACGGCGATCCAGATGTGTGGATTGTGTTTATGAAGCAAATGCAGCTTGCGGAGATGTTGGAGCGTTGCAAGCATCTGTTTAAGGATCATCAGGTTGTGTTTGCTGCAATGAACGGTTGGGGTCATTTTGAGAAGCTTCAGCAATATTTCTCGGACGATCGCATTTACGGCGGTACTGCAATGATTGCAACTGTGCTGAATGGTCCTGGAGACGTTGATTTTATTGGTAAAGTTGGCATTGGCACAATGAATATGTGTGCGTTGAACGAGCAAGTGAGCGATGTTGAGCTTGCTATGCGAGATGATTTTAAGGCTGCTGGCTTGAATCCTACTATTACGGAAGATTTCAAGGGTACGTGCATGGCAAAGGTAGTTTTTAATTCCGTAGTTAACACTTTGTGCACAATGTATCAGATTCAAATGGGTCAGTTTATTTCGTACCCAGGGGCTATGGATATGGCTCGTCAACTTATTAACGAAGCGTACGATGTGTGCGATCGTGCAGGAATTCGTATGGTTAATACGCGTCAACAGGAGTTGGAGGCTATTGACTACGTAAGTCGCGTGGCAAATCCTTTGCACTATCCTTCAATGTATCAAGATATGAGTCGTGGTCGAAAGACAGAAGTTGATTATATAAACGGATATATTGCAAAGCTTGGTCGCGAAAATGACTACGTTTGCCGCACTCACGAGTTCTTGACTCACGGAGTTCATTTGGCGGAGCTTGCATTCAAATTGCATAATCAGCAGTGATTTGGAGAGTATTCTGCAATTCGTACAATGAATGAGAAGGAGGCACGGCTCGTAGTTTTTACTGCGGGCCGCTTTTTTATATTTTGCGCGTAATATACAGTATGCTGATAGAATTTAGAGTCTAAAATCATAAATACTATTCAATAAATAAAATTATGCATAATAAATAAAACTGCAATAAAAATACTTATTAACGTAAATTAATGGGGAATGTATGACTACTTTTAACAGAGCGAACTTGCCGCAATCCGTGCGCACAAATGGCGCTACGCCAAACCCTTGGTGGGCAAATGCAGTTGTGTATCAGATTTATCCGCGAAGCTTTCAAGACACTAACGGCGACGGCATTGGCGATTTGAAGGGCATTACTTCGCGTCTTGACTATTTGGCGGATTTAGGCGTTGACGTGCTTTGGCTTAGCCCTGTTTACAAGTCTCCACAAGACGATAACGGCTACGATATTTCCGATTATCAAGATATTGATCCGCTTTTTGGCACTCTAGAAGATATGGACGATCTTTTAGCACAAGCGCACAAGCGCGGGCTTAAAGTTGTTATGGATCTGGTAGTAAATCACACTTCCGACGAGCACGCTTGGTTCCAGGCTTCAAGAGATTCTTCTAGCGACTACGCGGATTGGTATTGGTGGAGGCCAGCGCGCAAAGGATGCGTGCCTGGAGAGCCAGGTGCGGAGCCAAATAAGTGGGGTTCGTATTTTGGCGGCTCGGCGTGGACGTATGATCCAAAGCGCGGCGAATATTACTTCCATCAGTACTCTCCAAAGCAGCCAGATTTGAATTGGGAAAATCCTGCGGTTCGCGCTGCCGTGTACAAGATGATGAATTGGTGGATGGATCGCGGAATTGACGGCTTCCGCATGGATGTTATTACGCAAATTTCTAAGCGCGTAGATAGCGAAGGGCGTTTGCCAGGTGAGTACGGTTCGCAGATTGAAGATGCGCCAGCAGGCGATGACGGCTACTCTTCTCCGTATTTCTTCTGCTCCGATGGCCCTCGTTTAGACGAGTTTTTGCGCGAGATGCGCGAAGCGGTTTTCAAAGGTCGCGAAGGTTTCTTAACTGTTGGCGAAGCTCCTGGAATTTCCGCGCATCGAAACACTTATATTACAAATCCTTCTAATGGCGAGCTAGACATGCTCTTCTTGTTCGATCAAGTTAATGTTGATTGCGCAAATGGAACTAAGTGGAATCCTACTCCTCTTAAGTTGACTACATTAAAGCGCGCAATGGCAGATCAGCAGCAAGCAGTTAGCGAGGCTGGTTGGGCGAGCCTGTTCTTTAATAATCACGATCAGCCGCGTGCGCTTTCTCGCTGGGGTAGTGAGGCTAGCGATGAGATGCGCGTGCTTTCTGCTAAGGCGATTGCAATGCTTCTTCACATGCATCGCGGTACTCCGTACGTGTATCAGGGTGAAGAAATTGGCATGACAAACGCGCACTTTACGCGTCTTGAGCAGTATCGCGATTTGGAAGCGTTGAATATGTTTAAGCAGCGCGTAGAAGAAGCGCATATTCAGTCTGCGGAGTCTATGATGGATGCGCTCGCAAAGCGCGGTCGCGATAATTCTCGAACTCCAATGCAATGGAATGCGTCTAAATACGCGGGATTTATGCCTTTTAATGTTCCGTCGCAAAATAATGCGCAGCCTTGGATTAGCGTGAATCCTAATTATGTAGATATTAATGCTGCTGAGCAGATGGAGGATTCGGATTCTGTTTATTCGTTCTACAAGCGTTTGATTGAGTTGCGCCATTTGCAGCCTGTTGTTTCGGCTGGCTCTTGGAATTTGATTGATGCGGATGACGAGTGCGTTTACGCGTTTATTAGGCAGGTTGAGCAGACTTGTGATAATGCTAAGGCAGATGTGGCAGATGAGGCAGGTCTTGAGCATGGTGTGAGTTCTTCAAGCGCGGTTGCTTGCGATTTGCCTTGTGCTTCTGTAAAGAAGTTGCTCGTAATGGTAAATATGACGGATTCAGCTGTAGCAATACCTGCTCAAAGCGCCGAATTGTTGCGTAATATCGCCGCTAACGGCGTATCGTATGATGATGTGATGATTTCTACCTACAGCGCAGATCATGCTCTTAAATCGCTTAAAAATGGCATGCTTGCGCCTTGGGAGGGAATCGCTGTTAGCTTGCAATAATTATTTTGCAATAGTCACTTTGCAATAGTTTCGTCTACTAACTTTGGCAGAGCTTTCGCAATATCTTCGCGTATTATGCGCTCTGCCAAATAATCGTATTGCGTAGCGCCCAGGTTCATTATTGTAATCGGCACTCCTGCGCGAGCGGCTAGTGGCACAAGGCTTGCAGCTGGAAACACTTCTAGCGTAGAGCCAATAACCCACAGCTCGCTTGCGTGCATAATCGCCTGCGCGCTGCGTTCCATTGCGCCTTCGGGAAGAGCTTCTCCAAAATATACAACGTCCGTTTTTATAAGACCGTTGCAAGGCATATTTCCGCGGTATGGCAGCGCGCGCCTGCAATGTGGGTCTGGATGTGCGTCTAAGTCGCGCATAATATCGGCTGTATTGTAGCTCGCGTGGCAGCTCATGCAGTGTGATGTTCCAATGCTTCCGTGCAAGTTCACTACAATGTCTGGGCTGTTTCCAGCTTTTTCGTGAAGCGCATCAAAGTTTTGAGTGGCGATTAAGTCCAGCATCCCAGCTTTCTCAAGTTTTACTAGCGACTTATGCGCTGTTCCTGGCTGAGCGTTCCAAACTGGCGACTCTTTTTGCCATCTCCAAGAGTAAATGCGTTCTTCTTCGCTGCTTAAAAATGCGTCTATATCGTAAACACTCATTTGCTCTGGGTGTTTAGTCCAAACTCCATCTGGGCCTCGAAAGTCTGGAATGCCCGCGCTTGTAGATATTCCTGCGCCTGTTAACACAACAATATGATGGTGTGCGCTGCTCTTGCTGTTTTTCTCGCTATTTCTCATATACCTATATATAGCACGCGCACATGTTGTGTGCATATATGCTGTTTGTTTTGATTATTTTGCGTATTTGGCTTGTGTGATTTTGCGCGACACTCCCGTGTTTTGGTTTTTGGGGGTGTTTTTCTTGTTTTTTTGGATTATTTTTGTTGTGTTTTTGTTGGTGTTTGGTTGCGTGGCGTTTTTGATCGTGTTTTTATCGTGTTTTCAACACGCCGATGTTTTGGCTTTGTTTCAATGGTTTTGGCTTGTTGACTTGTGTGTGATTTGCTTTTGGGCTTGCTTTGGTGTAAGTTTATCTCTTGCTGCTCAGCGCGGCTGGTTCTCCTCGGTTGAGGTTGATGAGCCGGCTGGTGTGGTGGTGGTTTGAGAACTCAAGAGCGTGTCTGTACTACTTATTAGTTAATTATTGCCAGTTCATTGTCAGCCTCACAGATTGTGGGGTGCCTGAGAGATGGTTAAATGATGGTGAGGTTTTTTGTTGGGATGTTCTTTCCTTAAAGAATGTCTCGTCTTTTTCTTTTATATTGGAGCCTTATGTTGGCTCTTCATTGAAGTTTTTCGTGGAGGGTTCGATTCTGGCTCAGGATGAACGCTGGCGGCGTGCTTAACACATGCAAGTCGAACGGGATCCGACCAGCTTGCTGGTTGGTGAGAGTGGCGAACGGGTGAGTAATGCGTGACCAACCTGCCCCATGCTCCAGAATAGCTCTTGGAAACGGGTGGTAATGCTGGATGCTCCAACTTGACGCATGTCTTGTTGGGAAAGTGTTTAGTGGCATGGGATGGGGTCGCGTCCTATCAGCTTGTAGGCGGGGTAATGGCCCACCTAGGCTTCGACGGGTAGCCGGCCTGAGAGGGCGGACGGCCACATTGGGACTGAGATACGGCCCAGACTCCTACGGGAGGCAGCAGTGGGGAATATTGCGCAATGGGGGAAACCCTGACGCAGCGACGCCGCGTGCGGGATGAAGGCCTTCGGGTTGTAAACCGCTTTTGATTGGGAGCAAGCTTTCGGGTGAGTGTACCTTTCGAATAAGCGCCGGCTAACTACGTGCCAGCAGCCGCGGTAATACGTAGGGCGCAAGCGTTATCCGGAATTATTGGGCGTAAAGAGCTTGTAGGCGGTTCGTCGCGTCTGGTGTGAAAGCCCATCGCTTAACGGTGGGTTTGCGCCGGGTACGGGCGGGCTAGAGTGCAGTAGGGGAGACTGGAATTCCCGGTGTAACGGTGGAATGTGTAGATATCGGGAAGAACACCAATGGCGAAGGCAGGTCTCTGGGCTGTTACTGACGCTGAGAAGCGAAAGCGTGGGGAGCGAACAGGATTAGATACCCTGGTAGTCCACGCCGTAAACGGTGGACGCTGGATGTGGGGCCCATTCCACGGGTTCTGTGTCGGAGCTAACGCGTTAAGCGTCCCGCCTGGGGAGTACGGCCGCAAGGCTAAAACTCAAAGAAATTGACGGGGGCCCGCACAAGCGGCGGAGCATGCGGATTAATTCGATGCAACGCGAAGAACCTTACCTGGGCTTGACATGTGCCTGTCGACTGCAGAGATGTGGTTTCCCTTCGGGGCAGGTTCACAGGTGGTGCATGGTCGTCGTCAGCTCGTGTCGTGAGATGTTGGGTTAAGTCCCGCAACGAGCGCAACCCTCGCCCTGTGTTGCCAGCGGGTTATGCCGGGAACTCACGGGGGACCGCCGGGGTTAACTCGGAGGAAGGTGGGGATGACGTCAGATCATCATGCCCCTTACGTCCAGGGCTTCACGCATGCTACAATGGCCGGTACAACGGGATGCGACATGGTGACATGGAGCGGATCCCTTAAAACCGGTCTCAGTTCGGATCGTAGTCTGCAACTCGACTACGTGAAGGCGGAGTCGCTAGTAATCGCGAATCAGCAACGTCGCGGTGAATGCGTTCCCGGGCCTTGTACACACCGCCCGTCAAGTCATGAAAGTGGGCAGCACCCGAAGCCGGTGGCCTAACCCTTTTGGGATGGAGCCGTCTAAGGTGAGGCTCGTGATTGGGACTAAGTCGTAACAAGGTAGCCGTACCGGAAGGTGCGGCTGGATCACCTCCTTTCTACGGAGTTTTTGTGCACGCTCAGTTGAGTGTGGTTACTGGTGTGGAAAACAATAGTTAACGTTTTGTGAGTGTGTTGGGCATGCTTTTGGGTTCCCGGATTGCCACCCCCCTTGTTTTGGGGTTGCGGTCCTAGCCCTTGGATTACAGGTTGAGGCTTTATTGTTTTTGGCTTGTGTTCTTGGTGTTTGGTGGTTTGAGAACTGGATAGTGGACGCGAGTAAGAATAGTGAGACTATTTTTGGTTTTGCTTGTTTTTACTTTTATCAATTTCAACCGGCTCCATTTTGGTGGAGTCGCTTGATCGTTTTGTGATCGTTTAGTGTGATGATTTATTGTCTAGAGAGTTAAGCGATAGGCTTTTTACTGGTGTATCACTGGTAAGGGCGTATGGTGGATGCCTTGGTAGACAGGACCGATGAAGGACGTGACGGGCTGCGATATGCCTCGGGGAGCTGCCGAGTGGGCTTTGATCCGAGGATTTCCGAATGGGGAGACCCGGCCACTGTTATGGGTGGTCACCACAGTTTTTGTGGGGGGTACGCAGGGAAGTGAAACATCTCAGTACCTGCAGGAAAGGATACTCCGTGAGTAGTGGCGAGCGAAAGCGGATCAGGCTAAACCGAGTACGTGTGATAACCGTCAGGTGTTGCGTATTCGGGGTCGTGGGATTGACTGTTCAGCCTCTGACGGGGTTGAGGAGAGTGATAAAACGTCGTGTTATGTGAATGGGATTGAATTCCCAGCCGTAGAGGGTGATGGCCCCGTAGCAGGTCGTGCGATGTCTCTTTATGTTTATTCCCAAGTAGCGCGGGCCTCGTGGAATCCCGCGTGAATCTGCCCAGACCGTTGGGTAAGCCTAAGTATTCCTGTCTGACCGATAGTGTACTAGTACCGTGAGGGAAAGGTGAAAAGCACCCCGGGAGGGGAGTGAAATAGTTCCTGAAACCGTGCGCTTACAATCCGTCGGAGCCTTCTTGTGGGGTGACGGCGTGCCTATCGAAAAATGAGTCTGCGAGTCAGTGGTATGTGGCGAGGCTAACCCGGGTGGGGGAGCCGTAGCGAAAGCGAGTTTTAAAAGGCGTTTTAGTCGCATGTCCTGGACCCGAAGCGGGATGATCTAGCCCTGAGCAGGTTGAAGCGCGGGTAAGACCGTGTGGAGGACCGAACCCACCTAGGTTGAAAACTGGGGGGATGACTTGGGGTTAGGGGTGAAAGGCCAATCAAATTCCGTGATAGCTGGTTCTCTCCGAAATGCATTTAGGTGCAGCGTCATGTTATTGCTTACAGGGGGTAGAGCTACTGGATGCTTGCGGGCCCATACCGGGTACTAATAGCAGCCAAACTCCGAATACCTGTTAGGTTTATCATGGCAGTGAGTCGGCGGGGGATAAGCTCCGTCGTCAAAAGGGAAACAGCCCTGATCGTCGTCTAAGGTCCCGAAGCGCGTGCTAAGTGGGAAAGGATGTGGAGTCGCATAGACAGCCAGGAGGTTGGCTCAGAAGCAGCCATCCTTGAAAGAGTGCGTAACAGCTCACTGGTCTAGTGGTTCCGCGCCGACAATGTAGCGGGGCTTAAGCACGCCACCGAAGACGCGACTGCGTGATTTTTCACGCGGGGTAGGAGAGCGTCCTGTATGGGGTGAAGCGGCAGTGTGAACTTGTCGTGGACTATACGGGAGTGAGAATGCAGACATGAGTAGCGAGAGACAGGTGTGAATCCTGTCCGCTGAATGACTAAGGGTTCCGGGGCCACGTTCGTCGTCCCCGGGTGAGTCGAGTCCTAAGGCGAGGCCGACAGGCGTAGTCGAATGGATGAACGGGTTGATATTCCCGTACCGGTGTTACACCGTTCGAACTGAATCTGAGAGTACTAACCTTCGTTATTCTGGTTGATTGCCTTTCGGGGTTTTCTTCTGGTTTAGTGTTGGGAGCGTATCGGTAGTAGGTTAGCGTGGGAGTGACGCGGGTAGGTAGCCGGCTGCGGAGGTGGTTTTCCGTGGCTAAGCGTGTGGGCTGTCCTCTAGGTAAATCCGGGGGATGTTTAAGCTGAGGCGTGATGGGTAGGCCGTATGGCTGATTCCGGTGATCCTGCTTGCCGAGAAAAGCTTCAACGTGAGGTGTGATTCCGCTCGTACCCTAAACCGACACTGGTGGTCTGGTAGAGTATACCGAAGCGATCGGGCGAATCCTGGCCAAGGAACTCGGCAAATTACTCCCGTGCCTTCGGCATAAGGGAGACCCTTGATGGTGATGTTTTTTACAAGCGGAGCTGTTGGGGGTGGCACAAGCTAGGGGGTAGCGACTGTTTACCAAAAACACAGGAGCGTGCGAAGGCGTAAGCCGCTGTATACGCTCTGACGCCTGCCCGGTGCCGGAAGGTTAAGAGGATCCGTTAGCTTTGGCGAAGCGGTGAATTTAAGCCCCGGTAAACGGCGGTGGTAACTATAACCATCCTAAGGTAGCGAAATTCCTTGTCGGGTAAGTTCCGACCTGCACGAATGGCGTAACGACTTCCCCACTGTCTCGGCCAGGAGCCCGGCGAAATTGCAGTACGAGTAAAGATGCTCGTTAAGCGCAGAAGGACGAAAAGACCCCGGGACCTTTACTATACCTTGGTATTGTCGTTAGGTGTGGATCGTGTAGCATAGGCGGGAGGCTGTGAAGCGTGGGCGCTAGCTTGCGTGGAGTCGATAAGTGAAATACCGCTCTTTCCATATCTGGCGTCTAACCTCGACACGTTATCCGTGTTAGGGACAGTGCCTGGCGGGTAGTTTAACTGGGGCGGTTGCCTCCTAAAGAGTAACGGAGGCGCTCAATGGTCCGCTCAGCCCGGTTGGCAATCGGGTGTTGAGTGTAATCGCACAAGCGGGCTTGACTGTGAGACTGACGGGTCGAGCAGGGACGAAAGTCGGAGATAGTGATCCGGTGCCGGCGTACGGACGTGGCATCGCTCAACGGATAAAAGGTACCCCGGGGATAACAGGCTGATCATTCCCAAGAGTCCATATCGACGGGATGGTTTGGCACCTCGATGTCGGCTCGTCGCATCCTGGGGCTGGAGCAGGTCCCAAGGGTTCGGCTGTTCGCCGATTAAAGCGGCACGCGAGCTGGGTTCAGAACGTCGTGAGACAGTTTGGTCTCTATCCTCTGCGCTCGTTGGAATGTTGAGGAGACCTGCCCATAGTACGAGAGGACCTGGGTGGACGAACCTCTGGTATGCCGGTCGTCACGCCAGTGGCGCTGCCGGTTAGCTACGTTTGGAAGGGATAACCGCTGAAAGCATCTAAGCGGGAAGCCTGCTCCAAGATTAGCATTCCTTGCACTTTGTGTGTGAGCCCCCATGTAGAACACGTGGTTGATAGGCTGGATGTGGAAGCCCTGTAAGGGGTGGAGCTGACCAGTACTAATGGGCGATTGTGATACTACTTGTATTGCTTATCGTTTAATTCTCTTAGATAGTATGGAGTGTTAAACGGTCATGATTATGGTTAAGTTGTTGATTTTGATGATTGTTCTTCTTGTTGCTCGCGTTCATGTCCGGTTCCCAAACCGCCAGCTTGCCACTCGCTTATAGTGAGTGTATAATCTAGTTTTGCGGTGGTCATGGCTCAGGTGAGACGCCCGGCCCCATTCCGAACCCGGAAGCTAAGGCCTGATACGGTGAGGGTACTGCACTCGATAGGGTGTGGGAGACTAACACGCTGCCGCATTATTCTTCTAGCGGGGAGTTTCAACTCCCCGCTTTTTTAATGCTTAACACTGTTGCTAACGTATATAAATAACGTCATAACGAACATATATAGTCAAATATAGGTTCGGGGTGCGCGTAGGCGCTGAGATTATACCCGTTGAACCTGATCTAGTTAGTACTAGCGAAGGGAAAATCATGACTACTGTGTCGTGCTCTAAAAATAGTGAATTCTCAACTAATGCTCGTTGCAAGCAATTCATGCAAGATGTACGTGAATGCATCGAAGCTTTACGCGCAAAAAATCCGCTAACACATTGCGTAACGAATAATGTTGTTCAAGAAATAACTGCAAACGTTCTGCTAGCTGCTGGAGCATCGCCAGCAATGGTCGTAGATGCAGAAGAAGCTGAAGTCTTTGCTCAAATCGCATCTGGTGTATTAGTAAACATTGGAACGTACAGGCCAGTAGACAAAGAATCTATGGATGCTGCGATTCGCGGAGCTGTAAAAGCGCACACTCCATGGGTTCTTGACCCAGTTGCAGTTGGTGGTTTAGCTCCACGCACGCAATACGCGCGCGAAATCGTTAAAAGTCGTCCTGCTGTAATCCGCGCAAACGCTTCAGAAATCTTAGGTTTAGCTGGAGAAGAAAGTGGCGGTAAGGGAGTAGACGCTGGAGACTCCGTTGATTCAGCAGTTGCAGCAGCTAAGAAGCTAGTTAAACTATACGGCTCTGTAGTGGCTATTTCTGGCGAAAAAGACGCTATTTATGGTCACGGATGCTCTGCACGAGTTTCTGGCGGTCACGAAATAATGACGAAAGTAGTCGGCACAGGCTGCTCTCTCGGCGCATTGGTTGCAGCATACGTTGGAGCGAATCGAAATCGACCTTTTGCAGCAACAGTTGCCGCTCACGTACACGCTGCTGCAGCAGGAACTTGGGCAGCACAACGTTCAACATCGCCAGGGTCATTTAGAACATTATGGATGGACGCGCTTATGGATTTGAGCGCAGACGATATGCTGAAACTAGCGAATATTGAATTTGAACTCGACCCTGTTGATTGGTCTTTATACTTTATAACAGACCCAAAGATGAGCGACCGAGCCGAAGAAGATATTGCAGTTGATTGCGTTAAAGGTGGAGCAAGCGTAGTCCAATTGCGCGATAAGTACGCAGATAGCGAAACTTTTAACAATAAAGCTCAAAGCTTGCGAGACAAAATGCTTGCTAATGGTTGCGGAGACGTGCCGATTTTTGTTGATGATCGTATAGATTGTGCTAAAAGTTTAGGACTCAACTTGCATGTTGGTCAAACAGATACGCCTTATATTGAAGCGCGTAAGTCTATTCCTGCAGAGTGGATGGTTGGACTTTCTATAGAAAAGTTAGAACAGTTAGATTACGTTTATAACGAATGTGCTAAAGAAAATGTGGCATTACCAGATGTTATTGGAATAGGTCCGATTTGGCCTACTGCCACTAAGCCAGACGCCGCTCCTGCTTTAGGTGTTGAAGGAGTAGAAAAGATTGCTAAACGCGCTAAAGAACTCGGCATTAGCACGTTAGGAATCGGCGGCGTTAATGAAAATACCGTGTTCCCTATTAAAAGCACTTCAATAGATGGTTTATGCGTAGTATCTGCTCTAATGCTTGCGCAAAATCCTTGCGAAGAAGCACACAAATTACGCGATGCTATTACGAAGGAATAAAAATAATGAATAATCAATTTTCGCAAGCTCAAGCACCTTTGCAATCAATTTCTAAATTATATGATTCAAGCCTAAGGCCATCTTCTTTGCCATCTTTAGAAGACCCGATTATTCCACGCGTACTAAGCATTGCTGGAACTGATCCAACAGGCGGAGCTGGAATTCAAGCTGATCTAAAATCAATCACAGCATCTCATGGATTCGCAATGTGTGTAACAACTAATTTGGTTGCTCAAAACACTTGCGGTGTGCGCGAAGTGTACACTCCTCCAACCGACTTTTTGCAAGCGCAATTAGAAGCAGTATTTGATGACGTAACTATTGATGCTGTAAAAATCGGCATGCTTGGAGATAAATCATATATTAGTCTAGTTCAAGATTGGCTTAAGAATCATCCTGTTCCTGTTGTTGTGTTAGACCCAGTGATGGTAGCAACTTCGGGAGATAGGCTGCTTGAAAAGTCTGCAGAAGACGCAATGCGTGAATTTGCGCCTCTTGCGGATGTTATTACGCCAAACATACCTGAGCTCGCAGTATTATGCGATAAACAGCCTGCATCTAATTTTGAAGAAGCTTATGCTCAAGCAAGCGAGTGGAGCGCAAAAAACAATACTATTGTTATTGTTAAAGGCGGTCACTTAACAAGCGAAGATGCTGGGAATACTGTTGTGTTCCCAGATGGCCACAGAGTGCACGTTCCTTGCCCTCGAGTTGATACAACAACAACGCATGGCACTGGCTGCTCGCTATCCTCTGCGCTCGCTACGCGCATAGGATTAGCGTTGCGAGAAGGGAAGAATCTTAGTGATTACAGTACTGTAGCGGATGCTTTAGCATGGTCGTCAAGATGGCTTAACGAAGCTATTGCTTGCGGTAAAGATTTGCATGTTGGCAAAGGTCATGGGCCTGTGAACCATGCGGCTCGTAATTATCGTTTGGAATTAGATTCTTCGTCAACTCCTTGGGAGCATATGCAAGCGAATGGCTTAGATGGATTAACTCCACAAAGCGTAGTCGTAAAAGCTCATAGCAAGGCTAGAAAGCCAAATGTGGAGCCTTGTGGCCCTTGGACTCAAGCTTTATGGGATGCTAGCGCAGATGTTGATAACAACATTATGAAAATGCCATTTATTAAGGCTTTAGGCAATGGAACGCTTGACTCCGACTTGTTTGCTTTCTACATAAGTCAAGATTCCGAATACTTGAAGCGTTATTCGCGTGCGCTAGCTGCTGTTGGAGCTAAAACGCCAGATAATGAAGCTGGAGTGCATTGGGCTACGGGTGCAGCTATGTGTATAGAAGCAGAATCGCAGTTGCACAGAGATTGGCTTGGAAGTAGAAATATAAGCATTGATGCGCCTTGCTCTCCAGTAACATTAGCTTACGTAAATCACTTGCTTGCTTCTACAATGGCCGAAGACTACGTGATTGGAGCTGCGTCCATATTGCCATGCTATTGGCTTTATGAAGAAGTGGGGCAAATTTTAGTCAAAAATAATACTCCTGAAAACCCATATTATGATTGGATTTCAATGTATTCTTCTCATGATTTTGAGTCAGGAGTAAGAATGGCAGTTAAATTTGTTGAGAGAGCTTTTGAGGAAGCTGGACCAAAGGCTCGAATTCTTGCTGCTCAAGTATATATGACTTCATGCATTTACGAGTATGAGTTCTTTAATCAAGCTCATAGAGCATTGAGGTAGATGGTTTGATAGCTTGATAACTTGATAGCGCTGATGCATTGACTTCGTCTTTATTAACAACATCTAGAGGATTTGAAGATGAGTCAAAGCGTCAGCGCATTTTTTTTTAATACGCATGTCTCTTATTGTTGATTTTTCTATTTTTCTATTTTTCTATCGTCTATCTTGCAAAACCCAAAGTACTTTGGAAAATATCAGATAGAATTGCCAAATATGCACCATTTTCGCTAATTCTATCTTGCAAAACCCAAAGTACTTTGCTAAATTGAAGATAGAAGTGGAAAGAAAAGGAATGCGAATGATTTTCAATCGTCAAAGGTACATAAAGAAACTGAACCAGCTTAGTTGGAATGGCCTGGTTAAAATCATTACTGGTGTGCGCAGAGCAGGAAAATCGTTCATTCTTAATGAGCTGTTCTATAATTCTCTTATTTCTCAAGGCGTTTTGCAGAATAATATTATTCGGTTTGCCTTTGATGCAGATGAAGATATTGATCGTCTTGAGCCATTTGCAAATGGCGAACCGGTAAAAATCGCAGATAAAAAACTTGGCTACGTTATCAATGCTAAAGTGTTCCGTCGCTACATTGCATCGCAAATAAATGATAGCGACAAGTTTTACATTTTCCTCGACGAAGTGCAATTGCTTGATAATTTTGTTGGCACACTTAACAGTTACTTAAGGCATGCAAATTTAGACATATATGTTACTGGATCTAACTCCCGTTTTCTTTCATCGGACATTGTTACTGAATTTAAGGGGAGGAGCACAGAAGTTCACGTTCAACCTCTTACTTTTGCTGAATACATGGAAAGTTCTAGCAAAACGGTTTCGGAATCTTGGGCAGATTACATTGTTGCTGGCGGGATACCGCTTGTAGCTAGAATGCAAAATGTTGAGGAACAAATAAAATACCTTGAAAATCTTGTTAAAGAAACTTATTTGAAAGATGTAGTTCAGCGAAACGGCGTGCGAAAAGAGCAGGCGCTTTTTGAAACTTTGCAAGTAATAGCTTCGTCAATAGGCGCTCCTGTTAACCCAAGGAAACTTTCTAACACGTTTATTAGCCACGGATATGGAGAAATTACTTCAGCAACTGTTAGTCGTTTTATAGACTACTACAGTGATGCTTTTCTTGTAAGCAAAGCTCAAAAGTACAATATTAAGGGCAAAAAATACATTGATTCCTTGTTCAAGATTTACTTTGAAGACATTGGAGTACGCAACGCTTTGCTTAATTTTAGGCAAATCGAAGAGTCGCATATTATGGAAAATGTTATATACAACGAGTTAAGATATCGCGGATATAACGTGGATATTGGCGAAATGAATATTGCTGAAAATACTGGTCGAAAAGATAAAAATAACCATGATATTTATGCGCAAAAATCTTTGGAAATAGATTTTATTGCTACTTTGGGAAGTGAAAAATATTATATACAATCTGCGCTCGCTATGACGACGGAAGAAAAATCATTGCAAGAAAAGCGCTCGCTTTACTATATTGATAATTCTTTCAAAAAGATAGTAGTTACGAAAAATGGATTGCATGCTACAAGAGATAATCGTGGGGTAGTCACCATGGATCTATTCGATTTTTTGCTTAACGAAGACAGTCTTAAGCGGTGACTTAATGCAATATGCTTTAGTCTTGGCAATGGCTGAGTGAAGAAGCGTCATGTGTGCTTTATAGCTTCATTGTGCTGATTTTGTATGCAATGCCTATTTACTTAATTGATAAATAGGCATATACTTATATGTGTGAAGCGAAAAGAGTTGGAGAAAAGACTCAATCAATGAGTGCCACTGAGCATGATAATGCAACGACTTGTTTGCAAATGGTGACCGCTATAGCTCGCAGATGCGATGACTGGTGGGCTATAGAAGTGCCGGAAATACCAGGATTGTTTACTCAAGTGCGTAGGCTGGATCAGGTTGCAGCAATGGTAAAAGATGCTGCTGCAACTTTAAATGTTAAAGTCAATGGCGTGAAAGTAATTCCGAAACTTAGTGAGCAAGATGAGCTTATGCTTCAACATATGCTAGATGCAAAATCTGCAGCTATAAAAACTCAAGAAGAAGCGTCTATACTTATGCGTGAAACAGTTCGTATACTAAGGAATCAGGGATTGACGGTTCGTGATGTTGCAGAGCTTACGGGGGTTACTCCGCAGCGAATAAGCTCGCTTAAATCTTAGTAACTTAATGTAATGCGGTTGCGGCTATGCGCAAGTAAGTTGCTCAGTAGTGTATAAACTCTATGCAAAACAAATCAATAGCGAATAAATAAGTAAAGGTCAAGCCGTAGGATGTGTGGCTACAACTTGACCTTTGAAAATTGCGATATTTTTTAAGTTAAAATCGCAGTCTAATGCTTTTATTTATTCTTGGCAATTCCAAGAGCTTTTGAACTTTCATCCTTATCAAGGCCTATAAATAGAAGCACAATTATGCCAATAATCAGCGGAACATAACCGTATCCAGATCCGTGGATTATGCCGAATATTTCCATAAGTCCATTTGCTATTACGGCCAGTGAAGATACTATAAAATATAGTTGCGCGCACCACGGTTTTTTAATGAGAAACATGGTTGCAAGACCAAATAATCCAGCGATAATTTGAGGTACTCCCCATAGATAATCATTACGCATTACAATCAGCGCAATTCCGCTAGCAAGAAATACACCATTGGCTATTGTCCAAAATACGGATGGAATTTGTGCTTTTGTATCTTCTAAATTACTCATATTCTTCTCTTTCTAATAAAAGAAAATAATTGTGTATATCAAACCTTTACAACTTATAAATTAATGGCGTGCTAAAAGGTAAACAATATCTTGTCTAGGAAAACCTTTACAAATAATTACTATCTAAAACTGCTTAAGATTCATTAATCTTTTAAACTGAATCAGTAAGCCATGCTATCTATACAGTTATGTTCATTTTTGAAAGGAATAACTGCATTACATTCCCAATACTTACCAAAGGCTCGAAGATAGAGTGAACCGCCTAAATGCTTTATGATATCGCGATGAAGTAGAAGTCCTTTTTGAGATACTGAGCGAATTGCATCTTTACTTTTCCCGCCCAAAAATCTAACATTGAACTGTTTTATAACAATTTGTTTTTTACGTATCGAAATTCTGATGTAATAAACTAAAGAAGCATATTTTCGCATGTTCAAATATAGTTCTTCGATTAATTCAATAACTTCACAGATGATTTCATTGCTAATGTCTTCAGGAATATCGTTACTAGATATATTGCATATTGATCTTCCTTTTAATCCACAAGATGTATTGATTGAGTCGTTCATTTGTAGCGTATCTTCAATGTGCTGAATGAACTCGCTTCGAGCATCTTGCTTAGCAGTATTTTCGCGTAGAATGTCGATAATATTATGTCCTTCTTCAAAAGCCTGATCTGCCAAATCATTTATTGCCTCAATAGCTTCTCGCTGCTTTTTAGAAATAGACTTGTCAAGTAATGCTATTTTACTTTGTAGTGCAATATCTGCAATCTTATTAGTTAATCTATCGTGCATTCGCACAGCCAGATGAAGATTATTAATTGTTTGCTTATCTTTTTCATAAAGAACCATTTTTTGGTGAGAAATGCGCAAAATAATACCAGTGCAAACGCAAAATATATTTATTAAAAGGTAAGCAATAAGATACTTGAAAGATAAAGTTGATAGGTATCGGTATGCAATGTAGTGTAATGCATCTATTACTAAGAATAAAGGTAGTGTAAATTGAATCGGATATAAATACGAAATAAAAACAAATGATATGATGAGCCCGAAAGTTACTGGTGGAAGATTCAGACTAGGAATAACAAGAATGCTGAGGTGTACAAAAATATAGCACATGCTCATAAAATGCGGGAGCAAGCAAAGAAACAGATTTATAGCAGCAAGAATCATGTAAACTATAACAAGTTGTATTGTGCTATTGTCGCTATTTGAGTAAATATACGCATCCATTGCGCTCGACAAACATCCCAATAGTAAAAATGTTTTATTGTCAATAAGCTTTTCTCGTAAACGACGCATTAAGAAAATAATCATTGTGTATCATTTCCTAAATATTCATCATGCAGCCATGTAGTAATAAGTTGTGAACGATTTGTCACATTCAATTTTTTGAATACGCGACGAAGGATAGTTTCCACAGTACAAGTTTCAACAAATAAACGTTTGGCGATTTGCGCATTAGTCATTCCTTTACTGCACAACTTTACAATTTCAGTCTCATGATCCGTTAAAGCAAGGCGTCCATTTTTTGGTTTATTTTGCAGACGTTGAAATGCTGTCGTCGTGTCGTCAAAATGAAGATCGCCTATTATTTGTGGCTTGAATGTGCCATGGGCAATACTGCTAAGCATGGCGCAAATAGTTTCTGGGTGGTTCTTTCCAATAATGCCTTGTGCGCCTGCTGTTGATGCTTTTAAAGCATAATCGTTGATAGGGAATGAAGTTATAGCAATTATTATTGGGAGTGAGTATCTTCTTCGCAATTCGTATAATATTTTAATTCCCGAAACACCAGACATATACATGTCAATTAGCAATACGTCTGGGCATTGATTTTGACAAAACTGAATTGCTTGATTGGCGTACGCGGATAACCAGCAAATACTGCAGGACGGAACAACCTGTTCAATATATGTTTTTAGGCCGTGTAGACAAAAACAATCATCATCAACAATGCCAACAGTAATATGCTTTGCTATCATATTGCTCCTTTAGAAAAGCATTATTTAAGTAATAATAGTACTTGAATTTGTATGATGAATATCTTGTCTAGGAAAACCTTTACAAAGCAGATTGTATAAAGGTAGTTGCTTGGAGCTTACGGGGTTACTCCGCAGCGAATAAGTTCGCTTAAAGCTTAGTGATTCAAAGCAATGTGGTTGAGGCTATGCGCAAGTAAGTCGCTTAGTAGTGTATAAACTCTATGCAGAACAAATCATTCTCTGGTACTACGCAAGTTCCAAGAATCATAAATAAAATCATCATTTAGTGTGATGCAAACTCTTTACGGCGATTATAGGCTATTAAGCAAAAGCTGAAATCCTCAATAAAGTGTCAATCATAAAAGCGTTAATCGTAGCATTATCAAGCACTTTATTTATTTTTGATCAGTTTGAGAGACTCGTTTCGACGCATACTATGTGTCTACGAGTTTGGCGAGTAAGGAGATTTGTGTTATGCGTAAGTTTACGACAGTACTCTTGCTTGCTGCTCTGCCAGTGTGTTTGCTTACTGCATGCTCTGGTAGAGCAGTTGATAATAGTCAGCAGCAGGCACAACACGATTCAGTTCCACTTGTTTCAGTCAAAAAACAGCCTTTAACACAAGTTGTGTCGGGTAAAGCAGCAATAGAGCAATCGTCTACCTTTGTTATTACTGCTGTAAGTAGAGGGAATTTTTCTCCATCGGTAAAAGCAGGCAGTACTGTAAAAGCTGGAAGTGTTCTAGGCTACAATGCTGGTAACAAAATTATTGCTCCCGTAGACGCTAAAGTTGTGTCAGTAGCTGAATCATCTGCGGACGTGCCTAAATCTTTCCCACTATTCACTCTTAAATATGAAGGTTTTTCAATAAGCCTTAATGCAAAATCTTTACTTCGTTCTGCGGATATTACAGATGTTAAAGGTCGCTTCCAAGTTGAAGATGGTGTTGGGCCAACCAATTGTTTGCAAATAGTACAAAGCGGTGGAACTTCTACCGATATTGCAGCCTCGGGTAGTAGCAAGAATGATAGTGCTGATTCGACTCAAACAGATGAGTCGAGTTTGCAAAGTGCACCTAGTGTATCGTCAAAAGTTTTAACGTGTTTAATAGATAAAAGCGCAGAAGTAGAATCAGGTCAAAATGCGACGCTTGTTTTTAATGGCAAGCATAAACAATCAGTTCTAACACTGCCCGTTAGTGCGGTTGCTGGAAGAGTCCAAAAAGGCTTAGTCTCATACAAGAAAGGCGATAATTGGGAGCGCAAAGAAGTTGGTCTTGGAATCAGTGACGGCGCTAATATTGAAATTACGTCTGGCTTGAATGAGGGTGATGTTGTAGCAGGTGTTTCTCCTGATCTCATTCCAGGAGTGCAATGATTATGGAGAACAATCCTGTTCCACTGGTTGAACTACAAGACGTGTCAGCGCGTGTAAAACTAGGCAATGGCGAATGGCTTACCACTGTTAGCTCTGCTTCTATGTTACTTAATCAAGGTGAAACATACGCGGTAGTTGGCAGGTCTGGATCTGGCAAAACGAGTCTTATTTCTATTATTGGATTTTTGAATAAAAATTTTACTGGAAAATACTATTATTCTGGCAAGTCAATCCAAAAGTGTAGTGATAATACAGTATCGCATATGCGCGCTCGAAATATTGGTTTTGTTTTTCAAAACTATTCGCTTATTAAGCATTTAAGTATTAGAGAAAATGTTGAGTTGCCGCTTTTATACGCAGGACTACAACAAAGCAAGCAGACAAGAAGAAAAACGATAGAAGAAGCATTATGTGATGTTGGATTGCAAGATAAACTAAACGAATACCCTGGAAGGCTATCAGGCGGTGAACAGCAGAGAGTCGCGATAGCGCGTGCTCTCGTCACTAATCCCGAATTACTTATTTGCGATGAGCCAACTGGTGCGCTCGATAGTAGTACGGGAGAAAAAGTGCTTCAAGTGTTGCATGATCGTGTTCAAGAATCTGGAACAACATTACTATTAGTCACTCATGATATGAAAGTGGCTCGTTCTTGCTCTCACATTTTTACTATGGAAGGCGGTGTTCTTTATGATCATGCTGCTTAAAG
Organism: Gardnerella sp. DNF01144; assembly: GCF_049244245.1. Lineage (NCBI taxonomy): Bacteria > Bacillati > Actinomycetota > Actinomycetes > Bifidobacteriales > Bifidobacteriaceae > Gardnerella > Gardnerella sp. DNF01144. The sequence continues at coordinate 1,354,835 of NZ_CP058390.1, forward strand.
ATTTACGCCTGTCTCCTATGAGATCCTTCCTCACAGGTTTTTCAATGTTTATCGGCATCATTGCCGTTATTGCGTCAGTGCTTATCGGCACGGTTGGTAAGGACTATCTTATTGCAACTAACGAACAGCTAAACGGTCGTAGACCAACATATGAGATTACTTTTTCAGCACAAAATTTTGACGAATATTCAGTATTTAACAAATTCTTAAATCGCATTGAATCCGCAAACCGTAACGCTAACGTTATGCTACAACCAAACACTGGACTACTGTTTAGCGCTTCTATGCCAGCCTCGAAGAGTGTAAAAATAAGCAAAGAATATAAGACTGGCAATCTTCAATATACTGACGCTGTTTACACTACGGCAGGATACAACAAAGTTTATAACTTACCTATTGTAAGTGGAAGATGGTTTAGTAATAGCGATAAAAGCAACGCATTAGAAATGGTAGTAAACCAATCTGCCAGCAAAAGATACAAGATTGGTGAAGTAGCATTTATTACTTCTCGCAAAACAACACAAATGAGTCCTATAAGGATTGTTGGAGTTGTGAACGATGGTGTAGACTCAGCAAAAGTATACGTGAATATTCTAGGATTATTACGTTATGCTCCAACTCTTTGGGAATATTCTGGAAAATCGTCTCAAGGCTCAATCTACTGGTTGAATAAAGAAAATCGTTCTCAAAAATCAATTAAATCTTATGTTTCAGATGCTCTTTACGACTGTTGTGGTGGACAAGTAAACGAAATTAGAAGACATGATAATAGTGATGATTACGAGAATGTTATAACAGTATTGCAATTAAGTTTTGCTATCGTAGCAGCATTATTGCTTTTTGTTTCCGCGCTAGGTTTAATCAATATTGGTTTAGCATCGTTGGAGCAGCGCACACATGAACTGCTTATACGCAGAGCTTTGGGTGCTACTAGATGGTCGATTGCTTCACTCGTGTTAGGCAGCGCGATTATTTTAGCGCTGATAGTTTCGATTGCTGCTGTTGCTGTTTCTTTTGGCCTTGTGTCTATAGCATCAAGTTTTTGGGATGCAGCAAGCCCAGTTAGTCCGCCAGTTTACCCATATGAAGCCGCTATTGGAGCTGTTATTGCGGCTTTTATTACAGCGCTTGCTGGAAGTGCGGTGCCAGCAATAAAAGCATCGCGTTTACAACCAGCATTAGCATTGCGTTAATTTTCAAAAAATAAGAAAGAAGGAATAATGAATAATCATAATATTGGTAAAGCAACTCTTATTGTTGGTGTGCTTAGTGCGCTTCTTATGTTTAATGCGTGTGGAGGAATAGGCAACAATAATGCGAGTGGTATGGGTGGCGCGCGCTCGCAAAATAGTTCACCTAGAGAGACTGTTGATTTTGCTCATATAGAGAAGGAATACCAGGAGTCCGTTGCAAAGCTTAGTTGGCCTGAAAAATATAAAGCTCCTGCAAACTTGGTTGGAGAAGAAAAAGACAGCCAGTTCCAGAGTGGATATGGTGATACGCAAGCATCTAATTATTATCAGTGTGCTTGGGAGCGGCAATGGCTAGATACGTATGCTAGTGATGAACAAGCGGCAAGTAAAGCTTTGCGTGAGCTCGAAAAAGTGCCTAGCATGCCGTTTATGGGTCCAGATCGTTGTGATGATGCAACGAGAAACTTTTTCAAAGAGCACATGCGTAAAGCAAAACTAGGAGATCCGTCAGGATTCCAACAGGATGTGCAAACTAATTGTCCTGTGATGTAATTGCATTTGTATAGCTTTATTGTGCTTTCGCGCTAAATAGCTTGTTATATGCTTCTTTTTACCCATGTTGATGGTGTCCAATAATCTTTGGTAAGCATTGATGGGTATGTTTGTTTACGAGCTTGAATAATCCATAAGGCTATACCTGTTGAAACAAGTATTACGCCAGAAGCAATCATTATGAATAATGATGAATTTAGATTTCCCCATGCTAGTACGCTTGCATACCCTACGATAATGCCGCATTGCTCCATAATAGAAGTAAAAGTAGTAGTTGCGCCGAGAATGTGTGTTGGTATGCCGTCGAGAAGAGCTGTTTGCCCATAGACAATAGTGGCGTCAAAAATAATACCTGCAATGAAAGCAGAGCAAAGAAAAAGAGTAATCCAATTATTGAGTGCAAAAATAAGTAAAGGAATAGAAAGGAATCCAGGTAATAAAATAGAGTATAAAATCTCATAATGCAGCACAATGTATTTGCATAATAGCGAACCTACAATCATGCCAATGTTAAATATGCTGACTATTGATCCCCAAGTGGATGCCGAATGAAAAAGTGTAAGACAATGGTGTGCTCCCATTAGTCTGAATGCAGCAAGCCATGAGCCTGATTGTAATGCGGATACTACTCCTAAGACTATTAACCATGGTGTAGATTTCATATAGTATAGAGAAGCTGCAAAACCAGCAGTTTTATTGCTTCCTGTTTTATTGTTTGCGCTATTTTGTGCTTGCTGGTTTAGATTAACTAACAGTAGAGGTAGCGCCGCTAATATCATCACAATAGCAATGCTCGTAAAGAAAATGAGAGGATTGCATATATCAACAAATATGCCAGTAATCGCTGGTGTAGCAAGCCTGCTGAGATTAATCCACATACGCACGCTTGCTAAAAATTTGGTTTTTTCTCCAGTTGGTACGCTATATGCCATTAATACTTTTTGATTAGGCGAAGAAAATGCAGTAAAGAATCCGAATATTATGCCGAGTAGCGTAACCATAATAGCAATAAGATTATGCTGTGCTACTAGAGCGAAACCGTATCCAGTACACAACAAGGCAAAACAAAACGTTAGCGCTATAAACAATCTAGTTGGTGGATATTTATCTGCGATAATGCCGCCAAGCGGTGCTGCTATGCAGGTCATAAGTGCTACCGATACCGCGTTAAGTGCTGCGTGAGATAAGTCGACATGCATTAAAAGATATAGACTCACGCCAAATCTACAGCTTGTTAAAAGAAAAGCATTAAGCGATAAAACGGATATAACCAACCCCGATCGTACTCGTGCTGCAGTGTTCATTGCTTACTCTTCTTACTTTTCTTTCTTTCATATTATGAATGATATGTGTCTTTCGATATGTACACCTTTATTTACACCTTTTTATGGACTGTGAGCGAAATGAGTGTTTTATTGCAGTTTGCAAGCAAGATGCATAAATTACTGGCGATAGTAGGAGAGGAAGCTGGAGAGTTTGCCCATTGCATCGCGAAGCGTTTGCAAGCGTGGCAAATAGACTACGCGGAAGTAACCTGGAGTCTGCCAATTAAAGCCTTTTCCGTGCACAATCAGCAACTTCTGATCGCGCAGCAAATCAAGCGCAAACTGTTCGTCGTCGTGAATGTTGTAGCGAGCAGGATCGAGTTTTACAAACATGTAGAAAGCAGCATCTGGTCGCTCAACGCTTACGCCATCCATCTCCTGAAGTGCGTTATAGCAATACTCGCGCTGCTCATACACGCGACCGCCCGGCTCCAAATACTTTTCAACGCTCTGGTATCCGCCCAAAGCAGTCTGAATAATCGACTGCGCAGGAACGTTCGAGCACAAGCGCATATTAGACAGCATGTTAAGCCCCATAATGTAGTCGCGAGCCTTGGATTTATCTCCCGAAAGACTCATCCAACCAATACGGAAGCCAGCAATCATATGCGACTTAGAAAGTCCGCTAAAAGTTACGCAGAATACGTCTGGAGCGAGAGAAGCAATCGAAATATGCTTCTTGCCGTCCATAACAAGACGGTCGTAAATCTCGTCCGCAAAAATAATCAAATTAAACTCGCGCGCAACCTTAACAATCTCTTCCAAAATTTCGCGACTATACAGCACGCCCGTGGGATTATTCGGGTTAATAATCACGATTGCTTTAGTGCGAGGCGTGATTTTAGAGCGAATGTCGGCAATATCTGGGTACCAATGCGACTTTTCGTCACACATGTAGTGCACAGGAGTGCCGCCAGCCAGGCTCGCGCACGCGGTCCACAGAGGATAGTCTGGGCTTGGTATAAGAATCTCGTCGCCGCAATCAAGCAACGCTTGCATAGAAAGATTAATCAGCTCGGAAACGCCGTTTCCAGTGTAAATATCTTCCATTTGTACGCCTGGAATACCCTTAAGCTGGTCGTATTGCATAATCGCCTTGCGCGCAGAGAAAAGTCCGCGGCTATCCGAGTAGCCTTCGCAGTCAATAAGCTGCTGTTGCATATCGTAAATCACTTCGTCTGGAGCGCGGAAGCCAAAAGGCGCAGGATTTCCAATGTTGAGCTTTAAAATATGCGTTCCGTTTGCTTCCATGCGGTTTGCTTCTTCTACAACAGGGCCGCGAACGTCGTAGAGCACGTGCTCAAGTTTGGTGGATTTGTTGAAGTTTCTATTTTTGAGTGCTTCAGAAAGCTCATCTTCTGTTAATGGGCGATTTTCCTCGTGCTGATCGCTGCAATCTGCTTGCGACTTTTGCGCGGTTTTTGCGCAATAATGGCCACCTTTGATTCCGTCGTCGCTAATTTCAAGAATTTGTGCAAGCATATCTCGCACGTCTTTGCGAGGTTCAGTTTTGCCGCTTAAATATTGACTTAATTGGCTTTTGCCAAGCTTATGGCCGCTTTTTGCTGCAAGCTCGATTACGTCAATCTGCTTGTATCCTTTGATTTTCATGGCCTTTTTAAGGTCGTTTGCAAAATTTTGTGCCATAATCCGTCTTTCTTTATGCCATTTTATAGAAGCTCATAAAATCAGCATTCTTAAATTGAACAAATTTACAACAAAGTTCAAAATAGAAGCTATAAATTGAACTTTGAGGCGATTAAAAGACAATTTTACGCGTCAAAACTCATTTTGCAAGCATAAAATTGAATTTATTTTGAATTTTGACAAAATTCTGGCTGAGTAATCATTAAGAATTGAACTAAAAAGACATTAAATTGAACTTATTTTGATTTGCTGGAATATGATTGTTTGCTAATCGTCGCAGTTTGTTGCGGTGATACTATGGGTTACATGTATTTCTTTACTCCGCGCAGATGTGAATCTACTCAAAAAATAATGTATGCCAACAAAGGGCAGGCTCTTATTGCAGCGGATAAAAGTTTTACGGAACGCGGAGCAAAGCTGTGGGTTTATAAATGCGATTATTGTGGAAGTTGGCATTTAACGCATTCAAATCCTGCGATTCGTAAGTATTGCGATATGCGCTCGCGGTTTGAAACAACCAAACCTAAGTCTAGAAAACGCGGATATAAGCCGCGTATACGCTAAATAATTGATGTTAAATAATTAACACTAAAAATCAGCAAATCAATAAATCAGTACTTAAAAGTAAATCCTTGCGCATTAAGCTGCGATTCGCAACTATGGTTTTTAGCTCCAGAATCTACAGCAAGTTTTGCGATTTGCGCACTGAATGCGTCCACTGGCCTATCTGCATTACGCAAATCGTAGTATTTATGCACTCTTTCGTCGAAGTCTGCAAGTTTTTCAATCAAAACTTTATCGCTGCTAGGGTATTCATTTTCAAAGAATTGTATACTCGAGTCCATGCGCGGCTTTAATTCTGGCCTTTGATCTGGCTTGCCAATTGCAAGCCCAAGAACTGGATACGTGTATTTTGGCAACTTCAAAAGTTCAATTAAATCTGGAATATTATTCAAAATTGAACCAAGGATTACGCAACCGAGTCCAAGCGATTCTGCGGCTGTTTCCATTGCGTGTAGTGCAAGAACAGCGTCGTTTTGCGACTGCGAGAATCTGTAGCCTGTTTTAAGAGTAAAATCGTTTCCGTCTGCATCAATGCCGTTTTTACGTGCTATAGCAGCATTTCTGTGCTGGTCAATAATAAAAACATACAAAAGTGGCGCTGTTGCTATGTAAGTTTGATTTCCAAGCTGGGAAAGTTTTTGTTTAAGATCTTTGCTAGTGATTTTGATTGCAGACCAATCGTTCAAAAACTGGCTGCAAGCTGCGCGCTGTGCTGCTTCTTCCAACGTTTTTGCAATATCTTCGCCAATCGGCTCATTTTTGAAAGCGCGTATAGATCTGCGATTAAGAAGCGTTTGAATAGTTTGATTCGCATATGCATTTTGCGCGTTGTTTTGCGTATTATTTTGCTCGCTGTTCTGTGCGTTGCTTTGAGTTGACGTCATGTTTTTATATTAATGGCAACGAAATACCAATTAGAAATTGACATGTAAAAGTGTTATAAAAGTGTTATAAATGTACGAGTGAACAAGTTGGCAGCGAAGCCGCTTGATGAATGCTTGCGTTAATGCACCAAGCGCAAGCTAAGAATGGTGGTGCTAAGGCGGCGTTGGGTATGCTGAACGGTTTGAACAATATTGACATTAAAGTTAATGGCGATTTGTGCACAACGGATGCAACAGATACAACGGATTCGTACGAGATTCAAGACGTTCCAGCAACTTGTGGCGGAGCTCCCGAGGGCAGACTTGTTCTTTTGCGCCATGGTCAAACTGCTTGGAGCGAATCTGGCCAGCACACAGGCCGCACCGATATTCCACTAACGCAAGTTGGCCGCAATCAAGCTATAAGCGCAGGCGCCAGGATTCGACAGGCTTTTCCAAACGGTTTTAGCGAGGATTGCCAGTTTGTAAGCCCTCTTGTTCGTGCTCGTCAAACAGCTCAGTTGGCAGGATTTACGCATTGCACGCCGCTAGAATATGCTGCCGAGTGGGATTACGGCTGTGCAGAGGGGCGCACTCGAAAAGATGTGTCCGCTCTAAGCGGCGTTGAGTCGTGGGATGTTTGGAGGGATGGCCCTAAAGCTCTTCCAGATTTTATGCAAGATTCTTGCCAAGAGGTTCTTCCAAGTGGCGAAACAGTAAAAGTCGTGCGTTCTAATGGCGAATCTTTGCAAGAAGTTTCTAATCGTACTCAAAAAATAATCGACTCTGTTTTACCAAAGCTTAAAAGCGGCAAGGATGTGATTATTGTAGCTCACGCGCACATTCTTAGGATTTTAGCAACAAGATGGCTTGGTGTAGATGCACAGCAGGCGCGCTTGCTTCGACTAGACACCGCTCACTACAGCGCTCTTGGAACTTATAAGGGAGATCGTGTAATCGTTCGCTGGAATTGCTGATTTGTGATTGTTGCAGATTATTCGACACGCCATAATATCAACACTGCTATCGTTTGCAATATCTTTGCATTTGAGGCATAATAAAAATTGTCGAAAGGGCACCTAGGGGTGCGGCGGCCAAAAGGTAGGCCGACGGCATAGGAGAAAGGTTCGATGATGAATCGTACAATTAAGTCAACAATTGCGCTTGTAGCTTGCTCAGCAATGGCATTCGGTGCGCTCGCTGCATGTGGTTCTAGCTCTTCGGATTCTTCCGATAAGGGCAAGGTATACTTCCTTAACTTCAAGCCAGAATCTGCTGATCAGTGGAAGGAAGTTGCTAAGGAATACACCAAGAAGACTGGCATTCCTGTAAAGGTTCAGAACGCTGCTTCTGGCACTTACGAGCAGTCGCTTAAGAGCGAAATCAGCAAGGGCGACGAAGCGCCTACACTGTTCCAGGTGAATGGTCCTGTTGGCTACGCAAGCTGGAAGGATTACACTGCAGATCTTAAGGATACCGAGCTTTACAAGCAGCTTCAAAACAAGGATATTGCTCTTAAGGATGGAGACAAGGTTGTTGGCGTTCCATACGCAATGGAAACTTACGGCTTGATTTACAACAAGGCTTTGTTAAAGAAGTACACGGAGCTTAAGGATGCTAAGGTAAAGTCTGCTGAAGAGATTAACTCCTTCGATAAGCTTAAGGCTGTTGCAGACGACATTCAGGCTCGTAAGGGTGAACTTGGTGTTGATGGCGCATTCACTTCTGCTGGCTTCGATTCCAGCTCTGATTGGCGCTTTAAGACTCACCTTGCAAACATTCCTCTGTACTACGAGTTCAAGGCAGACAAGGTTACCAAGCAGCCAGCAAAGATTAAGGGCACGTTCCTTGATGGATACAAGAAGATCTTTGATCTTTACATTACTGATTCCACCACTCCTGCAACTCAGCTCAGCTCTAAGACTGGCGAGGATGCAAACTCTGAGTTCTCGCTTGGCAAGGCTGTGTTCTATCAGAATGGTACTTGGGCTTGGACCGACTTGCAGAAGGCTGGCATGAAGGCCGAAGATCTTGGCATGCTCCCAATCTACATTGGTGCTAAGGGCGAAGAGAAGCAAGGCTTGGCCACTGGTTCCGAGAATTACTGGTGCATTAACGAGAAGACTTCGGATGCTAACAAGAAGGCAACCAAGGACTTCTTGAAGTGGGTTCTTACCTCTGATTACGGCAAGGAAGCTATGTCTAAGAAGATGGGCTTCACCACTCCGTTCAAGAGCTTTGCAGATATTAAGTCTGAGAATCCTTTGACTGCTGCTGCTGTTGAAGATGCTAAGTCTGGTAAGACTCCTGTAAGCTGGAACTTCACTATGATGCCATCTGACAACTGGAAGAACGATCTTGGCTCCGCTTTGCTTGAGTACGCTCAAGGCACTGGCAAGTGGGATAAGGTTAAGAGCGCCTTCGTTGACAATTGGGCTAAGGAAGTTGCTCAGACTCACGAAGATCAGGATTAATCCTAAGAATTGGGTTAAAACTGGATTATTAAATTCATAATTTAATATATGTCATTTTTGTAATTGCATTAGCACAGTGCATTAGTGACAAGTAAAAGAGCTTCAAGCCTAATGGTTTGAGGCTCTTTTTATTTTGAGAATTATCTTGAGTAAGTTGTGGCTTGAGCTAGGTATGACTTTAGTTAGATATAGCTTTATTAGAAGAATGACCTTAGTCTAATAATGGTCTTAATTGTTTTCAAGCTGACTTGTGCTTGATCTAACTATAAGCTGTGCTGGAATGGTAATATATTTGCATTCTTCGCTTAAATAATCGCCATTAATCAGAGACAAAGTTATTTTTGCTGCGTCTGCTGCCATTTCTGCAGGGTCTTGACGAATAGTCGTAAGCCCTGTTTCTCTAGCGTAAAAACTATCGTCAAAACCAATAATCGAAACGTCTCCAGGCGCGCTGTATCCGCTTCTAGAAAGCTGGAACATAAGCGGAATTGCTATTCCGTCTTCTTGGCAGGCGATTGCCGTGGGAACGTTTACGTTGCTTAAAAGCGAAGAGACGATTAAGCTTATTCTGTCTAATCCTTCGGGAGCAACGATTTCCGTGGGCGTAATGCCGTTGATTTTGCATTCGTCAATAAAAGAGTGGTAGCGCTGCAAAACGCTAAAATGCAGTGAGATATCGCGGTTTGTGCGAATGTAGGCAATGTTTTTGTGGCCCAGTCCAATAAGATGACGTGCCATAAGCCTAGCGCCTTGATCGTCGTCTATGTTAATTGTTGCGTCAAAATCACAATCCATAGGATTCAAGCAGTTTATACCTAAGACTGGCACGCCAGTGGCCTTTAGGGAAGCAACTTCCGACTTGTTTACGTCGAAGGAGCAAACGATTACAGCGTCCGCGTTTCGGCGAGTAGGCAGCATGCTAAAGAACTCTGCGCGCTCTTGGCTGCTGGATATTTGGAAGATTGAAAGGTCGTAGCCTGCGGGGTGAAGAACTTGATTTAGGCCTTGTATAATCGACGCACTAAACCATAGCCGAATGCTGTCGCTAAGAAGAAGTGCAACTCTTAGTGTTCTGCCAGATTTTAGTGCTGCTGCGGATCTAGATATTGAAAAGTTTAGTTTTTCGGCAATAGCTAATACTTTGTTGCGCGTTGCTGCGGAAACCAAGTCTGGGCGCGTAAAAGATCTAGAAACAGTAGATACAGATACATGCGCCTGATCGGCCACGTCTTGAATATTAGCTGGCATTTGAACTCCTTTATTCGCGCAGCAAATGTTTACTCAATATCTTCATTAATATTGTTAAAATATGCGCAACGCTAGTATATGAGCAACGTGGCATATGTGAATTTTCATATGCTTATTTGCGCTCATTACACAAACGTTTGCAATACGAACAATAATAGCAGATTTTGCCGTAAAATCGCCAAAAATCGGGATTTTTTTCACATTTGATTTTTGTCTTCTTTAGTGGCGACATGCAAAAAAATGACAACGTTTGACATTGTGGTTGCATGTAGTAAGATAAAAGTATTGGTTCGAGCGCAGCGAATTGCACAGGCGCGTACTCAAGGAGGAGAAAGTGACGAATCATGATTAATATGAGTGGAAAGGCAATACGCAAATGGTGGGCGTTGTTCGCTCTACCAACGTTTGCTGCATTTGTAATTGGTTTCTTAGTGCCATTTGTAATGGGCGTGTATCTTAGCTTTACTAAGTTCCACACTGTTACTGACGGAAAGTTTGTTGGAATACGCAATTATCGCAAGGCGTTGCGCGACCCACACTTCCTTCATTCGTTAATATTTACAACGGCTTTTACGGTTGTAACAACAATTGTTATTAATGTTATTGCATTTGCAATCGCTTACATGCTTACAAAAAAGTTCAAAGGCTCCAACCTATTCCGTACGGTATTCTTTATGCCGAATTTGATTGGCGGCATTGTTTTGGGCTACGTTTGGCAGGTAGTGCTTAATGGTATTTTGGGCTACTTTGGCCGCGCTATTACGTATTCTGCAACATACGGCTTCTGGGGCATGGTTCTTTTGATATGCTGGCAGCAAATCGGCTACATGATGATTATTTACATTGCTGGCTTGCAAGCGCTTCCAGGAGACGTTATTGAGGCTGCTGCCGTTGATGGCGCAACCCCAATGCAAACGCTGTTTAAGATTACGATTCCGCTTATGATGCCATCCATTACGGTTTGCACGTTCTTAACGGTTACAAACGGATTCAAGCTATTCGATCAGAACTTGGCGTTGACCAATGGCGCTCCTTCTAGAAAGTCGGAGATGTTGGCATTGAACATCTTCAACACATTCTATGGAAGAATTAATGGCGAAGGTGTTGGCCAGGCTAAGGCAGTTATATTCTTCATTATTGTTGCCGTTATTGCCTTGATTCAGAACAAGTTGGCAACTTCTAAGGAGGTGGCAGCATGAACGAGAAGACTAAGCATCCTGCGCTTTGGACCACGCTTTTTGCTGTAGTGAGTTTGCTGTGGATTTTCCCAATCGCGATAGTGTTTATAAACTCCTTTAAGTCAAAGGTGTATATTGCTAGCGAGCCATTTTCGTTGACTCCAAAGTCGTTTATTGGTTTTGACAACTACGTTCTTGGCGTTAATCGCACTAATTTGTTGATGAGCTTCTGGTGGACAATTGTTGTAACGATTGGTGCTGTAGTTCTGATTCTGCTTTGCACTTCTATGTGTGCTTGGTGGATTGTGCGCGTAAACAATTGGGCTGCAAAGTCGCTTTACGTGTTGTTCTTGTTCAACATGATTGTGCCATTCCAAATGGTTATGTTCACGCTTTCCAACATCACTACAAAGCTTGGATTGAACACGCCTTGGGGCTTGTGGATTATCTACCTTGGATTTGGTGCAGGTTTGGCTGTGTTCATCTTTACGGGCGTTGTAAAGGGCATTCCTCAAGAGTTGGAAGAGTCTGCAATGATTGATGGCGCTTCTGTGCCGCGCATATTCTTCCAGATTATTGTGCCGATTATGAGGCCTGCAATTATATCCGTTTCTATCTTGCAAACAATGTGGATTTGGAACGACTTCCTTCTTCCATACCTCACTTTGGATTTGAACAAGTACAAGACGGTTTCTATTGCAGTTCAATATTTGAAGGGCGGCTATGGCTCTGTTGAAATGGGTGCAATGATGGGCTGCCTGGTTATGGCAATTGTTCCAATAATAGTCTTCTACCTAATCTGCCAGAAGTACATAATTAAAGGTGTTATGGCAGGTGCGGTAAAGGGCTGAGGTTTTTTCTCCTTCGAATCTCGGCATGCATGATGGTGGTTGCAAGTGTTTGCAGCCACCATCATTTGTGTTTAAGCGTATCTTTGTGTTTAAGCGTATCTTATAGTGTATTGTTATTTTAGATTTGTTTAAGTTTGCTTAGTTAGGTGGGAGTAGTTGTAATGATCTCTTTTGGAAGTCCCGATTCTAAGTTCGCTCAAGGAATGGAATCGTTTGCAGACGCGGTCTGGCTTACTGTTCTAATGATTATTACCAGCATTCCGCTTGTAACGGTTGGAGCGTCTATTACGGCCGCTCACGAGACAGCTAGACGGATTGAACGCGGCGAGGCGCACGCAACAGCAATCTACTTTAAGTCGTTTAAGAATAATTTTGTTAAGGCAACTATTATTTGGGCTATTTTAGGGCCACTTTTAGTTGTAATTATATGGTCTTGGATTTTTTTGCAACTTACTCCGCTTTTAATAATAAAATTTGCGATTAGCATATTGTGGATTCTTGTTGCGCAGTGGGTGTTTGCATTGCAAGCGCGCTTTGAAAACTCGATTGGCAGAACTCTTATTAATTCGCTGATTTTTGGCGTTAGCTACGCTAGCACAACGCTTATAATGTTTTTGCTTGATTGCGTGTTCTTTGCGCTCGTATACCTTTCGCTAAGGTATTTTTTGCAAGGATTACCGCTGTTGATTTTGCTTGGGTGGGGGTCTTTGATTATGCTCCACACGCCGCTTTTGGAGCGTGTGTTTGCTAAGTACGTTGCGGCTAATACGCAGTGAGGCGAACATCGCCATAGATGCTCGCCTCACTTAGGACATCAAAAACATAGCGCGTAAGCCGTGTCTACAGGCGACCTACGCGCTATGCGAGAGAGAAAGAAGTTACTACATGAGTAACAATCAATATTTATTATACTCTTAATTCAAGTGTTTGCAAGTATTTTCAACCTTTCTTTTTACATTTTTTGGCGGTAATTTTACAGTTATTTGCGCTTATTGGTTAATTTTTTTCGCCTCGCATAATCGCGGCCATATTGAGTACTCGTTGAGACTTAAAAACGTCGCCTGTGTGAACAACGTTTCCATCTTTATCTGCAAGAGGAATACGCCAATTTGGATACTCGGTACTGGTTCCAGGCTGATTTTGCGAACGCTTTTCGCCAACTGCGTCAACAAGTGCCACTTGCAAAAGCAAAGATGGGGAAGTGCGCATAATCGCATGCATAGCTTCTACAATCTCTTGCACGTGGTCTTCTACGTTTTCGGCAGCATCCTTGCTAATCCATCCGCCATCAAAAAGCATCTTCATCATGGCGTCTCGCTCCGCACTAGCAGCCTTTTGGAAGCTTTCTACAGAATCGGTAAGCAAGTGAAGCTCTTCGCGAATCTTAACATGCTCAAACGCAAGATAGCCTGCTGTAGGAGGCATGTCGTGAGTAGTAACAGATGCCAAAGCGTATTCGCGGTATGTAGAAGGATTTGCAAATATGATTTCCTTCTTTCCAGCCTTTTTAGCCGCTTTTTCGGCTTCGTCATTGTGTGTAAACCATTCAACAACAGTTCCAAGAATGCCGTGCGAAGCAAGCACCTTGGAAACGTACGCTGGAACAGTGCCAAGGTCTTCGCCAATCACCAATCCGCCTGCGCGAGTGGCTTCAATACTAAGAACTGCAAGCATTGCGTCCACATTGTAGTAAACGTAAGCGCCGTTCTTTGCGCCCTGGCCTTGCGGAATCCACCACAAGCGGAAAAGCCCAAGAACGTGGTCAATGCGAACCGCGCCAGCGTGCAAGAACACGTTGTGAACCATGTCTCGGTAGGCAATGTAGCCAGTCTCGTCTAAGTAATTAGGATCAAATGGCGGCTGACCCCAATCCTGACCCTGCTGGTTGTAGAAGTCTGGAGGTGCGCCGACACTAACGCCGTTAGCAAAGCGCTCTGGGCTCCACCACACGTCTGCGCCGTATCCGTGCACGCCAACAGCCATGTCTTGCATAAGTCCAATCGCCATTCCCGCAGCCTTAGCTTCGGCGTGAGCAGCAGCAACTTGTTCATCTGCAATCCATTGCAGCCAGCGGTGGAACTCAAGCAAATCAGCATGATCTCGTCTAAGCATGTCTATTTGAGGAGTGCCTTTGCCGGTTGTATCAAACCAAAGATTATCTCCCCAAGGAGCGCCCCAAACTTCAAAGGCTACGCACCAAGTAGCAAAAGCGTCTAAGTCTTCTCCAGAGCGCGCCTTAAAGTCTGCGAAATCCTGCTCGCGCTCGGCGCTTCTAGGCTGCTTAAAAATAATCTTTAAGGCTGGAAGTTTTGCGTTCCACGCGGCATTAATGTCCATTGGATTTGGATTGTTATTAAGCGCTTCCACGCCCTCGTGCAAAATCTCCACCTCTTTGCGCTGGCTATCGCTAAGCTGCGCGTACTCTGGAATATCTTGCGGACGAATGTATGTAACGTTTAAGAACCTGCGCGATTCTGGCAAGTACGGCGAAGGCTCCAAAGGTGCCACTGGCGCGCATGCGTGAATCGGGTTTATAAGCATAAAGTCTGCTTTTCCAATGTTTCCTGCGTCTTTAAGCAGTCTGCGCAAATCGCCATAATCGCCAACGCCCCAAGATTCCTTTGAGCGCACGGAATAAAGCTGAGTCATGTATCCCCAACGATGGCGCTCTTGAACGCTTTGCGGAAGTGGTATTTTTGCTGGTGCGCAAATCAAAGTTGACTGCGCGTGCGCAACAGTTTTGCCATTTTTATCTTCGACTTTTGCAAGAAGAGTGTGGTAGCCCATTGGCAAGTCTTGTGGAAGCTCAAGAGTTAAGCCGTCTTCTTTGCTTGTTTCAAAGTTGTTAAGAGGCTCTTCGTATTCCGACCCATCTTCTAGCGTAAGCGTTATATGGATTTTTTCTGGGCTACTTGTAGCTTCTTCAGAGTGAATAGGAACAATCGTTTTTGCTCCAATAAAGCACACCACGGTTGGTGGCAGCAGCTCGCTATTGCGCTTTTCTTGAACGCGTTTTAGTGAGTTTTCAATGTTTTCGCTTGTGGTTGCAGGGTAGCCCAGCGCGTCTAGAACGCCTACAAGCGCTTCGTCCGTAATTTCCGTATAGTCACCTAGTTGGTCTATGTAGAAAGTTGCGACTCCGCATGCTTTTGCAAGTTTAACTAGTGGACGAGCAAGCCTTTCTGCGCTTTCTTCTACGGGCACAGTTGTGGCAGCCTTTGTTTTGCCATTAGTTGTGCCATTGTTTGTTGTGCTCATGATGCTCCTTTGTTAATCGTGGCACATGTACGAGCATCGAATTGATTGCAAACGATGCTAAAGGGTGCGGTTCTCAACACATCGCTGGATTGAGGCACGCTCTAGCTAACCATTATATTAAGTATTGATATCGTTTGCAATATTGGCGATTTTTGTGGTATTTAACAAAAACCGCAGAAAGCTAAATGCCAACTGCGGTTTTGTTATTTGCGATTATTTGTGCATGTTTGCTGCTAGTTGCTACTTACTTGCGGCGGATTCGCATAAAGTGCCAGCCAGCGCCGATTGCTGCGATTCCAGCAGTGATGCTGCCAGCAACAGCTGCGATTAGCGTTGTGTTATTGCCGGCAGCGTGCTCACCGTTGTTTGCGGCAGCTGCCTGAGCGCTCTTATCGCTGTTATTGTCTTCGCTCTTAGAGTCTTCACTCTTTGAGTCTTCGGATTCCTTCTGATTTTCATCTTTTGCGGAATCGTTAGATGTGTTCTTGGACTCTTCGCTCTTTGTTGCGCTTGCGGAGCTTGCTGTAGGAGCAGCGGCAGTAGCAGCAGATGCAGGTGCTGCAGGGGCTGCAGCACGAGGCGTGCGTGCAGGAATTTCTGCGGTTGCTTGCGACTTATCGGTAGCGTTTTTTACGAGTTTTTCTGCAGCTTTTGCGGTATGCGCAGGCTCCGTTTGATTTGCTGGAGCAGCACTGTGCTTAGGGGCAGCCTGTGGTGCAGCCTGTGGTGCAGAAGGAGCCGAATCCTGTGGCGCACTTGGTGCATCATTGTTCTGTGGTGCATTCTGTGGAGTGCTTGGAACTGGAGCAGGAGCTGGCGCAGAAGGAGCCGCATCCTGTGGCGCACTTGGAACAACACTCAAATTGCCACCATCTTGCTGCGCGTTGCTTCCTGCAAAGTCTCCTTGAGAAGAGCTATTGCTATCTTGCGCGTTGTTTTCTGGCTTCACGCCGTTTTCTGGCTTCTGACCCTGTGGATTTGTATCCGCTGGAGGCGCTGGAGGCGCTGGAGGAGTTTGTTTCTCTGGCTCTGCAGGATTTTGTGGCTTAGCCTGCGGAGCCTGTTGATTCCCTTGTGGGGCTGGATTCTGAGCCTGTGGAGCAACGTTATTCTGATCCTGCTGTTTTGGCTCTGCTGGAGCAGGAGCAGAATCAGGAGCGTTCTGCTGGTTCTTCACTGGCGGAACCTGCTCTTGTGGCTGCTTTGCATCAGGCTCGTCGGCAGATGGGAGACCAGAGCTAAGCGCTTCCTCTGCATTCTTAGCAGCTGCAGCAAGCAATTCTTTGCGCTTGTTAAGGTTGATAGTGGCAGTCCCTAAGTCTTGCAGATTTGCAGTGAGTCTTCCTTGTACTATTGTAAATGGAGCTTCTGAAGTTCCGTATTGGCCAAAATTATTTGGATACTTATTTCTAAGATCTGTAAGAATATCCCTAACAGTATTACTCATTTCTGAGATTTTACCTGTTGCTTCATCAACCTTAGATTTTGCATTTTGGATTTTTTTCTGAGCTTCAGCAACTTTTTTAGATGCATTCATTATTCCATCCATAACGTTTGAAGCGTCTTTAGTTGCTCTTTCTAAATCTTGTCTTGATGCATCTAGCTCTTTTTGAGCTGCATTCTTATCTTCTGCATTCTCAAGATCTTTCGTTTTATCTAATACAGCTTGCTTAGCCTTTTCTATGTCCTTTACTGATTGAGGTTTCTTTTCTAATTCAGCATTTAAGTTTTTGATAGCTTCATCGGCTTCTGCGTTGGCTTTCGTTACTTCTTCATTTATTGAATCATATATATTTTGTGCTTCAATCATAGATTTGTTTGCTTCAGCAAGCTTATCTACTGCCTCTTTAGGCGGTGTTGTAGAAGCCTTGCCACCAGCTTGCGCACCAGTGTTGCCTTTGGAGCCCTTATTTTCTTTTTGCTGATCTTCTTTCTTCTCAGAAGAGTCGCCTTGTGCGCTTGCGCTAGGGTCGGAGTTTACTTGGACAGTGCCGTCTTGGCTGGCCTGAGGCTGATTAGCCTTAGAATCTTGATTAGGTACGGCGTTTTTGCCTTCTGCACCATCTGCTTGACCACCAGCAGCGCCAGAATCGCCTTGAGTCTGATTTTGCTGCGTATTGCCAGAATCATTGCTAGCGCCAGCAGCTCCTTGAGTCTGATTGTTTTGCGGGTCTATAACAACAGGTTCGCTCACGCGGTCAAAGCCTTCGCCAGCTTGTGCAGCAGCAGAAACTGGAGCTGCTGCGGTTTGCACATCTTGCGTCAAGGTTGTAGTCGTGGCAGCGTTTGCTGCGTTTGCAATGCTTATGCTTCCAATAAGAGCCAAAGAGCTTGCTCCCAAAGAGATGGCGGCTGCAATCTTAGCGTTCATATTTACCTCATTCTTCAAATCATTTAGGTTTGGGGGGTGGGGATATTTGTTTAATTATCAAGTTGTAAGATCAAAGCGCTAGCCGTTTATTACGTTTTGCGTCTCTGTCTTGTTACTGAACTTTCTCCTCTCCACCATCGCGAATATACGCAAGGGGGGTATAAAGTCTAAAAATGATTCTAGCAGAACAGCAGGAATAATTCGCTCACTTTGGCAATTTATAAGGAACAATTAAGGAAATTACAAGGTTTTGCCTTGAAATATTAGTATTCGACCAAATATTCGGATAAGTATTTGAAAATATAATATTCAACTATAAACCCAAAAATAATCCCGACTTTGTTTCCAAATCACAAGAATAAGGGAACAAAATCGGGATAAATTGCGATTTACGCTCAAAAACCCGAGCAATCAAGCGCGCTTGCGGCTCAACACAACGAATGTACGCGGTGGAATATGAACGGCACGCGTATCGCCATTATCGTCGCAAAGCATTGCCGCGCGGCTGCCAGAAGCACTGCCGATCCACCTATCAAAGTACTCGCTGGAATCCAGCACGAATCTCCATTCGTTGCCGTTTGCACTAGACGCAGGCAAGTCAACTGTTGCGCGAGCATCCTTCATAGGATTAGCGCACACAATCAAGTCGTTCCCGATTTGCTCCGCAAGAACAGAATTATCGGATGCAGTAAGGCGAGTGTGCTGAGCATCGTAAAACTCCGCATTCTTAGCGCGAAGTTTTATAAGTGCGCTATACCAGTCTACAAGCGGCTGGAATCGCTTAGCTCTAGACCAATCAAGCTGGTTCATAGCAACTCCGCGATTATAGGAGTTATCGCAACCGTGCTTAGTACGGCCAAACTCTTCGCCACCAAGCATAAATGGCATTCCAGCAGAGCACAAAATTATGCCAGCGCTAAGAATATTAGCGCTGAAGATGTCTGCAACGCTGTTTGGATCGCTTGCGTCAAAATCGCAGTTAGACGCATTATCGCGCATAGAAATACACAGCTTATCCCACAAAGTCAAATCGTCGTGAGCAGAAACGTACTGCACAATCTGGCCAACACTCTTGCCAGCACAAGGCATACCACGCCAGCCATTAAACGCGTTTCGCACAGGATCCGCCGTCCAGAACTCGTTGCCGTTTACATAGCCGCGGTCGCTATGATCCATAACGTTGCCCTTAAGCGTGTCTCTAGACTCGTCGCTAAACCAGCCGATTCTAGAATCAAGGAAGCCGCGCCCAGCTTTATCTCCCATAGGGCAATCA
Organism: Gardnerella sp. DNF01144; assembly: GCF_049244245.1. Classification (NCBI taxonomy): domain Bacteria; kingdom Bacillati; phylum Actinomycetota; class Actinomycetes; order Bifidobacteriales; family Bifidobacteriaceae; genus Gardnerella; species Gardnerella sp. DNF01144. Next base: position 1,373,632 of record NZ_CP058390.1, read on the forward strand.
TCGGCTACAGCTGCAGCAGCCGCACCCCACGGCTCGCCATACATAAGAATATCTTTGCCGCCATCGAGCTTATCTAGTTCGGCACGAATCATGTTCAAAGTTTGCGCATCCGCTAAGCCCATAAGGTCAAACCTAAAACCATCCACGTGGTAGCAGCGCGCCCAATGCAAAATGGACTCAATCATAAAACGCCTAAACATTGGATGATCGGAAGCCATTTCGTTGCCGCAGCCCGATCCGTTTGCAAATCCGCCGTCTTCTTTGCGCCTGCAGAAATAGCCAGGAGCAACGCTTTCAAACGCATTCGATGCTGCTTCAAACATGTGATTATAAACGACATCCATCACTACGCGCATGCCATTCTTGTGCAAAGCGCCAATCATTGCCTTGCATTCGCGGATTCTTGCCGTGCCGTCGTACGGGTTGCTGGAGTATGCGCCTTCTGGCACGTTGTACGCGTGAGGGTCGTAGCCCCAATTGTAAAGCGAATCCACGTTCTCGCCGTCTTCGCGCGCGGCTTTAATCGCAACCTCATCAACAGTTGCAAAATCGTAGATTGGCATTAGTTGAACGTGAGTTACGCCAAGTTTTTTAAGATAGTCGATTCCAGTAGGGAAGTGCTCGTCGCCATCTAAAGTTGTATGCGAATCTGTAAAAGCAAGATACTGACCGCGGTGTTCTGGCTTAAATCCGCCATTTTTATTGCTGCTAAAGTCTTCAACGTGCATCTCCCACACAACAGTTGCATGGCGCACAAATTCTGGCGATTTGTCTTTGTGCCAGCCTGCAGGAGCCACGCGATCCTCGTCAATAACAAGGCTGCGCTCGCCATTTACGCCGCTAGCAATGCCCCATGGGTCGCTTGTGCGATTCACTTTTCCGTCTGCAAAAGTAACAAGAAAGTCGTAGTAAACGCCATCTAGCCTTTGCAATATTGACGTTCTCCATGCTCCGTCGCGCAATGGCTTCAAATCGCGTGTTTTGAAAGGTTCACTGTTGTTTCCTGTTTCAAAAAGTCGCAGTGTTACGCACGATGCTGTTGGCGCCCAAAGCGTAAAAGTGGTCGATTTTTCGTTAAGCGAGAATCCGAGCTGCCCCGAATAAACTGGCCATTGTGTTGAAGGTGGGAACGTCATGAATATATCCTTTTGTATTTTATTAAATTATTTAGCATAAAATACGAAGGCCGAAACGCTTTTAACGCTCGGCCCTCATATTTCACCAAACTTTACAATTAATGCAGAGCTTACTATCCCTTAACAGAGCCAGACATCGATTCTTCGTAGAATCGTTGCATAACAATGAACAGGATTGCGATTGGAATGGAAACGCACACAGCTCCAGCGGAGAATCGTGCGAACCAGTGATTAATGTATTCTCTCTGCAACATTTGGTACAAGCCCAAAGCCACAGTGTAATTATCTTGAGTACGAGCAATCGTCTTAACAAGAACGAAGTCAAGCCATGGACCCAAGAAGCTAACAATAGCCTGGAACACAATCATAGGCTTGCATATTGGAAGAATAATCTTATAGAATACTTGCCAAGTTGTGCAGCCATCCAAGTAGGCGGCCTCGTCCAAAGACTTTGGAATCGTATCCATATAACCCTTCATAACGTAGAAGCCCATGCCGCTACCAGCAGAGTAAACGATAATCAGGGAAATAAGAACAACAGAGCCATTCGTTAATCCAAAAGCCTTCAAAATGAAGTAGATAGCAATAACTGCCATGATGCCTGGGAACATGCCAAGAATCAAAGCAATGTTCATAAATGTCTTACGACCGCGGAAACGCAAGCGAGACATGCAGAACGCTACTACAAGCACGAAGAACAGAGAGATAATGCACACGAAAATAGACACAATCAAGGTGTTTAAGAACATGCGTGGGAAGTCAAGAACTTCTCGCTCAGTAAACAGCTGAATGTAGTTGTTAAACGTGTACTTGGTTGGGAAGAATGTTGTCTGGTATGGAGCGGTGTTTTGGTTAAAGCTTTCCAAGAACACCCATACGATTGGCGCGAGCCAAATAATAGACATAATAATCAGGAAGATATGAGTGATGATATCTCCGATTATGCGGCGCACGCGCTGATCGCGCCAGAATGGAACGCTGCGTGTGCTATGCACAGTTTGTTCGCTTTGCATAAGATCCTTCTTATTACTCACCGGAATCCCTCCTCATTCTTGTAGGAGCCAGAGTTGCGGTATGTTATCAAAGCAACAATCGCAAGCACAATGAATGTCATAATGCCGATTACCGCGCCCATGCTGTAGTTATCTTTATCAACCGTAAGCTTGTACAGCCATGTGATGAGCAAATCAGTCTTACCTGCCGAAGAGCCGATTGGTGTTGGCTCGCCGCCAGACAAGAGGTAAATAACGTTGAAGTTGTTAACATTGCCAGTGAACGTTGTAATTAAGTATGGAGTCATAACAAAGAAGATGTATGGCATAGTAACGTTCATAAAGCGCTGCCACCAGCTTGCACCGTCAAGTTCTGCAGCCTCATAAAGTTCTGCTGGAACATTTTGCAAAATACCAGTGATTTGCATGATTGTGTAAGGAATACCGACCCAAAGGTTGATGAGAATAACGGTAACCCTTGCCCAAGTTGCATCCTGGAAGAATGGTAGTGGAGAATGAATCCAGCCAGAAGAGATGAGAAGACGGTTGATAGCGCCATCTCTTTGCAGCATGCTGTGCATAACGAGCAAAGACACAAACTGTGGAACTGCGATTGTAAGCGAGAAGCAGATGCGCCACAAGCTCTTAAGACGAGTGGTGCGCCTGTTAATAATCATTGCCATAAACATGCCGAAGAAGAAGTTCAAGAATGTAGCGAAGAAGGCCCAAACAAGGGTCCAAATCAAAACATCGAAGAAGATTCCAGCATTAATGGTTCCAGTTGTGTTTCCAAGAATCTTAACAAAGTTGTTTAAGCCAACCCAGTGGAAAAGAAGTGTGTGGTCACGGTCGTAGTTTGTAAACGCCATTGAAATCATGAACGCTAATGGCAATACCGTAAACAGAACAATTCCAGCGGTTGGAAGAGTCATAAAACCAACGTGCGCGTGGCGGTCGAGCAAAGATTCAACATCTTTAACAAAGGTGATAGGCTTTTCTCCGCGCTTTACAAAGGATTGAGCCTTGTATGCGCTGCGCAAAGATAAAGTAGCCAAATAAACTAAAACAATAATTGCTGCAATGCTCATAACGCCGTACAGCAAAATCTCAACAGAATTATCTCCAGCAACGTAGTGCCAGAAGCCGTTAATCTTTACTCTGCCTTGCTTTCTAGTGCCGAGAGTACCGAATTTTGGTAAATATTCCGCGCCAGTTGTGGCCAAGAAGGCAAGAACTCCAGCCTCGCATAGAAGAAATACGAGACCTTTCACGTACTGTTTGCGAACGAAGTTACCAAAACCGAAGATAATTATCGAAACCCAAGACAGTGCGTCTGCGTGCTTTGCAGCCTCCTGTAGTGAGTATTGCGAAGGAGCCACAAATTCATCGGCAGAAGGTGCCTTCTTTCGCTTCCCTCGCTTGGTGGATGTCGTGCCAGTCATGACATGCCTTTCCGTAAAATTGTGGGGCTTATACAAGCAAAGAACGCCCCGCCCCGATTTACTATTCTTAGGGGAGCGGGGCGTCCTTGCCGTGTTTTTCTAAATTTAAATTCTTGTAAAAGAAAATAATATTTAGAAAATAGTTTGTAAGTTAATACTTACTTCTTAAGAGCTTCCTCAAAGCCCTTCTGGAAGTCTGCAATCTTTGCAGCGGCGTTGCCGTCGTTGACTTCCTTGTTGGCCAATGCAGTACCGAAGGTCTTCATTGGATCCCAGAAGGCACCCATTTCTGGAACGGTTGGCTGCAAGACAGAAGTCTTAGCAATGGTGTTCATCTGAGCAACAGCGGCTGGGTTATCCTTAACGAGATCGCTCAAAGCCTTAGCAACTGGGATGTCGCCGTGAAGCTTGTACATCTGCTCCTGGGATTCCTTAGAACCGAGGAATGCAGCGAACTTAGCGGCCATCTCTGGAGCCTTGGAGTTAGGGTTGTAAGCAACAGCCTTAGAGCCAGCGAAGGACTTCATCTGGTGCTCGCCGTCTTCGGACTTAAACTTTGGAAGCTGAGCAGCAGCGTAGTTGTCGCCCAAAGCCTTCTTTACGTCGCCAGCATCCCAAGAGCCAGAGAAGTAAGCGTCAACAGTGTGGTTCTTAATGCCAGACAAGCCAGCGCCATCGCCATCCATTACAAAGTTCTTGTTCTGAATGAGCTTTGCAACATACTTAGTGATTTCGGCAGCCTTGTCACCAATCTTGATGCCAGCCTTGCCATCGTTGCTCTTCTCACCGAAGAGGGTCATGTTGCCATCAAGGTAGAAGCCTGGAAGGTACCAAGCGTTGCTAATGTCGAAAGCAACCTTGCCCTTTTCGAGCATCTTATCGAGGGACTTAACGTCTTCGTCGGAGAACTTGGACTTATCGTAGTACATGAACCAAGTGTTGCCCATGTATGGAACGCCATAAAGCTTGCCATCTTGAGCGGTTACAGACTGGATGATGGTCTCATCGTTGTCTTCCTTAACCTGCTTTGCAGCGTCATCGCTCAACTCGCCAATTGCGTTTGCCTTTACCAAGTCGCCGAGCTGATCGTTAGGGAACAGATAAACATCGGCAGCAGCCTTAGCATCTTGCTTAACTGTCTTAGCAGCATCTGGTGGTGCAACAACAGCGTTCTTAAAAGTAACTTCTGGGTGATCCTTCTGGAAGGCTTTCTCCATAGCCTGAATCCAGCCGCCAGCCTTCTGATCTTCGGAAGAAGACCATACGGTGAGCTTTACTGGGTTCGACTTGCTGCTGGAGCCAGCATTGGTGCTAGAACCGCATGCAGCAAATCCAAACATAGTGGCGATTGCGAGGCCTGCGCCCAGCACTTTCTTCATATTCGTCATCCTTGACCTCCTATATCATGCCAGCTTGGCATGTTCTTTGGTGGCATAGTAACAAATTTCATGTGGCGCAACTTTGACGTTTTGCTGCGTTTTTGCAGCGTCACATTTGTTGTTGAAATCTGTTTATAAGCAATGTGTAGTATACACGTATATATTGTAGTTGGCAAATCATGTTGCGCGCTATTAGAAAAATTTCCGTTAAAGTCGGTTATTCTTGATAAGAAGTTGTATTTTATTCTGTAAATCAGTAAATTTATCGGAATTTTATTTTGAATGCGCTCCGACCTACCTTTTCGCTTAGAGCGTAGCGCGAAAAGGTAATTCGGAGCGCTGAGCCGCTTAGCGTAGAAGCACGGTGTGCTTCTACGGCGGCGAAGACGTGAGCGCAGCTAATCTGCGCGAACGACAACCTGCCTTCGCGCGCTACGCTTTAAGCGCTCAGGCAGGTCGTCGCGCCCGAGAATGTACGTGATTTAGGTCAAATGTGGTACAAAATGCGGAAACAAAAGCAAGAATGTTAATAGTAAAATAAAAGATAAGTAACGCCAACAAAACCAACAAAACGGGGGAAACATGCAAAACGAACATGCGCAATGGCTGCGCGACGCCGTATTCTACGAAATCTACCCACAAAGCTTCTACGATTCAAACGGCGACGGAATCGGCGATATTCCAGGCATAATCGAAAAACTCGACTACGTAAAATCACTTGGCTGCAACGCAATCTGGTTAAATCCTTGCTACGATTCGCCATTTAAGGATGCAGGCTACGACGTGCGCGACTACAAAAAAGTGGCAGCGCGCTACGGCACAAACGAGGATTTGCAACGTCTTTTTAGCGAAGCGCACAATCGCGGAATGCACATTCTGCTAGACCTTGTTCCAGGGCACACAAGCGAAGAGCACGAGTGGTTTAAGCAAAGCTCGCGCGCGCAAGAAAACGAGTTTAGCAAGCGATATATTTGGACAGACAGCGCGTTTAGCGGCTATTCCATGCCGTTTATTGGCGGAGAAAGCGAGCGAGATGCCACGTATATTCTTAACTTCTTCAAATGCCAGCCAGCGCTAAATTACGGCTTTGCGCATAGGGATCGCGCGTGGCAATCCGCGCCAGATTCTAATGAGGCTGCGCAAACGCGTGCCGCGATGGTTGATGTTATGCGATTCTGGCTTGCGCTCGGTGCGGACGGATTCCGCGTAGACATGGCGGATTCGCTTGTAAAAAACGACGACAACAATGGCGAGGGAAGCCTTGGCAAAGACAACACGATTCGCGCATGGCAAGAGATGCTGGGTGCTGTAAAGGCCGAGTATCCGCAGGCTGCTTTCGTTTCGGAGTGGGGCAGGCCGCGTCAGGCGCTGGCTGCTGGATTCGACATGGACTTCTATTTGAATTGGCGCTGGGATGGGAATCCTAACGGTTACGCGCGCTTGGCTCGCGATGTGGATAATGCGCTAGACAGCAATCCCGAGCACGACCACAGCTACTTTAATGCGCGCGGCGGTGGCAGTATTTGCCCATTTTTAGACGATTATTGCCCACAGTATGAGGCCACTTGCAACGAGGGTTATTTTAGCTTTATAACGTGCAATCACGATACTCCGCGCCTGGCTCCGCGATTAAGCGAGCGCGAAAGGCGGATTGCGTTTGGCATGATTCTTACAATGCCAGGCGTGCCGTTTGTGTATTACGGCGACGAAATTGGCATGAAATACCGCGACATTCCTACAAAAGAGGGCGGTTATGCGCGCACAGGCACGCGTACGCCAATGCAGTGGGATGATTCTAAGAATTTTGGATTCTCCACGGCCGCAAAGTCGAAGTTGTACCTGCCTGTTGAGGCGCGCGCGGATGGAAGGACTTGCGCAAATTCTCGCAAACAAGCGGTAGAAAGTGGCGAGATTCCAACGGTTTTGGGGCAGGAGCAGAATGGCGATTCGCTGCTTAACTGGGTGCGCGCGCTGATTTCTTTGCGTTACGAGTGCGCGGCGTTGCGCGCGGATGCCGCTTGGCGAGTGTTGCACGCGCCTGTGGATGGTCGCAGTTTTGCGTACGAGCGATGTGCGGTTGTGTCGGATGAGTCGGATGGCGAATCCTCTACAGAACGAATCATTGTTGTTATGAATCCTGGATTAAACGAGGAGACGATTGCGCTTAGTGCGCTTGCAGGGCTTACGCCAGAGGCGATTTTGCAGCCGCGACTTTCGATTGGGGCGGTTGCTTGCGATTCTTCCGCGCTTAAACTCGGCGCGCAGTCCTTTGCCCTGTTTGTTTTATAATCCGTTTCATCGTTTGTTGTCGCGCGAGCGATGTGACGGGTTTTGTACCAAATTTGACCCAAATCACGTACAAAAAGCGGAACCAATTGACGCACTTTGTACCAAATTTGGCCTAAATCACGTACAAAGTGCGGAAAATATGTCGCGCAAACGTGCCACATAGATTTAAGTTAGGGTTTGATACAATTGCAATGATGTCAATGACGTTGTCAACGCTGTTGTCAATGCTGTTATAAATGACGTTGCAATGACGGCAAAAGCTTATACGCGCTCAACGTTATACGCACTAAACGCCACACGTGCGAGCAAGAGGTGAATTATGGACGCGCTAAAACCAAAGATCCGCGCAGACAAGAACATAAAAATGGGGATTACGCTCAAAAAGTTCAAGCTGCTCGGCGCTGTAATGATGATGCTCAGCGCGTTCGGCACAACCGTGATTCCGCACCTTTTTGGCGGTCTTTCCAACTCCAACATGTGGAGCCTCACGGCTGCCGTAGTGTGCGAAGTTGTAAGCTGGTCGGCTCTGCCGTGGTACGCGTGGCTGCTTGTTCGCGGATATCAAAACACGCATAACCTCAACCTTTACACGCTTCGTCTGCTTGTGTTGGCTCTTGTTTGCGAGGTTCCGTACGACTTTACAACCTTTGGTTGCGCTTTCGATATGCGCTCGCAAAACCCAGTGTTTGGGCTTGTTATTGCGCTTTTTGTGCTTTCGGGAATCGACATGGTTCGCGCGCGTTTTAAGGGCGCTCAAAAAGTGGCGTCAATCGCAGTGATTTTGGTTGCAGGAATATTGTGGAATCTTTTCGGCAAAGTCGGCTTTAGGCAGAATATTTTTTGGGGCGGAGCTTTACTTTTAGGATTTGTTCTGATTTTTAGGTTCCTAGAAAACCACGAGATTCGCATGGAGCTGATTGCAGGCGCGTTTGGCGCTATGTCGCTTTTGGCGCCAGGCGTTGGCGTGGCTGTGCTGCACTATCGCAGTCCGTATGGCGACGGTCCTAAGCAAACTAAGCAATTCCGCTGGCTTATGTATGCGTGGTATCCGCTTATGCTTGTAATCGCAAGCGTGTTCACGATTCTGCTTTAGGAGCTATCTTAAGCCTTTGGCTTTAAGTCTTTAGTTTTTAGTCCCTATATATATGTTTTAATTTTTTATTTAGTCTTTAGAAGAGTGGCGTAATTTTTACGGCGCGGAAGCTTCCGACTTTTGCGCGGCGCGTATCGTTTTGTAAATGCAAACGTTTGCTGTATGATTTTGGAAGATGCAACGCAGCAACGTAATTAATGCAGCAAAGCAACGCAACGTAAAATAGCAATGCAGCAAAGCAGTAACAAAGCAAAGCAAAGAGGCACAAGATGACTTTGAATCCACAAGACGCGCAAGAATCGCACGGCGTTCAAGACGAGCACATTTTTTACGATTACGCTAAAAATCCGCTGTCTAAAGCAAAAGAGTCGCAGGTTATAAGCGGCAAAAATTGGCGCATCACGTTAATCACGGATTCGCTTGTGCGCCTTGAATGGAGCGAAAACGGCGACTTTGTAGACGCGCCTACGCAAACAGTTGTAAGACGAAACTTCGAGGCTGGCACGCAGTTTGCCGCGGAAAAGTCGCAAGCAACCGAAGATGAGGCATCGCGCGCTTCTAATCCAAAATCTTCTAATCCAGAATATAGTGTAAAAAACTTAGAAAATGGCTGGATAGAAGTCGAAACCGAAAAACTGTTGATTTCGTACAACCAGCAGCCGTTTAGCAAAGAGGGCTTGAGCATTGTTGTGCGCGGAGTGCCAGGCTCGCAATTCAACACATGGCATTACGGCGACGAATGCCACGGCAATTTGCTCGGCACGGCGCGAACAGTGGACGAGGCGGATGGTGCTGTAAAGCTTGGAATGGGCGTAATATCTCGCGATGGGTGGGCCGTGTTAGACGATTCGCGCTCGGCACAAATCGCGTACGCGGCTGCTGTTGATGGAAAAGAAAACCCATACGGGGCATGGGTGGAGCCGCGCGCAAAGGCAGATGGCGGCGTGTTGGGCGACAGCTCTAAAGACTTATACTTCTTTGGCTACGGTCACAACTATATAGGCGCAATTCGCGACTTTTACAAGCTTACGGGCGCGCAGCCGCTTCTTCCGCGATTCGCGCTAAGCAACTGGTGGAGCAGGTACTACAGGTACAGTCAAGACGAATATTTGCAGCTGATGAGCCGATTTAAGCGCGAAGGCATACCGTTTTCTACTGCCGTAATCGACATGGATTGGCACGTAACGGATGTGGACCCAAAGTATGGTTCGGGATGGACTGGCTACACGTGGAATCGCGATTTGTTCCCAGATCATCGCGCGTTTTTGCGCCGACTTGCCAGCGAAGGGCTTGCCGTAACGCTTAATTTGCATCCGCGAGACGGCGTGCGCGCGTTTGAAGAAGACTATGCGCAAGTTGCGCGCGATATGGGAATTGACCCTGCAAGCGGCAAGGCAGTTGAGTTTGACCTTACAAATCCGCGCTTTTTGCGAGCATACCTAAACATGCATCGGCGCATGGAGAACGAGGGCGTTGGGTTCTGGTGGATTGACTGGCAGCAGGGCGGAGTTACAAAGCAGGCTGGCTTGGATCCGCTTTGGATGCTTAACCACGTGCACTACCAGGATTCGGGGCGCGGCGGCGCGTGGCCGCTTACGTTCTCGCGCTACGCGGGGCCTGGCTCGCACCGCTACCCAGTGGGATTTTCGGGAGATAGCGTAACAACGTGGGATTCGCTGGCTTTTCAAACTTACTTTACTTCTACGGCCTCCAACATTGGCTACGGCTGGTGGAGTCACGATATTGGCGGCCACATGCTTGGCGTGCGATGCGATGAGCTGGAGGCGCGCTGGTATGCGTTCGGCGCGTTTAGCCCGATTAATCGCCTGCACTCCAGCTGCTCGCCGTTTGCTGGCAAGGAGCCGTGGAATTTCCCTGCCGAGACGCGAAATGCGATGGTTAAAATGTTGCGACTTCGCGCGCAATTGCTGCCTTATTTGTATACGATGAACTATCGTGCGGCGGTTTGCGGCAGGCCAATTGTAGAGCCAATGTATTGGCAATCGCCAGAAACGCTTGCAGCGTACGAGATGCCGAACGAGTACCGTTTTGGCAGCCAGCTTGTTGTTGCGCCAATCGTTAGCAAGGGGTGCGCGCAAGTTGAGCGCGGGTGCACTGCCGTTTGGCTTCCAGAAGGCGATTGGTACGATTTCTTTGACGGAAGGCGCTACGTTTCGCGCGGCGGTGCGGGTCGCAGATTTGAGGTTTGGCGAGGAATCGACCGCGTGCCAGCGTTTGCGCGCGCTGGGGCTATTGTGCCAATGCAAGTTTTGCCGAGTGAAGCGGATTGTGCAAGTAGCGAGCAGGCTGCGGCGCATGTTAATAGCGTTGAAAATCCGCGATCTTTGCGCATTCTTGCATTCCCAGGGGATTGCGGCGAGTTTGTTATGCGTGAAGATAATGGCCGCTTTGAAGACGCGTGCGCTGGGAAAACTGCCGATACGCGCATGGAGTTGATTTGGCGAGATGGCAATGGATCTACACAGTTTGTGATTGATGCAGCAAAAGGATGCGCTAGTGCCGTTTCTTCGCTGCCTTCTAAGCGCGATTGGAGCGTAGTGTTTAGAGGCGTTGCTTGCCCAGACTTTTCGCGCGTTCGCGTTTTTGTTGGGGAAAATCAGCTTGAATCTAAGTCTGTAGAAGTTTCATACGAAGGCGAAGAGGGCGACTTAAGTCTTACTGTTTCTGTGCGCAATGTGCCTGTTGGCGATTGCGTGCGCGTGATTGTTGATGGCGGACTGTGCATTGCGCAAGACCCTAAGATTGGCGATTGCTACAGGTTGCTTTTACAAGCGCAAGTGCCATACCGCGGCAAGGAGATTGCTTTTGACGCGATTCGCCAGGCTGGTGGTAGCGCGAGTGCTATAAGTGAGCTTTGCGCACTTGAGTACACTAGCGAGAGCGATTTTGAGCGACATCAGCAAAGCGTTGACTTGACTAACGCGCATGCGCCGCAGCACCCAGAGGTTGCTAAGTGGGCGCAATGGAAGTGCACGCTGCCTGACTCGGTTAAGCGCGCACTTGAGGAGATTTTACTTCGCAGCGCGCTTTGATTGAGCTTTAACTGAGCTTTGACGCTCGAACGATTTTCCGCTTTTTGTACCAAATTTGACCAAAAATGGTACAAAAAGCGGAAAACAACTCCGTATTTTGTACCATTTTTGACCTAAAACACGTACAAACTCGGGAAAAACCCTCCGCACTTTGTACCATATTTGGCCTAAATCACGTACAAAAAGCGGAGAAAACTTCCGCACTTTGTACCAAATTTGACCTAAATTACGTACAAAATGCGGAAAAAGTTGATGCTTGCGGCGAATTCATAAGCGCGCTGCAGAGGGTTAAAAGTGTGAGTTGTCTTATATACAAATGTTTAGATAATTAAGCTAAAAATGGCGTCTGGCGTGTTAAAATTGCAAGTGTTTTCTAAAAAAATATCTCGCAAAAACCCTTGAAATAAAAGGCCTGGGGGGGGGGGTATGCATCCCCAAAAGCTATAAACATTTGTTTATGTAGTGTTAAAAATATTCTCTAAATGTTATAATGACTTGTTAAAGATTGCTGCTCATTTATAGTTGCACGCTATTGAAAATTAAATAACTACTTTTAGGGCTTATGACTTTTTGTCGCTCGTGGTTAGAGTGTTCAAAACTTTTTGACTATTTGTTCTAATAGAAAGAAGAGGAAAATGACTACAAAATCTGGTAAGCACGCCAACAAGATTGCAAAGAATGCATTTGATTCTGCAGCCAACAATGGTGTTGCAAAGGCTGTTGATATGCGCAAAGTGGCCGCTCTTTCGGCTGGAGCTGCTGGCGTGATTGCTGGCGCTGCGATTGCTTTTGGCGCAACTCCTGCAATGGCGGCGGATGCTACTTCTACGCCTGTTGATACTTCTACGTCTGCAAATGCGCAGGATTTAACTGATAAGAAGGATGATCCTAATAAGCAGGTTGATGAGGCTAATAAGAAGACTACAGATAGCACTCCAGCACCTGATAACACTCCTGCAGAAAACCCAGCGAGCACTCTTGCAAGCACAGTACCTCAGGGAGAATCTCGCGCAGCTGGTTATGCAGCAAATCAGGGTAGCGCAGTTAATTATGAAGCAAATAAGGATCGCGCAGCTACCCCTGCGCCAGCTCCAAAAGTTAACAGTGAGATAACACTTTCAAAAGAAACAAAAGACACGATTCCTAACATGTATGCATGGGGCAAGTCTGACAATGTGTACATTGAAAAAGGACAGAATCAATCCGTTACATTTAAGTTTGCAAAGCCAGACGGTGATTACAAAATTAGCAAGGTAGCTATTTTCCCATCTGATACTAATTCTATTAGTAACACGTCAATGGGATTTCTTGAGTATTATTCTGATGATGCAAATGCGCACAAGCCATACTCTGGTACGTACGAATTTACTCCAAATGCTGATGGCTCAGCTAAGCTTACTATGACTAAGTTGTATAGCAACGCCGATATGGCAGCTGAAAAATATGCTGCAAACCGTTGCATTTATGTGTATGGAAAAGGTGCTGACGGGCAGGAAGTCTTGCTGTATAAGACGAATGTTGCGCGTGCTGCAACACTTGTTCCGCCTAAAACAGCTGGCTCAATTGTTTTAAGGTATGATCAAAAGCTTGAAGGGAGCAAAATTCAAGAAAAGCTTAAAGAAGCTCTTGATGCTCCTACCGAAGCTACTGGTAATAAGTCAGTTAGTAAGCAAATCGCAGCTGCAAGCACGGCCGCGAAGGTTGGTGTGCGTAACGAAAACACGAATAAGGTTACGAATACGCCTGATGACCCTGAGAAAAAGATTCTTATTACCGATAATCAGGCTTATGACACTAATCAAGTAAATAGCATTAATACGGTAACCTCTGCACAAGGTGCCAAAGTAACCACCTATAAAACTGGTGCTCAAACACTCAATACGCACCTTATCTCTGATTTGGGCTACAAGTCTGAGGCTATTCCACTTACGGTTGCGCGCTATGACACGCGTATCGAAAAACCTGTGGTAGATGAAGTTGATCCTGCTCAAATCTCGCAAGATATCAAAGATGAAATCTGCAAGAAACTAGCTAAACTCAATAACGTTACGCAGGATAAAGTTACTTTTAACGATAAGGGCGAAGTTGTTATTAACTTTGATGGTGTAGACGCAAAAGACGCACCTGTGATAGCTCTTAAAGATTTAGTTATTAAAAGACTTAAAACAGATGAGTATGTAGTTCCAACAGGCGATAAAGCAACCTATGTGGCTAATCCTTTGGGATATTCACAAGCAGAACTTGCCCGTATTAAAAAGTCTATTTATGAAGCAAATAAAGATAATCCAAAATTAGGTTTAAGCGCAACAGATTACGAAAAGCAAATTACGCTTTCCTACATTACAAGTGACCTTACTGGCGCAGGCGATGCTAATAAAGGTCGTTCAAATGGTTTACAAGAAAATAATATTAGTGTAACCATTAAGACTGATAAAGCACTTGCAGAGTTTACATCGGACATAACCAAAGATAAACTCACGCGTCTTCCCGATATTCGTACTGATTATAAGGTTGAACTGGTAAAGAATAAGCTCGATGGTCGCGATAGCGATGAGGGCTTCTCGTGGAGTGATGATAAACACACTACACTCATCTATCGTTATGACCCAACCAAAGCTCAAGCGTTTACCGCTCCTGAGATTGTGAAACTTATCAAAGCCACGCCTAAGGATGAGAAAACAGGTTTGCGTCCGCTTGTGGGTGGTGAAGCGCTCGATCACGAAGGTACGGGCGGCAAGGCGCGTAAATCTCATATGAATTATGCAATTGATAAAAATGGTGAACCTACTACCGAGCTGACCCTTGGTATGATGAATGGCGCGTATTGGATAGGCAATCCACAAGTTGCTAACTCAGATGTTAACTTGGGTAATGACCAATCAATCGCTGGAAAATATACCTGGGATACAGAGGCTGGTTCTGTAACCGTTGCTGCTAAGCAGAACAAAGTTTTTAAGACGCGCTTGTTTGTTGCACCGTATGCTCTGACATATTATCGTGGCATATATACAGATCCGTATCAAAAGAATCCTAACAACACGCCTAAGGCAATTAACGTTATCTTTGTGCCGCAAACGAATCACAAGACGAGCGATTTGCAGACGTCGATTGAGGGTCACCAGCTTGCTGCTGACAAGAAGACTCCAACTGATTCTAAGTACTACAACGCGTCTAAGGATAAGAAAGAGGCGTACGAAAAAGCTCTTGATGCTGCTAATAAGCTGTACGAGTCTGTAAAGAATATCGACGAGTCGAAGCTTAACGAGCAGCAGAAGGCTGATATCGACAACGCGACGATTACGCTTAATAAGGCGCGCGCCGAACTTGATGGCCCTGACACCAACAAAGACGGTTTGAACTCTTCGATTGAAGCCAATGGTAAAGCTGCTGAAGGCAACAATCCTGCAACGCTTACGCAAGCAACGAATCAGTTCAAGAACGTAAGCGATCCTGACTTTAAGACAGACGATGGCAAGCCTGATACTACCAAGAATGAGAAAGCTAAGGCTGCTAAAAAAGCTTATGATGAAGCACTCGAGAAAGCCAAGACTGTAACAGCTGATGATAATGCTACTCAAAAGGCTGTTGACGATGCTAAGGCTAATCTGGATAAAGCTCGTCAAGCGCTTAACGAATTTAGCACTAATAAAGACAAGCTTAACGCTGCGCTTGCTGAGCATGGTCATGTGTTTACGTATACTGATGACACGCTTAACAAGCTTACCCCCGAACAAAAATTAGCAAATGCCGACCCAACGTATAAGAATGCAACTGATGAAGAGCGTGAAGCATACGATAATGCGTTAGAGGAAGCTATGCGCTTGGCTAAAGATCCCGCTGCTTCACAAAAAGAGGTTAATGAGGCAATTGCTACGCTTGAGGCTGCTAAGAAGGCACTTGATGCTAAGGCAACCAACAAAAGCCTGCTTGAAGCACAGCTTCAAACAAGCCGCGATCACAATGGCGATGCAGACGATCAAAAGAGTGTATTCTACAAGAACGGAAAGGATCCAAACTACTTTGCTGACACTAACACCAAGTTCCCACAAGGTGTAGATAAAGAAGAGGCAAAGCAATACGCGGATAAGTATGATCAAGCTCTGGCAAAAGCAAAAGAAGTCCTTAATAACAAGGACGCTACACAACAGCAGGTAAACGAAGCGCTGTCTCAGCTTAAAACAGCAGAAGAAAACCTTCACAAATTGCAAAGCGACGCAAGCGATTTGGTTAAAACACTTGCCGATAACTTTACGGGGTACTTACTGCCAGCGTACTTCAACGCATTTAACTTGTCGCAAAGCAAAGATCCTGCTCTTGCAGAAAAAGCTCAACAGGCTGCAAAAGACTTTAAGACATATAACGATGCGTATCACGCAGCAAAGCAGTTGCAGGCCAAGTTCAAAAATGCTGATCCAGCTCAGCATCCAACACAGCAAGAAATCAATGCTGCAAAAACTATGCTTGAACAAGCACGAGCAGTTATTAATAGCTATGCAACTGACACAAGTAAACTCTCTGTTGCTATTTTGAGTGATGTGGCTATTACTGCAAGCCCAGCATATAAGAATGCAAAAGCTCTTGCAGATAAACAAAATCCTGCGCCTGAGGAGCAAGCACAGGTAGAAGCAGCTAAAAAGGCTGTTGAAGCATATACAAAAGCTATGGCAAAGATCCACCAAGCATTTGACAACCAGATGCCCAAAGATCAAAAAGACGGTCAAGAGATTCCGGCTGATAAGGTTCCAGATGCAGATGGAGATACTTCATCTGCAAATTATCTTGATGGCATTCAAAGTCATGCTCAAGGTCAACCTCTTAATAAAGATGTAACCGACGCACTTGCAGACTTTAATAAAGCACGCAAGGCGCTGGATAAGTTTAAGACTAAGACCGACGAGTTGATTAAGTCGATTAACGAGGACGCAACCACGCATCCAAGCCCAGCGTTTAAGAACGCGTCTGTGCACAAGTATTTAGGTGATGACGGTAATGCTGATTCTGATAAGAATACTGCTGCGCGTAAGGCTGCCGGTGATTATGGTCAAGCTCTTAATGAAGCTAAGGATTTGTTGAACAATCCTAACGCTACGCAGAAGGACATCAACGACGCTAAGGATAAACTTGATAAGGCGCGTAAGGCTCTTGATGCTTACAACACCGATACCACCAAGCTCGAAAAGAGTGTTGCTGCACACGGTAAAGAGAAGCAGGGCGAGACTGCGGCTACCGAAGGTACTGTTACATCTGATGCGTATCGCAATGCGTCTGATCCTCACTTCATGAAGGAGCAGGACGGCAAGCTTGTTCCTGATACGGATAAGAACAAGAAGGCCGCGGACGCCAAAAAGGCGTATGACAAGGCATTAGTTGATGCTCAGGACTTGCTCAAGAAAGCAGATCCTAACAGCAAAACACCTTTGGATGCTCAGCCAACGCAGAAGCAGATTAACGACGCGCTTAAGAAGCTCGATGATGCACGCACCAAGCTGGGTACGTACAAGACAGATACAACTGCTTTGAACACAGAAGCTGAGAAGTCACAGGCAGACACTGCAGGCGCTAGTGCAGCTGGCAAGTTTGAGGACTCTCCAGAGTTCAAGAACGCCGACGCCGAGCAGGGCGAAGACGCCAAGGCGGATGTTAAAGCCTACAAGGAAGCTCTTAAGAAAGCTCGTGACCTTGTAAAAGCTGCTACGGAGCAGGGCAAGAAGAACAGCGAGCGTCCAACGCAACAACAGATTAACGAGGCGCTTGACGCTCTTAAAGCGGCCAAGAAGCAGATCGCCGACAACTACAAGACCAATGTGACCGCGCTTAAGGGTGTGAAGGAATTTGCAGCTGGCGACTTTAAGAAAACGCCTGAGTATAAGAATGCTGCGGCGCTTAAAGATGATCAGAATGCAGAACAAGAAAAGAAGAACGCGGCTAAGGCTGATGTTGATGCTCTCGATGAGAACACTAACGACAGCGCTCTGAAGAAAGCCAAGGAAATTCTCGATAAGTTCGATGAGAATGGCAATCCAAATACGGGAGGCAGAATCCCAACTCAGGCGCAGGTCGATGCAGCGCTTAAGACTTTGCAAGATGCTATGAACAAAGTCACCGAAAATTACAAGACTGATGTCAAGTTGCTTTCTAACGAGGTTGGCGATAAGGATCAAGATGGCAACCCGGTTGTTCCTCCGTTTGAAGCGTCGGTTCCGTACAAGAACGCGCTTGAAAAGGCGAAGACGGAAGATGCTGCTACAGCTGGCACTAACTCCGCAACCGTAAAGCTCAAAGCATATGCCGACAAGCTGAAAGCTGCTCAAGACTTGATTGCTCAGGTAAATAGCACCGACCCCAACGCCGATCCAGATAAAAAGCCAACACAAGCGCAGGTAGACGCTGCTCTTAAGACTTTGCAAGAAGCCAAGAACGCTATCAAAGATGCCTTTACGACCAAAGTTGGCGCTCTTAAGAAAGAAACGAAAGAGCTTAAGGACGACGGTGGGGAAACGCCAGAAGCAGACAAGTTCGAAAACTCTACTGAGTACAAGAATGCGCTTGCTAAGAAGGGTGATAGCAAAAAGGACATTGAGGACGTACAAACGTACCAAGCTGCTCTAAAGAAAGCTAATGATCTTCTTGCGTTGTTCGACGATGATGGTAACCCGAAAGCTGATATCCCAGCTGGAACACAAATTCCAACTCAGCAAGAAGTTGACGAGGCTCAGAAGGCTCTTAAGGAAATCAAGGACAAGATTCTTGCTAACTACAAGACCAATCCACACGACTTGCAAGAAGAAGTTGACCTGTCAAAGGATGGCGACAACGATACGCGCGATGGCTTGTTTGATGATACTCCAGAGTTCAAGAACGCTGATGCTAAGAAGGATGCAGACGGTAAGGATAATACCGACATGGCGGCCTACAAGAAGGCTCTTGCCGATGCCAAGGCTCTGCTTGACAAGTTTGATCGTAAAACTGGCAAGCCAAAGCAAGGAGAAACTTCGCCAACTCAAAAGCAGCTTGACGACGCTCTAGACGCCTTGCAAGCCGCCAAGCAGAAGATTACTGACGGCTACAAGACTAATAAGACTGATTTGAACACTGAGGCTGGTAAAGATGGCGACTTTGCAAAGACGCCAGAATTCCAGAACGCTGCAGGAAGCCCAGAGGCAGACGCGTACAAGAAGGCGCTCGACGAAGCGAACAAGGTTCTTGGCGATAAGAACGCAACTCAGGCGCAGGTTGACGATGCTTTGAAGAAGCTTAAGCAAGCTAAGGATGACATTACAAGCAAGCACAAGACGGATAAGAACAAGCTCTACCAAGAAAAGGGCAATGACCCTGAGTTCCGTAAGTCGATTCCGTTCTTGATTGCAGATGGCAAGGATATAGCTGAGTACAACAAGGCGCTGAACGAAGCAAATGCTGTGCTCGCGGATCCAAACGCTACCCAGGCTCAGGTTGATGAAGCGCTCAGAAAGTTGCAAGCTATAAAGCAGAGGATAATTGACTTCTACAACTCGCTTGGTTCGGGTAGTGATGACGATTCCGATGGTGGCAGCACAGGCGCAAACAACGCGAATGCGAATGCGAACGCTGCGAACGCGGTTGATAAGTCTATGTTGCATGCCGAAGTGAATGGCGCGCTTGCGGACGTTGCCAATGGCGCGGGCGCTGCTGGCGCGGCGAATGGCGCTAAGGGTTCTAAGGGCGCGCTTGTAGACGCAAGCGTGATCAAGGAGTTTAATGATGCTCTAGAAAACGCTCGCCGCGTGCTCGCTGACCCGAATGCTACACAGGAGCAGGTTGAAGCTGCGACTATGCGACTTCGTGCGGCTCGTGCTGCGCTTAATGCAGCAAAGGCAAACAAGGGCAGCAACTTGCGCGGAAACATGGGAGTGCAAACTGGCGTTGATTCCGCAACGTTAAGCGCGTTCGCTGCTGTGTTTGTTGGGCTGGCGGGACTTGGAGTGTCTGCTAAGCGCCGTAAGCACGCTAGCAAGTAGCTGGCTGATAGCTGATATTCGATAGCTAATAACTGATATAGCACAAAATGGCTTGCGCTCCGACCTGCCTTTTCGCTTAAAGCGTAGCGCGAAAAGGCAATTCGGAGCGCTGAGCCGCTCAAACGTAAAGTCCAGTGGACTTTACGTGCGGCGAAGACGTGAGCGCGCTGTAACGCGCGAGCGATATCTCCTATTTGGTATTGCGCGAGGTTTGAGTATTTCTCTCCTCGCAAGTCCCGTCGCTACGCTCCTCTTTTATTGCTCGTAGAGAAATACATCAAACCTTCTGGATATCTAGAACTTTTGCGTGATTTTCATCGCCGAGATTCTCGATTTTTCTTGCTCTCTCGGCGAGTCACCATCTAGCGACGCTGAGGCTCGCCTCGCTAGCGGAGAAAAATCTCGAATCTCTACCGTACTCTGCGTAATTTATATAAATAGGTTAAAAGTTGAGTGAGGGAGTATTAAGTTTTTGCGAAACGCACACAAAAATGCTTGACTTTAATAACTTGAGTGTGTTAGACTCAAGTTTTGTAAAAAGAAAAAGCGGCTAGTCGCAAGGCTGGCTGCCAAGAATTTGAGTACATAGATTAAAAGGTACATAGATAAGATAGCTAGGAGATATTATGGGACGCGCAGTAGGTATTGATTTAGGAACAACGAACTCCTGCATTGCAACGCTTGAAGGCGGCAGCCCAACAGTTATTGTTAACGCAGAAGGTGCGCGTACAACACCGTCCGTGGTGGCTTTCAGCAAGTCGGGAGAAATCTTGGTTGGCGAAGTCGCTAAGCGTCAGGCTGTAACAAACGTTGACCGCACGATTAGCTCCGTAAAGCGCCACATGGGTACGGATTGGTCTGTTGAGATTGATGGCAAGAAGTGGACTCCGCAAGAGATTTCTGCTCAGGTTTTAATGAAGTTGAAGCGCGATGCAGAAGCCTACCTTGGTGAGCCAGTAACCGATGCCGTTATTACATGCCCAGCATACTTCAACGATGCTCAGCGTCAGGCAACTAAGGATGCAGGTAAGATTGCAGGCTTGAACGTGCTGCGTATTATTAACGAACCAACTGCTGCAGCTTTGGCTTATGGCCTCGAAAAAGGCAAGGAAGACGAGCGCATTTTGGTGTTCGACTTGGGTGGCGGTACTTTCGATGTGTCGCTTCTTGAGATTGGTAAGGATGACGACGGCTTCTCCACAATCCAGGTACAGGCCACTAATGGAGATAACCACTTGGGTGGCGATGACTGGGATCAGAAGATTATTGACTGGCTTGTTGGCGAAGTTAAGAACAAGTACGGCGTTGATTTGAGCAAAGATAAGATTGCTTTGCAGCGCTTGAAGGAAGCTGCTGAGCAGGCAAAGAAGGAGCTTAGCTCTTCTACTTCCACATCAATTTCTATGCAGTACTTGGCAATGACTCCAGACGGCACTCCAGTGCATTTGGATGAGACTTTGACTCGCGCTCACTTTGAGGAGATGACTTCCGACTTGCTCGGTCGCTGCCGTACGCCATTTAACAACGTGCTTTCCGACGCTGGCATCTCCGTAAGCCAGATTGATCACGTGGTGCTTGTTGGTGGTTCTACTCGTATGCCAGCCGTCAAGGAGCTTGTAAAGGAACTTACGGGCGGTAAGGAAGCTAACCAGTCCGTGAATCCAGATGAGGTTGTGGCTGTTGGCGCAGCCGTGCAGTCGGGCGTTATTAAGGGAGACCGTAAAGACGTTCTGCTTATTGACGTAACTCCACTTTCTTTGGGCATTGAAACCAAGGGTGGAATTATGACGAAGCTTATTGAGCGTAATACCGCAATTCCAACTAAGCGATCTGAGGTGTTCTCTACTGCAGAGGACAATCAGCCATCCGTGTTGATTCAGGTATACCAGGGCGAACGCGAGTTTGCGCGCGATAACAAGCCTCTTGGCACTTTTGAGCTGACGGGTATTGCTCCAGCTCCTCGTGGCGTTCCTCAGATTGAAGTGACTTTCGACATTGATGCTAACGGCATTGTGCACGTTTCTGCTAAAGATAAGGGCACAGGCAAGGAACAGTCCATGACGATTACGGGCGGTTCTGGTTTGCCAAAGGACGAGATTGACCGCATGGTTAAAGAGGCGGAAGCTCACGAAGCGGAAGATAAGAAGCGCAAGGAAGAAGCGGATACTCGCAACCAGGCAGAATCCTTTGCTTACCAGACTGAAAAGCTTGTGAACGACAATAAGGATAAGCTTTCCGACGAAATCTCTAAGGAAGTTACCGAAAAGGTGAATGCTTTGAAGGAAGCTTTGAAGGGTGATGACGTTGAGAAGATTAAGAGTGCGCAAAGCGAGCTTATGACGTCTGCGCAAAAGATTGGTCAGCAGCTTTACGCTCAGCAGGGTGCGGCTGGCGCTGCAGGTGCTGCAGGTGCTCAGGCTGGTGCTGGTGCTGCATCTGATGCAAATGCAGGTGCCTCTAAAGATGACGACGTGGTTGACGCCGAAGTGGTGGACGACGACAAGGACGATAAGGACAACAAGTAATGTCCGAGTTTAACGCCAACGACTACTTGAGCGGATTGGAAGATGTGCCGTCGGATTCTGACGATTCGCGTGCAGCGGATAGCGCTGCGGCGGATGGTGTTGCGGCTGATGGTGTTGCGGAGCATGAGGAAACTCATGAAGCAAAGCACGCTGCTGCTAACACCGATGCGGCCGCTAGCGCAGCCGCCGACGCGGAAAAGTCGCAAGCAACCGCAGATGAATCCAACGCGCGTAAATCTCAAGAAAATGACAATTCTGTAGACGCTCAAAGCAGCGAAGAAGACGATTCCTTAACACCTCTTGGCAAAGCCAAAAAAGAGGCGGCGGATTATTTGGAAGCGTTGCAACGCGAGCGAGCTGAGTTCATCAACTTCCGTAACCGCGCAGCCAAAGAGCAAGACCGATTTAGGCAGCATGGAATAACAGACGTGCTTACGGCTTTATTGCCAGCTTTAGACGACATTGATAGGATTCGCGAACACGGCGCAATGGACGATTCGTTCAAGGCTGTGGCCGCAAAATTAGACAAGGCGTTTGAAAAGTTTGGTGTAGAAAAGTTTGGCGAAAAGGGCGAAGACTTTGACCCAACAAAGCACGATGCGATTCTACACAAGCCAGATGCGAATGCTACGAAGGAAACGGTTGATGTTGTTGTGGAATCGGGCTACAGGATTGGAGATAGAGTGATTCGCGCTGCAAGAGTCGTAGTGGCGTCTCCAAGCAATGA
This sequence comes from Gardnerella sp. DNF01144, assembly GCF_049244245.1. NCBI lineage: Bacteria > Bacillati > Actinomycetota > Actinomycetes > Bifidobacteriales > Bifidobacteriaceae > Gardnerella > Gardnerella sp. DNF01144. The sequence goes on from NZ_CP058390.1 coordinate 1,396,265, forward strand.
GTAGTAGTGTGCGCAGCGTAAAACAGTGTGAAACAATGCGTGAAACATCGCTAATGTCAGCGCTTGTTTGGATTGTTTAGCTCGCGCATTTCATCAAATGTTTACTTATGCAAGTCCCATGCCTACTCGTGTTGGCGGTTTAGATTCTAAGCAGCTAGCGCGAGTAGGTTATTTAGATACAAGCTATAGATATAAGTTGTTTAGTAAATGCCAGTGGCTCAAAGAAAAAGGAGCTTAAATGGCTGAGAATGAATGGCTAGCCAAAGATTTTTACAAGGTTCTCGGCGTCTCTAAAGATGCTGACGAAGACACAATCACAAAAGCGTACAGAAAACTCGCTAGAAAATATCACCCAGACTTAAACAAAACTAAAGAAGCAGAAGAAAAATTCAAAGACGTATCCGAAGCGTACGACGTTTTGAAAGATAAGCAGATGCGCGCTCGCTACGATGCGATTCGCCAATTCGGCGCAGGCGGAGCAAGATTCGCTGGCGGCGCGGGCGCAGGTGGATTCGACGCAAGCGGATTCAGCGACATTTTCTCATCAATGTTTGGCGGATCGCCAATGGGCGGCGGCTCACGAGTGCGATTCTCCACAAGCGGCGCGGGTCCAGATATGGGAAACATATTCTCCATGTTTACTGGCGGTGCGGGCGCATCGCAAGCAGGATTTGGCGGAGCAGATTACGAGCAGTACGCCCAATCTGGTCAAGCTGCTACGCAAAACACGCCTGAACGTGGTGAAGACATTACAACGTCTATAAAACTAACGTTTAAGCAGGCGTTTAAAGGCGCTACAGTTTCGCTTCGATCGGGCGGAGAATCGTTCAAAACTCACATTCCTGCAGGCGTAAAAAACGGGCAAAAAATACGCCTAAAGTCAAAAGGCAAGCCAGGAAAGTTTGGCGGCGCTTCTGGAGACATGTATTTGCAAGTGCAAGTGGAAAAGTCGGAGCAATTCTCGATTGAAGGATGCGATTTGGTGGCCACTTTGCCGCTCACTTTAAGTGAAGCTGTGCACGGAGCAAAAGTCACGCTTAAAAACGTAGATGGCGAGCCGATTGTGTTTAAGGTGCCATCTGGAACTTCGGGCGGCAGCAGAATACGCGTAGAAGGCGAAGGCGTGCCAGGCAAAAATGGCGCGTTTGTTGGAATTGCGCAAATACACGTTCCAAAAAAGCCTGGAATGGCGGTAAAACATGCTGCAAAAGAGTTTGAAAAGGCGTGTGGCGCAGATTACGAGCAAGAAGTTAAGGATTTGCGCGAATAGATGCAGATGATATTCAGATGCGCTTAGCGTTTACGTTTAAGAGTCGCAGATTTGCTTAGCGTTTGCGTGTAGAAAGGAAAGTCATGGCTAGGTTGGATCGCCAAATTAGGGCGCTGTATGAGATGTGTGCAGTGGCGCTAGTGCGCGGAAATGCAACGCTTGACGGCGCGGACGAAGTGGGCTTTAAAATCGACATGCCGATTTTTACCGTGAGTCACGTAGCCAACCTAACCGACACGCATCCGCAAACGCTTAGGCAGTACGATAGATTGCGTTTGATTATGCCGCAGCGCACAGAAGGCGGAGCCAGAAGATACTCGCTTAGAGACATAGATAGGCTTGTGCAAACGCAAAAGCTGAGCCAAGAAAACGGCGTGAATCTTGCTGGGATTATGCGGATTTTGGAGCTTCAAGAAGAAAATCGCCAGCTTAAAAGGCAAGTGAGGCGCTTAGTTGACGAGGCGGCGAGTGCGGAGCGAAACATTTTTGCAGCGAGTGCAGACGGGAACATTGTAGAGGTTCAGCGCTCGCAGCGCGCAAAGGATTGGCGCCGAGATATTCGCGTGCCTCAGCGCGAGTTGACGTCGTCTTATGCAAGAGACAATAATGGCGATTCGCAATATAATGATTATGCGAGCAATGATTTAGAAGACGATAGGTCGATTGTTTTGTGGCGCGCGTTTGGTCTATAGCGATTACGCTAACAAGTGCCTATATAAACATTAGTTTAGATTTTTCTAAATACTAGTCAAATGCTTAAATATAAATGTAAATGTAAATATTATAAATATTGCGTATGTAAAGCTAAAAGCTACAAAATAAAGGGTATTAATGGCATTAAACACAACAGCAGCGCAAAACGCCACAAATCGCAAGTTGGCAGCAGTTTTTTGGGATATGGACGGCACGCTAATCGACTCAGAGCCGTATTGGCACGAGTCCGAAATCCAAATCGCAAAGAAACACGGCGGCGAGTGGAGCGAAGAGCTTGCATGGCAATACTCGGGCGGCTCTCTAAAAGACGTTGCCGAAGCTATGATTGCGCGCGGAACAAAGATGGGCGTTGAAGAGATTGGCAACGCAATGGTGGACTATGTTGCCGAGCGCGAAAGCGCGGAAGTTCCATGGGTGCCAGACGTTTTGGATCTTTTGCAAAAGCTTGCCGACGCAAAAATCCCTTCGATTTTAGTGAGCAATTCGCCAAGGCGACTTGTTGAAAACATTGTGAACCATGCGCCTAAAGGTGCGTTTGCTGGTTTTGTTTGCGGAGACGATGGGTATGCTACAAAGCCAAGCCCCGAGCCGTATTTGGCTGCAGGTAGGCTGCTTGGCATTAGCGCGCAAAACATGAAGTATTGCATTGCGATTGAGGATTCGTTTGCAGGGCTAAAGTCGGCAGCGGCTTCGGGGGCGACCACTCTTGCGCAAAGAGCGTATTCTAACTTAGACGTTAGCGGCGGGCCGCAGTTTGCAGACTTAGACGGCTACAAAGACCTTACGCCGCAAGCGCTTGAGCGCTACATTATTGATCGCATTGCGCGGTAACTAATACGGATTTTCCCGATTTTGTACCATATTTGGCCTAAATTACGTACAAAAAGCGGAAAAACTTCCGCACTTTGTACCATATTTGACCCAATTTACGTACATTCTCGGGAAAATACAGCTTAATCGCCGCCGCCACTTTGCGTTTGGTTAGATCCGCCGCTTCCAGAAGATGATGCTGCGCCAGACCCATCGCCAGCGCTTCCGCCGCCTACAGTAGTGCCGCCGCCAGCCGAGCCGTTGTTACCATTCGCGCCAGAACCATTCGCGCCATCTTCACTACTCGCGCCATTTTCGCCACTTGCACTATCTGCTTTATCTTTAGCTTTATCTTTAGCTTTATCCTTATCTTTGCTACTCGAACTATCTTCCTTATTTTCGCTATCCGCAACTTCGCTATCGTCGTCCGCAAAGTCGCGCTTGCTTCCGCCAAGCCCCCAAGTGCCGTCAACGCCGCCAATTTTGCCGTTATCTTTAGCCTCTGGGAACTTTTCCGCCGCCGTTCCAGCCAGCGCCGCACGCATGTATCGCGTAAACAAATGCGCAGAATACCCAATTCCACCAGGGTACCCGCGGAAAGTTGGCACAGGCAAAGGATTTCCTTGCGCATCTGGGTGCCAAATAGCAAACACGGTCAAAACACTTGGCGTAAATCCAACAAAACTACACGCCGAAGCATCGTTAGCGGTTCCCGACTTTCCAGCAATCGGCTTTCCAACGCCCCTAACTTCTGGCGAAGTGCCGTATTGCACAACGCCTTGCATGGCCTTAATAGCAAGCGCCATGTCTGCCGCAGCAAACACCTGCTTTCCAACGGTCGGCGCCCTATAAAACTCTTTGCCGTCTGGGTTCTTAACGCTAGAAACAATGTGCAAATCTGGCCTGCGCCCCTGGTTTGCAATCGTGGAATACGCGCGCGCAATCTCGCTAATATGCACAGGGTCGTTTCCAAGAACCGTAAACGGATTCTTTCCGTTAACGCGCTGCGCATTTAGCCCAGCCAGAACAGCCGTATTTGCCACGCCTTTTTGCCCCAGCTTTTCTTGCAAAGCCATAAATGGCGTGTTTACAGAGTTTGCTGTTGCTTTATAAAGGTTGATTATTCCCCAATTTGTGTTTGCAAAGTTGTTTACCGGCTTGTCGATTCCCTTAAACTTTAGCCCAGTATTTCCATTAAACAGCGTGTTTAGGTTTGTTCCAGCCTGAATCGCGCCAATCAGCGCAAATGGCTTCATGGTACTTCCAGGCTCGTAAAGCGCTTGAGTGGCGTTATTTAGCGGCTTAGAAAGGTAGTCGTCGCCCGCGTACACAGATATAATCGACCCATCTTTAGGATTTACGCTCATTGCGCCCGTTTGCACTCCTTGCGGCGTAATTCCGCGCGCGCCAGCTGTCGGGCTTGCAACGTTAAACATTAAATCTTGCTTAGTTTTGTCGATTGTTGTAATAATGCGGTATCCGCCTGTGTCTAGGTCTTCTTTTGTAAACGCGCCGCCGCTTGTAAGCTCGCTGCGAACCATTTGCAAAAGGTATCCTTGCGGCCCCGCGTACATGTTTTGCTTGGTTTGATTAATGGTTTGCGGCATTTTTGCGTTTTTGTATTCTTCGCTTGTAATGTACTTGTCTTTAAGCATGATTCTTAGCACGCGCTTGAATCGAATATTCGCCTCTTTAGGCATGATTGCAGGGTCCCAGCTGCTTGGCGCAGGGATTATTCCAGCCAGCATTGCCGCTTGAGATAGCGTAAGATCCTTCGCTTCCACGCCAAAGTACGCTTTTGCTGCCGCCTGGATTCCGTACGCTCCGCGGCCCAGATAAATCGTGTTCATGTAATTGCATAGAACGGTGTTTTTGTCTTGTGTTTGCGCGATTTTTAGCGCAAGAATGGCCTCGTGCAGCTTTCCTAAATACGTTTTTGTTTCACCAAGATAGTAGCGTTCCGCGTATTGTTGCGTAATCGTAGAGCCGCCCCATCTGCCTTTAGACGTTACGTTGTGGATTATTGCGCGCCCAATTCCCTTAAGATCGATTCCGCCGTCTTTGTAGAATGACCTGTTTTCGCTTGCGATTATTGCGTTTCCAACATACGGTTTTAGAACAGAGCAGTTTATGATTTCGCGATTTTGCTCTGCAAAGCTGCCGATTTCCGTTTTTCCGTCCGCGTAGTAAACCTTTGTTTTATCCGCCATTGCGATTTTGTCTGGCTGCGGAATGTCTGTTGTTACGTACATCCACGCAACCGTTAGAATTCCAAGGATTATTGGCGTAAAAACTACGATTAGTGCCCAAAATAGAATCGGGTGTTTTGTTCTAAAGTTTTTTTGGATTCTTCTGTGGCTTCTGCGATTGTATGGTTGATTGTATGGTCGCCTTGCGCTTGCGCTGTTTCTTCCGCCGTTTTTTGCGCTTGTTCTGTTGCCTGCGCCGTTGCCAGCAGCATCGCCAGCGCCCGCGCTTCTTACGGTGCGCCTTGTGCTAGAAGAGTGCGAATTTCGTCTATAACTATTTGCAACCATATAATCCAAGTTAGCGCTTGGCGAGGAACTTTAATCATACATAACGCGGAACTTTAATCATATTTTAATCATACATAACGCAGAATTTTAATCATACTTAATATCGTATGTAATATTTGTAAAAGCTAGTATTATAAAAGTGTATTAGTGCGGCGTTTTTGTGCCGATGATTTTTGTTAAGGAGTTTATATGAGTATCCGCGTTGCCATTGCCGGTGTTGGCAATTGTGCTTCGTCGTTAGTTCAGGGCGTTGAATACTACAAGAATGCCAATGATGGCGATAAAATTCCAGGATTAATGCATGCTGTTTTTGGGCAATATCGCGTGCGAGACATTGAGTTTGTAGCTGCTTTCGATGTTGACGCTTTAAAAGTTGGTCATGACTTAAGCGAGGCGATTTATGCTTCTCAAAACAACACGATTCGCTTTGCAGACGTGCCTAATCTTGGTGTTACAGTGCAGCGCGGCCCTACTTACGATGGCTTGGGTGACTACTACAAGCAAATGATTGAGGAGTCTAAGGAAGAGTCTGTAAATGTTGCAGCGGTTTTGCGCGATTTGCACGTAGACGTGCTTGTTTCTTACTTGCCAGTTGGCTCCGAGCAGGCAGATAAGGCGTATGCTACGGCGGCTATGGAAGCTGGATGCGCGTTTGTAAATTGCCTTCCTGTTTTTATTGCTTCCGACCCAGTTTGGGCGCAAAAATTCCGCGATGCAGGCGTTCCGATTATTGGCGACGATATTAAAAGCCAGGTTGGAGCTACGATTACGCACCGAGTTATGGCGCGACTTTTTGAAGATAGAGGAGTGCGTTTGGACCGCACTTACCAGCTTAATGTTGGCGGAAACATGGATTTTATGAACATGTTGCAGCGCTCTAGGCTTGAGTCGAAGAAGATTTCTAAGACGCGCGCGGTTACTTCGATTGTTCCGCACGATATGGATGACCACAACGTGCACATTGGCCCTTCGGATTATGTTGCTTGGCTTGACGACCGCAAGTTTGCGTTTGTGCGCTTGGAGGGCACCACTTTTGGCGATGTTCCGCTTAGCTTGGAGTACAAGCTTGAGGTGTGGGATTCGCCTAATTCTGCAGGCATTGTTATAGACGCTGTGCGCGCGGCGAAGATTGCGCTGGATCGCAAGCTTTCGGGCCCTATTTTGGCTCCTAGCTCTTACTTTATGAAGTCGCCAGCTGTTCAGCACGAAGATGGCGAGGCGCGCGAGCTTGTTGAGCGCTATATTAATGGAGATGTTGAGGCAGACGAATCGCAGCTTAATGCAGATGTTGAGGATGCAAAGAAGAGCGGTAAAAGCGTGTGGCGCGCTTAGCGGCGTGTCTAATGGCGCGGTTACTTGCGATTTGATTTCGGCATTCGCTTGGCTTTTCGTCGGTTGCTTGCGACTTGCGCTCGGCACGCGCTTGGCTTGCGCTCGACTTTTATACAGAATCGTGTAATATAGGTAGAGCCTCCGCGTGGCACTACGTCACCCAATCCCCCCAGGGCAGGAATGCAGCAAGGGTAAGTGGCCTCTGGTGGGTGCGCGGGGGTTTTCTGTATTCTGCGCGACGACATACCTTTTCGCTTAGAGCGCGCTACTTCCTACTTAACGTTGCGCGAGGTTTGAGTATTTCTCTCCTCGCAAGTGACGCGCTCCTTTACGGGGGTCTTATGAACGTTGATATTACAAGGCCTCAGTATGGCGCTATTTATTGCTCGTAGAGAAATACATCAAACCTTCTGGATACCTAGAATTTTTGCGTATATTTCATCGCCGAGATTCTCGATTTTTCTTGCTCTCTCGGCGAGTCACCACCTTCGGCGCTGAGGCTCACCTCATTCGCTGCGAAAAATCTCGAATCTCTACCTTATTTGATGCAACCCATGCACCTTGTAGTGCGTTTGTATTAAAAAACGCTGAAATTCAGTACAAACGCACTACAGTTTTTGTTTTGCGACACGCGCGAAAAGCTTTCCTTAAAAAAACCTGGGAAAATTCTTCAAAAACCTTGAAATGCGTATTTTTACGGTTTAAGTGTTGTTTATCCACAAATTTTACGGCAATGTGGCCTTTATTGTGGATTAGTTTGTGTATAACATCATTTTTTTCGGTTTAGCACGTGTGGCTGGGGCTTGACTTTTTCAAACGGGGGGGGGGTATGTTAATAGCAACATCACACGGTGGATAACCGTTGGTGGAATGCGTAAACGCGCGTTTTATATTTTCCTCGCCGCATTGCGACTTGTTCGCTTTGCGAGTGGGGGAGAAGAAGAAAGGAAATAAAATGATGAATAAGAAGGCTATCGCCGCTTTCGCTGCTGGCGCAACTTTGCTTGCTGGCTTCGCAATGGCAACCCCAGTGTTCGCTGCTGATGCTCAGGCTCCTAAGAAGGAAGCTGAAAAGGAACTTACTGGTCTTGAGAAGGCTCAGGCTGCTGTTAAGACCGCTGAAGCTGGTCTTGAGAAGGCTAATACTGCTAAGGCTGAGGCTGATAAGAAGGCTGCGGATGCTTCCAATGATTGGAGTGCAGCTAAGACTGCTGGTGCTCCAAAGGGCGCTAAGGAAGATCAAACAACCCATGTATATGCTAAGGATGATTCTGTTGCTTTGACAACAGAAGAGGGAAACACTCTTCAGAAGTTCTTGGATAAGCAGACTGCCGTTACGACTACAGCCGCTGATGCTGCTAAGGCTGCTGAGAATGTTAAGACCGCTCAGGCTGCCTTGACTGCTGCTCAGACTGCTCTTACCAACTACAAGGATCCAGTCAAGCCAGCTGACCCATCTGAGTCCACTCTTAAGGCTGCTTTGGTAAAGACCAGCGCTGATTTCGACGAAGCTAACGGCAAGCTCGAGAAGGCCTACACCAAGTTCGATGCTGCATACTCTGATGTAAAGGCTGCTCAAGCCAAGCTTGATAGCGCAAATGCTGCTCTTGCAAGCTTCAAGACTGCTCATGACGAGTATACCAAAGCAGATAAGGTTGAGTTGGCTCGACTTGGTAAGGCTGTTAAGGACGCTACTGAAGAAGTAAACGACGCTACTAAGGCTTACAACAAGGCTAAGGACGAGCTTGGAAAGGCATTTACCGCTGCTCACAATGCTTGGTCTGCTTACAAGACTGCATTCAAGGCTGCTAAGGATAAGAATGCTGCTTTGGTTGCTGGCTATGCTTTGCCAGATGACTTAGAGCCACTTGCTGCTAACTACCAGCCAGGCGTTGCCCACGTTACACCAGGCGCTGCTGGCCACACTGCCCCAGGTGCTGTAAAGCCAGGTGCTCAGCCAGGTAAGGCTGGCGCTGCTAATGGTGCTGCCGCTGCTGGTTCTAAGGCTGAGGTTGAGAACAAGAAGGACAGGGACAAGCGCGGTAACACCCACACTGGTACTGGTGTTGGCGTAACTTTGACCGCTTTGGCTGCCACTATGCTTGCTGGCATGGGTGCTGCTGTTCGCAAGGCTCGTCACTAAGCTAAAAGTGTAAAAACTAAATTTGTCTAGCTGCGTAGTTTAAGCATTGCGATTGATGCGCTTAGTAGTAATTATTAATTGCATTGTTAATCGCGTTGCTAATTGCGCAGCTAGATAAATACCCTCGGCTCGAAATTTAAGAGCGTTTATACTTGCGCTCAACGGTTGGTAAGGGGTTTTGTAGGGAAGCGCCTTGCTGATATGCCAATTGCGTGCTTACTAATTGCTTAAACTCTGATTTGCTATTAATTTTCTTTCTTCTTGGAGTTTTAGCGTTAGATAGTGTGTTTTAGGTGTTGAGCGTGTTGCTTTCGGTTTTGTTTGCTACTAGGGGCATTCAAAGCCGAAAGCTTTTTTGTTATTTGTCTCTGTAGTAAAGGCCTATAGTAAAAGCCTATAGTAAACCCCTATAGTAAAAGAGAGAATCCATGAAAAAGCAAACTCCAAAATCTGCCGAAAAAATGGCTTTCAATTCATTTTCTAACAACTCTTTCAGTTCATTTTCTAAAAAATTCACCGCTGCAACCGTAGCCGCAATTTTGGCTGGTTCAGCGGTTTCTATGTTTGGAGCTACTGCAAACACCGCTTTTGCTAGCGATGTAACAGTATCTAGCTACGCGCACCCAGCAACCAGTTACGATAGCACCAGCGCAAAAAGCACTGCTAGTGGGCTTTTTGCAAGCGTAATGGATAATGAATCCTTTACGCGTGCTCAGCGCGATGATGCAGCTAAAGCTCTTGCAATATTGCATGGTTTTACAGAAAAGCCAAACTGGTACGATTCAAAAGTAAAGCTTAATAGTGGCGAAGACTCTCCAGATAACATTACTCGCTTGAATAATTCAATATCGTATATGCGCGCGATTAACGAGTATCGCAAGAGTCGTGGTCTTAATCCTCTTGGCGTAAGTCTTTATACGACGGCAGTAGCAATAAATGACGCGTTCTATTCTGCCAATATTTTTGACCACGCAATGCACTATAAGACGTTTGAAAATTTGGCTTGGGGTCCATACGATAGCGGAACCTACGACGGCGGCAGCACCACGGATACCATGACTGGCGCAATGAAAATGTGGATTACTGACGAAAAAGCCAAGTATGATGACTTTATAGCTAAGGGTATGTCTGTTGGCGGAATAAATTCTGGCTATTATAGAGAGTTTGGCCACTACCTAAACTTCATTAATCCAACGCTTACGGCAATGGGTCTTACTAGCGGAAACATTAGCAACGAGTACGGCACTGTTATATCTTGGGAAGCTGTTCCAGCTAGCTACTTGGAAGGAAATAAGGCGCCATTTACGCTGGACGAGTACCAAAAGCTTATTAATGCATACATTAATGGGCAGCCTTATGATGTGACGCCAAGCGAGGAGACGCCAAGTGACGTGACGCCAAGTGATGTTACGCCTGCGCCTGCGCCTGTTCCTTCGGAGGAGACGCCTTCGGATGTGACTCCTGACGTGACTCCTGACGTGACACCTGATGTGACGCCTTCTGACTTCGATTTCACTCCAAGTTTTGACGTGACTCCGTCTGAGGATACTTATACTCCTTCGGACTTTGACTTTACGCCAAGCTTCGATGTAGCTCCTAGCGAGGATGTGACTCCTGGCTTCGATTTCTCGCCAAGCTTTGACGTGACTCCGTCTGAGGATACTTATACTCCTTCTGATTTTGACTTCACTCCAAGTTTTGATGTAACGCCAAGTGAGGATACTCCTTCAGACTTCGATTTCACGCCAAGCTTTGACGTAACTCCTAGCGAGGATGTGACCCCTTCGGACTTTGACTTCACTCCTTCGTTTGACGTAACTCCGTCTGAGGATGCTTATACTCCTTCTGATTTCGATTTCTCGCCAAGCTTTGATGTGACGCCAAGTGAGGATACTCCTTCTGACTTTGACTTCACGCCAAGTTTTGATGTGACGCCGTCTGAGGATACTCCTTCTGATTTCGACTTCTCTCCTTCGTTTGATGTGACGCCAAGTGAGGATACTTATACTCCGTCTGATTTTGACTTCTCTCCTTCGTTTGATGTGACGCCGTCTGAGGATACTCCTTCTGACTTTGACTTCACGCCAAGCTTTGACGTAACGCCAAGTGAGGATACTTATACTCCTTCTGATTTTGATTTCACGCCAAGTTTTGATGAAGCGCCAGCTAGTGATTCTGATTCAAACGCTGATTCAAATGTAATGCCAAGTGACTTTACGTTTGATTACAACTTCGACGCTGTAGACGCTCGGCGCTTTGACTGAGCTTGAAATTGCATAACGCATTTCAAGCTCCTTCAAAGCGCTGAGCCGCTCAAACGTAAAGTCCAGTGGACTTTACGCGCGGCGAAGACGTGAGCGCGGCTAATCCGCGCGAGCGACATGATCATCTATTCCGCTTTTTGTTGTTAGACACGCCGTTTAGAGCTAAAAAGCGTTATCGTATCAAAAATCGTAGATAAGAAAAGAAAGAATATTATGAAAAATAAAACTTTAGTCGCAAAAAAGATTGCGTTAGTGGTAGCAGGCCTTTCGATGGCGGCTCCTTGCTTTATTGCGGGCGCGCCTGCGTTTGCTGACTCGTACGCAAGTGTTCAAAGAAGCACGAATGTTAACCTTGCAAAGCTTTATGGCACAACGGATGGCGTTGGCCTTATCTATAAGAATGGCAATGTGGATAAGGATCCAATGGGAGAGGAAGTGTTTGCATTCCAGCTGTACTACGACATGTTGATGGCATCTAACAATACGCGAATGGCAAGCAAAACTGGCAAGCTTGATGCTGCTAGCGAAAAGCTTCTTAATTCAATAAAAGAGGAAATTAGAAAGTGTGACTATCGTTATAGGCTTATTGGTAATTTTTCGAATTATGATTGGTATTTGCTTGAAAAGAACTGGAAGCATATTGATGCAGCTAAAAGCCCAGAAGAGTTGAAGAAAGCATACAAAAATCTTACAAAAGATATGCGTTCTTTTATTAGAACTACTATGCAGCCATATATTGGAATTGCATATTCGAATCGTGTTCTTACGGATGGCATGCAAAATCCAAAGTCAAACAGTTTTGTAGACCCAACTCCTACAAAATCTAAGTTTGGCAATTATGATCTTTCGTACTTAAATGGCTTTGAGTCACGTTTTGATAATGTTGATGACTTTATTGTTCCAGCACCTGCGTCGTTGAGTGATGTTAATCCAGACTTAAAAGGCAACTTAGTCTTAGATAAAATCGTTGGTGCAGAAGCTGGAATGCCTAGCTTAGTTACGTTTAAAACAAGAAGAATAGTATTGTCGCATCCTATTCTTGCTTGCGCATACCTCTATAAGGGCAGTGTAGACGATTCTGAGGATGCATACGGCGAAAAACCAGTATTGTTGACTGACGGGGATTTTTCGAATAGCAGGAATATGCTTATAGGTAATAATCCAAGTTATTCTGATGATTCGACTGTTAGTGTTTCAATTCCAGAAGGCTGCCACGGCTTATATACGCTTTTGCTTGTAGGCGAGGACGGAAGGCAGCTTGGATGGACCACAATAAATGTTGATAAAGAGGGCGAGAGCGTTGGTGATATTTCGCGTGGCGCTGCGATTGCTGCGCCTGACGCTTCGGACGTGACGCCTTCGGAGGAGCCAGGTGTTGAGCATGACGTTACGCCTTCATTCGACGTTACGCCAAGTTTTGATGTGACGCCTTCTGAGGATACTTATACTCCTTCTGACTTTGACTTCTCTCCAAGTTTTGACGTGACTCCTTCGGAGGATGCTTATACTCCGTCTGATTTCGACTTCACGCCAAGTTTCGACGTAACTCCGTCTGAGGATACTTATACTCCTTCTGATTTTGACTTCACTCCAAGCTTTGATGTGACACCTTCGGATGAGACTGGTACTTCGTCTGACTTTGATTTCTCTCCAAGTTTTGATGTGACGCCTTCTGAGGATACTTATACTCCTTCTGACTTTGACTTCTCTCCAAGTTTTGACGTGACTCCTTCGGAGGATGCTTATACTCCGTCTGATTTCGATTTCACTCCAAGTTTTGACGTGACGCCAAGTGAGGAGACTCCGTCTGATTTTGATTTCACTCCAAGTTTTGACGTGACGCCAAGTGAGGATACTTATACTCCGTCTGACTTTGACTTCACGCCAAACTTTGATGAAGCGCCTTCTAGTGATTCTGATTCAAACGTAACGCCAAGTGACTTTACGTTTGATTACAACTTCGACGCTGTAGACGCTCGGCGCTTTGACTGAGCTTGAAATTGCATAACGCATTTCAAGCTCCTTCAAAGCGCTGAGCCGCTTAAGCGTAAAGTCCAGTGGACTTTACGCGCGGCGAAGACGTGAGCGCGGCTAATCCGCGCGAGCAACATGACCTGCCTGTGCGCTTAGAGCGTGCTATTCCTCACGGCTATTAATAGTCGTGAGGAATAGCACTATGTAGCATATGGAGTGTTGTTTGATAAAATGCTTGGTATGAGTCTATTAGAAGGCAGCCAGATTAGCGATATTAGCGAAAATATCCAAAATAGCCAAAACTCTCAAAGCAGCGCAGCTAACCAAGATATTTCTAAGCTCGATCCATTGATGAATCGTCCTAGAATATCAACAATCGTGTTATGCGCTATATTCGCATTGATTTTTGCTGCATCTGCTAGTGCTGTATGGCTTCTAGCTGTTAGAACACCAATCGGCCAATCGTACGAAGAAATGGTAATCAGCACTTTTGGATATAGTGCCATTCCGCCAACATTCGCCGCAATTTTAGCGCCGCTTAGAAGTTCTATAATCGTTATAGTTTTATCTGCACTAATTTGTGTTGTGGCATTAATAATATCAATCATAAGAAAACGATGGTTGCTGATTGCACAATGCTGCGCAATATTCGTGCTATCGCTTGCTGCAGAGCCATTAAAACGCGTTCTTCCTAGACAAATGCTTGTAAACATTGCTACTCTTGCAAAAAATTCCGCACCTTCTGGCCACACTCTTTTAATGGCGGCTGCTTGCGCAATACTTGTTTGCGCGGCGTCTCGCGCGTTTAGAGCATGGGCTGCAGCTGGAGCAGCGTTAATAACGTTTTTGCTGGCTGTGGCACTTATGGGAGGCCACTGGCATAGGCCTGCAGACGTTGTAATGTCGGTACTAATAGTGGGCGCAATCTCTTGTGCTGTAATGGCTTTTACGCGCGGTTCTGCAATGGATTTGCCTGGTCGCAGAAAGTCGTCTATAAGCGTGCAAATTGTTGGAAGCGCAATGATTACAATGGGCGTTATTTGCATAGCGTATTTTGCATACATGTTTTATCAAATCATGCCAGGCATTGAGCTGGGCGCAAAATGGGCGATTGGCATTTCGCACGTTTTAACATATTGGGCTGTTGCAGGTGCGTGTAGCCTAACCTTCGGCGTTTTAATGGTTATTAAGCAATGCGCGGCCGCTCCTTTAAGCAGACTCGGATTAGTGGGAGCGCCTCCTATTCCTCCTGCTGCACCATCAAAAAGCGATGAGCAAAGTCAGTCTAATGAAAGCGATTTGTTAAAAATGCTATCGTCTAATTAAATAAAAAAATAAGTAAAATTGAATAAAAAATAATTAAAGTGGTATATATAGGAGTATATGCTGATATTTCGCAAAGTTTGATTTTGTTGATTTTGCAGAATTTGCAACGCGTATTGCGTTAGAGTTGGCGTGGATTTTAGTAATAAAAGCGCGGAATTGCATATAGAATGCATCTGAATGAAAGGAGAGAGTATGACAGAGCAGAACAAGCTTGTCATTGTGGAGTCTCCCACTAAAGCGCGTAAAATAGGCGGATATCTTGGAAGCGGATACACGGTTATGGCGTCTGTAGGCCATATTCGCGATTTAGCACAGCCAAGCCAGGTGCCAGCCGCTAAAAAGGCGGAATTTGGCAAGTTTGGCGTAGATGTAAACAATGGTTTTGAGCCATACTACGTTGTTGGCGCAGATAAAAAGAAAACAGTTTCGGACTTAAAGGCTGCGCTCGCAAAGTCGGGCGAGTTGTTCCTTGCGACTGATGAGGATCGCGAAGGAGAGGCGATTGCTTGGCATCTTGTGCAAGCGCTTAAGCCAAAAGTGCCAGTAAAGCGCATGGTGTTTCACGAGATTACAAAGCCCGCGATTCAAGCTTCGCTTGCTAACACGCGAGACGTTGACAACCACATGGTTGACGCGCAAGAAACGCGCCGCGTGTTGGATAGATTGTACGGCTACGAGCTTTCGCCAGTTTTGTGGCGTAAAGTTGGGCCAGGGCTTTCGGCTGGTCGAGTGCAATCGGTTGCAACGCGTTTGATTGTTGAGCGCGAGCGCGAGCGAATGGCGTTTAGAAAAGCAAGCTACTGGGATGTTTGCGCGGATTTGAGTGCAAACGGCGTTGATTTTACGGCGCGAATGACGGCTCTAAACGGAGCGCGTTTGGCTGGTTCTAAAGATTTTAATTCGCTTGGAGAGCTTCAAAAAGCCAAGGGCGAATCTGCTTTAGCGCACTATTTAAGCGAGGCAGACGCTTGCGCGATTGCACAAATCCTTGGCGCGGCCGATTTTGTTGTAAACTCAATGGACACTAAGCCGTATCGCCGCCGCCCGTTGCCTCCGTTTACAACGTCTACTCTTCAACAGACTGCTGGAAACCGCTTGTCTATGAGCTCTCGCCAAACTATGCGCGCGGCCCAATCTTTGTACGAAAACGGTTATATAACCTACATGCGTACGGATTCTGTAACGCTTTCTAAAGAGGCGATTTTTGCGGCTCGAGATTGCGTTAAGTCTAGTTTTGGCAGCGAGTATTTAGCGGATTCTCCAAAGCAGTATGCTACGACTTCTGCAGGCGCTCAAGAAGCGCACGAGTGTATTCGTCCTGCTGGATCTACTTTTAGGAATCCTGCGGATTTGGCTGGCGTGCTGCCTGCCGATCAGCTTAAGCTTTACACGCTTATTTGGCAGCGCACGCTTGCATCTCAAATGGCGGATGCCACTGGTTTTACAGCTACAGTT
The DNA here is from genome assembly GCF_049244245.1 of Gardnerella sp. DNF01144. NCBI lineage: Bacteria > Bacillati > Actinomycetota > Actinomycetes > Bifidobacteriales > Bifidobacteriaceae > Gardnerella > Gardnerella sp. DNF01144. The sequence continues at coordinate 1,412,090 of NZ_CP058390.1, forward strand.
AAGCTAGACGCTTTAGCTGGCAGCTTTGGAACGGCTAATTTCCAAGCTTCTGGAACCGTTATCGAGTTTGCTGGATTTATGAAGGTGTTTGGCGGATTTAGCGAAGACGAGCAGTCTAAGGCTTTGCCGCCTATGGCTAATGGCGATGTTCTTAAAGCTTTGCAAGTTAGTGCGGATGGTCACGAAACTCAGCCGCCAGCGCGCTATACGGAAGCGTCTTTAGTTAAAACGCTTGAAGCTAAGGAGATTGGTAGGCCGTCTACTTACGCTAGCATTATTTCTACGATTATTGACCGCGGATACGTGTATGAGCGTGGGCGCGCGTTGATTCCAAGCTGGCTTGCTTTTGCTGTTATTAAGCTTTTGGAATCTAATTTCCCAACTTACGTTGACTATGCGTTTACGGCAGACATGGAAAATGGCTTGGATCGCATTGCGCATGGCGAGGAAGCTGGTAAGGATTGGCTTTACAAGTTTTACTTTGGAGATGATGCGGCGGCTGCTGGCGATTCTGCGGCTGCTAACGATTCTGCGGTTGCTGGCGACTTTGCAATGCGTGAAGGCTTGCAAAAGCAGGTTGATCAGCTTGGCGAGATTGACGCTCGAGAGATTAACACGATTGATATTGGCGGCGGATTGCACGTGCGCGTAGGCAGATACGGCCCATATTTGGAAGATACTAAGAATCTAGACGAAGAGGGCAATGCGCGCAGAGCTTCGATTCCAAGCACATTGGCTCCAGACGAGTTGAGCGAGCAGGTTGCCCGAGATTTGATTGAAAACAACTCTGACGGCCCGCGCATTTTGGGAACAGATCCGCAAACTGGCGGCAGTGTAGAAGTTAGGAATGGGCGTTTTGGAGCGTATGTTGCGCTTGTTGAGGCTGCGGATGAGGATTCGGGCGAGGATAAGTCGCAAGCAACCGACGATTCCGCTAAAACTGGCGCAAAGTCATCTGCAAAGTCTTCTGCAAAATCCAAGAAGACTGCTAAAGCTAAGCCAAAGATGGCGTCTTTGTTCAAAACAATGGATCCTGCAACAATAACTTTGCAAGACGCTTTGAAACTTTTGAATTTGCCGCGATTAGTTGGCGTTGTAGAAGAAGTTGACGAGCAGGGCGAGGTTAAGCGCGCAAGGATTGAGGCAAATAATGGTCGATACGGCCCGTATTTGACTAAGACTTACGAGCGAACGGATTCTGGCGATTCGGCTGCGGATTCTAAGCCAGATAACCGCTCACTTGCAAGCGAAGACGCGATTTTTAGCGTGACTTTAGACGAAGCTAAGGAGCTTTTTGCGCAACCAAAGTACGGCAAGCGCACGCGTGGAGCTGCAAAACCGCCACTTAGGGAGCTTGGAGAAGACCCAGAAAGTGGCAAGCCAGTTGTAATTAAAGACGGCTTCTACGGAGCTTATATTACGGATGGCGTTACAAATCGCACGCTTCCAAAGCAATACACGCCTGAGTCGATTGAGCCGCAAGTTGCGTTTGAGCTTTTGGCGCAAAAGCGAGCGGCAGGGCCTGTAAAGCGCAAGAGAGCGGCTGCTAAGAAGACGGCAACAAAGAAGACGGCTGCTAAGAAAACGGCAGCTAAAAAGCCTGCTGCAAAAAAGAGCACAGCAAAAAAGTCCACGTCTAAAGCCGAGTAAACCTGGTAGAGGTATGCAAAATGGCTATATGTGTTAAAAACAGCGGGATTAGCGGCTTAAACAATGGTCTTAAGGGTGTTTTTATATCTTTTGAAGGCATAGATGGCGTTGGAAAAACCACGCAGGTTGAAGCTTTGCGCGATTTTTTGCAAGCGCGCGGACTTGAGGTTGTTGTGACTAGAGAGCCTGGCGGCACGCAATTAGGAAAACAGTTGCGAGATATTCTTTTGCACGGCGGAGCGATTTCTGCGCGTGCAGAGGCTTTGCTTTTTGCGGCAGATCGCGCTCAACATGCTGCGCAAATCATTATTCCAGCGTTGCGGCGCGGTGCGGTTGTTATAACGGATCGCTACATTGATTCTTCGCTAGCGTACCAATCGGGTGGGCGCGAACTCACTATGCAAGACGTGCGTGATTTAAGCGAGTGGGCGTCTAATTGCCTTTGGCCAAATCGCACGTATTTGCTAGATATGAGCGAGAAAGATGCTGCTGTGCGATTGCATGGGCAGGCGGATCGCATGGAAAGTGCAGGGCTTGATTTTGCACGCCGAACGCGTGAAGCGTTTTTGGATCTTGCTAAACAAAACGCGCAAAGATTTTGCGTTTTAGACGCCACTTTGCCAGCTTGCGACTTATCGAAGTTGATTGCTAAAGATGTGTGCGAGTTGATGGATGATGCTGGAATAGGTGACGAAAAATCGCCAGAAACCGCAGAAAATCAAGGATTTTAGGACTCTAGGATTTTAGCAATGGACGTTTGGGAATCGGTAGTTGGTCAAGCGCAAGTTGTTGAGCGTCTTAAAAAAGTAGCGCAAGGCGATTCAAGCAAAATCGCGCAATCGTGGCTTATTTGCGGCGCTTCGGGATTTGGATGCGCAAAAGTAGCAAGAGCGTTTGCAGCAGCATTGCAATCGAGCGGAAAAGTCGCAAGCTTCCGCGCCGTTGAAGACTCCGCAACTCAAATAAATCCTCAAATCAACACAGATAAAATCGCAAGTGAAGTATTAGCTGGAACAAGCCCAGACGTAAACATTTTAAGCACAGACAAAGTTACAGTAAGCATTGACGAAGTGCGCGAAATTGTGTCAATTTCCGAGCAAATGCCAAGTGTTGCACCGTGGCGAATCATAATAATCGAAGACGTTGGGCGCATGCTTGAGCGAACAACAAACGTTTTGCTAAAAGAAATCGAAGAGCCAGCACCTCGCACAATATGGATTCTTTGCGCTGCAAGCGCGGCAGATGTTTTGCCAACAATTCGTTCCAGGTCTCAAATAGTGAATCTGGTGCAACCAAGCGACCAAGATGTGCAAGAATACGTGCAAAAATGCTCGAACGTTGATGCAAAAACAGCGGAGAGCGTTGCACGAATTGCGCAAGGAAACGTTGATTTGGCAATGCTTTATGCTACAAGCGAGCGTGCTCGAAGCGGGCGAGAAGAGCTTGTTGCTAGCGTTTTGCGCATTAGCAGCGCAATAGATGCGATTATGCTTGCGCAAACGCTAATCGAAGATGCTAAAGCGCAGGCAGAAGAAGAGGTGCAAAAGTGCGTGGAAGACGAGCAAAGCGAGTTTTTGCGCATAAATGGCATTAAGCCAACAGATAAAATTCCGCCTAAAATTCGTAGCGCATACAATGCGATTGGCAAAAAAGACGACGTTAAGCGCAAAGTGACTCGCGTAAGCAGAGATGTTCTAAACCGCGCAATAGATGCGATTTGCAGCGTGTACAGAGATGTGCTTGTTGTGTTAAACAATGCGCAATTACAAACGCCACTTGTGAATCAAGAATTTAAAGCAGAGATTATGCAGCTTTCTAAAAAAATTACAGCAGAGCGCGCGCTTAAATGCCTTGATGCGCTTTCGGTGGCTAAAAAGCGGCTTGCTGGCAATGGAAACGCAACGCTTGTTTTTGAAGCACTTTTCTGCTCGCTTTAACGCGCGCGAGTGATTCTCCTATTTGGTGTTGCGCGAGGTTTGAGTATTTCTCTCCTCGCAAGTGACGCGCACTTTTGCGTATAGTTTATGAACGTTAATATTCTAAGGTTTTAGGTTTTAGTACGGCGCTATTTATTGCTCGTAGAGAAATACATCAAACCTTCTGGATATCTAGGACTGTTGCGTAGCTTTTATCGCCGAGATTCTCGATTTTTCTTGCTACTTCAGCGAATCACCACCTTCGGCGCTGAGGTTCGCTTCATCCGCTGCAAAAAATCTCGAATCTCTACCTAGCTTGGCGTAACCGCGCTCGAACGATTTTCCGCTTTTTGTACGTAAATTGGGTCGATTTTGGTACAAAGTGCGGAAAATAATTCCGGGTTTTGTACCATTTTTAGGTCAAATTTGGTACAAAGTGCGGAAGTTTTTCTACGCGCTTTTTAGTGCATAGACCGCGCGAGCGACATGATCTGCTTTTTCGTATAGTCACAGCGGTAGTAGATACTTAAATTATGAATATTTCTACAGATTTCACCACTATTCCAGACAACTTTGCAAAAGCTGCGCCGGAAGAAAACAAGATTAACGGCGTTCCAGTCGTATCTTTTCCATTTTATGTAGACAAGTTGCCTGATTTTGTGCACTACTTGCATTGGCGATTTGTAGACGACGACGCTATACCAGTGTGCGGATTCCAGTGGATTCATTGGGTTGTAGCAAATGTTCCAGTGGAAGCGCTTATGTTTGACTTTAACGACTCGCGCGCTTTGCAAATTCCGCAAGACTTTTCTCGCACAATGCCAACCATGATTCCAGAAGTTGTACAAGGGCGAAACTCGCAAGCTAGCCGATTTGTTGGATGCACGGACCCTGCGATTACAATGCGCTACAATGGCCCGCAGCCGCCAGACAAGGATCATGACTACATGCTAGAAGTGTTCGGCACGCAAGAGCCTCTTGCAAATCTTAAAGAGGGCTTTTACCTTAACGAGATGATGAACGAGATTAGGCATTGCAAGTCGTATGTAGACGTTAACGGATTATATTTGCGAGGAAAAGCATAGAGTTTAAGGTTTAGAGCTTAAGGTTTAGAGTATAGGATTTAGGCTTTATATGACTTCGCGCTGGCAAATCGCAAGCAGCTTACGACTAGATGCGCGTGTGTAAAATAGTCAAAACTAAGCAAAACTAATCTAAACAAACAAAATTATCTAAAATAATCAAATAACCAAAATGATCAAAAATTAGAAAAATGAGGATGCAAATATGGCATGCACAACAATTTTAGTAGGACGCAAAGCGAGCTACGACGGATCCACGCTTATTGCGCGTAACGAAGACTCCGCAAATGGAGAGTTTAACCCAAAGCGCTTAGTGGTAGTAAAGCCGCAAGACCAGCCTCGTGTTTATAAGTCCGTGCTTAGCCACGTAACAGTAGAGCTTCCAGATAATCCAATGCAATACACAAGCGTTCCAAACGCAGACTTGCGCGAAGGAATTTGGGGAGAAGCTGGCGTTAACGAAGCAAACGTGGCAATGAGCGCTACAGAAACGCTTACATCCAACGAGCGCGTGCTGGGCGCAGACCCAATGGTGGAGCTTCAAAAAGCGCAAGGCAAAGAAGGTGACGCTGATTATAAGCCAGAAGTGCCTGGTGGAATTGGCGAAGAAGACTTCTTAACGCTTGTTTTGCCTTATATTCGTAGCGCTCGCGAAGGCGTTGAGCGTTTGGGCGCGTTGCTAGAAAAGTATGGCACTTACGAGATGAACGGCGTTGCGTTCTCGGATGTAAACGAGATTTGGTGGATGGAAACTGTTGGCGGACACCACTGGATTGCTAAGCGCGTGCCAGACGAGGCGTATGTTGTTATGCCAAACCAGCTTGGAATCGACGAGTTCGATTTGGAAGACGCTTTGGGAGACCAAGAAGAGCACATGTGCTCGGCTGATTTGCTTGAGTTTATTGAAGAAAATCACTTGGATTTGGCGGTGGAAAACGCTTCGCCGTTTAATCCTCGAGATGCTTTTGGATCCCATTCAGATGCGGACCACGTGTATAACACGCCTCGTGCATGGTTTATGGAGCGTTTCTTGAATCCGTATGACGAAGTGTGGGATGGTAAAGACGCGGATCATAAGCCAGATAGCAACGACATTCCGTGGGCGCGTCAGCCTGAGCGCAAAGTGACTGTTGAAGACGTTAAGTATGTGCTTAGCTCGCACTATCAGGGAACCGAGTACGATCCTTACGGCAAGCTTGGCGATGAGCATACGCGTCATCTTTTCCGCCCAATCGGCATTAATCGCCAAAGCCAGCTTGCTGTTATGCAAATCCGCCCTTACGTGCCAGAAGCGTTCCGCACAATTCAGTGGATGGCGTACGGCTCTAATCCGTTTAATGCGCTTGTGCCGTTCTACCCAAATGTAAACGAAACTCCAAAGTATTTGGAAGATACAACTACTCGCGTAACAAGCGAAAACTTCTATTGGGAAAATCGCATTATTGCAGCTCTTGCGGATGCTGCATTTAACGACACTGCAAACGCGATCGAGCGTTACCAAGAAGTTGTTGGTTCTCTTGGTCACGCAATGGTTAAGTCTACGGATGCTGCTGTTGCAAAGATTCTTGGCGTTTCTTTGAAAGATTACGAGCCAGAGTTTGAAGGTTGCGAAGGCGATGAAGGTTGTGAAGGCTATTGCGATTTAGTTCGCGATGTAGATGCCATTATTGCGCAGCTTAGAAACGAAGACGTGCGCGCGGCTTTGGCTAAAGCGAACGAGGGTATGGCTGCAAAGTTGAAGAAAGAAACCGATTCTTTGCTTGACACAGTGCTGTACATAACTAGCATGCGCATGAAGAATGGTTTTAACCGCTCTGATCACTAATCGCAAGCCGTTATAGACGTTACTAATAACGCGCATAGTTTTAATGTAATATTGCTATACCACGCCTATGCAATCGTATAGTATAAAAATTGTTCATTTACATTAGCTATGCGCGTTTATTATTGAGCGCTTATTGAGCATCTGTTATTGAACGTTTGTTGTTGAGTATTTGTTGTTGAGCGTCTATTAGGCGTTTTGCCTGAAAGTGGGGAATATGAGCATTCTTGATTCGTTTACTGCACAATTTGGACTGGTTAAAAAAATCGACGCTTTTGGATTTATGGATTATCTAAAGAGGAATCCAAGCGAGCCAAGAAAGCACGGTAAAGTGTTGCTCGTTACTGCAGATACTCCTCTTAAGGCTTCTAGAGGAGAAGGCAAAACAACCACCACTATTGCGCTTGTAGACGCTTTGCGCGAACGCGGAGTAGATGCGGTGGCTGTTTTAAGGCAGCCAAGCATGGGCATTACTGCGGCGGGTTCTAAAGGCGGCGCTAGTGGCGGCGGAAAGTCGTCTCTTGCACACCCAGAGTTGATTGACTGGGGATTGTGCGGAGAAATGGCGGCTATTGAATGTGCGCAGAATTTGCTTGTTTCTTTTGCAGAAAAGGCGATTGACGACGGTATTTTAGACACGATTTTAGTGCCGCGAGTAAGCGAAGTGCCTTCAAGATCTTTGCGTAGTATTGCTGTTGATTTTGGCAAGAGCACGGTTGCAGAGCGCGTTGTGTTAACGCCAACTTGTGAACTTATGCAAATCGTAGTGCTTTCTAGAAGCATGGAAGAAATCGCAAATCGCGTATCTTCTATGATTGCTGGCACAAAAGACGGGAATCCTGTTAAATTTGGCGATTTTGTTGACTTGTGGCGAATCACAAATATTCTTGCCGATGCTGTAAAGCCTGCAAAAACAGAGACGATTAATGGTTCTCCGATTTACGTTCATTGCGGGCCATTTGCCAACGTTTCGCTTGGAATTCCAAGCCTTGTGAGCGTTGAGATGGCTTGCGCGCTACACGATGTTGTTGTTGTGGAAGCAGGGTATGGCACGGATGCTGGCGCGCAAAAGTGGCTAGATATTGCTGCTCGCGAGTTCGGCGCAAAGTGGCCTGCTGCTGCGGTTGTTGTTACTCGTGCCAGCACTTGGCGAGATGACGAAACGCTTGCGTGGCGCTACCCGTTCCACGTTTCGCGCCTTGAGTCGCTTGATATTCCTACTTTCCCTCTTATTAATTTATGGGATGGGGAAGATGGGCAAGTTCCAGATTTGCTTGAACAAGCTAAGGCTTTGGGATTCCGCAAGCCGATTGTTGGCAATCTTTTCCGAGATGGCGGAGATGGATTGGCAGATCAGCTAGACGATTTTGTGTCTGTGATTACCGCTGATGCAGAAACGAAAGTTCCAGAAAGCCGCCGTGGAAAGTCTCTTCGCGAGCGTATTAATTTGCTTTGCTCCGAGGCGTATGGTGTGCCTGCTGAGCGCGTAATTGACAAAGCAGGTTTTGCGGATTCGTTGAAAGAAGCGCAGGATTTGTGCAATAAGGCTGGTGTTGATTTTGATAGCTTGGCTCTTGTTGCTGTAAAGTCGCCAGCAACCATGACGGATGACGATCACGCGCCTGAGGATTCTCGCACTGTAACGCTTAAAAAGGTAGAAGTTCATTCTGGCGCAGGCGTTGTTCAAGTCAACCTTACAGCTTCACTAACAACTCCAATGCCAAAGATTGTGTGATTTTGTGTAGTGCGTTTGTGCCAAAAAACACCAAAATTCAGTACAAACACACTACAGGGCAGGTCGTCGCGCAATCGCACTACAGATTCGTTATATTTGTCTAGTGGGCGAGGCGTTTGTAACGTTTTTAGACCAATTTTCGTTAGATTTGCATCAATTGCGAGACAAATATAACGTTTTTAGGCTGATTTTCGTTACATTTGCATCATTTATGAGACAAATATAACGAATCTAAAACAAAGCGCTCATGCAAGTCGATTAGCGTGCAAATGTGCGGCGCAGCCAATCGCAAGCAAGATCAATCCATTGCTGAACTTCTGGCTGAACAAACTCAGGCAGCACTGCGCCATTTTCATCGCGCTTAGCTGTCTCTTTAACCGCCAAAGCCAAGCCGTGCGGGCCTTTAGGGAACAAATGTGCTTCCACGCTTACGCCAGCTTTAACACACGCGTCTACAAACATAATCGAGTTTTGAACTGGAACCGTCTGGTCCGTAATCGTTTGCCAAACGAACACAGGTGGAGTCTTAGAATCTACGTGATTTTCCAGCGAAAGCTGTTCAACGAGTTGCTCGCGAGTACTAGAATCTACGTCTCCAAAAAGACGGTCGAAAGTTGGCTTATGCGCGTATTCGCCAGCAGAAATCACAGGGTAAGCAAGCATAAGAGCGTTTGGACGAACGCTGTTTGCGTTATATCCATTTGCTTCTTCAACATCGTCGCTAACGCTAGTCGCAAGATTTGCAGCAACATGGCCGCCTGCAGAGAATCCAATAATCGCCACTTTTTGCGCATCTACATGCCATTCTTCTGCATTATTGCGAATCAATTGCATAGCTTGCGCGGCTTCCAAAAGCTGAGTAGGGTGTGCGCTAGGCACAAGCGAGTATCGCAAAACAAAAGCGTGGAATCCAGCGGCAGCAAACTTCATAGCAATAGGCTCTGCTTCTCGATTAGAAACGCGCAAGAATCCGCCGCCTGGCAAAATCAGCACTGCTGGTCGCGTTTGATCCCCTTCGCTATCTAAATTATCGTCTAAAACATATGCAGTTAGAAGCGCGTTACTGCCATCAATGCCTTTAATTTGGCGTTCTATAATCTTCATGGTATCTCTTTTCGTTTTGCGCGATTGCAATTTATGTTAAGCACAAACTTAAGCATAAACTTAAGCATTACTAAGCATAAACTTAAGCATAATTCTAATCAAATATCTTGTTTTTGGTGTGCATTATGTGCGTTATTTTATAAATTCGTGTAGAGTCTTAAGAGGTTTTATAAGGAGATTTAAGATGAGCAGTGAAGAAGATAATTCAGGAAAAGTTGTTCTTGCAGCCACTCCGATTGGAAATATGGGAGATGCCTCTGCGCGCTTGATTAATCTTCTAGAAACTGCGGATATTGTTGCAGCAGAAGATACGCGTAGGCTTTACGACCTTGCAAATCGCCTTGGCGTGCACGTTTCTGGGCAAGTTGTTGCGTATCACGATCACAATGAGCGCAATAAGGCAGATGGTTTACTAGACAAGGTTGAGCAAGGCAGCACTGTTCTTGTTGTTTCCGACGCTGGCATGCCTACGATTAACGACCCAGGGCTTGCGATTGTTCGCCGCGCAATAGAGCGCGATTTGCCTGTTACTTGCGCGCCTGGACCGAGTGCCGTATTGGATGCTTTGGCGCTTTCTGGCCTGCCAACAGATCGTTTTTGCTACGAAGGTTTTTTGCCGCGCAAGTCGGGGGAGCGCATGCAGCATTTGCGCTCGCTTCTTTTAGAGAGGCGAACAATCGTGTTTTACGAGGCGCCGCACAGGATTGCGGAGTCAATGGCAGCTCTTCTTGCAGTTTTTGGAGCAGATCGCAAAATGGCGCTGTGCCGCGAGCTTACTAAGGATTTTGAAGAAGTACGTCGTGGAACTATTGAGCAGATTGCAAAAAGCGTAGAAAATGATCCTCCTCGTGGCGAGATTGTGCTTGTACTTTCTGGCGCTAGCGAAAGTGATGTTGCGCAACAAAGCGTTGATTTAAGCGTGGATCAGCTTGCTAAAATGGCTTGCGATCTTTCACAAAACGAGGGCTTGCGAATCAAAGATGCTATAACTCGAGTTGTTTCACAAAATCCTCTTTCAGACGGCTCTTTTGCTAATCGTAAAGAAGTTTATGCAGCTTGCTTAAAAATCAAGGAAAATGTGGACAACTAAGTAGGAAATTAAGCCAAAAATGTGCAAATGTGCAAAAGTCGCATCAATAAAAGCGAAAAATGTGCAAATGTAGAAAATTAAGCAGCAATTAATCCCCATTTTTTGCATATTCGTATGCTTCTAAAAGCACATCTAGACTTTGTTTAACGCCTGGCCCTCCTTGCTGAGATATGTATTCTAGCATTTTTGCATCCGCAATTGGGTTTGCAACAACCCATTTTCTTAATTCAGGCACGTTCTTAGCAATATGCCATAGCACGTCTTTGCTTGTGTTTTCACAGCACGCGACTTGCGCAGTGAGCACAATTGGCGGTTTTGGCGGCATTGCTGTCGGCATTGCGCTCGCTTTATAATTCTTAATATTTGCTCTAATAGTCATAAAGAACGTCATCCTTGTCTATTATGTATTTAATCCATTCTTTTGCCTTCGCAGCTCCTGGAAAATAAGGATTGCTGTCTATGATTTTTTCGCAATCCTTAAAACTTGTGTTGTATTTTTGCGCCAATTCGCACACAGTATCTACTCTTCTTATTTCTTCGTAAATGTTTTTTGATGGCGTTAGCGCAATGTCGCAAATAGTTCGTGCTGGAGAAGTTACGCACAAGTCTTTAATCACCCTTTGTTCTTTTTTCATTAGTTTTCTTCTAAACACTTGTAGTCGGTGATCGTACGGCTTTATTCGATAATGACTTTTGGATATTATCTCTAGTATGTTTGGGATTTTTCCGCCAAGCCAAATCCAAGATGCTGTAAATGCGCATGCCACTGTTCCGTTTGGCAGCAGATTTTTTAGCACGTTGCATCGTCCTTCTGGGGTTTTTGCGGTAGATTGCGTAAATCCAGTGCGTATTGAAACGTTGTTGAATGCTCCAAAATTGCATAGTTTCTTCATGCTTAGTGGCCCTGGTAGGTGTTTTGTGTCTATAAGAATAGGCAGCTCCTCGTTTTGTTTTTCCGAAAATAAAATCATCTCTTCGTCTTTGTAATTTTTATATTCTCTGTAGTTTTTGTAGTCTTCGTATTCTTCGCGAGTTTTGTAGTCTTTGCGTCTTTTGTAGTCTTTTATTGCTTTTTTATTTTTTTCGTCATTGTGTATTGTGCGTTTTTTGTTCAACGTTGAAGTGCTCATATTTCTCCTTTCTGCGTAATGTGTTTATACGCTAACTTTTTAGTGCCGTAATGTTTTAGTGTTGTAAGGTTGTAATGTTTTAACGCTGTAGTGTTTTGCTGTTCTAGGTTTTAATTTTCTAAGTTTTATACACAATATCGTGTTTTACTTTTTTGTCTACTCGATTTTTTGTAATTGTGGAAAAGTGGATTTTTAGTTTTTTACATAAAAAAATGTGACTATATGTGACTAAATCATATGTGATTAAATGTGGTTGTGTGTGATTCCGCTTTATTACATGTGATTATGCTTGATTTATAACCTATGCTATGCGATTTTATATAGATTTTTATAGCGATTTTTTAGTGTGATTTTTCTGTGTATTATTTAATGTGTCCTCGCTGAACAAGATAATATTTGGCTATGAGTCATATTTTGGTGAATGTTGCATGGCCTTACGCAAATGGCCCTCGTCATATTGGTCACGTTGCAGGATTTGGCGTCCCTTCCGACGTGTACGCGCGTTACGAGCGCATGAAGGGAAACAGCGTGCTTATGGTTTCGGGAACAGACGAACACGGCACGCCGATTTTGGTTGAGGCAGATAAAGAAGGCGTGAGCGCGCAAGAGCTTGCAAACCGATATAATCGCGTGATTACTAAAGATTTGTGCGATTTGGGTTTAAGCTACGATTTGTTTACGCGCACAACAACGGCAAATCATGAGCATGTTGTTCAAGAGATGTTCCGCCAGTGCCTTAAGAATGGTTATATTTACAAGGGAACTCAAAAGGTTGCGATTTCGCCTTCTACAGGCCGCACTCTTCCAGACCGCTACATTGAGGGCACATGCCCGATTTGCGGCGCGGACGGCGCCAGGGGCGACCAGTGCGATGCTTGCGGAAATGAGCTAGACCCAGACGAGCTTATTAACCCTGTTTCTAAGATTAACGGCGAAACTCCGCGATTTGAAGAAACAGAACATTACTTCCTCGATTTGCCTGCTTTAGCAAACGCAAACTTGGATTGGCTTAATTCCAGGGATGGCTGGCGTACAAATGTTATTAACTTCTCAATTGGCCTGTTTAAGGAAGTTAAGCCTCGAGCAATTACGCGAGACATTGATTGGGGCATTCCAGTTCCTGTAGAAGGCTGGATTGATAACCCAAATAAGCGCTTGTACGTGTGGTTTGACGCCGTTATTGGCTACTTGTCTGCATCCATTGAGTGGGCGCGTAGGCAGGGCAAGCCAGACGCTTGGCGCGATTGGTGGTGCGATCCTAAGTCTCCTGGCTACTACTTTATGGGCAAAGATAACATTACTTTCCATTCTCAAATTTGGCCTTCAGAGATGCTTGCGTATAACGGCGCTGGCTCTAAAGGTGGCGAGGCTGGCGTTTATGGCCCACTTAACATGCCAGAGCAGGTTGTTGCTTCCGAGTTTATGACCATGGAAGGCAAGAAGTTCAGCTCTTCGCGCGGAATCGTGATTTATGTTAAAGACATTTTGGCGCGCTACCCAGTGGATGCTGTGCGCTACTACATTTCCGTTGCGGGTCCAGAAAATTCCGATGCTGACTTTACTTGGGCAGAGTTCGTTCGTCACAATAACGAAGAGCTTGCAGCAAGTTGGGGCAATCTTGTTAATCGTGTTGCAAATTTGATTAATAAGAATTTTGGAGAGATTCCGCCGTTGGATGAAAATTCAATGACAGATATGGATCGTGCGCTTTTGGATCAAACTTCTAACGCGTTTGAGATTGTTGGAGGCTTGATTGAGCGCCATCATCAAAAGAATGCTCTTAACGAGGCTATGCGCGTTGTATCGGATATAAACAAGTATATTTCTGCTACGGAGCCTTGGAAGATTAAGGATGACGAGTCTCGTCTTGGAACTGTTTTGCATGTTGCTGCACAAGCTGTTTCGGATGCTAATCATTTGCTTGCTCCATTCTTGCCTCATTCTGCGCAAAAAGTTTGGGAAGCTCTTGGTGGAACGGGAGTGTTCTCGCCGCTTCCAAGAATCGAAGAGGTGAGCGACTTAGATAATCCAGATTTTAAGTACCCGATTATTACTGGCGACTATGAGCTTGGAAAGACTGTTCATCCATGGGAAAGTGAGCCGTTGGTTACTGGTACTCCTGTTGCTAAGCCAACTCCGATTTTTGCCAAGATTCCTAAGGAGGCGATTGATGAGGAGCTTGAGCGTTTTGAGTCTGCTCTTGCTGCTCGTCGTAAAGCTGATGAAGAAAGATTGGCTGCAGCTAAAAAATCGTTGGAATCTGAGTGATTTTAGCGGAAAATTTTAAGGAAGAGTGACGTATATAACAAAAAATTGGCATACTGCCAGGAATATGAAAAAATTTTCAGGAAATTTTTAGTTTATATGCGTGTTTTGCGAGAAAAATGTGGTTATAATGAATATTGCTGATGGTTCTTCCATCAGTGAGGTTCGTTCGCGAACCCCATAACTGAAACCTTCTTCTCTCTTTCTCTCTGCCCCGGTGGGTTTTCTCTTTCCCACCGGGCTTCTTTTTATCTTTTTATCTTTTTCAAGTTTTGCCGTCTACGCGTATCTTTCGCGCGGAAAAACACTCCGCATTTTGTACCAAATTTGGCCTAAAAATGGTACAAAAAGCGTAAAATCGCTCGCGCGGATTAGCCGCGCTAGCTAGGTAGAGATTCGAGATTTTTCGCAGTGAAAGAGGCGTATCGTTAGCGCGGTCTAAGCGCGCTAACGTCTTCGCAGCGCAGAAGCAGTGCTTCTGCCTTGAGCTGCTCAGCGCGCCAAATTGCCTTCGCGCGCTACGCTTTAAGCGCTACGGCAGGTTGGCGCGCCTGCGAGGAGAGAAATACTCAAACCTCGCGCAACACTAAATAGGAAATCTCGCAACGCTAAATAGCATGCATTCAGTAACAAAAAACGCAGACTGCATTTGTAATTTGCGAATGCAATCTGCGTTTATAAATCAGCGTGTGCTAAATCAAGTTTAGTGGCAGCGCTTTGTAAGTGGCACCCACGGATCAAGCATTACAGGCTCCTGATCCAATATTGCTCGCGTTGCTTCATCAAGATACTTCTTGTTAATAATGATTTCTGTAACGTAGCGGTCAAACCACTGCGCGGATCCAACGTAGTATCCGTCTTCGCCGTTATCTTTGCCCCAGCTGTTTTCAATCTTCCAGCGGTCTGGCTCGCCATCTTTGTTAAGATTTACGCCAGTAAAGGTCATTGCGTGGTTGCCTGGGCAATCCATGTATTCCAAACCTTTAGCTTTGTCGAATGTAAACTCTACATCAAATAGCTCGTCTACGCGCACAACTGCTGGGTCAAAGAAGCCCTCTTGCCTTAGCGAGAATTGCGTGCAATCGCAAGCGAACCAAATTGGGTGTCCGTCTTTTAGCTGATCAACAGCGGCTTTGCGGAACACTTCTAGCGCAACGTTTGCAAACTCCATTTCCTTAGTCTCGGCAACGTTTGTTGTGTACTTGAGTTGGTAGAGCTTGTTGAACGGAGTGCGTTCCATTGGGGAGTTGCACAAGCTTACAAAGTCGTTTACGTCTACTGGCACGTACTTCTTTGCAAACTCGAGTGGAGTAATGCCGTATTCGCAAATCATTGGGCGATCGTCTTTACCGCTCTTTGGCTTTTCGCTGCTTTTATCGTCTTTCTTTTCGCCGCTCTTCTTATCGTCCTTCTTATCGTCGTCATCTTTAGTGCGTGCAAAGAAGTCGAAACGCTCTGGTGGTTCGCCAAGAGCAATCGCGGTCATGCGGTACACAGTTTCCAAGTCGCGAATCTTCATTTTTCGCAACTCTTCCATAGAAGTGCCATTCTTGTGTGCTTCGCGCAACTCGCATGCAAACTCGCGAAGCTTGCTATTAATGTATTGCACGAATGCTTCGGAATCGGTAGCGTTTTGCGAATCTGGGTATGCACTCTTTGGCATAAGTCCGTACTTGTTTACCAAGTTAACGAACATTTGCCACCATCCGCCGTCGTCAATCGGACCGTAGTTAATGCTCTCAAAAATTCGGCTATCTAATGTCTCATCTAAAGTCTCCAAAACGTTTTCCAAGTATGCGTTTGCTTTTTCAATCTTGTCCCAGAAGAACAAGTAGCTTTCGGAAAACTCAAAGTCTTCTAGATTCCACTTATGCATAAGCTCGTAGCGCAAAGTGTTAAGCGATGCAAACATCCAGCAACGTCCAGAATGCTGCTGATTTGTTATTGTTCCTTGCTTTAGTTCTATAGAAAATTCGCGTGGAAGTGCGCGCTGACCCTGGTAGCTTGTTGCTGCTTTAAGAACGCCGCTCGATACCGAAGCGTTTGCTGCTACTCGATTTGCTCGCTGTTCGTTAAAATGCTTAGAATATTCGCGAACGTCGTTTAGTGTAACGGCTTTTACGTTTTCAGACATATATCTCCTTTATCTTGTTAAAAACAGTGAATAAGCGTTATTGTAGCTTGCTCAATGCACGAGTCGCGTTTTGCGTGGCTTAAAGCGTTCGTGAGTGTTCGCGAGTGTTCGTGTCTTATTTATGCAAAATATGCATTTTTATGTGTTTATGGCGATTTGCGCAACTAATTTTCGTAAATTTTAAGTAACTTCGTTAAATATTTTGATATTTTGCCAATTTTATGTATTAATTTTGACTAAGATTACTATTTATTACGTGTTATTACATGTTTATTTTAAGCAATGTACATAGGTTAGCTAAAAATATACTAATTACACGTCCAAATTATTAGGGCTTACTTAAGTGTGCCTTAAACGCTTATGATTTGCCTTTTTAATTAGTGATTAAATGATGGCAGTGTGCAAGCGTAAGTTTGCAGTTACCAGATGGAGGTAACAATGTTTAGACGTAGAAAAGAGTCACAATGATACGATACATCGTTAAACGATGCCTGAATTATGTTGTGATGCTGTTTGTGTCCGTATCCATGACGTATTTCTTGGCAAGTGCATTTATGGATCCGAGATCGAACTATATGTCTAGGCATCCGCATCCGCCAATTCCTTCGATTAACCGTTCTTTGGATTTAGCAAATATTAACGACCAAACTCCAGTTATTACAAGGTATTTGCGTTGGATTACTGGTGTTCTTACTCGTTGGGATTGGGGATTAAGCCCAGAGCAAGCGCCTGTTGGTCCTGCGATTGCTGCGCGAATCGGCGCATCGGTGCAGCTGGTTACTTGCGCAACTGTTCTTGGCATTGTTTTAGGCGTTAGCGTTGGTGTTTATACTGCTATTCGCCAATATAAGTGGCAAGACAGGGTTCTTAACTCTATTGCTACGTTCTTGCTTGTTGTTCCAGCCGCCGTGTTTGGATTACTTATTGTTTTAGCTGCGATTAGCATTAACAACGCTGCTGGTTCTCGTTTGTTCTTTGTTACTGGATTACATTCCTACCAGGGTTCTAATCCTATTGCTTTTATTCTTGATTTCTTGCAGCATTTGATTTTGCCAACAATTGTTATGACCGTTCCTGGCATGGTTGGCTACCATCTTACGCAGCGCACCTATTTGCTCGATACTATGAATGCTGATTACGTTCGTACTGCTCGCGCTAAGGGTTTGCCTCTAAATGTGGCTATTCGTCGTCACGCTTTGCGTACTTCTTTGATTCCTACTGCCGTAGACGTTGCCTTCTCTATTGCAGGCGTGTTTACGGGCGCTGTGATTACCGAAACCGTGTTTGCAATTAACGGTTTGGGTAGCTACTTCGTACAAACTATTTCTAATAACGACATTAATGGTTCTGTTGCTATTGCTGCGTTCGGAGCCGTGTGTACTTTGGCTGGAGCCTTGTTGGCAGATATCTTCTCCGCTTGGCTTGATCCTCGTATTCGTTTGAGCTAATTGCGCAATAGTGTAGGTGTATTGATATGAGTAAAAAAGATGTATCTTCAAAGGCTCAAGAGTCTGCTGCTGATAAGAAGGCAACTGCTAATTCTTGGGGTAATTTTAAGCGCACAGGCAAAATAACGCTTTATACGCGCCGCTTCTTTAGGCGTCCATCCGCTGTTGTTGGCTTAGTTTTACTTGTTCTCTTGATTCTTCTTGCTTTGTTTGGCTCTAAGATTAGCAAGTGGGGCTACGACGAGCCTGATTTTACGGCTCTTGCAACTCCTCCTAGCGCCGAGCATTGGCTTGGAACTACGCCTGGCGGATCAGACATGTATGCAATGGTTGTTCGCGGACTTGGTCGCTCGCTTTCTATTGGTATTGTAAGCTCCATTTCGATTACGATTATTGCTGCTTTGGTTGGTACTGCTATTTCTTACTTTGAAGGTTGGTTTGAGCAGGTTGGCATGTGGCTTCTAGACATGCTTTTGATTGTTCCATCCTTCTTGCTTATTGCTTTGATTGTTAGCTCTGCTACTGGCGGCAACGATTGGTTGTGGCTTGCGTTTGGTATGACTTCCTTTGGCTGGATTGGTTACGCTCGTACGCTTAGAACTTTGACTTTGAGCTTGCGCGAACGTGAATATGTGCGTGCCGCTAAGTTTGAAGGCGTTTCTTCGTTCCGCATTATTGTTCGCCACCTTGTTCCAAATCTTGGTTCCGTTTTGATTATTAACACGGTTCTTGGTGTTATCGGCGCAATCAATGGCGAAACAGCATTGAGCTTCTTGGGTCTTGGTATTAAGGCTCCAGATACTTCTTTGGGTACTCTTCTTAACGTTGGTCAAAGTAGCGTTATGACGTCTCCTTGGGTTCTTTTGGTTCCTTCTGCGGTTTTGGTTGTTTTGACTTTCTCCGTTCAGCTTATTGGAGATGGCTTGCGCGATGCGATTGATCCATATTCTAGGTCTGTTGGTAAGGCCGAGTAAGGCTTGTTGGAGGTTTAAACATGACTGATATGGGTAATAACGCAAATAAGGAAGACTTTGCAATGGAAAATCAGAACAACGAACCACTTCTTTCTGTACGCAACTTGCAAATTAGCTTTGCTTCGGAAGCTGGTACAGTCCACGCTGTTCGCAATATGAACTTTGATTTGTACCGCGGCAAAACCATTGGTATTGTTGGCGAATCTGGATCTGGTAAGTCTGTTACTTCTTTGGCTGTTATGGGCTTGCTAGATAAGAATGCTTCTGTTAAGGGTTCTGTTGTTTATAAGGGCGAAGAGCTTTTAACAAAGTCTGATGCAGAGATGAGTAAGATTCGCGGTAAGAACATTGCAATGGTGTTCCAGGATCCTCTTTCTGCTTTAACTCCAGTGTTCTCTATTGGAGATCAGCTTAAGGAAGCTTTGGTTATTCATAATCCAAATATGACCGAAGATCAGATTCGCGATCGCTCTATTGAGCTTCTTAACTTGGTTGGTATTACTAAGCCAGCTGAGCGCTTAAAGGCTTTCCCTCATGAGTTTTCTGGCGGCATGCGTCAGCGCGTTATGATTGCAATGGCAATTGCTAACAACCCAGATATTATTATTGCTGATGAGCCTACTACCGCTTTGGATGTTACGATTCAGGCTCAGGTTTTGGATGTTTTGAAGAAGGCTCAGAAAGAAACTGGCGCCGCAATGATCTTCATTACTCACGATTTGGGCGTTATTGCTGGCGTTGCAGACGAAGTTATTGTTATGTATGCGGGTCATTTGGTTGAGCATAATAGCGTTGAGGAGATTTTTGCTCACCCAACTCAGCCATACACAATCGGTTTGCTTGGCGCTGTTCCGCGCGTTGATCAAAAGCGTACTCGCCGCTTAACTCCAATCTCTAAGCCAACAATGGATATGTTGATTGCAGAAGAAAAGAGTGGCGATACCAGCGATATGATGGGCCTTGAGGCAGAAAGCGAAACTGTTCGCGCGATGCTTCACGCAGAAACCGAAAAAACGATTAAGCCAATGTTTGAAGGCATTCCTCGCGAGGATCGCAAGGTTGTTTTGGATGTTAAGGGCTTAGTTAAAACATTCCCAATTACAGGTGGCGGTTTCTTGCGACGTAAGGTTGGCGAAGTTCGCGCTGTTGATGGCATTGACCTTGAGATTCGCGAAGGCGAAACTGTGGCTCTTGTTGGAGAATCTGGTTCTGGTAAGTCAACTACTTTGATGGAAATCATGAGCTTAAAGAAGCCAGAAGCTGGCTCTATTACAGTTTTTGGCACCGAGCTTAACGATAAGTTGACTAAAGAGCAGCGTCGCGAGCTTCGTTCTAAGATTCAATATGTGTTCCAGGATCCTATGAGCTCTCTTGATCCTCGTATGCTTGTTTACGATATTTTGGCAGAGCCTCTTCATGTTCAAAAGAAGTCGAAGGAAGAGATTCGTCAGCGTATTGCGGAGCTTATGCAGCTTGTTGAGCTAAATCCAGATCAGGTTGATCGCTTCCCAACGCAGTTCTCTGGTGGTCAGCGTCAGCGTATTGCTATTGCTCGCGCTTTGGCTGTAAACCCTAAGCTGCTTCTTCTTGATGAGCCTGTTTCGGCTTTGGATGTTTCTATTCAAGCTGGAATTATTAACTTGCTTGAAGATTTGCAAGACAAGTTGGGTGTTGCTTACTTGTTTGTGGCTCACAACATGGCGGTTGTTCGTCATATTTCTAGCCGAATTGCTGTTATGTACCACGGACGCATTGTTGAATCTGGCGAAACGGATGAGGTATTCGATAATCCTAAGCACCCGTACACTAAGGCTTTGATTAGCGCTGTGCCAATTCCAGACCCTGTTATTGAGAAGAATCGTAAGCGTATTATTCTCAACGAAGAAGATTCGTTTGATGACGTTGCAAGCGTCTGATTCTAATCTTTTGTGAATACGCCTAAACTTTTGTTTAGGGCAAGTTTGATCGCGTGTGTTATGCAAGACACACGCGATTTTTGTTACAGGCGCATAAATTCTAAAAAAAGTAATATATTTTGTTTTTTAATCAAAATAAACTAAAAAATTTTCTGTTTTGCTGTTTTCTGCATTTAATTTTCTTTTTTCTGGATTAAATCTTAAGTAACAAAAGCTTAAATTCAGCATTTGTTAAAAAAGTCGTAACACAAAATGTCAAAAGATTAGATATACTCTACACACATACCAGAAAGTGGACATCATTTCTGGGGAATGAGAGGAATCATGAAAAAAACTAATGCAGGTAAATTAACTGTATTCGCCGCAGCTGCACTTTCTGTTGCAATGCTGCTCGGCGCTTGTGGTGGTACAACCGCCACTACGGCAGATAAAGCTAAGGGCGGAATGACCGAAGAGCCAGCCGCAGGTGTGGATACTTCCTACACTGGCGCTCTTCCAATGCCTAAGGTTGACAAGCGTTACGACAATCCACAGCCTCGTGACAATGTTAAGGATGGCGGTACTTACACGTTCTCGCTTTCCGACATGGGTCCAAACTGGAACTACGCTTCTAACGACGGTAACACCGCTTATATGGCCACTTTGTGGGGCTTCTACCAGCCATCGCTTCCTTATTACGATACCGTTAAGGGCGAGAAGGTTAAGTACAACCCTGATTACATTACTTCTGTTAAGAAGGTTAGCGACAAGCCACTCGTAGTTCAGTACGATTTGAATCCAAAGGCTAAGTGGAACGACGGCACAGACATTGATTACACTGCTTTTAAGGCCACTTGGGAAGTTATGAATGGCAAGAACGAAGCCTACTCCGTTCCATCTCACGAGGGCTACGACTGCATTGAGTCCGTTGAGCAGGGCGCAAATCCTAAGCAAGTAATCGTTAAGTACAATAAGCCATGCGCAACTTGGGAATTGCTTTTCGCTCCATTGGTTCATCCAAAGGCAACCGATCCAACCGTGTTCAACCAGGGTTGGGTAGGTAATCCTCACAACGAGTGGGGCGCAGGTCCATTCGAGATTCAGTCCGCAACCGAAGATCAGGTTGTTTTCGTGCGCAATCCAAAGTGGTGGGGCAAGAAGGCAAAGCTTGACAAGGTTGTTGTAAAGCGTATGGAAGATACCGCTGCAATGAACGCCTTCCAGAACGGCGAAATCGATTCCGTGGATTCCATCTCCACCAAGGATAAGATTAAGGCTGCTCGTAGCGTTAAGGGCGCTCAGCTCCGTTACGGCTACAGCACCAAGATTCGTGTTATTAACTTAAACGCAAAGGCTGGCGCATTCAAGGATAAGGCCGTGCGTAAGGCTGTTGTTCAGGCATTCGACGTTGCTACATACAACAAGATTCAGTTCCAGGGTATGAGCTGGAAGAGCGAGCAGCCAGGTTCGGAGCTTCTCTCCATGTTCCAGGCTGGCTACAAGAACAACCTTCCAGCTGATGGTAAGTTCAACGTAGAAAACGCTAAGAAGACTCTTGAGGCCGCTGGTTACAAGATGGGCAAAGACGGTTACTACGCTAAGAATGGCAAGACCGTTCAGTTCACATTCACCTTCTTCGGCGATGACTCCACTCAGGCAGCTCTTGCTAACGCATTCCAGGCCATGATGAAGAAGGCTGGAATGAAGTGCAAGACTGTAAACAAGCCTGCATCTAAGTTCTCTAAGACTGTTGCTTCCTTCGACTTCCAGGTGCTTCCAATGGCTTGGGTTTCCCAATCTCCATTGAGCTTCTTGGCATCCGCTTCCCAGGTCTACGGTTCTAAGAGCGATTCCAACTTTACTGGCACTGGCAGCAAGAAGATTGATGCCCTGCTTGCCAAGGTTGGTAAGACTTACGATTACAAGGAACAGACTGCATTGAGCAACAAGGCTGAGTCCATGGCTCTTGCTGAGTATGGCACGCTCCCAGTTTCTGCTCCTCCAACCTACCAGGCATACAAGAAGGGCTTCGCTAACGGCGGTCCTGCTGGATATGCTAACGTTTTTGTTGAAAACATTGGTTGGCAGAAGTGAGTAAATTTGTAGCGATAACTCGCGCAAGTTTACTAAGCTGATTGCTTAACTTATAGCATGTGGCGTGTGGTCTTTGGCTGCACGCCACATGCTTTCGTGCGCTTTGACTGAGCTTGAAATCAACAGGATTTCAAGCTCCTTCAAAGCGTGATTTGGCTCAATTGTGAAGCACGGTGTGCTTCACATGCCAAATCAGCCGAACGGCTATGCCGTGAGGAATAAGCGCTCGCTATGAAACTCGCTCAACACCAAACAAGAGCTGTCGATTAAACTATAAATTTAAGATTAAGTCTCAAAAAACAAAGCCAAAAATAAGGGAGAATCTAGCGCATGTATGTAAATCCAAATAAACGCAAAGACGCGAGTAACGTGCGCTGGGTTTTGCAATATTGTAAGCCAGATATGTGGAGAGTAGGCGTATCGCTAGTTCTTTTTACTATAAACGACACAATGGCAATGACAATGCCTCTGCTTTCGGGCTTTATTGTAGACAAAATAATTATTGGCAAACAGCATGATTTGCTTGCTTTTGTATGCGTGCTAATGGTTGCAATGATGATTGTTCGCGTTGGATCAAGGTATATCTACCAGCTTCTAATGGAAAAGTTTGGCCAAAATGCCGTGTATCGCCTTGTAAGCGACGAGTACGAAAAGCTACATTCGCTTGATTTTACGTACTTTAATCACACGCGCACAGGCGACATTATGAGCCGCATGACTTCGGATACGGACGCGATTCGCCACGTTTTAAGCTGGGTGTCTTATATGGCGCTGGATTGCTTAGTGATGTTTGTGTTTGCGCTAGTTATAATGTTTTCAATCCAATGGCAGCTAGCTCTAGCACTTATGGCAATTACACCATTTTTATTCTGGCTTGCAAAGCTTATGGGCAAGAATGCTAGGCCGAAGTTCCTTGCGATTCGCGAATCGTTTGCGCGCATGAATTCAATGGTAGAAGAAAACATTGAAGGCAATCGCGTTGTAAAAGCTTTTGTTCGCGAACCTTTTGAAACAAAGAAATTCGACGATTGCAACGAAGACTACTTTAATCGCAATATTACGCTTGCAAAAAACACGCAAAAATACATGCCATGGCTGGACGGTATGGGCTTTGCGCTGGAGCTTGTAACAGTAGGATTTGGCGGATGGCTTGTGCTTAATGGAAGCATGACTTTAGGCGCGTTTGTAACGTTTAACAGTTTTCTTTGGATGCTCCACATGCCAGTAAGAATGGTTGGGTGGCTTATTAATGATTGGCAGCGATTCAACGCAGGATGCGTAAATATTCGTAAGCTTCTTACGCAAGAATCGCATATTGATTTGCCATCTACATCTGCGGAAAATCTTAAAGTTAAGGGGCGCGTAACTTTTGAACACGTTGATTTTGCATTCCCAGACGATCTTGATTCCCCAATTTTAAGCGATATTGATTTAGATGTTCCAGCAGGCACAAAGCTTGGAATCTTAGGCGAAACAGGATCTGGAAAGTCAACGCTTGTAAGTCTTATAGCGCGTTTTTATGACACTACGAGCGGTCGCGTTTTGATTGATGGAAAAGACGTGCGCGAATGGCCTCTAGAAACTGTTAGAAATCAAGTTAGCATAGTCGCGCAAGAAACATTCCTGTTTTCCGATACGATTGCAGGAAATATTAGCTTTGGATTGCCTCAAAACGAGGAAAATTGCAAAGAGTTAGATAACACTATTAGGCGCATGGCAAGAATCGCAGATGCAGACGATTTTATTATGAGTATGCCAGAAGGCTACGAAACTGTTGTAGGAGAACGAGGAGTTGGCCTTTCGGGCGGTCAAAAGCAGCGCTTAAGTCTTGCTCGCGCGCTAGCTAATAATCCCGCAGTCTTAATTATGGACGATACAACTTCTGCAGTAGACATGGAAACTGAGGAGCATATTCAAAAAGAGCTAAAAAAGTTAGACTGCTTGCGAACAGTAATCACAATTGCTCACAGAATCTCATCTGTTAAAGACGCAGACATGATTGTTGTGCTAGATCACGGCAAAATCGTAGAGCGCGGAACACATGAGCAGCTTGTTGCGTCGCATGGAAGATATTGGGAAATCTATAAAAAGCAGCTTGGTATGCAAACAGGCAAAGCTTTGGGATTTGAAGATTCACACGAGGCTAAGGGGGAGTAGAATGGCGCAGCGCAACACTTATAGAGAAGACGAAGGCCAAGAAGAGCACGTAAATTTGCACGAGTTGATGCGCGTTCGCAAATATATAAAGCCGTACGTATGGCAGCTAGTCAAAATAGTTTTAGTTGTTATTAGCGGAAGTTGCATTATGACAGTAACTCCAATGATTACAAAAACACTTATAGACGTAGTTTTGCCTAATAAAAACGTTTCTTATTTGTACGCGCTTATTGCATTGTTTGGCGTGCTTATTGTGCTGTATGAGCTTGGGTTAGCCTACAGAACGCTTGCAATTACGCGACTCGGTCAAATGATAATTAAAGATATGCGGCGAGATATTTTTACGCACGTGCAATCGTTATCGTTTGATTACTTCGATTCGCGCCCACACGGCAAGATTTTGATTCGCATAGTAAACTACATAAACACGCTTTCCGACACGCTTTCTTCTGGTTTAATCAACGTGTTTTCCGATGTTTTTGTGCTAATCATTACACTAATCGCAATGTTTGCTCTGGATTGGCGAATGGCATTGTGGAGTCTTGTATTATTCCCAGTTTTTATAATCTGGACTCGCACTTTGCAAATTTTGCAACGAAAAGCGTCTAAAAAACTATCAAATAAGCAAAGCAATCTTAACGCATATTTGCACGAATCAATCGCAGGCGTAAAAACAACTCAGACTTTTGCTCGCGAATCGGAGCAATACGCTACATTCCAAGAGCAGCAGTCGGGAGTTAGAAAAGCGTGGATGCAAAATGTTAGAGTGCAAATGCTGCTTTGGCCTGGAGCTTCGATTATTGAAAGCGCAGCAATTTCGCTGCTCTACTATGTTGGCATAACAAACGCGAGCAGTATGAACATAAGCACGGGTACTCTTATAGCATTTGTGTGGTATTCGAGCACTTTCTGGGAGCCAGTTGTAAACATTGGTAACTTCTACACGCAACTTGTAACATGCTCAGTGTATTTGGAGCGTATTTTTGAGACTTTAAGTATTAAGCCAAATATTGTAGATAAGCCAGATGCAAAAGAATTGCCGAAAATTAAAGGCAAGGTTGACGTAAACGATGTTGTTTTTCGCTACGAAGAGGGCGGAAAGCCGATTTTGAATTTAGTTGACTTGCATGTTGAGCCTGGAACAACGGTTGCGCTTGTTGGCCCTACTGGAGCGGGCAAAACAACGCTTGTAAGCCTGCTTTCTAGATTCTACGACGTTTCCGAAGGCTCAATCACAATTGACGGCTACGATGTGTGTTCAATAACGTTAGCATCTTTGCGCAAACAAATGGGCGTTATGCTTCAAGACAGCTTTATATTTAGCGGAACTGTTAAAGAAAACATTCGATACGGCAAGCTTGACGCAACGGACGAAGAGATTGAGGCTGCGGCTAGAGTAGTTCACGCGCACGAGTTTATTGAAGAATTGCCTAATGGCTACAATACTAAGATTGAAGAGCGAGGAGCTACTCTTTCTGCAGGCCAAAGGCAGCTTATATCGTTTGCGCGCGTGCTTTTAGCAGACCCGCGAATTTTAATCCTAGACGAAGCAACAAGCAATATAGATACGCGTACAGAAGAAGCTTTGCAAGCAGGATTAGCTCAATTGCTTAAAAATCGCACTTCTTTTGTGATTGCGCACAGGCTTTCTACAATCGAGAATGCAGATTTGATTTGCGTGATTGACCATGGGCAAATCGTGGAGCGCGGAAGCCATGATCAACTTATGGCGCAAAAAGGTGCGTATTACAGACTTGTGGAATCGCAGTATGCTGCGATTAGTGCGGCGATTCAATAAGCGCAAAAGTCGCGTTTAAGTCGCGTTAAATATGCGACTACACTTGTAAATCATGAGTAAGCATCATCGCGAACACAATTGGGCGCCTTCTTTAACAGAGAAGTCCCAAATATGGCAGAATCTAATTAAAGAAGGCATAACAATCGCAGACGACCACACGCATATGCTAAGCGTAGTGGATTTTGCAAAAAATCTTAATCAAGAATTAGAGCAAAAAGGTCGAGATTTAATAGCTGAGCCTAGCGCAAACGACTTAGTAAATCATGCAAAAGCATCAGGCGTTTCTAAAATGATTGAAGTTGGATGCGAATACCCAGATTGGCAGCCAACAATAGACTTTGCGGCAGATCACGCGGATTGCGTACGTGCTGCAATAGCGATTCACCCAAACGAAGCGCCTTTACATGGCCATAGGGGAGCAGAAGGGCCAGACGGCTTGCCAGTAGTTTATAAGCCGTATCACGATATTCCATTTGACGAAGCAATGCAACGCTTGCGCTCGCTAGTAATGGAGCATCCAAAAGAAGTAGTGGCGA
Source organism: Gardnerella sp. DNF01144 (assembly GCF_049244245.1). NCBI lineage: Bacteria > Bacillati > Actinomycetota > Actinomycetes > Bifidobacteriales > Bifidobacteriaceae > Gardnerella > Gardnerella sp. DNF01144. The sequence continues at coordinate 1,438,920 of NZ_CP058390.1, forward strand.
TTGGAGAGACGGGATTAGACTATTTCCGCACAGGCGAACGCGCAAGAATTTACCAACGCGACTCGTTCCGCGCGCATATAGCGCTTGCAAAAGAGCTTAATTTGCCGCTTCAAATTCACGATAGAGATGCGCATAGCGATGTTGTAGAAATTTTGCTAAAAGACGGAGCGCCAGAGCGAACAGTGTTTCACAGCTATTCTGGCGGAAAAGACTTAGCTCAAGTGCTAAAAGAAAACGGATGGTACGCAAGTTTTTCTGGAACGATTAGCTATAAGGGAAATGAGGATTTGCAAGAGTCTGCGCGAATCATTGGCAAAGACCACATAACTGTTGAAACGGATGCGCCGTACCTTACGCCGATGCCTTACCGCGGGCGGCCTAACGCGCCTTATATGGTGCCTTACACTCTTGAATCGTTAGCAACCGCGCTTGACTGTTCTTTGAGGGAGGTAGCAAAGTCAACCTTAAAAACAACGCATGAAGTTTATGGTTTTTAAAATTTAGGCATTAATCACGCTTAAATTAGCCCTTATTTTTCAAGGATTCTGCGGCAATTTTGCGCTATATATCTGTTGTTGTATACAATATTTAGGTACAAATAAATAAAACTGTAAGTGGTAAGACCGTATGCGACTTCTTATTATGGCAGATTATTGCCAAGAAGAGGTTTTACTTTTTGGAGGAAAAATCAAGCATGACTAAGTCACGCGTTTCAGCGTTATCTGGTGATAACGCTAAAGATCTTCGTAACGTGGCGAAGGAGTCTGAGAAGGCCGCTAATAAGGGCGTAACAAACCCTAAAGAGGCGATTCTAAAGGCCGCTTCTTTTACAAAAGCGCCAAAGGTTTCTCAGAAAACCACCACTCGCGAAGAGCGAGAGGCGTTGGCGTATCAGCAAGCAAAAGAGGTTAAAGAGGCCGAAAAGCTTGCGGATAGTGCTGTTAGAGGCCCGCTTGGAAGATTGTGGGCAAAGATACAAACCAGCTCCGATAAATTCACTTTGGGCATGTCAATTGTGGCATTGGGCGTTGTTTATGGAGATATTGGAACGTCTCCTTTGTACACTGCTCAAACATTCTTGGCAGGTCAAGGCGGATTGCAAAACATTAGTCGCGAAGCGGTTTATGGCATGCTTTCCCTTGTGTTTTGGTCAATTACGCTAATCACAACAGTAAAATACGTGTTTGTTGCAATGCGAACAGACAACAAGGGCGAAGGCGGAATTTTTGCACTCTACTCGCTTATTAGGCGAAAAGGCGCATGGCTTGCGATTCCAGCAATGATTGGTGGTGCGGCGTTCCTTGCGGATTCTGTTCTAACTCCAGCAGTTTCAATATCTTCTGCAGTAGAAGGCTTGCGCACAATATCTGCATTTAGGCCTATCTTCTTAGAAAACGACAATCTTTCTTTAATGATCACGGTAATTATTATTGTGATTCTGTTTTCTGTTCAACAGCGCGGAACCGAAAGAATTGGAAAAGTTTTCGGCATAGTCGTTATGATTTGGTTCGGATTCCTAGCGCTTGTTGGAATCATGAATATTGGCGAAAATCTGGCGATTTTTGAGGCTTTGAACCCGATTTATGGCCTAAAGTTCTTGTTTAGTTCGCACAATATGCAAGGAATGGCCTTAATGGGCATTATATTCCTTTCTACAACTGGTGCAGAAGCGCTGTATTCTGATATGGGTCACGTTGGTCGTGGAAACGTTTATGTTACTTGGCCGTTTATTAAAGTGGCGCTTATTCTAAACTACTTCGGTCAAGGCAGCTGGATGCTTCAGCATCAAAACAATAAAGCATTGTGGTCTATAGAAGGCTTAAACCCGTTCTTCCAGATGCTAAGCCCGAATTTACGTTACGTTGCCGTTGTGCTTTCTGTAACAGCTGGCATTATTGCGTCCCAGGCTTTGATTACTGGTGCTTTTACTATGGTTTCGGAAGCTACCAGCCTTAACTGGATGCCTCATCTTCAAGTGCGATACCCTGCGCGAACTCGCGGTCAGCTTTATATTCCTGTTGTTAATTTTGTGCTCTGTCTTGCAACTCTTACAGTTTTGGCTGTGTTTAAGGATTCTGAGCATATATCTGGAGCGTACGGTCTTGCGCTTACGCTTACCATGATTGCAACAACAATACTTCTTACGGTTCACATGTGGTATCAAAATAAGAAGCTTGGCGCTTTAGTATTTGCTGTAGTCTTCCTGATTATTGAGATTTTGTTCTTTATAGCATCTATGGCAAAGTTTATGCATGGCGGCTGGTTTACCATGCTTCTTGGTGCTTCGATTTTGATTATTATGCTCACTTGGAAAGATGGCACTAAGATTGAGCGCTCGCAGCGATTGCACATGAAGCCTAAGGACTTTTTGCCTGTTCTAGATAAGTTACACAGTGATTTTAGAATCCCTTATTTTGCAGACAATATTGTGTATTTGACTTCCGATAAGGAGATGAAGCGTCTAGATACTGGTATTTTCTTCTCGATTTTTGCGGATCATCCTAAGCGCGCTCGTGCGTGGTGGGCTGTTTCTGTAGAAACTGATGACGCTCCGTTTACTCGCGAATATTGCGTGGAGAATTTTGGCACGGATTATTTATTCCGCGTTAAAATCAAGCTTGGATTTAAGGTTTCTCCTTCGATTCCTGCATATTTGCATCAAATTATGCACGATTTGTCGCATACGGGAGAGCTGCCACAACAGCAGTCTGTGTACCCTAAGGTAGATGCGGATCCAGATATTGGCCCAATTCGTTACGTGCTTTTGCATAAGGCTTTGATGCCTGAGTCGAATATTTCTTTGCGCGGCGCATTGTCTCTAAAAATGAAGTATGCGATTCGTCATATTGCTGGAACGCCAGTTAAGTGGTTTGGTTTAGCTCCGTACAATCCGATTGTAGAAGTTCAGCCGTTGTTTGTTTCTACTCGTAGACCTCCGCGATTAAAGCGAGAAGAGGTTGCTTCATCTAGAGCTGTTCAGTCTTTGCAAGGCAATGATGTTGCAGCGCAAGCTTCGGTTGATGCTGAGCAAACTGCGATTATGAACGCTAGAGATATTGCTGCAGTGAATGTTTCTGGAGAAGTCAAGTCTGAGAAGTCTGAGAAGTCTGGGAGCAAGTCCGAAAATAAAGAGGCTAAGGATAAAGAGACTAAGGAATCTAAAATATCTAACACTGGCAAAATCGCTAGAATAGATACTGGTCAGATTAAAGCAGTTAAAAAATAACTAAAATCCATATTATTGCTTTACTGCTTTATTGCTTTACTGCTAATCGGCCGTTTGCGTTGGCTTGCACATGTGCTTATGTTTGCTTGTGCGCTTGCTTTCAATAACGGCCGTTTTGTGATTTAGGGTTTAAGGAGCGCGATTATTATGCTTGCAGATTTGCCTGATTTTAATAGGATAGAAAAGTTGCATCGCGCTACTGCGCCAAGTGAAGCTGCGTACAATTTGATTCATTGCCATTGTGTTGTTATTGCTACGATTTCTTGGATGCTTGCTAGACACCAAAATCAGCTGTTGGCTTTTAAGCAGCTTAATTTGAATAATGATTTTGAGAATTTTGCGGATTTTGCTGATTTTGCGGATAAGTCGCAAGCAGATGTTGAGCAAATTATGCTTCGTCAAATGTCTAAAATCAATGAAGATCTAAAAAACAGGTGTGATTTAGCAAAGTCGTGTCTTGGAAAGTTGATTGACGTAAATCCGCTAGAGCTTCCTAAAGTTAGTGGCGGAATCGCGCCGAAAGATTATGTAGACGAGTATGCGGCGTTTGCTGGCGGATTGTTGCACGATATTGGAACGTATTTTGTTTTAGCTAAAGACGGTTCAAAAGCAGCGAATGGCAAGTTGGAGTTTGACGGGCCGAATTATATTTTGCACGGTTTGCGCGGCTACAACTATTTGATTGATAACGGCTTTAGTGAAGATATTGCGCAATTTGCGCGTAACCATACGGGCGTTGGACTAACTAGCGAGCAAGTTGTTGCGCAAAATTTGCCGCTTCCATCTGGCGATTATGTTCCGCGTACGGTTGAGCAAGAAATTGTGATGGTTGCAGATAAATACAACAGTAAGTCGATTCCGCCGCGATTTTTAACTGTAGATACGTATAGGCGTAAGGCTGTGCGCTTTGGTGAAGAGAATGCAAAGCGATGGATGTGCTTGGTTAATAAGTATGGAAGAGTGAGCGTTTGCAAGCTTGCAGATTTCTTTGGGCTTAAAGTTGATTAGTTGTTTTCGACACTCCCGTGTTTTGGTTTTTGGGGGTGTTTTTCTTGTTTTTTTGGATTATTTTTGTTGTGTTTTTGTTGGTGTTTGGTTGCGTGGCGTTTTTGATCGTGTTTTTATCGTGTTTTCAACACGCCGATGTTTTGGCTTTGTTTCAATGGTTTTGGCTTGTTGGCTTGTGTGTGATTTGCTTTTGGGCTTGCTTTGGTGTAAGTTTATCTCTTGCTGCTCAGCGCGGCTGGTTCTCCTCGGTTGAGGTTGATGAGCCGGCTGGTGTGGTGGTGGTTTGAGAACTCAAGAGCGTGTCTGTACTACTTATTAGTTAATTATTGCCAGTTCATTGTCAGCCTCACAGATTGTGGGGTGCCTGAGAGATGGTTAAATGATGGTGAGGTTTTTTGTTGGGATGTTCTTTCCTTAAAGAATGTCTCGTCTTTTTCTTTTATATTGGAGCCTTATGTTGGCTCTTCATTGAAGTTTTTCGTGGAGGGTTCGATTCTGGCTCAGGATGAACGCTGGCGGCGTGCTTAACACATGCAAGTCGAACGGGATCCGACCAGCTTGCTGGTTGGTGAGAGTGGCGAACGGGTGAGTAATGCGTGACCAACCTGCCCCATGCTCCAGAATAGCTCTTGGAAACGGGTGGTAATGCTGGATGCTCCAACTTGACGCATGTCTTGTTGGGAAAGTGTTTAGTGGCATGGGATGGGGTCGCGTCCTATCAGCTTGTAGGCGGGGTAATGGCCCACCTAGGCTTCGACGGGTAGCCGGCCTGAGAGGGCGGACGGCCACATTGGGACTGAGATACGGCCCAGACTCCTACGGGAGGCAGCAGTGGGGAATATTGCGCAATGGGGGAAACCCTGACGCAGCGACGCCGCGTGCGGGATGAAGGCCTTCGGGTTGTAAACCGCTTTTGATTGGGAGCAAGCTTTCGGGTGAGTGTACCTTTCGAATAAGCGCCGGCTAACTACGTGCCAGCAGCCGCGGTAATACGTAGGGCGCAAGCGTTATCCGGAATTATTGGGCGTAAAGAGCTTGTAGGCGGTTCGTCGCGTCTGGTGTGAAAGCCCATCGCTTAACGGTGGGTTTGCGCCGGGTACGGGCGGGCTAGAGTGCAGTAGGGGAGACTGGAATTCCCGGTGTAACGGTGGAATGTGTAGATATCGGGAAGAACACCAATGGCGAAGGCAGGTCTCTGGGCTGTTACTGACGCTGAGAAGCGAAAGCGTGGGGAGCGAACAGGATTAGATACCCTGGTAGTCCACGCCGTAAACGGTGGACGCTGGATGTGGGGCCCATTCCACGGGTTCTGTGTCGGAGCTAACGCGTTAAGCGTCCCGCCTGGGGAGTACGGCCGCAAGGCTAAAACTCAAAGAAATTGACGGGGGCCCGCACAAGCGGCGGAGCATGCGGATTAATTCGATGCAACGCGAAGAACCTTACCTGGGCTTGACATGTGCCTGTCGACTGCAGAGATGTGGTTTCCCTTCGGGGCAGGTTCACAGGTGGTGCATGGTCGTCGTCAGCTCGTGTCGTGAGATGTTGGGTTAAGTCCCGCAACGAGCGCAACCCTCGCCCTGTGTTGCCAGCGGGTTATGCCGGGAACTCACGGGGGACCGCCGGGGTTAACTCGGAGGAAGGTGGGGATGACGTCAGATCATCATGCCCCTTACGTCCAGGGCTTCACGCATGCTACAATGGCCGGTACAACGGGATGCGACATGGTGACATGGAGCGGATCCCTTAAAACCGGTCTCAGTTCGGATCGTAGTCTGCAACTCGACTACGTGAAGGCGGAGTCGCTAGTAATCGCGAATCAGCAACGTCGCGGTGAATGCGTTCCCGGGCCTTGTACACACCGCCCGTCAAGTCATGAAAGTGGGCAGCACCCGAAGCCGGTGGCCTAACCCTTTTGGGATGGAGCCGTCTAAGGTGAGGCTCGTGATTGGGACTAAGTCGTAACAAGGTAGCCGTACCGGAAGGTGCGGCTGGATCACCTCCTTTCTACGGAGTTTTTGTGCACGCTCAGTTGAGTGTGGTTACTGGTGTGGAAAACAATAGTTAACGTTTTGTGAGTGTGTTGGGCATGCTTTTGGGTTCCCGGATTGCCACCCCCCTTTTTGTTTGGGGTTGCGGTCCTAGCCCTTGGATTACAGGTTGAGGCTTTATTGTTTTTGGCTTGTGTTCTTGGTGTTTGGTGGTTTGAGAACTGGATAGTGGACGCGAGTAAGAATAGTGAGACTATTTTTGGTTTTGCTTGTTTTTACTTTTATCAATTTCAACCGGCTCCATTTTGGTGGAGTCGCTTGATCGTTTTGTGATCGTTTAGTGTGATGATTTATTGTCTAGAGAGTTAAGCGATAGGCTTTTTACTGGTGTATCACTGGTAAGGGCGTATGGTGGATGCCTTGGTAGACAGGACCGATGAAGGACGTGACGGGCTGCGATATGCCTCGGGGAGCTGCCGAGTGGGCTTTGATCCGAGGATTTCCGAATGGGGAGACCCGGCCACTGTTATGGGTGGTCACCACAGTTTTTGTGGGGGGTACGCAGGGAAGTGAAACATCTCAGTACCTGCAGGAAAGGATACTCCGTGAGTAGTGGCGAGCGAAAGCGGATCAGGCTAAACCGAGTACGTGTGATAACCGTCAGGTGTTGCGTATTCGGGGTCGTGGGATTGACTGTTCAGCCTCTGACGGGGTTGAGGAGAGTGATAAAACGTCGTGTTATGTGAATGGGATTGAATTCCCAGCCGTAGAGGGTGATGGCCCCGTAGCAGGTCGTGCGATGTCTCTTTATGTTTATTCCCAAGTAGCGCGGGCCTCGTGGAATCCCGCGTGAATCTGCCCAGACCGTTGGGTAAGCCTAAGTATTCCTGTCTGACCGATAGTGTACTAGTACCGTGAGGGAAAGGTGAAAAGCACCCCGGGAGGGGAGTGAAATAGTTCCTGAAACCGTGCGCTTACAATCCGTCGGAGCCTTCTTGTGGGGTGACGGCGTGCCTATCGAAAAATGAGTCTGCGAGTCAGTGGTATGTGGCGAGGCTAACCCGGGTGGGGGAGCCGTAGCGAAAGCGAGTTTTAAAAGGCGTTTTAGTCGCATGTCCTGGACCCGAAGCGGGATGATCTAGCCCTGAGCAGGTTGAAGCGCGGGTAAGACCGTGTGGAGGACCGAACCCACCTAGGTTGAAAACTGGGGGGATGACTTGGGGTTAGGGGTGAAAGGCCAATCAAATTCCGTGATAGCTGGTTCTCTCCGAAATGCATTTAGGTGCAGCGTCATGTTATTGCTTACAGGGGGTAGAGCTACTGGATGCTTGCGGGCCCATACCGGGTACTAATAGCAGCCAAACTCCGAATACCTGTTAGGTTTATCATGGCAGTGAGTCGGCGGGGGATAAGCTCCGTCGTCAAAAGGGAAACAGCCCTGATCGTCGTCTAAGGTCCCGAAGCGCGTGCTAAGTGGGAAAGGATGTGGAGTCGCATAGACAGCCAGGAGGTTGGCTCAGAAGCAGCCATCCTTGAAAGAGTGCGTAACAGCTCACTGGTCTAGTGGTTCCGCGCCGACAATGTAGCGGGGCTTAAGCACGCCACCGAAGACGCGACTGCGTGATTTTTCACGCGGGGTAGGAGAGCGTCCTGTATGGGGTGAAGCGGCAGTGTGAACTTGTCGTGGACTATACGGGAGTGAGAATGCAGACATGAGTAGCGAGAGACAGGTGTGAATCCTGTCCGCTGAATGACTAAGGGTTCCGGGGCCACGTTCGTCGTCCCCGGGTGAGTCGAGTCCTAAGGCGAGGCCGACAGGCGTAGTCGAATGGATGAACGGGTTGATATTCCCGTACCGGTGTTACACCGTTCGAACTGAATCTGAGAGTACTAACCTTCGTTATTCTGGTTGATTGCCTTTCGGGGTTTTCTTCTGGTTTAGTGTTGGGAGCGTATCGGTAGTAGGTTAGCGTGGGAGTGACGCGGGTAGGTAGCCGGCTGCGGAGGTGGTTTTCCGTGGCTAAGCGTGTGGGCTGTCCTCTAGGTAAATCCGGGGGATGTTTAAGCTGAGGCGTGATGGGTAGGCCGTATGGCTGATTCCGGTGATCCTGCTTGCCGAGAAAAGCTTCAACGTGAGGTGTGATTCCGCTCGTACCCTAAACCGACACTGGTGGTCTGGTAGAGTATACCGAAGCGATCGGGCGAATCCTGGCCAAGGAACTCGGCAAATTACTCCCGTGCCTTCGGCATAAGGGAGACCCTTGATGGTGATGTTTTTTACAAGCGGAGCTGTTGGGGGTGGCACAAGCTAGGGGGTAGCGACTGTTTACCAAAAACACAGGAGCGTGCGAAGGCGTAAGCCGCTGTATACGCTCTGACGCCTGCCCGGTGCCGGAAGGTTAAGAGGATCCGTTAGCTTTGGCGAAGCGGTGAATTTAAGCCCCGGTAAACGGCGGTGGTAACTATAACCATCCTAAGGTAGCGAAATTCCTTGTCGGGTAAGTTCCGACCTGCACGAATGGCGTAACGACTTCCCCACTGTCTCGGCCAGGAGCCCGGCGAAATTGCAGTACGAGTAAAGATGCTCGTTAAGCGCAGAAGGACGAAAAGACCCCGGGACCTTTACTATACCTTGGTATTGTCGTTAGGTGTGGATCGTGTAGCATAGGCGGGAGGCTGTGAAGCGTGGGCGCTAGCTTGCGTGGAGTCAACAAGTGAAATACCGCTCTTTCCATATCTGGCGTCTAACCTCGACACGTTATCCGTGTTAGGGACAGTGCCTGGCGGGTAGTTTAACTGGGGCGGTTGCCTCCTAAAGAGTAACGGAGGCGCTCAATGGTCCGCTCAGCCCGGTTGGCAATCGGGTGTTGAGTGTAATCGCACAAGCGGGCTTGACTGTGAGACTGACGGGTCGAGCAGGGACGAAAGTCGGAGATAGTGATCCGGTGCCGGCGTACGGACGTGGCATCGCTCAACGGATAAAAGGTACCCCGGGGATAACAGGCTGATCATTCCCAAGAGTCCATATCGACGGGATGGTTTGGCACCTCGATGTCGGCTCGTCGCATCCTGGGGCTGGAGCAGGTCCCAAGGGTTCGGCTGTTCGCCGATTAAAGCGGCACGCGAGCTGGGTTCAGAACGTCGTGAGACAGTTTGGTCTCTATCCTCTGCGCTCGTTGGAATGTTGAGGAGACCTGCCCATAGTACGAGAGGACCTGGGTGGACGAACCTCTGGTATGCCGGTCGTCACGCCAGTGGCGCTGCCGGTTAGCTACGTTTGGAAGGGATAACCGCTGAAAGCATCTAAGCGGGAAGCCTGCTCCAAGATTAGCATTCCTTGCACTTTGTGTGTGAGCCCCCATGTAGAACACGTGGTTGATAGGCTGGATGTGGAAGCCCTGTAAGGGGTGGAGCTGACCAGTACTAATGGGCGATTGTGATACTACTTGTATTGCTTATCGTTTAATTCTCTTAGATAGTATGGAGTGTTAAACGGTCATGATTATGGTTAAGTTGTTGATTTTGATGATTGTTCTTCTTGTTGCTCGCGTTCATGTCCGGTTCCCAAACCGCCAGCTTGCCACTCGCTTATAGTGAGTGTATAATCTAGTTTTGCGGTGGTCATGGCTCAGGTGAGACGCCCGGCCCCATTCCGAACCCGGAAGCTAAGGCCTGATACGGTGAGGGTACTGCACTCGATAGGGTGTGGGAGACTAACACGCTGCCGCATTATTCTTCTAGCGGGGAACTTGATTGTTCCCCGCTTTTTTATTATTTAATATGTTGTTTTCCCCGAGAATGTACGTAAAATGAGTGGAATCTGGTACAAAAAGCGGAAAAGATTGACGTGGTTTGTAGTTCTAATCAGCGTGTTGCGTCGTTAGCGCGCGACGAGCTGACTGAGCGCTTTGCTTAGATTTGTCTCATCAATGATGCAAATGTAACGAAAATCAGCTAAAAAACGTTACAAACGTCGCGCGCGTGATGCAAATATAACAAATCTGTAGTGCGATTGCGCTGAAACATGTTAGTGTAAAGAATCTTGTTAGCGTAAAGAGTAGTGTGTAAGTGTAGCTTTAACACAATTAAAAACGGAAGTATGTATGAAAAAGGCTCTTATTAACATTGATTATACGAATGATTTCGTTGCAAGTGACGGCTCTCTTACAGTAGGTGAGCCTGCACAAAAGCTCGAGAAGCGAATTACAGAGATATCGCAAGAATTTCTAGACGCTGGCGAATTCGTTGTTTTTGCAATCGATACGCATCATCTAAACGACCCGTATCATCCTGAAACTAAGCTTTTCCCACCTCACAATATTGCTGGAACTCATGGCCAGGAGCTCTATGGAACTCTTGGTGATTTTTATGAGGCAAATAAAGATAAAAGCAACGTGTATTACATTCACAAGACTCGCTACTCTTCGTTTAATGGCACGGATTTGCTGATTAAGCTTCGCGAGCGTCATATTGAGGAGCTGCACTTGGTGGGAGTTTGCACGGATATTTGCGTGCTTCACACTGCTGTTGACGCGTATAATCTTGGCTTCAAAATCGTAGTTCACAAAGATGCAGTCGCAAGCTTTGATCCGCAAGGTCATGAGTGGGCGCTTCGTCATTTTAAGACTTGCCTTAATGCAGATATTGTAGAAGGCTAAGATCTTAGCTAAAAATATAAATAATTATTAAATAATCAATTATTAAATAATCGACGCTGGTTGCTTTGAGCTGCCAGCGTTTTTGTTTAATCGGAGTGTCGACTTGACTATTAATGAGAATCATTATTATTATTGATAGACGTTGTAAAGATATCTTCAATAGTCATTCGTGAAAGAAGAGCGCGAATAGGCGAAATAGAGAAGATGAAGTGTAGAGAGCGAAACAGTAATATGACTCAGGTCATTAAGAATATGGTAAAACGCGCGTTCGCGATGTGCGGCGTTGGAATACTTGCGTTTGCAGTGCTGGTATCGGGGTTCAGTGCTGCAAATCCTGCGTACGCGGATGATCATAAAACGTCTTATAAGTATTATGAAAATAAAACGGATGAATTAAAAAAAGGTCATATGGATATTTTTTATCCGTTTATGCACAATGACAAGCTAATAATGGGTTTTGAAGCCAACTCAATGCTTTACAATCCAGAAAACGTAACAATGAGGGTTGGGAACTCTTCGTATAGCACTAAGCCTTTTGATAATTACAAAAACAAGTTACCATTCGATGCATCAAAAGGTTATTGGCTTTTAGACGAATCTGGTAATAAACAAGATAAAGAGCTATTCCCAGGATGGGATACGTCTATAGCAAGATACGCTGTTGACGCAGAAAATCCAGATGGAGCAACTGCAGACATTGTTGTGCAAAAAGTAACAGCTCCTAAAGGCGGAAAAGTCTTAGTATGGGAGACGGATAAAAATAAGCAGGGTGAGCATATAGCTAAGTCTTTTGAATACAAAGATAAAGACGATGTTGAAGGTGAAGAAGGTAGTCGTTTTGAGCTTCCAGGCGTAATTCATCAGCCGCAGGTTACGCATCAGCATACGAATTGGGTATTTACAGAGCCTGGAACTTATACTTTAGAGGTTTATGCGGTTATTAAGAATCGAGTAACTCAAAAAACGCTTAAAACAGACACTGCTAAATATACTTTTGAAGTTGATGCAAATAGCAGCCATATGGTTTCGAGCGATTCGGTTGTTAGAGAACGCGGAAAAGCGGAAATCCCAGTTTTGGATGCAAATACTAAAGACGAAGACCCTAGCGATAACCCTGAGTGCCAAGATGGTCAGTTATGCATTCTAGGAGTTAGAAAAACGGGCTCTCATCCTCACTATCATTCTTACGAAGAAGGCGGCGACGTAAACCTTTACACATACATGGATGGTTTAAAGGAAAAAATCGCAAGTGGAGAAATAAAAAGGCCTACATATGAATGGTGCATAACGCGTGCAGATGAGCAAAAGGGGACGGAAGGAACTTGCTTTATTGGAGAAAGGCTTATACTTCCGCCAGAGCCTGCAATGAATAATATGCAAGTTTCTGTTATTGTTACGGCTTTTGAAGGCACTTTTGATTATGAAAAACAACGCGCAACTGCAAAAATTGTTGTAGAAGATCACGGAGCCGACGGTAGGCCAGTTGTTGCAATTAAGGGCAAAAACAAGGTTAAGATTGGCGAAACCGTACATCTTAATGCAAAGCTGTATTCGCCTCGCGTGCCTGTTGTAAATGGTAAGGCAGGAGAACCAGAAAAGCCTGTTACATCCATAGTCAAAAAATACAGGTGGATGATTAAAAAAGACGGCGAAAAAGAGTTTAAGAACATACCAATGGCAGAAGGAAAAACACTTGATTTAGTGATTGATAAGAGCATGCAAGATGCTGTTATACGCGCTTCGCTTGTTTTGGATAATGGAACTTTGTATAGGAATGCTGGATACGACGATTTTTGCGATTGGAGTGTGAACATAAAGAGAGATAGGAAGGATGGCGATGCTGGAGATTCTGGGGAAGCTGGCAGCTCTGGGGCGCATAAGAATCGTAAGCAAAATCGTAAGCATGCGAAGAATCGCAAGAACACAAAGAATCGCAAGAAGAATAAGAGTCATGAATCTGCAACGGATGAGAATGACGAAAATAATAATGGCGATGAAAATGGCGATGAAACCGATGCAGAAGATGAAAATAGTCAAGATTCTAACAGCAATAGCGATTTAGAAAAGAATCGCAAGAAGAATAAAAAGAAGTCAGACGAGAAGTCAGACAAAAAGTTAGATGAAAATGACGATAACAGCGGAAGCCAAAATAAAAGCGAAAACAAAATACAGAGTGTAACGCCACTTGCTGCTGTGGCTGGTAAAGGCGGAGCGCTTGTTAACGCTGGAAAATCAGGAAGATTAGGCGGTGGATTCGCAGGACTTGGCAGCTTTGGAAAGTCAAAGAAATCTAAAGCAATAAAAAAGTCTAAGCCACTTAAGAGTAGTAGCAAGAAGGTCAAAAATAGTCACCAAGATTCTAATGATTCTAGCGATTATAACGACAGTGATTTAGACGATAATCAAGAAAATAGCGAAGAAAACAGCCATAAAACAAAGTGGGTGGCAGCAGCTGTTGGAACTGCAAGCGTGAGCTTGTGTGCAATAACGGGAGCTGGCGCATTCTTGATGAAGCCACGCATAAAGCTGTTGTAGAAAGACGCTCGCAAAACTTTAGAAAACACTAGTATAACAAAATCAAATTTAGGACTTAAGGATAAAAAATGATTAGAAATAAGAATCACGTAGCAATTGCGTTTATTGCTGCAATATGTTCGGCGATTACGTTGATTGCAACAGTTTTAATGCCATCTCCACTTGTTGGGCCAGCGAATGCTGTAACAAGCAATCAGCCAGTGATGATTCAAGCTGGTCACGCCGATTTTGGGCCAACGCTTTCGGGCGGAAATTGGAAGATGAAAATCCGCGATGATACTGGTGATGAGCCAGTTTGGAGAGACCCAGAAAACGTTGTATTTAAGCTTGGCAGCAACTCGATTATTCCAATGCCAAACGATTCTACCTACAGTTTTATTGGCGAAAAGCCAGGAACAAAGCTTTATGTGATTCCGCAAACTCAAAATCCTGACGTTCCATGGCTTGGGTGGAACACTCAAGAAGGCGGAGTGCTAAACGAGCTAGACCGCGGAGCAAATCTTTCTCTTGATGGCGTAAGTGGCCCTGGAAAATTGCATGTTTACTTGGAAAATGGCAATAATGCTCCACAGCAATTATGGGATAGCACTAAAGGATATCCGCAAAACAGCTGGATTGAAGCGAACGCGCACACGCATGTAAATTGGGTGTTCTCTAAGCCTGGAATCTACCACGTAAAGCTCACTTTTTCTGGAAAGCTAAAGAATGGTCGCGCTGTAAGCGATACTCGCGTTCTTAACTTTGCTGTAGGAGATAAAACGGATGCGCAAGCGGCTTTGCCAAGCGCAAGTGCTGGTAGTGCAGATCAAGGCGGAGCTTCGCAAACGGATGCGCAAGATGAGGCTAATGGCAGCGAAGACGCGGATGGTAATGGCGACGGAAACGCAGCTAATAGCGAAAACAATAATGGCAATAAATTTGCAAATAATTCGAGAAAAAAGCATAAGTCCAACTCCGACGACACTGTAGCAATCGCGCAAATTGTGATGATTGTATTTGCGATTTTAACAATCATAATTATTGCGTTTATTGCATTCGCTGTAGTAAAGAGCAAGCGTGCGCGCCAAATGGCGATTAATCAGCATGATTCCAACTCGCACCAAAACACTTCGATTTTTAATAATTTAGGACAAAACAATGCGTAATAAAACATTGAGTAATAAAACTTTGCGTAACAAAACATTAATTTGCTTTAGACTAATAAGCGCGATTATAAGCGCAATAATATCTTTTGGATTCTTGGCATCAATGTGCTGCTGCAATTGCGGTAGTGCGTATGCGAGTGAAGCTGCGCAAGAGGAGTCTGCTGAGCAAGGTGGGCAAGATACATCTGATGCACAAGAAGATTCTTCTACAGTTTCCAATCAGAATGCTGAAGGTAAGAACAATGAAGATTCTAATCAATCTGAAAATGAAGAAGCTTGCAAATATGCTTCTATGAAAGACGATGATGAAAAGGTCGATGATTCTTCCATAATTGCAAAATGTAGAGTATACAAAGGTCATACAGACGCTTTTGCAACGTATATTAGCAAAAGCGGAAAGTTTGTTTTATCTACGCGCGGAGATGACTTCCCAGGCAATAGTGGTAATCATATTAGGTTTAGTACAAGTCGATTGATATTTGTACTTGGAAGTAACACTAAGCAGTCTAGTGAAGGCTTAAAATTCTTGCCAGAAAATGGTGCAAATGTGCCAGTTTGGGGATTGCCTCAAACACAAGATACAAGTAAATTGTGGCCTGGTTTTGCAACAGAAACATTAGACAAAAAAGCTGGAATAGTTGCTGTTCGCTTTGCAATAAAAAAGGCAGTTATGCCGAAGGGTGGAGCTGTGTATGCGTACCAAGAAGACGCTCATAGCGAAATAACGCCTGTTATAGGAACGCCTAATACAAAGTTTCCGAACAAAATGTATGTAGATGCAGAAAAGCATATGCACGTTAGCTGGGTGTTTACAAAAGCAGGCAAGTATGTTCTTAGCATGGAAGCCGCTGCAATAACTGAAAGTGGAAGTATTGTTAAAGACCTTCAAGACTACACGTTTGAAGTGGATATGAAAAACGCGGATTCTAAAGATAGTAAAGATAGTAGAGAATCAGCTATTGCGGACGACAATAGTTTTAACGATTACAGCGGATTTAACAAATTTATGCATTCTGATTCAGATAAAAAAGATGATGGCAATGAAGATGAAGAATCTGAAGACAACGAAGATGAAGATGATGAAGATTCTTCCACTTCGATAGTCATAAACGGAAACAACAACAGAGTTTACGTAACGCCATGGCCTGGTGCAAAGCCAAAAGATGGATTAGCAAATCATAGCTCCAGTGAAGATGGCAGTGAAGATGGCGAAAATAGTGGTAGTGGCGAGTCTGAAGCTGAATCTAAATCCAAAAATAAAAAGCAAAAGTCAAGTAAAAAATGCTCAAAATTTAAGGATTTACAAGGAAATAAGCTAGTTATTAAACATGGTCACGTTGATTTAGCGACCTATTCAACTGGTAACGGAATAGGATTTGCAGTACAAGAAGACGTGACTGGAAGCCACGTAAAGCGTGACCCTAGCAAAGTTGTGTTTTATGCTGGAAAATCAGCTAAAGACGGTAGCGTGTGGAGACTGCCACAAACACAAAAAGGTAGCGTACCATGGGTTGGCTGGAGTAACCAGAATTTAAGCCCACACAAGCCAAGTAAAATCAGCCTTAAATCTGTAAAAGGGCCAGGTAGCGTGCGCATTTGGTTGCAAGGTTCGTTAGGCGGAAAAGCTAAAACGCTTATGTCTAGCGGCGGAAACCGCACGTACACTATTCCAGCAAACACGCATATGCATTTGAATTGGGATTTTTCAAAGTCTGGGTACTACACGATTCGTCTTGCTGTAAGCGCTAACGGAAAAACAGTTGCAAAGGATTTCCATTTTGCGATTGGTGTGGATCCAATGGAAAAGCCTATGAGTTGTAGCGCTGGAAGCGATGAAGATGGCGACGATGGTGATGGTGATGATGAAGATGTAGATGGCCAAGAAGATGGCCAGGAAGATGGCCAGAATGATGGTAACGTCAATAACACCAATGTAAATACAAATGCAAATAATGGTAACAATGGCAACAATAACGGCGGTTCAACTGCGTTAGCTGGATCTTATTCTGGCGGAGGATCGTCGTTCTTTGGGTCTGGCTCTGGTCTTGCAAAGTCTGCTAAAACGGGCAAAACTGGCAGGTCTGTAAGTCTTTCTGGAAGCACTTTAGGAAAGTCAAAGGGCTTGCAATCAAAGTACGGCGCAAAGCGAATTAAAGGATTAAGCCAAAGCCTTAGAAGCGGAGTTAAAAGCGAAGAACCTAGTGGAATTATAGGCTTGTTCCAACGCAAGCCAGTAGTTGCATACACTGCTTTAAGCCTTGGAATTGCAACGATTTCTGGAACTTGCGCAGCTGGATTGTTTGTTCTACGCAAACGCGGACTAATACCTGCAGGGGGCTTATTTAGCGCGCTTATGGGTTTGAAATAGTGCGTAGAAAACGTTGGTAAAATTAATGAAATTCGTTGATTTAGTAGGTAAAAAAAGTGCGATGCGTGCTGCTGCGGCCGCTTTAGCTGTTTTAACAGCGCTGCCGATGGGCGCGTGCGGTGCGCCTAATAGTGTACTTCACGCAAATAGCGCAAAATCTGGCAAAATTAACGTTGTAACAACAACTGGCGTTTTGCGAGATATGGTTGCGAATGTTGCAGGAGACGCAGCAAATGTGAGTGCGATTGTGCCAGACAACGCGGATCCGCATTCGTACGAGCCGCGTTTGCGCTCAATTAGAGACGTTGTGTACGCGGATGTTGCTTTTAGCAATTACATGATGCTTGAAGAACACGGCGTAATTACAGCTTTGGACGCGAACTTGCGAAAAGGCGTGCCAAATGTGCAACTTGCGGAAGAAAGTGTGAAGCACGCGGCAGATATTATTCCGATGATAGAAGACGTGTCTTTAGACACGATTTGGCTAGGGCTTGCTACAGAACGCATGGCTGCGCAGCCGAGCGAGGAAGCGCATAGCGCGCAAGGCGCTACAAGTGCAAATACGCAAAAGCGTGCGGAAGAATCGCCCTCGGCGGCGGCTGGTGAGTTAGCTTCGCTAAACAATCTCAATAAAACAAAAACAAATTCAAAACAAGATAGTCAGCTAGAAAAGTCAGGTCAATCTTTGCAATCAAACGCGCCTTCTACCGCAACAAAAGAAGGTCGCGCAACTGTAATAAAGCCTAACGCATACAACATGAAGCGTTCCGACAGAATACGCTTAACAGCAACAAAAGTAAGCGGACCAGGCGCGCTATTTGCATACTTGACTGGCACTTTTGGAAGCGTAGAAACATACTTTAACAGCGCAAACGGCATAAGCGCAGAAGACCACATAGACTTGCCAGCAGACGCGCACACGCATTTAAGCTGGGCATTTAGCAAGCCAGGCGAGTACACACTTGAATTGCACGCCGACATGCTAAACGCGCAAAATGAGGTAGTTTCTAGTCTTGGAAACGCTAAAATGCGATTTGCTGTAGGCGTAAACGCGCAAAAAATAGCCAAAAAACGTGGAGCTAGTGTAGTGCTGAACAAAGGTCATGCAGATTTAGCTTACGACTTAGCAAAACGCGGATTTGTGTACCGCGTAGATACTTTGCAAGAAAAACGCTCCGCTGCTCCAAAACGAGTGTATTACAAGCCGCGCGATGTTGTTGTAGAAGTGCCAACTAACGCGCTAAAAGAGATACCAGCCGAACAAGGATACAGGTTTTTGGGAGCTGCAAGGCAAAAGATTTATCAGCTGCCGCAAGCAGTTTTAGGAAAGCACGTTCACGGAGACATTGACCCGCATTTGTGGCAATCCGTAAAAAATGGCATAGCATACGTGCGCACAATCGCAGATCGCCTTTGCGAAGTGGACCCTAAAAATGCTCGTAAATATCGCGAAAATGCGGATCGATACATTAACAAGTTGTTAGATGTAGACGCGTATATGCGCAAAAAAGTTGCGTCAATACCAAAAGAGAAGCGCAATTTGGTTACAACGCACGACGCTTTTGCGTACTTGGGTAAGACTTACGGCGTGAACATTGCAGGATTTGTAACGATTAATCCTTCGAGCGAGCCGAGCGTGCAAGATAGGCGTAGATTGCAGCAGATTTTGCGCGATTTAGAGATTCCAGCTGTGTTTTTGGAGCCAAATTTGATCTCGCGTTCGTCTGTGCTTAAAGAGCTTGCGGCGCAAGCGAACGTAAAAGTTTGCCCGATTTATGGAGACGCTTTCGATTCTAAAGTGCGAACTTACGCGGATATGATGCGAGCGAATGCGGATTCTTTAGCAAAGTGCTTAAAGTGAGATTTAAGTTGGATTTAAGTGAGATTGATGTTGGATTTAAGTTGGATTTAAGCGATGAGGATTGACGAGGGAAATATGGACGCAAATATGGATGCGAATATGGACGCGAATGCTGTTATAAGCGCGCAAAACTTAATCGTAAGTTACGGCAGTCGCACGATTGTAAAAGACGTTTCGTTTACGATTAAAAGTGGCGAATTTGTGGGACTTCTTGGCGCAAATGGAGCTGGTAAAACAACGCTTTTCCGCGCGATTATGGGGCTAATACCGCATTCTGGAAAGCTGGAAGTGCACGCTAATAAAAGCGGTGAATCTTCGATTAATTCGCGAGTAAACAACGTTGGTTACGTGCCGCAACGCCACGATATTGCGTGGGATTTTCCACTTTCTGTACTAGACGTAGTAATGATGGGTCGCATTCGTCACATTGGCTACGTTCGTCGCGCAAAAACAGAAGACTACGAGATAGCGCTTGCTTCTCTTGAGCGCACAGGAATGGCGGATTTTAGGGATCGCACAATCGGCGAGCTTTCGGGCGGCCAAAGGCAGCGCGTACTTGTTGCGCGTGCTCTTGCTGGGCAGCCGCGATTAATGCTTTTAGATGAGCCATTTACAGGCTTAGATATGCCTACTCAAGAGCTGCTCACGAGTCTTTTTTTGGATTTAGCAAAGTCGGGAGAAGCGATTTTGATGAGCTCGCACGACATAATCGGATCTATAAACTCGTGTTCTAGAATCATGCTTTTTGACGGAAGCATAGTAGGAGATGGCGCTCCAGAATCGTTAAACGCAAATCAATGGGTGCAAACATTCCATGTGGATGCGCAAAATCCACTAATCAAAGCTGTAGAGCGCGTTATGGCGCATGAAAGTGGGGCAGAAAAATAATGCTATCTCCAATCGACTTTATACAAGACCTTACAAACCCAGACCTTTGGTTTTTGCTCAAAGCGCTTATAGTGGCGTGCCTTTCTAGCGTAATTTGCGGCGTAGTTGGATGCTACGTGGTGCTACGCGGAATGGCGTTTATTGGAGACGCAGTGGCGCACTCCGTGTTTCCAGGACTTGCAATCGCGTTTGTTCTGCAAGGAAACTTGCTGTTTGGCGGCGCGCTCGCAGGAGTTGCAACCGCGCTAATAGTATCAATCTTTAGCCAAAATCGCAGGCTTCGCGAAGACTCGTTTATCGGCGTATTTTTTGTGTCTGCCTTTGCGCTCGGAATCGTAGTAATATCAAAAGCTTCTGGCTATGCAGGATCCCTGGAATCGTTCCTATTCGGCTCCATTACGGGAATCCCAGACTCCGACATTGCTGTAGTGGCAATAACAGGGTTAATAATCGTAACGCTTTTAATGATGTTCCACAAAGAGCTAGTATGCGTTTCGATGGACCGAGAAACAAGCCGCGCAATGGGCTTGCCAGTAGCGTGGTTGGATGGAATGCTATACGTTTTAGTTGCTATTGCTGTAGTAGTATCTGTGCAAATAATTGGAAACGTGCTTGTTTTAGCGCTTTTGATTACGCCTGCGGCGACTGCGCGATTGCTTACTGACCGACTTGGAAAGATGATGATTTTGGCGCCTGCTATTGGGTGCGCTTCTTCGATTCTTGGAATGTACTTGTCTTGGAGTTTAGACACTGCTACTGGCGGCACAATCGTTTTGGTTGCCACTTTTATGTTTGTTCTAGCGTGGGTGTGCTCGCCTAAACACGGGTTGGTAGCGAGAATTGTGCCGAAACTACGCTCAGTCGTTGCACGATTTGACTGAGCTTGAAATTGCATAACGCATTTCAAGCTCCTTCAAAGCGTGATTTGGCTTAAGGCATAAAGTCCAGTGGACTTTATGCGCCAAATCAGCCGAGCGGCTACTAATAGCCGCGAGGAATAGAGCGCTGAGCCGCTCAAACGTAAAGTCCAGTGGACTTTACGTGCGGCGAAGACGTTCGCGCGCTTAGACCGCGCGAACGAAACACTTTTGCGTATAGCTTATGAACGTTAATATTCTAAGGTTTTAGGTTTTAGTACGGCGCTATTTATTGCTCGTAGAGAAATACATCAAACCTTCTGGATATCTAGGACTTTTGCGTGGCTTTTATCACCGAGATTCTCGATTTTTCTTGCTACTTCAGCGAATCACCATCGGAGGACTGCGAATCGACTTGCATGAGCGCTTAAAGCGTAGCGCGCGAATGCACTTCGATTCGCTGAGCCGCTCAAACGTAAAGTCCAGTGGACTTTACGTGCGGCGAAGACGTTCGCGCGCTTAGACCGCGCGAACGAAACGCTTCATCCGCTGCGAAAAATCTCGAATCTCTACAGCGCCTGGCGTAATCATGTAGTGTGCTTATGGAAGATTTTGCGGTTTATACTTTGCGGCACAATAGACGTATGGTATCTAAAGGAAAACCTTCGCCTAGAAGCGCAGTTAAGCCGCTCAGCGATGAGCAAGTAGAACGCTTAGCGCGCACACACAAGTTAGTTGATCCTACTTATTACTACCCAACTGGCGCGCGTACGCCAAACGCAGCAGAAATCAACGCGCAAAATCCAAAGGCAACCGAGCGCCTGCTCGAAGGAACGTCTAGAGTGCTTAGATCTCGTTGCAAAGTGCGCGCATGGGGACTAGAAAACGTGCCAGAAGAAGGCGTGTTTATAACCGCTTGCACGCACGTTACAATGTTCGACGTTTTTGTGCCAATGACGTCTCTATTCCACCAAGGTCGCCGTCCGCGATACATGGCAAAAGCAGAACTTGCGCATTGGCCAATCTTAGGAAAATGGTTCCAGCTTGTTGGCATGCAACCAGTTCCACGCAGAAGTGGAAAAGCGCGCGAAATCGAAGAAGAATCGATTAAAATCCTTACAAACGGCAGGCCGCTTAGCGTATGGCCAGAAGGAACAGTTACGCGCGACCCTCAAAAATGGCCTATGAGCATGAAGCCAGGAATCGGAGTTATTGCACTCGAAGCATCGCGCAGGCTGGGGCATCAAATTCCGCTATTTTGCGCTGTTACATGGGGTGCTGCAAGCATTAATCATTGGTGGCCGTGGCCAAGGAAGAACGTTGTAATGTGCTACGATGCGCGTCTTGACTATTCGGATCTTCTAAAAGATATGGAGCATTGGGGCGATTTGCCGCCTATGGAGTCTGCTGCCGAATTGGCTCGTCGCGTACGCGTGCGCATGACGGAAATTATGGAAGAGATTCGCGGCGAAAAATCGCCAGAAGGATACTTCGATTACAAGCTTATGAAAAGAGTCAAAGAATAGCGATTGTAAATTTGCGATTCGATAAGTCGTAGTGCGTTGGCGAATCGTTAGTGAATCGTTACGAAATCATAGATAAATCATTGACGAATCGTTAGCAAGTCACTAATAAAGTCTTCACAAAATGCCCGTAAAGCGCACTGTGTAGAATTATGTAATAGTGTGATTAAAAGTTGACTATGAGTTGACTAGGTTGACTATGAGTTGACTAGTTGTAAATCGCTACAAATGTCTTACGACCAAAGCGGTTTACACTAATAAACCGAAAGGCTAGGCGTAAACATGAACGTTACGGTGTTGGGTGCTGGAGCTTGGGGTACGGCGTTTGGGCAGGTGCTTGCAGACGCGGGAAATCAAGTGACAATGTGGGCAATAGAGCCGCAAATTGTTGAAGGCATTCGAGATAATCACCGCAACGAAGTGAGACTGCCAATCGTAGAGCGTTTGCCAGAAAACATGACGGCTACGGGGAATCGCGAAGAAGCTGTAGCAAACGCAGACATTGTAGTAGTTGCGATTGCAGCACAATTTGCGCGCGTTGCACTCGAAGAATTTGCTGGCAAAATTCCGCAAAATGCGATTGTTGTTTCGCTTATGAAAGGCATTGAGCGAGCTACAGGAAAGCGCATGGACGAAGTTGTGTGCGAGGCCTTGAACTTACCGCGCAACCGTTTTGCAGCATTATCGGGGCCAAACTTAAGCAAAGAAGTGGCATTAAGGCAGCATGCTGCGGCGGTAGTTGCGTGCGAGAATCGCGAGAATGCCGAAGTTGTAGCAAAAGCTTGCTCAAACAGCTATTTTAAGGCGTTTGTGTCAAGTGACGTAATCGGCGTAGAAATGTGCGGATCGCTTAAAAATGTTGTTGCGCTTGCAGTTGGCATGGCTCGAGGAGCAGGTTACGGCGAAAACACGGCCGCTATGATCGAAACTCGCGGTCTTGCAGAGTTGACGGCATTGGGCGTTGCGGAAGGCGCAGATTCGCGCACATTTGCAGGACTTGCAGGCTTTGGCGATTTAGTTGCAACTTGTGGGTCTCCGCTAAGTCGAAACTACACTTTTGGATCAAATCTTGGAAAAGGCATGAGCGTTGAAGAAGCAACCGCTGTGAGCAATGGCGTTGCGGAAGGCGTTCCAACTACTAGCGCGGTTGTGGCAATGGGCAAGCGTTTGGGAGTTGCAACTCCGCTTGCAAGCGCAATGGCTCGCGTGTTAGAAGAAGGAATCTCGTGCCAAGAGATGCTTGCATTGCTTTTTGATAACGATGTTTGCGAGGAGTAGCGAAGCGCGAAAGTAGCAGTTGCGAAAGCCGCGCGTTAATCGTAAGCATGCAAATCGTAAGTGCGTTAGTCGTGGTCGCGTAAATCGTAAGCAAAAATAATAATCCAAAATAATTCAAAATAACTAAAATAATCTAAGATAGCTAAAATAATTCAAAATATATAGAGGAAAAAAATGACGAAAAAGCGTGTAGTGTTCTTGTATGGCGGTAAAGCAGACGAACATTCGATTTCTTGCATATCTGCTGCTGGAGTGCTCAGTGCTGTAGACGAAAGTCGATTCGAGATTGTACGAATTGCAATCACAAAGCAAGGCGAGTGGATTGTTGGCGGCGAAGATCCGCGAAACTTCCGCATGGAACAAGGCGAGCTGCCAGTAATCACAAAAACCGCGCAAACGCGCGATGTTGTGCTAGACCCAGCAAAGGGCGCAGACGGATTTTTGGTGCGAGAAGCGGATGGCACACTTACAAGCCTAGGGCATATTGACGCAGTTTTTCCAGTTCTTCACGGCCCGAATGGCGAAGACGGCACTTTGCAAGGCTTGCTAGAAATGATGCAAGTTCCGTACGTTGGTTGCGGAGTTTTGGCATCTGCTGCGTGCATGGATAAGTATTACGCAAAGCAGCTTTTTAAGGCAGCAGGAATTAATGTTGCTCCTGGAATAGCACTGGACGCGCGCAAGTTTAAAAGTGACGCGGCAAATCGCTTCGTAGCGTACGCAAACAAAATTCTTGAGCAAGTTGAAGAAGCAAAACTAGAGTATCCGCTTTTTGTAAAGCCAAGCCGAGCAGGGTCTAGTTTTGGAGTTACAAAAGTTGAATCGCGCGATGCTAAAGCTTTAGCAGATGCTGTTTTTGAGGCTTCAAAGCACGATTGGCGAGTATTGATAGAGCAAGGAATTGACGCGCGAGAAATTGAGTGCGCGGTTCTTGCAGCGCGCGATGGTGAAGAGCCAAAAGCCAGCTGGCCTGGAGAAGTTGTGCTCGACAAGCGCCAGGCTGGCGAAGACCAGTTCTACGATTTTGACAGCAAATACATGGATTCTGCAGCTTCGCACGTTGAAGTTCCAGCAGATTTGCCAGAAGAGACTTTGCAACGCGTTCGCAAAACGGCGCTCGCAGCATTTAAGGCGGCAGATGGCAGAGGGCTAAGTCGCGTGGACTCTTTTGTAACTAAAGACGGCCGCGTAATCCTTAACGAAATCAACACAATGCCTGGTTTTACGCCAATTTCCATGTATCCAAAAGCTTGGGAAGCAACAGGAATAAGCTACAGCGATTTAATCACAAAGCTTATTGAAGGCGTGATTTTAGACTAGTCGGAGGTAAAAATGCGTAAACAGCGTAAGCTTGCAAACAAACAGCATCCAGACGCGTACACGATTGCGCGCAGACGTCAAGGATCTGTAGGAGTGTCGCTGTGCGTGTTCCTATTTACGTGGATTCTTGCAACGCTTTTAATTGGCGAGTTGATTAGCATTTTTGTTCCAAAAGGTGTTTTAAGTCCTTCGCTAAGCTCCTTTGTTTCTTCGGACGTTGCGCAATACTTAATAGCGTTGCCGCTTGCAATGCTTGTTCTAAGACGCACTCCAGCAATAGAAACTCGCAAGTTTACTATGTCTTTGCGCCAATTTGGCGGATTCTTTGCCGTTAGTGTGCCAATAATGTATGCAGGAAGTTACATTGGGCTTGTGGCTTCTGCGCTTATTTCTGGCGGAAAAGCCGAGAACAGGATTGCAGACGTTGTAGCAGGCGGAAACGTGTGGGAAACGCTGCTTTTTGTGGTATTTTTGGCGCCAGTTGTGGAAGAATGGCTATTTAGAAAGCAAATTATAGACAGGTTGCGCGTGTATGGCGAAAAGCGCGCGATTGTGTTTTCTGCATTGGCGTTTGCGCTTTTCCACATGAACATGTTCCAGTTCTTCTACGCTTTTGGGCTTGGTCTTGTGTTTGGATACATGTACGTTCGCACGTCGCAGCTTAGGTACAGCGTATTTTTACACATGATTGTAAACTTCCAAGGAAGCGTTATAGCAATGTGGATTTCAAACAACATGATGGATTCAAACGGAGATCTTATTAAGGTTGAAAACTTGAACACGCAAGAGATTGCGGATTTGGCTCCTGGATTTATGTTTATAGGCCTTTACGCAATGTTTATGATTGTTATGTTTGTGTTTGGAATTGTGCTTCTTGCTCGTCGCAAGAGGTATCTTGAATTCTACGATTCGCCGCTGGAGATTCGCGGAAGTGCTGGAACAAGAGCGCTTTACGGAACTGTTGGCGTTGTTGGATTCTTAGTGGTGTCTATTTTGCTAAATTTGCTTATGCTGTTTGTGTAGGCTATTTTCGTAGGCTGAATCTGTTTGTGTAAATTGAATTTATTTAATTGAATATTGATTTAAGTTAGGAGGCGTCTATGTTAGACAAAAACAATTTAGAAATCACGCATAGTGCAGATGACGATTGCTTTGCCGCAGATCCAGCAGATCCAATCCGCGTGGGTCTTTTAGGCGCTGGAACAGTAGGATCGCAAACAGCGCGTCTAATAGTGGAAGAAAACGCTGAACTATCTGCAAGAATCGGCGCTCCGCTAGAGCTTGCTGCAGTTGCGTGCTTGCATCCAGAAGAAGTGGACGCGCCATGGATTGCCAAAGATCTTTTAAGCGCAGACGCAGGAGCGATTTGTAAACGCGAAGATATAGACATAATTGTTGAGCTAATTGGCGGCTTAGAGCCAGCGCACACATTTGTAAAAACTGCGCTAGAATGCGGAAAATCGGTTGTAACAGCAAACAAAGCGTTGCTTGCAAAGTTTGGCCCAGAACTCTATGAGTGCGCGCAAAAAAACGGAGTGGATTTAAGCTTTGAGGCGTCTGTGGCAGGCGCAATCCCGATTTTGCGTCCACTTAGAGAGTCGCTTGTGGGCGACAAAATCACGCAAATTTTTGGAATCGTAAACGGAACTACAAACTACATTCTTGACGAGATGACGGTTCGCGGGCTTGATTTTGACTCGGCTTTGCGCGCAGCTCAAGAAAAGGGATATGCGGAGGCGGACCCTACAGGAGACGTTGAAGGATTTGATGCAGCAAACAAGGCTGCGATTTTGGCAACACTTGCATTCCAAATGCCAATAAGCATTGATGACGTTAGTGTTGAAGGAATTAGCGCGATTACGGCTGAAGATATTGCTGCAGCAAGTGCGCAAAATCGCGTGATTAAGTTGCTTGCGGCGGTTGCTTGCGATTCGAGTGGCGCAGTGAGCGCAAGCGTTTACCCAGCGTTGGTTAGCAAAGAGCATCCACTGGCTTCCGTTCATGGCAGCTTTAACGCCGTTTTTGTTAAAGCGCAAGCGGCGGACGATCTTATGTTCTACGGCCGCGGCGCTGGTGGCGCGCCAACAGCAAGCGCGGTTGTTGGAGATATTGTTGGAGCTGCTAGAAACATAGCGCGCGGCTGCAACGATGCTAGCGTGCCAATGTATAACGCCAAATCTTTGGCTTCTACGCGCTCGATTCGTGCGGATTTTGTTGTGCGATGCAGCATGGAGGATACTTCGCTTGCTCTTTGCAGCGAAGTGATGGACGTGTTTGCGGAGCACGGAGTTAACGCGGAACGATTGCCTATGCTTTGCCAAACTCAATACGATGGTGAAGGCGATTGCCGAGCTTGCGGAATCGGCGGCCCTGGCGATTTGCGCGTGCTTGTAAAAGATTGCACAGAGGCGGATTTGAGCGCAATTCTTGCTGATTTGCAAAAGGTGGATGCTGTGTGTGCAAAGCCTCTTGCATTGCGAATTATTGAGTAATTTAGTAATCGAATAATTTAGTAATCGAATAGTTAAGTAATTAAGTAATTTAGTAGGCTGCTCGAGTGGAAAAGGTGCGAAATGAAACCAGTATGCAATAGTGTGTCAGTTTGCGTGCCAGCAACAAGCGCAAATCTTGGGTCTGGATTTGACGTTGCAGGAATTGCGCTTGATTATTCGGATTCGCTAGTTTTTACGCTTGATGATTCGGTTGATGATTCGTTTGATGATTCGCAAGATGTTCGCGTGATTATTAGCGGCGAAGGCGAAGATACGTTGCCAAAAGACGAGACGCATCTTGTTGTTCGCGCGTTTCGCAAAGCGTGCGAAGCATTTGGCTTGCCGCGTTTGCGCTTTACTCTAGAAGCGCATAATCGCATTCCGCAAGCGCGCGGAATGGGGTCTTCTGCCAGTGCGATTGTTTCGGGCGTGGCTGCAGCTTGGGCTTTTGCACATAATGGGGATCTTAATAAGCAAGCTATTTTTGAGCTTGCATCTTCGATTGAAGGCCACCCAGATAATGTTGCTCCGGCAGTTTTTGGCGGATTAACAACCAGTTGGAAGAATGGCGATGAGTTCCACACTGTTCGATACGGCGTTTCTAAGCAAATTCGTGCAACGATTTTTGTGCCGAACTTTACTCTTTCAACGCAAATGGCTCGTCAAGCTCTTCCAGAAAAAGTGCCATATGCAGATGCTGTGTTTAACGTTTCGCGCGCTTGCTTATTGCCGATTGCGTTTGGTGATTTTGGTGATTTTAGCGCGTTTGCTAATTATTGCAATTCTGCCGATTCTGCGGATTCTGCCAACTCTGCGGATTCTTGCGATTCTTGCGTAAAATCCACTCTTTCTAGAAACGATTTGCTTTTTACAGCTACTAAAGACGCTATTCACCAGCAATACCGAGCAAGTCTTATGCAACCAACTTGGGATTTGGTAAAAGCTTTGCGAGACAAGGGGTTTGCGGCTGCAATATCGGGAGCTGGATCTTGCGCAGCGGTGTTCTACGCGGAAAAGTCGGAAGCTTCCGAAGAGGAAAATAACGCCACTAATATAAACGAAAAAATAGAAAAAATTGCAAAGCCACTTTTGGATGGCTTCGATTGGAAAATTTTGCACGCGCATGTTGATTCTACAGGCGTTGCAATAA
Source organism: Gardnerella sp. DNF01144 (assembly GCF_049244245.1). Lineage (NCBI taxonomy): Bacteria > Bacillati > Actinomycetota > Actinomycetes > Bifidobacteriales > Bifidobacteriaceae > Gardnerella > Gardnerella sp. DNF01144. The sequence continues at coordinate 1,467,217 of NZ_CP058390.1, forward strand.
CTCGCGAATAATTTGTGTGAAGTTGAGGATTATCAAGTCAATAAATTGTGGTACAATTAGTCAATGGCTATTAGATTTGATCCCAAATCTGCGTACAAACATTTTGATGAAGATCATCTAAATGAGGAAGAGATACTAAAAGCTATGGCTAAGCCTGTATGGTTTGCCTTAGTTAATCCTAATGACGCATCAAAACCGCCTAGTTCGAATGGAACAGTCGTTGCTTTAATTATATGTTTAAGACATTCAGGTGCATGGGAAGATGATTTAATTGAAGTGCTTGCAAGACCACAAGGTAAAGATTTTCTTGTGTTTCATGTAGAGCATTTGACTGATAAATGGCTTAAATATTGGAAAAAGTGGAGCAAATGAGGTGATTGAAATGGATATTTATGAGAATTTAGCTGATGAAAATGTGTCTGCTCCAAAAAATCCTCCTGCAGCTCAATTTTCAGGAGAAGACGCTGCAAAAATTATGCAAACTCTGCTTTCTGAAGATTCCAATGCAACTGAGATATTTGCATCTTTATCTGGACCAGGAAGGCCAAATTCAAAAGAAAGGCGCGAAAACAGTGTTCAAGAGCGTTTTCGTGTTCCTAAATCTTGGAGTGAATATATTTCTCGCGCAGCTAAGAGAGATGGCATGCCAAATAAAAGCAAATATTTGCAATCTTTGATTTTGAGAGACGCTCAGATGCATAATGAGCAATGTCAATTACAAGCGGCGTTGCAATAACTCGCGAATAATTTGTGTGAAGCTGTAAGTGAAGTTATGAGTGAAGTTATGAGTGAAGTTATGAGTGAAATCGCAAGTGAAATCGCAAAAAGAGGGAATATGAAAGTTTCATTGATTTTGGCTTCTCAGTCTCCTGCAAGAAGAGCGGTGTTGGCAGCTGCAGGCGTGATTCCTGTGATTCACGTGAGCGAGGTAGATGAGCCAGCGGCGTTGCGTAATGCTGCAAATGCGCAAGGTGTTGGCGTAGAGCAGATGAGCGCCGAGGAGCGCGTTTCGATTTTGGCGCGAGCAAAGGCTTTTGCGGTGTATGAGTCGTGGAAGCTTGTGGCAGATGCAGCAGCTTCGGCTAGTGGCGATTTGGTTGTGGGGTATCCGCTGGAGGCTGAGGATGAGGCTGAGAATGCTGAATCTGAATCTTCTGTAAAAGCTTTGGCAGACGATTCGCAATCAGACGTAACGCATAACGTAGATACTGCGCAAACTCGCGATTTTTCTGGCGTAAAAGTGCCTACCAAGACTTTTGATATTCACGATTTTGCGCATACGAATGAATCTTGTAACGATTGCAACAGCGTGCTTATTGTTGGCTGCGACTCCATGTTTTTGCTAGACGGCGAATGCTACGGCAAGCCGCATACTCCTGAAGTGGCATTTGAGCGGATTAAGCAAATGAGCGGAAAAACTGGAGAATTGTTTACTGGCCATTGCTTAATCGATGCAAAAAGTGGCAAAACAGTGTGCAAGGTGAGTCGCGCAAGCGTGACTTTTGCACATATGAGCGATGAGGAAATCCGCGCGTACGTAGAAACTGGCGAGCCGCTGGAAGTGGCAGGATCATTTACGCTAGAAGGCTTTGGCGGGGCGTTTATTGAGGGAATTCAGGGCGATCCGCATGGAGTTCTTGGAATCAGCTTGCCTCTGCTAAGGCAGATGGTTTGCGATCTTGGGTACGCTTGGCCAGATTTGTGGAATAGTCGCAAGCTAGAGGGCGAGGCGATTAAAGACGATCCAGCTTCCGAAGAAGTGCCTAAAGAAAACGTGCATCAGCCAGGAGATGGATGGGTTATGTGCGATTGTGGGCGCAAGCATTGGGGCCATAATGGTGCGGCTGGCGTGCTGCTTGCTAGGCGAGACGATGCCACTGGGTGCGTGACTCATGTTGTTATGCAACATCGCGCGCTTTGGAGCGCGGAAGGCGGCACGTGGGGGATTCCTGGCGGCGCAATATCTGATGGCGAAACTGCGATTGAGGGCGCGTTGCGCGAGTCGTTTGAAGAAGCGAACATAACGTCTCAAGATATTGATGTTGTTGGAGCGTATTGCGAAAATCACGGGAATTGGCGTTATACAACGGTTTTTGCGTTTGAAAAGCCGGGGCATTGTGTGAATCCGTGCGCGCACGACGACGAGAGTATGGAAATTAAGTGGGTGCCGATTGACGATGTGCCGAAGCTCAAGCTGCTTACGGCAATGCGCACGGATTGGCCGTCTTTCCGCGCTCGCCTTGATTCTCTTGCATCGCAAATGTAGCTGCGCGACGACCTGCCTTTCCTCTTAGAGCGTAGCGCGAATCGACGATTTCGAGCTGCATAATGCGCGAGAAATCACCTCGATTCGCTGAGCCGCTCAAACGTAAAGTCCAGTGGACTTTACGTGCGGCGAAGACGTGAGCGCAGCTAACCTGCGCGAACGATGACCTGCCTTGTAGTGCGTTTGTATTAAAAAACGCCAAAATTCAGTACAATCGCACTACGGTTTTGTGTGTTTGTGTAGTGTGTTTGTATCATAATCCGAGTTTGTTGATTCTTATCTGTGAAATCTTATAAAATGACGTTTATGCGCTGATGCATGCTAGTTTTCTGCTAGTTGTTAGATGTTTTGTGGCTTTGCGAGATTTTGTAGTTTTGTTTGTGATTAATGGGTTTTGTGCTAAGCGCATAAAAATAAAGCAAACTAAGCAAGTAAATAAAATAATTACGTAAAAAACTTGCGCAAAAACTAGGGAGCAATTATGTCTAATGCGTCAAATATTAAAAAAGATATTATTAAGGCAAAAGGCTTTACAATTCAGGTTTATACGGAAGATTTTAGGAATGATTACGTTAGTTTAACCGATATTGCGAGATATAAAAACAAAGAAGAACCTAAAGATGTTGTTAAAAATTGGCTGAGAGTGAAGAATACTATTGAGTTCTTGGGATTGTGGGAGAGTGTTAACAATCCGAATTTTAAAGGGGTCGAATTCGACTCCTTTAAGAACGAGGCTGGTTCTAATTCTTTTACTTTATCTCCTAAAAGATGGGTAGAATCAACAAATGCTATTGGCATAGTTGCGCTAGTTTGCTGCTTTCGTTTTGCTCAATAAATATTTTGATAATCTCTGGCACAATGTGATAACATTTCGTATACGAAATATTAGGAGTGGGAGATAATATTTATGAAGGTTTTAGTACATCCTAGAGTCATTCGTAAAAGACCCTGGCTCGATGAAACTGAAGTAATAAATATGTGGAACTCATCATGTAGAGAGCTTCCCAGACAAGGCGAGTATGAGCCCAGTCAGATGCTTTCACTTGCTTGGGATTCGCGTGGTGTTATTACGGAACTTATTGCTTATAAAGGTGAAGATGGGGAATGGATTATTTTTCACGTAGCGCCTGCAACTAAAAAGTTTCTTGCTGAAATGGGATTTAGCCAAGAAGAAATTAGACAAATTTTTGGTAGAAGATAAGTAGAATATAGTTAAGAAATATTAGGAGTGATTATGGCTAATTTTCGTGGTGAAGGTGGCGTTGACGTTACCGATGAAATGCTTGATAAGTGGGAAAATGATGCTGAAAAAGGCATATATCATGGAAAAGCTGGTAATTTGCATATTAAAAAGCCGCTTGGCAGACCGCCTATTTATAAAGAAGCTATGCTGCCTATAACTTTCCGCATATCTGCTGAAGATGCGGAGGCTCTAAAGGCTTCTGCTGATAAGCAGGGTGTGAAAGTTGGGGACGTTGTTCGAGAAGCGTGCAAACTGCTTCTTGCTAGGCAAGCACGATGATTGAAAAGTATTGCGATTGCAAAATGCTGCGATTGCGCGCGAATTAGTCACCCTAAAACTGCTGCGATTAGCGCAATAAAAATCGGACTTGTAGTGGTAGAAAACAGGATTCCGTCGCGCGCAAAACTCAAGCCAACATTGTATCTTGCAGCGTAATTGTACACGTTTTGGCCAGTCGGAAGAGCCGCCAGCACAACGCATGCGTAAAGAGTGGCGCCTCGAAAACCCATAACAAAATAAGCCAGCAAAAACGCAACAATTGGCATAATCAAGTTTTTTAGAATCGCAACTGTAGCAATCGCAGCTCGGTTAGAATCTTTTTGTAGAGGCTTACTGCCGTAAAGCGACATTCCAAACGCCATTAAAATCATAGGAACCGCGGAATCGCCAATCATCTTGATTGGGTCATAAAGAAAATTCGGAACAGGGAAATAGCCAACTTTTGCGGAAATTGCCGAAATAATAATTCCTCCAAGCGATCCGATTAAAAGTGGCTGCTTAAGTGGCTGCTGAGCAATGCGCTTAAGAGAGCACTTTCCAGTGGTTGTAACGTCTAAAACAGTTAGTCCAACAGGCGTAAAAACAGCTTGTTGCATAACTAAAATCGGGGCTACAAGCGCGGGATTTCCAAGAATATAGGTTGCAACTGGCAAGCCAATGTTGTTTGAGTTTAAGTAAAGCGAGTTAAGCGCGCCAATTGTGCAATCTGCCGCAGGAAGGTGGAAAAACAGGCGATTAAGCAGAATAAACGCAACGCCAACAATCATTGCGGAGAAAAACGCAACAAAAATTGACGAGTGGAAAATCTCAAAAATTGGCTCTTTTGCGAGGATTGCAAACATTAAACAAGGACTAGAAACAAAAAAGCTTACGCGATTAAGCACCATTTGTGCTTGCGATCCGCCGATGCGAAGACGCGCAGTTACGTAGCCAGCGGCAATCACGATACCGATTACGCAAAAGCCTTGCATAGCGCTGATTAAACCCATGTAAACGATTCTAGCGCTGATTTTTGCAAATGGGGTAATGTGTGGCTCCGCGCATACGCAACGATTCGCAGCGCTATGATTCGCACGCGTATGTTGTTTGACGCTGCAATATGGCATACTAGAGAACGGTGGCGCTGCAAGCCGCCAAAGCATTCGACGGCGTCGATCCCCTCGCGCGTTTTATCGCATGATTTTTAATCGAGGCAGGTGTCCGCTGTCGCGCAGCTAGACTTTATTAACAGCCCGAGGGGTGGCTCGCACAAGCGTGCCCATTCCAGGCTAAGAGCGCGAGACGATTGCAGCGTTTCGCTAGGAGCATTGTGCCCAGAGTAACGCGAGAAAGCTTCAACGGATTTGAAGCAGACGATAATAAAAAAGATAAAAATGAAAATGCTAATTCTAGTGCTAGCGAGAATGCTGGTGCTAATGTTAGCGTAAATCCTAATGCTACTTCCGCTAGAGTTGGCGGCGTTGTTAATGTTGTTTCGGGCTCTAAAGATGCTGCTAACGGCGTGCGTCGCAGGCGCGCTGGAAGGCGTGTAGTTAGGGTTGCAGGAGCTGCTGGCGAATCGATGAAGTTGCACGTTGAAGGCGGAGATAATCAGGATTTGCGCAATGGCGTAGCGGCGGCGGATTCTGCTCCTTTTGTTGCGGATTCTGCGGCAGATAGTTCTTATGCACAGCAGCAATCTCAAGCACATTTACGCCCAATAACATCGCTTTTGTTCCAAGAGCCAGTTTTGCCTCAGCGCGAGCATTCTGCTGAAAGCCGCGAGACGGATTCGGATTACGAAGATTCAAGCAGTAATAAGCGCGATTCGCGCAGCCGTCGTGATTCGCGTGATTCTCGTGATTCTCGTGATTTGCGCAGCAAAGACGAGAGTAGGCGAAATAGCCGAGAGTCACGCAATAATCGCAAGTCAACAGACAACAGTTTAGACTTTAGCGAATCACTTGAAAACAAAGACGATTTTAGTGAAGACACAAATCGCAATTCTAAAAAATCGCGTAAAACTCGCTCGAACAAGTCTTATGCCAAAGCTAAAAGCGGCCGCGAAACTTTTGACGATAATTATGATTTGCAAGACGACGATACGCAATTGATTCGTGTGCGTTCTAGAGCAAATCGAGACGAGAAAAACGCGCAAATTGAGCGAGATAAAAATGCGAATCAAGATGAATCGCAAGCAAGTGAGCGCGGCGAGTATGGAAGCCAAAACGCCCGAAAATCGCGCAAAAATCGCAGACTTAACGCTGCAGAGCGCAGAGCTGCTGCCGAGGTTGAGCAAATCGAAGAAGACCTTGAATACGACGATATAACTTACGCGCCAATAGAAAATCGTAAAGCTGGAAAAGCCTCTAGAAGACTTGACTATAGCGATTTTGAGGATGATTTTAGTGGAGATTTTGCTAGAAATCGCGTTGATAACTTTGATAGCGTTGACGATGCTTATAGCGCTTATAGCGCAGATAGCGCAGATTCAAATGAAGTCTACGCAAAAGAATCCGATTTGCAAGACGACGAGGATGGCGTTGTAACAAGGCGTAGGCGTCGCAGGCGCTCCTCTAGAGTAGATAGGGCAGATAGAGCAGATAATGCCAATAAATCTACCGAATCCGAAGAATCTTCTTCCTTTAATTCAACGTCTAGCAAGTACAGCGTAGACGAAATTGAGGTTTCTCAAGAAGATCGAGATTTGATTCCAGACCCAGAAGAATTGCGATCTCAAGACGAAGAAGTTTACACGCGTAGGCGCAGGCGTCGCAGATCCAAGATTGCAGATGACTCAAGCACGAGTGAATCGCGATTTGACTCTGCAGAGACGGATTCGCAAAGTCGAAGGTCTAGAAAACAGCAATATATTGACGAAATCACAGATATTGAAGGCTCCACAAGGCTGGAAGCCAAAAAGCAGCGCCGCCGCGATAATCGCAGAGAGCGCAACCGCCAGAACTTGCTTATGGAGCAAGACTTTTTGGCAAGGCGTGAAAACGTTGACAGACTTATGGTTGTGCGCGAGCGCGATCGTCACACGCAAATATCTGTAATCGAAGACAACATTCTTGTAGAGCATTACGTTTCCGACATTCAAGAAGTTGCAACCGTTGGGAACATTTACCTTGGCCGCGTGCAAAACGTTTTGCCAAGCATGGAGGCTGCGTTCGTAGACATTGGTCAGGCTAGAAACGGCGTGCTTTACGCTGGCGAAGTCAACTGGGATACAACCAGGCTAGAAGGTCAGCCGCGAAGAATGGAGCTTGCGTTTAAGGCGGGAGACCCTGTTTTAGTGCAGGTTACTAAGGACCCTATAGGCCATAAGGGTGCGCGATTAACATCGCAAGTAACGCTTGCTGGAAGGTTCTTGGTGCTGGTGCCGTCTGGAGCGATGACGGGCGTAAGTCGCAAGCTGTCCGACCGCGAACGAAGCCGACTTCGCGCAATCGTAAGCAAAATCGCGCCTAAAGACATGGGCATAATCATTAGAACTGCTGCCGATGGTGCTAGTGAAGATGCGATTGAAAAAGACCTTGAGTCGCTTGTAAAACAGTGGGATCGCATAGAGGCAAAGCGCCAGGAATTCTTGCACGGAAAGCGTCCAAAGCTGTTGCAAGGAGAGCCAGACGTGGCGATTCGTGTTGTTCGAGACATTTTTAACGACGACTTCCAAAAGATGATTGTGGAAGGCAAGGGCGCGTACGACCGCATTTGCGAATACTTGGAGATGATGGCGCCTGATTTGCAAAGCAAGATTGAGTACTGGGATCCTGCAGAGCATGAAGGTAAAGACGTGTTTGACAAGTGGCAAATCGACAGCCAGCTTAGAAAAGGCATGGAGCGCCAGGTTTATCTTCCTGCAGGCGGGTCGATTGTTATTGACCGAACGGAAGCAATGACAACTATTGATGTGAACACGGGTCGTTTTATTGGCCGCGGAAAGTCTTTGGAAGAGACTGTGACTCGTTGCAATTTGGAAGCTTCCGAAGAGATTGCGCGCCAGCTGCGACTTCGCGATATTGGCGGCATGGTTATGATCGACTACGTAGACATGGTTATGCCGGCAAACCGTGATCTTGTTTTGCGTAGGCTTGTTGAGTGCCTTGCGCGCGACCGCACAAAGCACCAAGTTGCGGAAGTTACGTCTCTTGGTCTTGTGCAAATGACGCGTAAACGAGTTGGGCAGGGGCTTGTTGAAGCGTTTTCGGAGGAGTGCCCAACGTGCAAAGGCCGTGGGTTTATTCTTCACGACGAGCCGACTGTGTCTTCGGAATACGCCGATCCGTACGCGCTTAAGGGCGGAGATCCGTTTATTAAGACCAATAAGCACGGCCACGGAAGCATTGCAGACACTGCGCCTACAGTTAAGCAGGAGTCTAGTGCGGATGTTCGCGCTAAGTTGGCGAAGATTGCGGCTGCGGCTGCGTCTTCGGCGTTCTTTGAGGAGTCTTTGCGCAGAAGTTTGGACGGCGGTAAGGATGATGCGGATTCTGCGGATGTTGCGGATGCTGCGGATGCTGCGATTAGTGAGGATGCTGCGATTAGTGTGGATTCTGCGGATGTTGCGGATGCTCGCGATTTTTCAGTAGATGAGCCAGTAGATAAGCCAGCGGAAGAGTCGCAAGCAACCGTTGAATCGCAAGAAGCAACAGACGAGTCGCAAGAAAAAGACGAGTCACAAGAAAAAACAGACGAATCAGAAAACTAAAAACGCCCAAAGTATAAGGCTTGAGTACAATAGTTTCTACTGTTTAGCTCGACTTTATAGATTAGCTCTTGACGTTAGTACAGGGGTAGGTGTATTTTTGATAGTCGGTGTCTTGCCGCATGTTCAATGCTGCGTGCGAGGCAAAAGTAAAGCTTTCAATTTAGCTAAGGAACGAATTATGTACGCGATTGTGAAGGCCGGTGGCCATCAAGAGAAGGTTGAGGTTGGAGACGCCATCCTCGTAAACCGTCTCGATGCAAAGAAGGGCGATACCGTGGAATTCCCGGTCGCGCTCGTTGTTGACGGTGCTAAGGTGACCTTAAGCGCTAAGGATCTTGCAAAGATCACAGTTAAGGCAGAAGTTCTTAACGACGAAGCTAAGGGTCCAAAGATTAGCATTATGAAGTATAAGAACAAGACTGGCGTGGCTCGCCGCAAGGGTCATCGTCAGAAGTTGACTCTCGTCAAGATCACGGCCATCGCCTGATTGACGGTGTTATAAACCTGAAAGGACAGCAAGATGGCACATAAGAAGGGTGCGTCCAGCTCGCGCAACGGTCGCGATTCGCAGGCGCAATATCTTGGCGTTAAGAAGTTCGGTGGAGAAGCTGTTGTGGCTGGAAACATTATTGTTCGCCAGCGCGGCACAAAGTTCCATGCAGGACAGAACGTTGCTTTGGGCAAGGATCACACGCTGTATGCTTTGGTAGACGGCAATGTGAAGTTTGGCATTCGTCGCGATCGCAAGGTTGTTGACGTAGTTACCGCCTGAGTAACTCATTAATCTTCTAGCCGCACCCCGTTCGGTGCGGCTTTTTTGTTTTTGCAAATCTGGCGAGTATTGACGCTTTTTGTTGTTGATTTTGGCGTTTTGAGCTACAAAGTGCGTAAGTGTTTTCCGCTTTTGTACCAAATTTGGCCTAAATTACGTACAAAATGCGGAAAGGCAGGTCAAGACGTTCGCGCGTTACAGCGCGCGAACGTCTTCGCCGCGCGTAAAGTCCACTGGACTTTACGCTTAAGCGGCTCAGCGCTTTGAAGGAGCTTGAAATGCGTTATGCAATTTCAAGCTCAGTCAAAGCGCAGGCAAATCTGGCGAGTATTGAGCATCAAGTAAGGTAAAAGTTATGAGCGATTTTGTAGATCGAGTAACAGTACATGTTAAAGGCGGCGACGGCGGCAACGGTTCCGCAGGCGTGCGTAGAGAAAAATACAAGCCACTTGCAGGGCCAAATGGCGGCAATGGCGGCAACGGCGGAAGCGTTATATTCGTAGCCGATCGCAATGCAAATAGCTTGCTTGATTACCGATTTATGCCACATCGAGTAGCGCAAAGTGGCACAATGGGCTTGGGAGATACAAAAGACGGCTCCAAAGGGGAAGACCTTATACTGCCAGTGCCAGTTGGAACCGTGATTTTTGAGGCGAAGGGCGCATCGGGCGCGCAAAAAAAGCCTGGCAACGTTTTGGCGGATTTGCAACACGTAGGAGACACTTTCGTAGTCGCAGCAGGAGGTGCTGGTGGCCTTGGAAACGCAGCTCTTGCAAACAAGGTGCGTCGCGCTCCAGGATTTGCGCTGCTTGGCGAGCCTGGTGAAGAGCGAGACGTAATCCTAGAGCTAAAGTCGATAGCAGACGTTGCGCTAGTTGGATTCCCTTCTGCAGGAAAGTCAAGTCTTGTAGCATCAATCAGTGCTGCAAAGCCAAAAATCGCAGATTACCCGTTTACAACTCTTGTTCCAAATCTTGGTGTAGTCAGCTTTGGCGAATACCGCTACACAATCGCAGACGTGCCAGGATTGATTCCAGGTGCTTCCGAAGGAAAAGGACTTGGTCTAGAATTTTTGCGTCACATTGAGCGCACGGAAATAATCGCCCACGTAATCGACTGTGCAACGCTAGAGCCAAATCGCGACCCAATCAGCGATTATAAGGCTTTGGAACACGAGCTTTCGCAATACGCAAACAAGCTTGATTTGCCGCTTGGAGCGATTCCAATTCCCGAGCGTCCGCGAATTATTGTGCTCAACAAGATTGATGTGCCAGAAGCAAAAGAGTTGGCAGAATTTGTGCGAAGCGACTTTGAAAAAATGGGCATGCCAGTTTTTGAGATTTCTACTGCTTCTCACGAAGGCTTGAAAGAGCTTGGTTTTGCGCTTGGAAAGATGGTGGCTAGTATGCGCGAAAAGCTTGCCGAGCAAGAGGCTGCGCGAGAAGAAGAACGCGTTGTTATTCAGCCGCTTGAGCAGCCAGCATTACGACGCCGCAGAGATGATGGACGCGGAAGTGCTAGCGACTTTACAATCGAGCGCGAAGAAGACAAAAATGGCGACTTTTGGTTTACTGTTACGGGTGCTAAGCCAGAGCGTTGGGTTGTGCAAACAAACTTCGACAACGACGAGGCAGTGGGCTATTTGGCGGATCGCTTAGCGAAGCTTGGCGTAGAAGACGAGTTGCGCAAGAAGGGCGCGCGACCAGGAGACGAGATTAGGATTGGCCGCGGAAACCGCATGGTTTGCTTCGACTGGGATCCAAGCATTGCAGCAGGCGCGGAAGGTTTGGATGGCGCAAGCCTTGGTGCGCGCGGAAAAGACTTGCGACTTGAGGCAAATGACCCGCGTGGCGCAAGGCGCACTAATGCGGAGCGCCGCCGCGACTACCACACAATGATGGATGCAAAGAGTGCCGTGCGAGACGCTATGATGGCGGAACGCAAGCAAGGGCATTGGGCAGATCCATCGGTAGATGACGATAAACACGATGAGCAGAGCCTATTTGGGCGTGGAGAGTAATTGATTAATAATGGTTAATAAAGCAATTGAGCCTACCGAAAACGGGGTTCGGCGTTCAATTAGCAATGCGCGCACAATAGTCGTAAAAGTGGGGTCTAGCTCGCTAACTTCGCAAAATGGTCACTTAGATGTGCAAAAGTTGCGCTCGCTAGTAGATGCCATTAGTCGCACGCAAATTAACGGCGCGCATGTTGTGCTTGTGTCTTCTGGCGCAATCGCAGCAGGATTTGGGCTGCTCGGCTTTGATTCTAGGCCAAAAGACGTTCCAACGCAGCAAGCTACGGCTTCGGTTGGTCAGGGCTTGCTTATGGCGCAATACGAGCAAGCATTTGCAAAATATGGTCTAAAAGTAGGGCAAATGCTACTAACGGCAGACGTTACTATTTCGCCGTCTCGTTATCGCAATGCTCAGCGCACAATGCTTAGGCTGCTGGAATTAGGCGTTGTGCCAATCGTAAACGAAAACGATGCTTTGTCTAGTAACGAAATACGTTTTGGAGATAACGATAGGCTGGCTGCGCTTGTTGCAAACATTGTTCGCGCAGATGCGCTGGTGCTTTTAACAGACGTAGACGCGCTTTACACTGCTCCGCCCAGCGAGCCAGGTGCTAAGCGGATTAGCTTTGTTGCAGATGTTACGCGCGCGCTAGACGATGTTAAAGTTGGCGAAAGCGGATCGGGCGTTGGTACAGGCGGAATGGTAACCAAGATGGATGCGGCGCATATTGCTGCTGTTTCTGGAATCCCAACGCTTTTGACGTGTGCGAGTAGCGCGGAGAGTGCGCTAGCTGGCGATTCGGTTGGAACCGTTTTTGCGCCACTAAACTCGCGCGCGTCTTCTAGAAGACTTTGGATTGGTTTTGCGTCTAATCCGCATGGTGCGATTATTGTAGATTCTGGTGCTGCTGCAGCCGTTTGCGCAGGGCGAGCAAGCCTGTTGGCTGCTGGAATCGTAGGGGTTACTGGCGATTTTTGTGCGAGCGACCCAGTGTGGATTGATGATGAGCATGGAAACCACTTAGCCAAAGGACTAGTTGCATTTGATTCAGACGAGATACCGCAGGTAATGGGGCTTACTACGGACGATTTAGAGGCCACTTTGGGGCGGCAATACGCGCATCCTGTGGTTCATCGCGACAATCTTGTGCTTTTATAATCTTCTATTTGCTAATCGATTTGCGTGTGCGCTTAGAGCTTCGCCAAATTAGGTAGAGATTCGAGATTTTTCGCCCTGAATGAGATGAACCTCAGCATGAAATGGTGATTCATCGAATGAAGAAGAAAAATCGAGAATCTCGGCGATAAAAACCACGCAAAAGTTCTAGCATGCAAGAGGGCTGGGTGATTCTTGGTCGAACAGTATAAGAGCGGCAGCCGATACCAAATAATCCAATGACACACGCCTACAAACAAACTTAAACCAAAAACAAAATCAAAGCCAAATCGGAACAACCGCAACAACCGACAACACGTAAGAGGCGGAGCGTTGTGCGAATCGACGACTTCGAGCTGCATAGCGCGCGAGAAGTCACCTCGATTCGCTGAGCTTGCTCAAAGTTGAAAGCACAGTGTGCTTTCAACGCAAGCGAGGGCGTGAGCGCGCTGTAACGCGCGAGCGTAGAATTACCCAGCCCTCCTACAACGTTAAATAGGAAGCCGCGCTGGTTGAAACGTAAACAAAATCGGGAAATAACGTGTAATGGTTAAACTGTAAGTATGGCAGAAAATATCGCAGCAAATATGGCAGAAAACGAATCGCAAATCGCAGAAGGTTCGCAGCAAATCGCAGCAAATACATCAAACTCCCAATGGCGCTCTATGAGCAATCGCATTAACAAAGTGGCACCGAGTGCAACCCTTGCTGTAGATGGCAAAGCAAAAGCGATGAAAGCCGCAGGAATCGACGTTATTAGCTTCGGCGCAGGCGAGCCTGATTTTCCAACGCCGCTCTACATTGTGGAAGCCGCAGCCGCCGCATGCAAAGACCCAAAAAACTACAAGTACACAGCTACGGCTGGCCTTCCAGAGCTGCGCGAGGCGATTGCGCGCAAAGTTAAGCGCGATTCTGGCTACGACGTTTCCCCAAATCAAGTTGTTGTAACGAATGGCGGCAAACAGGCTGTTTACGAAGCATGCCAGATTTTGCTAAACGACGGCGACGAAGTTATAATCCCAGCGCCATATTGGACAAGCTACCCAGAGGCAGTAAAACTTGCAGGCGGTGTTCCTGTGCCTGTTATGTCTGGCGCGGATCGCGGTTTTGAGCCAGATATTGAGGCGATTGAGGCGGCTCGCACACCGCGCACGCGTGCGATTATTGTAACTTCGCCTTCTAATCCAACAGGCGCTATTTGGAGCGAGCAAACGATTCGCGCGATTGGCGAATGGGCTGTAAAACACCATATTTGGGTGCTTTCCGACGAAATCTACGAGCACTTGCATTACGATGGCGTAAAAACTTCGTACATTGGCGTGGAAGTGCCAGAAGTGCGCGACCAGCTGCTTGTTTTGAACGGCGTTGCAAAAACGTACGCAATGCCAGGTTGGCGAGTTGGATGGATGGTTGCGCCGCTTGACGTTGCGAAGGCCGCGATTAAGCTTCAAAGTCACATGACGTCTAACGTTTCTAATATTTCGCAGCGCGCAGCTCTTGCAGCAGTTGGCGGACCATTAGATGAAGTTGCAAAAATGCGTGATTCCTTCGACGCTCGTCGCAAGGCGATTGTGCAAGCGTTAAACAGCATGGAAGGCGTAACTTGCCCTCTTTCGCACGGAGCTTTCTACGCGTTTGCAAATGTTGAGGCGCTGCTTGAGCGCCCACTTGGCAAGGATTCTAAGATTCCAGGCACATCGTCTGTGTTTGCACAAATGCTTCTTGACGAAGCGCATGTTGCTGCTGTTCCTGGCGAGGCTTTTGGCGCGCCTGGTTACTTGCGATTCTCGTGCGCTTTGGCGGATAGTCAGCTTGCTGAGGGCATGAGGCGCATGAAGCAGTGGATTGAAGGCGGTAGCGCGCTTTAAAGTCGGAAGCTTCCGCGCATTTAGCGACACTCGCTAATCATAATAAAACCCCTTAAATCTTGCCCTTCCGCTATCATGAATATTCGGCGGTTTTGCCAAGTCAATCTTTTTAAGGTATGATTAGCAAGTTCACCTAGGGATGTGGCGCAATTGGTAGCGCAACGGTCTCCAAAACCGTAGGTTGTGGGTTCGAGTCCCGCCGTCCCTGCCAGTTTTATTGTTAACAATTTTCAAACGAAGGATTCAAGCATGGCCAAGGCAAAAGAGAAGAAGCCAAATTTGTTCATGCGTATTGGCATGTTCATTAAGCAAACTATTGACGAAACGCGCAAAGTCGTAGCTCCACACGGCAAAGAGTTGTTTGCTTGGTCTGCTTCCGTGTTTATTTTTGTTATTTTCTTGATGGTTTTTGTCACTGTTATGGACTTCGGTTTAGGCAAGTCCGTTATGTGGCTGTTTGGCTGATTTAAACGAATTTTGAGGGTGTGCAAATATGACTGACGAGTTGAATCTCGAAAATGTTGAGTCTGTAGAGAATTTTGCTGATTTAGATGCAGCTTCTGCTGCTGCAGATGCGCCTGAGCAGGCTGAATCTACGGTTGCTGGCGATTCGCCAGTGGAAAATAGCGCTGATTCTGCCGACAATTCTGCTGATTCTGCTGAAGATTCCGAAGATTCCGCGGACGTAAATCCTACAGACGCTGGCGCCGCCGCAGTCGCCGAGTTTTCCAAGACTTTGCGAACTCTTGAAGGCAAGTGGTACGTTCTTCACACCTACTCTGGCTACGAGAAGCGCGTTAAAACTAACGTTGAATCTCGCGTTCAAAGCTTTGGTTTGGAAGATAAGATTTTCCAGATTGAAGTTCCAATGGAAGAGGTTGAAAAGCACACAGACAAGGGCAAGAAGGTTATTACGCGCGTTCGCGTTCCAGGATATGTGCTTATTCGCATGTGGCCAGACGAGAATGCTCGCCGCATTGTGCGCGAGACCGAAGGCGTTACTGGTTTTGTTGGCCCATCTAAGGAACCAGCGCCTCTTAGCCGCAAGGAAGTTATTGATATGATGGCTCCTATGATTGCGTCTGAGGCGTTGAAGAAGGCTGGAGATAAGCCAGCTGCTGCTCGCAAGCGCAAGGTGGAAGTTGCCTACAAGGTTGGCGATCAAGTTACAGTTACAGACGGCCCATTTGCAACTATGGCTGCTGTAGTTTCGGACGTAGATCCTACAACGCAAAAGCTTACAGTTCTTGTTTCTATCTTTGGCAGAGAGACTCCTGTGGAGCTTGGCTTTGACCAGGTAGAGCCTATTGTTTGATAGTTGTTGTTTAAATAGCTATTAAATAGGTTTAGGCTTTTAGGCGATTTTATGGATTTTAAGGGATTTAATTCTCGATGAATTTTATCTTTTTAGACTCTGTTGATTCTACGCAAAATATTGCGCGAAAAGAGCTTCTTAATTGCGATTTTGAAAGCTCTTCAATTTTGAATCCGCTTGTTTGTGCGATTATTGCAAACAATCAAAGTGCTGGCAGAGGCCGTCTTGGTCGCAAGTGGGTTAGCGAATCGGGGCAAAGCTTTCTAGCGTCTTATGGTGCTATTTTGCCAAAAAGCGTTGTTATGGATTCAAAATACAACGGTTGGCTGCCTATGATTGCAGGGCTTTGCGCAAGAGATGCGCTGATTGGCGCGCTTAAAGAAGTTGGTGCGCGCAAAATCGGCGAAGTCGTAGAAGTTGGCAAAGTAGAAAGTAAAATTTGCGATTTTGGTCAAGAAATAAAAATCAAATGGCCAAATGACATTTTTATTGGCGATTGCAAAGAAGGCGGAATTTTAACCGAAATCGCAGCTATTGCAAATAATAGCTATGTTGAAAATCATGAATCTTCGCAACAAAATATTGGCGTGATTTTTGGAATCGGCCTTAATCTTAATGTGTCTAAAGAGTCGCTTCCAATTGAGCAGGCAACATCTTTGCAAATGCATTACGCGAATCTTCCAGACGCTATGGAGTTAAGGGATATTATTGCTAAGCGTTTAGCGAAAAACTTAAACAATAGACTCGCGAGTTTTGTGCAAAATCCTGCGCAAAGCGCATTGTGCTTGCGTAAGGAAGTTAGCGCAGTTTGTTGGACTCTTGGGCGCAAAGTTAGCGTATATGCGCCAGAAGTTAATAGTGAGCTAAATAACGGTGAATGCGTAGAAGGCGTTGCGCAGAGCATTAATGATGATGCTTCGCTTTTGATTCTTAAAGACTCGGGAGAATCTGCGATTGTGCACACGGGAGATGTTTGCGCGCTTTGACCGCGCGAACGATATTTCCGCATTTTGTACGTGATTTAGGTCAAATGTGGTACAAAGTGCGGAAGTTTTTTCCCGAGTTTGTACCATTTTCGGGTCAAATTTGGTACAAAAAGCGGAAAAGGCAGGTCGTGTCGCTCGCGCGGATTAGCCGCGCTCACGTCTTCGCTTGCTTTTGATACAAAAAGACCGCAGTGACGAGACTGCGGCCTTAGAATAGTTAGCGCGTTACGCTTGCGATTAATCACGCATAATCACGCATAATCACGCATAATCACGCTTCACGATCATGCATTGTGATTGCGTTTAAACGCGCCATACAATCCTGCGCAAACTCCGCTAGCGATTGCAGCCTTAATAATATCGCCCACAATAAAGCCAGTAGAAGCCACGGCGATTGCCCAAACAGGCAAGTGCATCATAAGCGATTGGCCTACAAATCCAAATGCGTAAATCACAAGAGAACCAACAACAGATGCTGCAAAATACGCGCCAAATCGTGCAAATTTCTTAGCAACAGAATCCTCTGGCATAGCGGCATTAACAACGCCTTCGAGCGCAGACTTTACAAGCGCAATCGCAGCTACACCGAACACGAATCCAACAAGGAATCCAACGCTAGGGCCTGCAAAAGCCACAACGCCACTCTTTCCGCCTGCAAACACTGGCATTCCAGCAGCACCAATCGCAAGGTACATAAGCACAGAGCTAACGGCTTGGCGCCAAGTCAAAGTAAGACCTGCCAAAGCCAAAACCAAAGTTTGCAAAGTTACAGGAACAGGAGTTCCAGGAATTGGCAATGCGCCAGCCATAGTGGCAGCGCTAATAAGAACAGTAAACAAAAACGCCTTAGCAAATGGAACAGCCAAACGATTAACGTCAAAAGCCTTAGATGCAACTGCGCTAGAGTTTGCACCAGAGTTAGATTCAAAATTAGCCACGATATCCTTCTTTCGTATTGTTTTTCGTTGCTGAATCAAAGATTAGACAAAAATCACCAGCCGCGCGTTGGAGAAGTTTACAAAAAATCGCATAATGTTTTGTTCAGATTCACGGATACTATAAGCCAAATTTCCTATAACTTGTAACGTATGGTTACGAATATCAAAAAAATACTTGTGGCAAATCGCGGCGAAATCGCGCTTAGAGTGATTCGCACTGCTCAAGAGATGGGAATCCCAACTGTTGCTATTTATGCGGCATCCGACCGTCAAGCACAGTTTGTTGAGATGGCAAGCGAAGCGTACGCGCTTTCTGGAGACACGTACAGAGACACCTATTTAAACGAAGACGCTATTATAGACATTTTACATAAAAGCGGCGCAGATGCTGTACACCCAGGCTACGGATTTTTATCGGAAGTAGCGAGTTTTGCGCAAAAGGTGATTGATGCTGGCGCTGTGTGGATTGGCCCGAAGCCAGAAGCGCTTATTGATTTGGGGGATAAAATAACCGCGCGCCGCGTTGCAACTCGCGCTAAAGTGCCGCCCGTACCAGGCATATCGGAGCCTGTAAAAGACATTAGAGAATTGCTGACTTTTGCGCAAACGCACGGCTACCCAGTTATGATGAAGCGCACGGATGGCGGCGGCGGCCGCGGAATAACCGTTGTGCACAACGATGACGAGCTTCGCGGATTCTACATGAACCACGACGCTTTGCAAGGCGGCGACCTTGACGAGTACTTTATTGAGCGTTTTATAGACAAGGCCAGGCATGTGGAAACGCAAGTTGGCCGCGATTCACATGGAAACTTCACCATATATTCCACGCGCGATTGCTCGGTGCAGCGCCGAAACCAAAAGTTGGTTGAGGAAGCACCAGCGCCATTCCTTACCGATGACGAGAACGCGCAGCTTCACCGATATTCTCGTAACCTATTTGAAGCTGTTGACTACGTTGGTTTGGGCACGTGTGAATATATGGTGACATCTCAACATAAAGTCTACTTCTTGGAAGTGAACCCACGATTGCAAGTGGAGCACACAGTTAGTGAGGAAGTTAGCGGACTAGATCTTGTGCGCGAACAGCTTACGATTGCTGACGGCGGCGAGCTTACGCAAAATCACCCTTCGCGCGGGCACAGTTTTGAGCTTAGAATCACTTCGGAAGACCCAGCAACGAATCTTACGCCTAGCGCAGGCACGCTAACAAAAATAGAGTGGCCATCTGGTCCTGGAATCCGCGTGGATTCTGGCGTAGAAGTTGGAGATAGCGTGTCTCCAAAATTCGACTCCATGATGGGCAAGCTTATTGTTACGGCGCAAAATCGCGATGCGGCGATTGCTCGCGTAAGGCGCGCGCTTAAGGAGCTTTGCATTGAGGGAGTGCCTACTCCTGCTAAGCTTTTTGATCAGATTTTTAACGACCCTGATTTTACAGCGCAAGATCACGATTTTGATATTTCTACAAAATGGCTTGAGCGCAAGTATTTGAACCGCACTGCTGCAGCGGCAAATGGCGGACAGCCTGCTTCTTTGGATTCCAATAAGTATGGTGAAGACGCGCAAAATAAGCCAACTAAAATGGAGTCTTTTGTAATAGAAGTAGATAATAAGCGCGTAAAACTTACGATTCCGCAAGATATTGTAGACAATCTTACTGGCTCTGCACGAGTTAGAAGCACGGTTCGCGCATCGCAGCCGCTTAGAGGGCGAGGCTTAAGAGGAGATACTCACAAGTCGGAAATGCCAAAGGACGCTCCTGGCGTGATTTCTGCTCCAATGCAAGCTGTGATTACGCGCGTAAACGTTGCAGAAGGTCAGAGCGTAGCTAAAGGCGACCTACTTGCTGTTCTTGAATCCATGAAAATGGAAAACTACGTTTACGCACCTGCAGCTGGCGTAGTTACTGGCATTTTTGTAGGGCCTGGAGATGGTGTAGAAGCAGGCGAAAAGCTTGTAACAATTGACGTAACTAAAGGCGGTAGTGCAAAATGAGTGCGCTTACTAAAGATGCTACACAAGTTGCAAAAGATGTTAATAGAGATGATATGCAAGTTAATAAAAATGCGCAGTCTGCTCAGTCTACTCAAACTACGCAAAATACGCAGCCTCAGCGCGGAAAAGCAGCCGTAGAACACGCGGCTCGCCTTGCTAGAGATGCCGAGCAGAATGCTTTAGAGCGCCAGCATGCAAAAGGAAAATCCACTGCCAGAGAGCGTTTGGATTTGCTTTTTGACACGGGTACGTTTGAAGAAATCGGCCGCTTTAACGGCGGAGACATAAATAACGATGTTGCAGGATGTGCTGTAATCACTGGCTTTGGCGAAGTGTACGGCAAAAAAGTGGCCGTGTATGCGCAGGATTTTTCCGTTCGTGGCGGCACGCTTGGGCGCGCTGAAGGCCAGAAAATTTGCCATCTTTTAGACATGGCGTTGCAGCTTGCAGTTCCAGTTGTTGCGCTAATCGACTCGGGTGGCGCTCGCATTCAAGAAGGCGTTAACGCGCTTACGCAATATGGCAGAATCTTCAAAAAAACTTGTGAAGCAAGCGGTTTAATTCCGCAAATCTCCTTGATTTTAGGACCTTGTGCTGGTGGCGCAGTTTATTGCCCTGCTCTTACGGATTTTATAATCATGACTCGCGAGCATTCCAACATGTTTGTAACTGGTCCAGATGTTGTTAAGGCTGCCACAGGCGAGTCGATTAGCATGGACGATTTAGGTGGTGGATATGTGCATAACTCCACTTCGGGCGTTGCTCACTATTTGGGCGAAGACGAGGCAGACGCCATTGACTACGCGCGCACAGTCCTCGCTTATTTGCCGCAAAATTGCAATCAAAATCCGCCAACATTCGCATACGCTGCCACTCGCGCAGATAGAGAAACCGCTAAGCAGCTTGCGACTATTGTTCCGAGCAACGATCGCCAGCCGTACGACGTTTTAGACGTTATTCGCGCAATCGTAGATTATGGCGAATTTGTGCAAGTTCAAGAGCTTTACGCGGCGTCCGCAGTGGTTGGTTTTGCTTGCATAGACGGGCATCCTGTTGGAATAGTGGCAAATCAGCCTAAGGTAAACGCGGGAATTTTAGACGTTAATTCTTCCGAAAAAGTAGCGCGATTTGTGCGATTGTGCGACGCGTTTAATCTTCCTGTTGTAACTCTTGTAGACACTCCTGGATACAAGCCAGGGTCGGACCAGGAGCACGCTGGAATCATTCGCAGAGGCGCAAAGGTGATTTACGCGTATGCAAACGCGCAAGTTCCGCTTGTTACCGTGATTTTGCGCAAGGCTTTTGGTGGAGCATACATTGTAATGGGCTCAAAGTCTATGGGCGCAGACTTTAACTATGCTTGGCCTACCAGCCAGATAGCGGTTTTGGGCGCTCAAGGAGCTGTGAACATTATTCATCGCAAGGATTTGCAAAAAGCAAAAGAGCGCGGTCAAGATGTTGACGCTTTAAGAAAAAAGCTTGTTGAGAATTACGAAAATACCACTGTAAACGCGAATCTTTCGCTGGAAACTGGCCAGATTGACGCAATGATAGATCCTGAGCAAACAAGAGATGTTATTGCTAATTCTTTGAAGATTTTAAGAAGTAAAAAACGCGTTTCGAGAACGGGGAAGCATCATGGAAACCAGCCAATGTGATTTTAGGGTGATTTGAGGGTGATTTTAGGGTGATTTGAGAATGATTTGGCAGCCGCGCAAAAGTCGCAAGCAGCCGCGGACGCGACTAGCAACAAGTTCAAATAATCAAAGTCACAAATAATCAAAGTCACAAATAATCAAAGTCACAAATAATCAAAGTCACAAATAATCAAAACACAAAACATAAATCTTAAAAATAAAACGTAAACCCACAAACAAAGGAAATAAAATGACAAAATACTTATTTGATGAGCTTGCACAAAATCCACATATTTTAGTTTTTGCAGGGCAATCCACGCCGTGGGTTCAAGCGTTAAAAGACGCGCAAAAAGATGAAGACTTAAACGCGCAGCTTCGCGAGTATAACAATTGCGCCAAAAAACTTCTAAACAACATATATGCGCAGCTTTTAGCAAACGCAGGAAAAGACATAAACGTATTCGACGCTTTAGAATCTGCAAACGAGCGCACGCAAGACGCTCAAATAAGCGTTCCAGGAATCACATTGGCGCAGCTTGCATCTGTTAGCGATTTTACGAATCTTGGGTACAATTTTGAAGTTTGCAAGCCAATCGCAAGTCTTGGTCATTCTCAAGGTGTGATTGCTGCAAAAATGGTAGAAGCGCGATTAGAGGCTAGTTCTTGGCAGGCAGCGCAAAGCAAAATCGCGGAACTTTTGGCGATTGCGTACATAATCGGAGCGGCTGCAGATCGCGAAGCGCGGCTTTTGGAAATAAGCGCAAACGGCAATGCTACTCCAATGCTTTCCTTAAAAGGCGTAACTCAAAAACAGGCAGAAGTTTTGATTTCTCGCGTGGATCGTAAGCGTGCCGAAGTTTCGATAGCAGTTAAAAATTCGCGAAATCACATGGTGTTATCGGGCTATCCGCAAGACATGGAGGCCGTTTTAAGCGAAGCACAAAAAGAAGCGGCTCATTCTAAAAAATTACGAGATATGAAGATGCGCGGCGGATCGGTTTTTGCGCCAATCGCAGAGTACTTAGACGTTACAGTGCCATTCCATTCGCCAATGATGAGCAAAGCGGTAGATAACGCTGAAAAATGGGCAAAAGAAGCTGGATTAAATGCCGAGCTTACTAGAAGTCTTGCAAATCAAGTTTTAGTAGAACAAGTGGATTGGGCAAGTCAAATCAAAAAAACTTTGGCAAATCTGGGCAAATCTGCTAAAGATTTGTGGATAATCGACATGGGTCCTGGAGAAGTGCTTGGAAAGCTTACAAGCGTGCTAGTTCAGGGAAGTGGCGCTGGAATCGTAGAAGCTGGAACAATGGCGTATCGCGCTAATGCGTCTACAATGGATGCTTCTTCCGCAAATTCTCTGCGAACGGGATGCTGGGCGGATTTTGCACCACGCGTAGTAGAAACGCCATTAGGGCGCAAAGTAGTTACAAAGTTTAGCAAGCTAACGGGCAAGGCTCCTGTTCTTCTTGCAGGCATGACTCCAACAACCGTAGACCCGCAAATCGTTGCGGCTGCTGCAAACGCGGGATACTGGGCGGAGCTTGCAGGCGGTGGCCAAGTAACAGAAGAAGTGTTTAACAAGCATGTGGAAATGCTCCAAAAGCAGCTAAAAGAGGGAGCAACTGTAGAATTCAACGCCATGTTTATGGACCGCTATTTGTGGAATTTGCAATTTGGCGCCAAGCGTATAGTTCCAAAAAAGCGCGCTTCGGGAGCGCCAATCGACGGCGTTGTTATTTCTGCAGGAATCCCAGAGCTAGACGAAGCGAAGGAACTTGTTAAAACTCTTCAAGAAGATGGATTCCCGTATGTTGCTTTTAAGCCAGGAACAGTAGATCAGATTCGTCAAGTTATTCGCATTGCAAAAGCTGTTAAGCCAGCAACGATTATTGCGCAAGTAGAAGGCGGATCTGCAGGCGGCCACCACTCTTGGGAGTCGCTAGACGATTTGCTTATTAGCACTTATGCTCAAGTGCGCGAATGCAATAATTTGGTGCTTGTAGCAGGTGGCGGAATCGGCACTCCTTCGCGAGCTGCCGACTACATTAGTGGCGAATGGTCCAATAAGTACGACTTGCCAAATATGCCAGTAGATGCTGTGATGATTGGCACTGCAGCAATGACGGCAAAGGAAGCGCACACAAGCGCGCAAGTTAAGCGCATGTTGGTGGAGACGCCTGGAATTACAGAAGCAAATGATGCGTGTGTGGAAGGTCTTGGCGCAAGTGAAGATCCGTTTGCTCCGATTGGCGAGCGCTGGGTGCCTTCTGGAAAGGTTGTTGGCGGAGTAACAAGCGGATTAAGCCATTTGCACGCAGATATTTACGAGATTGAGAATGCATCTGCGCGCTGTGGAAGGCTTCTTGTGCACATGATGAAGCATCCAGAAGAGCTTGAGTTACGTAAAGACGAGGTTATTGCTGCTCTTAACACAACAGCAAAGCCGTATTTTGGCAATGTTGAAAGCATGACATACAAGCAATTTGCTCAGCGATTCCTCGACTTATGCTACCCGTGGGCAGATTCCACGTATGCGGATCGATATGCTCATTTGCTTAAAAGAATCGAAGCGCGTTTTGCGTTGCAAGATTCTGGCGAATTTGAGTCAAGCTTGCCTTCTTCTAAAATCATTTTTGAAAATCCTCAAGAAGCTTTGAACAATCTTATTGAAAAGTTCCCAGATGCAGCGCAAACAAACGTTATTCCAATGGATGCCGCATGGTTCCCAACTTTGGTGCGCGAATACCCTAAGCCAATGCCGTTTGTGCCAGTAATCGACAACGATTTGCTTCGCTGGTGGGGCCAAGATCAGCTTTGGCAGTCGGAAGATTCGCGCTACTCGGCAGACGCTGTTCGCGTAATTCCTGGGCCGATTTCTGTTGCTGGAATAACAACAATGGATGAGCCAATCGCAGATATTTTGGGAAGATTTGAAGATGCGGTTATAAAGCGTTCGGCTGCTGGCGATTTGCCGCAAAATTGCAATAAGAATGCGTTTGGTCAAAGTGCGTTTAGCCAAATCGCGTGCGCAAAAAACGTTGAAGAATACGTGCGCGCATGCCCGAATATCTCTTGGATTGGTCACCTAACTTCTAATCCTGCTTATAAAACGCAAAATGATAGCGAAAACTACGTTATAAGCGTTGTTAGTGAAGAAGATAGCGTAATTAAGCTTGATTTAGATATTAAATTAGACACATTCTGGGATGATTTAAGCGGCAACGATTCAAGTGCTAACGATTCAAGTAAGGCTGATAATAGCAATAAGAATCATGCTGTGCGAAGCATTGTGATTCCGCTTATTGTAGATGCAAATCGCGCAGGAGGCGTGCCAGTAGTAGATAGAGATCGCTTGCCAAAGCACGTTTATAAGATGCTTGCAGCTACAGCAGGCATTGGAAACGTTGCGATTACGGGAGATGCTTTAAGCGAAATGCCTAAAGTAGATGAAAGCGAGCAAAGCGAAGAATCGCCATTTGGCGTAGTAAAGTCTTCGTACACGCTTTCTAGAAATCTTGGAATCGATCACGAATCTGCTACAGCTGGGCGACTTTCTGGCGGATTGCAGCCGTCTAGAATTGTTCCAGACGCGCTAGTTGGTCCTGCTTGGCCAACAATTTATTCTGCTTTGGGGTCCGTAATGGTAAACGGATACCCAGTAATCGAAGGATTGCTTAACGCAGTTCATTTAGACCATTTAATAGAGTTAGATGTATCTACAGACGACCTGCAAAAATATGTTGGAACACGCATAAACCTCACTGGTTGGGCAGAAGATTATGCCGAATCAGCTTCTGGTCGAGTAGTGACAATACACATAATTCACAATGCACAAGACGGAACAAAAATCGCGCACGAAACAGAACGATTTGCGATTCGCGGTCGCAGCTACAGTGCGGCGCTGCCAAAGCCTGCTGCGCAATACGGAGATGCAGCGGATTTGCACGAATATGATGTAGATGCAACTCCTAGAAGAATGCTTAGAAGAGTTGTTTTGAGCGCGCCTAAAGACATGACGGCGTTTGCGCGCACTTCTGGCGATTTTAACCCAATTCACACTTCTTACAGAGGCGCTGCAATATCTGGGCTTAAAGCGCCGCTTGTGCACGGAATGTGGCTTTCGGCAGCAGCTCAGCACGTTGCGCAAGCCTTGGATGAAAAAGGCGCGCGCTACGAGTTGATTGGCTGGACGTACAACATGTACGGCATGGTGCAGCTTAACGATAAGGTTGAGATAACTGTTGAGCGCGTAGGAAAAGTTCGACGCGCAGGACTTGCGCTAGAAGTAACATGCCGCGTAAATGGGCAAGTTGTTTCTAAGGCCAGCGCTCTTACAGGCTCGCCGCGCGCCGCCTTTGTATACCCAGGTCAGGGTATTCAAAAGCAAGGTATGTCGCTAGATGAGCGTGCAAAATCGCCAGCTGTGCGCGAAACTTGGCAGCGCGCCGATAAGCTTACTCGCGAAAAGCTCGGATTCTCAATTCTTGCTGTTGTTCGAGATAATCCTAAGGAACTAACAGCAAATGGCGTAACGTATCGTCACCCAGAAGGCTTGCTTAACTTAACGCAATTTACGCAAGTTGCGCTCGCTACTGTTGCTTTTGCACAAACTGCTCGCTTGCGTGAAGCTGGATGCGATATTTGGCCTGCCTACTTTGCTGGCCACTCGCTTGGTGAATACAATGCGCTAAGCTCTTTCGCTCAAATTATTCCGCTAGAAACCGTGTTGGAACTCGTGTTCCATCGCGGATCTACAATGCATCATTTGATTGAGCGAGATGCGCAAGGCCGATCCAACTATAGAATGGGAGCTTTGCGTCCAAACCAGTTTGGCGTAGGAGACGATGGCGTAAACGCGTACGTTGAAGGAATCTCTAAGCAAACTGGCGAATTCTTGCAAATCGTAAACTACAATTTGGCAGGTCAGCAGTATGCGATTGCGGGAACAATAAAAGGTCTTAAAGTTTTGGCCGAAGATTCCGCTAAGCGTGCTAAAGAATATGGTGGAAAGCCGCCGTTTATTTTGGTTCCAGGAATTGATGTGCCATTCCATTCCAAGCTGCTTAGAAAAGGTGTGCCAGAGTTCCGCGATAAGCTGGATTCGCTTCTTCCAAAGCATATTGACTACTCAGTGCTTGTTGGACGCTACATTCCAAACTTGGTTGCGTGCCCGTTTGAGCTTACGCGCGAATTTGCGCAAAAGATTCTAGACGTTGTGCCTTCAGAGCGTATTGAAGCGGCTTTACAAGATGATGCAACTTGGGATTCTTATGCTGCAGACGAGCAAAAGCTTGGCAGATTGCTTCTTACGGAGCTTCTTTCTTGGCAGTTTGCTTCCCCTGTTCGCTGGATTGAAACGCAAGCGCTTATGTTCTCTAGCACTTCTTGCGGCGGATTAGGTGTAGAAGAATACGTTGAAGTTGGTTTAGCGAATGCTCCAACTTTGGCAAATCTTGGTGCAAAAACGCTTGCATTGCCAGAGTTTAGTAGTCAGCGTGTTGCTGTTTATAACGTTGGGCGAGACGAGAGTCGTGTTTATAAAACAGACACAGATTCGCTTGTGCCAGAAGTTTTTGAAGACGATGAAAGCGCGGCTAATGAGCAGGTGGCGGCTGGCGATTCTTCCCAGGAGGCTGCACAAAAGTCGCAAGCAACCGCAACGGCAAGTGCTGCATCTGCTTCTGCATCTACTCAAATAAATGCAAATAATAATGCAAATAATTCTGTACAAAATGCATCAAATGCAGTGCCAAATGTGCCATCTGGCTCTGTTGCAGATATTGCATTTAAGGCGTCGGATGCTATTGAGATGCTGATTGCATACAGTGCAAAGATTCGCGCAGACCAAATTGGCGCTGCCGACACAACGGATACGTTAACAAACGGCGTATCTTCTAGACGAAACCAGCTTTTAATGGACATAAGCTCCGAGCTTGGCGTGCCTAGCGTGGACGGCGCTGCGGAAGCTCCAATGAGCGCTCTTAGCAAGCTAGTAAACTCTGCAGCTCCTCGCTACAAGGCTTTTGGTGCCGTTCTTAGCGACATTGTAAGGCAAAGTTTAAGGTCGCTTTTTGGTGCAGCTGGTGTAAAGCCTGCTCAAGTAGATAAGCGAATTACGGAAGTCTATAAGCTTGGCGAAGGCTGGCGTGCGCACGTTTTGGCGGCGCTTGTTTTGCAAACGCGCTCTGGCGCAAGCGTTCGCGGAGGCGATTTGGCGCAGCTTTCTACGCAGCCAGCAAAGAACGCTTCTGCAGCTCAAGCGTTGATTGATTCTGCGATTAATCAAGTTGCTAAACAGCACGGAATTACTCTTGCTCAGCCAGGTTCTGCAGGATCTGGCGCTGCAGGTGGCGCGGTTGTTGATTCTGCAGCACTTGACGCTTTTGCGCAACAGGTTGTTGGCGCGGATGGCGTTTTGGCTGCTACTGCTAAGTTTGTGCTATCAAAGCTTGGTGTTGAGACTCCTCAAGTAAAAGATGAAGCGGATGAAAATGCGGCTGTTGTTGCAGCTGTAGAAGCTGAGCTTGGAGCGGATTGGCCAAAGCAGGTGGAGCCTCGATTTGATGAGCGCAAGGCGATTCTTTTCGACGACCGCTGGGCTAGCGCTCGCGAAGATTTGGCGCGTATCTACTACAATTCTGGGTATGATTCTTGCGCGAATAATTCCGAAGATCTTGGGCAAGTTAGCGAAATTTTGAACCGCTACGGTAGCTTTGTTGGATTAGGGAGCGCAACCGCTCGCGAAGCTGAGTGGTTTGCTAAAAAGTGCAAAGATAATAAATTCGACGGTAATAATCGCAACGTATTGTCTTCTATTTTTGAGCAAGTTGCAAAAGATGCTCTAAAGTCTACTAGCGATTTGCCAAAGTTGCGTAATCATGAGCATTATGGAGACGATTCGCAAATCTTCTCAAATTGCTTTGAAGGAGACGTTGCTGTTGTAACAGGCGTTGCGCCAAATTCTATTGCAGCACGAGTTGTGACTGGTCTTCTAGAAGGCGGAGCTACGGTTATTGCCACTTCTCACAGCTTTAAGCCGAGTGTAAAAAAGTGGGCTAAAGAAGCTTACAGACTTCACGCAACAGCTTCGGCTAAATTGTGGCTTGTTCCAGCAAACTTGTCTAGTTATAGAGATGTTGACGCTCTTGTAAAGTGGGTTGGCACAGTTTCTAAGAAGGTTAGTGGCGCTACAACTACCATTTTGAAGCCTGCTTACAATCCAACTCTATTCTTCCCATTTGCAGCTCCGCCAGTTAGTGGAACTTTGGCGGATTCTGGTGCGCTTTTTGAATCGCAATCCAGGCTTATGCTTTGGGGTGTTGAGCGCGCAATCGCAGGATTTGCGCAAATCGGAGCAGATACAGATGTAAAGCATTGTATGCACGTTGTGTTGCCAGGATCGCCTAATCGCGGTATTTTTGGCGGCGACGGAGCTTATGGCGAAGTCAAGAGCGCATTCGATGCCATTGTTAACCGCGCGCATGCAGAAAAAGTGTGGTCGAATCGCGTAACTTTTGCTCATCCAAAGATTGGCTGGGTGCGCGGAACTGGCTTAATGGGAGGCAATGATCCTCTTGTGGAAGCTGTTGAAAGCCGTGGCTTAAAAACCTTTACAACAAGCCAGATGGCAAATCTTTTGCTTGACTTGTGCACTAAAGATGCGCGCGAGCTTGCTGCAAAGGCACCTCTAGATGTTGATTTAACAGGTGGATTAGGCTCGGAGCCTCTTGACTTGAACGAGCTTAAAGCTCAAGCTTTGCAAGAGAATAGTCGTAAGCAGGCTAATCAGAATGCTGCAAACGATTCTTCAATCAAGTCTGAAGTCAAGTCTCTAAATAAGGCTCTTCCGTCTCCAAATATTCCAACTCAAGCAAGCGTGAACTTGGAAGATTGGAAGAACGTAACAGCAAAGCCGCAAGACCAAATCGTTATAGTTTCTGTTGGCGAGATTGGCCCTTGGGGTTCTGGTCGTACGCGCTTTAGTGCCGAGCAGTCAATCCAAGATGACGGAACGGTTTCGCTTTGTGCAGGCGCTGTTTTGGAATTGGCTTGGAGCATGGGCTTGCTAACTTGGCAAGACTCGCCAAAGCCAGGATGGTACGATGCGGAAGGCACGCTTGTGCCAGAAGAAGACATTGCAGAAAAGTATCGCGATGAGGTAGTGGCTCGCTCGGGAATAAGGCCGTTTGAGACTGGTATGGGCAGCGACTACAAGGATGGAGCGAACGAAGAAGAAGCCGAGATCTTCCTCGACCACGATGTATCTTTCAACGTTGCTACAGAGCAAATTGCGCGCGAATATGTTGCGCTAGACGAAGAGCACACAGAGATTTCTAGCGACCCAGAGTCTGGCGAATGGATTGTTACGCGCAAAGCTGGATCCATGATTCGCGTGCCAAGGCGAGCAGCCATGACGCGTACTGTTGGTGGGCAATTGCCTAAGGGCTTCGACCCATTAAAGTGGGGTATTCCAGCTTCGATGGTTGGAAGCGTAGATCCGATTGCGCTTTGGAACATAGTCTCTACTGTTGATGCCTACATCTGCGCAGGATTTACGCCTTCGGAAATTTTGCAAGCTGTGCATCCATCTCTTGTTGCATCGACTCAAGGCACAGGATTTGGCGGAATGACGTCTATGCGAAAGCTGTATTTGGATAGATTCCTAAATCACGAAATTCCTACAGACGTGCTTCAAGAAGCGTTGCCAAATGTTGTTGCAGCTCACGTAATGCAAACGTATATTGGCGGCTATGGAAACATGATTCAGCCAGTTTCGGCATGCGCCACTGCTGCAGTTTCGCTAGAAGAAGGCGTTGATAAGATTGCGCTTGGCAAAGCCGACTTTGTTGTAACAGGCGCTATTGATGATATTGGCGTTGAGTCCGTTGTTGGCTTTGGAAATATGAATGCCACTGCAAACAGCGAGGAAATGTACGAAAAGGGCATAAATCCGCGATTCTTCTCGCGTGCTAATGATCGCAGGCGCGGAGGATTCTTGGAAGCGCAAGGCGGCGGCACGATTCTTATTACGCGAGGAGATATTGCGCTTAAGCTTGGATTGCCTGTTGCTGGCGTAGTTGGATTTATTCACTCGTACGCGGATGGTATTCACACTTCGATTCCAGCTCCAGGATTGGGTGCGCTCGCTGCAGGATTGGGCGGCCGCGATTCCAAGCTTGTGCACGATTTGGCGGCGCTTGGTGTTACTCCAGACGATATTGCTGTTGTTTCTAAGCACGATACGTCTACAAACGCAAACGACCCGAACGAGTCTGAGTTGCACAATACGCTTGCACACGCGATTGGGCGCACAAGCGGAAATCCGCTATTTGTGATTAGCCAAAAGTCGCTTACTGGCCACGCAAAGGGTGGCGCATGTGTGTTCCAGATTAATGGCTTGACTCAGCTGTTTAGAAGTGGTTGGGTCCCAATCAATGCTTCGCTTGATTGCGTGGATCCTAAGCTTGCGCGCGACGACCACATGGTTTGGTTGCGAAAGAGGATTCACATTGGCTCTGTTAAAGCGGCTCTTGCTACATCGCTTGGATTTGGGCACGTTAGCGGATTCGTGGCGCTTGTACATCCTGGTGCGTTTGAGGCTGCTGTGGCAGCTAGCGCTGGTGTGGATGCGCTTAACGAGTGGCAAGCAAAGGCAAATGCGCGTTTGGCTGCGGGCCATCGACTTTTGCAAGAGGGCATGATGGGTCATGTGCAACTGTTTGAGCCTGTGGAAAATCGCCGTTTGCTTAAAGACGGCACGCGCATGCCAGATGGATCGCGCTACGATGGGCATGAAGCAGAAAAAGCTATGCTGCTAAACCCAGATGCTCGCTTAGATGCAAGCGGCTATTATTGCTAACGCTCAGGTAGAATCTTGAAGGTAGGTCGTGGCGTTCGCGCGCGAACGCCACGACCTACCTGAGCGCTAATATCGCAGCTATATTTTGGGAAATACTCTATATTTTTGACTTTTGTAAAAATTGCAAAAGTGTTACAATAGCTCTTTACGTGCAAAATTGCGGAAAATTCAAGGTGCTTATGGCGATTTGCGTTCAAAATAAGCAATCTTATGCGTAAACCAAAGTTGGTTTGTAATAATAAGTGAAACATAGTTGTGTCACCCTTAATTTTCATGTTTTGCATGGCAATAAAACAATATAGAAGCATGTTTGTGCCAACGGAGGAAAGGATATGCAGATGGTCGCTCATCGCCACCTTGCGTCGAAAATAGTTTCTATGATTGCAGCGAGTGCAATGTTAATAACAGGTTTTGCTGTTGTTAGCAATGCAAGCGCTAGTAGTGAATCTAGTAATCCTCAATCTAGCAATCTAACTCTTAACCGTAAGGGAGTTATTGTTACCGCATTCCAGCAGAATTGGAAGAGTATTGCTCAAGAGTGCAAAACAACTTATGGTCCTGAGGGCGTGAGTTATGTGCAAGTGTCTCCTCCAAATGAGCATGTAAGGGGTACTCAGTGGTGGACTTCTTACCAGCCTGTGAGCTATAAATTAAAGTCAAAACTCGGCGATGAAGATGGCTTTAAGAAGATGATTACTACTTGCAATGCTGCAGGTGTTGGAATCATTGCAGATGCTGTTATTAATCACATGACTGGTGCTGGTGACACTCATACAGAGGGTGTTGGTGGAAGTAAATATAGCGCTAAAGATCAGTCTTTCCCAGATGCTGGATATAAAAAGGATGATTTCCATAAGAGTACTGAAGATATTAAAGATTATACGAATGCTGAGGAAGTTTGGACTCACAGGCTTGTTGGTTTGCTTGATTTGGATACATCAAAGCAGAATGTGCGCGAGACTTTAGGTAAGTACTTTGCTCATTTGCTAGAGCTAGGTGTTGCTGGCTTCCGTATTGACGCAGTAAAACATATTTCTCCAACAGATATGGCTGCGATTAAAGCTGAAGCTGCAAAACAATCTGGTAAAAATGCGGATGAGATTTGGTGGATGCAGGAGACGATTGGTGATCCTTCTGAAGCTAAAGGAATACAGCCAGATCAGCATTTGAATGAAGGTGAAGTCAACGAATTCCAATATTCGTACCGATTAAAGAGTGATTTTTATGGCTCAATATCGAATCTAAAAAATATTACCAATGGACTTGTTCCAAGCGATAAAGCTTCAATTTTTGTTACTAATTGGGATACTCCTCGAGAAAATTATGTGCGCACGCTTACATATAAGGATGGTCCTCGCTACGAGCTTGCAAACGCGTTTATGCTTGGCTACCCGTATGGGAATCCAAACATTTACTCGGGGTATAGGTTTGAGAATGGTCGTAAGGATGATGGTGCGCCTGGAGCGACTGAAGATAAAGTTGAAGATGTAGATTGTTCCCCAACAACTGGTTGGCAGTGCACTCAGCGTTGGACTTCTATTCGTGGAATGATTGGATTCTTTAATGCTGTAAATGGTGCTCAAGTCACTAATTGGCAAGATGACGGCAATAATAACATTGCTTTTAGTCGTGCAGGCAAGGGATTCTTAGCAATAAACAATACGCCAAACGCAAAGAAAGTTTTGTATAAGACTGATTTGCCTGATGGTGAGTATTGCAACGTTTATGAGGCTGGAAATTGCTCTAAGACTGTTAAAGTTACAGATGGCAAAGTTGCTGCGACTATTGCTCCTTATTCTGCAATTGCTTTGCATGTGGATGCGCTTAAGAACAATATTTATGACAAAGTAAAATCTAATACAGCACGTGATGAATCTGATCCAAAATACAATGTTGACGATGCTAAAGACCAGTCAACAACTGTCTATTTTAATGCTAAAAATAAAGCAGGTAATCCAAGCTCAGTAAATATTCATTATCAAATCGGCAATGGATCTTGGACTGCAGTTCCTGGTAGACCAATGCGCAAAGTTTGTGGCGATTGGTTTGCAAGAACAATTCCTAATAATGGAAAACAAATTACTGCTGTATTTAACGACGGTGGAGATAGGTGGTATCACTTAAATAATTCAAATAATGGTAATTTTACTATTCCAGCTGGCGCAAAGAATTATGTAGTAGATGCAGATTTGAAAGGTTCTGAATCTGCTGAAATTCCTTGCAAAGCAGAATCTTCAAAACCTTCTGCATTAAAGACGAAGATTGTTATTCACTACAATCAAAAAAACACGAATAAAGGTGTCTATATTTGGGGTCTTAAAGATGCTCAAGGTAATGAAATAGATGGTGCTTGGCATAAGTTCAATGGTCAAGACGCTTTTGGTAAGACTTACACAGTTGAGGCTGATGGCATTTACGAGAGCGGAAAAGTCGGATTTATTATCGTTGAAGACATATCAAATGGTTGGAGTGATGATAAGAAGGACGGCGGAGATCGTAAGGTCTGGCAAATCGAAGATGGCGTAGGCGAAGCTTGGGTTTACGGAGGAGATTCAAATACTTTTGCAGAACCGCCATCTGAAGTTGCTAACAAGCTTAATAACATTAAAACGTTAAACGTTACTGTTCACTACCGCAGAACAAACAAGGATTACGCTGGTTGGAATCTTTGGACTTGGTACGGTAGTGAGAAGGGCGTAAAGCAAGATTTTACTGCCCATGATGATTTCGGAAAGATTGCAGAATATACGTTCCACAATGATTCTGGCGTAAAAGATCCAAAGTTTATTGTGCGATATTCTATGCAAGGCAACGATTGGGTTTATAAAGATCCTGGCGAAGGCGATCGCCCAATTCCTGCAAAGGCAATCACTTTAAGCCAAGATGGTAACACTGGCAACGCTGAAATCTGGCTTATGCAGGGAGATAGTAGAGTTTACTTAAGTCCAAACGTAATCAACACAAAGGCTAATGCTTTTGACGCTGATATTACGTCTTTTAAGGAATTTACTGTAAATGTGAGCGGCGACCCTTCGGAAGTTAAGAATGGTGATGTTACTGTAACTGATGTTACAGATTCAAAGAAAAATCAACACAAGACAATAGATATTTCGCAAGTTGCTGTTGTGGATAATAGGATCGTAATCACTGCAAAGAACGAATTAGATCTTAAGAAAATGTATGAAATCAACATTAAGGGTGTTGGTGGAATGCCTAAGACAGTTTCTGCTTCAACTGTTAAAGGCTCTAAGATTGTTCGCACTGATGAGTTTGATCAAAAGTATGCGTACATAGGCGATGACTTGGGTGCTGTTGTAAAAGATGGTTCTACGACTTTCAAGCTTTGGGCTCCAACTGCTACAAAA
This sequence comes from Gardnerella sp. DNF01144, assembly GCF_049244245.1. Classification (NCBI taxonomy): domain Bacteria; kingdom Bacillati; phylum Actinomycetota; class Actinomycetes; order Bifidobacteriales; family Bifidobacteriaceae; genus Gardnerella; species Gardnerella sp. DNF01144. The sequence continues at coordinate 1,501,612 of NZ_CP058390.1, forward strand.
GTGGAGTTAGTAACTTATAAGTCAACTGATGAAAAAGCACAAGAAGATAAAACACAAGATCTGACTCTTGGTACAGAAGCTGGAAAGCTTGGCGTGTGGAGTATTACTACGAGTGATGCAAAAGTTGGCACTGCTTACACTTACAAGGTTCATTTTGCAGATGGCACTGTAAATAATTCTCCAGACCCTTATGCAAAAGCTGCTGTGAGAAACGGAATGAGATCCGTTGTATTCGGTAAAGATACTGGTAAGCCTGTACCTCGTATGGCATCGTTTGATAAGCGCCCAACTGATGCGACTATTGCAGAGATGAATATTCGCGACTTCTCAATTCACGAAAGTTCTGGCATAGATGGTGCAAAGCGCGGCAAATATCTCGGTGTAATCGAGTCTGATGCTAAAAAAGATGGAAAGCCAACTGGCTTTGATTATTTGAAGTCTCTTGGAATCACTCACGTACAAATCATGCCAATGTATGATTTTGGTTCTGTGAATGAGGATCTTAAAGTTGGCTATGTAGAGAAGAACGACAAAAATAATCCTCACCAAAACTGGGGATATGATCCAATCAACTACAATGTTCCAGAAGGCTCCTATGCATCTGATTCAGCAAATCCTGCTAAGCGCATTACGGAACTAAAGCAAATGGTTAAAGGCCTGCATGATGCTGGCTTGCGCGTGATTATGGACGTGGTTTATAACCATGTTTATAACGCGCAAAAGAACGCTTTTGGCCAAACTGTGCCAGGTTACTACTTCCGTTACAACGATGACGGCAGCTTGTCTAATAGATCTGGTTGCGGAAACGATACTGCTTCAGAGCGCAAAATGATGCGAAAGTATATTGTTGACTCTGTAAAGTATTGGGCTAAAGAGTACGGTATTGACGGCTTCCGTTTTGATTTGATGGGATTGATTGACCTTGAAACCATTAAGGAAGTGCGTGAAGCTGTTTATGCAATTGACCCGAACTCGATTATTCTTGGCGAAGGCTGGGATATGAGCCAATTGCCTTATGGAAACCGCACTATTCAGCCTAATGCGTATAAGCTTGCTGGCAATAATGGCGTTGCGTTCTTTAACGATTCCTTCCGTGATGCTGTAAAAGGCCAGGGAGATGATGGTGTTACTGGATTCGTGTCTGGAAACAGATATAGCGACAATCTGGTAATGCAAAATCTTTACGGCTGCCAGCCTGGAAATGCAAGCTGCACTGGTAGGCGCTACGCGAATGCTGGTCAGACTGTGCAATATGTTGAAGCTCACGACAATCTTAATCTTTATGATAAGTTGAAGAAATCCTTGACTAATGAGACAGAAGAGAATCTTAAGAAGCGAGTAATGCTTGCTAATTCGCTTGTAATGTTTGCGCATGGCATGCCATTCTTTGAGCTTGGTCAAGAGTTCTTACGAAGCAAGAATGGTAATGCTAATAGTTACAATGCTGGCGACGGCGACAATTCCGTTAAGTGGGATTTGGTTAATAAGAATTCCGATGCTGTTGAGTACTTCAAAGAGTTGATAAAGCTAAGAAACGAGATTCCAGCGTTACGCGATTCCGAATATTCTGATGTTAATAAGAATATGCATTGGATTAAGAGCAGTGATGGAATTAATGCGTTTAGTGTTGATAGCAACAATAAAACGTATGTGTTTATTTTCAATGCTAATAGTAGTGAATCTACTGTGAATATTGGCAAAGGAAAGTATCATGTGCGCATTGCCGATGGAAAAGCTAACAGCGATGAAGTATCAAAGTGTCCTGAAATTACTGTAGATGACAATGGAAATTACAAGGTTTCTGCTCTTTCGACTGCTGTGCTTGTGAAGGATGCTGAAAAGAAGGACGATAATCCTTTTGCAAATCTTAAGGCTGATGATGTTCTCAAATATAAGATGAATCCTTTAGATATTAATAAGTTGAAGGATGAATCTAAGCCTGGTACTCAGCCTGGTACGCAGAATTCAAATCCATCTACGCCTGGGCATGAACAAACTCCTGGCACTGTAACTCCTACACCGCAGCCACCTGCTCCTGGCCCTGTAGTGCCAAATCCAGCTCCAGCGCCTGGGCGTGAGCAAACTCCTGGTCAAGTGATGCCTGCTCCGTCTCCGTCACCAGCTCCTCAGCCTAAGCCATCTGATCATGAAACTCCAGATAAGCCAGGTCAGACTAAGCCAGGTCAGACTAAGACTGAAACTCCAGATGAGCAGCCTGCACCAGCTAAATCTAAGCAGCATGCACAAGCTAAGCCAGCAGAATCCGCTTCAGTGCCTGCTGCTCCACAAACAGTCCAACAGCTTAGCCCAGAATTAAGGGGAACTCTCAGTGTTAGTAACAATAACGTTGCAACTGCTGGCGTTGTTAACAGTGTGAGAATTAAAGTTGTGAACAGCGAGTTTACTGAGCGTTTGAAGCGTGATGGAGTAGTTTATGCTTACGCGTACATTTACTCGTCTCCACGCTTGCTTAAGGGTGCCGATGGCTCAAAGTTTGTTGCTGTTCGCATGGTGAATGGCAAGCCTCAATTTGATGCTCAATTCCCATCTGGGTACTCTGGTAAACACACTGTTTTGCTTGTAGACGAGCATGGAAAACAGTTAGCGTGGACGGATATTACTGTTGTTAACAATAGTAATTCGAGACGTGATCGTTTCCATTTGCAAACTGGTAGTAGCGTTCTTACTGTATTTGCGGTATTTATTGTGCTTGCTTTTGCTGCAGTTATTGTTCGCTATAAAGCTGCATTTAGATAGATTTGTGACTTTGGGTTTTAGAGCGTCGCGAGCGAACGTCTTCGCCGCGCGCGAGCCGCTTTGACTGCTTTTCCGCACTTTGTACCAAATTTGACCAAAATCACGTACAAACACCGGAAAAACCCTCCGCACTTTGTACCAAATTTGCCCTAAATTTGGTACAAACACCGGAAAATCGTTCGCGCAGATTAGCCGTGCTCTAGAGTAGTTAGGAAGTGAGTTTAATGATTGCAGGCATTGGTTGCGATGTTGTTAATGTTGCGGATTTTGCGCAACAAATGCAAGATGTCAATGGGTGGCGCTCGCTATTTTCTACGCGTGAGCTTAGGCAGTGCGCTATGCGAGCACACTTAAAAAACGACGCTGAGGCGATTCATGTTGCGGCTCGCTGGGCTGGTAAAGAGGCGGTTATAAAAGCGTGGTGCGAAGCGATGAGCACTCTTGGTTTGCAATATCCGTATACTTTAGACAACACTCCTTGGGCAAGTATTGAGATTTTAGACGATTCGCATGGATGCCCGAGTGTTCGACTTAGTGAAGACGTTAATCAAAAGCTTCTAGAGTCATTACACGCGCCAGAGGCGACTAATCTGCATGAATCCGCCAGCGCTAATGTAAGCGTTAATGGTGTAAATCGCGTAAATCACCCTAATTGGCGTGTGTCTTTAAGTCACGATGGATTAGTGCAAAATTCTTCTGCTATTGCACTTGCGTTTGTTGTTTTAGAGTTACGCGAGTCTTAATCATACAACCTTAATCATGTGAACATGCAGCGAATTTTACGCATGAATGTGTATTAAATGTGCACTAAATGTGCAAATTTTCCGAGAATTGCACAATTTAGCGCGAGTGTCGAAAGTTGCTTTAGGTCTAAACAGTCTGTATAATTAATCGAGTTGCTGTTTTGCAAGGTAATTAATAGCTTACAAAATTTGCATATTGCGGATGTAGCTCAATGGTAGAGTATCAGTCTTCCAAACTGATGACGCGGGTCCGATTCCCGTCATCCGCTCCACTTTTATTCTTACTTTTGTTCTTATTTGATTCCATTTTGTTTTCATACACACATGTTTTAATCTGTTTGCGCATGTTGGTATTGTTGTAACAGTTAAACACGTAAAACATGTGTCTGGAGGGATTTTGGGACAGTTTATTGTACGTGTAATTGCAAGTTTAGTTTCTATAGCAACAGCTCTTGTTGTAAATTCTGCTCCTGCGTTTAAAGTAGAAAATCGTTTGGATTTTAAGAATGTTGCTTCCAAAGTCGCAGATGGTGAAAATAGTGCGGAATTGTCAGATAATGGCACTAACACTGTTGAAGAAGATCAATTAAATGCGTTTTCTAATGGCGATTCACGCAATGATTCTAAGTTGCCTAAAAAAGTGGCATCTTCCTTTACAAACAAAGACGAAGTTATTTCTTCAAAGTATGCGATTGCAGATAATGGAGAATTAAAGTCACTTAAAACTGGCCAAACTGTTACTGACTCTAAGCTTGTTGGAACTAAAGATAAGCAGCCAGATCCACTCGCTAAAAGTAACGGTGAGCGTTTTACGCCTATAACTGTTGGCGATTTGCGAAAAGAGATAAAGCGCGAGAATTCGAGCAGTACTAATGCTGATTTTTCTACCACCAATAACACTCCGATTTCTAGCAAAAAGCGTGTTGAAAATAAGCGCTCTCTTAGAAAAAATAAGGTTGTTCTTATAAGCTCTAACCAAAAAAATCCCGAAGAAACTGACTCAAGCGAAAAGAGCCAGGAGTCACAAGCTTTAGAATCTAGAACCTCCACGTATACAACTTATGGATCGGTGCGTAAGATTTCTTTGCCAACAAACGGCTTTGGCACTAGGTGGGGAGACTACAACGGAACTCAGGCATTCTATGATGGCAATGGAAGCCTGTTTGCGTACAATGCTAGTGGCGTGATTGATGTTTCCGAACATCAAAAAGAAATTAACTGGGCTGCAGCTAAGGCAGCTGGCGTAGAAGGCGCGATTATACGTATTAGTTACGGCTGGGAAAACGGCTACGATAAATACGCTTTGCGAAATATTAGAGAATGCAAGCGTTTAGGTATTCCGTTTGGAATCTACATGTATTCTTACGCCGAAAAACCAGAAGATGGTGCTAACGAGGGCGCAGACGTTGCAAGTCTTCTTAGGCGTGCAGGCGTTAGCCCAGGCGACCTTTCTTATCCTGTTTACTACGATCTTGAAAAATGGGTTTGGGCTGGCCACACTGCTCCAACTAGCCCATACGTTTACCAAAACATTGTTTCGTCTTGGTGGAATCAGCTGTATAGCGCAGGATACACAAATCTTGGCATTTACTCATATGCAAACTATTTGAAAGGCCCGCTTAATTCGCAATACATTCACGATCGAGCAAGTTGGGTTGCTAGCTACGGCGCAACTCCGCTATTTAACATTAGAACGGCGTTGCGCGGATGGCAGTACACGTCTAAGGCTCGCATATCTGGTATTGATGGAAATGTTGACGTTAGCGCGTTTGGAACTGGTCCAAATTCTCCAGTAACGCAAACTAGCGTAGACTTTACGTGGATTATTCGCAATAACGATATTGCTGTTGGAGCTGCTGTTACAGGCAATTTGAATAGACGCTTGGAATATCGTTGGCTTTCTTACGATTTATCCACTAAGCAATGGAATACAATCTCTGATTGGAGTGTTGGCAATTGGGCATCTTGGGTAACAAGCAATGGCGATTATTGGCTTCATTGCGAAGTTCGCGATGCTTACACTTATAAGTCGCTTGGAACTAAAACAATTGCCTTCCACTACCAAGTAAACAATCCTGTTGAGCCTGAGTTTGTTGAAAAAACGATTGTTTCTGGAACTTACGCAGCTTGGCAAGGAAGTAGCGTTCTCTTAGGCGCTGTAACGAATAATCCTAGTGGATATACGATTATTAAGATTTACGATTACAACGCTAAGCAGTGGGTGAGCCAATTTAAGGGGCCATGGGCTTTGTGGAGTCCTCATCCTGGAATTTATTGGACTCATTTCGAAGCGTATTCAAAAGATGGTAAGCTTCAAGACACTAAGACTTATGCTTTTGGAGTGTGATTCTTAATCTTTATGTAACTTTATGTAAAGATAGAAAAAGTCAGCAAATAAAATAAAAAGACCGTGCGTAAACAGCTCGGTCTTTTTGTTAAATTAAGTTATTAATTTATTTTACTAATCTTCAAACAAATCTTTAGATATAATAATGCGATTTTCCGCAACCTGCTTTAAGTGCTTGCCATAGTTGCTTTTGCCATATTTTTCTGCAGATTCAAGTAAACGCTCGCGACTAATCCACTGGTTTTCGTACGCAATCTCCTCAAGCACTGCGATTGGCAGCCCTTGCGCTCGCTCTATTGTGCGCACAAATTCGCCCGCTTCGTAAAGCGAGTCCATTGTGCCAGTGTCTAGCCACGCGTATCCGCGACCAAGAGTCATAACGTTTAGAGAGCCATTTTCTAAGTACATTTTGTTAAGGTCTGTAATTTCAAGTTCTCCGCGCGCGCTCGGCTTAACTTGTTTTGCAAACTCTGTAACTCTGGAATCGTAGAAGTATAAGCCTGTAACAGCATAGTTTGATGCTGGATGTTCCGGTTTTTCTACTATGCTAACGGCCTTGTGATTTTCGTCAAATTCCACAACGCCGTATCTTTCTGGGTCGTCTACGTAGTAGCCGAATACTGTAGCGCCGTGTTCTACGTGTGCAGCGCGCTTTAGAATTGCTCCCAAGCCATTTCCGTAGAATATATTGTCTCCAAGAACAAGCGCGCAAGAATCGCCATTTATAAACTCTTCTCCGATTATAAATGCTTGAGCAAGTCCGTCTGGCGATGGCTGAACTTTGTAAGATAAGTTGATTCCAAATTGCTCTCCGCTTCCAAGCAGCCTTTCAAAATTCGGCAAGTCTTGAGGAGTGGAAATCACAAGAATATCTCGGATTCCAGCCATCATAAGCACGCTAAGAGGGTAATACACCATTGGCTTATCGTAAACTGGCAAAAGCTGCTTAGACGTTACTGTAGTAAGTGGGTATAGGCGTGTGCCAGAACCGCCAGCAAGAATAATGCCTTTCATCTTTGAAACATCCTTTACTTGTTGTTTTGTTCAATTCTATTTACGTAAGATTCAAGCAAATCTTCCCAATCGCCTGGCGTAAATCCAGTGGACTCGATTTTTTGCAAGTCAAGTGCGCACTTGTGTGGTCTAGGAGAGCCATTAGATATGCGCGTGTAATCGTCTACGCGATTTGCTTCGATTTTGCTTGTGTCTACATTAAGTTGTGTAAACACTTTTTTAGCAATATCGTGCCAAGACGCGATTTTGCCAGATCCTGTAAGATTGTATGTTCCGTATTGTGCCTGAGTGTTTAGAAGATGGAACATGCCTTTTACTAAGTCGCTTGCAAAAGTGAGTCTGCCAGTTTGATCTATTGGTGCTTGAACACTAACAGATTCGCCATTTTTGCAACGGTTTGCAAAGTCAATCATTCGCGTTACAAAGTTTCGTCCTTGCCCAACAATCCAGCTTGAGCGAATAATATAATGCTGTGGAACATTTGCTACTAGAGAATCTGCTGCAGCTTTTGTTTCGCCGTACACGCCTAGTGGCGCAAAGTCTTCGTTTTCTTTGTGATTTTCTTGAGTGCCGTCAAAAACATAGTCGCTTGAAATATGCACAAGAGTAATGTGGTGTTCTTGCGCAATTTTTGCAAGATTTGCCACTCCTTTAACGTTGCTATTCCACGCGGCTCTTCGCCCTTGTGGCGTTTGCGCGCCATCTACAGACGTGTATGCTGCAGTGTTAATAATCGTTCCGTACAAATCCCAGTCGTAGCTGTTGTAATCGTCTTTATTTGCTATATCGAAGCTATCTAAGTCTACGTACTCAAATCCTTCTAAATCATGCTCTTTAGCATAGTTTTGTATTGCACGACCAAGTTGACCGTTGCATCCAGTTACAAGAGTGCGTTTTGGCGCCATTGGCTTTGCGTCTTTTAGCATTGGATGGTGTAAGTCTGCTTCGCTGCGCTCGGATTCTTCGAGCGGTATTGGCCAGTTAATGTGTAAATCTGGGTCTGCAAGGTTTACAAAAGTGTATGTTTTCTTTTGCTCTAACGACCAGTGTGCATTTACTAAGTAAGTGTATGCCGTGCCGTCTTGCAAAGCTTGGAAGCTGTTTCCTACGCCTCTAGGAACGTATATTGCTTTGCTTGGGTTTAGTGTGGTTGTGTACACTTGACCGAAGCTTTGCCCTGGTCTTAAATCTACCCATGCGCCAAATACTTCGCCAGTAGCAATGCTTATGTATTTATCCCATGGTTCTGCGTGGATGCCTCTGGTTACTCCGCGTTTTTCGTTGAACGAAATGTTGTTTTGCACAGGTCCAAAGTCGGGGAGACCTAGAGCCGTCATTTTGGCGCGCTGCCAGTTTTCTTTGAACCATCCGCGGTTGTCTCCGTGCACTGGAAGATCGAACACGATTAAACCTGGAATATTGGTTTTTGTAACGCTTAGTTCTTTTTCAAATTCCATAGCATCCTGCAAATTCTTTATTTTTATTAGATTTATGACTATTTTTGGCTAGATTTGCAAACTATTACATACAAGTTGCATGCAATCTTCGTACAAGCAAGCTTGACTTTTATGCGATTCACTGTCCTTGTGCTTTATATTTCGCTTCGGTTGCGCTTTTAGCGCCTTCCCACCATGCTCGATTTTCTGTGTACCATTTGATTGTTTGCTCTAAGCCTGTTGTAAAGTCTGTGTGCTTTGGCTTCCATCCAAGCTGCGTTTGCAATTTTGTGCTGTCGATTGCGTAACGTCGATCGTGGCCTGGGCGATCTTTTACAAGGTCAAAGTCGTCTGCATCTTTTCCCATCATTTCTAGAATCATGCGCAAAACTGTTATATTGTTTTTCTCGCCATTTGCGCCAATCAGGTACGTGTTTCCAAGTTCTCCCTTTGTTAGGATTGTCCAAACAGCGCTGCTGTGGTCTTCAGTGTGAATCCAATCTCGCACGTTTAATCCTTGACCATACAGCTTTGGTCGAATACCCTCTAAAATATTTGTGATTTGTCGCGGAATAAACTTTTCAACATGCTGATATGGTCCATAGTTGTTTGAGCAATTGCTGATTGTTGTGTGCAAACCGTATGTGCGGGTCCATGCGCGTACCAGCATATCGCTTGCAGCTTTTGTGGAGCTGTATGGGCTGGATGGGTGGTATGGCGTTTCCTCTGTGAATTTAGCTGGGTCGTCTAATGCCAAATCTCCGTACACTTCATCTGTGGAAATGTGATGGTATCGAATGCCGTACTTTCTAACTGCTTCTAGAAGTCTAAAAGTGCCTTCAACGTTGGTCTTAAGGAATGGTTCAGGGTCTGCAATGCTGTTGTCATTATGCGATTCTGCAGCGTAGTGCACAATCGCGTCGTGCCCTGGAACAAGCTTATCTAAAAGCTCAGCATCGCAAATATTGCCGTGCACAAAATCAACTCTGTCTTCTGGCAATCCTGCAATATTTTCAATATTTCCGGCGTACGTTAACGCGTCTAATACTGTTACGTGCGTTTCGGGGTGATTGTTCACTACGTAGTGCACAAAATTAGACCCAATAAAGCCACATCCGCCAGTTACAATTATGTTTTTTGGCTCAAAGTTTGTTGTGTTACTCATGTTTTCCATAATATCCTCTTATATGCCTTTTGCTTTTTAGTTTTGATTATTGTTTAAGATTTTTGTTTATGCTTTATTGTTTAAGCTTTCTCGCATTGCGTTAAATGCTGGCTCGGCTTCACCGTCGTAAATCATGTGTGAATGAGACAGCACTATGCAGCGAGAGCAAAGTTGCTTAATTTGATCTTCGCTGTGCGAAACAATTACCATTGTTTGCCCTCGTTTTTGCTGTTCTTTAAGCCTAGTAATGCACTTGTGTTGGAAAGCTTCGTCTCCAACTGCAAGAATTTCGTCGATTAAGAATATGTCTGGATCGCTGTGCGCTGCTACAGAAAACGCTAATCGTAAGAACATTCCAGAAGAGTAGAACTTAACTTCTGTGTCCATAAAAGGCTCTATTTCGCTAAAGTCTACTATTGATTGGTATTTATCGTCTATTTCTTCTTTTGTCATTCCAAGAATTGCGCCGTTAAGATACACGTTTTCGCGACCAGTTAAATCGGCAGCAAATCCTGCTCCAACTTCGATTAGTCCTGCGATTCTTCCGCGCGCACAAACTTCGCCTTCGTCTGGTTGCATAACTCCAGAAAGCATTTTAAGCATAGTGGACTTTCCAGAGCCATTCATGCCTATTAGTCCAACAGTTTCGCCGCGTTTAATAGTAAAACTAACATTGCTTAAAGCTGTAAAGTTTTGCGTCTCGTGCTTTTTAGACGGCGGTGTTAGCAAGTTTACAATCGACTCTTTAATCGAATGATTTGCTCGCAGCGAGAATCGTTTAGTAACGTTAGAAACGCTTAACACAACGTCTTCTGGAAGTGTGTTATAAGGCTTATTCATATATAACTCCTGCTGCTCTTAAAAGTAAAATCCAAATCTTAGTAAGCTTAAATTTCTTGAGCAAACTTGCCTTCAAGATGTCTAAATGTAACTTCGCCAATAAGTAGTACAGCAAATGCAACTACAAGGCTTTCGCAAAGTCTTAAAGACCAAGCTCCTGCAAATTGGAAAGTGCGATCTGTGGCATTTAGCCAGAATCCGCGGTGGAATGCTTCAACGCTTATTGCAATAGGATTTGCATAATACATCTCTAAAACCCATCGTGGTGCGTGTGCTGCAACCATTTGCCACGTGTAGAAGCACGGCGCAAGCCATACGGCCACCATCGCCACTAAGTCTGTAATGTTTTCTGCATCTCTGTAAAAAACGTTTATTGCTCCAAAGAATAATCCAAGACCAAACGCAAACGTACACACGCTAATAAATCCGATTATTGCCACTATTACGCCTGCAAAATCTGGAATCCACCCCATGCATAAGGCTCCGATTATAAGCACGATTACTTGTGGGAAAAAGTGTACAAAAGCAACTCGTAGCGATGCAAGTGGGAATAACTCTCTAGGAAGATAGATTTTTTGTATTAAGCCAGCATTAGAAAGTATTGATCTTGTGCAATTAGAGAATGCTTCTACAAAAAAGTTTGTTACTATGATTCCGCTAAAAAGGTACAGTGGGTAGGCTTGAATTCCACCTCCGCGGCCAAGTCCTAAGAAAATTCCCATTGCAACGTAGAACACTACAAATTGTGTTATTGGCTTTACGTACGTCCAAGCCATACCGAGCCAAGAACCGCGATATCTTATGCGTACTTCTTTTTTTACAAGTAAGTCAAGCAAATAAAGGTATCTTGGAATGTCAATCAGACCTTTGCTTCTACCAGGGTGATAGATGGCGTCAGACTTTGTTGTCATCGCTGCCTTTCTTACAAAATTTGCAGTGTGCATGCACGTATAACTTTGTTAAGTTTACATTTGGGGATTGATTTGTGCTAATAACTAGCACATGTTTTGTATTAGGTTGCTTTTGTTTATAGCTTTACTGTGCTTGGCATGTTTGAAAGTTTTTATACGCTGCTAAACTGAAAAATTATGAGTAAGCGAATTCTTGTTACTGGTGCTGGTGGATATATTGGTCGTCACGTTGTTAAAGCTCTTTTAGATGCAGGCGCTAGCGTAATTGCTTCCGACTTGCGTTTAGATGGTGTTGATGAGCGCGCAACGCGTATTGAAGCGAATATTTTTAGCGATGATGCTGATTTGTTTGCAAAGCTTGGGTCTCCAGACGTTTGCTTGCACATGGCTTGGCGCAACGGTTTTAAGCATGCTGCAGACACTCATATGGAAGATTTATCGAATCATTATCGATTTATTCGTCTTATGCTTTCGGGTGGCTTAAAGCAGATTGCTGTTATGGGTTCTATGCACGAAGTTGGCTACTGGGAGGGCGCTATTGACGAGAACACGCCTTGTAAGCCAGCTTCTATGTATGGCATTTCTAAGAATGCTTTGCGTGAAGCTACTTTGCTTTTGTGCAAAGAGTATGATGCCACTGTTCAATGGATTCGTGCGTACTACATTGTTGGCGACGACGCTCGTGGAAACTCTATTTTCTCTAAGCTTCTTCAAGCGTCTCTTGAAGGAAAGAAGACTTTTCCGTTTACTACTGGAAAAAACAAGTACGATTTTATTAATGTAGACGTGTTGGCTAAGCAAATTGCTGCAACCGTTTTGCAAGATAAAGTAAATGGCGTAATTAATTGCTGCACGGGTGAGCCTGTTTCGCTTGCAGATCGCGTTGAGCGTTACATTCGCGAGAATAATCTTGATATTTCGCTTGAGTATGGCGCATTCCCAGATAGACCATACGATTCTCCAGCAGTTTGGGGAGATAATAGCAAAATCCAAAAGATTATGAGTGATTTTCTAAAATAGTTATTGCAAATCGTAACTTTTCTGGATTTTTAATGCTAAATTATGGTTTTTAGAAAGGATTAACATTGCGTGAAACATTGCAAAACGTTAAGCGCCCATGCATATATTTTGTTCTTCCTTGCTACAACGAGGAGCCTGTTCTTCCGCAGACTTCTAGTATTCTTTTAAGCAAAGTTACTTTTCTTATTGAAAATAAGATTATTTCGGATTCTAGCCGTATTCTTTTTGTGGATGATGGTTCTAGAGATTCAACTTGGAATATTATTTGCGATTTACACCAGTCGAATCCTTCGCTTTTTGGCGGTGTAAAGCTTGCGCATAATCGCGGTCATCAAAATGCTTTGCTTGCTGGCTTAACTACAGCATATAAATCGGGTTGCGATGCTGCAATTTCCATGGACGCTGATTTGCAAGACGATGTTGATGTTGTTGATCAATTTATTGCAAAATATGTGGAAGGCTACGAGGTTGTGTATGGCGTTCGCTCGTCTAGAGAAACAGACACATGGTTTAAGCGCAACACTGCATTAGCTTTTTACAGTGTTTTTAAGTGGATGGGTGCAGAAACCGTTCCAAATCATGCCGATTATAGACTTATGGGCAAGAATGCGTTGAAAGCTCTTTTGGAATATAAAGAAGTTAATCTTTTCTTGCGTGGAATAGTGCCGTCTATTGGCTTTAAGTCAACAAAAGTTGAGTATGTACGCGGTAAGCGCAAAGCTGGTGTGTCTAAGTATCCGCTTAAAAAGATGATTTCGTTTGCTATAGACGGCATTACGTCTTTTTCTACTAAGCCTTTGAGTTTTGTAACATTTGCAGGATTCGCGTCTATTTTAGTTTCGCTATGTGTATTTGTTTACGTAATAGCTTCCGTTTTGCAAGGAAAAGCAGTTGCTGGCTGGGGTTCTGTTATGTTCTCAATGTGGTTTATTGGCGGATTGATTATGCTTTCAATCGGCATTGTGGGCGAATATATTGGAAAGATTTATATGGAATCTAAGCATCGCCCACGTTACGAGATTGAAACTACTATTTAGTAATATCTAAATACCCAAATAGTACTTAGTGCTTATTTTGCACTGGTTCAGAGAATTTTACGACTATATACTTGTTGTCTAAAACAGTAGTGCATTTATTTGAAGGCCAAGAAGGCAGATTTTGTACGGCCTTTTCTGCGTTTGTATAAGCGGATGCTAATACAGGAGTTTCCATCTTAAATCCAGTAGCTGAGCGTATGAAACCAGCTTTTACCCATGTGCCGTGAGTAGTTGAGAATCCAATCTCAAGCATTGATCGTCCAATAAGCTCAAGCTGATCTGACTTAAATTCACTAGGATTGTAGTCTGCTATGTGATTGCCAACGAATACTACTTTAAGCGGATTTTTATGATTTGCTTGTATTGCTTCTATTCTTCTAGCAACATCTTGAGCAATGTAATAGTCTCGGTTGTAAGTCATGTATTCCGTGTAATACAAGCGATTTACTGTAAACGACTGACTTAATCCAATAATTGCAAGAAGAACGCACGCAATAATCGTTGTTAAAGTCTTTTTGCCAAACTGCATAATGTAATGCAACAAATACATGCATGCAAAAGCGCCAGCAAGAGGGTAGGTTAGTTCTGTTCGCGCAATTCCAGATGTGCCAAGTATTACGCTCATCATCATAGGGCTTGCAGCTATAGCAATAGCAAAAATAATAGTAAAAGCGTTAAGCTTTTTAAGAATCACTTGAACAATAATTAACAGCACTAAAGCGATTAATGCGATTGTTATAAATACGCTATGGAATATTGTTCTTCCTAGATACATGCTTTTTGCATGCGAAAGTATAGCATGAATGATTGTTGATATAGGGTCTTTACCCCAACGCATTTGTTCTTTAATGTACGGATCAACGAAGGTGTGGTTAGTGGCGATAACAATTTTGTTCAAAATCGCATAGCATGCATAGCTTGCTATAAACACGCAAATATATGTAAAAACGTAGGCTACTATGTTCTTGAATTTGCACGCATAATCTCCTTTAACCATTAGTGCAATCATGGCTGTTCCAGCAACAAAAACAGTAGTCATCGCTAAGTAGAGAGTAAAACCAAAAACTGCAAAAACAAAAGCCACTAATGCGTATGCTAAAAGAGTTTTAAGTTCTTTACGATTTTGGTACGCGTTATGTGCACACATAAGCGATATGCTAACAAACATTAGCGCACAAGCTACGTCATCTCCCATAAGCAAGAATCCAAGCATTTCTGCAAGAATAGGAGCGCTTATAAACGGAATCATAAATAAAGCTGGGTGGAATTTTGCGCCTAAATTGTGCGCTTTGCTAAACAAATATGCCCATGTTGTTGCGGAGGCAAAAAGCGCAAGAATCATTAAGATTCCAGCTAATGAATTGTTATACCAGTATCTTCCTGTAACGTACTTAAAAGCTAGCAATCCAAAGCGTTCTAGGCGAATCCAAGAATTGTAAAGAGCCTTAGATCTAGAAATCATCTCTTCTGTGTCTATAGAAAAAGTGTTAGAAAAAGCTTTTTGACCGTATGCAATAATCAAAAAAATTGCGCTTATTGCAAGTTCAACAACATTAGACTTGCAAAAATCAAGGAAGTCTTTAAAAGAATATGTTTTTTCTATAATTGCTCTAGTTGTGCTAGTTGAGTTGCTTTTTTTGCCGCATTTTGCAAGTGTAGCTGAATCTTGTAGTTGATTAGTGTTTAATTCTTTAATGCAACTAGAGTCTGCTTGATTCATACTACAATCCTTCTATGCGTTTAATCTACATGCGCTACTTACAATTGTATTATAAGATTCTATACATGCTCAACAAGCTATAAGGATTACGTTTAGTAGTACAATAGATATGATTTGTGCTGTTTTACCGATTAGTGTGCAATGGAGACGATATGAATCCTGCAATTTCCATAGTGGTTCCTGCGTATAACAAGGAGCCGTATATTAAACAGTGCATGGATTCACTTGTTAATCAAACTTTTAAAAACATTGAGATTATTGTTGTTGACGACGCTAGTACAGATAATACTTTGCAGATTTTGCGCGATTACGAGAAAAAAGATTCTAGAGTAAAAATTATTGCTAAGGCTTTGAATGGCGGATTGCACATGGCTCGTAAAACCGCTGTTAAGGCAACTAGCGGAGATTACGTTCTTTTTGTTGACGCAGACGATGAGATTGAGCTTAAAACTTGCGAAGTTCTTTACTCGTACGTTAGTAGCCATCCCGCAGATATATTGCATTTTGGTGTTTCTATTCATCCAGAAGGCAAATCGGACGAAGATTTTGCATACAGTTACGATCAAATGTATGCGCAAACCAATGGGGATCAATCGGGAGACAATATTATAAAATCGTCGTTCTCTAGTGATTTTCCGCATTGGATGCCTTGGAATGTTATAACAGCACTTTTTAAGGGTGATTTAATACGCGCTTCTTTTGAAAAAACAGTTTCTGCTAGACTCACTAAAGTTGAAGACGCATACGAATATTTTGTAACGGCATCTTCTGCTAAGACTTTGAAGGACTTAACAGCGTTCCGCGCGCTTAAATACCATATTGGCAGAGGAATTTCTGGAAGATCTAAAATAAGCGTTGAAAGATTTAGCACGGAACAGCAATACATTAAAGATGTTGTGAATGCTTTTTGCGATTTTGCTGGCGATTTTGTTGACGATTCCAACGGTGCTTTTGTTAATGATTCTTTCGACGATTGCGCGCTGGAAAGTCGCAAGCAAACCGTTGAAGAAGCTGCACAATGGTTTGATAATCGCGCTTTGAAAATAGTAAAAGATGAATTCTTTACAAGACTAAAAGTCGAGGATTTTCAAGAAGCCATAAACGCTGTTATTGAAACATGGGGATTAGAGCGCGCGTGCTTGATTGTGCTCGAAGAGCTTGTGCACCTTATGAATCAAGTTGTAGAAAGTGATTACACAATAAAACACGGTTCAGCGTGTGATGCTCTTCTTAACGTTTACCGAAACATTAAACCAGATAGTTTTAATGATTCACAGAACACAACTTATGCTGAGCAAGTAGACTTAATGTCTTTGCATATTATGCAAGTGAGTAAACAAAAATACGAAGAAGAACAAAAACGTTTGCAAATTGAAGAGCAAAAACGTTACGATGCAATGCCAGCTTATAAGCGTTTTGCAAAAAAGATAAAAAAGTCAATTAAAAACTTAACTAAACCAAATAATGATAAGTAAAAGTTAAAAAATAAATAAATTTGCGATTAAACAAATTACAAAATTACACAATAGAATAATCAAAGATAATTAAAGGTAAATCAGGAGATAACATGATTTTGGAAAATCCAAAGCGCTTGGGCATTTTCTTCTTCTACGATGCGCAAGGTCACGCAGACCGTTATGTGTCTACGTTGCTTGACGGATTTAAGCCATTCTTTAACGAGCTTGCGATTGTAGTTAATGGCAAAATCGACGAGCAAAGTGAGTCGATGCTTAAAAGCTATGCGAATAAGTTTATTTTGCGCGAAAACAAAGGTTTTGACGTGTGGGCGTACAAGACAGCAATGGATTCTTACAGTTGGGAGAATCTGGAAAAGTTTGACGAAGTAGTGTTATTTAACGCTACGATTATGGGGCCAGTTTATCCGTTTAGCGAAATGTTTAACGCTATGAACGCAAAAGACCTTGATTTTTGGGGCATAACAAAGTTCCATAAGGTTAATGGAGATCCGTTTGGCTACAGCCCGTACGGATACTTGCCAGAGCATATTCAATCGCATTTCCACGCATACAGAAAAAGCTTTATTCAATCTAAGGATTTTCAGGATTATTGGAATAATCTTCCGCCAATCAACAGCTACTTTGAGTCGGTTGGATTGCATGAATCTGTGTTTACAAAGCGATTTGCAGATAAGGGTTACAAGTGGTCTGTATACGTTGATACGAGTGATTTAGAAGGCTACTCTTACGGTCCAATAACGTATGCTGCAAGGCAGATTGTGGAGTACAAGCGTTGCCCTATTTTTAAGCGCAGGTCGTTCTTCCACGATTACTCCGACGTTTCTACGCAATCTGTTGGAAACCAAGCATTAGACTTATACGAGTATTTGCGTGATCACACCGATTACGACACGGATTTGATTTGGGAAAATGCTTTGCGAAGCATGAATATGGCAGATTTGATGAAGAATCTTCATTTGCGATACATTTTGCCGCAAAATCAGATTGTAGAAAACTCATCAACAGCTACATCAATAGCTACTGCTAAGCCAAAAGTTGTGTTGTGCATGCACTTGTATTACATGGATTTGCTAGATAAAAGTTTGCACTATATTCAATCCATGCCGCAGGGATGTGACGTTATTTTAACTGTAGGATCGAAAGAAAACCAGCAAATCGTGAAACAACGCGTGAAACAACTTCCGTATAACGTAGACGTGCGGTTGATTGAAAATCGCGGTAGAGATGTGAGCGCATTCTTAGTGGGTGGCGGCGCAGATCTTATGAAGTACGATTACGTATGCTTTGCTCACGATAAAAAAGTCACGCAATTATCTCCTCGAAGCATAGGTGACGGATTCGCATACAAGTGTTTTGAAAATATTCTTGCAAGCAAAGAGTATGTGCAAAACGTTATAAATCTATTTGAAACGCATCCGCGACTTGGAATGGCAATGCCAACGCCGCCAAATCATGCAGACTACTTCCCAGGATTTACATACACTTGGGGTCCAAACTTTGAAGGCACAAAGAAATTCCTAGAAAAAACGTTAGGAATCAGCGTTCCGTTAGACGAAAATAAAGACGCTATAGCTCCGCTTGGCACAATGTTCTGGTTCCGCACGAAAGCACTGCACGGGCTATTGGATAGAAAGTGGACTTACGAAGATTTCCCAGCAGAACCGCTAAAAATAGACGGAACGTTGTTGCACTTTATAGAGCGAGCATACGGGTATGTGCCGCAATCAAACGGCTACTACGACGCATACATATTCTCCGACCACTTTGCGCGAATAGAAATGACGAATCTAGAATTCGATGTTCGAGAACTATCAAAATCTGTTAGCACGCCGTGGATTAAGCACAATTTGGAAGAAACTTGTAGAGAAGTAATGCGCGGAAAGCGCTTCCGTTACACTGTTTTAAGAGTGCTAAAAAGTATTGCAAAACGCGTATTTTATAAGGCTTTGTACATTGCTCAAAGAATTGCGCATATTGGCCGTAAAAGTAACGTTGATAGTGAAGGTAAAGAAGATGAGTGATATAAGCGTAAATACAGACGCAACAAAATGCGCTCGCGCGCGCGCAAAAAAACCGCGACTTTTCTACTTGGATTGGATTCGTGCAATAGCTGCGATTTTGATTGTTGTAACTCATTTTAACAATCCGTATTTGGAGCCGACGCGATTCTTTGTAAATAGGCCATTTGGAATTTACATTGGCGGATTAGGAGTATCGCTATTTTTGATTATTTCTGGCGCCGCTCTTATGTACAACTACGGAGATAGAGAAAGCCTGGATTTGCGCACATTCTACACAAAGCGCGCAAAAACGTTGTATCCAATGTTTTGGGTGGCATTTGTTGTGGCGAATATTTTACTGTTTATTCGCAATAACGGTTATATTTTTGTGCCAAGACATAAAATAACAGCAATTTTTTCGCTTTTTGGAATGGATGGTTATGCTGCAGCATTCGGTGTAGGAACTTTTTATGTTCTAGGAGAGTGGTTCTTAGGGTTCATAATACTGTTCTACATAGTGTTCCCGCTTTTAAGAGTTGGCGTAAATAAAATGCCAATAGCAACTGTTTGCATTGTGTTGGCTCTATATGCTGCAACAGTTGTGTTCTTTATGTTTTACCAGATTCCACGTGTGCCGTCCGATATTCTTTTAACAACAAGATTGCCAGAATTAGTATTTGGCATGATTTTTGTAAAGTTTATTAAAAAAGTGCCGCATTGGCTTGCTGCAATATCTTTTGTGATTCTTGCATTGCAACAATTAACGCACGTTTTACAAGGCAATATTGCCGTTACGATTGTAGGAATATTTGCATTCTTGCTGCTTTCTTATATTGGTGAACTTGTTAAAAGTTTTAAGCCATTAAGCGCGTGCACAAAGTTTATATCCGCATATTCGTACCCGATTTTTTTGGTACACCATGTGTTAATAATGCAAGTGTTTACAGTAATATACCCTGTGTGGCTTAATCGCTGGCAAGCGTATGGATTGCTAATCGCAGAGTTTGCGGTGATTCTTGTGCTTTCTGTAATACTCAAGCGTTTTACAAACTTGATTGTTGGTTTTGCGAGCAAATGTTGCGTGAAAAGTAGTAGCAAGAATAGTGTTGAAAGTGCTGTGAGAAATCGCAGTGATAATAGCAGCGCGAATCGCAGTTTGGACTAAGATGCGTATTTGTACAGGAATAATCACCTATAATCCAACTTTAACAGACGTAAGCACGTGTTTAGAAGCTCTATGCAATCAAGTAGAGCGCGTAATAATCGTAGACAATGCGTCTAAAAATGTTAAAAGCTTGCAAGAAGTTGTAAGCAAATACGCAAATGTGACTTTAGTTAAAAACAGTCAAAATATTGGTTTTGCAAAAGCACTAACGCAAGTGTTTGAATGGGCAAAATCGCAAGGTTTCAACTGGGTTCTAACGCTTAACGACGATTCTGTTGTGCCAAGCAACATGATTAGCGAATACAAGAAAATCCTGGAAAATCAGGGAAGTCTTGTAAATCAAAAAAATGCAAAAAATTCAAAAATCGCAATTGTATGCTCTTTGCTAAAAAACCGTTTAGACGGCACGATTTTACACAGCAAATGCCACGAAGACGAATGCATAACGTCTGGAAGCTTAACAAGCGTAGAAGCGTGGGCTAAAATCGGCGGATTTGACGAATGGCTAGAAATCGACGGAGTAGACTTCGACTTTTCAAGGCGACTAGTGCGCTCTGGGTGGCAAATCGTAGAGTGCCAAAACGTTATAATGGAACACCAAATCGGCAAAGCGCGCTCAATAAACTTGATTATAAAACACCCAATAGTGTGGAATCACAACGCAAATCGCAAGTACTACATAGCGCGAAATATGCAAGTAGTGGACTACAAAATGGGAACATATTCATACGCTAAGTCGTTGCGTGCGGTTGTGCGAGATATGATTTTCGTTGCGCTTTGGGAAAAGAATAAATTTGCGAAAATTCGCGCGATGATACGCGGATTTAAGGATGGGCAGCAAAAGATTCGTCAAATACGCAAAATCTCATCTTGTAAAGCAGAACAGAACGCGGTTTGAAAGGATAGCAATGACAGCAATGGAAAATTATGCTAAAAACGAAAATCCGCTAGTTTCTATAATCGTGCCAGTCTACAATTCTGCAAAATATTTGAGCGGATGCGTGGACTCGATTCTTGCGCAAACTTACAAAAACATAGAGCTGATTTTAGTAGACGACGGATCCAAAGACGACTCTGGCAAAATTTGCGATTCATACGCATCAAAAGATTCGCGAGTTAAAGTAATACACCAACAAAACGGCGGAATATCTCGCGCGCAAAACGCAGGGCTTGATGCAGCTCGTGGCGAATTTATAGCGTTTGCAGACAATGACGATATTCTAGATTGCAAAAATATTGAGATTTTGTTAAACGCTATTTTGCAAAGCGGAGCTAGCATGAGCAAAGCAAAATGGCAGCAATTTGGGCTAAGTAGCTTAGAGCAGATTAAAAAAGAAGCTGGTTTGGGTGCACGCGGTTTGAGTGCGAGCGGATTGGGTACGGATAAGTCGCAAGCAACCGCGCGTTTAGAGAACGCGACTCAAATAAAAATCGTAGAAAATCCGCTAAAAGCGTATCAAACTGTATTTTGCAAAATATTTAGAATAATCGGAAACAAGCTGGGCAAAAACAGCGAAGCGTGCTACTTTAACGAAGCGAATTGGTGCAGGCTGTACAAGAGAGAGGTTTGGGAAGGAGTGCGATTCCCAGAAGGAAAGTTTGCGCAAGACACGGCGATGGCAAGCGTGCTGTACTCGCGCATGAATTGCGTGGCGCATGTGGACGCAGTGTTGTATTACTGGCTGCAACGCGCAGATTCCGTAACGCACAAAATGCGAGACGCGGACTTTTACCACGATCATATAGACGCTGTTCGAGCAAATTGGGATTTGTGCTTAGAACACAACGTTGTGCCAGCAAGAAGCTACTACACAATGGTTGGAAATTTGAGGTACGAGCGATGCGCGCTGAAAAGCGGAGAAAATACGCTTAAAAGCGGAAAAAATAGCGACGCAGAAATCCAAAAAATATACGAAAAAAATTATGATAAAGACGTAAAATTTGCTAAATCAGCTGTTAAAAAGCTTACGATTTTACAGCGCGCGCAATGTTTTACGATGTCGTGTGTAAGAAATCTTGAAAAAATAATCTACGATTGCAAAATCAAAAATATGAAGTAATGCAATTAAAAATCGAAGAGTAAAGTGTAAATCAGAAAGCAAGAAATGAGTGGGAAAATGAGCGAATACCCAGATTTAGTAGTTGTTGGAGCAGGATTGTTCGGCTTAACCGTAGCTCAGCAGGCTGCAGAACGCGCTGGCGCTCGCGTTGAGATTATTGACGTGCGTAATCACATTGGCGGCAACGCTTACTCGTATTTTGACGAGCGCACGGGAATTGAAATTCACAAGTATGGCGCGCATCTTTTCCACACAAGCAACAAGCGCGTGTGGGATTATGTGAACCGCTTTACAACGTTTACTAACTACGTGCATCGCGTTTATGCAACGCATGATGGCGAAGTGTATTCGTTGCCAATCAACTTGGGTACAATTAACCAATTCTTCCACGCGCACTACACGCCAGAAGAAGCAAAGGCGCTTATTGCAAGCCAAGCAGGGGAGTTTGCTGGTAAAGATCCGCAAAATCTAAACGATAAGGGTATTAGCTTAATTGGGCGCCCGCTTTACGAGGCGTTTATTAAGAATTACACGGCAAAACAGTGGCAAACGGATCCTTCTAAGCTGCCTGCTGGAATTATTAAGCGCTTGCCTGTGCGATTTAACTACAATAATCGCTACTTTAAAGACACTTGGGAAGGATTGCCAACGGACGGATATACGGCTTGGATGCAGCGCATGATTGACAATCCGCGTATTCACGTTTCGCTTGGCGTGGACTTTTTCGACGAATCGCAGCCGTTTAACAAGCGCGCGCTGGCGGAAGCTGGAGTGCCAGTGGTTTATACGGGGCCAGTGGACAGGTATTTTGACTACGCACTTGGCGAGTTAAAGTGGCGAACTGTTGACTTTAAGGAAGTGCGTTACAAGGAGAGCGACCACTTTGGCTGCCCAGTTATGAACTATTCAGATGCAGATGTTCCGTTTACGCGCGCGATTGAGTTTAAGAACTTTAATCCAGAGCGCGAGGAGGTTGGCGATTGCGAGTCTGGCGGCGTTGCTAGCTGCGATGCTGATTTTGTGCCAGGTAAAAGCGTTAAAGCTGGGGAGACTGTTGTTTGGCAGGAGTATTCTCGCGCTGCAACTCGCGACGACGAGCCGTATTATCCAGTGAATACTGAGGAAGATAAAGCCTTGTATGCGCGCTATGCAGAGCTTGCAGCTGCTGAGCCGAACACTGTTTTTGGTGGGCGATTGGGAACGTACAGTTACTACGATATGCACAATGTGATTGATATGGCTTTGCGCGCTTACGAATCGCAAGTAGCGCCACTTATTGCGCGTTAAGCGTAAATAAGGCTGGAGCAAGTAAGGCTGGCGCAAAGTATATAAGTACGAAAAAGGGTTCCAACCAAATGTGCTGGCTAGAACCCCTACTCGCGGAGAATACGAGATTCGAACTCGTGAGGCTGTTACACCAACACGCTTTCCAAGCGTGCGCCATAGACCACTAGGCGAATTCTCCACGTCAATCATTGTGCTAAATCGCATAACAAAAGACAACTTAAATAAGATAACATAGTGTGCGGATAATGCAAAATCGCGCGTTGCGCGAATCGACGATTTCGAGCTTAGAGCGTAGCGCGCGAACGATTTTCCGCTTTTTGTACCAAAATCCACATAAATTTGGTACAAAACCCGGAAAATAACTCCGCTTTTTGTACCATATTTGACCTAAAACACGTACAAAGTGCGGAGTTGTTTTCCGTGTTTTGGGCTGATTTTCGTTAGATTTGCCTCATTGGTGAGACATTTCTAACGTTTTTGCGATTCTCAAATCACCTCAATAGATTTATTGCACATACAATCCTTGCAATTGCGTGTTGTTGATTATGTGCGTGTTGTTGATTATGTGCGTGTTGTTGATTATGTGATAGTGTAGATTTTTCATATGTAGTAAGCGATTTGCGATTTGTGATTTGCGACTTACTACAGATGCGCAAAACTACAAGATTATTAGCAAATACAGGATTTAAGTTTAGAAGGTGTTTAGCATGGATGTTGGTTTTGTAAAGAATATCCAAAAAATAAAGCCTAAAAAGACAAATCCTGCAGTTGATCATAGTCCGCGCACAATGATGATTGGCATAATCTTAACAATTCTTGGCGGCGCGCTTTGGGGCACAAACGCTACTGTTTCTAAGATTCTAATGTCTAAATACCTTGTAAGTCCGCTGCAAATCGCGTGCGTTCGTCAGCTTGCTGCAGGCGTGCTATTTGTAATTGTTGCCTCAATTGTTAATCGCAAGCAACTTGTTGGCGCATTAAGCACAAAAAAATCATGGCCAATGCTAGTCGTAACAGGTATTGTGTGCGTGCTTTTAACGCAAGTTGCGTATCTTTTTACAATCGATTGGACTAACTCTGGAACAGCTACCGTTTTGCAAAGCCTCAATCTGCTTTTTGTTCTTGTTTACGTGTGTTTGCGGTCAAAAAGAACTCCGACTTTGCGCGAAAACATTGGTGTTTTGCTTGCGTTTGCAGGAACTGCGCTTATGGCAACGGGCGGCAATTTTAGCTCGCTTTCGCTGCCGTTGATGGGACTTTTGTGGGGATTAGCAGATGCTGCGAGTACGGCGGCGCTTGCGATTATGCCAGTTAAATTGATTGCAAAATGGGGAAATCTTACTGTAAACGGAATCACGTTTATTATTGCAGGTCTTATTATGCTGCCATTTGTGAAGCCATGGCAAACAATGCCTCCTTTGGATTTGCGCGCGTATTTGCTGTTTACTTTTACGATTGTTGGCGGAACTTTTGGCGCATATTGGATGTTTTTGGCTGGCATTATGCGAGTTGGATCTGTGCGCGGAACGCTTTTAGGCGCGAGCGAGCCTGTTATGGCTGCAATCACGGCTGTTGTGTTTACGGGCGCTGTGTTCTCGTGGGCTGATTTTGCAGGATTTGCGCTTATTTTTATTATGATGATTTTATTGAGGTGATTATGACGAATATGCAAGATGCACAAAACACGGATTTACAAAATCCAGATGCGCAAAACCCAGTCAATCGCGTAGAGCAGATGTATGAGTACGGCTACCGAAAGTCAAACTACGGCCCAGACGAGCTTGTAACAGACGCGCACGGAAATCCAATCAGCGTTATGGATGCCATGCTAAGCGCGCAAGATGCAAGCACTGCGCAAACTCAAACTCCGCACTTGTGCTTCTATTCGCCTAGAATCCCAGGAAATACAGGATCTGCGATTCGCCTTTGCGCTGTAACGGGCACCATTTTGCATCTTGTAGAGCCGCTTGGATTTAATCTTCAAGACACAAAGCTTCGTCGTGCGGGTCTTGATTATCACGATATGGCACACGTTGTTATGCATCCGAATTTTGAAAACCTTGTTGAGTCAATGCCAAATTCTCGCATAATCGCGTTTACTGCAAACGCCACAAAACTTTACACAGATGTTGAGTATAAGCCGAACGATATTTTGCTTTTTGGGCCAGAGCCAGGAGATATTCCAGACCCAATGGATATTATGGCAGGCCCGCATGTTGCGGAACAGGTTCGCTTGCCAATGCGACCTTCGCTTAGAAGCTTAAATCTTACGAATTGCGCATCAATCGCCATCTATGAGGCGTGGCGTCAGCTTGGATTTGAGGGCGGAAAATAGTCATAAATAGCTAGAAATCGCCATAAATAGCCAAAAATAGTCTTAAAACTACTCATGCATTACAATGGTTAATATGCCTGTGTTAAAACGTAAACCAAAGCGGAAGATTAGTGCTGCGCGCCGCCGCATGTACATTCGCCGCCGAATCGTAGTTTGCGTTGGGCTGTTGGCTGTTTTAGCATTCTGCATTTTTTGCATAGTCAGCATTTTTAAGGGCATTAGCGCAATCGGAACCGCTATAAACAAACATTCAGACGTTACTCTATCTAAACAGCTTGTACCAGATCCAAGGCCTGTTGGAGTCATAAAAAAATGCAGTGCAAAAGACGTTAGAATCGAGCTATCTTCTTCGTCTCAAGCGGTTCCAATGGGTGGAACTTTAGAGTTTAACGCTCACATTGTTTACGAAGGCGACGATTCGTGCAGGATTGACGCTTCGAGCGGAAGAATGGTGTTGAATATAGGCCAAAGCGCAGGCGGTTCATCGCAAGCGGCTGGCGATTCTTCTGGCGCAAAAGGCGATAAGTCAAATAAGCAAAATAAGCAAGATAAATCGAATCAGTCTAATAAGTCGAAAGACAAGTCTGCACAAGCAGTTGTTCCGCAATGGCAATCAGATATGTGCATAATTCCACTCAAGCCGCTACTTATGGCAAAAGGCGATTCGTACGATAAAAAGTTTACTTGGAATGCAAACGCTACGATTGGCACGCCAAGTGGAGAAAATTGCGCGAATGACTCCGATTTGCCTAAAGTTTCGCGCGGAACGTACATTGCGCAAATCGAGCATAAGGACGTAGCAGGGTTGCAAAGCAATCCCGTGGTTATTTCTGTTCGCTAGTGCCTACATAAATGGCGCAAAAAGTCGAAGCGAAGGGGTAAAATCGTTTTTTTGTACACGGTGTGTCATATAGCGGGCATACTCAAGGAACCGAAGAAGGCGCCCGCAAACCCAAAATCGTTGATTTTAAGCGCGTTTGCCGCGATTTTCTAAAGCTCCCAAGGATTAAGAAAACTAGCTAGCGATAAAGGAACGTCCATTGGCTGCTGAACAAGCTACGACGAACACCACCAAAGTCATCGCGCGTGCCGACGAGCACAGCATTAAGTTGCACAAAGCGTCGGATCGTGTGAATTTCGGCTCCATTTGTGAGCCAATCGATGTGCCATACCTCCTCGGTGTGCAAACCGACAGCTTTGACTGGCTGATCGGCTCCGAGCGTTGGAAGAAGCGCGTCGAAGAAGATGAGGCAAATGGCACTCACACTGTGCCACACGTCTCTGGTCTGGAAGAAGTGTTCCAAGAGATTTCTCCAATCGAGAATTTTGCTGAGACAATGAGCCTCACATTCTCGGATCCATATTTTGAAGAGCCACGTCACACTGTGCTTGAGTGCAAAGAGAAGGATTACACGTATTCCGCTCCTTTGTATGTAAATGCAGAGTTTGAAAATGGCGAAACTGGCGAGATTAAGAGCCAGACTGTTTTTATGGGTGATTTCCCATTACAAACCCCACACGGAACATTCATTATTGGCGGCACTGAGCGCGTAATCGTGTCTCAGCTTGTGCGTTCCCCAGGCGTGTACTTCGACCGCACGCAAGATCGCACTTCCGATAAAGACGTTTTTGGCGCAAAAATCATTCCAAGTCGCGGCGCGTGGCTTGAGTTCGAGATTGATAAGCGCGATGTTCTCGGCGTGCGCGTAGATCGCAAGCGCAAGCAGTCTGCAATCGTATTCTTAATGGCAATCGGCATGACTAAGCCAGAAATTGCCGAAGCATTCCAGGGATATCCTCTTGTTCTCGACGCTCTAGAAAAAGAGCCAATCGATACTCAAGACGATGCTCTTACAGACTTGTACAGAAAGATTCGCCCAGCAGATACCGCAACTGCCGACGCGGGTCGCAATTTGCTCGAATCCTTCTACTTCAACACAAAGCGCTACGATTTGGCGCGCGTTGGTCGCTACAAGATTAATCGCAAGCTTGGTTTGGAAGCGGATTACAACGATCGCAGCTTGAATCGCGAAGACATTATTGCCACAATCAAGTATTTGGTTACTTTGCATGCTGGCGAAAAGACCTTCCCAGGCAAGCGCGATGGCGAAGATGTGCAGTTGCGTGTAGACGTAGACGATATTGATCACTTTGGAAACCGCCGAATCCGCCAGGTTGGCGAGCTTGTACAGAATCAGATTCGTACTGGCTTAAGCCGCATGGAGCGCGTTGTGCGCGAGCGTATGACAACGCAAGACGCTGAGGCGATTACACCACAGTCGTTGATTAATATTCGACCAGTTAACGCTACGATTAAGGAGTTCTTCGGAACTTCCCAGCTCAGCCAGTTTATGGATCAAAACAATCCTTTGGCAGGCGTTACAAACAAGCGTCGTCTTTCGGCTCTTGGTCCTGGTGGTCTTTCTAGAGACCGCGCATCTATGGAAGTTCGAGACGTGCACCCATCCCACTTTGGTCGTATGTGCCCAATCGAATCCCCAGAAGGTCCAAACATCGGCCTTATCGGCTCTCTTGCAACCTTTGGCCGCATTAATCCATTCGGCTTTATTGAAACGCCTTATCGTAAGGTTGTTAATGGTCATGTGACTAACGAAGTCGAATATATGACTGCAGATCGCGAAGCAGAGCACGTTATTGCTCAGGCAAACCAGGAACTCGACGAAAACGGCAATTTCGTAGGCACGCAGGCTCTTGCTCGCGTGGACGAAGAAGAGGCAGTCGATGTGCCTGTAAGCACTGTTGACTACATGGACGTTTCTCCACGTCAGATGGTTTCCCTCGGCGCAAGCTTGATTCCATTCTTGGAGCACGATGAAGGTCACCGTGCTTTGATGGGTACCAACATGCAGCGCCAGGCCGTGCCTCTTATTAAGTCGGAGCGTCCACTTGTTGGTACGGGTTCCGAATGGCGTGCTGCAGTTGATTCTGGAGACGTGATTCTTTCCGAAAAGCCAGGCGTTGTAACCTACGTTTCTGCGGATATTATTCGCGTTATGAACGATGACGGAACTCAATCTAGTTACAAGCTTTCTAAGTTCCAGCGTTCCAACCAGACTACTTGCTACAACCAGGTGCCGCTTATTAAAGATGGCGAGCGCGTGGAAGCAGGAACTGTTTTGGCTGATGGCCCTGCAACAGACAAGGGTGAGCTTGCACTCGGCAAGAATTTGCTCGTTGCGTTTATGCCTTGGAACGGCTACAACTACGAGGATGCTGTGATTATCTCCCAGCGACTCGTGCAAGACGATACGCTTTCTTCGATTCACATTGAAGAGTACGAGATTGACGCGCGTGAAACCAAGCTTGGTGCCGAAGAGATTACTCGCGACCTTCCAAACGTTGGCGAAGACGCTATTGCAAACCTCGACGAGCGCGGTATCATTCGCATTGGTGCCGAGGTAGAAGCTGGCGACATTTTGGTTGGTAAGGTAACTCCTAAGGGCGAGACCGAGCTTACTCCAGAAGAGCGCTTACTTCGTGCAATCTTTGGCGAAAAGAGCCGCGAAGTTCGAGACACTTCGCTTCGTGTGCCTCACGGCGAAACTGGTACTGTGATTGCTGTTAAGGAGATTACTCGCGAAGACGCTGAAGACGATGGCGATGAGCTTCCAAATGGCGTAAACCAGATGATTCGCGTGTACATTGCTCAGCATCGCAAGATTACGCAAGGCGATAAGCTTTCTGGTCGTCACGGCAATAAGGGTGTTATTTCCCGCATTCTGCCAGAAGAAGATATGCCATTCTTAGAGGATGGTACTCCAGTTGACATTATGCTTAACCCGCTGGGCGTGCCTTCTCGAATGAACTTGGGCCAGGTGCTCGAGCTTCACTTGGGTTGGATTGCTCACGCAGGCTGGGATATTAACTTGGATCCAGACCTTGAGGCAGCTTGGAAGAAGTACGTGCCAGAAGGCGCCGAGCACGGCGATCCATGCACTCCTGTTGCAACTCCAGTGTTCGACGGCGTGCGCCCAGAGACCTTGAAGGGTCTTTTGAGCACTACGCTTGCAGACCGCGACGGCAATAAGCTTGTTGGCTCCGACGGTAAGGCAACATTGTTCGATGGCCGCACTGGTGAACCATTCCCTAAGCCAATTTCTGTTGGTTACATGTACATCTTGAAGCTGCATCACTTGGTTGATGATAAGATTCACGCTCGTTCCACTGGTCCTTACTCTATGATTACCCAGCAGCCATTGGGTGGTAAGGCTCAGTTCGGCGGCCAGCGATTTGGCGAGATGGAAGTGTGGGCCCTTGAGGCTTATGGTGCTGCGTACACATTGCACGAAATGATGACCACAAAGTCTGATGACGTTGACGGTCGCGTGCGCGTGTATGGCGCTATTGTTAAGGGCGATAATCTTCCACCTGCTGGTATTCCTGAGTCCTTTAAGGTGTTGCTCAAGGAAATGCAATCGCTCTCCTTGAATGTTGAAGTGCTTAACTCCGAAGGAGTGGCAATCGACATGAAGGATGAAGATGATGATCCGGTGTCGTCTTCTGAAAATTTGGGCTTTAATATTGGTGCGCGACCAGATTCGTCTGCCAAAGAAGACCAAGTTATTCAAGAACCTGAATACCAGTGATACTAGTGTTACAAGTGTTTTAATCACTAATCACTAATCACTAATCATTAAGAAACTTAGAAAAACAATTTCATGAGACAGGACGATAATAGTGCTGGACGTCAACGCATTTGACAAACTGAGGATTGGACTGGCCACTGCCGAAGACATCCGTAGCTGGAGCCACGGCGAAGTTAAGAAGCCAGAAACCATTAATTACCGTACCCTTAAGCCAGAGAAGGATGGTCTGTTCGGTGAGCAGATTTTTGGTCCTACTCGCGATTGGGAGTGCGCGTGCGGCAAGTATAAGCGCGTACGCTTTAAGGGAATCGTGTGCGAGCGATGCGGCGTGGAAGTTACACGAAGCCGCGTTCGCCGTGAACGCATGGGTCATATTGAGCTTGCGGCTCCTGTAACACACATTTGGTTCTTCAAGGGTGTGCCAAGCCGCTTGGGATATTTGCTCGACATTGCTCCAAAAGACTTGGAAAAGGTCATCTACTTTGCAGCCTACATGGTTACTAAGGTGGACGAAGAGCAGCGTCACCAGGATCTTCCAGACTTGCAAGACGAGTTTGATACTGAGATTGGCAATCTTCGCAAGCGCCGCGACAACGAGATTGATGCGCGTGCAAAGAAAGCAGAAGAAGATCTTCACGAGCTAGAAGAATCGGGCGAGGCAAAAGGTAGCGCAAAGTCTAAGTTGCGTGCTGGAGCTGAGCGCGAAATGTCTGCTATCCGTACTCGCTACGACGAGCAAATTCAGCGTTTGAACGCAGTTTTCGATCGCTTTAAGGGCTTGCGTGCAGGAGATATGGAAGGCGATGTTGATCTTTGGCGAGAGATGGAAGACCGCTATGGCGATTACTTTGAAGGATGCATGGGCGCGGAAGCAATCAAGAAGCGCTTGCAAGACTTCGATCTTAAGTCTGCTGCTGTAGAACTTCGCGAAGAGATCGACAATGGCACTGGTCAGCGCAAGGCGCGCGCTTTGAAGCGACTTAAGGTTGTGAACGCGTTCTTGACTACTGGAAACAAGCCAGAAGCAATGGTTTTGGATGTTATTCCAGTAATCCCACCAGACTTGCGTCCAATGGTTCAGCTTGATGGTGGCCGCTTTGCAACATCTGATTTGAACGATTTGTACCGTCGTGTAATCAACCGTAATAATCGTTTGAAGAGGTTGATTGAGCTTGGCGCTCCTGAAATCATGCTTAATAACGAAAAGCGCATGCTTCAGGAAGCTGTTGATTCACTCTTCGACAACGGTCGTCGTGGCCGCCCAGTAACTGGTGCATCGAACCGCCCACTAAAGTCGCTTTCCGATATGCTTAAAGGTAAGCAGGGTCGATTCCGCCAGAACTTGCTCGGTAAGCGAGTTGATTACTCTGGTCGTTCCGTAATCGTTGTTGGCCCAAGCCTTCGCATGCATCAATGCGGTTTGCCTAAGCCAATGGCGTTGGAGCTGTTTAAGCCATTCGTTATTAAGCGTTTGGTAGATCAGGGCTTTGCTCAGAATATGAAGAGCGCAAAGCGCCTTGTAGATCGCGGAGATTCCGAGGTTTGGGGCGTGCTCGAGGAAGTTATTTCCGAGCATCCTGTTCTTCTTAACCGTGCTCCTACACTCCACCGTTTGGGTATTCAAGCATTTGAGCCAATTTTGGTTGAAGGTAAGGCAATTCACTTGCCACCACTTGCTTGCGCAGCATTCAACGCCGACTTCGATGGTGACCAGATGGCAGTGCATTTGCCACTTTCCGCCGAAGCTCAAGCAGAAGCTCGCAGCTTGATGATGGCATCCGACAACATCTTAAAGCCAGCAGATGGTCACACTGTTACAATGCCATCTCAGGATATGATTTTGGGCTTGTACTACTTGTCTACCGTAATCGACGGTGCAAAGGGTCAAGGTCGAATCTTCTCTTCGCTTGCAGAGGCGCAGATGGCGCTCGACAAGCACGAGATTGACATGCAAGCTAAGGTGTTAATCCGTGTGCCAGAAGACTTTGTTTTGCCAAAGGATTGGCAGCCTTCTGAGCTTAAGGTTGTAGACCCAGAGCCAGGCAGCCCAGATGTTGTGCGTGAAGAGCGCTTTAAGGATGGAACTGTTCTGTTTGCAACGTCTTGCGGTCGCGTGCTGTTCAATAGCACTCTTCCAGAGGATTATCCGTTTGTAAACCAGCAGGTTCCAAAGGGTGTTCTTTCTAAGATTGTTGACGACATTGCTACGCGCTATTCCACCGCTCAGGTCGCCGCAAGCCTCGATGCTTTGAAGGATCTTGGCTTTACGCGCGCACCTTGGTCGGGCGTTACAATGGCATTCTCCGACATTGTGCTTCCTCCAAATCGCGAGCAAATTGCGCAAGATTACGAGGATCAGGCTGCAAAGATCAACTCCCAGTACGATATGGGTCTTCTTACCGACGAAGAGCGTCGTCAAGAGTTGATTAACTTGTGGACTGAATGCACCGATAAGGTTGCAGACGCAATGCGTGAGAACTTCCACGACGACAACAATGTGAACATTATGGTTCAGTCTGGCGCACGTGGTAACTGGATGCAGATTCGTCAGATTGCTGGTATGCGAGGCTTGGTGGCAAATCCTAAGGGTGAGATTATTCCTCGTCCTGTTAAGTCAAACTACCGCGATGGCCTTTCCGTGTTGGAGTACTTCATCTCGCAGCACGGTGCTCGTAAGGGCTTGGCAGATACCGCACTTCGTACAGCAGAATCTGGTTATTTGACTCGTCGTCTTGTGGACGTTTCTCAGGAAGTTATTGTTCGCGAAGAAGATTGCGGCACAAAGCGTGGTCTTGTTATGAAGATTGCAGACCGCGACGAAAATGGCAATTTGACGCTTGTTAAGGCTGCTGATGGTGGCCCATACTCGCGCTTGCTCGCTGCAGACGTGCTTGATCCAGCAGACGGCACAACAGTTTTGGCAAAGTGTGGAGACGCGCTTTCTATGGACGTTTTGCGCAGCTTGGTTGCTCACGGCGTTGAAGAGGTTAAGGCTCGCTCTGTGCTTACTTGCGAATCTAAGCGTGGCGTTTGCGCAAAGTGCTATGGCTGGTCTTTGGCTACAAGCCGACTCGTGGATGTTGGCGAGGCTGTTGGTATTGTTGCAGCACAGTCCATTGGTGAGCCTGGTACGCAGCTTACGCTTCGTTCCTTCCACTCTGGTGGCGTTGCTTCTGCAAGCGATATTACGCAGGGTCTTCCTCGTGTTACCGAGCTTTTTGAGGCTCGTACTCCTAAGGGCGAGGCTCCAATCGCAGAGTTCCCAGGCGTTGTAAAGGTAGAAGATACAGATCACGGTCGTCAAGTCACTTTGACTCCAGACGATACAACCGTTGAGCCAATCGTTTACCCAGTAACTCGCCGTGCTCCAATGCTTGTTAAGGATGGCGACCACGTTGAGGTTGGCACGCAGCTTATTGAGGGTTCTGTGGATCCTAAGAAGATTTTGCGAATCCTTGGCCCGCGTGCAGCTCAGGTGAATATTGTGGAAGAAGTTCACAACGTTTACCGCTCTCAGGGCGTTGATATTCACGATAAGCACATTGAGGTTATTGTTCACCAGATGCTTCGCCGTATTACGGTGATTGATTCTGGAGACACTGAGCTTCTTCCAGGTGAGCTTGTGGATCAGGCAAAGTTCCGTGAGGCAAATCTTGCTGCTGTTAAGAATGGCGGTAAGCCTGCTGCTGGTCGACCAGAGCTTATGGGTATTACTAAGGCTTCTTTGGCTACGGATTCTTGGCTTTCTGCTGCATCCTTCCAGGAGACTACACGCGTGCTTACTGAGGCTGCTTTGAGTCAGAAGGAAGATGATCTTAAGGGTCTAAAGGAGAACGTGATTATTGGTAAGCTCATTCCAGCTGGTACTGGTTTGGCGCGCTACCGTAATGCGGACGTGTCTGCGGATCCAGAAGTTCGTGACGCTATGTATCCAAATCTTGCTGTGGCTGCTGAAAATAGCACTCCATCAAACTTTGGTGAAAGCGACATGGCGGATGTTGACTTCTCCAACATTGATTTTGGAGACATGAAGCTCGGTGATGATTTTAATCCAGATGATTATCTTGACGATCAAGGTGGTCAGAGTGATTACGATGATGACATTGAGTAATCATGTGATTGCTTAATTGGGTGATTGCTTGATTGCTTAATTAAGCAAATCCGCTTCGATTAGCCGTTGCAAGTTGTTTTACGCATCTTGCAGCGGCTTTTTTGTTCGCTTTCACTGATGAAATTGCATAACGCGTTTCAAGCTCCTTCAAAGCGTGATTTGGCTCAGGCATAAAGTCCAGTGGACTTTATGTGCCAAATCAGCCGAGCGGCTACTAATAGCCGTGCGCTCCGACCTGCCTTTTCGCTTAAAGCGTAGCGCGAAAAGGCAATTCGGAGCGCTGAGCCGCTCAAAGCAGAAGCACTGCTTCTGCGCGGCGAAGACGCTCGCGCGCTTAGCTGCACTACAGATTTGCGTGTTTATGTAGTGCGATTGTATGG